>CAYPLP010000004.1:0-360275 GCA_964411635.1 uncultured Gemmatimonadaceae bacterium
CGCCAACTCTCTCGCTCGGTTCGAGGCGAACGCTCCGCGCCATCCGGCGGCAACCCGTTGGCCGCCTCCGGCCAGCAGTCTCCTGGTCATGATCCTGATGACTGCTGGATCGAAGCGAACAGCTTGGATCAGGCGCGCTGAATCATGTCGATTGCGCCTGCAATGCGACGGGCGCGAGTCTCTGGTTTCCTGGCTCCTTCGATGGCCTCCACATGCTCACGCTGATGCGTGTAGCTGAGCTTCTGCCAACGCTCGAAGGCTCCGGGATTGGCTTTCAGTGCCTGCACGAGATCCTCTGGTGGAATCACTTCCCGCTTGTCCGTATCGAGCTCCAGACGTACCTCAACTGTCTCGTCGCCATCCAAACCCGCCGCTTCACGATTGCTCTTCCTCAGCGGAACGCACGGCGGACCTCCCATCACGGCAATCGTGCTCCGGTACGTGTATCCATTCAGCGTGACCCTCACCGGCGCGCGCACCTTCCCGAACAGGGGCTTCGGGTCAAACGTCAGGGGGATGAAACACATCGAACCCTGGCGAACCAACCTGGTCCTGAAGGTCTTTGAGATCATCAGGCGTTCCTCGCTCCGGAATCTTCCGGCTGAATCCGTTGTCGCTGAGCTACCCTGGACTCGTTTGCGACTGGAAGGACCCGCGTGGCCATCACCTGAACCACGCCACGATGGCGCACTACCGCCGCAACCCGCGGCATCAACCCCAGCCTTCGTCCGCGGTCGGGCCATATATCGCCGGCACCGGCACATCCCGCATCCGCAGATACACCGTCATCTGACCGCGGTGATGGCTGAGGTGGCTGATCGTCTGCCTGACGACATCACGGCGCGGCAGCTTCATGAGCACCTTGCCCCGCATGGCAAGGGACCACATCACGTCATAATCGGCGTCACTCGCAGCCACGATCGCCGCGCGGGAATCGCGCACGCTCTGGTCAAACGTCTCCAGCAGCGTCGCCGACGTCTGATTGCTGTACCCGGGCCCCGCCCCCAGGTCGAGTTCGGTACCGGTCAGCACATGGGCAATCCACCCCGGCAAACGGGCCAGCAGCATGTTGAGGTGGCTGATGGAGAACGATTTGGGATGGGGTTTCCAGTCGGGCTGATCATCCGGTACGCGCTCTATCACCCGGCGGGTCGCTGCCATCTCCTGATCGAACTCGGGCAACATCTCCGTGGATATGCTCATTTGTCTTCCTCTCTCGATCTCAGGGCGTGACGGTCGGATCCCGGGCGATCCAACCCAATGACACTAGGGCAGCCTGTACGCCTTCACATGCTCGACGTCATCGGCATCCCGCCACACACCGTACACCCTGCCACCGGCAAACGCAAAGGGACGAAAACTCCGGGGTATCGAAAATGCCGTCGCAGTACGGCGCGCCCGGTCGAGACGAATCCATTCAATCGCGGTCGTACCGGGTTCGGGCCATGCCTCGATCCAGATGGCATGTACATCATCCACCTCGAAGCGTCGATAGGCAGGCTTCCGGGACGGAAAGGGCATCTCCCTGGTCATGCGCTCCACCACCAACCTCTGTGCCGGCTTCACTCCGGTCAGCGCTGCCTGACGATAGCCGTCCCTGTCCCTTTCCGTTACCTCCGCCAGAGGGCGGGCAACCCGGTGGGTCCGCCGCAATGTCCCATCCGCCCGACGCACCTCGACACTCCAGTCGGTGCCGTCGCCAATCAGAATATTCGTGGAATCCGCGCGCACCGACATGATGCGCCCGAATGCGAGGTTCCAGTACGCCACCCGCCCCATTTCGGCGGGCACCTCCTGCACGAAATGCTCACTCTCCGGAATCCCGAAACCGGGACCGCGTCGCAGGACTCCTGCAGGTGAATAGCTGAACAGCCGCTGCCTGAAGTACGATGCGTCCGGTCGCGGCGACATCTGCGTGACTTCGGAGTAGCCGACAATGACGGTACCGTCGGAAAGTGCCGTCATCCGTGTGGGACCGCCTCCACCGTCGAATGGAGCCTGCAGCGTTATGGTGCTCGTCACCTTGCCTCCGGGCCCCAGTATGGTCACACGACGGGTGCCATCGTCCATGACGACAACGTTGTCCCCCCGCGTGACCGCGATATCACGTATGGACAGATACTCACCCGGTCCCTGCCCCTTTCGTCCGGCGACGGCAACCCTCTTCCCGGTGGAGTCGAACCAGTACAACTGCCCACTGCCAGCGTTGGCGACCACGAACCCACCCCCGCTGAGCGACCGGATCGCCACCACACGCTCCCAGTCAATGTCCTCTGCCCCGGTGAGACGGACTTCCCCGGAATCCAGGCTCAGCCGCCTCACCGATGTGGGACTGGAGTACCCGATAACATCCGGAATCGACTGCGCACCCAACCCGGTGGCCGAGCACACCATCACGAGAACGACTCCGGCTGTCAGTCTGCTCATGTCGTTTATGGGGTTGACCTGCCGTCCGGTAATCCCCGCGCCAGGCAGGACGTTGATGATGCAGGCACCTTCCGGATATGGCAAGCAACATCCAACCGGCAGGGACGACCTCGCCCGACGTAGATTGGTACCCATGCGTGCCATGCAGGTTTACTCGCCGGAAGCAGGGCTCAACCCCGTCGAACTTCCGCCACCGGAGCCGGGCAAGGGCCAGGTTCTCATCAAGGTTGCGGCGTGTGGGGTCTGCCGGACGGATCTGCACATCGTGGACGGCGAACTCGCCGACGGCAGGAAACCCGTGGTCCCCGGGCACGAGGTGGTGGGTGTGGTGGTAGGGACTGGGGACAACACCAGCCGCTTCAGTGCCGGCGCGCGCGTGGGAGTGCCATGGCTGGGGTATGCCTGCGGAACCTGCGAGTACTGTGTCAGCGGACGTGAGAATCTCTGCGACAGGGCACGCTTCACCGGCTACCACATGGACGGTGGCTACGCTGAGTATCTGGTGGCGGACGAACGTTTCTGTTTTCCGATTCCCGATGCATACACGGACGTGGAGGCGGCGCCACTGCTCTGTGCCGGGCTCATAGGCTATCGCGCACTGCGGATGGCCGGCGATGCGCCCCGACTGGGACTCTATGGCTTCGGTGCCGCGGCACACATAATCACGCAGGTCGCGCGCCACCAGGGACGCCGCATCCTTGCCTTCACGCGACCGGGTGACGATGCGGCCCAGGACTTCGCCCGCAGGCTCGGCGCCGCCTGGGCCGGCGGATCCGACACAGCGGCCCCCGAGCCGCTCGACGCCGCCATCATTTTCGCGCCCGTGGGCGCGCTCGTCCCCGCAGCGTTAGGTGCGGTGGCCCGGGGTGGTAGCGTGATCTGCGCCGGGATCCACATGTCCGACATCCCTACCTTCCCCTACGAGTTGCTGTGGGGAGAACGGAGCCTGCGATCCGTCGCCAATCTCACCCGCCATGACGCGGAGGAGTTCCTGAAGCTGGCACCTCGGGTTCCGGTCCGGACCACGACGCAGCCCTTTCCGCTGTCCGAGGCACGGAAAGCACTGGATCGCCTGCGCTCCGGAGAGATCAATGGAGCCGCGGTCCTGATACCCTGAACGGCGGATCGAGCCCCACGACTCCGGACGGGTCAGTCGAAAATGACCAGCGGCAGGTGGCAGGCCAGCCTGGACTCTCCTCCCCACCGCTCATGACCACTCCGGCGGTGGCGCTCAGACAGCGTCAGTCACGTGCGCGAAGTTGAAATCGGTCACACGCATTGGCGGGGCGGTCCCTTCGCCCGGCGCCGGCCTTCCGATCTCCTCGATGCTGTTGAGCATCTGCATCACGCTCTGATTGAAACGAAAGTTCTTCACCGGACGCACCACACGCCCGTTCTCGATCAGGAACGTTCCGTCTCTCGTCAGGCCGGTGAGCAGCATGCTGCGGGGGTCCAGCACGTTGGTGTAGAAGAAGTGGGTGCACAACACGCCCCGCCGGCAGCCGGCAATGAGTTCATCCAGTGTCTTCGTTCCGGGGCGCATCCGCACGGAGCCGCCACCACCGAAGCCAAAGCCCCCACCTCCACCGCCCATGGTGGGCTCCACGCCTTTCCGCTGGGCCCAGTAGCGGTCATACTGGAGCTTCTTCAGCACGCCGTTCTCGATCCACACGTTCTTCTGAGCCGGGAACCCCTGTGAGTCGAAGGGATCACCGGGATTCTCCGGATCGGTTGGATCGGTATAGAAGGTGACGCGCTCGTCGAATATTCTGTCGCCCAGGCGGGTTCCACCTGGCTTGGAGAACGCATTCCGGCCTTCCTCTGCAGCCCGGGCGTTGAGTGCACCGGCCACCTGCCCGATGAGCTGTCCGGCGGCCGCGGACTCCAATACCACAGTATAGTAGCCCGGCTCCAGCACGACCGGCGAGCGGGACGCCACTGCCTTGTCGGCGGCCCGCCGGCCCAGGCCACGCGCATCGATACGCTTCCAGTCGCGGGAGCTGGCGCTGGCCCAGCCGGATCCAGTGGCGTCGGGAGTGCGCGCGGTATTGCTCAGTCGCACGTCGGTGGACCGCTGCCAGGCGAACAATCCCCTGTTGTTGGCCACCACGGTGGCGCTGGCACTGACATCCAGGAATCCCGCCACGAAGAGTCTGCCTGACGCATTCGCAGCTCCCTTCCACGCCTCTTCACCAGCGTCGATCACCGCGGCGGCGGCGCCGGCACGATCGCCGGGAGACATTGTCGCGGTGTCATCGGACCAGGTGTTGATGTCCAGGTACTCCTGCGGGCCGAGTTCCGGCATGAGCTCCGGGTTCTCGGGCGACAGCCTTGCCAGACGCTCGGAGAGTTCGACCGCGCGCCGCAGGCTTTCGTCGTCCAGGATGTTCGTGGTGGCAGCGGCGCGTCTGCGACCGATGACAGAGAGGATGGTGACCGAGGTATCGGTCGTGTCACCCGAAGTAGTGATCTGACCCCCGGCAAACCGGGTGTTCCCCGCTCTGCCGCTGTCGATATTGACTCGAATGGAGTCCGCCTTGGAGAGGGCCAGGATCCGGTCCACCAGCGCGCGCGCCTGATCGCGGGTGAGAGTGCCGGATGGATCCTGGGACGCGAACAGGGAGATTGGCCGTGTCATCAGACGACCCTCGAGGTGTTGATGACATCCACGTTGCGGAACCGGGCCGGCACGGCCCCATGGCTGACACCATTGGACTGCATGGGTTCTCCCTTTCCGTCCGAAAACGATCCGCCCAGCCAGTAGGTGGATCTGCCACCGATCATGTCCATCGAGTTCCAGAAGACCGGTGTGGATGCCTGATAGGCCACATCCTTCAGCATTCCCGTCACCTTTCCACCCTTCACTTCATAGAAGGCCTGTCCCGTGAAGGAGAAGCAGTAGCGCTGATGGTCGATGGACCAGGAGCCCACGTTCTGGATCATGATGGCCCGGTCCGTGGCGGCAATGATGTCCTCGAGCGTCACGTCCTTTTCGCCGGGGTTGAGGGACACGTTAGGCATTCTCTGGAACTGGACCGAACTCCAGGAGTCGGCGTAGGAGCAGCCGTGGGACCGGGTGGTTCCGGTCAGCTTCGCCACCCATGGGGCCTGCTCCCTGGTGGTCTGATACTCCCGGAAGATGCCGTTCTCCACGATGAGCCAGTCGTCGGCGGGTACTCCTTCGTCATCCCACGCGCAGAGGGCCACCGAATACTGCTGCTTCCGGTCACCGCGAATGTTCATGAACTCGGGACCGTACTTGAGCTGCCCAATCATCTTCTCCGGGGGACTGATGAAACTGGTGCCGGCGAAATTGGCTTCGTATCCCATCGCGCGATCCAGTTCCGTGGGGTGCCCTATGGATTCGTGGATGGTGAGCCAGAGGTTATTGGGCTGGATGATGAGGTCATGGACACCGGCCTCCACACTGCGCGCCGAGAGTTTTTCCACGGCCAGAGCGGCCCACCTGGCGGCATTGCCGGGCATATCGAGTGACTCGATGTACTCCCAGCCACGCGACTGTGGCGGAATCTCTTCCGAGAAGCTTTCGGTGACACCCTGGTCTGACGCAACCGCGGTAAACGAAGCCGCCGAACGTATGAACGTCTGGGTAATGAGCGTGCCTTCAGTCGTGGCCAGAGTCTTTACTTCCCGCAGAAGCTGCAGGCCGGAATTGCAGAAGCGCACCTTGGGTACCTGGAGTGCCGCTTCGTTGGTGGCAAACAGAAGTTCAACCTTGTCTTCGATGGGAACGTCGATCGGGTCACGGTCGATGGGGGTGATCCAGGTGCCGGTCACCGGGGACACTGGTGCCAGCTCCACCGGCTGGCGCTGCGACACCCGCGCCGCCCGGGAGAGGAGAACCGCGTCCCGGGCGCAGCGGACTGCGCCCTCCCTGGTGACGTTGGCGGTGGCCGCGAAACCCCAGGCACCATCCACCAGTGTGCGAACGCCTATTCCGTAGGACTCGGAGTCCGACACGCCGGTGATCTGACGTTCCCGGGTCTGCAACTGCTGCCGCCGATAGCGTCCGATCCGGGCGTCAGCGTACTGCGCGCCGGCGTCCCGGGCGGCATTGATGGCTTCGAGCACCAGTTCTTCGGCCATGGGATCGCCCGGCGCCACGGCAACCACACCGGGCGGTGCGGCAGCGAGGATGCGAGGGCCCACGGCAACCGCAGCCGTCGCTGCCGCACCCGTCCTGATGAAATCGCGTCGGTTCTGTGTCATGACCCTCTCATATGAATGTGGATCTCAGGCCCGGAGGACCACGAGGATCAACGTTGGGGAGAATCTACGGGATCGCATCCGTCATCGCTGAAGGGCGGCGCGGGACGACGCCGTCGCCGGTCCGGCGCTCTGGGCCCTGTTGAGTGCCGTCACGATACTCCCGCAGACTGCGTCTTCACAGGTCAGCCTTGGGGTAATGTCCCGCGGCAATCTCGAATACAATAGGACTTTCCCCCACAGAACCGGGCAATACGGTAGTTTTACCCATGGCGTCAATCCCAGTATCACCTGCACTCGAAGCTTTGTCCGGATCGGCCGGACCCGGATCGGAACTCAGAACCCCCGCGGATCAGGAACCCGTCGACGATCGTACCGCTCTGGTCGCGGCCCTTTCGATCGTCATTGCCATCGGCGCCAGTCTGGCCGCCGAAGTGCTCACCAGACTCATTGGATTGGTCACCAATCTGGCGTTTTTCGGACGGGCTGATGTAACGCTCATTTCCCCCGGCGCCGGGCCACACCATCCAGCGGCCATCCTGCTGGTACCGGTCGCGGGTGCCATCGTCGTGGGGCTCATGGCACGCTACGGCTCCAACGCAATCCGTGGGCACGGAATCCCGGAAGTAATGGAGCGCGTGCTGGTAGGTGAGAGCCGAATCCCCGCCCGACTCCTTCTTCTCAAGCCGCTGTCTGCAGCGGTCGCCATTGGCACCGGTGGTCCATTCGGCGCCGAGGGGCCGATCATTGCAACTGGTGGTACCCTGGGGTCGCTGGTTGGGCAGGTGACGCACATCACCGCCGACGAACGCAAGACGCTGCTGGCCGCGGGTGCAGCGGCCGGAATGGCTGCAACGTTTGGCTCGCCCGTATCCGCTGTCCTCCTGGCCGTCGAGTTGCTCCTGTTCGAATACCGCGCGCGATCCCTGATACCGGTGGCCCTGGCGGCCGTGGTGGCCACTGCTGTCCGCACCGCGTTTCACGGCACTGCCCCGGTATTCCCCATCGGAGAGCTGGCGCAACCCACCGGACCTGCCCTGGCGGCGTACGTGGTTCTTGGGATGATCATTGGCGCCGCGGGAGCAGCGATCACGCGCCTGACGTACGGCGTGGAAACTTTCTTCGAACACTGGGGCGAACGTCTTCGGATCCACTGGATGTGGTGGCCTCTGTTTGGTGCGATAGTCGTGGGAGTGGTCGGTCTGATAGAGCCCCGCACGCTGGGCGTGGGTTATGAGAACATCACCGGTGTGGTATCCGGCACGATAGCGGGCCGGGCCCTGCTGACTCTGGCGCTTCTGAAGCTGGTATCGTGGGGGATTTATCTGGGGACGGGCACGTCCGGTGGCACGCTGGCGCCGCTCTTTACCATCGGTTCGGGTCTGGGCGCGTGGCTGGGCACACTCGTGGCGCGCTTCATACCCGGAGCGGGAGTGCATCCTGGCGTGGCGGGACTGGTGGGCATGGCGGCACTCTTTGCGGGTGCGTCGCATGCACTGCTGGCCTCGGTGGTCTTTGCATTCGAGACCACACGCCAGCCACTGGGCCTGCTGCCACTGCTGGGTGGCTGTACCGCTGCCTATTTCGTGTCACTCCTTCTCAATCGCAATTCCATAATGACCGAGAAGCTGGCCCGACGCGGACTACAGGTACGGACGGACTATGCCGTTGACTATCTGACGCGGGTACCCGTAGGTGCCGTCGGGCTGAGGGATGTCGCGACTCTGCGCGATGATCTCACCGTGGAGCGGGCCAGGGATTGGTTGCTGTCCAGCGAAGCAGGTGCGACGCATCAGGGATTCCCCGTGGTCGATTCCGAAAACCGCCTGCTTGGAGTACTCACGCGTCGCGATATACAGTCACCTGAGGTACCACCCGGGCGCCGGCTCGGTGCCCTGATTCACCGACCACCTGTGGTCGTATTCGAAGACAGCACGCTGCGGGATGCTGCCGATCAAATGGTGCTGGAGCAGGTGGGACGACTTCCCGTGGTACGCCGGGACGATCCCCGGCATGTCGTGGGAATCATCTCGCGCAGCGATCTGCTTGCCGCCCACGCGCCCCGCCTGCGCGAAGCACGTGAAGCCGAACGCGTGCGCACGGTATTCTCACTGGTGATCCCACCATAGGGACTGCAGTACTGGGGAGATTCCTCAGTCTGAGTCCGGCGTTGCTCCGCGACTGAGATGATCAGTTGCAGCGCAAACTCGCGCGCGTCAGCAACGACTCGTGGTGAGAAACCATTCGTGCGACGAGGATATCCTGCAACTGTTTGTCAGCTTTCTCCCGATACCTGACACCACTGGCTTCATCGAGAGTGTAATTATCGCGATTGCATGTTACATTCGGCGAGTCCCAACGAGGTGAAACATGACTACCTTCGCGAACGCGTTAAAAGATGAAGTCAGAAGACTGGCCAGAAAGGAAATCCGGGCACAGACAGGACGGACCGCCAAGGCCGTTGCTCAGTACCGGCGCGAGATAGCCAGGCTCAAGAGACAGTTGCGCGATCAGGAGCGGCGCCTCGCTCTGATGTCGAAGCAGACCCAGCGGTCCACTGTAAGTGCAGCACCGGAGAATGAGGACATTGGACTCCGCTTCTCATCGCGAAGTGTAAAGGCACAGCGAAGGCGTACCGGTCTGTCGGCCGCGGACTACGGGAAGCTGGTCGGTGTATCCCCGCTCACCATTTATCACTGGGAATCGGGGAAATCGCGTCCCCGCGCCAGTCAGTTTGCCGCACTGGTATCCGTGCGGGGATTGGGGAAACGCGAGGCCAGGGCCCGGCTGGAGCAGCTTTCGGCGAAGGACAGGCCAGCATCGCGTCGCAGAAGCAAGCGACGGGGGCGAAAGTAGCGACGACTCTCCGTCTACGTGCCTGGTCGCTGAGGTTCCCGGGATCGCAAGAGGTACAACAATGGCGGCACCTCGGAGCCTCCCGGCCCGTCCTGACGCCGACTGGACAGGTCGGCAGCCCCCTTGACTGTCAGCAGATCGCTGACATATACTGGGCACACAACTGAGTCCGTGGTGATTTGCCGCCTATTGCCGCCACGTAAAAGAAAGGGCTAAAACGCGAGAGCCCGGTGGCGCGTCATGCCGGGCCTTTTGTTTTCGTGGATTTGTCCAAGTGGACGGATCCACTGCGCGTCTCGCCGAACGGCGGCCTTACCCCGTTCGCCAGGAGACGTCGTGAGGAGTTCGTCGAGCAGCTCCATCGCTGGAAGCCGGCGTTGGTCGCGAGCATGAATTCGCTCCGGCTTCCATCGCCCACCGACCGTGGGAACGTTCCGGCACCCGCGGACAGCAGCCCACCGGGGATCGTACGCTGGGCGCTGCAGCGATTCGGTCTCTGGCGCATTGCTGTAACGACATCCTTCGGCCTCGAAGGTTGCGCCCTGATCGTGTCCTATCGCGCCGTCGAAGTCGCCGGGTGGCTTCGCGAGGAAGTAGGCCCATGACGTCTCCACCATTCCCGACCCGGACAATGCTTTACCAGCGTGCCATGAGGGTGATGCCCGGTGGGGTGAGTTCTCCGGTCCGATCACTCAGGGCGGTTGAAGACGAACCGCTGTTCATCCGGCGCGGCTCTGGTGCAACGCTCATCGACAGTGATGGCGTCACCCTCGTCGACTACATCGGTTCCTGGGGTGCGGCCATTGCCGGGCATGCTCATCCGGCGGTGGTCGAAGCGGTGGAGCGTACGATCCGGGATGGATTGAGCTTCGGAGCCACGACGAGACTGGAAGTGGAACTGGCGGAGACAATAGTCGCACGCGTACCCGGCATCGAGCAGGTAAGGTTCGTATGTTCCGGTACCGAGGCAGTAATGAGCGCGGTACGGTTGGCACGGGCCGCCACCGGGCGGGACAAGATCGTGAAATTCGAGGGCGGCTACCATGGCCACGCTGACACTCTGCTGGTGGCTGCGGGATCCGGTGCTGCCACCGTGGGTGTCCCGGACTCATCCGGAGTGCCACACTCCGTGGCACAGGATACAATCGTGCTTCCCTACAACGATGTGGAAGCGCTGCAGGGACTCTTTGCACTGGGTGGGGACGACATCGCGGGCGTCATTGTGGAGCCCGTTGCCGGAAACATGGGTGTCGTGCCTGCCACGCCGGAGTTCCTGACGGCGCTTCGGTCGCTGACGCGGCACCATGGCTCGCTGCTCATCTTCGACGAAGTAGTGACCGGATTCCGTGTGGCCTCTGGTGGTGCTCAGGAGCTCACTGGTGTTCAGGCGGACCTCATTGCACTCGGCAAGGTCATGGGCGGTGGCCTGCCGGTGGCGGCTTACGCAGGCCCTGCCTCACTCATGAAGCTCATTGCTCCCGTGGGACCGGTCTATCAGGCTGGAACCCTCGCCGGCAACCCCGCCGGGATGGCCGCCGGGCTGGCTGTCCTGCAACTGCTCGACAGAGCAGCCTACGTCAGACTGGAGGAACTCGGAGAGCGTCTGCAGTCCGGACTGAGCAGTGTACTGACGCAGTCGGGGCATCGGGCCTCGGTGCAACGCGTTGGTTCCATGCTGAGCGTCTTCTTCGGCGCCGAACGGGTAACCAACTACCGCGAAGCAGGAAAGGCCGATCACATCACGTTCGGCGGCTTCTTTCGGGGAATGCGTCGGGCTGGTGTGCTGGTGCCGCCCAGCGGCTACGAGAGCTGGTTCCTGTCGCTGGCACATGGTCCTGCCGAGGTCGACGCCACCGTAAGAGCGGCCGCCGGAGTTCTCGACACGCTGTCCACCGGGAGCGCCTCACGTGTGCACTCGACCGTTGCAGCGGCTGCCGACAGGCAGCCGTCAGTCGCCAACAGGACTTCGGGGCGGCGTGAACGGGTATATCGCGACGTTTTCGAGATGCTGCCTGACGCGGAGAATCCCACACCCCTCGTCCGGATCAACCGTCTCAATCCCGCTGCGAACTTCACACTCTACGCCAAGCTGGAGTGGATGAATCCCTTTGGTTCCGTGAAGGACCGGGCTGCCTGGTCGATGCTCCGGGACATGGAAGCCCGGGGAGAGATCGGGCCTCAGGCACCCGGGCGCGGGCTGGTGGAGCCCACCAGTGGAAACACCGGCATCAGTCTGGCGGCGATGGCCAGCGTGCGGGACCTGAAGCTCCGAGCCGTCGTGCCGAACCGGGTGCCACTGGAGAAGAAGCTTCTGCTGCGCATCTGTGGCGCCGACGTGGAGGTGATCAACGATGCCCTTTGTCCCATGCCGGGGCTCGGAGACGGCTCCATAAACATTGCCCGCTCTCATGCCCGGGCGCAGCCCGATCGTTATGCCATGCCCAATCAGTACATCAACCGTGCCAATGTTGAAGCTCATCAGCGGACGACGGCGCCGGAGATCTGGCGTCAGACAGCAGGGTCGGTCACGCACGTCTTCGTTTCGCTGGGCACGTGCGGAACCGCGACCGGACTGGCACTGGCACTTCGGGAGCGGAATCCCCGGATCCGGATCGTCGCCGTACAACCGGATGAGGGACATGATGTGCCCGGACTGCGCAGCATGGCACAGCTCTCCGCAACCGCACTGTTCGACGCCGATCTGATGGACGAGATCATCGAGATAGATCACCGGCTGGCATGGCAGCAGACGCTGGCTCTGGTACGCACCGAGGGACTGATGGCCGGACCCAGCAGCGGACTCATCCTGCAGGGAGCGCGGCAGGTTCTGCAGCGTGAGCCCGGTCTGGCTGGTGTGGGCGTAATGATCTTTCCCGACAGTGTCTTCAAGTACACGGCCGGCCTGCTCCAGCATTTCCCCGACCTCGCGACAGGTACGTCGCTGTTGGACACTTCCCCATCAACACCGAGGTAAGTCATCATGCCCGACTCGAATCGCAACGTGCTGGTCACCACCGACTGGGTGCAGGCCCACCTGGACGATCCCAGTGTCCGGATCGTCGAGATCGATGTGGATACGAAAGCCTGGGAGGCCGGCCACATACGGGGAGCCGTGGGCTGGAACTGGCAGACGCAGCTCCAGGACCGCCTGCGCCGGGACATCGTCGGTCGTGAGGCATTCCAGGACTTGCTGAGTGCTTCCGGCATCCTGCCATCGCACACGGTCGTTCTGTACGGTGACAACAACAACTGGTTTGCGGCATATGGCTTCTGGCTGCTCAAGCTGTACGGGCACGAGGACGTCAGGCTCATGGATGGTGGCCGCACCAAGTGGCTCAACGAATCCGACAAGGCACTGACGGTCGACGCTCCGGAGATCATCCCCACCGAGTACCGCATAGCGCGGGAGAACCGTGAGCTTCGGGCCCATGTTGCCGAAGTTCTGGAAGCATCGCGCGGGCGGCGCGAGAACCTGGTTGATGTCCGCAGTCCCGCGGAGTTCACTGGCGAGGTGATTGCGCCACCGGGAATGAGCGAGACGGCACAGCGTGGCGGGCACATCCCTGGAGCCACCAGCATCCCGTGGTCCACCGCGGTTGCCGCTGACGGTACGTTCAAGCCCATCGACGAATTGCGCCGGATTTACGTCGCGGAGAAGGGGGTCGACTCGGAGAAGCCGACGATTGCGTACTGCCGCATCGGTGAACGCTCCAGCCATACATGGTTCGTGCTGAAGTATCTCCTGGGGCTCCCCAATGTACGGAACTACGATGGCTCCTGGACCGAGTATGGGAATCTGGTGGGTGTGCCTATCGAGGCCGGCAGCGTTCAGTAACGAGACCGGAACAGTCCCTGAGTGTGGCTGACACGACAGCGCCTGGAGGCGGGCTTGGTTCCACCTCCAGGCGCTGTGCGTTGCAGACCGATGAAAGCGCTCCTACGGGATCACGGCGCTGTTGAGATCGTTCAGCGCCTTCTGGAGGAGGCGCACCTTGGGGGCGTCGCAGGAGCTGCGGGCATCCCCGTCGAGTGACGTCGCCAGCTGCGACAGCGACCGCGCCCGTGCCGGACCGGTGGCGCGCTCCGCGGTGGCGATTGCCTGTCGAACGGCCGTCACGCGGGCGGCCGGGAGGCAGCGGGCACGCTCCAACTGATCCACATAGGACTTGACCAGCGGGAAGCTGGGCGGCCACACGATGCGGGGCTGACCCTGGGCGTTCAGGTAATCCCACTTCACTGTCCGGGCCGCGTCTATCTCGTTCTGACTGATGTATTGACTTGGAACCAGTTCGGCGATGTCCAGCCCGCGGGCGATCTCGGAACTGACAATGGCACCGTTGTACCAGTACACCGACCATGAACCACCCATCACCATCCGGGTGGAGTCCACCGGACCACGGTCGAAGTAGGCGATCTCCCTGGGATTGGCGGCATCGGTCCAGTCGAAAACCGAGATACCACCCTGGTACCAGGCCTGGACCATGACATCGCGACCCGGAATCGGAATGAGCGACCCGTTGTGCGCGACACAGTTCTCGAGAGATGTCTGCGGTGCCGGGATCTTGTAGTAGCTCTCGAACACCATCTTTCCGTCACGTATGGAGAAGATGGCGTCCGAACCCCATTCCTTCTTGTCGGTTGCGCGGCAACGGGGTGCACCACCACCTCCCCATTCATCGGAGAAGAGTACCTTGGTTCCATCGTTGTTGAACGTCGCCGAGTGCCAGTACGAGAAGTTGGAATCCGACACGGCATCGATGCGCACCGGGTTCACCGGGTCCTTGATGTCCAGCAGAAAGCCGTGCCCCTCGCAGGCACCGCCGGCCAGACCGATGGCGGGGTATACGGTGATGTCGTGACACTGCCGGAAAGGCGAGTTGGGAGACACACCAGGGACCGGCGCCGGCCCCTGCGCCCCGAAGAGCCGGTCCACGATGCCCTGGATCCCGGCGCGGAGAGCCGCCGTGTCAGCGGACGTCGGTGCGCCCGTTCCGCCACGGGCCTTGACGATACTGTCCAGTTGGGGACCGATGAATCCATTGCCCAGTACCATCTCGGTGCCATCAAACGGGCTCTTGACTATGAAACCTCCTCTCGCCTTCGCCGCGGCAACGGCACGCTGCTGAGCAGCCAGATCCTCTGCGCCGGGGCCGTGTGTAGCCGGCGTCTTCAGGCCGGTGAAGATATTGGCACGGTTGACGACCGCCGCCCGCTCGGGATTGGCAACCGGAACCTTTATCACCTCTATTCGCATTAGCGACGAATTGGGATTCTGGTCCGGTGTCTCCCGGATGCATCCCGGCAGCTCATTGGGCGAACGGATACCAGCCGAACCGGAGATGTAGATGTACACGTTCTCCCGATCGTTGGGATCCTCCAGCACCGTGTGAGTATGTGAACCGCGACACGTCTGAACGTTGGCGACCAGCCGCGGATTACGGATGTCACTGATGTCGAAAATGCGGAGCCCCCGGATTCGCTCTGCGCTGACGGTGTCCGGTACGCCTCCTGGCTTGCAATCCAGACGACCGTTGTTCGCTTCCGCGGACATGAACAGCAGGTTGCGATACACCGACACATCGTTCTGCGACGCGGGACAGGTATATGCGGTGACCAGTTCCGGGCTCGCCGGGTCGGAGATATCCCAGATAACGGGGCCGTTGTAGTTCCCCTGAATGGCGTAGTGTCCCGTGAAGGCCAGGTCGGAATTGGTGATTCCGAGGAATCCCGGCGGGGAAACCGCCCGCGCCATCACCCGAAGGTTGGAGACCGCTTCGCCGGCGTTCATGAGACCTGCCTTGAGTCCGACCCGCGCATCGACCGGTGGCGGCTGGGGTGCCGGCTCCGGTGTGGGTGGGACGGATCCGCCACAGGCGAAGACGGCAGGAAGAAGGGCCAGCGCCAGGCAGCGGCCGGCCGACCGGTTGTGGATCGGAATTGCGTCGGCAGTCGTGGAGCGCATCGATGTCTGGGTCATGATGAGTGGGACGTGGACAGTGAACCTTGCGGGTAACCTGCTGGATTGGATCCCAGTTCCAGCAACATCTTCAGCATCCGGTTGATTTCGGTCGTCTGATCGACGTTCACATCCGATGCAAACTTGAAGACGGTCTCGTCCTGCCCGGCACCGTGTGCGCTGAACAGTTCCTCGACCATCTCCACTGCACCCCGGTGGTGTTGGATCATGTAGGTCAGAAAAAGGCGATCGAACTCCATGCCCCGGGCTGCGTCCAGCTCATTCATCTGCTCTTCGGACAGCATCCCCGGCATCAGCATCACATGCTCCATGCCTCCCATCTTCATCCGCATGCCGGCCGGATCCGCCTCGGGTACCGTCTGATTGCGATCGCGGAGCCAGGTTTGCATCAAGTGGATCTCGTCGGTCTGCCCGGTCACGATCCGCTCACAAAGACGGAGCACACCCGGACTGGCACCGTGCGTGGGGGCCCAGTTGGCCATCTTGATGGCCTGTGCGTGATGGCTGATCATCCCGGACATGAAGTCGATGTCGGCCTTCGTGTAGGGATAGCGCGCGCTGTCGGCGCGGGCGCGTTCAACGGCCGCGGCGTCCCCCATCGCACCCAGCCGCAGTCCGGAGACGGTCGATCGATGGGCACTCCCGCAGGCACTCGTCAGCACCGCAGCCGCCAGGAGGCCGGAAGTCGCCGTCAGCGCTCCAACCGAGAAGAATCCAGCCACAGTCCCTTCACCTGGTTCAAGAGAAGTCCCTAATCTAAACCAGCCCGGTCGGCTCCGCCCGTCGAAAAAGCGGCTTTTTTGTCACTCGCGCCACCGAAAACCTGGCGTGCGTCGTCGCCCGGCTGGGGCCTCCTCTGGGGGTTGTGCCCCGCGCTCAAACGAATCGGCGGACCTTCCGGCAGTACGCCTCGTACTCCTCTCCGAACGCGCGCCTCAGGTAGCTCTCCTCCCGACGGATGGCCATGAACCACAGAAGCACCAGGACCACCGGGAGAAGACAGAGTGTCCACCAGTCGTTCATGAGGAGCGCAAAACCGACATAAGCCACGGTGAGTCCCAGGTACATCGGATTCCTGGTGTAACGGTACGGGCCGTGCTGCACCAGTTGAGTCGCCGGGTGATGGGGAATGATGCCGGTCCGCGCCCGCCGGAAGGTCCGCAACCCCCACCGGGCCAGCGCCCCGCCCAGCATCGCCAGGGCCAGGCCCACCAGCGTCGCCGGATGAATGGCCCCTCCCGCATGCATCGGAAAAGGATGCACGTAACGGTCGATCAACCAGCCCAGCAGGATCCCACCCAGAAAGAGAAACGGAGGTGGAAACCTGACCCCGGCATTGTCCTGCTTGTCACGTGACACACTCGAACCTGCCATACTGACCTTCCTGCAATTGGTCAATTGCGCGAGAAGACCGGGCCCGCTGGAGGCCCGGTGCTGATGGAAGTCATTCGAACCGTCGAAGAAGCTCCTGCATCCTGGTGCGCAACTCGTCCACTCCCCGGCGAAGTTCGCTCACTTCAGTGCGAAGTTCGTTTACCTGCTCTTCCAGCGCCATGACCTGCTCCGTGTACCCGGCACCCGGCTCCGGCGCGCCATCGGACGGCGAAGTCCCGAAGTCGTCGCCGGCAAGCCGGTGCATGTAGCGCACCTCCTTCTGGCCGGGGCGACGGGCAAGCCGGGACACCAGTGCATCGGGTTCCCGATTCACCAGTGCCTCCAGCCCACTGTCGATTCCAGCCTGGTCTGCGTTCGGAACCAATCTGGCGGCCCGCGTGCGCAACTCGGCCTGGGTCTGGGGACCGCGCAAGGCCAGAACGCCCAGCAGAGCCAGCTCCGTATTGTCCAGCTCGCCGACATCGGTGAGGAGATGCTGGAACTTCTGCACCCGTGACCCGACCGGCTGGATCGATCGCACCAGACCCCGCCGCCGGAGTCCATCGATCGCACCGGACACCACCGCCTCGTCCAGCGTCATGACGGGATCACGATTGGTCAGCTGGTTGCACGCGGTCGTCAACGCGTTGAGTGAGAGCGGATAGTGATCCGGCGTCGTGAGTTCCTTTTCTACCAGTGACCCGAGGATGCGGACATCGACTGCGGAGAGATCGCGGGGGAGCATGGTACTTCAAACCGTCGTACGTATGTACTCGTCCACGTTCTGACCCAGGACATCCAGCGGTACGTTGCCACCGGTCACCACCGTGTCGTCAAAGGCCTTCAGATCGTACTTCGATCCCAACGCCGTCATCGCCTTCTGTCGGAGGCGGTTGATCTCCGTGTGACCCACCTTGTACCCGCACGCCTGTCCGGGCCAGGAACAATAACGATCCACCTCACTGGCCACTTCCAGAGGATTGGAACCGTTTTCGTCCACGAAGAACTTCACTCCCTGCTGGCGGCTCCACCCCTTGGCATGGATCCCGGTATCGACCACCAGGCGGCAGGCACGAAAGGCAATCGATTGAAGGTATCCCAGTCGTCCCGTGATATCACCGTCATATGCGCCCAGTTCATCCGCGAGCTGCTCGGCGTACAGCCCCCAACCCTCGGAGTAGGCATTGAATGCCAGGAGCGCACGTATCAGAGGCTGGTCGTGCGTGTACTCACCCTGCCAGATGTGCCCCGGGATTGCCTCATGAAACGTCAGATCGGCCAGGCTGTAACGACTGTGCAGTTTCGTGGTGCGCAGGTTGATCCAGAACCGACCCGGGATCTTTCCGTCGATCGAGCCTGCGCCACCATATGCCGCCGGCGCACCGGGCTCCTCCTCCGGCGGAAGCCTCTTCACTTCCATGTTGGGATCCACCAGAGTGTTGAATGCGCGCGGCATCTGCGCCCGTATCCACTGCAGCCGGTCCGCGATGAAGGCGAGTATCTCCGCGCGCCCGGCATCGCCCTCGGCGAACTGATACTTCCGATCCTCCGCCAGCGCCTTCATCCGTTCGCCCACCGTTCCGGTTCTGTATCCAATCTCCTTCAGGATCGTGTCCATCCGTCCGTGAAGGTCCCGCAGTTCGCTGAGTCCCAGCTCGTGGATTTCGTCAGGCGTCATGCTGGTGGTTGTGGATGCCTTCAGGGCCCACGCATAGAACGCCTCACCATTCGGGCGGGCAGAGATGCCGGGATCATCCACGGCCACCTTGCGCTCCTCCCGCAGCTCCGCCAGTTGACGCTCCAGCGCCGGAGCTATCTCCTGCTCGGCGATCCTGCGCGCTCTCCCGGCCCAGTCACCGGGTATGTCCTGCGTGCGCCGCTGGATGGATTCCACGAGACTGCCACCTTCCCGTGCATTGTCGATTGATATGGATATCTGCGCGATGGTCTTGTCGAGAAGAAACGCTGGTGGAACCAGACCGGCGCCTCGGGCAGCCTGGATACGTTCCCGCTCGCCGTCCAGCTGCTTCGCGTACGACTGCAGCCTTGCAAGATATGCCTCGGCATCCGTCGCATCGTTGATCTGGTGATCACTGTCCAGAAACCGCGGAATGTCCAGATACGCACCCACGTTCTGGATCACGACATACGGTGTGTTGCGCCAGTTGCCCACCGTGATGTCACCGTAGGGAAGAGCAAACCCCTCCAGCGCGGTGGCATAGGCGCTCTTCACGACCGCCAGACTGGTACGTGCGGCATAGGTCAGTCCGGTGGCATCCAGAGCATTGACACGCGCCAGATCGTCACGGACGACCTGGGCAATGTGCTGCTTGCCCGCTTCGGAGCGGTCGGTGAGCGCCGACCTCAGTGCGGCTCTTGTTCCGGTATCGACTCCCAGGGAAGTAGCGGCCTCCGGGAAGAGAGCCAGCAGATGATCAGCGCATTCGTCGAGAAGAGCGAGGGCCTCGGCATCAGCCGCGCCGGACCCATTGGAGGAACTCTCCCTCATGCAGGCAGAGAGCCAGGGGAGCGCGGTAGTGGAGGCGAGAATGGCAAGCGCCTCCCTGCGGGTGAGGTTGGACATGGGCACGCGTTTCCGGGGTAGCCGGTGGGCATTGTCTCACAGGTCAGACAGACCAGACGTACCCCGGAAAGCTGCCACACGGAGGGGATTCATGCCATGGAACGGACCGTCCGGATCCGTCACTCACCCACGTCAGGGACCTGCTGGTGGTGCCGAACTGATGCAGCTCGTTCAGCAGTGCCCACTCCGATGGTCCGTCGGCCGGCACTTGAATCCGTTCACCCGCCACAGTCCGCGGGATTCGTCCCGGGCGCTCTTCTCGGCGTCGTCCAGGCGTGACGCATACCGCAGGTTGGGGGGATAGCGGTAGCTCACCGCCCAGCCGTGTCGCACCATCAGCCAGTTGACGAGGCGCCCCTCGTACCAGACATAGGCCAGGTGCCGTTCGTACCTGTCCCGTTCCTCCACATCCTGCTCCAGCCTCACGACCGCTCCGGTGGGAAGCCACGAAGCCAGTGCCGCGGTGGCCGCCGTGCCGAACGGTTGCTGATCCCCCTCCGGGCTGTCGATGCCGATCAGACGGACCCTGCCCAGATCTTCACAGACCAAGGTATCGCCATCGGTGATCTGGTCCACGACGCACTTTACGGTATTGGCGGTCGGGCCGGTCGGACCGGCGAGTCGATCTGCACCAGACTGCTGCTGGGACAACAGACCGGTCATCGGCATGTCACTGCCGCACTTCCTGCCGCCCGCAGGCCGGATCCCCAGGCGCAAGGCCTCTGCTTCGGTAGTGAAGGAGCCCCTGGCGGTTTTCCCGAAGAACTCAGTTCCGGGACAGTGATAGACGTGAGATCTGCTGTTTACCCAGACGGAATCACGCGCCTGTCCCCAGGCGCTGCCTGACGGGAGAAAGAAAAGCGTCACGCACAGAGCAAGGAGCCCGGACCACGACGACGCACGCTTCAGAATTGGCATGTAGGACATTCTCCGTCCATCTGCGGGGTCACCCATGGTCGAGCGTCAGGCAGCCGCGCGACTCAGGCCCTGCCGCCAAATGACGCTTCGCCGGAACACCGCGTAACCGCGATTGCCATCCGTTGGGTGCATCGAAGGAATGCACTCCACGACCGCGCTGGCCCCAACGTGGACCCATCGCCCGCGTTGCGATGCGTCGGCCGGTGCACGCACGTCACTCCCGGGCATTTCGATACTCCACCGAAGACCTGGGTCGCTCATCGATCAGCAACCGGAACACATCAGGTCTGGCGTAGTGGCCGGTCACGTCGAAATCGAACTTCCCACGGGGAATTTCACCCATGTCGAGGTCGGCATGCAGTATCCCCTCCTGATCGTACAGGGGACCGGCCAGCACTTCGCCCAGCGGTGATACTATGACGCTCCCGCCACGACACATCGCCTCGGGCTCGTCCGTCAGCACTGCTGCGAATTCATCGGGATACATGGACTTCGTGACGAACTGGTTGGCGCCCAGCACGAAGCAGCGGCCTTCACAGGCGATATGCCTCATGGTCGCCTGCCAGGTTTCCCGTGCGTCAGCGGTAGGCGCCAGGTAGATCTCCACGCCCTTGCCGTACATCGCCATGCGGGCAAGAGGCATGTAGTTCTCCCAGCATATCAGCCCGCCGACTCTGCCGATCGGGGTATCCAGAACGGTGAGCGTACTGCCGTCACCCTCGCCCCATATGAGCCGTTCGGAAGCGGTGGGTTTGAGCTTGCGATGGACGCCAAGGAGCGACCCGTCGGGTCCAAAATAGAGGAGAGTGCAGTAGAGGGTGCCGCCACTGGCGACCCTGTCCCGTTCGACCACACCGATGACCAGGTAGGCCTGAGCATCGCGCGCAATGGCTCCCAGGGCTTCGGTACATGGTCCCGGGACGTCCACGGCGTTCTCCCAGAATCTCTGCCAGGCGCGGCGACCTTCCGGTGTGCGTCCCCCCACGGTCGCACCGAAACTGAGGCCCCGCGGATAGCCCGGGAGGATCGCTTCGGGGAAGACGATGAGTCCCGCGCCGCCGTTGGCGGCGTCCCTGGTCAGGATACCAACCCTTTCCAGGCCTCCGTCACGGTCGAACAACACCGGACTCGCCTGAACCACAGCCACGCCTACGATTGGGTCGGACTTTGTACCAGGCACCGGCCACCCCCGTTGTGTACCCGCAGCGTTCACGACTTATGATATCGGAACACCGTGCGGATATCAGGCTCCATAGGCTGGCTCTGGCTCGACCTTGACGGGCTTGCGGCCCGTCAGTCGCAGGGCCACGTCATCCAGCAGGGTGTAGACCACGGGGACCACGAAGAGCGTCAGCAGCGTGGATGTCACCAGTCCACCAATCACGGCGTGAGCCATGGGAGCGCGTTGCTCGGCGCCCTCGCCGATTGCCAGTGCCAGGGGGATCATGCCGAAAATCATGGCCAGGGTGGTCATGATGATGGGCCGCAACCTGACGCGGGCCGAGCTGAGGATCGCCGTCAACCTGTCCGCTCCGGCCTCGCGCTCCTTGTTCACGAAGTCTATCAGCAGGATGCCGTTCTTGGTAACCAGACCCATCAGCATGATGATCCCGATCATGGACATCACGTTGAGGCTTCCCCGGGTGATGTAGAGCGCAATCGCCACACCCAGGAATGACAGCGGCAGCGACAGCATGATTGCCAGCGGCTGCAGGAAGCTGCCGAACAACGATGCCAGGATGAGGTAGATGAACACCACGGCCAGGAGGATAGCCTCCAGAACGTATCCCTTCGTCTCCTGGAGGTTCTGGACATCGCCACCAAAGACCGTGTGATATCCGCTGGGCAGACCGATATGATCGATTGCCACCTGAACGGCATCGGCTACGTCACCCGTGTTGTATCCATCAAGGACTCCGGCCGAGATCGATACCTGTCGCTCCAGGCTCCGTCGCTCGATCATCTGCGGTCCTACACCGGCGCGGATGTCCGCCACCTGCGACAGCGGCACCGTGGCGGCCGTACCGGTGCGGGGATCCATGTTCAGGCTGAGTACCGGAATCTGCGCCACGTCCTCCGGTGACACGCGCATCGAATCAGGGTAGCGAATGATTACGTCGTGGGAATACCCGTTGGGATCCTCCCACCGTGTGGCACGCTGGCCCTGAAAGAGCGGCTGCAGTGTCGTACCAATGGAACTGATACCGAGGCCGGCGGCCCAGGCCTGCTGTCGGTCAACGCGGACGTCGAGTTGGGGGATTTCTCCCTCGTCACTCGAGGTGGGTTCAGCCACTCCGTCCACGTCCCGCATCGCATCCATCACGGATTGCGCCGCGAGCTTGAGGCGGGTCACTTCCGGGCCCTGCACGTATACCCGGATCGGCTGTCCCCGGCCTCCGAAGATGCTGCGGGACGGACTTATCGAGGGCCGGACACCGGTCACCTGACCGAACTTCCGGCGCAGGTCGGTCTGTATCTCGGCTTGCGTCCGGGTGCGGTCCTTCTTCTCCTTCAGTCGGACGTAGATCATTCCGCTGTTGGCGCTTCGGAATCCCCCGCCGCCGCCCACGGTGAGGTAGGTGAACTCCACCTCGGGAATGCGGCGAATGACGGCGGCGATCTCTTTCCCCTTGGAAACGGTGTACTCCACCCGCGACCCTGGTGCAGCACGATAGTTCACGTCGAATTCGCCCCCATCGAAGTCCGGCAGCCAGGTGAACCCCAGAAGCGGGTACATCGCGCCGGCTGCCACGATCGACAGCAGGGCGACACCCATCACCGCGAGGCGATGTCGGAGTGCCGTGCCCAGCCAGCGCCGGTAGCGGTCCGCCAGGCGTTCGAATGCATCGTCGAAGGCAAAGGCAAACCGGCGGATCGGGTTCCGGGTGTGTTTCCGGGTCGCGGCGTGGCCACCGTGTTCCAGTTCCGGATCCGGCCAGACCGATGAGAGCATCGGGTCGAGGGTAAAGGAGACGAAGAGCGATACCATGACCGCGAACGCGACGGTTACACCGAACTGGAAGAAGATCTTGCCAATCTGTCCACCCATGAACGCGACTGGAATGAACACCGCGACAACCGCCAGCGTGGTGGATAGAACCGCAAGTCCGATTTCGTCGGTCGCTTCTCTCGAGGCGCGGTAGTGATCCTTTCCCATCTCGATGTGGCGGACGATGTTCTCGCGCACCACGATGGCATCATCGATCAGCAGGCCGATGGCCAGTGACAACGCCAGCAGAGTCATGGTGTTGATCGTGAAACCAAAGAGATACATCGCGAAAAACGCCGAGATCACGGAAATGGGCAGGGTAAGGCCAGTGATGACAGTGGAACGCCAACTGTTGAGGAACAGATAGATGATCATCACCGTGAGCACCGCGCCCAGCATGATCGTTATCTGAACATCAGTCAGGGCATGGCGGATCTTCACGCTGTCATCGCGGATCACCTGCATCTCGATATCGGACGGGAGTGATCCGGCAAGATCCTCGATCTGTGTCCGGACCGCATCGGCCACTTCCACCGTATTCGACCCCGATATCTTGAGAACCTCGACCGATACGGCGCGGATCTCACCGGCTTCACGATCACCCAGAAACGCTGATGACCGTTCTTCCGCCGCTCCGTCCATCACCGATCCGATGTCGCGTACACGAACCGGCGCGCCCTGGCGCGTGGTGACGACCACATCAGCGAAGGCAAGCGGGTCCGCAATGCGACCGGTGACGCGAACCAGTTTCTCGGTCTCGCCCCGATAGACCCGGCCAGCCGGAACGTCCATGTTCTCGCGGGCCAGAGCCTGGGACACCTGTGCGGGACTCACCTGGTAGGCCTGCATCGCCTCCGGGTCGAGCTGCACCCGGATTTCGCGCGGTGTGCCACCGTTCACGTTCACACCACCGACACCGGGGATCGATTCCAGTCGTGTGGCGATGACCTGGTCCGCCAGATCAGTCAGGTCGCGAATGGAACGCTCTGACGACTGAATGGATATCGACATGATGGCCCGGTCATTGGGATCGAACCGGATGATCACCGGGTCAGTCACATCGGGTGGAAGCTGACGCCTGACGCGGGCCACCTTGGAGATGACTTCCTGCTGCGCCTCCATCACATTCACGCCGAGCTGCAGGTTGACGCGAACCGATGAATTGCCCTCCTGGGAGGTGGAGGTAACCTCGCGGATTCCCTGAACCGTGTTGACCGCTTCTTCGATGGGGCGCGAGATGTCGCGTTCCATGACCTCCGGTGACGCACCGGGATAGCTCGTGTTGACACTGATGACCGGGTAGGTGACGTCGGGATACTCGTCGATCGCGAGCCGCGTGTAGGAGACCAGCCCGAAGGTCAACAGCGCCACCATCATCATGGTGGCGAATACGGGCCGCTTGATACTGACATCGCTGAGGAACATGTGGCTGTCCGGGTTCGGGCGTTGCGCCGGTACGGGACCGGATCATTCTGCTGGTGTCCTGTGGGCCCCAGGCTGTCTCACGGGCGGAGCCGGGTCGCTTGCGACTACTCCCGGTTCTGGCTGCTGCCCCGGCGGCCCCCCTGACCAGCCTGGGTTCCACTGTCCGCTGGTGGCCGGGCCGGCCCCGGTTCATCGACCTGGGCGCTTCTGCCGGAACGACCACTTCTGCCACTTCTGCCGGGATCGTTCCCCTCTTCACCACCGCTGACCTGCACCCGCACGCCAGCCCCCACGGCGCCGACGTTACCGACGATCACCCGATCACCCTCGTCGAGACCGGATACGATCTGGACGATGCCCAGAGCTTCATCGACCACCCCGATCTGCACCGGCTGATGTTCCACTCTGTCTTCCGCCAGACGATATACGAAGGGTTCGTCACGATTCTGCCCATAGCGGATGGCGGAGCCCGGAACGGTCAGCACGCCGTCCAGCTTGCGGGACACGATACGTCCAGTCGCGAACGTATTGCCCTTGAGCTCACCCCCGGGATTGGGAACCTGCAGATAGACCGTCACGGACCGGTTGGCCAGGTTGATCGTAGGGCTGACACGGGCAACCTTTCCCAGCAGTTCCCTGCCACCGGCGTTGAAGCGTACCGGCATGGCGGGCGACACTTCGTTCGCCAGACGCGCAGGGAGTGCGGCCTGGAGTTCCAGAACGTCATTCCGCACGACCGTGAAGAGAACGACGCCACGCGATACGTGCTCGCCATTCTCCGCGCTGCGGGTCGAAATCACGCCCGTCGTGGGTGCCACGACCCGGGTATCCGCGAGACCCTGCGTGGCTGCCTTGAGCCGGGACTGTGCCGCGGCCAGACGTGCATCCGCGGCCACCAGAGCCTGCTGCGCCGTTCGCAGGTCCCGTTCGGATATGGCCCCCGCCTTGAAGAGGTCCGCCGACTGATCCGCGTTCCACTGGGCATTGGCTGAGTCCGAGCGGGCCGACTCCACATCAGCGACTGCCGACTTCTGCATCCCCTCTTCATTCCCGGACTCGAATCGTGCGATGATCTGGCCCCGGACGACCCGATCTCCTTCGCGCACCGAGACGGCATCGAGATTTCCCTCGATACGGGCCCTGACGGGTACCTCCTCGATTGGCCGGAGGTCGCCCTGTATGGCCATCGCGTCCTCGATTGACCCTGCGCTCACCCGATATACGTCGGCAGCGCCAATGACCAAAGACGACATTCCCCGACCACCCCTGGAAGCACCGGCGCGACCACGTGAGGCAGATCCCTTGGCGCCATCGGTCAGCGGTGGTGCACCACCGGACTTGGTGGTGGCACCGGAACCACCGCATGCAGCAAGAACCCCAAGCAGCGCGGCCGTCAGGCCAACCTGATGAATCGATGACAACACGTCAGTTCTCAGCGGGAGTCGGGTCGCTCGGGTGGCATCGGGATCTGTCGCCCGTGTGATCGCGCCAGCTCCGCGGCCGCCAGGTAGTAGTCGAAGATGGCGCGCGCCGCATTGACGCGTGCCGTGAGAAGGGCAACCTGCGCATCGTTGACCTCCAGCTGCGTACCCAGGCCGCGTTCGAAACGAAGGGCCGAGATTCTGTATGCCTCGTCCGCCTCGGCGACGTTCTGCGCCTGGGCGTCGTAGGTGGCCTCCGCGCGTGCGAACTCCGCATCCGCCCAGGCCATTTCCACACCCACGACCTCGCGGGCCTGTGCCAACTGCGCCCGCGCCACCCGCTCCTGCGCGGATGCCAGCTCCACGCTGCCCTTGGCACGCAACCCGTCAAACAGCGGCCACTGTACCTGCAGGCCGAACGATCGGTCAGGATACCATCCGTTGTTCTGACAGACCCGTCCCTGGGTCGATCCCGGTGGACAGTACTCCGCCGACGTTCGCCCCCAGACAGTGGGAAAACCTGACGAGCTTGGAAGGGCGGTAAGACCGTTGTTGAAGAAGGCGCTGATGGTGGGCAGGAACTCTGCTCGCGCCATCCGCACACCCTCATGACGGGCCGCGAGCGTGGCCTCCGCGGCGCGGATGGACGCACGGTCCACCTGACCGCTCCGAACGTCCTTCACGATTGCAGCAACGGATTGGTGCAGCGCCGCGGTATCCACGCCCGTGGTGAGGAGCAGCGGCGCGTCGGACGGCAGGTTGAGAAGCTGGCGAATGCCGATATCAGCCAGTTCCACGTTGCTGCGAGCCTGAAGGAGAGCGGGTTCCAGGTTGGCGCGGCTGACGCGAGCCTTGAGCACATCGTAGCGCGAGGCGCGCCCGGCGATCTCCAGTTGCGTCACCTGGCGGACACGAGCGTCCGCCAGTTCGGCGTTGCTCTCCTGGATGCGCGCCAGTTCCCGCGCCAGAATCGCACCAAGGTATACCTGCTCGGTTTCCAGCGTGAGGCGCGCACGCGTTTCTTCGAGATTGCTGTGGGAAGCCCGGCGTGAATCGCTGGCGGCACGCATGCCGGCAAGTATCCTGCCCCCCTGGAACAACGGCTGGGTAAGCGCCAGCGTTGTGGTATAGTTGTAGTTCTGACCAAAGATCTGGCCGACGATGGTCGCGCGGGCGTTTCGCGTGACCTGTGTGTAGTTGCTGCGGAGATTGAGAGCCGGAAGTCCCGCTGCCCGCGCCTGGGTCACCTGCGCCTCGGTGACATCCAGCTGCGCCTGGCCAATGGTCATCTCGTCACTTTCACGCAGTACCCGCGACAGCGCCTCGACGAGCGACAGGCGGACGGTATCACCACCCTGCGCCATCGCCGATCCGGCGGAAACAACGGCCAGAAAGCCAGCCAGCAGAACAGGTCGGAAAATCATGCTGATGGCTACGCAGGCCATCCGGGAATCGTTTACGACCCCCTCCGGATATCAGGTCGGTCGACTTTCCCGCCCCGTCTCGCCCCCCTTCCCCCTTCCCGCTTCCCGCTTCCCGCTTCCCACGTCCCGCTTCCCTCCGCTTCCCCGTCGGTCTCCCGCTTCCCTCCGCTTCCCCGTCAGTCTCCCGCTTCCCTCCGCTTCCCACTTCCCGCTTCCCGCTTCCCGCCTAAGATTGCCGCGCATGTCTCTCACGTCACTCGACTGGTTCATCGTCGCCGGGCTCCTGATCGTAACCTTCATACCGGCCGTCGTTCTGGCACGGCGGGCAGGCTCCAGTACGGCGGAGTTCTTCACGTCGGGACGCTCGGCCCCATGGTGGCTGGTTGGCGTATCAATGGTGGCGACCACGTTCTCCACCGACACGCCCAACCTCGTGACCAACCTGGTGCGCGAGAAAGGCGTGGCCAACAACTGGGCCTGGTGGGCCTTCCTGCTCACCGGGATGATGACCGTCTTCTTCTACGCCCGGCTGTGGCGCAGGTCGGGCGTGCTCACCGACCTGGAGTTCTATGAGATCCGCTACTCCGGAAAGGGAGCGTCGTTTGTCCGTGGATTCCGGGCCATCTACCTGGGACTGATCTTCAACTGCTTCATCCTGGCCACCGTGAATCTGGCCGCCGTGAAGATTGCCAACGTCGTCCTGGGCTGGCCCATGACCCAGACGCTGCTCATCTGCGCGCTGATCAACGTGGCCTTCGCCGCGACGTCGGGACTGTGGGGCGTGCTGGTCACGGACTTCATCCAGTTCGGCATCGCCATGTCGGGGGCGTTCATGGCGGCATACTTCGCGGTGAAACAGCCGGAGGTGGGTGGACTGGCCAACCTCATCGCGCAGACTGATCCGAAGATGCTCGCCCTCCTGCCGGACTTCGGCGACTGGGGCCTGACTCTCACCGTGCTCATCATACCCATCACCATCCAGTGGTGGTCGGTCTGGTATCCCGGTGCGGAACCCGGCGGCGGCAGCTACATCGCGCAGCGCATGCTGGCGGCCAGAACGGAGAACGACGCGCTCGCGGGAACCATGCTGTTCAACTTTGCACACTACGCGCTCAGACCCTGGCCATGGATCATCGTGGCGCTGGCATCGATCATCATCTACCCCCAGCTCTCCGATATCGCGACCACCTTCCCTTACGTCGATCCGAAACTGATTGGTCACGACATGGCCTATCCCGCCATGTTGCGGTTCCTCCCGGCAGGGTACCTCGGGTTCATGGTTGCCGGCATGCTCTCGGCGTATGTCTCCACGGTCTCGACGCATCTCAACTGGGGGACGTCGTACCTGGTGCATGACTTCTACCGCCGCTTCATGCGTGCCGGCGCCGATGAGCGACACTACGTTGCCGTGAGCCGCATGGTCACCGCCCTGCTGATGGTAGTTGCGGCGCTGCTCACCTACGTCCTGGACTCGGCGCGGGAAAGCTTCGAGCTGCTGCTGTCGATAGGCGCGGGTACCGGCCTCCTGTATCTCCTGCGCTGGTTCTGGTGGCGGGTGAACGCCCATAGCGAGATTGCCGCCATGGTGATGTCCTTCCTGGTATCCATAGGGCTGTTCGTCGCCAGGAAAAATGGCGTGGAGATGGCGTCCCACGTGGCCCTGTTGATCACCGTTGGTGTTACAACAGTCGCCTGGGTCGCAGCCACATTGCTCACCCAGCCGACGTCGCGGGAACGGCTGCACTCTTTCTATCGTCTGGTTCGACCCGCGGGCCCGGGCTGGGAAGTGATTCGCACCGAGACCGGGCTGCCGCCTTCCAGCGACTCGATGGCCAACTCGGTACTTGGCTGGGTTCTGGGATGTCTGCTGGTCTACGCCGCGCTGTTCGGCGCCGGCAGCTACATCTATGGAAGGACCCCGCAGGCACTCGTGTGGACAGTGGTTTTCACGGGTTCCGCACTGGGTCTGATCCGCCTCCTCCCGCGAATCTGGGTCAAGACCTGAACGCCAACACGCGAAACCGACGCCCATGAAGGCAGTCATCCTGGCCCGTGGGCTGGGGACACGCATGCGGAAGGCGGATGCGGGCGCCAGCCTGACAGCCGCTCAGGCCGCCGCTGCGGATTCCGGCGCCAAGGCAATGATGCCCCTGGGCGACGGCCGGCCGTTCATCCATTACGTCCTCAGTGCCCTGGCGGACGGCGGAGTGGACGAGGCCTGCCTGGTGACCGCGCCCGAAGTTGACGGGTGGAAACGACACCTCGAGGACATCACGCGGCGACTTTCAGTGCGGTTCGCGACGCAACCAGAGCCCCTCGGTACAGCCGATGCCCTCCTTACCGCTGAAGCGCTCATCGCCGGCGAGCGCTTTCTGATGCTCAACGGCGACAACTACTACCCTGTGGATGCCTTCCGGTCCCTGGTCGGGCTGGGCGGAGCCGGAACGGTGGGGTTCGATCGCGATGTTCTGGCCCGCGAGGGCAATGTTGCGCCCGAAAGGATCCGGAAGTTCGCCCTTCTCGAAGTCGCGTCGGACGGAACGCTGGTTGACATCGTCGAGAAGCCTGACGAGTCCACGTTCAGTGCGATGGATCCCTACGCACCGGTGAGCATGAACCTCTGGGCATTCACGCCGGAGATCTTCGATGCCTGTCGCAGAGTGGAACTGTCACCGCGCGGTGAACTGGAACTTCCCGATGCTGTCCGGATCGCCCTGCACGCAGGCATGCGGATAGTCGTGGTTCCGTGTGCACAGCCGGTTCTGGACCTGGCCAGCAGGGGAGATGTGGCGTCGGTGACGGACAGGCTCGCCCATGTGAAGGTTCGTCTGTGACTGCATCCGTCAGCGTGTCCCGTATCGGAGGTTGCCGGCAACCCTCGTTTCCGGAGTGGCCAGAGGCGAGATTGTCATGCGGGACACACCCGTGCGCACTGGCAGTCCAGTGATTCCACGAATTGCCGTTCTCCGAACATGAAGTTCTCCCAGCTGGGTCTGTCGCCTGACGAGTCACATCGGAAGGCACGGCTGTACGCCCGTGCCGATCGCGCGCTCGACACCATGCGGGCTTCGCGGACCCGGTGGTCACTCTGGGTACCGGGACGGATCGAGGTGATGGGAAAGCATACCGACTATGCCGGTGGGAGGAGTCTGGTGTGTGCCGTGGAACGCGGTCTCTGCTTCCGGGTTGCTCCCCGGAAGGACGCGACCGTACAGGTGCGCTCTCTCGATCGACCCGGTGTCTTCCGGACTTCGCTCAGCGCCGAAGCATCCGGGGCGTCCGGCGCCTGGGGGACGTACGTGGCCACCGTGGCGCGGCGCATCGCCGCCAATTTCGGCGATCTGCGTCATGGCGCGGATATCGCCATTGCCAGTGACCTGCCCGCGGACGCCGGCATGAGCAGTTCGAGTGCCCTGGTGGTGGGCATGTTCATTGCCCTGTCCCGGACCAATGACCTCAGGAGTCATCCACTCTTCCGGAGCGTGATATCGTCATCGGAGGAGCTGGCGGCCTATCTGGGTGCCATGGAGAATGGACGCCCCTTCGGTCACCTGAGCGCCGAGTCGGGTGTGGGAACCCATGGTGGGAGTCAGGACCATACCGCTGTTCTGTGCTCGGAGGCCGGCAGAATCGAACGCTTCGCGTGGGACCCGCTGCGGCGCGAGGGGAGCATCCCGATGCCGGAAGGCCACATCTTCGCCCTGGGATCGTCAGGGGTTCACGCAACCAAGACCGGATCGGCACTGAACAGTTACAACCGCATCTCGCTGGCGGCCGCACGGCTTCTGTCACTCTGGAACGAAACTACCGGCCGCTGCGACAATACACTTGGCGCGGTACTGGGCAGTATCGATGGAGCCGCGGACCAGATACGGCTGCAGGCGCTCCGGGCCAGGGGTGGTGTGGGATCCCGATACCTGCGGGGCCGTCTGGAGCAGTTCATCTCCGAGACGTACGAGCTCATTCCGGCCGCGTGCGACGCTCTGGGACGGGGAGCACTCACTGAGTTCGGGATGATCGTGGATCGTTCGCAACGACTGGCGGAGGCACATCTGGGAAATCAGGTACCCGAGACCGTCACATTGCAGCGCCTGGCGCGTGACCTGGGCGCGGTTGCGGCGTCCGCATTCGGGGCGGGGTTCGGTGGGAGTGTGTGGGCGATGGTACCAGAGGCAGAAGCGAGCCGGTTTCTCAGGTGGTGGAAAGCAGAGTACCGGCGGCTTCATCCTGGTCCCGCGAAGGAAGCGGTGTTTTTCCTGTCCCGTCCTGGTCCACACGCGTTCCAGTTCTGACAGCGGGTCGGGTGGGGTGCCCTCCAACTGTTGTGGGGTTTTCCGACGCTACGCGCACGCATGCTTCCCCTGATCGCCGCCATTCGCAGTCTCCGGCGCAATCCCGGATTCGCAGCCGTTTCAGTCCTTTACCTGGTGTCGGGGTGGCAGCGGAGTTCGTACTCGTCGCTGTGGCACTGGCATCGATGATCCGACCAGCCATCCGGGCAACGCACAGCGATCCCGTGAAGGTGCTGCGGACGGTGTAATCCTGGGGGCTACGGGGGGCATCCGCCGGGGGCCGGTCGACGTCTGCCGGTTGCGGGAAACCGCCTCAGACATTCGATTGCCTGCTACTCGCACTGGCCGGATGAAGGCGCCTGGAAACCGGCGCCGGATAATGGTCAGGCGATCTTCCTGTACCATCCGACCCGCTCCCGATGCCATCCCGCCGCGATCTACTCAGGACCGCCGCCGCCGCCGGCGCCGGCCTGGCGCTCAACCAGCTCCACATCGACGACGCCTCCGCCGCTCCTCCCGCGACGCCGGCACGGCCCTCGAGCGGGGCAACCACGATGGCCGGTGTGCCCTTCGAGCGCCATGACACCGTCCGCATCGCCATCGTGGGAACCGGGCTTCGGGGCCGGAGCATGCTGCACGAATGGCTCGGGGTCGACAATGTCCGCATCACCGCTCTCTGCGATATCGTGCCCGGGAAGGCGGAACAGGCGCGGCAGATGATGAAGAAGGCCGGGCACGACTACGAGCCCGCGATGTTCACGGCTGGTGAACGCGACTTCGAGAATCTCGTCAGGCGGGACGACATCGACTTCGTCTACACGGCCACACCCTGGCAGTGGCATACACCGGTCTGTGTGGCGGCGATGAAGGCAGGCAAGCACGCGGGAACCGAGGTGCCCGCGGCTTATACGCTGGAAGACTGCTGGAAGCTCGTCGACACGTCCGAAGAGACGCGGCGGCACTGCTTGCTCATGGAGAACTGCAACTACGGCTACAACGAGCTCCTCGTGCTTCAGCTCGTCCGTGCCGGGGTCCTGGGCGAGATCAAGGCCGGCGGTGCAGCCTACAATCACGACCTCCGTGAGATACTGTTCGAGAACCGGGATGAGGGCCTCTGGCGCCGATACCCACACACCCAGAGGAACGGGAACTTTTATCCCACGCACGGACTGGGGCCGGTGGCGTTCTACATGGACATCAACCGCGGTGACAGGTTCGACTTCATGGTCTCGCTCAGTACCGAGGAGTTCGGCCTGACGCAGTGGCGCGCCGACCACGAACCCAAGGACTCACCCAAGTGGAAGGAGAAGTACGTCGCGGGAGACCTCAACCGCTCGCTCATCCGTACCGCCAAGGGACGCGTCATATTGCTGGAGCACGACGTCGTCAGCCCGCGTCCGTACTCCCGGATCAACAGCGTGCAGGGGACCCGTGGCATATTCGAAGACTATCCACCGCGGATCTACGTCGAGGGAATGAAACCGGGCCATGCGTGGCAGTCGCTCGACTCGTTCAAGGCGGAGCACGAACATCCCCTCTGGCGTACACTCGGCGAAAAGGCACGGACCGGTGGCCACGGAGGGATGGACTACATTCAGGCCTGGCGCATAGTCCAGCTCATGCGCGAAGGGCTGCCACCGGACATCGATGTTTATGATGCCGCGGCCTGGAGCGCACCAGGACCGCTTTCAGCCCAGTCGCTGGCCAATCGGGGCCGGTCAGTGGACTTCCCGGACTTTACGCGTGGAACCTGGAAAACGCGGGAAGCGGGAAGCGGGAAGCGGGAAGCGAACGACAACAGCAACTGAAACGGCAACTGAAACGGCAACGGCAACGGCAACAGCAACGGCAACAACCATGTCGGCGGCCGGGTACCAATACCCACACCAGCGACTTGCCCCATACCAGCATGCAAAGAACCTGCCCACACTGTCAAAGCAGGATGTCTGAAGGATTCCTGATCGACCGCGGCGACGCGGATCGCAAGCGTGTCCAGGAATGGATCGAAGGTGAACCGGTGCGCTCCATCTGGACCGGCATCAAGACCAGAGGCCTTGAAGCATACACCGTCGCGACCTGGCGCTGTGACAAGTGCGGCTATCTCGCATCCTTCGCCACCGAGAGGACCGACTGACCAGCCGCTCTCTCCTCACGCTCTCTCCTCACCCTCCTCGCTTCCCGCTTCCCGCTTCCCGCTTCCTTCGGCGTCACCGCATGGATGGCATGGACGTAGTTCGTCACGTAGTCATCACCCAGACCGTACAGATCGACGAACTCCAGCTGCGAGATCAGACCCGAGCGGGAGCTGTTCTGTACCGTGAACATCCCCGCCATGTTGTTCTTGATCCCGTCCAACTCCGCAGCGGGTGGCGCCTCGGCCCGCAGTCGATCGAGCTCCTGGAATATCTCCGACAGTGAAGCACCGGTCACGTTGGACGTGACGTCGGTCGCCCCCACCCACATCGCTGCCTTCCGGCGGCTCCAGATGAAACTGATGGGCGTGTACGTGTAGCCCTTGTCCTCCCTGATGTTGGAGGTGATGCGGGAGCCGAAGGCACCGCCAAGCAGTGCATTGGTAACGTTCATCTTCACCCAGTCAGGACTGGACGGATCCGGAACCGGCAGCCCCATCCAGATCGAACTCTGGACGAATTGGGACGGTCCACCACGTCCACCTGACGCGTTGTTCTCAGAACGGGTGGATTCTCAGTGGGCCCGGTGCCCCCGGCCCAGTCACCAAAGGCGTCACGGATGGCCTGCTCGATCGCCCCGGCATCGAACACCCCGCTGACGTAGATGTGTGCCCGGTGGACCCCACGAGGGTCTTACAAACCGCCTTCAAACAAGCCACCTTCCCGAAGCCATAGCCCTCCACCCCACCTGACAGGCCCGCCATGTCCCGTACTCCTGGAATCCATCTGGTCGTCTCCGTACTCGCCCTTGCCGGTTGTACACCTTCCGGCGACAACACAACGGCGGAATCCAGCCCAGGTTTCGAAGCCATTTCATTTCTGGGCGACTCGCTGACCACACTCCCCCTGGGTGACAGCGTGAGGGCGCGTTATGAAACCCAGTTGGAGGAGGCGAGGCGCGCCTGGAATCACACCCCCACCAACCCGGATTCGATCATCTGGTACGGCCGACGCCTGGGATACCTGGGGAAGTTCCGCGAGGCCATCGAGGTCTACACCGCGGGCATCGATCTCTACCCGGACAACCCCTGGCTGTATCGCCACCGGGGACACCGGTACATCTCCGTGCGGGAACTGGATAACGCCATCAGTGACCTGGAACGTGCCACATCACTGGTTGCCGGTCAGCCCGATGAGGTGGAACCGGATGGTCAACCCAACGCGATGAACCAGCCCATCGGCACGCTGCACTCGAACATCGCCTACCACCTCGGCCTGGCCTACTACCTGAAGGGAGATTTTCAGAAGGCCGCCGACGTCTACCGCGGGGAACTCGCTGAGGCAAAGAACGACGATCGCAAGGTGAGTACTGGACACTGGCTCTACATGAGCCTCAGGCGCCTGGGTCAGGAGAAGGAAGCCGCGGCGGTGCTGACCTCATTCACGCCTGACATGAACGTGATCGAAAACCAGACCTACCACCAGCTCATCCTGATGTACAAGGGTCTCATCCCGCCTGATTCGGTGTTCCATACGACGCCGGGCGGCATGTCAGTGACGGATGCAACGGGCGCCTACGGAGTGGGCAACTGGAACCTGTACAATGGACGTCGTGACGAGGCCATCGAGATCTTCAGACAGATCATCGGGGGCGGCCAGTGGGGCGCGTTCGGCTACATTGCCGCCGAAGCCGACCTGGCTTACCTGAAGCCGGAGTGAAGCCATTTCCGGCGGCGGCAAACCACCGAACACCTGGGACTGTCCTCACCTGACCGAATCACATCCCCTGGTTCCAGCGCGCTGGACGTCAGGAACGTAGTCCTGCTGTCACCCTTGCCATCATCAGCCGGTCACCGGAGTCACCCCATGACGATCTCAATTCAACGTCTGACGCGCTGGACCAGGAAGCGCACGGCAACTCTGAATCGCACGCCTGCCCCTGCCCTTCTGGTCGCCGCGTTGTGTCTGACCCCACTGGAGTCCGAGGCGCAGCGTGGCGGACGGGGCACTCCCAATCCGCGCAACGACAGCCTGCGTACTGCCCAGCGTCTCGATACCGAGGGTAAGCACCAGGAAGCCCGGGCAATCTTCCAGGCGCTTATCGACAACGCACCCACACCCGCGGCGCGTGCCGCGGCCGAGCGGCGCATGGCCATGTCGTATGGCTTCGACGGAAATTGCGCCAAGGTGATCGAATACGAGGAAAAGGTCATCGCCTACCACAGGACCCGTCGCGCGACAGACCCGCAGGATGCGTACTACCAGGAAGGTGAGATGGCCAACGAGGCCGCCCGTGTATGTCATGACTTCGGCTTCTACGATGAAGCCGAGCGCATGTACCGACGCGGCAGCGAACTGGGCAATATGGAACCAGAGCCCCGGACGCACCCTCGCAGCCTCTGGGACTTCCGGCTGGCGCATGCGCTGGCACGGATCGCGGCGCGACGCGGCAACGCTGACGAAGCCCGGAAACACGTCGCCGAGGCGCGCCGGGCACTGGACAGCGACCCGAAAATGGCCGAGGCCCAAGAGCAGTACTTTCCCTATCTGTTGGGTTACGTGGCGCTGTTCACCGGCGACCTGAAGACCGCGGAAACAGAGCTGACGAAGTCGGTCGCCCTGCTGGGGAACGATCCCTTTCAGGTCGTTCTTCTGGGCATGACGTATGAGAAGATGGGGAACCCGGCCAGGGCAACTGGGCTGTACGAGAAGGCGTTCGACATGGCGACCGGCAGCAACCCGCCTAACGTTTACGCGCGGGCCTTCACCAGACAGAAGCTGAACCGGTAGAATTCAAGGGGATGGGGACGGGCGCCCCTATTCGTATCTCAACGCGTCGATCGGATCCAGTCGAGCCGCCTGCGACGCCGGCGCCAGGCCAAAGAGGATACCGGTCACGCAGGAACCCAGCAGTGCCGCGACCACCGCACCCGGCGGGACCGACGCCGCCAGCGGAGTGACCGCGCGGATCAGCATCGTCATCAGCCAACCACCCGCCAACCCGAACATCGCACCGATCGCCGTAAGCGTCACCGCCTCCACCAGAAACTGCCACAGGATGATCCTGCGGGTGGCTCCCAATGCCTTCCGCACACCTATCTCCCGGGTACGTTCGGTCACCGAGATCATCATGATCGCCACCACACCCACACCCCCCACGATCAGCCCGATACCTGACAGCACCAGCATCACCAGGAAGAAGATCCCGGTCATCTGATTCCACGTCTCGAAGAGCTTGTCCTGGGTGAGGATCGCAAAGTTGTCCGGCTGACTGGGCCGCAGCCCCCGCATCGACCGGATCACCGCCACGGTCTCGTCGATCGCAACGTCCCGATCGTTTCCGACCGGCTTCACCACAAAGCTGGCAAAGTCCTCTGGAATGGACAGATGCCTCACCCCCGCGACATACGAAACCTGGGCACGGGGATTCTCACCCTCGCCCATGAAGGATCCTCCGCTGGCATAGATGCCGATCACCTCGAACGGCACGCCATTGATGGAAATCGATTTCCCCAGCGGATCTCCCTCCCCAAACAGTCGCTCCGCCATCACCTCGTTGATGACCACCACGCGACTCCCGCTATTACCCTCGGCGACCGTGAAGTCCCTCCCCTGGATGATGTCACCCCCATCCACCTCCAGCCAGCCTGCCGACGCCGCCCAGACCGCGGTGCTGGAGAGATAGCGGTCCTGGTACCGGACCGGCGACATCGTGGCAGCACGGATGTTTATCGTCCCGATACCCGGCAGCCGACGAAGTGCTTCGGCCTCCGCCAGGCGGAGCGGTGGATTGTTGCGCCAAAGACAGGTCTCGTCGGTTCCGTCACAGGCCTCCAACGAGACCGGGTAGCGGTTGACGAAGAACGTCGTGGGACCCGCCCTCTCGAACTCTGCGGTAACGCTGGAGTTCACGCCGTGGATCGCCGCCGAAATGATTACCACCACGAAGACACCAATCGCGATACCCAGGATGGTCAGAGCAGCACGAACCCTGTTGGCCCGCAGCGCACTGACCGCGATCCCTACACCTTCCGCAAGCGGCCGGAGTCCTTTGAGCGAGAGCATCCTCTACTCGTTCCGCAGTGCCAGAACCGGATCCAGACGCGACGCGCGGCTGGCGGGATAAACGCCGGCGACAATTCCCACGGCGCAGCCGGTCGCCACGGCCACCACGATGGACCAGAGCGCCACCGCGGCAGGAAGGGGCGAGACGGCGGAAACAGCCTTGGCCAGCCCGATGCCGGTGATGATACCGAGGATCGCACCCATGACACTCAACGTGGTGGACTCCACCAGGAACTGACGCAGGATGTCCCCCCGCCTGGCGCCCAGCGCCTTGCGGATTCCGATCTCATGAGTGCGCTCGGCGACTGCCACGAGCATGATGTTCATGATGACGATGGATCCGACGAGAAGTCCAATGGCGGGGAGCGCGATTCCCGCGATGACGAGGTACCCCTGAAGCTTGTTCCAGAACTCCAGGGCAGCATCCGATGACTCCAGTGAGAAGTCATCCCGCTGGGCAGGACGGAGCTGGTGACGCGCCCGCATCACCTCACGCACCGATTCCATGTCCATCGTCAAGCCGGTGGTTGTGGGCGACTTGACGATGATGGCATCCAGTTCCTTGAACCGGCCGACAAGGCGGTGAGCGGGCGCCCTGTACGGAACCACCACGAAACGATCCGCCGAGATGCCGAAGATCGTTCCCTGCTTCTCGGCTACACCTATCACCTGGTAGGGAATACCACCCAGCCGGATCTCCCTGCCAAGCGGATCCAGCCCCGGGAAGAAGTGCATGCGGACGTCTTCCCCGATGACGGCTACCGGAGTCCCCAGCTCATACTCCTGAAAGCTTGGAAACCGCCCCGCCTGAAGCCCCATGTTCTTGATGTCGAACCACTGCTCCGAGACACAGGTGACGGTGATCTGCCGCGGACGCCCAAAAGGAGATTCCGTGAAGAGCTCACCCTCCGAGTAGATCGCCCAGCCACTGGCGGATGATATTGCCTGCGCAACCGGAACCACGTCATTCTCCGTAATCCCGGGTCGATTGCGCCACGAGCGTTGTTCCGAGATGTCCACGTCTCCCATGGTGATGTTCGGACGACGGCGCACCTCGAACGTCCCCTTGGAGATGAGCTTGCCCACCACGTCGTCTTCCAGGTAGCGGCCCATGCCCTCCACTATGGACACGACCGCAATGAGGAACATCACCCCGATGGCGACGCCCAGCAGCGTGAAGAAGCTCTTGAGTTTCTGCACCCGGATCTGCGCCAGGGCCAGACGAATGGCTTCATACAATGGCATGGGCTGAAACATACGCATCGGTACACGCTTGGTTTCCGCCACGGGTGTTCGGCGGGAACCCCCTCTGATTTCACCGAAGAGACGCGCGGTGTATCCGACTGGTCGACTTTGCCCTGCCGGGGTAGCGCGCGGATGGGGAGATCACCATCCACCGCCACCGCCACCACCCGAGCTTCCGCCTCCGCCGCCACCACCTCCACCACTGCTGCCACCGCTTCCGCCTGAGCCGGGAGAAGCAATCCCCGCGGCCATGGATCCGGCCGCAGCGGCCCACGATGCTGAAGCCCCGCCCCCAGCAAAGCCGCCCCCGCCACCAAAGCCAGTCCAGCCGCCTGTGGAACCCGACTCGAAGCCTCCACCGGACGCCGGAGAACCGCTGGTGCCGATCGTGACACCATCGCCCACCGCTGGCCCGAATGCGCGGAACCAGCGGTCCATCCTCCCGGCAAGGCCGAATCCGATCAGCCACGGATACCACTCATCACGGAGTCGGGGTTCCGATCGCGAGAGCTCCTGGGCCAGATAGCGACGGGCAGCGCCGAGCCGACGACGTAGGATGATGCGATCAGGCGACTCCCGCGAGCGCGCCATATTGAGAACGCTGTTCACATATCCCAGAACCAGGAGGGTGGCACCAGCCAGCATGACCGTTCCGCCCTGCGTCACGCCGCTCGCGAGAATGTAGAGAAGTGCACCACTGAGAACCCCCAGCGGCAACAGAAACCCCAGGGACGCCAGACCCAGCCCGTGAACGCGGTTTCTCCACCAGAGCGCGAAGCCGACCGTAACGATGTACGTGGACAGCGTAACCAGGGTCGTGCCCGCAAAGATCACGGAATCCTCGGCGATCAGAATGGATCCAACGATCATCAGGGCCATTCCAGACACAACGAGGAGGACCGTAGGCCAGAAGGACACCTTTTCCCGCCTCACCTGTGGTGTCATGGCTTCGACCAGTTGCTTGACGCCCGTCACGATCTTCGACGCCGGGTCGAAACCAGTGGACTTGTAGCGTTTCCGCACCGAGTCAGTGTCAGTCGTGGTACTGCCGGAGTCAAAGAGCGCATCGATGAGGCGGCGTTCGTACCCTTCAAGGCTGCTTCGGGCGACCAGCAGCTCGAGGTACAGTTGGGACGTCTTGAATATCCCCCGGCCACGACGGACCTCGCTCCGGAGCTTTCCCTCGCTGACCAATCGCGCCAGCAGCGCGGTTACCTCGGTCGCGTTGGTGCGATTGTCCCATGCCGCTCCAATCACTTCAGGCAGGTGATCAAGGACATGCTTCCGGAGGAACTCCTCGTCCACTTTCTCCGTGAACGGAAGGAACCTCCCTTTGGCACGTTCGTGAGAGTACAGACGCCACAAAAGCGAGATGAGAGCCAGGGAGAACATCGCGGCCAGCGCTCGCCGCGGGACCACCCCCGCTCCAATCTGCACGACCGGTGCGTCACCGGTGCCCACATACTGCAGGGGCAGAGTCACGAGGTAGCCTTGACCCGGTTGCAGGTATGTCGCCTCGTAATGTCCCACGAAGTCCGGGGGCGCCTGCCACACTGAATCCAGGGAGAGGTCCAGAGAGAAGTGTTCGATCACACCGCTCCGGTCCGGAAAGGCAAAGTCGTGATCCAGCGTCCGCTCGCGTCCCGAACCCACGAGGATATTTCCGTAGGAGTACGTCAGCTCGTACGTGCGTTCGTCCCCATTGAACGGTGGGTCGTCGGGCAGCCGGCTTCGCCAGCGGAGCACACTACGACTGGTGAAGTCGTAGCCATCCACCACGTCGAGATCGCCTTCCACCATGGAGTGCACGGTGCCGTTGGAATCGATGCGATTCATCCCCGTGAAGTCCAGGCGCTGCCGGGGCCGAAGATTGAAGGTGCGCTCCCCACCGTTCCAGTCCCCGGCAAAAACCATGGTCTGGCGCTCGGTGACCTCCAGGCGACCGTCCGCCCGGAGCACGGCCTGGACGGCCATATCCCGCCAGTGAAGCTCCCGCTGCGCCAGGGCCGGCGAGGTCAGGAGCACCAGCGCAGCCACTCCTCCCGGTATCACCGCTCGTGCAGGCATCGACATGGGCGGAGTATCGGTCCTGCAGGGCGCCTCCGCCACCCCTTTCATCCCCGTCCGTTGAAACCTTTCCGGTGTGTACCGATCGCTGACCCCATCCGCGCCGCATAGTTTCCACCAATGCCGATGCCGAACGATCCCGATACGATTCTCTCCGACGCCACCGCCGCGCGGGCACTGTTCGAGCACTGGGCGGTACAGGGTACCGTACTCTCCCTGCCCGGCGAGAGAGACCGCAACTTCCGGGTACGCAACGCCACCGGCAAGGAGTTCATCCTGAAGTTCGCCCCACCCGGCGAACCCCAGGAGATCCTGGAAATGCAGGTGGCTGCAATGGACCACCTGGTCCGGTCACTCGATGCACCTCCGATACCGCGGGTCGTCCGGACCGTGGACGGCCATGCGATCGCCAGCATTGCGCTCGACGGTGAGACGCGTGCCGCCCGACTGCTGACCTGGCTGCCCGGCGAACCACTGGCGCTGGCGGCGCCTCATACAGCCGATCTCCTGCATCATCTGGGGCGCGTGCTGGGATCCATCACCGCCGGGTTGTCCACATTTGCGCACCCTGCCGTCCGTCGCCCGCTCAAGTGGGACCTGTCCGACGTTCGCTGGTGCCGGGAACACCTCCACCTCATCGCGGATGCGCACCGCCGTGAGCTGGTGGTCCGCATCCTCTCACACCACGAACACACCCTTCAGCCGGCTCTGCAGGTACTGCGTCGGAGCGTGGTGCATAACGACGCCAACGACTACAACGTCCTGGTCACTACGGACGACGACGGCCGTCCCACCATCAGTGGTATCGTGGACTTCGGCGACATGATGGAGGCCCCACTGGTCTGCGACGTCGCCATTGCCGCGGCCTACGTCATGCTGGGGAAGCCTGACCCCATCAGTGCAGCCGTACCACTGGTGGCAGGTTACCATGAGACCTGTGCTCTGGACGACGACGAACTCCAGTTGATCCTGCCGCTGGCCCGGACACGACTGGCGGTCAGTGTGGTCAACTCGACACTGCAGTCGTCCCTGGCCCCCGGGAACGAATACCTGCGCATAAGTGAAGCCGACGCCTGGGAAGCCCTTCACCGGCTGGCCGATGTGTCCTGCCCCCTGGCCGGATACCGGTTTCGGGAGGCCTGCGGCCGACCGGTGTCCGCCGACGCAGAGCGTGTGCGCGACTGGCTGCAATCCAGCAGGCAGCACTTTGCTCCTCTGGTGGAAGGTGGACTCGGCGACGGCAACACGCTGATCCATGACTTCAGCGTCGGGAGCGAGACGATTGGCGACATCGACACCTGGCGCGACCAGAACCGGTTCGCCGCACTGGTGTCCGCGGCAATTGCCGGCGCGGGTCGGCGCTACGGCATCGGACGGTATGACGAAGCACGCGCCATCTACACCACGGATTTGTTTCGCGTGGAAGGGAACGATGGACCCGAGTGGCGCACGGTTCACCTGGGGATGGACGTATCTGCTCCCGCGGGCACGGTCATTCATGCACCGCTGGCGGGCGTGGTTCGAAGTGCCTGTGACAACCCCGGTGCTGGCGACTACGGCCCCACCATCATGCTGGAACACGCCGCGACACTGGAGCACCCGACGTTCTGGACACTATACGGCCATCTCAGTCATGCGTCCCTGGATCGTGTTGCACCGGGCACGGAGCTGCAGGCCGGCGACCTCCTGGGCTGGGTGGGCGAGACCGGGTCCAACGGTGGGTGGTGGCCGCATGTCCACATACAGGTCATCTGCGACCTGCTGGGGCGGGAAGGCGACTACCCCGGGGTGGCGCGTCCCGCCGAGCGCGGCGTGTTGCTGGCACTGTCGCCCGACCCGTCCCCGCTGCTGGGGCTGTCGGCGTCCGCCGGTGCGCCGCGACCCGCCAGCATGGAATCGCTCCAGGAGCGACGGAATGCGCGCATCGGATCGTCGCTGAGCGTCTCCTACCGCCGTCCCCTGCACATCGTGCGTGGTGTGATGCAGCACCTCATCGATCAGGATGGCCGGCGCTATCTGGACGCGGTGAACAACGTCGCCCACGTGGGCCATGAGCATCCGTATGTGGTGCGTGCCGGTCAGCGTCAGATGGCGGTGCTGAACACCAACACCCGCTATCTGCATGAGATCATGCTGGAGTATGCGGAGCGCCTGACGGCGACGCTGCCCGAACCACTCCGCGTGTGCTATTTCGTGAACTCGGGGAGCGAGGCAAATGAGCTGGCCTTGCGACTGGCGCGGGCGTACACGGCGTCGCGCGATGTGATCGTGCTGAGTTCAGGGTATCACGGCAACACCACGACACTGGTGGACGTCAGCTCCTACAAGTTTGACGGACCTGGCGGTGAGGGACCACCGCCGACGACCCATGTGGTGCCGGCGCCGGACACGTTCCGGGGACCGTTCCGTGCGGCGGATGCCGACGCGGGCCGCAAGTATGCGCAGGCGGTGCGTGGGGCGGTGAAAGCCATACTGCAGGCCGGTTCCCGGCCGTCGGCGTTTCTCTGTGAGTCCATTCTCAGTTGTGCCGGTCAGGTAATGCTGCCCCCGGGCTACCTGGCCGAGTCGTACCGTCATGTGCGCGCGGCCGGGGGCCTTTGCATCGCTGATGAAGTGCAGGTAGGCCTGGGCCGGGTGGGGACCGAGTGGTGGGCGTTTCAGTTGCAGGGTGTGGTTCCCGACATCGTGACGATGGGGAAGCCCCTGGGCAACGGCCACCCGTTAGGCGTGGTGGTGACGACCGCCGAGGTTGCTTCGCGCTTCGACAACGGCATGGAGTATTTCAATACGTTTGGCGGCAATCCGGTGTCGTGCGCGGTGGGTCGTGCGGTGCTGGACGTCATGGAGCGGGAAGGGCTCCGGGAGCAAGCTGTGGGAACCGGTGGTTATCTGATGGACCTACTGCGCGATCTGCAGGGTCGTCATGTACTGGTGGGTGATGTACGCGGCGCCGGCCTGTTCATTGGAGTGGAGCTGGTGACCGATCGTGAGGAGCGGACGCCGGCGGGGAGGGAGGCCACGTACCTGGCCAACCGGATGCGCGATCGGGGTGTTCTGATGAGTACGGACGGGCCCCATCACAATGTGCTGAAGATCAAGCCGCCGCTCTGCTTCACGAGTCGGGATGCGGATCAGCTCGTGGAGACGATGGAGGTGGTGTTGGAGGAGAGTCCGTTGGCGAGGGTGTGGTAGAACTGGCAGCCAACGAGGAGATATCGGATACCTCCGGACAGACCGTCGATATGATCCCCTCGTCAGCACCATGTCGCCGAGGGTCTCCAATCCTGGCGTTCAGAACCCGGCAGTCTGGTTCACCTCACCAACCCTATCCGCTGAATCACCGGTGACAACCACTCCACACCACGCTCCGTCACCACCGCATCATCCTCCAGCGGAATCCGCAGCTTCTTTCCCTGCCACTCCGGGATCGGCGTGTAGGCAAACAGCTCTATCGAAAAGAGATTCGAGGGCCGCATCTCGTATTGCAGTCGCCCGGGATTGAAGAACGCCATCGAAGGCCCAATGCCGTGTCCCCAGTCACCCACGGAGTGACAGCCGATCACGAACTCCACCAGATCATTGGAAGCCACCTGATCGAACCCGCGCATCTCCGTGAAGCCCGCCGCCACTATCGCAGCGGTCACCTCATCCAGCATCGCCTGCGCCGTCTTCCCGGGACGGGCCGTCCGACGGATCACCTCGCGGATCCGCACCGCGTTGTCGAACGCGCGCTGAAAACTGGCGGGTAGCGCGGTCTCCCCGGGTCGCAGGACGTACGCTATCCGTTTCTGATCGGTCCACATGTTCAGATAGCCCACGCCGAAGTCGATCATCACCAGATCGCCCCGCTGGATGATGCGGTCATTTGATGTCGCCTCGATCCCGTTGGGACCGGTGACGTAGATCGACGGCACCTCGAACGACGATCCCAACCCGCGCTTCAGCATCTGATCCTGGATCCACCAGGCCACATCGGCCAGCGTCGTCAGGCCGGGCGTGATCACCTCGTTCGACAGGGCCCGCTCCGCCAGCTGCCGGCCGATCTCGGTCGCATCCCCGAAGGCCACGATCTCCGACGCCACCCGCCGGGAACTGAAATCGGAAACGAGCTTCTCCGCGGACACGATGCGGGACGCAAGTTCGGGTCCCAGCTCGCGCACGATCTTCTCATGGAGCGTGTACGACAGCCCATCGGCCATCCCCATCTCTTCGGACATGTTGAGCCCGATCCGCTTTGGATTCCGCTCCTTCACGAACTCCAGCAAGGGCGTGGATGCATCGATGTCATAGTCGCCACAGGCCGCCCGGTGATGGTCCGTAATGCCGAGCGCGGCCCGCTCGATGCGATCGCCACCACGGTCGGTGAAGATGTAGTACGCGGAACTGCCCACGTAGCCCCGACCCAGCAGATCCCAGAGTGGATCGTGATGGCCCTCCTTCATGGCCACGATCCACATGTCGATCCGGTTCTCCCGCATGGCCTCGGGGAGGATACGGTCGAATTTCTCCCGGCGGATGGTACACAAACGCGCCCAGCGATTCCGGGCTTCCAGATGGGATTGCGCGCTCAGTTCCCCGGCCACCAGGACCAGGGTCGCGGCCACCAGCGCCAGTGGCCTGGATATCAGTGTTGAGGTCGGCATTCGCAAAGGATGTCCCCTGACTGGAATAAAAGCCATCCTTGAGGCATCATCCCGCGCTCCATCGACCGCGGCGGCCGATCTGGGACCGGGAGTTCACGCTCCCCGGGTCTACCCCGAAGAAGTCGCGGCAACGCCCGCTTGACCGTCCACCACTCCACGTCAGGGATCCCTCGATGCGACTCTCAAGCCTGCTCCCGGCACTCCTCCTGACGCCTCTGGTCCTCCACGCCCAGCGCGGCGGCGGTCCGGGTGGCGACCCCGTTCCCAACCGCAATGTCCTCGTAGTGCCGGGCGAGAGACACGGCACCAGCGTCTTCCAGCTCACGGACTATCCGGAGACCCGGCCACTGGTACCGGGCCAGATAGACTGGCAGCACTATCACACGAGCGCCGAGATCGAGGAGTTCATGCACAAGTGGGCCCGGCAGTACCCCGATCTCGTCGACCTCTACGTCGTGGGAAAGAGCTTCGGCGGACGGGACATCTGGCAGATGACGCTCACCAACAAGAAGACCGGCGCCCATACCGACAAGCCGGCCGCGTTCTTCGAAGGCGGCCGCCACTCGGGCGAAATCTCCAGCACCGAGAGCGTCTTCTACCTGATGTGGTACCTCCTGGAGAACTACTCCAGGGACGCATCCATCAAGCAGCTTCTGGACACCAAGACCATCTACCTGAAGCCGCTCAACAACCCCGATGGGTCGGACATGTACCGCCTGACGGCTCAGACCAACCGCAGCTCGGTCCGCCCCCAGGACAACGACCGCGACGGACTGCTGGACGAGGATCCGGGTGAGGATCTGGACGGCGACGGCTACATCCGCCAGATGCGGCAGTTCGTCGGCGCGGGAAAGGGCAACTATGTTGTCGACCCGGACGATCCATCGGGCCGCCTGATGCGCAACGTGGGACAGGGACGGGGTGACTACACGGTTTCGTCCGAAGGGTGGGACAACGACGGCGACGGCCGGATCAACGAAGACGGCGTCGGTGGCCTGGACCTGCACCGCAACTACCCCACCAACTGGCGCCCCGAAACGGAGGAAACCGGTCGCGGTTTCACCCAGTTTGGCGCGGGTGAGTATCCCACCTCGGAACCGGAAACCCGCGCCGTGGTTCTCTGGGTCCTGAAACATCCCAACATCGCGGTAGCCAATTCCATGGACACCTCGGTGCCCATGCACCTGCGGGGTCCGTCGACCTGCGAACAGACCGAGTGCATGTATCCGTCGGACCTCAAGCTCTACCAGCACTTCGACTCGGTCGGCCTGTCGATTACGAAGTACCCCTGGGCAGGCGACGTCTATCGTACCTATGCCACGCGCTTTGGACGCAATCCCTTCACCGGTGAGGAAGCACAACCGAACCCGCTCTTTGGACACGGCCCCGACTTCGGCTACTTCCACATGGGAGCCATCTGGTACGGCGACGAGATCTGGAATGGCGGTCGCGAAAAGGACTACAACAACGATGGAACCATCGACCAGTATGAAGTACTGCGCTATTGCGACGAGGAGTTCGGTGGCACCTGCTACCAGAAATGGACCAAGGTGAACCACCCGACACTGGGTGAAGTCGAAGTGGGTGGCTACAACCCCAAGTTCTTCTCGCAGAACGGACCACCAGCGGTCCTGGAGCGCTGGGCCGGCAACCAGGCGATGTTCAACCTGTACATGGCAAAGTCCCTCCCCCAGGTCGAAATCACCGACGTTTCCGTCGCACAAGTCCGCGCGGCACGTGACTCGGCGACTCACGAAGTCCGCGTGACCGTGCGGAACAGCGGCCGCCTGCCGACCGCTCTGGAGCAGGCCAAGCGCGTGAAGTCCGTGCGACCGGACAATCTGAGCATCCGCAATGCCGGCGCCACACGCCTGATCGGTCGCGCACCGGAGTTCTGGCTCGCGGGCGGCGAGTCCAAAGTGGTGACACTGCGTGTCCGCGCCGGCACCGCGGCCGGTGACCGCACCTTCACCGTTCACCTGTCCAGCACCCGGGGCGGCATCGCCTCACGGGAAGTCACCCTGAACTGATTCCCTCAGCGGGCGAGGCCCGCATTTCAGCAAGAAAACGGACGTCGCGCGAGGCTCGTGAGGCCACGCGCGACGTTTCGCGTTGCCGCGCTCCGTTCAGCGCTGGCCGGACGCAGTGTCCCCTGTCACGCCGCCCGACTGCAGAAAACGGATGAGCGCCGGATTGGTGACGTCGGTGCGCTCCATGTGCGGCAGATGACCGGTCTTCTCCACGGGAAGGAACCGTGCCTGGGGAATGGCCTGACGCACGGTGTCGGAAAGCGCGAACGGTACCGTGTGATCTTCCCTGCCCCAGATGAGCAGCGTGGGGACGCCCGTCGCTCCTGCTTTGACGTACACGCTGTCGGTGGCACCCTGGCGGGTCTGGAGCCGGGTGGACAGCAGGGCTCGGCCAAAGCCCCGGAACGACATCTGCGTTCTGTAGCGGTCCACCCAGTCGGGCCAGCGTTCTGGTTCGTAGAAGTCCGAGGCCTGGCCCTCCGCCATGCGCGGCACCGCCATCACCTGCCAGAGAGCCTTCCCGATCCCGGGAGTGGCAAAGTACCAGGGAACGCGGGACCTCCCCACCGCCGGATCGATCAGCGTGAGGGTGCGGATGCGATCCCGGTGTGCTGCCGTGAAGTTGGCCACCACCGGTCCGCCGAACGAAAGACCAACCAGGTTTACGCTGTCCGTCCAGCCGAGTGAGTCGAGCAACTGCAGGAGCTGCCTGTCGTAGAGGTCGAGCGAGTAGGGAACGTCGGGTCGATCCGACCAGCCCCGTCCGTAGGTGTCGTATCGGGCCACGCGGAACCCGGCGGCAGCCAGCGCCGTGGCGGTCGAGTCCCAGATGTAGTAAGGCACCGAGAAACCGTGCACGAGCATGACCCGGATTCCCGAGTCAGGGCCGGCCACATCGTAGTGAGTGACACCATCACCCAGGGTGATGAACCGGCCCGGCACGCCTTCGCGCACGGCAGCATCCAGATCCCGCTTTTCCGGGCTGCGCATCCGCACGAGTATGGCCAGGGCTCCCACGGCCACCACAAGGAGGACAGCCAGCGTGCGGAGGACTTTCATGGGTGGTTCCCGGAAGAGATGGAGGCCGTCAGGGTTGCATGAGAACCGTACCGGTCAACCGGTCGGATCGGGTCTGTCTTCTCCAAACTGTCGCTCCGCGGAGAGCGGCGCGAGGGGAACGACAAGCCAGTGACGGGGTCATTCCCGCCAATATCAGTGTCACAGGCCGTGGGAAGGTAAGGATCGGCGGAATGCCGATGTGCAGGCGTTGCAGGTTGCGTCAATTCCTCACGTGAAGGGTCCGGAGAATCCCGACCGGGTGGCAGCAGCTTGCTGACTGACGCACCCCCGGAGCAAGTCCAACATGTCTCCAGGCATCCACCATTGAAACGGGAGGTGCAAGATGCTCAGGGTACGGGATATCATGACACCGGAAGTGGTGACACTGTCGCCCGACGCGTCGCTGAGCGAAGCAATCGAGACGCTGGTCACCTGCCGAATCGGAGGGGCGCCGGTCCTGGATGGCGGGAAGGTCGTCGGCGTCCTGTCCGCCACCGATGTGATGGAGTTCGAAGCCGAGAAGCGCCCGCTGCACGGCGAACTGGAGGGCAATGGCCGGGCAGTCCTCGAACCCGCCGAGGAGTGGGAAGAGGGTACTGATTCACCTGCCCGCTTCTTCACGGATCCGTGGGACACCGACGAGGCCGGGATGATCGAACTTCCCACAGCCAGCCCCCGCTGGAGTCTGCTCAGCGAGTACACGGTGGCCGAAGCCATGACCCGTTCAGTGTGCACGTTGCCGGCAAAGCTCGAGGTGTCGGCAGCATCGCAGCGGATGCTGGCGGCCGGGGTCCAGCGGGCGCTGGTGACCGAGGACGGCAATCTCGTCGGTATTGTCACGACGACGGACATCATGCGTGCGGTGGCGGAGCGGCGCCTCAGCGTACGACAGTTCGTCTTTGAACGGCGTAGCGGCGGAAGACCAGAAGTAACCGGATAAGGGTCACCTCGTCCGATCAGAACCATGGTGATTCGGCGTAAATGGCGCCCGGGATCGTCAGGCGGAAGGCCCTGCGATTCCGGGCGCCATGACATCACCGCTGGAACGCCCCCGTTCCCCGTCCGTCCGGTCGTCTGTTCTCGTTCCTCTCCCTCTTTCGTCCTTTCTCTTCCCTCTCCGCTTCCCCACGCTTCCCTACGCTTCCCCCGTTCCCCCTTTCCCTCCCCGCTTCCCGCTTCCCGCTTCCCGCTTCCCGCTAAGTGCCCGATAGCTCGTCGTTATGCTGGCCATGGGATCCATGGGATTGTCGTGCTCGACGAAGTAATGCCGAATGCCGGCCTTGTCCGACTGCGCAAACCAGGTTGAGAAGGGAAGACGCCCCTCGCCCACTGCCACCATCTCGCCAGCGGCGTTCATGTCCTTTACATGCACGCTGAAGAAGCGACCGGGATACTTCGCGAAGTAGTCCAGAGGATCGCGACCCGCCTTGCTGATCCAGAAGAGGTCCATCTGCATGGCGACCAGTTTCGGATCCGTCGCGCTGAGCAGTACGTCGTATCCGATGCCACCTGACAGAGTCTGAAACTCGAAATCATGGTTGTGGTATCCCAGTGTGACGCCCACCCTGGCGGCCTGCTCTCCGGCGTGGTTGAACTCTTCAGCCACGCGCCGGAACCCGTCCATCGAACGCTCCGCGGTCGGCAGTGACGCACAGACCACATACTTGTGTCCGATGGTGAGCGCGTCATCCAGCACCGCCGGGAAACGCGTACGGATCGAAGTCAGATCGGCGGAATGCGCCGAGGGTGAAGTCAGCCCGTTGGCGTCCAGCAGTGCACGGATCTCCCGGGCCGACTTCCCGAAGTAGCCGGCAAACTCCACCTCCTGATAGCCGATCTTCGCGACCCGTTCCAGGGTGTCTTCCACCGATTTCTGCATCTCCCGCCGGACCGTGTAGAGCTGTACACCGACTCGGGAGAGGGTACGCTCCCGTCGATCGGGAACAACCGGGAGGCCATCCAGCCACATCATGCCGGCAGCCGCGCCCGCCACCTGACGCAGGAACCCACGCCGGTCCTCCGGTTGGCCGGCCGCAGGGGACGATATCCATCCTGCCAGTGTCTGCCTGAGTGTCGTGTCGTCGCTCATGATCCCTTGAGCCGCTGCAACATGTTCTTCAGTTGATTGTTGTCAGGCTGGATCTCCAGCGCCTTCGTGAGTGCATCGATCGCCGCCGCGGTATCTCCGGCCGCCGCCGAGATTCCCGCCAGGTTCTGCAGGGTGAAGACTGATTTCGGGAAGAACTCCAGGTTCAGCTTCAGGATGGCAATCGCGGCACTGCGCTGGTTGACGTTCTCGGCGATCATGCTCCCCGCCTCGTTCAGCTGGCGGTCGCTGAAGTCGTACGCGCCTGATCCGTAATAGCGGGCCCGGAGTTCGCGGTACAACGCGACCGCCGAATCGGAGCCACCGGCGTTGACCGCCACCGCCAACGCCGCCCTCAGCGTCTGAGGACGGGCGAGCCCATGGTGGCAGGTCTCGCAGGTCACGCGGTTGTACTCGTCGAAGGTGCGTCCGGTCGCCGGGAGATACTTTCCGTTGATGTCCATGACCATCCTGAGCATCTCACGCGCCACCTTCTTCGTTTCCTTGTCGTCCAGTGCATAGTCGAGCCGGGGGCCTCGGCCCTCAACCACCGGCGCATTGGGATCGACGGCGTGGCAATGGTCGCATCGCACACCCAGCGCCATCGTGAACGAACCCATTACATCATTGACCTGCCGACGGGTCATATCCTTGGGGAGAACCTGCAGGTTCCGGGGCGCTTGCGCGCCTCCCCCCCGCCCCTGAGCCACCACACCGAGGGGAAGAACCGCAACGGCAAGGACAGGAAAGATCATTCGTGACAGGCTCATGTAGATATCTCCAAAGCTGACGGTCGCTGGGGTATGAGCTGGAATGTTGAGGCAGGATTGCCGGCTGGAAAGACCCCGGAATGACCCGAATCTGCTTCAGACACCCCGAACCGAGTGGAGCAGAAACCTCCAAGAAGTCAGCCCTACGCCTTGCGACAGGCCAGTTTCGGCGTATGGTGAAACTTCCCGCCAACCTGAACCGAACGTCGACGCGTAATGCGCCACCCCGTCGATATCACCCCCTCCGGTTACCCGGGGGGTACGGTGGAGCCGGAATGCCAGTGGCCCGGAAGGGAGCTACGCTTCCGGGTCGGATTCGCCTGCTCCGCAGCCATCCTCACGCTCGCTCTCGGGGGCTGCGGCGAACGACGGCAGCCGGAGGTAAGGATCGGCCTGCTGGTGAGTACCGAGGAATCGCTCTCGCCTCCCTCCTTTGCGCAGGTGACCCGCGAAGGCGCGCAGCTTGCCATCGATGAAGCCAATGCCACGGGTGGCGTGCTCATCGGCGAAACCCGCTATCGCGTCGTCATCCGGGAGCGGACGCACGAGCCCCGGGCCAACGACGTCACCTCGGCAACGCTGGCACTGATCAACCTGGACAGCGTTGCTGTCATCGTGGGGCCCATCAACACCCTCCTGGGAATCCCGGCGTCCACCGTCGCCGAACGGGCATCGATACCAATGATCAGTCCGTCCGCGACGAACAAACTGCTTACCCAAGGCAAGCGATTCGTCTTCCGTATAGCCACCGATGACAGCCTGCAGGGAGATGAACTCGCCCACTATGCCATATCGGACCTGGGTGCCCGCCGGGCGGCCATCCTGAACGACGAAACCATGCTGTACGCACGGAGCGTGGCTGAGAGCTTTGCCGCAACATTTGCCGCCGACGGCGGCCTCGTGGTGGCACACGAGCGATACACCGTGGACCGGCGCGAAAACGTGCGGACACAGATGCAGCGCATTGCCGCCACGCAACCGGATGTCCTCCTCCTGCCCAACCCCAGCCCCGCGGACACGATCCAGGTACTCCAGGCACGCGAGGCCGGCGTCAAGGCCACTTTCCTCATGGGTGACAACGTGGACCTGCTCCGCATCGAACGATTTCCGGGAGCGGAAGGAACCATATCACTCAGGCAATGGCACGAAGACATCCCTCGCGAGCGATCGATGGAGTTCGTATCACGCTATCGCGCAAAGTTCGGAGAGACACCCCGGCAGACTGCCGCCGCCACCTATGATGCCGTACGCCTGGCACTGGACGCCATGGACCGGGCCAATTCCGTGGATCCCAACAGGATCCGGGAAGCGCTGGCGTCGACCGACAGTTTCGAAGGGGTGACCGGGTGGATGCGCTTTCGCGGGCGGCAGGACGCGGGACGTGGCGGCGTTCTGGTGAAAGTCACCGGGGGAAAGAACGTGCTGGTAAGGGTGGTAGATCCCAATAGATAGCGGGAAGGGGGAAGCGGGAAGGGGGAAGCGTAAGGGAAGCGTAAGGGAAGCGTTAGGGAAGCGTCAGGGAAGCGTTAGGGAAGCGATACAACCTGGGTCAGTCAACGACGGCCATGACCAGCCCGCTTCGGATCTTGGGAACGAACCACGTCGACTTTGGCGGCATGAGTTTGTTCTGCAGGCAGACCCGGACGAACTGATCCATCGTTACCGGCGGAAGGGTGATGGCGCATCCGAACGCCCCGGCATCCACCTGCTGCTGCAACCAGCCTGCGTCGCGATTGGCGCCCACATACGTGATTCGCTTGTCGCGTGCATCCTTCAATCCCAGCCCTTGGTCCAGGATCAGTCGCTGCACGATGTCCGCATCCACATCCTGAGCCGCATCATTCGGGTCCCAGGTACCCGGCCGGGGCTGCAGTACCCACCACCATGATCCCTCGTAGAAACCGATCTCATGGGTCCTTTCCGGCTGGAACGCTCCGGGGCCGGGATGTCGCTCCACGATGAACGATTTCCCCAGCGTATCGAGCAGACTGCGGCGTTCGCCAGACGGGAACTCCACGAGTCGATTATACGGGGCGATAGTCATCGTGCTCGTGGGGAATACCACGGCCAGGTAGTGCGAGTAACCCAGGAGCGCAGCGGCCGCGCTCCGATGGTTGCCGTCCGCAACGTAAGCGTGCTCTTCCTGCGCCAGTATGCTCCGGAAGGCGTCCTTCGACGCAGTGTCCTCCACGATCCAGACCCGGTGCCGGTTGCCTCCCTCGTCCCGGGCCTCGAACGATGGCTGGAATGAACGGGCGTGCGCCTGCAGCGCGCTCAGCAGGTCGCCCTTCGGGTCATCGACAGCCAGATTGACCGTGCCCATGTCCGCGTGAGTGACCTGCGTGAGGGTTGCGCGCCCGCGGGCCTTCTCCTCACGGATCCCTTCGTTGCGGATTACCGATCCGGTGGGATTCTCCGGCGTGCGAATCTCGCGCGTCAGTGCCAGTCCTCCCAGACCGATCTGCGGCCGGTCCTCGTGCCCCGGGCGGGCGATCTCGCAAACCCAGAGGATATCCCGACATCTCCTTACCCTGGTATCGTTCATCAGACGCGCCATGTTGGCCACGGCCCGGGCCAGCGTCACCTTGGAACCTTCCTCTCCAATGTCCTCGGGTGTGCGGACATCGCAGTGTGGCATGGTCACCCGCAGAACCGAGAACGGCCGCGCGCGGAGCAGCTCCCAGACTTCGCGGTCACTGTTGAATTCGTCGTAGTTGGGCGCGCCGAGGGCATCGGCTGCCGCTGAGTCAGCGGCGACGAGGGCGTGGGCGATGGGATCGAGGGTCAGCATCGGTGGAAAGAAGCTCAGGTACAGGCGTGCTTCCAGAGGGGCATTTCAGGATTGACACGTTCCGCGTCAGGGAACCACCGGCCGATTCCAGGTATCGGATGATGCGTGTTCCGTCGCAGGCAGCCTCCAGGAGACTATCGCTGCTGCTCTCGTGGGTCTCCGGTCCCTGGCAATGCGGCCTGTACCAGCCAGGCATCGGGTACCGGCTGCCACCGGCCCGAACCAGTACGGAAACGAAGCGACAGCGCGGCGCCTCCACCACCCTGGAAGTAGCGCACCGTAATGGGATGCAGACCGGCCCGCAGGGCAATCATGCCGGTCCGTTCCTCCACTCCGTGCGGGCCATCATTGTCGACTACAACACGATCGCCGATCTGCAGGCTGCTGCCGTCATCCGATGACAGCGCGAACTCGTACAACCCATCGTCAGGTACGCGGAGCCAGCCACTCAGTCGCAGGGCAAAGCGCTCACCGTACTCCGGAGGCAGTCCCACATTCGTCGCGGTGTACTCCCGGCTGGCCGGACGCCCATCCATGGCGCGTACCGAGCGGACGGCTTCATCGATGTACTGGGCCCTGAGTCCCGCCTGCATGACAATGGCATCTGTGGCGGGGCGGTACGTCGTGCGGGTGAAGGTCGCTGCGCTGGGCGGGCTCACGTGACCGTCTCGGGTGATGACCCGCGCCGAAACGGTGGTACCGTCGGAATCCACCGGTATGCGGAACGGTCCGCTGTAGTCAGTACTGTTGCGTGACGGATCGCTGCCGTCAGTGGTGTAGCGTATGACCGCATCGGGTATGATCGATCCCAGAACGACTGTTGCACTCCGGTCAAGAGTGAGCCGGTCGCTGTCGAGACCGGTGACCGGCGGAACGCGATAGTTCACGTCGAGTGCTCCCAGCTCCCTGAAGGCGCCGGGAAGCCGGCCGACGAAGCTGCTCCACTCGCGCGCCTCAGGCGTCGACCAGGTCAGCTCCGCAAGGGCCAGCGCCCGGGGCCAGGCCATGTATTCCACATCGGCCGGCGACTGCAGATACTCGGTCCAGAGGTTGGCCTGCGCACCCAGGATGTGGCGGGCCTGATCCGGAGTAAGCGAGTCGGGAATCGGTTCGTAATTGTAGACCTTTTCCAGCGGGACAAAACCGCCGATGGCCAGCGGTTCGAAACGGGGATCGCCCTGGTAATAGTCAAAGTAGAGATAGTCGGTGGGAGTCATGATCACGTCATGTCCCTGCCGGGCCGCCTCGATGCCGCCACTCACACCCCGCCATGACATGACAGTGGCCTCGGGCGCCAGTCCACCTTCCAGGATCTCATCCCAGCCAATGAGGCGGCGGTCGTGCTGCAGGAGAAAGCGTTCGATGCGCCTTACGAACCAGCTCTGCAGCTCGAACTCGTCCTTGAGGCCTTCACGACGGATTGTCTCCTGTGCCAGTGGGCTCGCTTTCCAACGGTCCTTGGGAGCCTCGTCACCACCTATGTGGATGTACTTCCCCGGAAACAGCTCCATGACCTCCGTCAGCACATCTTCGAGGAACGTGAAGGTCTCATCCGAGGGACAGAAGATGTCCTCGTCAACGCCCCAGGTCGTCCGCACCTCGAAGGGCCCCGGAGTACAGGCCAGCGAAGGATACGCGGCCAGGGCAGCCTGTGCGTGTCCCGGCATTTCGATCTCGGGAACGACGGTTACGTAACGCTCGGCGGCATACGCCACCACGTCCCGTATCTCTTCCTGAGTGTAGAAACCGCAGTATCGTTTACCGTCCCCCACATAGGGGTCGAAGTTCTTCGCCACCATGGTTTCCCTGCGGCATGAAGCCACCGTCGTCAAAAGCGGATACTTCAGTATTTCGATCCGCCAGCCCTGATCGTCCGTCAGGTGCCAATGGAAGTGGTTCAGCTTGTAGCGTGCCATCAGATCGATGTACTTCTTGACGAAGGATACCGGCATGAAGTGGCGCACGACGTCGAGATGCATCCCCCTCCAGGCAAACCGCGGCCGATCGACGATCGTGATTCCCGGCACGCGCGGCGCGAGACGACGATTTTCCATGTCGCGGCCGAAGGCCGGGTCCGCGTCCTCCAGCAACTGGCGCAGGGTCTGGATTCCGTAGAAGAGACCGGCACCGGTGGTCGCGGATATCTCCACTGCTTCCGGGTCGATCGACAAGGTGTATCCCTCCGGATGCGACGTGGAGTCCGCGGCAAGCCTGCGCAGAACGATGGGCCGCTCGCCAGGGCGTTCCGTGACCACGATTACCGGACGGTGGACATGCTCCCTGACGATGTCCGCGGTCAGGCTGGCCAAGGCATTCAGTTCCAGGTCCGCGGTATCGGCGATCCAGACGCCGACGGTGTCGGGTGGCTGCCATTGGCCGCGCGTAGCCCGGGCCACGTGCGGCGCTGGTATGACGGGAACCAGACGCTGTGGAACCGGTGACGTGGCCGGACCCGTTGTACACGCAGCCATGAGCGGGAGGACCCCAGGGATCAGGATGCCGAGCTGACTTCGTCTCATCGGAAACGATTGTGTGTGGCGCCGGAAAAGACGGAAGTGTGGTGCCAGGACCAGCCCCGTTCGTGGCACCACACCTCTGATCGGACGTCTCCCATCCGGTTCTAGGGGATGATCTTCTTCAATTGATCCTTCCCTTTGTCCACCGCCGGGATGCCCTTCGCCATCCACTCCGGCATGGGAGCACCCTTGAGCTTGGCGTCGAAGAACTCCTGCATCTTCTGCGCCATGTCCTTCTGATTGGCACGGCTGGCAGGATTGTGGACATCGTTGTTGTAGTTGATCAGGTACGCCTCCTTCCCCAGCCTTCGCATGCCGATGAACAGCTCGATTCCCTGCCACCAGGGAACGGCGTCATCCTGATCGTTATGCATGATGAAGAGCGGTGTGGTTACCCGCTTCAGATGAAAAAGCGGCGAGTTTTGGATATACAGCTCCGGGGCGTCAAACAGCGACTGACCGATGCGGCTCTGGCCATGCTCATACTGCATCGAACGATTGAGTCCGGAGCCCCACCGGATTCCGCCGTAAGCGCTGGTCATGTTGGCCACGGGCGCACCCGCCATCGCAGCGGAAAACATGCTGGTCTGGGTAATGATGTATGCGGTCTGGTATCCACCCCACGACTGTCCCTGGAGTCCCAGTGCCTTGGGATCGATATAGCCGCGCTCCAGCAGCTTCTGCACGCCCGGCACTATGGACTTGACGGCGCTGGGTCCGGGATAGCCCGTTTCATAATAAATGTCCGGTTCAAAGATGATATACCCGTTTGACACGTAATGTGTCGGGTTGATCACATTGCGACCCGTGGGCGGTATGTAGTTGTTGAGGCCATCCGAAAGATCCTCGTAGAAGTAGGAGATCATCGGATACTTCCTGGTGGGATCCAGGTCATCCGGGGTGTAGAGTATTCCCTGTCGGGGTATGCCATCCATGCTGGTCCAGGTCACCAGCTCGGCCTTTCCCCACCGGTACTCCTTCTGCCAGGGATTGGCGTCGGATACCTTCGTCAGGTTCGTCAGACTGGGACCGACCCAGAGATTGGGGAAGTCGACGAAGGTCTGCTTCGTGAGAAGATACACCTCGGCATTTTTGGCCTTGCTGGGGGCGCCGTAACGCAAATCCCCCATGGTGACGAGTTCCGGTCTCCGCCTGGCGTTCAGTGTGGTACGATAGAAGCCGCTGGCCTTGGTGTCCTCGTCGAACGCACTCAGCCACACCGGCTTGCTGGTATCGATATACCGCTCATCTTCGTCGCGGTCGAGGCTCAAGAGGCGCAAGGTCTGATTTTCGCGCCGACCCAGGGAGTCCGTCAGCACGACCGGTGCGCGGGATCCGGCGGGATCGAGCTCCCAGATGTCGAAGCGATCGTTGATGAGCACGGAACGGTCGTCTTTTGACCAGCCGGCTATTCCCCAGGGGCCGGGAATGTCCGGAGTGCTGTTTGTCTCGTTCTCGAAATGCACGCTGGGGATTCCCGCGTTCAGGTCCACCGTCTTCCCGGTGGCCGGCGAGTATGAGTACCAGTGCGCGTCATCGAACCAGACGATGTACTTTCCGCCGGTGGAGATCTGGGCAGTCCCCGATATCTTCGTGGCGAGCTTGGTGCGCGACCCTGTGGCTGGATCGACGTACCAGATGTCATTGCCGCCCTCGCCCCACATGCTCTCGATGTTGTACGGCTCGCTGGTGGACGCCATTCCCACGCTGGCATCATCGGAGAGCTGTATCGACGGGAAGGAGTCGGAGGTGAGCTGAGTGATCTTCCTCGTAGTCAGGTTGTAAAGCGCCTGCCAGGTGCGGTTCCGGTCCTGGCTCACACGGAGAAGCTGCGTGGGCTGCAGGTCGGGATCCTTCCAGTGCCACAGGTCGTAGGTGGACTTCCCGACCAGCGAATCCGCTGGTATGGCGGGCTCGGGTGGTGGTCCCATGTTGAATCGTACCGCGTTGCCAGCACGGGTGAATGTCGCACTCACGGACGGAGGGAGTTTCATGCCCTCCGGCAGCATGTCCTCTCTGATTATGGGCTGCGCCGAACCCGACTTTACGTTCCCGTGGTAGATGGCTACGCGGGCACTGTCCTTCCCGAACTCATCCCGGTCCGATGTAAACAAAAACTGCTGCTGCGCCTCATCCAGAGTGAAGGAGCGGTAGTTCCCGGGTCCGGCAAGGACGGCCCGCGTGGCGCCGGTGGCCAGATCGCGGATATAGACGCCGTCTTTCGTTGAGTCCGACCGGGAAGCCACCGTCCAGGCCAGAATCCTGGCGGAATCATCAAAGACGTATTGCGTGACATCATCGATGACCTCGTCCGCTCCGGAGTCGAGATTCCTGAGGATGATCGGATTCCCGTAACTCCTCCGGTTAGCGCCATTCGCACCATTTCCACCCGACCGGCCGCTGCGACCGGCTGCGGGCTGCGAGGAACCGCCGGACCTGGCCGTTGAATCATTCGCGGTGGAATCGGCGGGCTTGCTGAACACCACCCACCTGCCGCTCTCGGAGGGGAGCCTGAATGAACGCACCTCGTCCATGGGCGTGATCTGACCAGTCGTCAGGTCTACCATGACTACTGACGTCTGGGTTGCTGCACCGCTGGATCCGCCGCGGCCCGCGCGACCGCGACTCGCGGCCGCCTTCTCCAGCTTCTCCACGGAATCCTTGCCGGGCTGAACCGATACAAAGGCATATCGGGAATCCGCCGTGAAGGGACCGTTTCCTCCACCACCCCGTCCACCGACCCGGCCGCCACCCGCGCCACCTCCCCGTGGTCTAAGACCACCGGGTGTGTTGTTGGGACGACCGATGTATCCCACTGGTACCCGGTACTCCGTGGTGCCCGAAGTCGCACGAACCACGAACTCCCCATCGCCCACCTGTGGCGACAGGGTATAGGCCACCCATTTCCCGTCGTTCGAGAGCGTGGCCCCCTGGATGGAACGCCAGCGATCCCAATCAGCCTGGGTAAGCGCCTTCTTCTGGGCCCTGGCTGGCACAGCGATGAGGGTGATGGCCACCAGAGCCACACCTGCGAACCGGAACGATGTCATGATTGCTCTCCCAGCGGATATGCACACTTTCGAGTGTTCCAAGTTTACGGACCACCACTCCCCTGCGTTAGCCGTTGCCCCCATCAATTGCGCCTTTGTTGCCCGCCGGGTGGTTCACCTCCGGCCGCTGATGACACGACCCAACGGCTTTCGTCGGCCGGTGGAATCTCAGAATACGGCCACCGCCCCAATCCCATCTCCTTGCGAACGTCATTCGGGCAGCGGAAGTTGAAAGTATTCCAGCCGGCACATCTCCCCATGCACCTGCCCACGATAGAGTTGCTGAATACCGCACTGGCGGGTCGCTATCGCGTGGAGCGGGAGCTGGGCGAGGGGGGAATGGCACGGGTATTCCTGGCGCACGACCTCCGACACGACCGGGATGTGGCACTCAAGGTTCTCCGGGCCGAACTGGCCGATATCGTCGGCTCTGCCCGTTTTCTGCGGGAAGTACATGTCACGGCCCGACTCCTCCACCCCCACATCCTGCCCCTGTTGGACTCGGGAGACGCCAACGGACTGCTGTTTTATGTCATGCCGTTCGTACCCGGCGAAACCCTGGCGGGTCGGCTCCAGCGGGAAGGACAACTCCCTGTCGAGGAAGCAGTGGCGATCGCCCGCGACGTGGCGAGCGCGCTGGCGCACGCTCACGCACACGGAGTGGTGCACCGTGACATCAAGCCGGACAACGTCCTGTTCCAGGATGGAATGGCGGTGGTCGCCGATTTCGGTGTTGCCGGGATGCTGGATGAGGACGGCATACGCCTGACGAGTACGGGCCTGAGCATCGGGACGCCTCTGTACATGAGCCCCGAACAGGCGGCAGGCTCGCAGCTCGATGCCCGCAGCGATGTCTACTCTCTGGGATGCGTCCTCTACGAAATGCTGGCGGGGGAGCCTCCCTTCACGGGTGGGAGCGCGCAGAACATCATCCTGAAGAAGATGACCGAGGCGGCACCCCTGGTGCGTCGTCTCCGGGAGTCGGTACCCGTGGCCATCGAGGCCGCCATTTCACGGGCACTGCAGCGGACGCCGGCTGATCGCTTTGCATCAGTGGAGGCTTTCAGTAATGCCCTGGAGAGTGGCCTCGCCACACAGGAGGCGGTGACGACTCCCCCCTCCATCACCCAGGGTATCCCCCGGACCACCGCCGCTTCGCGCACCACCACGAGCCGATCCCGGCTCATCCCCGCCGGCATTCTCCTGGTCGTGATCGCCATCGGCGCAATCACCATGCTCATGATGCAGCGGGAGGACCGGGTCGTCATCCCCGCCCCGGTGACATTTCGCCAGATAACGCGGGAGGCTGGCGCGGAACTCTTCCCCAGCCTTCGGGCGGATGGATCCGAGGTCGTCTACTCGCGGGACGGTGACCTCTGGCTGCGGAATCTCGCCGGCGAAACCGAACGTCGGCTGACCGAGCAACCCGAACTCAACAATACCCAACCGGCTTTCTCGCCCGATGGCCACCTGGTTGCCTTTCGCTCCGATCGTGACGGTGGAGGCATCTTCCTGCTCGATGTCGACAGCGGCACCGTTGAACGGCTCACGACTCTGGGATTCAACCCCGCCTGGTCTCCCGATGGCAAGAGCATCGTCTTCGCCAATGAGGGTGTAACCGATGCCGGAACCCGGCGGGGCATCAGCAACATTTTCGTCGTCGACGTCACAACCCGGGCTCAGCATCAGCTCGGTGACATGGACGGCGTACAACCCAACTGGTCACCTCACGGATCCCGGATTGCCTTCTGGAGCGTGGCCCACGATGGTCAGCTCACCGCCCAGCGGGATATCTGGACCGTCAGGAGCGATGGCTCCGATCCCGTCGCGATCACCAATGACGCCGCCGTGGACTGGGATCCGGTGTGGGAAGCCGATGGCCGGTCCATCATCTTCTCGAGCAATCGCGGCGGCAGCATGAACCTCTGGCGGGTTCCGATCGATGAAACCACCGGCAGGGTTCTGGGTGACCCTGTCCCCGTGACCGAAGGAGGCAGCGCCTCACGTGAGCATGTCGCGGTGACGGCCTCGCGGACTCTCTACGTAGAGCGCCTGACGACGGCAAACATCTTCCGGGTTCCCTTCGATCCCGCGCGCGGCGCAGTCACCGGCCCCCCGATCGCCGTCACCCGGGGAACCCGGATGGCCATGGAACCAGCGGTCTCACCCAACGGATCAAGGGTGGCATTCTATACCCTGTCGGATGACATGCAGATCTATGTCGTGAACGCCGATGGTTCCGACCTTCATCCCCTGACCAGCGGCCCTGCGAAATACCGCTCTCCTCAATGGTCCCCCGATGGCAGTCGGATTGCCTTCCACTCGGACCGGGGCGGCAACTACGAGATCTGGTCAGTCGATTCCACGGGACAGAAATTCACCCAGCTCACCCACATCGGACGGATCGCCATCTACCCGTTCTGGGACCGGACCGGCGATCGTGTGGGTTTCGTCGACCTCGGACGTGGTGTTGCCACCGTACCGGCACTCGGCTCCAATGCGGGCGCCCAGATGCTCCTGCAGGGTGACCTCATGGTCAGACCATCCTGGTCGCCCGACGGCCAGCGAATCGCAGGTACCCTCCCGCCAGCAGCAGGAGGAACCGGCATCGTCGTGCACACGCTCTCACCTCCGTCCACCAGAACCATCTCGTCGTTCGGTGACGCACCCCAATGGCTGCCGGATTCCCGGCGCCTGGTGTTCGTCTGGAAGAGTACCCTCTACCTCGCGGACGTCATCTCCGGGAACGTCAAACCCATCCTTGCCGAAGAGCGTGACATCCTCGGCCTCGGCAGCCTGACGAGAGATGGGCGCTGGATCTACTTCTCGCGCACCGTGACGGAAGGCGACATCTGGAGCATCGAACCCCGTCAGTGACGCGGCGGGGCGTGCGGCTCGTAGACTATGGTACGATCCGAAAAACGGGGTGCTGAACCCGATGGTGACGCGCCGGGCTGCGGACTGACACTCTGTGGATATCTGAAGCGGTTGTCGGGATCATACTTCTGCTTCACCCAGAGCAGATCGGCGAACGACGACCCCCAGTACGCCGCCCGGTAGTTCAGATCGGTCGGATCAGGATAGTTCTGATAGCGCTCACCGTTCCAGTACGGCTTCAACGTGGCATCCAGTCCCGCCAGCCATTGCCTGGCTTCGGATTCGCCGTTGTAGCTCCAGTTCGGATTGCAGAACGAATCGATGAAGACATCCACATCCACCTGGCGATGGATGAAGGCACAGTCATCCGGGGAGACCGCCGATACCGCACCGCCGTAGACCTCCATGGCAATCATATTGAACGGATTGGGCGCCGAGTCGAAGTAGTTGATGATGTTCTGCCAGTCTGAAGGTTGAAGCGTGCGCGCTATATACGCGCAGGTCTTCACTTCCAGCGTCCCATCCGGCGGCATGGTGAACCAGGCATCGATCAGGGACTCATTGTGATCGTTGTATGTCCCCATCCTGTCGTAAAGCATGGTTGGCGTGTTGGCGGCCAGCAGCGGGGCCACCGCTGCCATACCCTGTTCGCGGGATCCATTGAACATCAGCATCATGAAGAGCCAGGTCGCGCCCTTGTATCTGGCGATCGCCAGCTGATATCCCAGTTGCGGCGGGGCACCGTTCCGCATGAATCCCTGCTGCAGCATCGTCAGCATCTGCGGCGCCACTGTTGCCGGCCATGCCAGACACGCACCCCACAGCGTACCCAGCTTCACCAGACGGTAGGTGACTTCCAGGAGTACGCCGAAGTTGCCGCCGGTGCCTCCCCGCACCGCCCAGAAGAGATCGGGATTCACGGTACGGCTGGCGGTGACTATGCCCTGGTTGGCGAGCATCACGCGGACCTGCTGCACCGCATCCAGGTTCAAGCCGAAGAGCCGGGTGGTGAACCCATAACCACCGCCCTGCATGTGACCGGCCACACAGACGGTATCGCACTCCCCACCCGGTATGTGCAACCCGTAGGGGCCGATGGTGGCATTGACCTTTCCGAGCGATGCACCAGCCTGAACCACGGCGGTGAGGCTGGCCGTATCCACGGTTACACCATTCATCCTGCTGATATCGATCACCAGCCCCGGGCTCACACTGAATCCTGCCGTGCTGTGACCGCCGGAACGTACGGCAAACGGAAGATCCCACTTCTCGCAGAATGCCAGACAGTCGGCCACGTCGGATTCAACCTCGCAATAGGCTATCGCAAGGGGATCCGCGAGATCCGGATAGAGCGAGTTACCGCGTCGGTCGGCCTCATATTCCGGCTCGGTGGGAACGACGATCTGTCCCTGGAAGGTTTCCTGCAGCGCACGCCAGTCACTGGGAGAGGCCCTAAGCTTCGCCTGTACCTCCTTCGACATACCGGCAAATGCAGCGTCCAGACGGGCGAGGTGACGCCTGGCCTTCATGCGTGTGAAGTACGGCATCCTGGTTGTCTCCGGGGGAGGGTAAGCCGGTGGTGGCTCGCCGGCAGGCGGCCGAATCTACGCGTCCCCGGACACAAGGGCCAGCAGCCATCCAGTCACCTGGCGACTCCCACAGGCACCCGTGTCTCCTTATGATGCTTCATCCAGAGGCCGCAACTCTTTCCAAACTGACGTCATGGACCTTCACGAAGCCATTCATGCGCGGCGATCGATCCGCCAGTTCACCAATCGCCCGGTCAGCAGGGAGGAGATCGAGGTCCTGCTGGAGGCAGCGGTACACGCCCCCAACCATCGCCTCACCCAACCCTGGCGATTCTATGTACTGGGACCCGAAGCAAAGCTGGCGTATGCCCGGGTGCTGGCCGGCAGGAAGGCCAGGAAGGTAGACGATCCGGCCGCGGCAAAAGCGATCATCGAGAAGGTCGTGAGTGCCGGCAAGGCGCTACCCGCTCAGCTTGCCGTGTCCCAGGTTCTGGCAGACAGCCCCGAGGTGACCGAGGAAGACTTTGCGGCGACGATGATGGCGGTGCAGAACATCCTTCTGACGGCGCACTCACTGGGATTGGGAACTCACCTGAGGACCGGTGCCATCATGGCGGATCCCCAGGCACGACTGGCAGTGGGCGTTCCGGACAACGAACGCATAGTCGCCACTATCGAGCTGGGAGAGCCGGCATCTGCTCCGCCACCCAAGGCGAGACGTGCCGCGCATGAGCTTACCGTCTGGGTCCCGTGACCACGACCGGCATCAAGCCACTTCCAGCAGACAGGGCCGACCGGGCCCGTCAGCGGCCTGCCTGACGAACGATTCGCCCCCGTTGGATGACCATTCGAATGGATCGCGTATTGCGGATATCAATTGCCGGATCGGCGGTCAGCAGCAGCATGTCCGCATTCATACCCACCCTGATCGTTCCGGCCGAGGAGTCCACACCAGCAGCCCAGGCGGCATTCAGCGTGCCTGCGGTAATCGCTTCCAGGGGTGTCAGTCCGGCTCCACTCACCAGCAGTTCCAGCTCCCGGTGAAGGCCTGGCAGTGAATCGCGTTGCGGGTTGTAGAGACCATCGGTTCCTGCCACGATGCGTACGCCCAGCCGTGCGGCACTACGGGTCACGGCATACATCCATGGCGTGCGGAGTTGTGCCACCGAGTCCGACTCCGATGCGAAAATCGCCAGTGTGGGGTTCAGGGCCGTCCCCTGATCGCGCATGGCGATCAGCATGGTATCGATGACCGGAGAACCTGCCGGGATGCCCCGAAAGTCACCTCGGGCCCGTGCAGGAAAGTCCGTCGTCCGCGGACTCCCCTGCCAGACCAGATAGGGCGTGTGGGTGAGCATGTCCACACCGGCACTGATCAGATCGAGTGGTTTCCCTGGGAAGGTCGTACTGTGGGCGATGACCTTCAGTCCCTGGCGATGGGCCTCGTTCGTGGCCCGGACTATGGTCATGGAATCGAGCGCTGCGTAGAGCTTGACGCCCATGGCTCCCGTACCACGGGCGAGGGTCATGGCACGAGAGAAATCAGTGGTGTCCTGAACCGACTGCATCCATGGAGCGGACCCGGCGATGTAGCCGCGGGAGGCATCCAGCACGCGTGGGTCCGTAAAGAAAGCCGGACCTCCGAACAGAGCGATGAAGTACACCTGGGGACCGGGGATCTGTCCGGCAATCACGGCTCTCTGGAGGTCTCCCGTGGCGCGCGCATCACCGGCGAGGTCCAGGGCGCTGGTGATCCCGCCCATGAGCGCACCCTTCATCATTTCGGCACGTGCGTCCCATGAGCCAGTGCCGAGGTGCACGTGGGCATCGATGAGCCCCGGCATGGCGAAGAGTCCACTGCCATCGATGATGGAATCGGGTGTTGTTCCGGAAGGTGTTCCCGTGGCGACGATCGCGGCGAACTTCCCCGCGCGGATCACGATGTCCTGGTGTCGTCGGGGTGCGGCACCGGTGCCGTCTATGACGGTGACGTTCCGGACAAGGATGTCAGGGCTTTGTCGCCTGCCCTGTGCCACCGCCGTCCCGGTCGTGACATGGGCGAGGAGAAGGAGCGTCAGTGAAGTTCGCATGAGAGAGGAGGCCGTTGGATGAATACGCGGGGTACGGTACATCCGCTCGCTTCCCTCATACCGCTTCCCACTCTTCCCGCTTCCCACGCTTCCCGCTTCCCGCTTCCCGCTTCCCGCTTATCGCTCCACTGACCCTAACCAGCTCCACCTGGTTGTCATAGAAAGTGGGACCATGACCGAGATCGGTTTCCCGCTGGCTGGTCGTCGCATTGGCGTTGCGCCCGTCGGGTGTCAGGCGATTCCACCAAACCGAAGGTGCCCACACCACACCGGGACGTATCCCCTCGTCCACGCGCGCCACGACCCGGAAGGAGCCACGATCATTGCGAATCTCGACCTCATCACCGGTGGTGATCTCCCGGGGGCCCGCGTCATCCGGATGAATGATGCATTCCGGACGACCCGCCTTGTGACGCAGCTTGTCGATATTCACGAACGTCGAGTTCAGAAACTCGTGCGCCGGCGATGAAATGAGTGTCAAAGGCCAGCGGGACACCAGGAAGGGATCCCGCTCGACACTCTCATGAGGCGGTACGTAGGTGGGAAGCGGATCCAGACCCATTGCGGCCAGGCGCTCGCTGTGGAACTCGCACTTCCCACTGGGTGTGAAGAACCCACCTTCAGCAAATGGTGCATAGGGCGTTGGCAGGTTCAACCGGACCCAACCATGCTCGAGCAGGGATTCGAGACTGACCCCGGTCATGGCCGGTTCCGCCGTATCGAGTGCCTGGCGGATGAGCGAGAGGTCGTCATCCCGCAGGCAGTCATGATCGAGGTCCATGGCCCCGGCCAGCCGGCGGAAGATCTCCGTATTGGGCAGCGACTCTCCGACCGGTGCAATGGCAGGCCGGTTCAACGTGGCGTAATGGTGACCATACGCCATGTGGACATCCCAGTGCTCCAGCTGGGTCGTGGCCGGCAGCACGTAGTCGGCCCAGTCTGCGGTATCGGTCTGGAAGTGTTCCAGGACCACCGTGAACAGGTCATCCCGGGCGAGGCCCTGCCGCACCGTGGAATGATCCGGAGCCACTGCCGCTGGATTGGAGTTGTAGACGACCAGGGCCTTTACCGGAGGACCACCCACACCCGCGTCCGGCAGCGTGAGGGCCTCACCCAGCCGGATCATGTTGATGGTACGCACCGGCGGGCTCAGGTCGTCCCGCTGGAGGGCCGCGACGTTGTACCGGAAGTTGCGACTGGTCGACAACTGCAGTCCGCCACCCGCGCGTCGCCAGTGACCGGCAACGGCCGGGAGACACGCAATCGTTCGTACTGCCATGCCTCCCCCGCCATGCCGCTGCAGACCATAGTTGATCCGGATGAAGCAGTTGCGTGCCTTTCCATAGCGACGTGCCAGGGACAGGATCGTATCCGCGGGGATGCCCGTTGTCTCCGACGTGCGCTGCACCGTCCATTCCGCAACGCGTGCCTTCAGCTGCTCTCCACCAAGCGTGTGTTTCGTGATGTACTCGTCGTCCTGGAGTCCCTCGGCGAACAGCACGTGCATCATTCCCAGAGCCAGGGCAGCATCGGTACCCGGTCGGATTGCGATCCATTCGTCGCATTGCCGAGCCGTCCGCGTGCGTATGGGATCTATGCAAATGACCGATGCGCCATTCTCCCGGGCACGCAGCACAAAGGGCCAGAGATGCGGGTTGGAAGTAAGCGTGTTGGTGCCCCACAACAGGATCAGATCACAGTCGGGAATACACTCTGCATCGGCTCCGATGTTGGCACCGACGGTCATGCGCATGCCTTCGCTCCCGGCCGTCGAGCAGATCGTTCGATTCAGGCGGGACGCACCCAGAGCGTGGAAGAACCGGCGGTCCATTGACTGCCCCTGCACGTAACCCATGGTTCCGGCGTAGGAGTAGGGCAGGATGGCCTCGGCGCCATGAAGGTCGATCACCTGCTGCAGGTTTCGGGCGATGTCGGACAGTGCATCGTCCCAGGAGACGCGGACGAATTCACCACTCCCTTTCCTTCCGATACGCTTGAGCGGAAACATCAGGCGGTCCGGATGGTACGTGCGCTCCAGGTAGCGATTGACCTTGGCACAGAGAAACCCCTGGGTATAGGGGTGCTCCGGGTCTCCCTGGATGCGTATCGCGCGGCCGTTCTCGACGGTCGTGATCAGGGCACAGGTATCGGGACAGTCATGCGGACAGGCCCCGCGCACGGTTCCGGATTGAATCACGGGAAGGCCATTTGCTGATCCGTCACGCATTCCGTTCCACCCTCTCGCTGATTTCCATCCTCAGCTCCGGGAAACCGTATCACCATCGCGGCACGTCAGTCGGCGACCATCGGATGATCGCCGTCTCACAAGGATAGCCGGGTCACAATTGCATACCCGGCATCACTTGCCTGATCAGGAACTTAGGGGCACCAGCCACCCGGCGCGAGGGGCGCGCACGCCAGCGTCGTGACGTGGACACTGGTGGCGTTCCCAACCACCCGGCGCGAGGGGCGCGCACCCACCCCGCCGCGTCCACCCATCCGCTGGCTATTGATGCGGGAAGCCTTCCGGCGTACCGTTGCGTGATCGGAAAACGGATCGCTCAGCCTCGGTTTGCACCCGGCTCGCGCCGAACCATGCAGTTCGGCTGGCTGCATCATCCTTCACACTGCATACAATGAAGAAGACGATTTCCGGCGCGATTGCCGCGGCTGCCCTGCTGCTTGCCTGCTCGCACAACGCACCCGCACCGTCCCCAACACCGGCACCCACTCCGGGGCCTGTGGCAGCTCCGGCACGAGCGGGCGGCGCCGGAGCGGTACCATCTGCACCCAGCCAGGGACAGGGAACCGGACGTGCCGCAGCCGGAGCACAGGGAACCCCTGCACCAAGACCGTATGATCAGGTGATAACCAGTGAAGCCCGGACACGAGCGGGGCTTTTCAAGGTCCACACCATTGGCGAGAAGCTCTACTTCGAGATACCACCGAATGAGCTGCAGAAGGACATGCTCGTCGTCGGCCGGTATACCCGCGCAGCAGCCGCACCACCCCAGGGGAACACATTCGGAACGTATGGTGGCGATCAGTTCCTGGAGCTTGCAGTGCACTGGGAACGGCATGCCAATCGTGTGGTGCTGCGTAAAGTGACTTTTGACATAAGCGCTGATCCGACGAGTCCCGAGTATCGCGCGGTTCAGAACGCGAATTATGGCCCCGTGGTCGCGATGCTGAATGTCGAAGCCTACGGGCCGGACAGTGCCGCAGTCGTGGATGTGACGCGCCTTTTCACCACCAATGTGCAGGAACTTGCCGCGATAAATGGCAACATTGACGCCACCCGTTCCTACATAGAGAGGGCGTTGGCATTTCCCGAGAATGTGGAGGTGGAGGCCACCCAGACCGGGACACCCCAGGCCGCCGCCGGCGCAGCGGGTACGGCGGCTGGCCGGGGACGGGGTAACGCCGCACAGAGCGTCCTGGCGCACTGGAGCATGATCAAGCTCCCCGAAGTGCCCATGCGACCCAGAAAGGCGGATCAACGGATCGGACTCTTCACCGCAGGTACATGGGACTTCAGCGCCCCCGAGCAGCGAGCCACCGAGCGACGCTGGGTGACCCGCTGGCGTCTGGAGTGTTCCGACCGCCGCGAGGGAGATCTGTGCTACCCCAAGAAGCCCATCACGTACTACGTCGACCCCAACACGCCAGAGGAGTGGAAGCCCTGGGTTCGCCGGGCCATCGAGTCCTGGCAGCCTGCATTCGAAGCCGCCGGATTCAAGAACGGCATAGTGGCTGCCGACCCACCCGCCAACGACCCGGACTGGTCACCCGAGGACATCCGTCACACCATGGTACGGTGGCTCCCTTCGACTGTGGAGAACGCCGTGGGTCCTCATGTGCATGACCCGCGCAGCGGAGAGATCCTCAACGGATCCTCGCGCATCTTCCACAACATGATCCAGCTGGGAACGTTCTGGTACTTCTCCCAGGTGGCGCACCTGGATCCGCGCGCGCGCACCATTCCATTCCCCGTGGACCTGATGGGGACCCAGATCCAGTGGATAGTGGCCCATGAAGTGGGCCACACCATTGGTCTGCAACATGACCAGATCGGCAGCTCCACATACCCGGCGGACAGCGTTCGCAGCCGGACCTGGGTGAGTCGCATGGGACACACCCCCAGCATCATGGACTACTCCCGCTCCAACTACGTTGCCCAGCCGGAAGACAGCATCCGGGTGAGCGACCTTCATCCGCGGGTGGGACCCTGGGACAAGTACACGATCATGTACGGTTACAAGGAGCTCCCCAACGCCCGTACCTGGCAGGATGAGGTACCCACGCTGGAATCCTGGCTCCAGATGCAGGACACCATCCCCTGGTATCGTTTCAGTGGCGGCAATGCATTCGGCTACGGAACACAGAGTGAAGCCGTGGGCGATGCCGATCCCGTCAAGTCCACCCGCATGGGGTTCCGGAACATCGAACGCGTCATGCAGTACGTTGTTCCGGCCGGAACCCAGCCGCACGACGACAACGACCTCCTGGCCACGCTCTACGACCGCGTGGTCGGCCAGTGGGCAACCGAGGCATCCCACGTCGCCACCGTGATTGCCGGTGCCACCGTGCAGTACAAGTCCGGATCCCAGAAGGGAAACGTATACGAACCTCTCTCTCGTGCCCGGCAGGCGGAAGCAGTGAAGTTCATCAACGACGAAGTCTTCCGGACACCCACCTACCTGATCCGACCGGACATCGCCCTTCGCATCGAAGCCAACGGAATGCTGAACCGGATCGGCAGTGCCCAGAATCGGGTTCTGGCATCGCTGTTCCAGAACGCCCGCCTCAACCGCCTGATCGAGCAGCCTGCCATGCACCCTGGCCAGTACACGCTGCTCAACCTGGTGGACGACGTTCAGAATGGGATCTGGAATGAGATCCGGTCAGGCTCACCAAAGATCGATGCATATCGACGTGAGCTTCAGAACAACTACCTGGACCTGATCGACGGCAAGTTGAATCCACCACCTCCGGCTACCGGTACCGCTGCCGGTCGGGCAGGTGGAGCAGCCGCGGTGGCGAACACGCTGGTCGAGGACGCCCGCTCGCAACTGCGTGCTGCGATCACTTCACTCCGTACCGCTGTGCGCACGGCGGCCGCGAGGGCGACTGACCGCGAGACCCGTGCCCACCTGCAGGCGGCGGATCATCGCATTGGAAACATTCTGGACCCGAAATCCTGACGGTGATTGGCTCGGAACGCGGGAGTCGGGCGGGAATCCGCTCGGCTCCCGTTGCCTTTTTCACCAGGCATTGACCTTCCCGGTTCCGTAGCACACACGTACGTTCAGCCCACCCTGAAAGGAGCCGGCTGGAGATCAGGCGTCAGGCAACGCACTCCATCCCACCCCAGGTCCACAAGTCCCCGCGGAGGGGTCCCATGTTCATCCGGTACGTTGGCTCCGCGCTGCTCGCAGCCATCCCGCTGTACTCGTCCGCTCTGACGGCACAGTCAACCGTTAGTCCTTTCGACAATCTGAGGTTCCGGAATATCGGCCCGGCAACCATGGGCGGCCGAATCGACGACTTCGCGGTGCTCGAGTCCAACCCCTCGGTGTTCTACGTCGCCACGGCAACCGGCGGGCTCTGGAAAACCGTGAACCATGGAACCACCTGGGAGGCGCTCTTCGACGACCAGAACGTGGTATCCATCGGCGACGTCGCCATTCCGCCTGACGACCCCAGTACGGTCTGGGTGGGAAGCGGCGAGAACAACAACCGCCAGAGTGGTTCGTGGGGCGGCGGTGTGTACAAGTCCACCGACGGCGGCCACACCTGGAAGAATATGGGATTGACCGAATCTCATCATGTTGGCCGCATTGTCGTCGATCCGGTGGACCATGATGTGGTCTATGTCGCCGCCCTGGGCCACCTGTGGGGGCCCAACCCGGAGCGTGGCGTCTACAAGACCACCGACGGAGGTCTGACCTGGACCGCCATCCTGCAGGTGGACGAAAATACCGGTGCCACCGAACTGGTCATGGACCCGTCCAACAACAAGATCCTCTACGCGGCCACGTACCAGCGACGGCGTACCAACTGGGGCTTCAACGGTGGCGGGCCCGGCAGCGCCATCTGGAAATCCTCCGACGCAGGACGTACGTGGACGAAACTCACAAAGGGTGTCCCTGAAGGCGACAAGGGTCGCATCGGTCTGGACATATACCGGAAGAACCCCAACGTGCTCTACGCCCGCATCGAACACGCCACGGAGAGCGGGCTCTACCGGTCCGACGACGCGGGTGCCAGTTGGCAGAAGGTCAGCGACTTCAACCCTCGGCCCATGTACTTCAGCCAGGTCCGGATCGATCCCACCGATGACCACCGCATCTATATGCTGGGGGTGGAGATCTTCATGTCGGACGATGGCGGTCGAACCTTCGTGCCCAATTACGTACCGCACTCCGATCACCATGCGCTCTGGATCGACCCCTCCAATCCCAACCACGTGCTCACCGGCTGTGACGGCGGCGTCAATGTCACATGGGATCGGGGACTCACGTGGGATTTCATCGACAACATCGACATCGGACAGTTCTACCACGTCAGTTACGACATGGAGTCGCCGTACCACGTGATGGGCGGGCTCCAGGACAACGCTTCCTGGCTGGGACCCAGTGCGGTCCGCGCCGAGATCGGCATCGGCAACTTCGACTGGCAGAACATTGGGACCGGCGATGGCTTCGTGACCCTGGCGGATCCGGTGAAATCGCGCACGCTCTACGCCGAATCGCAGGGTGGGAACATGAACCGGGTGGACCGCATCTCGATGGAGCGGAAGAATATCCGTCCGACTCCTGCGCGCGGCGAAGCTCCCTATCGCTGGAACTGGGATACTCCCATGCAACTCTCGCCGCACGACCCCAACACTCTTTTCGTGGCGGCCAACAGAGTCTTCAAGTCCACTGACCAGGGCGATACCTGGCAGGTCATCAGCCCGGACCTTACGGCGCAGATCGATCGCGACACCCTGACCATCATGGGCGTACGGGGCAGTGACATCCGGATTGCGCGCAACGACGGTGTCTCCAGCTTCGGCGTGATCGTATCGTTTGCCGAATCAGCGAAGAAGGCAGGGGTATTCTGGACCGGTGCCGACGATGGCACCGTCTACGTATCGGGAGACAATGGCGCGCGCTGGACCAACGTCACCCCGCGTTTCCCGGGTCTGCCCAAGGGAGCGGCGGTATCGCGCGTAGCGCCGTCAGCCCATGACGCCAACACCGCATACGTGACTTTCGACAATCATCGGGCGGATGATTTCGCGCCCTACGTCTTCATCACCACTGACCTGGGGGCGACCTGGCGTGCCATCACCAACGGGATTCCCGCAGGACAGGCAGTGCGTACCATCACCGAGGATCTCAGGAACCCCAACGTGCTTTACGTGGGCACCGAGTTCGGGCTCTTCGTGTCACTCAACAAGGGTGCGCAGTGGACCCATGTCAGAGCCAACCTCCCAACCGTGCCCATAAATGAAATCACACTCCATCCGCGCGACAACGACATGATACTCGGCACCCACGGACGGAGCATCTGGATCCTTGACGATATCACTCCATTCCAGCAGGCGCCGACCGCCCTGGCATCCGCGGCATATCTGTTCGACATGGCGCCGGCTGCATCGTTCAATCCGGGCGCCTTCCGGCCAGCATTCGGCAGTCCCGGCGATCGGCGTTTCTGGGGAAAGAACCCGGAACTGGGCGCCGGCATCACCTACTATCTGCGCAACGCGGCTCGGTCCATTTCGGCACGGATAACTGATGCATCCGGTGCGGTGGTTCGGGAGATGCCGGCATCCGACTTCGCCGGCGAAACCTCCGTCGGTATCCACCGCGTTCAATGGGACCTTCGCCACCAGCCCATCGCTGATTCTCTGGTTGCCAATGCCGGACGTTCGGGTGGCAGCGGACCTTTCGTCCTCCCGGGCACCTATCGGGTCTCCCTGACCGTAGACGGCCGGGACGCTGGTTCGAAGGCAGTTGCCGTCAGTGGTGACCCTCTGGCGGAAATCAGCGACGCGGACCGAAAGTACTGGCATGACGTATCCCTGGCGGTGCACCAGCTTCAGGGCCTGGCCGGCGAGGCGCGGCTGAAGGTCGTCGGCCTGGCGGACGTGATGGGCAGTGTCCAGAACCTTCTGACACAGTCGCAGACCGCGCCTGCGACGGTCCGTAGTGCCGTCGATGCGGTATCGCGCGATCTGTCAGCCCTGGCCCGTCAGTTCGCCGTGGCCCTGCCGGACCAGCCGGTGCCTTCCGGCCGCTTCGGAGGCGGAGGCGGCCCGCAGCCAATCCCCAGCCAACTGGGTCAGGTGAAAGGACAGTTGCTGGCGTCGACCTCCAGGCCAACCGACGTCCAGTTGCGGCTGGCGCGTGAGGCACGCGCCGACCTGGTTGCGGCCGTGGAATCCATCAACAGAATGATCAGCAACGGCATCCCGGCCGTCTACCAGGCACTGGGGCAGCCGCAGATGGCACCCCGAATGGCTCCTCTCCAACCGATAACCGTGGCAATTCCCTGACGTCCTCACTTACCTGACTGTTACCATGCCGCGACGTTCATTCCCCGCCTCACTCATTGCAATCGCGATTCCCGGTATCCTGCTCTCCCAGGAACGCGAAGACCGCACGCTCCTCTCCCACAACCAGATGACCTCCATCATCAACGAGGTCTCCGGCGAGCGTGCCATGCATCACCTCCTGGAACTGGTCCCTTACCAGCGTGTGCGTCAGCCAGAGGAATACAGCGGTCCCTACCGTGAAACCCGGGTCATCATGGATTTCGCCCGGCGTTATGGATTCCAGAACGTCACCACCGAGACGTTCGGGAACCCCACCACCGCGTGGCAGCCGACACAGGGTGAACTCTGGATGACCGCTCCCCAGAGTCGGAAGCTCTTCGACATCCAGGAAGTCGCACTCTCCCTGGCATCGCTGAACGCCAACGGCGATCTCTCGGGCGCTCTCGTCGACGTCGGTATGGGACGTCCCGAGGACTTCGAGGGCAAGGACGTGAAGGGGAAGTTCGTGCTCTCGGGAGGATCCACCCGACAGACATACACGCTGGCCGTGCAACGCGGGGCCATCGGCGTACTCGGCGTAAGTGCAATCGGGTTCCAGCGATCCCAGGACTATCCTGATCAGATAGTCTCCTCCACGGTCAACGCCGAGCCGGGCACCGTGGCCTGGCATCTCACCCCGGAAGTCCAGCGCAATCTGGCCGCCATGCTCAGCAGGGGTGACCCGATCGTCATCCGCTCCATCGTCAGGAGCACGGAAGTTCCCTACAAGAACGAGTACGTCCACGCCGAGATTCCCGGTGATGGAAGCACCACACAGGAAACCGCGATAAGCTGTCACCTCTACGAAGGCGTCATCAAGCAGGGGGCCAACGACGACAACTCCGGGTGCGCCCTGATCCTCGAGGTCGGACGCGCCTACATCAAACTGATAAACGAGGGCAAGCTCCCTCGCCCGAAGCGCACCATCAACTTCCAGTTCGTGCCGGAGATCTCGGGAACCAATGCGTACCTCAATGCTCATCCGGAGAAGGCAAGAGCCATCATTGGTACCCTGAACTTCGACATGGAAGGCATCCGGATCGCCATGAGCCGGAGTTTCTGGATCCTCCAGCGTACTCCGGACACCTTTCCTTCCTACATCAACGACATCGCCCAGAGCATGATGGAGTACATCGCCGACATCTCCCGGGAACGGGTTCGCTTCCGGCAGGGCGGCTATGCGCCATCTCAGCCCGTGGAATCACCCCGGGGCAGCAAGGACGCCTTCTACATCAAGATCGACAAGCACTATGGCGCCAGCGACCACGTGACCTACATGCAGCACGGGATTCCCGCGGTCATGTTCATCACCTGGCCGGACATGTGGTACCACTCCTCGGAGGATACCCCCGACAAGCAGGATCCCACGCAATACAAGCGCGCCGCCGCGGTGGCGCTGGGATCACTCGCCGCGCTCAGCAGTGGCACCGATGAAATGGCTGCCCGTATAGCGCAGGAAAACGTCGGCCGCGGTCTCTCCCGGATGGGTGAGTCACATACCAAAGGCCTGGGTTACCTGGCTGACGCCACCGATGCGACCTCGTTGATGACGGCATACAAGGAGGCACGGAACGCCATCAGTCATCAGGCGAAGATCGAACAGGCGGTGGTGAGATCCGCCGGCGTTCTCTGGACCGATACCGTTGCCGGCGCCAGGAAGGTGGCAGCCTTCGTTCCGCTTATCGACCAACGGGCCGCGGCACTCCTCAACGAGGTAAGGGCAGCCTGGCAGTTGCAGGCGGCTCAACGCGGCATCACGGCCACGGAACCAGTCATGACGGCAGAGGAACGTGCCGCGGCCAACCTGGTGGTGGAACCTGTCACGGGTGGAGGACGGGGTGGTCGGGGCGGTGGTGCCGGTCGTGGTGGAGCAGGCGCGCCTTCCCTGCCAACGGAGTTCAACGCCGAGTTCAGTGCTCTGCTGCGCAAAGGGATGACGGCCCTGGAGATCCGCGATTTCCTGTCGGGTGAGTTCACCCCACTCCCTCTGTCAGATGTGATGGCCGTGCTGCGCGCGCGTGAAGCAGCCGGTCAGATAACCCTGAGAAATCGGGGCAGATGATCTGCCTGAAGCGATCGTCTCTGATATTCCAGGAACCACCGAGCCCACCTTCCTCATCATGACGAGGCCGACCGTCCTGATCTGCAGTTGGATGGAACCGGAACATGTGGACACCATTCGATCGGTGGATCCTGGAATCGAGGTTCTGCATGAACCGGACCTGCTGGGCGCGCCTCGATACGTCGCCGATCACACGGCACCGGTGGAACGAACGGCGGAACAGGAGTCCCGGTGGCGTTCTCTGCTCGAACGCGCCGACATCCTGTTCGATTTCGACAGGTCCAGTGGCCGGAACCTGCCCACGCGCGCACCCCGGGTTCGTTGGATCCAGGCCACCAGTGCGGGGATCGGCGACTACGTTCGCCGTATGGGCTACGCCGAGTCGATGCCGGACACCGTGTTCACCACCGCAAGTGGAGTCCATGCCCGCCCTCTTGCCGAGTTCTGCATCATGGTGATGCTGGTCTTCCACAAGAGGCTGCTGCAATCGCTTCGCGATCAGCGTGCCCACCGTTGGGAGCGATTCGCGGCCGGTGAACTCGAGGGGCAGACGCTGGTGATCGTGGGCGTGGGACGTATCGGCCGGGAGATAGCCCGCCAGGCGCGCGCGCACGGTATGCGTGTACTCGGCGTGAAGCGTTCCACGGCCGGAGTGAATCCCTCGGACCTTCACCTGGATGCCCTTTTCGCTGCCGCGGATCTCGATCAGGTGCTTCCTCAGGCGCAGAATCTGGTCCTGATAGCACCACATACCAGTGAAACCGCGGGAATGATAGGAGCGCAGGAGCTGGCCCTGCTCCCTGCAGGCGCGGTCTTCATCAACATCGGTCGGGGTGCCCTGGTGGACGAACCAGCGCTGATCGATTCGCTAAGGTCAGGACACCTGTTGGGCGCCGGCCTCGATGTATTCGCCACCGAACCCCTGCCGGGCGACAGTCCCCTCTGGGACATGGAAAACGTGATCTGCGTTTCCCATTCGGCCAGCACCTCCTGGCGCGAGAATGAGCGGATCACCCAGCTCTTCTGTCAGAACCTTCGCAACTACCTGGAAGGCAAGCCACTGCTGAACGTATACGATCACGCTCTCGGTTTCTGACTGGATCATCGGGCCGCCGCTAATCTGATGGTCATCACCGTTTCAGCATGCGGAGGTCGATTCTCCGGAACTCGATGGGATGCCCTTCACTCTGCAGCGCGATGTAACCCGAGGTGAGTCGCTTGCCATCCGTTTTCTGCTTCGGATCGTATCCGTTTACGCCGCCGCCGCCAATACGGGGGGAGGTGTAGGTCATGACGGTATCGCCGTTGACGATGTGACGAATGAGCGAATCACCGTAGACGATGGCTTCCACCCGGACCCACTGGTCACCGTCGTAGGTCCGGGATGTGGAGTTGACGCAGTGGCTACGGGCCATGGCCCCGTCGATATCCACCTCGGTGCCCGGTGAGCACATGTTGGCGGTGGGACGCGCCTGTCCATCGCCCAGCCCTCCCAGAAACTGAACCTCGATGGAGATGGGAAAGCCCTGATCCTTCAGCATGGTGCGGGGATCCTGTGCATGCAGCATGACCCCGCTGTTGCGCCGGGCCCAGTCCGGAGTGTCCGGAAGCCAGTTGTCGACGAAGCGATACTCTATCAGGAGGTGGTAGTCGCCGAACGGTCGGCGGTAGAAGATGTGGCCGAACCGGTTCCGAAATGCACCTCCATAGCCATCGTAGGAAACCCGCAGAGTACCGTTCTGGACGCGAAACGTGCGTCCGAAGTTGTCGCCCGTGCCGTATCCCGTGATCTTCACCACCCAGTCAGAGAGGTCGCGACCATTGAAGAGGTGAATCCAGTCATCACCGGTCTGCTGAGCATGGATGGTGTTCCCCTGCATCAGCAGCAGGAACGCCATCAGGGTCTGCTTCAGCATCGGAATGTTCCTCCTGTGTACTCCGCACCAGGACACGTCACTCTCTCACGACGCACTGTGTATAGCGAGCCCGTTGGGTCTCGTCAGACCTTGAGTCTCACCAGATCCACACCGGCTTCCTGCAGCATTCGCGTCGCGGTCTCATTGAGTGGATACGATTCGTTGTAGACGACTCTGCGTATGCCCGCATTGATGATCATCTTGCTGCACAGGAGGCACGGAGAGTAGGTGGAATACAGGGTCGCGTCGCGGATGGCAATTCCGTGGTATGAAGCCTGGACGATGGCGTTTTCCTCACCGTGGGAGCAGAGGCACTCTTCCAGATTCTTCCCGCTCTCGCTGAATCCGTTGCAGCGGGGGCAGCCGCCCTCGTTGCAGTTCTTCACGCCCCGTGGCGTTCCGTTGTAGCCGGTACTGATGATGCGTCTGTCGGAGACAATCACGGCCGCCACCTGTCGCTTCATGCAATTGCTGCGGGCAGCGACCTGTCGCGCGATATCCATGAAGTACTGGTCCCAGGAGGGACGGGCAAAGGAAACCTGCAGCTCACCCAGGGTGTCGGCAAGCCTGGCGGTGAACTCCTCCAGAGTGCCGTCATTCTCGATGACCCGATCCGCCAGCCGTTCGGTTTCCAGGAGTTGCTGCGCCGCGGAGTTGCTGCTGGCAAACTCACGCTCTTCCTGCCGGATGAAATCCTGGAGAGTTTCCGCGTCTCCGGCCCGTTTCCGGGCCAGTGCCCGCCCAAAACGAGCTTCCAGGGGCGCGAAAACATGGAAGAGCGAAAAAGTTCCGGACTTCTTCAGGGTGGCAACCTCAGCGGGATGGCGCACACTGTCCACGACGTAGTTTCGGTCGGGCTGCATCCGTCTGACCGTGAGTTCCGCCAGGGCTCCCGGACCGTGGCGTTCCCGAAGTTCGTTGCCGAGGGCAATGAGGTTTTCCCGGGCGTCTGAAAGCCCCCGGGATCTGGCTTCTTCCCGGATCACGTCCGAGAGCGACAGGTATGTGAAGCCGCGTTTCACCAGGGCCTCGCCTGCGGTGGTCTTGCCACTCGCATTCCGGCCGGTGAGTCCAATAATGATCATGCGACGAATCTAGGCGCTTCCGGCGATCCGGCTACCGGTGCTGAGGTTCGGTATGCGCCCGGTGAGGGTTCTCGAGACCGCAGCAGCCGACGGGCCATGACGCGGGACGGCGCAGTTTCCCGTGGATCCTGATTCTCCTGGTACGGCCATCAGATGGACCGGCGTGACGTCTCCATGGCATCTGACTAAGTTCCCCCGTCGTCCGCTGGAGGCTTTGGATGCCCGCGGCGGACACCGGTGGCGCGCCAGTTGCCGCCGTCGCCGCCACCTTGGAGAAGGGCGTCTATCAGTCCTCCAACGCAAGAAGTCCATGTTGATTCGATGGGTGAGATACCTGACGGGGACATTCGTCCTCACCGTGACTACGGAAGTCCGCGGCCAGGGCCCGGTTTCAGGCAACCCACCACCACCGGTGGCTCCCGCGACGATCAATCGTGACACCACCGGCAGAGCGACGGTAAGAGCCATTCGTCTGGATTCACCGCTCGACGTGGATGGTCGGCTGGATGAGGAAGTCTATGCGCGGGAGCAACCCTTCGGTGGGTTGATCCAGGCTGCACCGGACTACGGTGAACCGCAGACGGAGAAGAGCGACATTTGGGTGACCTTCGACGACCGGAACATCTACGTCACCTGTCGCTGCCATGACTCCGCTCCGCCTGACGAGTGGGTGGTGAATGAACTGCGGCGGGATACGGGAGGACTGCGTCAGAACGATCATATTGGCGTGATGTTCGACACGTTCCATGATGGCCGCAGCGGCTTTGGGTTCTATTCCAATCCGCTGGGCGCGCGGGCGGATTACTCCATGGTGGATGAAGGGCAGTCCAACTCCGACTGGAATCCCGTCTGGACCTCGAAGACCGGACGCTTCGACGGCGGCTGGATCGTGGAAATGGCCATACCGTTCAAGTCACTCCGCTACCGCGCCGGACGGAATCAGACCTGGGGGATGCAGCTTCGTCGCTCGGTTCGCCGACGGAACGAGTGGGGATACCTGACGCCGGTTCCGCAGAGTCTGGCGGGGCCGCAGGCGCTGAACCGGGTATCATCCGCTGCGATACTGGTCGGACTGGACCTGCCGGAGGCCGGTCACAGCGTGGAGGTGAAGCCGTACGTCGTTTCCCGGCTCTCCACCGATCGGGTACAAACGCCCCCGATAACCAACGACATGGACGGAGAGATTGGTGGTGACCTCCGCTTCGGAATCACGGCGAATCTTACTGCCGATTTCACCGTGAACACCGACTTCGCCCAGGTGGAAGTCGACGAACAGCAGGTGAATCTCACCAGATTCAGCCTGTTCTTCCCGGAGAAGCGCGAATTCTTTCTGGAAGGTCGGGGCATATTCGACTTCGGACGCGGCGGCACCGGCATGGGCGGAGGTTTTCGACCGTCCGATACCCCCTATCTCTTCTACTCGCGGCGGATCGGGCTCAACAATGGCCGGGTCGTTCCCATTGCGGCAGGTGGTCGCGTAACCGGAAAGGTCGGGCCGTGGGGCATTGGACTGATGAACATTCAGACCGGCCGGGAGAGGGAATCGCTCACGGATCCCACGAACTTTTCGGTACTGCGGCTCAAGCGCGACGTCCTGCGCGGCGGCACGGTGGGCATGATGTTCACCAACCGGTCGTTGCTCCCATCCGGCAACGGCAGCAATCAGGCATGGGGCGCGGACGGAGCGTTTCAGTTGTCTCAGGATATGTCGATTGGAGCGTGGTGGGCGCGTACCGCCACCACTGGACTGTCCGGTAAGGATCAGAGCTATCAGCTGCGGGCCAACTGGAACCATGACCGCTACGGTGCGGACGCGGAACTGCTTTCCGTCGGCGCCAACTTCCGGCCGGAAGTTGGTTTTACACGCCGTACGGACTTCACCCGGTCGTACGCGCAGCTCCGCTTCAGCCCCAGACCTGCCACGATACCCAGCGTCCGCAAGTTCAGCTGGTCCGGATCCGGCGAGTATATCGTGAACGGCGCCGGGACCCTGGAAGCACGCATCTGGAACGGACAGTTCTCCACCGAGTTCCAGAGCAGTGACGAGTTCTGGCTGGGTATCAACCACGACTACGAACAGATCAGCGAACCATTCACTCCGACCGGTTCACCGGTGGCCATCCAGCCCGGCGGATACACCTTCACCGACGCCACTGCTGCATGGACCTTTGGCGCACACCGCCGGGTCTCGGGAATGATCAGCGTGCAGGCCGGTCAGTACTACGATGGTACCATCCAGAGCCTTTCCCTCTCCGGAAACCCGTTCTCGCCGGCGCGCGTGGTCCTGTCCTCACACCTGTCCGTGGAGCCATCCTTTACCTGGACCCGTATCAGACTACCGGCCGCCACGTTCACGACCCGGCTGGCCCGCGCGCGCATCGACTACGCCTTTACACCCCTGATGTTCGCCACCACCCTGGTGCAGTACAACTCGGCGGACCACACTCTCAGCACCAACCTGCGATTTCGATGGGAGTATGCACCGGGCAGCGAGTTGTTCATCGTATACACCGACGAGCGCGACCAGACCGATTCGCGATACGCGACGCCCGGGCTGGTCCGCGGCCTTCGCAACCGGGCGTTCGTCGTAAAGCTCAACCGGCTGTTCCGGTTCTGATATCCGCCAACCTGCCCGACCATGATCACCATCTCGCCAATCACGCTGGAAGGATACGGCGTAAGGCTCGAACCACTCTCTCCCAGCCATGCTGAGGCACTCGCAGCCGCTGCTTCGGACGGCAACCTGTGGGAACTCTGGTTCACCTCCGTGCCACGTCCCGAGGAAGTGGACTCGTACATTGCCGCGGCACTGGCCGGACAGCGGGACGCCCACATGCTTCCGTGGGTCGTACGCGAACTAAGGTCGAACGAGATCATCGGTACTACCCGATATCACGACATCGTGCCGGCGATAGACCGTGTGGAGATCGGCTGGACCTGGTATGCCGCGAAGTGGCAACGCACGCACGTGAATACGGCCTGCAAGTGCCTGCTCTTTACGCACGCGTTCGAAACCATGGGCTGTCAGGTGGTCGGCCTGCGAACCGACAACTTCAATTTCCGGTCCCAGCATGCCATCGAACGGCTGGGCGCGAAGCGGGACGGCATCCTCCGCCACCATCAGGCACGCCGCGACGGTACGGTGCGCGACTCAGTCATGTACAGCGTGCTGGCATCGGAATGGCCCGACGTGAAACGCCATCTGACCCTCCGCCTTTCGTCCCAGGATCGGGACTGACCGCTCGTATTACCTACTCCCCAACCACGACCGTCTGAGATAATCTTGTGCCTCGCAGGACCGGTCCGGTCCGTCGCAGTCTCCTGACGCGAACATGGAGCACCACAAATGAGCATCAGTCGCCGGGACTTCATTGCCACCTCCGCTGTCACCGCTGTACTGAGCAGGTTCGGGATGCCCCAGCCGGCATGGGGACAGGGTCAGCAAGCCCAGCCGGTATTCACTCCGGTCCGGCGCAATATCGGCTTCTTCACGATGCAGGGTGGCACCATTGGGTGGCTCGTGAATCCCGCCGGTGTTGCGGTCGTGGACTCCCAGTTCCCGGCGTCGGCCCGGGCGTTCCTGGACGGAATCTCGTCCCGCTCCGGCGGGCGACCCGTGGACCTGCTGATCAATACCCATCACCATGGGGACCACACCGGTGGCAACATCGCCTTTCGAGGACATGTAGGCCACGTCGTGTCACAGACCATGGCAGCGGAGCACATGCACAACCCGCCCGGCGGCAGGCCACCCGAGGATCAGCTCTATCCTGATACGACCTTCACTGATTCGTGGACCACTGATGTGGGTGATGAGCGGATAACCGCACGCTTTCACGGCCGGGCTCATACCAGTGGCGATGCCGCCATTACCTTCGAACACGCCAACGTCATTCATTTGGGTGACCTCCTCTTTCACCAGAGGCATCCGGTTGTCGATCGGGCAGCCGGCGCCACTCTGCGCGGATGGCAAAGCGTCCTCGCCGCGGTACTGAAGGAACACGACAGCGATTCCATCTACATCTTTGGTCACGCTGGCGCCGGCCTGCCCGTAACGGGCAAACCGGCCGACGTGCAGCGCTTCCATGACTACCTGGGTGAGCTGCTCGCTTTCGTGGACCGTCAGCTCAAGGCGGGCAAGAGCAAGGAAGATGTCGATGCCATGCGTGATCCGCTGCCGGGCTTCGAGAACTTCGGACCGTTTGGGAGGTCCGGGCCGAGGGACGCGCTGACCTGCGCCATCGAAGAAGTCATGGAGGGCTGACGGCGCAGGATTGCGCCACTACACGGTCTTCAGCTTCCAGCTCCCCCGCCGGAAGAGCGCCGCGGACACGAGGGCCAGCGTCCCATACGCCACCATGATCGCCAGGAACGCGCCCCTCCACTCCAGGGGCGTGGCCCTGGCAAGCAGCCACGCCAGGGGAATCTCGAACAGCCAGAAGACTCCCAGGTTGATCCACGTAGGCGTCCACGTGTCACCTGCGCCGTTGAACGACTGAGTGATCGTCATCCCGAATGCATACAACGGGAAGCCGAGGGCGATGATCCGCAGTCCCACTGTGGCGATCTCGACCACATCATGTTGCGTCGTGAATGAACTCACGATCTGCGGTGCGAACGCCACGAAGACCAGACCGATGGAGCCCAGAAAGACCAGGTTGTAACGCGACGCAGCCCACACAGCGCGCTCCGCACGATCCGGATCACCAGCGCCCAGTGACTGACCAACCATCGTAGCCGCCGCATTGCTCAGGCCGAACGCCGGCAGAATGGCGAAGATCACGATTCGTATCGCAATGCCGTAGCCGGCCACCGCCACGCTTCCGAAGGTGGCCAGAATGCGGATCAGTCCGATCCAGGCGGTCGTGCTGATCAGGATCTGGACCGTTCCCGTGGTACACAGCCTGACGAGTCGCCATATGGCCGACGGATGAATATGGAGGTGCCGTCGCTGAACCCTGATGTGTCCGGCACCACGCCAGAGATGCACCAGCGCATAGAGCACACCGATGCTCCTCCCTGTCGTGGTCGCCACTGCAGCGCCGGTGACTCCCAGCTCCGGAACGGGCCCGAAACCGAATATGAGAAGCGGATCCAGCACCAGGTTGATGCCGTTCGCCAGCCAAAGCACTCGCATCGCGACTGCTGCATCACCGGCACCACGGAAAACCGCGTTGATAACGAAGAGCAGGAACACGCTTGCGGATCCGCCCAGCATCACACGCGCATATCCAGTGCCGGATCCCAGGACATCCGGACCGGCACCCATCAGCCGCAGAAGATCGGACGACATCCAAACGCCAAACAGTCCCAGCACGCCGGACAGGAGGGCAGCCAGCACCACAGATTGAACGGCGGCATCCGACGCGCCAGACGGATTGTTCTCGCCGACGCGACGGGCCACGGTCGCCGTCGTCCCTATCGCCAGACCAAACGCCAGGGAGTACACCACCGCCATCAGGGATTCGGTGAGCGCCACCGACGCCACCGCGGATGCACCCAGCCTGGCTACCCAGAATACGTCCACGACGGCGAAGATGGCTTCCATCACCATTTCCAGCACCATGGGCACCGCAAGCAGAAGGATCGCTCGACCTATGGGACCGGATGTGTAGTCATGACGCGTCCCCCGTGCCGCAAGCCTGATGTCGGCCCACAGCCTCGCCAGCCGGGTCCCCGTGGGGACGTATACCGTTTCTCCGCCTGGACCATTGGCCGGCACCGAAGGACGCGACACGCCTGACGAGTCCACCGGACGTGGGACCTGCTGCTCCACCCCCGCCGCCTCGGGCTGCGTAACGGATTCGACCTGCCCGGTTTTCGATAGCACGTTGATTCTCCGGAAAACGAAATCGCCCCACCTGCCATTATCCGACGGCAGGTGGGGCGATGTCCCGCTCCGCGATTCTGCGGATGCCTAACTTCGCAAGCCTGCGCCAGAGTGTCTGATCCGGTCCATCGCCATCACCGGGCCGGTGGTGCACACGACGGCCCCGTCCACCGGAATAACCGGGACGGTGATGTACGTGACGGCGAAGAAGGTCTGGATCAAGGCAAACCCGGGAACGGGAAACACAGGCGAGCCAGGCTCGCGGGAGTCAGGCACGCTAGCGGGGCCCGAACGATTCGTCAAGTGCCTTCCGAAGGATTGGGATGGCGCTCCACCCATCTTGCCACGCGCCCGCAGGGACATGATCGTTGTCTGCCATCGCCACCTCCCCTGGAGCAAGCCCCTATGCTCAATACAATTGCCCGTCTCTCGGCGGCATCCCTGCTTCTGGCCGCTCCCCTCCAGACCCAGGAGACTGCGCCGGCAGCAAAGCTCGCCGGTACCTGGGACTTCAGCTTCAACGGGCCGGCAGGACCCATGACCTGGAGGGTGAACTTCCAGCAGTCGGGTGATACGCTGACTGGCATGGCCGCCACCGACTTCGGCAGCCTGCCAGTCACCGAAGGCTGGACCTCGGGAAACGAGATGTCATTCGGACTGGTGATCAACGTCGACGGACAGGTCTTCACGGTCTATTTCAGCGGTGTCGTCAAGGGCGATTCCCTGGCCGGAAGCATCGAAGTTCCAAACTCGGGCCTTCCGCTCACTCCGTTCAACGCCCTGCGCGTATCCAATCCGGCATCCTCATCCGCAACGGCAGATAACCGAGTATTCCTGCCATGGGCACCTCGGATCGACCGGCGCCACGAATCGTCAGGCACGCCCTGATACAGCGTCCGGTCCATCACCAAAGCGCAGTCGGGAACGCCGCCGCGCCTTGCGCGCCTCCTCCTCCCGATCCCGGGGACGCCCACTGGTTACCAGCGCGTCCAGCAACCGCCGCGCCGCAACTGCCACTTCGTCCACCGCACGATCGAACGCCACCTCATTCGCTCTCGACGGCCTCGTGGTACCGCTCAACTTCCGGACAAACTGGAGCGCCGATGCACGCACCTCATCGTCGGTGGCCGGAGGCTCGAAGTTGGCCAGAACCCTGATGTTGCGACACATGATCTGGTGATGTTCGGGTGAATACCTGGAACGGTCCGCCATCTCCCACGGAAGAGACTGCCCACCCGGCCAGCAGGACCCGGTGAGCAGTCAAGGACGAATTCAAACCAGCAGCGCCTACATCGATGCCCTGGTTCGGTCCGGCCCCAGTATGCGATCCAGCTCTGCCTTGATCGCATCCAGTGCCTTCCGAAGCACCGCGGCGCGATCGATCGCATCCTGTCCGACTTTCTGATCCACACCGCTGGTCATGCGCGAGAGATACGTGATCTGCGTACGAAGTCCAGGACGACCATAGCGCACCGGCTCGTCCACCAGCTTATCGACGATCGCAGTGACCTTCGCAAGCGTGTCCGCGGCAGCACCCGTCGATCCCCGGAGTCGGGTTGCTGCCGACTGGGCCCGAGTCACCGCCTGGCCAACCTCGGTCACCATCCCGCGCATGCGCAGGTTGTGCTGGAACTGCTCCGTGAGATCGGCCGCGGTGATGCCTTCCGCTGCCAGTCGTGGATCCACCAGAACGTTGAAAGGCTGCGTGAGCGACGTACTGCCGACCGTGAGCCTTGCGACATATCTCCCCGGCGGTGCCGACAAACCAGAAGAGTGCCGCACATCCCACACGAATCGATTCATTCCCGCTTCCTTGGCCACACGGCTGGGCGGTGCGCCACCGCGTCCACGCATGAAGGCCATGACTTCCGGATCCGATGGCATTCCACCGCGACCACCCCTCCCTCCCCGACCACCGGCATTCGCCGGTGCGTTGCTGTCATAGCTGTTTACCACATTCCCCGCTGAATCCAGGATCTCCATCCGCACCACTCCGGCCGGCTCGGATGGCAGGTAATAGTTGAGTGTCGGACCCAACAGCTCCGGTGCTTCCCGCGTGCGGTATCCATCGCGTGGCTTGAAGAACTGAACCGAACCTGTCTGCGTCGTGGCCCCGATCTGGTGGAGCGGCGAGAGATCGTCGAGCATCCAGATCGCTCTGCCCTGTGTCGCAACGACCAGATTCCCGTTGTGAACTCTTATGTCGTTGATAGGCACCTGAGGCAGGTTCAGATCGAATGACTGCCAGTGGGCACCATTGTCGAAGGAAATGAACATCCCGAACTCAGTGCCCGCATACAGGAGCCCTTCCCTGTCGGGATCCTCCCGCACGACCCGTGTCGGCCAGTCTGCGGGGATGCCGTTCCTGCCATCGGTGAGACGGGTCCAGGTCTCACCGTAGTCGTCCGTGCGGTAGAGGTACGGTGCATAGTCTCCCAGGAGGTACCGGTAGACGGCGTAGTAGGCCGAACCCGCCCGGTGCGGTGACGCATCTATCCACGCCACCCGGCCGCCTTCGGGGAGATCCTTCGGGGTGATGTTCTTCCAGGTCTTTCCATTGTCACGGGTGATGTGGAAGGGACCATCGTTGGCACCCGTCCATATGACCCCGGCCTCCAGGGGTGATTCCGTGATGGCGTACAATGTGCTGTAGAACTCTTCGCCGGTGACATCACGCGTTATCGGCTGACCGCTCCCACCCTGGGCCTGTGGAGGATTCCAGGTCAGATCCGGCGAGATCTTCTCCCAGTGGACCCCCTTGTCGCGGGTACGGTGAAGATACTGTGATCCGTAGTAGAGAACGTTCGGATCGTGCGGCGACGTGGCCATCGGCGTCACCCGCTGGAATCGCAGGATCAGGTCCTTGCCATCGTTGCCGTAGAGCGATTGACCTCCCACCCAGTAACTCCGCATCTGCCCAGTGGCCACGCTCTCGTACTCGTACTGCCCCTTGCAGTTGCCATAAACGATGTTCGGGTCGGACGGGTGGGGCATTATGGGTCCGGTCTCGCAACCCGGCCCGGTACGCCACGCGTTCAGATCGTAAGGGTTCGCAACACTCGACAGGATCATCGTCGTGTTGTCCTGCTGGGCTCCATAAATCCGGAACGGAAAATGGTTGTCCAGCCAGACTCCGTAGATCTCCGCCGTCGGCTGATTGTTCTGCGTGGACCACGTCTGGCCGCCGTCATACGAAACGTTGGCACCGCCATCATTCGCCTGGATCATGGTCTTCCCGTCGTGGGGACTGACCCAGATGTCGTGATTGTCGCTGTGGGGAACCCTCATGGGCGTGACGGTGCGCCCACCATCCGTGGACTTGTAGAAGGTCTCCGCGCCCGCGTAAACGACGTCAGCGTTGGTCGGATCGGCGCCTAACGTGGTGTAGTAGAACGGTCGCTGCACCAGCCCCGGAGTGTTGTTCACCTGCGTCCAGGTCAGACCCGCGTCGTCCGAACGGTAAAGCCCGCCACCCGGTTTCGCTTCTACGAGGGCATAAACCCGGTTCGGATTGGCCGCGGTGACGGCCAGGTTGCCCTTCCCTACCAGCCCGGAGGGGAGACCGGCGGTGATCTTCTTCCATGTCTCTCCGCCATCCGTGGAACGGTACATTCCCCCCTCGCGAGAGCCGGAAATGATGGTCCATGGCTTGCGCTCTATCCTGTCGACCCACGCATAGACAACCGATGGATTGCCGGGTTGCAATTCTACGTCGGTCGCACCGGTGCTGTCGTTGATGAACAGCGTCTTCCTCCATGTCTTCCCGCCATCGGTGGTCTTGAAGACTCCCCGCTCGGTATTGCGCTTGAACGCGTCACCCGTGGATGCCACCCAGACTGTATTCGGATCCGTCGGATGTATTCGCAAGGCACCGATCTGGCCGGCGTCGTACAGGCCAGTGAACGACCAGGTCCGGCCACCATCAGTGGTCTTGTACACTCCCCGCCCGGTCGACACGTTGCTGCGCATGCCGTCCGAACCAGTGCCGATGTAGATGATGTTGGGATCGGACTCCGCCACTGCCACCGAACCCATCGACCCGACGGGCACCTTCCCGTCCGTCAAGGGCTCCCACGACTCTCCACCGTCGGTTGTCCGGAAGAGCCCGCCACTGGCCACACCCATGTAAAAGGTCCGCGGCTGGGACGGCACGCCGGTGACTGTGTTGACGCGCCCACCCCGGGAGGGGCCCACCAGACGATACTTCAGCCCGTTCAGCAGCCGGGCATCAACGTTCGATGCCTGGGAAGCCCCCTGGCTTTGCTGGGCCGGAGCGGAGCTGGGTGAAAGGAGGGCGGCGGTCGCGAGGACGCCAAGCCCGGTGTGCGAGATCCACCTGGTCATGACTGATTGGGCTGGGGCCGGAGTTGAGACGGTCGCTACTGAAAAATACGCCGGTGTCGCCGTTACGGTTGGACCCAACGCTGTCCTGAACGCGAAGCTACCACCTCCGGTCCGACCCGCAACCCACCCGGCAATATCCGGGTACGGTTCTGCCCGACGACACGTTTGAGACCCTCAGGACAGCCGCCTATGTTCCGCTCGCGACTCCGGTACCGGCGTAGACGTTGGCCGACTTGCCGCTCAACAGTCCCACCAGTGTCATGCCGGACGCCTGCGCCAGGCGGATCGCGAGTCCCGTCGGTCGCGACAGGGTTGCCAGCAGCGGGACACCAGCCGTGGCGGCCTTTTGCACCAGTTCATAGCTGGCCCGGCTGGTCATGACGATGAAGCCCATGGATGGGTCCGTCCTGCCGCGAACCAGCGCCCCGATGACCTTGTCCAGGGCATTGTGGCGTCCGACATCCTCTCGCACCACCTCCAGCGTTCCGTCAGGCCGGACCCACGCCGCCGCATGCAGTGAGCCGGTATCGTGGTTCAGGACCTGCCTTCCCGACAGCTCCGACTCGGCGCGCCAGAGCGCCTCCGCGGAAATCCGCTTGTGCGCGGGAATCGCTGGAACGGGACGCAACGCCGCCTGGATCGTTTCCACCCCGCACAGTCCACAGCCCGTCCGTCCAATGAACTGCCGGCCCCGACCGTCGAGGCGATCGGTTACACCCTGGACCACGACCATCTGCAGTTCGATTCCCTCGCTGTAGCGAACCACATCCACCGAAGTGATCTCGTCGGGATTCTGGATTATGCCCTCCGCCAGTGAAAACCCCACGGCGAAATCCTCGAGGTCCGCCGGAGTCGCCATCATCACCACGTGGGGCCGGGAATTGTAGGCGAACGCCACGGGCACTTCCTCGGCAACCATCGCGGAACCGGCGTCAGCTTCGGCGTCATGGAGACGCCGGAACTCCCGTCGCACCAGCGGCGGCGCATACCCAAGCGCAAACATGGGATGCCCCGGCGTCATCGCCGGGGGGAGCGACTCGCTCATGCAGGCCCGTCGGCGGCAGCCGTCTGCTGCTCCGCCGGACGTGACTGGACGTACCTCCAGCCGAAGCGCCCCTTGATGCAGAGATTGCCCAGCGTGATGTCGTGCTCCATCGGTGACATCACCCGGACGATCTCATTGTCCTGAACGCGCAGTCGCAGGGTGCATCCCACACCGCAGTACGGACAAATGGTATCCACCTCGTGCTGGCGCGACTCGTCCCACTCGTTCCGCTTGCGCAACTCATGTTCCGTGGAGAACATGAGCGCGCCGGTGGGGCACACCGCGATGCAGTTCCCGCAATAGACACACGCCGAGTCCGGCAGCGGGACCGCGAACTCGGTGGAGATGCGGGCGTCGAATCCCCTGCCCGCCACTGCGATGGCGTAGGTGTTCTGGTGATCCTTTCCGCAGGCCTCCACGCACTTGTAGCAGAGAATGCACTTGGCGTAGTCCCGCACGTACAGCTCGTTGTCCACCTTCACCGGTTGTTGCACGGTGGCTGCATAACGAGGATCCGGCCCTGCATGATGACCAGGAGCCGCTTCGTCGCGGTTGTAGGAAGGCGGAGCCGGCGGTCCATACCTTTCCGGCCTGGCTTCGTACTCCTCGATCCATTCGGCTGCGTTGGGCGTGGTGCTGAGATCAACCGACGAATCCAGGAACTCCAGGACCATCTTCCGGCTGTGCCTGACGCGTTCCGAGTCGGTGCTGACTTCCATCCCCTCTTCGGCCTTGCGGGAACACGACGGCACCAGTACCCGCGATCCCTTCAGCTCCACCACACAGACACGGCACGTGTTGACCGGATGCAGCGTCTCGAGGTAGCAAAGCGTGGGTTGGGGCTTCTCGATCGCCCGACAGGCCTCCAGGATCGTGGAGCCTTCGGGCACCGAGACAGACTCACCGTCGATGGTCAGAGTGATCATCCTGGCAGGTCGACGAATCTGCACCAGCGCTGTCATGAGCTGCGTCCTCCGGAATACAGTCCCAGGCGATGGATCGCCGACTCGACGGCGCTGTACGCGGTCTGACCCAACCCACAGATCGACGCGTCCTTCATCGCAGATCCAACCTCGCTCAACAATGCCAGCTCGCGATCCTTGTCACCTATCGGCTTACCCGCGGCCAGCCGCGTGAGAGCTTCCTCCTGACGGACCGTCCCCACCCGGCAGGGTACGCACTGACCGCATGACTCGTCACGGAAAAAGGACGCTATGCGGATCACGATGTCCTTCAGATCCACGCTGTCGTCGAACGCCATGACTACGCCAGACCCCAGAGTTGCGTTCGCCGCCCGGGTTCCCTCGAACGTCAGCTCGATGTCCAGTTCGTCCGGCCGGACGAACAGTCCCGCCGCACCACCCAGCAGAATGGCCTGCAGCCGGGGTGGCACGCCGCCCGCAAGTTCCAGAACACCGCGCAGCGTCACGCCAAACGGTACCTCATAGACGCCGGGTTTCGACACCGCACCCGAAACACAGAAGAGCTTGGTCCCCGTAGAGATCCCCTTGGCGCCAGCCGCGAAAGCCCGGCCGCCCATGCGGATTATCGGGAGAACGTTGGCCAAGGTCTCGACGTTGTTCACCACCGTGGGCTTCCCAAACAGTCCGGCCTGAACCGGGAAGGGCGGTTTGTTGCGCGGCTCTCCCCGGAAACCCTCGATTGAATTGAAGATCGCGGTTTCTTCGCCGCAAATGTATGCACCCGCACCGGAGCGGATCTCGATGTCGAACGTGACACCCTTTCCCAGGATGTTGGTACCCAGGAGTCCCCGGGCACGCGCCTGTTCGATGGCGTTCTGGATCCGGGCCTGCGCCAGCGGATACTCGGCACGGATATAAAGAAATCCCTGGTCACACCTTATGGCGTAACCGGCAATGGTCATCGCTTCCACGATGGCGAACGGATCACCTTCCAGGAGGGCGCGATCCTTGAAGGTGCCGGGCTCCGATTCATCGGCGTTGCAGATCAGATAGTGCGGATGCACCGGCTGCCGCGCGACCGCGTCCCACTTCCGTCCCGTGGGGAATGCCGCTCCGCCCCGGCCGACCAGACCGGATTCGTTGATCTCGCGAATCACACCTTCAGGTCCGAGATCGAGCGCCGAACGGAGCGCCTCATAACCACCGGCAGCCCGGTAAGCATCGATGCTCTCTGGATCCACGGTCCCGACCCGGGCCAGGAGTCGTAGCGAAGGATCCCGTTCCTGCGGAATCGGCTGCCGATCCGGTTCCGGCGCCGGCGCCCTGGGATCCAGGAGCGACGCTGCCTTGGCCCGGGTCAGGTTGCCCACCAGTACTTCGCGGGGTTCTTCGCCGGCCAGTGTAAAGAGCGCCGCCGGCGCATGGTCACACATGCCCAGGCACGGACTGCGCAGCCAGGTGACATCATCGTCACCCAGTTCCACATGTCCATTACCCTCCACACGCTGGTGCGCATCCTTGTGCGATGCTTCCAGCCCTTCGATGATCTTCAGGGCACCCTTGCTCCGACAGGCAATGTCGTCGCACACATGCAGGACGCGTTTGGGACGGGGAGTCGTGGCCAGCAGCGCGTAGAACGTGGCCACACCCCAGGCTTCAGCTGGTGGAACACCCAGCCGCTGGCAGACATAGGTGAGTCCGCCCTCGCTGATCCATCCCATTCGACGCTGCAGGGAATGGAGGGCGGGCAACAGGAGGTGACGTCGGGCGCGCACCTCATGGCCCCCCTGCGCCTCCTGTTCGTCATGATCGTCGTCGCGTGTGCCCCCTTCCCATCGGGACGTGGGCTCCCCCAGGAGCGCGTCGACAGCCTCGCGCTCGGCACTGGTCGGCACCGCATCGGGAAAACTGAGATCCATCGTCAGACCGGAGTTGGCATGAGATCGGCCGCATGGCCGGTGAGCAATGCTTCGCTCGCCGCGGGTTCCAGTCGTACGGCACACGCCTTGAATTCGGCCGTGCCCGACTGCGGATCCGTGGCATCAATGGTCAAGGCGTTTACTTCCTGACCGGTACCCTGGAAGTGCAGGGTCATGAAGACGAGACCAGGGCGCAGACCCGTGTCGATGCTGACCGGCGCCACCAGACTGCCGCGGCGTGAGGATACCCGGAGCAGGTCGCCGTTACCCACACTCAGACGTACGGCATCTTCCGGGGAAATGTCGATCGTGTCGTCCCGGCGCAGTGGAGAGGCATACTCGATTGTCTGCACCCCGGTATTGTGGGAATCGAGTCGCCGCCCCGTCGTGAGCAGGAAGGGATAGTCCGAATCAGGCATCTCGACCGGCAGCGCATGCTTCACCACGGAGAACGGCGCCCGTGGCCCGACACATGGCTCTTCCCACAGACGGGCGTGGAGAAATGGGGTTCCCGGATGCGACTCGTCGGGACAGGGCCACTGAATGCCGCCGAGGGACTCCATACGCGCATAGCTCATGCCGCCGAACATGTCCGGCGCCAGTTCGCGGACCTCGTTCCACACCTCTTCCGCCGATGGGAAGCCCCAGTCATGACCCAGGCGACGGGCGATCTCGCACACGATCCAGAGTTCATCCCGCGCCTCCCCGGGCGGTTCCAGCGCCTTCCGCATCCGCTGAACCCGGCGCTCCGAGTTGGTGACGGTACCCTCCGCCTCGCACCAGCTCGCCACCGCCGGGAGCACGACATCGGCCAGCTCCGCGGTGCGCGTTAGGAAGATGTCCTGCACCACCAGGTGATCGAGCCCCTTCAGAAGATTCACGACCCGGTTCTGGTCCGCCTCGGACTGTGCGGGATTCTCCCCGATGACGTAGAGCCCGGTCATTTCACCGTGCTCCATCGACTCGAACATCCCCGTCAGGTGCTTGCCGTGCTTTGCCGGAAGCGTGACGTTCCACTTCTTCTCGAAGCGGGCCCTTACTTCCGGTACCAGGACATCCTGGAACCCCACCATGCGGTTGGGGATGGCGCCCATGTCACCACCGCCCTGAACGTTGTTCTGCCCCCGCAACGGACTGAGCCCCGAACCGTATCGTCCCACATGTCCGGTAAGCAGCGCCAGATTGATGAGCGCCAGCACGTTGTCGACCGCGTTGTGATGCTCCGTAATGCCTAACGTCCAGCATATCACGGCACGTTCCGCTTTGGCATATGCGTGGGCCACCTCGCGGATGGTTTCGGGCCGGATCCCGGTCTCCTCAGCGGCATACTCCAGCGTGAATGGCTCGATCGATGCCACCCAGGCATCGAAACCCGTGGTGGCCCGATCGATGAACGTCCGATTGGCCAGACCCGCATGCACGATCTCGCGCGCCATCCCGTTCGCGAGAGCAACATCGGAGCCCACGTTCAGGCCGAGCCACGTATCCGCCCAGGCCGCGGACGTGGTCCGCCGGGGATCAACCCCGATCAGGCGCGTACCTCTGTGGACAGCCTTGAGGAGGTGGTGAAAGAAGATCGGGTGGTTTTCCCGGGGATTGGCTCCCCAGAGGAAGACCAGATCCGTCTCCTCCACTTCCCTGTACGAGGTGGTCCCGCCACCCGCTCCAAACACCGTCGCCAGACCGACGACGCTGGGAGCGTGTCAGGTACGGTTACAGCTGTCGACGTTATGCGATCCGAAAACCGTCCGCGCCAGCTTGCCCGCCAGGAAGTTCAGCTCGTTGGTGCTCTTGGAACAACTGAACACACCCAGCGACTCGGGACCGCCGGCAGAGAGATTCCGCCGGAATCCCTCTGCCGCACGATCGAGTGCCTCTTCCCAGGTCGTCGGTACCAGGACGCCGTTCGTCCGTACGAGCGGCGACGTGAGCCGGGGATTCCCGGCGGCACCCACCTTCTTCTTCCGCATCGCAACCGCCTCAATTGGAGTCGAGTCTCGTTGGAGCCGTGTACACCACTATAGATGCCACATCGAATTGACCCGCGCCAGTCAGCAAGGTCAATCAGGCAAACGCTGAAACCTCCCTCGCCGACAGCGCCGTGTCAGACTCGGCGGCTGCCGGACGAAGTTGTGCCGCCAACGGACGTCCCTGTCTGCGCGCGATTCACCCCGGTCCCCTTCCCACGACATCTAGGGTATTGGTCGGGGTGGAATCGCACCGTTGCGGTCCACCACCGGTCGGGTCGGGAGATTGCCCACGTCGACTGCCAGATCCCGCACGAAGTTCACGATACGCGTGTAGTGCGGCCAGTCGATGTACTGTGGTTCGTCGGTAACCTGATGATAGTCAGCGTGAAGACCGGTGAAAAAGAAGACGATGGGAATGTTGTAGCGGGCAAAATTGTAGTGGTCACTCCGGCCATAGATGTTGTTGTACCCCGGCCAGGCAATCGGCCAGTCAAACCTGTTGTCCAGCTTGAGAGGCTTGTCCTGCTCCTTGTTGACCGTCTGCACACGTTCCTCGAGGACCGATGCCAGACGGTTGGCTCCCAGATACCCGAGGTAATCCGGTCCACCACCCGGAACATCTTCCGCACGACCCCGCCCGATCATGTCCATGTTGATGTTGGCCACGATCTGATTGAGTGGCACGGTGGGGTGATCCGAAAACCAGCGCGAGCCAATCAAGCCATCCTCCTCCGCCGTCCACCACGCGAACACAATGGAGCGTTTCGGCTTCACTTTCATGGCGGCGACCGCTTCCGCAATCTCCAGTACACCCATCGAGCCGGAACCATCGTCGTCGGCCCCGTTGCGGATGGAATCCCGGCGTGGTGGCCGGATCCCCCGCAGTGAATCCATGTTGACCTGGACCGTGGTCCCCCGGGGCAGCGCCACCAGCTCACCACCCTGCATCTGCATGGCGAGCAGGGCAAGACGCGCCGTACGCAAGGAGTCGTGATCCACGGCCGTCGATCGACCCTGGGCGTTGGGTCCACTGAGACCAACGTGGTCGCTGTGCGCACTCACCAGCACGTATTCGTTCTTCAACACCGGGTCGGAACCCGGGATGATGGCGATGACGTTGGCCGGATAGGGGATTTCGGTGTCGTCATACCGGACCACGGCTGTTGCTTTTCCGCCCAGGGTGCCCGGACCTGCCTGATCCACCGGACGTCCCAGGATGCGCGCCGCTGCCGCTGGCGTGATGAAAAACTGGACCGCCACACGATCAGCCGTCAGATCGTCGATCACCGTCACCGGACCGGAACCACCTGCCCGCCCGAAACGACCAAATCCACCGGTCGCGGGCGGGTTGTTCACATCAGGCACCACGGTGGCGATAGCCACCGCGCCAGCATACCGGGCCGTCGGATTCACGGCCTGCCCCGCCCCGGGACCGCCACCGGCACCGCGACCCCCCACAACCACGACACCGGAAGTATTGGGTTCGGCCGGAGGAGGAGGAACCACGATCACGAAACGCCCGTTCCCCCAGGCAGCAGGGATCATGCCGGCTTCGTCGTTCGCCTCACCGGCGTAGATCACCTCCGCGTCATCCACGATCCTCGTCATCCCGCGCGAGGCAACCGTGAAGTCCCTGCCCAGCGTCAGCGCCTGCCCATTCACCGTCAGCGAGGTCGTCGAGGCCAGACTCCGCTGCACGTACGGCAGGTGCTGGTAGTAGGAACCCAGCGGCCCCGCGGGCGCGATCCTCAGTCGCTGAAGCTCACGTACGATGTAGGCGGTTCCGCGCGCGTGACTGGCAAGAGGTGAGTTCCGCCCCTCCATCGAATCATCAGCAAAAACGTACAGGCGTGACATCAGGTCGCCTTCGGTGATCGCCGAACCCGTGGGACGGGGAGCGCGCTTCTCGGGATACCCATACTGGTTGAGCTTCTGCGCCAGTGCTGGAGTCGCGAGCAAGGCGGTGGCGAGAACGGCAAGAACGGACTTACGCATCGTTGGTCGGGATTCAGGTAGCGGACGCAGCCGGTGACCCTGTCGCGGTCGCAAGGTCAGCCCGCTGTCGAGGAGCCGGGACACTGCCGAAGATAGCCCCAACCACCCCCCGCCACAGCCCACCCCCCGGGCCGGATTCTCCCTCCGACCGCAGGGTGGTCCTCCCCCCACAAGCTGCGACCGTCACCTTCCGGTTCACCGGGACCCCGTCTCACCCCGGATTCCGTCGGTGCCACCGGACGGCTGGGGGTTCAGGCTGACGAGTCCACACCGGACTCAGCAGTCTGCCCGGCAGCCCCCAGCCACCCTGCCGGGCAGTCGGAGCCGGTGCCCGGCAACTCTTGTCACAGCAGTCGTGTCTATGCATAGTCCGTCTATGCACAGACCGACATGTTGAGCGACGCGTGCGCGACGAACTGCTCCCCGGAACCCTGGATATGCTCATCCTCAAGGCGCTCTCCCTCGCACCGATGCATGGGTATGCCATAGCCCGGCATCTGCGCCAGGTCTCGAGAGAAGTGCTCCGGATCGAGGAGGGCTCGCTCTACCCCGCCCTGCAACGCATCCTGGCGCGCGGCTGGGCCCGCGCCGAATGGCGGGAAACACCCACCCGTCGCCGGGCCCGCTACTACTCCATCACCACAGCGGGTCGAAAACAACTGGGGGAGGAAACCGCCAGTTTCACACGAATGGCAACAGCCATCCGACGCGTACTGAAACAGGCATAGGCGATCGATCACCGTCCCGAATCCGTCCCCCGGCAGCTCCATGTCAGGCCGTCTGCGTTCCCTTCTGTACCGGTTCGCCGCCCGCATCCGGCGGGATGCACTGGAACGCGACCTGGATGAAGAACTGCAGATCCACCGCGACCTTCTCGAAGAAGAGATGCGCCAGGAGGGTGTCGAAGGAGACACTGCCCAACGCCTGGCCGCGGTCCGGCTCGGCAAGGCCGTAGCCATCCGTGAGCGCGCTCGCGACCTCTGGTCATGGGGATGGATCGATGCGCTGGCCCACGACCTGCGCTACGCCGCACGGTACCTGAGCCGATCACCAGGGTTTACCCTCGTCGCCCTCCTTTCCATCGCTCTTGGCGTGGGAGCGAACGCCGCGACCTTCACCCTGGTCGATCGCCTCTTCTTCCGGACCCCGGTGGGCGTCAGTGAACCCCAGGATCTCAGGCGCCTCTACCTCCACATCAACAGTCCGGGCAGTCCTCCCTACGTCGCCGGAGTCCTGCCCTGGGAGATGTATTTCGCACTCGATACCCTGCCCATGCTGGGCAAAGTGGCCGGCTACCAGTACCCCTCCGCCGTGAAGCTGGGTCCGACGTGGGACGCACCCACACTGCGTCGCTCGCTCGCCACGTGGCGCTACTTCGACGTTCTCGAGGTCCGGCCCGCGCTCGGACGCGTCTTCGTACAGGGCGACGAGACCGACGGCGCACCACTCGTCACGGTCCTCTCCCACAGGTACTGGCAGGCGCAATACGCCGGGGACTCCGGCGTGATCGGCACGCTCATCTCCATGAGTGGGGTGACTGCCGAAGTCGTCGGTGTTGCCGCTGAAGGTTTCACCGGGCTCGACCTGGACCCCGTGGATGCATGGGTGCCGGCTGCGCCCGCCTACACCCTAAGTCTGGGATCCAGTTCCTGGAGGCGGGGACGCAACACGATGAGCGTCAGTACCATCATCCGGCCACCGCGGCCGATTTCGGATCAGGCCATCGCGGACCTGATCTCACGCACCCTGAGCGCACTGCCGGTCGATGCGAACTGGCGGAACGTCGCCTACCGCGCCGAGATGGGTCCCATCGTCCGAGCCAGAGGGCCCGCCTGGCATGACGCCGGAGTGGATGTCACCGTCCGATTGGCCGGCGCGGCCATCCTCATTCTCCTGGCTGCATGCGCCAACCTGGGCGGACTGCTGCTGGCCCGCGGACTGACCCGGGAACGGGAGCTGGCCGTGCGTCTTGCCATGGGAGTTTCACGCCGTCGTCTCCTGGCTCAGCTCCTGACCGAGTCGGCGTTGCTGTGCTTGCTGGGCACAGCGGCCGCCATTGGCGTAGCCCAGCTTGGTGGCCGCCTGCTCCGCACTCTTGTTCTGCCCGACACTGACTGGACCGGGTCACCGGTGGACATGCGCGTGATTGGCGTCACCCTGCTCGTTGCTCTGGCGGTCGGAGTCCTTGGGACGCTGTTGCCTGCGTGGCGAGCCTCACGCACCGACCCGGGAAGCGCTCTCAAGACCGGTGTACGGTCCACGGGCCACGGAAACCGACTCCGCGGGGCGATGATCTCCCTGCAACTCGGCTTCTCCCTGGTTCTCCTGGTCAGTGCCGGACTGTTTCTGCGGAGCCTGCGCGAGGCACTGACCTTCGACGTCGGCTTCGACGCCGCGTCCACGGTAACAGTTTCGATGAGGTTCATCGGTGGTGACCCGGACGACGTCGAATACGGTGCGCGGCTGCAGGAAGCAGCGGTTCGGGTGCGCGCGGTACCCGGTGTCCGCGAGATCGCACGGACCGATGCCGTGCCCTACAGCTCGATTTACTTCGAGAGACTCGCCGTCCCCGGTCGTGATATCAGCACGGTTCTCCGCGGAAGGAGCGTGATTCTCTTTCCCGTGACGCCGGCGGCGATGCGCACCTACGGAATCCACGCGCTCCAGGGACGCATCCTTCAGGAAGGCGACGTACCCGGTGCACCACCGGTGGTGGTGGTGAGTCAGAGACTGGCGCGGCTGATCTGGCCGGGAGAAGACGCCATCGGCAAACTGCTCCGCGTGGGTGATGACAGCATGCCCTGGCGTGAGGTCGTCGGGGTCACCCGGGACCTGGCGACCGTGGGACTGGCGGAGGAGGATGCCCTCGTCTTCGTGACGCCCGAAGCCGTGGGTCAGAGCGCCCGCTCCCTGGTGCTGCACGTGGAAGGGAACGCCGATGCGATCGCTGCGAGGGTCCGTGCCACCCTGGCTTCCTGGCGCTCCGATCTCGCCTCATTGCAGGTGACCGCGCTCAAGTCCGAGCTGGCTGACCAGATGCGACCGTGGCGGGCAGGGGGGACCATTCTCCTGGTTTTCGGTGGCATCGCGCTGACGATCGCGGCCATCGGCGTCTTCGGGCTGGTGTCCTTCGCGGTGACCCGTCGACGCGGGGAGTTCGGCATCAGGTCCGCGTTAGGCGCCACCCAGGCATCGATTGCGGTCCTGGTCCTGAGGGACACGGCGGCTTACGTTGCCATCGGACTGCTCATTGGTGTTGCTGTTTCCATCGGCGCGGCAAGGTGGCTGCAGCAACTGCTGTTTCACGTATCGGCGAGGGACCTGTTGAGTATCTGCGTCGCGTCCGCGACCTTGCTGGCCGCCACGCTGATGGCGCTCCTGCACCCGTTGTGGCGTGCAACACGGGCCGATCCAGTCGGGGCGCTGAGAGCGGAGTAGTCTCGGTTGCAGTCATCACCACTCCCGGCGCAGGTCCGGAGTTCCCGGCCCGCCCGCCCACCGGACACTCACGGGACCGGAGTGGCCACTTCCGCGTCGATCGACGCTGCGGTGGCGTTGCGCAGCTCCCACGCCCGGACCATGGCCAGGAACGTCCGGGCGACGTCCGCGTCGAACTCCGTCCCGATCCGGCGCTCGATGTAGTCCAGGATGCCCGGGACGTTCCAGCCCACCCGATAGGGTCGATGAGTTCGCAGAGCGTCGAACACGTCGCAGACATGAACCACGACGCTTGCCGGGTGGCAGTCCTTCCGGGTTCGCCGAACAGGGTACCCGCCACCATCGATCATGATGTGATGCTCGAACGCCACCACCGCACAGAGATCGTCCCGGCGGTCACTCTGCAGTATGATGCGTGCCCCGTCGACCGGATGCGCTCGAACGATATCCCGCTCCGGTTCGGTGAGTGCTCCCGGTTTTCGCAGCAGTTCCGGCGGGACGCGTACCTTGCCGAGGTCGTGCAGCAGCCCGGCGATACCAAAGGCCCGTACCTCACGGCCCGAAAGGCCGAGATGTTCGGCCAGTCCCATGGTGAGCACGGAAACGTTGAGAGCGTGTGTCGTGGTGTACTGATCGAAGTCCTTCAGCGTGAGAAGCGGGAGGATGAGGTTCCGTTCACCCCGCATCGCCGCTCCCAGTGATGCAACGGTGAGTTCGGCCTCGGCTATGGCCAGGCCACGGTCTTCGCCGACCTCCCGGTGGATCCAGTCAACCGCATCGGCCTCCTCGGTCAGATCGACGGGGAGCACCTCGTCCCCTTCGCCCCACGCCATCTCCCCGGCGCTCTCCGCCACGACTGATTCACGGAGACCCACGCTCCCAATGCGGATGCCACGTCGCTGATCCGCCGGCTCCGGACGTGCCAGACTGCCAGTGAACTGCAGCGAGATGCGGGTCAGAACATCCTCGAGGAACGCAAGATACTGCTCCCGATCCGCGGTCCCATCAAATTCCATCCGCTGCACGCCGCAGCGGGAAAGTCGCTCGGCCCAATCCCAGTCACTCATTTCCTGCAGGGTACTTCTGTGGTAGACGACTTCCCGACCCAGGAAGGAGAAGACGGGACCCGGATCGATCCGCTGCAGGTCCCGCAGTCGCTCGAACGACAGTTCGGCGGCCCGGGCGCGCGCCGGATGCCCATCGGAGTAGAGTGACATCCGGGCGAGCGCCTGTGCCAGCGACGTGAGAAAGACGGCGGCTTCGGTCACGCTTCCTCCCTTCGGCGGGCGGCGTGCCGGTAGGCAACCTCCCGGCTCCTGCGGGCCAGGAGGAGAGGCAGCGCCGAAACCGGATGATCGGGCCAGTATTCCACGAGCGCCGCGATCGCGGTCACGGTCTCGGGGGAGACTTTGCGCAACTTCGTGTATCGCAGGAGCCAGTGCTGAGTCAATGCGAGATTCCGCAGCCACGACACTACGGACTCCGAGCCACTGGCCGCCACGGCGCGTACGGCACGGCTGCGTACCTCGGCGCCCTGGAAGGCTCCGGAATCCATCCGTTCCATGATGGCCTCGACGATGGATGCCGGAACGCCCTCGAGAACCTGCATGAGTACCATCGAGATGATGCGCTCGTCGCGGTCGCGAAGACCGCGCATGATGGCGGACGTCCTGGTGGCGGGCTTCTTCAGCAGGAGTCGCAGTGAATCACGTCTGATGCTCCAGTCTTCGGCTCGTGAGAGCGCGTCCAGATCCTCATCCGAAGGCAGGACGTCGACGCGATCCAGCACACCCAGAACTACTCGTTGCGCGGCCGTGGACTGGCGCCGGATGGTCCGAGCCATGAGGTGGTGCCCTTCGTCACCGGTACGCTGGAGCAGATCGGCCAGCCAGATGGAATCCTTTTCCTCGCGCTCCCCGAGGGCGGTCAAGAGAGGCTCCACGGCGCGGGAACGAAGACGGTCAACGACATAGCCCACGATGTGCAGGTCCGGCCGATCCAGGCCGAGCTGTTCCGTCAGAATGGGGCCATTTACCAGTCTTTCGATGATGTCCTCGCGCGTCGGGCCTTCCGGGAATCCCATTACGCGATTCAGTACCACAGGGGCGCCTTCGCGGGAGAGCCAGCGCGCGAGCGCCTGGTCCACCGCGGGTCCGGCTGTCTCCACCGCGCACGCGTGGTGGACCACCCGCTCCGGCTCCACGGTGTCCCTCCCTCGGTCGGGCACCTCCTCGCGGGATGTGCGAGACAGGTCCTGTAGAAGGCTTCGGTGTCGTGCCGGATTGGGATCCTCCAGTTCCCAGCCATCGATCATCCGGTGAACCTGGGCCCGAAGGGTGATGTCAGCGGCCGCCGCCGCGGCGCCCTGCTGGTCCGCGCGCCGGGCCAGCTTGCTCAGCAGACGCAGCATGGCGTCCGAGATCGGACGATGTGATGCAGACGCAGCGGCGCGCGCAATGTCCACTACCGCTCTTGCCGCCAGACAATTCGTCGCCTCACGGACGAATCTGGTGCGCAGGGCGGAGTCGTCGCCCATGAGGAGGATACGTTCCAGTGTCTCGGGACTCAGGGAGTCGACGAGTCCGGAGACCCGGGACCGAAGCTGTTCCGTTCGATTGTCGATGCCGCGGGCGCCGTTGAGACCCATGAGAGTCTGCAGGAGCGAACTGGCAAGTTCATTCTCATAGGCCGTGTCGCCGCGGTGCGCATCGATGATCCCTGCCAGATGGAAGGGTCGATCCAGTTCCTCCGCCGTAACGGGCGCTTCCATGCGCTCCAGCGCGGCGCGCGCCAGGGCCATCCACATCTGCTGGGCTTCCACGGAATCCGCTTCGGCATCCAGTACCAGATGGTCGAATGAAATCGGAATCACACCGATATTGGGCCAGCGTGCCAGTTCCCTTTTTTCATACGAACCCAGCGCACGAACGCCACTGCGCACGGGTGCGGCCAGCACACCGATCAGGTCTTCCAGTTCACCGATTCCCACGCCCGCGTGCAGATGGAGGGCAGCGATCTGATGCATGTGAAGTCGTTCAGCCAGTTCCCGGGCCAGGATCTGGTTCTCGTCGGTGGAGACACCCTCGATGATGAGGCTCGTGCCGGTGACGCCTATCGAGACCACTCCGCGATCCCTGGCAGCGTCGGCGACCCGCGCGGCCACGTCACCCGTTGCGCCCTGGAGCAGTGGATGGCCGTCCGGGTAGATCGCCCGCTTCTGCAGCGTGAGTGCGAGCGAGCGGACCAGCCGCGACAGACTGGTGTCCGGCGCCAGAGTACCCGCGGCGGGGCGGGGAGCTGGTGTGTTTACCGTCACGTCCGGGCCGGAGAGCGGTGCGGGGAGAGACCGGTGAAGCTTCTTTCCCGGCAGACGCGCCACGGCGTAACCTGTAACGCCGGTCACAGGACATGGCCTGACGCGCGGTCGGCCTGAAGCCAACGCCGAACGTGTCGTCAGGCGCCGCAAGTGCCCGCCCCTCATGCGTTTGCGCGAAAGACTCCCGATCCGGCCCGGAAAGCAGCACGACAGGACCGGGATTGCCCGGCAGGGGTTCCCCGATCCGGGCGCGAGCGTTACTCGTCAGGCAGTGCGAAGCGTCGAGTGACCCCGAGGTTCAAGACTACTTCGGATCGCCCTTCAGCGTGGCTTTCACGATGTACGGCACGCCCTCGGTCATCCACTTTGGCGCCGGAGCGCCTTTCAGGTAATGATCGAAGAACTGGAAGTAGCGGATCGTCAGGTCCCTGCGGTTGGCCAGCCCGCGAAGTCCGTGGCCTTCGTTCGGGTACGCCAGCATGACCGCACTCTTCCCGTTGTAGCGGAGCGCATTGTAGAAGTTCATCCCTTCCGAAAATGAAACGGTGGGATCCGCGGTACCATGCATGATGAGGAACGGTGCAGTGGCTTCCGGTGCGTGCGCCAGGGCACTCTCGAAGCGGTACAGTTCCGGATCGTCCCAGGGTGACTTGCCCCATCTGCCCTGACCGTTGAGATAGTACTCGTTCCCATTGGCACCGCTGCCGCCGCTCACCTGATAGGACCAGCCCCAGCTCTGCGAGAAATCGGTAAACAGATCGGTTACACCTGCTCCCATGCCGATTGCGGCGAAGAGGCGTGATCTGGTACCGATGAAAGCCGCGCCTTCACCCCCGTAGCTGTGTCCGTGCACCCCGATTCTCTTCGGGTCGGCATAGCCCATGGCGATCACTTTTCGGGTGGCTGCCTCGACTGCCTGCAGCATGTCGCTGTGGGACGATCCGGTGTGGAAGAAAACGTCGGCCAGCATCGTGATGTACCCCCGGCTCAACGCTTCCGTGGGAATGGATCCCATGCCGGTGAGGAACGAAGGTCCTGCATATCGATGCATGTTCTGCGAGTTCTTCTCGTAGAAGCTGACGATCATGGGTCGCTTCTCACCCGGCTTGTAGTCGTCAGGCAGGGCGAGGATACCCTGCAGCCGCGTTCCATCCTTGATGCGGTAGTCGAACAGGACTCGACGACCCCAGAGGAACCCGGCCTGCTGCGGATTGGCATCGCTGATCTTTCTTGCATCGGCAAAGCCCGGCCCCGAGACCCGAAGGTCAGGGAACTCACGGAACGTCTGTCGCGTCAGCAGGAAGCGGTCCGACAGTTCCGCCCGGATTGGAGTGTTGTAGAGTGCATCCTCGAAAACCAGCTCCTTCAGGGCTCCATCCTGTATCCGGAAGTAGCCTGACTTCTTGGTGTACTCGCCGAAAGCGGAAAGTGTCACCGGTTTCGAGAGGTCGATCATGTCACCCGTGCGTTCGGCACGGCTGGCGGTCGAGTCGATGGCGTCAGTGCGTATGTAGCGGAACCGGATTCCGCGCTGGCTCCCCACACCTCCCGTCAGGTTTCGTGCAACGGACCCGTCGAACGGCAGATACCACATGTCGAAGCGATGTTGTGCGATGACCCCCGCACCATCACTGGAGAAGCCGGCCACACCATAGGGTGGCCGTACGCCCGGATAGTCGAATTCCATATTGGCGAATGATCCCGCTGCATTCGCCAGCGTCGTTGTGGTGCCTGCATTCAGGTCGTATGACTGATAGCGATTGTCCCTCCAGTAGAGGTAGTGACCGCCATCGGGTGAAAAACCGGTCAGGTACTGTCCCGTCAACTGGCCGCTCACGATGAGCGTGCGCTGGCCGGTTGCGGTATTGACTCGATACAGGTCCGCCCGCGGCCGCTCGTAGTCCGAGACATAGGCGCGGTCATCAAACCCGGCCGCCCACTTCCCGTCCGGCGAGATCACGACGGTACGCATGGCTGAATCCGTCAGCGTGACGTATCGTTGATCCCGGATATCGAAAGCCTGTCGAAAAGTAAAGTTTCGTTCCTGTTCCGCACGGATCATCTGGACCGACTGGATCTCCTCGTCCTGAGTGCGCCAGACATCCACGTTGGCCAGAGAGTCGGTCCCCGGCCTTCGTCCAGTATCCGGAGCCGCCCGCTGCGGGAGAATGCCCAGGAAAATGAGGCGACCGTCCTCGCTCCAGGACAGCGGCGCCCGTTCGGAGACGACAAATCCCATGGGGAAACCCGGAGTCTTCGGAGGGTCCAGAACCACTGGCGTCATCTCCGTCTCGGCGGGTCCCTCACGGACTCCGGTGAAGGCCACGAGCACGTTGTCCCGGTCGCGCATCTTCGCTACGGAATGCCCCTTCAGGATGGCGATGGCATTTCCGTCGTCACTCCACGTCAGTCGCGCGTAGGTCAACGTGTCGTTGTCGAGAACCTGGGTGCGACTACCCTCGAGGTCCATCACGTACAGGCCATTCCCCATCTTCTCCGCGGCATCAACGGTGTAACCCAGAAGGTCACCCTGACGGTTGAAGGCAGCCTCACCCAGCGATCCCAGAAAGAGAGCCCGTCCGTCCTCCAGACTCACCAGAATCGCATCGTGTCCCCCGCCCGTTGAAGTGGCCCCACCTCTTCCGCCGGCAGGTGCCGATCCACCAGCGCTGCCGCCCCGACCGGCACCCACGGAAGCGCGACGCTGCAGGAGCAAGTGCGTCGATTTGTAGTTGAATGACGCCGACTGCACCCGCTGCCAGGTGCGTGTGGAGCCGGTCGCCAGTTCCCGTAACCCTACCCTGGGTGGGACGGCTCGGGATGGGGAACCACTGCCCGAATCCTGCGTCACGGCGGCCTGATCCGTGGAGGAATCCGCCGCACCCTCGCCGGTGCTCCTGCCGCCACGGCTCGCCGGTACCGAGTCCAGCTGGTAAACGACCCAGCGGGAGTCGCGCGAAAATGACGGATCATGAGCGTGCGCAACCTGCAGCTCCTGGCTGGATTCGAGGTTACGCAGGTACATCACGGGTCGGGAATCGGCCGGCAGCGTGTTGGTGTATCGCAGCGTGTATGCCACCCACTTGCCATCCGGTGAAATCACCGCGTCTTCGATATTGCGCCACCTGGAATAGTCCGCAACGGTGAGCGGCTTCCCGGCCGTGGTAGCCTGCGCCTGGCTGACGCCGCCGGCAAACGCAGGCAAGAGGGAAAAACACGACGCTGCAAGTAAGCATCGGACAGGGAGCGGGCGGGACATACTGACCTCGTGAAGATGAAGATCCGTGACCAGGGCCGTCCTTCGGGACCGGCGGGAATATGGTGGTTCGTCCACGCAGCCGCGATGACCGAACCCCACCGATCAGTGGCTCTTCACCTGCCTGCAACTGATGCGGCCACTCCCCGGCGAGCGTTCCGAAGGACAGCAGGTCGGATCGCGGTTGACGTCACATGACGGTTTTCATCCGCTTAACCACAACGCCCTCGATACCGGCTGCCTGCAGGAGGCGGTTGAATGCCGCGATGTCGTCACGCTCCACGGCTTCGACCTCTGAGCGCAACGACCTCCACATCGCCTCGACTTCTGCCAGGCGGTCCTTGGCCTGTCGACTTACAACCGGATTTCCTTCGATCTCGCCAAGGAGGAATCCGTACTGACCGTTGATTCCGTTGGCATAATTGATGATGTCCTGGCCATTGCCGGCCTTGGTCGTCATTCGCGGATCCAGGGCATTCATCTTCCTCACGATCGCACCACCCAGTTCCGAGATCGCCCGGGCGCTGTCCGCGTCCTTCGTCCGGTCCACGAATCCCTGTACCTGCTCCCGAAGATCCCGCAGGCGCGTTACCTCGTCATGGATCTCGCTGATGCGGTCCACCAGAATACGCGCAATGGAATCCCGCTCCGCCAGTTGAGCCACCGGCGTGATGCGCCGCGGGTCCTGGCGAACCTGCATCGGTCTCGTCAGGGTCGTTGCGCCAACCGTGAGGCGCACCTGGTAGGTGCCGGGCAGGACTCTGGCTCCCCCGTCAGGTGCGTTGAAGAGAAGGACACCGGCAAGCGATGTGGGAGCAGCGCGACGCAGGTCCCATGTCCAGCTGTTGATGCCGGCTTTCGGTGCCAGCTTCCCGGTTCCCGTCCCCTCGGTATTCGACACGCTCCGTACCACCGTTCCGGCGGAATCGATGAACTCCAGCTTCACCATGGTTCCTGAGTCGGGTACGCTGGCAAGCGACCAGAAAACCCGGCCATTGGGTGGGTTGCTGCCCACCGCCGAGCCTCCACCGGAACCCGCATTCGTCTCCAGCAGCCAGGCATCACGTGGGGTGTAGAGCCACACCGCGGCTGACAACAGGGAGTCAGCGTGCTGCCTCACGATGGACAGATCATCCAGGATCCAGAAGGCACGACCCTCGGTCGAAGCGATGAGGTCTCCATGCCTCACTTCAAGATCGGTTACCGGAACAACGGGAAGGTTACCGGAGAACGTCTGCCATCTGGCCCCCCCGTCAAATGATATCCAGACTCCGGTTTCCGTTCCGGCATACAGAAGGTTGCGACGTTCCGGATCTTCGCGTACCACTCTTACCGGTTCACCATCCCGCAACCCGCTCGTTATGCGCGTCCACGTCCTCCCGTAATCGGTGGAGCGGAACGCCAGCGGCGTGGGATCACCCATGCGGTCTCTGCGGAAGGCCACATAGACCGTACCGGCATCATGGGGCGAGACTTCGATTTCACTGGTGAGTCCGTCACCGGCATCCGGGGGCGTGACGTTCCGCCAGGTGGTACCTCCGTCCCGCGTAAGCTGAACCAGCCCGTCATCAGTGCCCACATAGATAGTACCGGCATCGTGGGGAGACTCACGAATCACGATGATGGTACCGTATACCTCGCCGCCGGCTCCCTCGTTCGTTATCGGTACACCACCCCAGCCCTGACGGGTCGTGTCGTCCTTCGTGAGATCGGGTGATATGGGATCCCATGACTGACCCCGGTCACGCGAACGGAAGAGCACGTTGCCACCATGGTAGATGACATTGTCATCATGCTGCGACACAACTATTGGTGCCGTCCAGTTGAAACGATAACGCGTCTGGTTCGTGGGTTCCGTGAGGTTCATCGCGGGCCACGGCATGATCGAGCGGAGCAGCCCGGTCTCCATGTCCATTTCCGCGATGAGCCCCTGGTAACACCCACCGTAGACATAGCGATGCACCCTGGCGCTGACGCCGATGTTGGCGCTCTCGCAACCGGGCCCGATCGACCAGTCACGCACTCCAATCGATCCATCGTCCCCCGCGCTGCGAATTATCACCGAAGTGTTGTCCTGCTGTCCCGAATAGAGCCGGTACGGAAAATCGTCATCCACCGTCACGTGGTAGAACTGGGCTGTGGGCTGATTGTCCTGCGTGCTCCAGGTCTTTCCGCCGTTCATGGATATTGACGCTCCGCCGTCATTGGCATTGATGAGCCAGTCGCTGTTGTCGGGATTGATCCAGAGCGCATGGTTGTCACCATGGGTCGCCGGAACCACGGCGAAGGTCCGGCCACCATCGATGGAACGCAGGAGGGGCGCATTCGTGACCCAGACCACGTCGGCGTTGTTCGGATCAGCCGTGACCTTCATGTAGTACCAGGACCGCGTCTGTATCAGACGGTCACCCGAAAGAAGGCGCCAGGTCTTTCCCGCGTCATCGCTCCTGTAAAGACCACCCTTCTCGGCCTCCACTATGGCATAGACGCGATCCGAATTCGCCGGAGAAACCGCTACGCCGATCTTCCCCATGAGAGAGGGCAGCCCATCGGTCAGTCGCTTCCAGGTGTCACCCCCGTCGGTGCTCTTCCAGATGCCGCTTCCAGGCCCGCCGCTGCGCACCTGCCAGGGCACCCGACGGTGGTCCCAGAACGCGGCGTACAGGATGCGCGGATTGTTGGCATCCATGGACAGGTCTGCCGCACCACTCGTCGGATTCTCACCCCTGAGGATCAGTTCCCAGGTCCGACCACCGTCCTCCGAACGATAGATGCCCCGATCCGGAGTCCCCTTCCAGCGATCACCCTGCGCCGCCACGTAGACCAGATCCGGATTCTTCGGATGAATGCGCACCGCGGATATCTGCTTCGTTGCAGCCAGCCCCATGTGAGTCCAGGTGCGTCCCTGGTCTGTGCTCCGGTAGACTCCGTCGCCGTAGCTGGACGACTGGCCCCGAACCGGATGCTCGCCCATGCCCACATAAATCACATTGGGATCGGAGAGCGCCACGGCCACCGCTCCCACCGATCCCGTCCGGAAGTAGCCGTCCGAGACGTTGCGCCAGGTCAGTCCGGCGTCATCCGTACGCCAGAGCCCTCCACCGGTATATCCCGCGAAGAAAGTGAAGGGCTGCGAGGGAATGCCCGTGACGGCATCACTTCGTCCCCCACGCGACGGACCTGCATTCCGCCAGGAAATCCCCTTGAATAGCGCTGAATCCAGCGGCGTTGAAATCCGGTTGGTGCCTTGGGCACCTGCCCACATGGGCACCAGCACGAGGACGGCGAAAATGACTGGTCTGCGGAAATGTGAAAGCATTCTGAACGGGATGTGGTGTTGACTCATGCCGGTTACAATGGCCCCGTCACGATGAACCACCGTCACCACGCCAGCAAGTGCCCGTATGACCAGCGATGGAGCCTCAGGTGGTTGCGGTGCCGATATCCACCTGGATGTTGCGCCACTTTCCCTGGCGGAACCGCCAGACACTCAGGCCGCAGCGAGTCATGTGCCCCAGCAGGATTGCCAGCCAGATATCGCCCGCCTGCAGACCACGGGTAGCCTGAAGCCAGGCACAGAGACCCAGTGGAACCACGATCTGGGACACGATCGATATGTAGAGCGGACTGCGGGTATCGCCGGTCCCCTGCAACCCACCGGTATACACCAGAGCAACCGACACGAAAAACCCCGACGCACTCAGGAAACGCAGGAGCTGTACGCCGATTTCAGCCGTTTCTCCGTGCATTCCGAATCCGGCGAGCAGCACCCGGGGGATGGCGAGGAAGAGGAGCGCCACTGTGGCTGCCACGGCAACCCCTATCCGGGCGGCTGCTGCTGCACCCGCTGTCGTACGTTCCGGTCTGCCGGCTCCCAGATTCTGACCGGCAAATGCGGCGGACGCACCCATCAGCCCGACCGATGTCCAGGTGATCAGCGAGAAAAGTTCGGTATATCCGACTGCGTAGGCCGCCTGCGCCGCCGCGCTCATGGGCAGGGAACCAATGAAGCGGAGTAGCAGAACCCCGGCAATGTTCATGGCGATTCCCTGCACACCCGTGGGAAGCCCGAAACGAAAGAGAGCCCTGATGATGCCCCAGTCGGGCTTCCAGCTCAGTCCGCGAAGATCGATCACCCACCTGCCCGAGAAGAGGCGCAGGATGGCATAACCACTGACCAGCGTCCCGGCTCCAACCGTCCCCAGTGCGGCACCCAGTGTTCCCAGACGCGGAACCGGACCTAGGCCGGGGATCAGAACCAGGTTGAAGGAAATGTTCAAGAGCGTGAGCACGACACCCAGACGCATTGGGGTTCGCGCATCGCCCGCGGATCGCAGTGCGCCACTCAGCATGAAAAACGTCATCATCCCCATGCTGAAGACGAACATCAGCCTCAGATACGGCAGCGCCTCGGCCCGGACGGCGGACTCCGCATTCACCAGTCCCAGGAGAGTGGGCGCAGCAAACCAGCCAATCGGCGCCAGCACTCCCACGGACAGAACCAGTCCGGTAATGAGCGCCTGACCCACGGTGCGATTGACCTTGCCGGAATCATCCGCACCGGCAAACCGGGCCACCAGCACCCCCATGCCGGTGAACAGGGATGCCATGAACACCATTACCACCAGAAAAATCTGCCAGGAGATTCCAATGGCGGCGTTTCCGGTGAAGCCCACGAAATTGCCGACCATCACATGGTCAATGATCCCCTGCACACCGCCGAAGGCATTCTGCAGCATCGTCGGCCAGGCCAGCTTCCAGACCGCCGGCGCGATGGGACCGTCTACGATCGCCCGATCGAAGCGGCGGGGAGGTGTCGCTGACATGGAGGTTGAGGATGGTCATTGGGGAGTGTCAGGGCAAGCATACCCGGCCACACCTCCCCGATCCCGGAAACGCAGGATATGCTCCCTCAGGTGGCTGTATCAGCGATCCATGAATCCGGAGTCCGTCCGATGTCACGCACTTTGGTCCTCCTGCTGGCCGTCCTCTGCGTCGCGGTGCCCGAATCATCCCTCCATGGCCAGCAGGCGACCCGCATCGAAAGCAGTCTCTTTACCGAATTGCATTGGCGCCCCGTTGGACCGATGCGGGCGGGACGCACCCGATCCGCCGCCGGACACCCGGCGCGGCCATTCACCTTCTTCGCCGGCGTAGTGAACGGCGGCGTATGGCGCACCCGGGATGCGGGACGCACCTGGACGCCCGTCTTCGATGACCAGCCAACCCAGTCCATTGGCGCGCTGGTGATCGCACCGTCCAACCCCGACGTGATCTATGCGGGCAGCGGCGAGGGTCTGCAGCGACCCGACCTGTCGGTGGGAGACGGGATGTACAAGTCGACCGACGGTGGCACGACCTGGCGTCACCTGGGACTGCGCGACGCCCAGCAGATCGCCTCCATTGCCGTGGATCCACGGGACGCCGACCGGCTCTTCGTGGCTGCCCTGGGCCATCCATACGGGCCTAACGAGGAGCGGGGGATTTACCTCTCCACCGATGGCGGCGTCAGTTTCCGGCCGGTTCTGCAGGTCAGCCCCGATGTCGGTGGCAATGACGTGGATATCGATCCCGCCAACCCTCAGGTGGTCTACGCCAACCTGTGGGAAGCTCGGCAGGGACCGTGGGAGAATGCCGCCTGGCAGGGCGATGGTGGCGGCATCTTCAAGTCGGTCGACGGAGGGATCACCTGGACAAAGCTGACCAACGGGCTTCCCGAAGGGGCCAATCAGGCCAACCTGGCCATCGCACCATCCAATCCGCGCCGCCTCTATGCGACGGTGGCGTCCACTGGTGTTGGGTTCTACCGCAGTGACGACGCCGGCGCGTCATGGACCCGAATCACCACTGACACTCGACCGGTGGGACGCATTGGTGGCGGTGACCTGCCCGTCCCCATCGTCGACCCGAAGAATCCGGATCACATCATAATGGCCAGTACCGTCTCGTGGACTTCCATCGACGGCGGGCGAACCTGGGCGCCGTTCAAGGGAGCCCCCGGAGGCGAGGACTACCAGGGTGGCTGGATCAACCCGGATAACCCCGACATAATCTTTCTGGTGGCTGACCAGGGGGCGGTCGTTACGCTCAATGGCGGAGAGTCCTGGAGTTCCTGGTACAACCAGCCAACCGCTCAGCTCTATCATATCGCGGCGGACAACTCCTTCCCTTACCGACTCTGCAGTGGACAACAGGAAAGCGGTTCCGCGTGCGTGGCCAGTCGCGGCAACTACGGCGCCATCTCCGATCGCGACTGGCTGCCTGTAGGGGTGGATGAATACGGGTACGTCGCGCCCGACCCGCTGAATCCGGACCTCGTTTACGGCGGACGCAGCGTCACCCGGTTCGATCGACGCACGGGACAAACCTCCAACGTCAGCCCCGTGGCCAGCGGCCGGGGAGCCGGGACACCGGGTGCCCCCTCTTACCGCACAGTACGAACACAGCCAGTTGTGTTTTCTGTCGCCGAGCCAAAAGCGCTCTACTACGGAAACAACTTCCTCTGGAAGACCATCGATGGAGGCATCAACTGGAAGCGCATAAGTCCCGATCTCACCCGGGCAACCTGGGACCTGCCTGCCAGCATCGGGAAATACGCCAACCCGGATCAGGTCTCCCAGCGTGGTGTCATCTACACCATTGGCCCCTCGTATCGCGACCCCGGCCGGATCTGGATAGGCACGGATGACGGCCTGATTTACACCACGGCAGACAGCGGCTCCCACTGGACCAATGTCACACCACCCCAGATCGGTGCGTGGTGGAAGGTCTTCATGGTGGAACCAGGACGCTTCGACACACAAACCGCCTACGCCGCAGTCAATACCCTCCGCCTGGATGACATGCGTCCGTACTTCTTCCGTACGCATGATGGTGGTCGCACCTGGACGCCGATCAATTCCGGACTCGAGGGCGCCGGACCGGCCAACGCCATCCGGGAGGACCCCCGGAAGCGCGGTCTCCTGTTCGCCAGCACCGAACGGGGAGTCTACGTCTCCTTCAACGACGGCAACCAGTGGCTGGAATTGCAGCAGAATCTGCCCCACTCCTCCGCCCGTGACATCATCGTGAAGGATGACGATCTGGCTGTAGCCACCCATGGACGGGGCTTCTGGATCCTGGATGACATCACACCCCTGCGGCAACTCGCTGACTCGATCCTGGCAAAGGACGCGTTCCTGTTCCGGCCGACCACCGGCTGGCGTGTTCGCTCCAACACCAGTACGGATATGCCGTGGCCGAAGGAAGAACCCACGATGCCCAACCCGCCGGACGGTGTCACCCTCAACTACTATCTCGGAAGGCCCGCGTCGACTCCTGTGGTCATCGATGTCTTTGGACCGGATGGTCGCCTCGTCAGGCACTACTCGAGTGACGACCCCACCAGCCCGGTGCCCGATCCATCGGCGGCCGCCGTCCCGCTCTACTGGTACAGGAAGCCGGTCTCCCTCGCCACTACACCCGGTTTGCATCGCTGGGTCTGGGATCTGCACTACCAGCCGATTGCAGACGCGGCGGGTGGCGGACGCAGGGGTCTACCCATCAACTCGGTGCCCGGAGAGGCCACTCCACCAACCGGGACTCCACTGGTGAATCCCGGGACATACTCCGTCCGCCTCACGGTGAACGGTACGGAATACCGCCAGCCCATAACGGTGAAGCAGGATCCCCGTGTCCGCACCAGCGCAGCTACCATGCGGAACGTCTACACTTCGGTCGCAGCGCTTTACCGCGCAGCAACCGACATCGCCTCTGCCGGTGAAGGTGCCCGAAACCTCAGGCAGCAGATAGCGGCAGTGCGATCACGAGCGTCCGGCACACTTGCCGCATCACTGGGCGCTTTCGACCAGCGCCTGGAGAGGTTGCTTGGCGCCGGTGCAGCCGCACCCGCTGGTCGATTCGGTGGCCGTGGTGGATCAGCCCCACCTGCCATCCCAGCCTTGTCAGCCGTGGTCAACGCCATGAACAGCCTGGCCAGCGCTGACGTGACACCCACGACACTCCAGCTTCAGACCGTTACCGCAGCACGTGCAGCCGGCGACCGCGCCCTGGCCGAGTGGGCATCCCTGCGACGCGAACTAACCACCCTGAACGCTGCCCTGCGATCGGCAGATCTCCCACCGCTGTCGCCGCCTCCCGGCTCGTAAGGGTACTTCCCACAAGCGGAGCAAACTGCACACGGCGCGGCAACCACCCAGACGGTTGCCACGCGTGCAGCATTCGGGGATATTTGTGCGTTCATGAACTGTCCATTATCCGACACTTGTCGGAAATGGATTCCAGCGTGATCTGGAGACCATTACCAACCCGCCGCCGCTGGCGGTGATAACCTGGAGTAACCACGCAGCCCGCTGGAGTCACCTACGAACTCCAGTAAGTGCTTCGCGAATTCCCCCGGTTGTGCCGGTCCGGATCACCTGCTGGTGAGGACGCCCGGCCGAGCCACACTCTCCCGTGAACTACCACCAGCGACAGCTACATGAGTGCAACCCTGTTGGCCCCCAATCCGCGATCGCAGGCCCGGCCCGCCGCCAGGCCCAGACGACGCACACTGAGCCGCTCGGCCTTCTACCTCCACCTCTGGCTCGGTGTGGTCGGAACACTCGCGCTCTTCGCCATAGCCGTTACCGGAGTCTTGCTGAATCACAAGCGCGGCCTGGGGCTCATGCCCGACATTTCGCATGAACCCAGAGGCGAATTCAACACCGCGCTTTCGCTCGACAGACTCGCCCACGCTGCCCTCGTGGCAGCGCCTCCATCAGCGCGGGGAACCTGGAAAGAAGGTGATGCGGTCGATATCAGCCTGATAGATCGCATGGACGTCCGACCCCGCAACGGGTACGTGAAAGTCCGGCTCCGGGACAATGCTTCGATGGAGATGACTGTGGACCTCGTTTCGGGGGAGGTTCTCCACGTTGGGCGCCGCGGCGATGTCTTCCTGGAGAAGCTTCATTCCGGCGAGATCTTTGGCGGCCAGCCGTTCGTGCTCCTCTCCGACATAGCTGCCATCATTCTGGTGGTCACCCTGATCACCGGCTACTGGTTGTGGCTGGCTCCCAAGTTGCGGGGAGCTCGCAGCAGCGGGGGGGCCGACTGATGACACCGGGAATCCTGGTATTCCTGGTGGGGCTCTACGTCCTGCCACTCGGGCTCCTGATCTGGGGCCACAGACATCGTCGGCTCTCGCCCCGCTCCCGTCGGGCATTCTGGGGAGCAATCCTGGGGCATTGTATCGCCGGCACCGTGGCAATGATCGTCGGAATGGTGGAGCCACAGGAGTGGACAGCCGGCGATACGCTGCGCGGCTTTCTGGGACTCTGGTCCTTGCTTGTCTTTCCCCTGATCGGTGCCCTCGGCGCGTGGGTCTCGGCACCGGCGCGCTCATAGGGTCGACCAGGCAGTCAGAGTGGCAATGTTCCCGGTTCGGCTGTCTCCACCAGCTTGTCGCGCACACTCCGTGACCGTACTACAAGGTGGTCTCCCTGGTAAAACGCCACGGAACGTTCCGGTATGGACTGCATGATCCAGACATTGGATCCTATGACGGAGTTCGCCCCGATCCGTGTATCTCCGCCAAGAATGGTCGCATGAGCGTAGATCGTCACATGATCACCAATGTCAGGATGGCGTTTGATGCCCCTGACAGGATGACCGTCAGGGTCAACCTCGAATGACCTGGCACCAAGGGTAACGCCCTGGTAGAGCTTCACATGGTCGCCGATCACGGCCGTCTCGCCGATCACGACCCCAGTGCCGTGATCGATGAAGAAGTGCGTCCCGATTCGTGCACCTGGATGGATGTCGATTCCGGTGCGACGGTGGCCGGATTCGGTGAGCATGCGCGGCAGCAAGGGTATGTCGAGTTCATGGAGCACATGTGCTACCCGCTGCAGCGAAATCGCCAGCACGCATGGGTAAGAAAGTATGATCTCCTCCACACTGCGGGCCGCGGGGTCCCCCCGATACGCAGCAGCCACGTCGGTCTGTACCACGCGGCGCACAGCAGGCAGCCGGGCCAGAGCCGCCGCTGCAAAGATTGGCGCGTTCAGTACCGGATCCGGATCCTGCGCGAATCGCAGGCATTTTTCCAGCTCGACGGTAAGGTGCCGGTGGATTCGCGCGAGCAGTTCATTCAAGTGCGACGTCACCTGCTCGCGCGCCAGACCACTCTCCTCGAAGTAACCTGGAAACAGCAGGTGGATGAACCCGACAGCAAGACGGTCGATGGAGTCCTGGGTCGGCAGGTTGACACCATCGATGTGATTGATGCCTCCGTCGAGCTCGTACGAAGCGAGTAGAGCCCGCCTGATGTCGTCGAGGTTCACCGGATCAACGAAAGCCAGGATGAGACCGACGCCAGCCTTCGGGCTGACCCTCGGTCACGCAATGGACGGTACTTCCCGTGGGACCCAATGCTCCGACGCGGATACTCAGGAAACAGCCGGTTCCTGACGAGCCTTCTCGGCCAGGGCCGTGGACAGGTAGCGCTCGCCGAAGCTGGGGGCAACAGTGACGATGGTCTTGCCGGCAAACTCCTCACGCCTGGCCACCTGCAACGCGGCCCAGATGTTGGCACCCGTGGAAATCCCGCCGAGAAGACCCTCCAGCAACGCTGTCTGTCGGGACGTCTCGAAGGCGTCTTCATCCCGCACCTGGATGACCTCGTCGATGACCGCCGTGTTGCAGTTCCTGGGTACGAAACCCGCTGCGAGGCCCTGAATCTTGTGCGGCCCAGGAGATCCTCCGGACAGCACTGCACTGCCGGTTGGCTCAACCGCAAATGTTCTTATCGGCCTGCGCGACTTGATCACTTCCGAAACCCCGGTGATCGTGCCCCCGGTGCCCACCCCGGCAACGAAGGCATCGATCCTGCCTGACGTGCCTGTCCAGATCTCTTCGGCGGTCGTCCGCCGGTGAATCTCCGGATTGGCCGGGTTATCGAACTGCTGCGGCATGAAGGCACGATCACCGTGTTGACTCACGATGTCGTGGGCGCCCGCAATGGCCCCCTTCATTCCATCGGGACCGGGCGTGAGGACCAGCTCCGCTCCCAGCATCCGCAACAGGATACGCCGCTCCAGGGAGGCGGTCTCCGGCATGGCAAGGATAAGCTTGTAGCCGCGTGCCGCACAGACAAAGGCCAGGGCAATGCCGGTGTTCCCCGAGGTCGGCTCGACGATGACGGTATCCGGCTTGATGCGGCCGGACCGTTCCCCGGCCTCGATCATGGCAGCACCGATGCGATCCTTGACACTGCCCAGGGGATTGAAGAACTCGGCCTTGACATAGACCTTGGCTGGGAGGTCAGAGGCAATCCGATTCAACCTGATGAGCGGGGTGTTGCCGATCGAGGAGACGACATCGGGGAGCAGTTGCGGGGACGGGGACATTGACGTTAGGTGGAGTGCGAGGAGGGCGTATGGCGCATCATTGTGGAGGATTCTGGAGCGATGCGCGGACTCCAGTCCGGCTCTTGGGGCGACGGGGTCTGGCAGGACCCGTCGTCACGTTTGTCCGCATGGTGCGAACAAGAGCAGCCACGTTATCAGATCAGAGAGATGCGGCAAGTAGGTAATACTACGAGGCCGGAGCAGCCAGCTTTCGCCCGCGAATCCTGCAGGCTGTCGAAGAGATTTTTTCTACACGACCTGGCTACCCAGAGGCGGTGCTCGAGACGGGCTAGCGCCCAGGCGATGCCGGTTTCCATTCTTCCTGGCCGGCAAGCCGCATGCTGCAAGGCAGGAGGCAACACCAGGCGATGGGAGATCTGACACCATGAAACGGAACTGAGGTGCACCGTGCAGACTGATGACCTGGGCAAACTTCTCCTGCGGGTTTCGATCGCAGCTCTCCTCCTCCTGCACGGAATCGCGAAGGTTCAGAACGGAATCGGCTTCGTGGAGGGGCAATTGGCCAAGGCGGGTCTTCCAGAGGTGCTGGGATACGGGGTGTACGTTGGCGAAGTCATTGCTCCGGTCCTGGTCATCCTGGGTCTTTTTGTGCGCCCGGCCGCCCTGGTCATGGCAGTTGACCTAGCCATGGCAGTATTTCTCACGAGCTGGAACTCGCTTGGCAGTCTGGGGGGAAGCGGCGGCTGGCGGGTGGAACTCGAGGCACTCTTTTTCTTCGGGTCGCTGTCAATAGCTCTTCTTGGTTCGGGCCGTTACGCCATTGCTTCTGGGGCGCGAACATCGAAATAGAAGGGTTCATCTCTCGAACCACGCCGAGTGGAACGATTCTGAAATCAGTATAGTGTAGCGTTAATGGCTTAATAATGCTTCGTTGCTGGCATGGCATCCTGCAGATCTGCATAGCTCTTGCCCATCCGCTGCTGCGCTAGTCGGCAGCACCCACAGTTGCGGTTGCCATCGCGTCCAACGCCTATGCCCCACACCGACGTCTGCAACGGGTGGGATTTCAGGCGGGCTCATCATTGGCGGAGCCCAACGATTCATTCCCGCTCCGCGTTTTCCTCTACTTGGGCGTCCGAGGGCCCGGTTTCGGACCGCACAGCCGGCGCCAATCACTTTTCATCAAGGATTCGTGCTTCCACGTGCATTCATAGGAGTGCTGGCAGCAGCACTGCCAGCAAGTCTGCTGGGACAGAATCTCCCGGCGGGTCAGGCCAGCCAGGTCGCCAACGGCACTTCCTCTCACGCCACCGCCCCCCGCGCTACCGCGGTACGGACTTCGTCCCCCATCGACATCGACGGGATCTTGAACGAACCCGACTGGCAGTCGGCTCGACCCATTACGCAGTTCACCCAGATGGACCCCGATGAAGGACAGCCCGCGACGGAAGAAACGGAGGTGCGTTTCCTCTTCGATGAAGGCGCCATCTACATAGGGGCACGGATGCACGATCGCGGTGAGATCCGGGCGCGACTGGGTCGCCGTGATTCCGATCTCTTCGATTCGGACTGGTTTTCCGTCGCCATAGATGGTTACCACGACCACCTGTCGGCCCTGCGGTTCTCGGTCAATCCCGCTGGCGTCGTGGGTGACGAAATCATGACCGGCAGCAACACCTTCGGTGGTGACAACACCTGGGATCCGGTCTGGGAGTACGACGTCTCCCGGGACTCGACCGGGTGGACCGTGGAGATGAGAATCCCTCTCTCGCAGCTCCGCTTCAGTCGCGCCGACAAGCAGGTGTGGGGTATACAGGTCGATCGACGCATCGCCCGGAAGAACGAGCACGTTTTTTTCGCATTCACGCCCAGGCTGGAGAGGGGTGGCGTCGCCCGTTACGGGCACCTGGATGGCATCGAAGGTGTCTCCGCCGGCAGTCAGAAGCTGGAACTGCTGCCCTATACCCTCGGAAAGGCCGACTATCGTACGCCATTCCAGGACTCCGCAGTCGGCTTCCCGAACCCCTACCGCGACGGCTCCCTCTACAACGCGGGATTCGGGCTGGACCTGAAGTTTCTCCCCACTTCCAACATCACGATCAACGCGACGGTGAATCCGGATTTTGGTCAGGTTGAAGTCGACCCGGCCGTGATCAACCTCACCGCCTTCGAAACCCGCTTTCAGGAGAAGCGCCCCTTCTTCGTTGAAGGGTCTGACCTCTTCCGCTTCGGCGGTGGCGAGATGCGTGGCGGAGGCGGCGGCGGGGGTGGAGGCGGTGGCGGCTTCGGAGGTGGCGGTGGTGGCTTCGGCGGCGGCGGGCCCTCGTCGATTCTCTACTCGCGTCGCATTGGCCGTAGGCCGCAGGTATCGGCACCGGATGCAGCCTACTCTGATGTGCCTGAGGCCACCACCATCCTGGGCGCCCTCAAACTCACTACGCGCACTGCCAGTGGCTGGTCGGTTGGACTGATCGACGCGGTCACCGAACGGGAAGATGCCCGGCTCACCCTGGCCAACCGCTCGGAAGATGCCGCGGAAGTTGAGCCCCTGACCAACTACATGGCGGGTCGCGTGCGCCGCGACTTCCGGAATGGCCAGTCCACTCTGGGTGTCATCGCAACCGCGGTCAATCGACGGTTCGAGTCCGACGCAGCCAGGGAAAGCCTCCGTTCTTCCGGCTATGTCACGGGCTTCGACTTTCGTCATGAATGGGCGGATCGGGCATGGTCGATGAACGGTTACATTGCTGGCAGTCAGGTGAGTGGTTCGTCGAGTTCCATCCTGAGCACGCAACGCTCGTCGGCACGGTACTACCAGCGGCCCGACGCGGACTACGTCGACCTGGATTCGCTGGCGACCTCGATGAGGGGATATTCGGCGCGCTTCGACATCGGCAAGCGCGCCGGGACCTGGCGTGGCAACGTCTCGCTCTCGACAACCAGTCCCGGTTACGAGATCAACGATCTCGGGTTCCAGACGTCCGCGGACCGCACGAACCTCGACGCCAACCTCAACTACGAGCAGACCCGTCCGGGTCGCTTCTTCCGGCGCTGGAGTCTGCGCCTGGGACCGAGTGTGGACTGGAACTACGGCTGGGACCGTGTCGGGACCAATCTCGGATTCGGCGGCAACGGACAGTTCGCGAACTTCTGGAACTTCGGCTTCAATGCCAGCCGGGATTTCGAATCGCTGGACGACCACCTGACGCGGGGCGGTGTGATGGCCATGAAGGCTCCCCAGACGTCCGGATTCGTCCACATCTCGACGGACAGCCGGAGGCCGTTCACGATTCGCGGGAGTGTGAGTGGCAGCCAGTCTGATGTGGGCGACTGGAGGGGATCAGCCGACCTCAATTTCGGCCTGCGGCCCGGCGACAACGTCGAGATCAGCCTGGGGCCGGACTTCTCCCGCAACCGCACGACGGCCCAGTACCTCTACTCCGTGGAAGATCCCGAAGCCACGAACACCTTTGGCCGCCGTTATATCTTTGGCGATCTCATTCACACACAGTTGAGCCTGGAGACCCGCCTCAACGTAACCTTCCGGCCCAATCTGTCCCTGGAACTCTACGCCCAGCCACTGCTTTCCAGTGGGGATTATCAGACCTTCAAGGAACTGAAGACGCCGCGGACTCTCGATTTCAACGTCTTCGGCGAGGGTGGAAGCCAGATCTCCCGCGACTCCGACGGTGTCTACACGATCGATCCCGACGGCACCGGTCCGGCCGGATCCTTCACACTGGGCGACCCCGATTTCGATGTCCGGTCCCTCCGAGGGAGCGCCGTGCTTCGCTGGGAGTGGCGGCCCGGATCGACCATCTTCTTCGTCTGGCAGCAGGATCGCTCCGAACGACTCGATGCGTTCGACGGCGCCAGCGGTGTGGGTCACTTTGCGATCGGTCCGGACACCAGTGGTCTGTTCGGACTCAAGCCCAACAACATCTTCATCGTCAAGGCCACCTGGTGGTTCAACCCATGATCCGGTGACTCCGGGAGGCGGGCCCTTGGGACCGCCTCCCGGGAGTACCCGCCTCGACGAGTTGAACTCGTCAGGCGGGACCGCACGCCGGTCTCACATCGTGGTGTAGCGACCCAGGAAGCGCCGTACCCGCTCCAGAGCATCGCGGAGCTCCACCGCGAGTTCCGACTTCAGCTTCTTCTGCGCCGACGTCGGTGGGAAATTGCCTGAGTCGATGTTGCGCATCAGGTCCTCGATACGGTCACTGATGCGCGGCCCATCGCTCCAGAATGGAACGTCCGACGGCTTTACGAGAAGGTCCAGCAACGAATCCGCCTGCGCCAGCTCGGCGGTAATGCTGCGAACCGCGGCCGCGCCACCACCGTCAGGAATTGCCCGTGCCGTTCGCAGTCTCGCCTCCAGCTCCGCCTTCCTTCCATCCAGAGCCCTCAGGGTATCGTTGACCAGAGAACTCAGGTCCCTCAGTTCCATCGCCACCGTGAACTGCTCACGCAGGGCTTCAGGAGTGGTCGTGGAAGTGGGATCCACGCGCACGTTCACCAATCCCCGCCCGACGCCAGATTCAGAGTTTCCCCGACACGCCCGTACGGGCATGATTAGCTTCTTCTCTCATGCCATACACACCAGTCCGTCACCTCTCAGCCGCAGTGCTGCTCACCCTGGCCTGCAGCTCCTCGCCCCATCCGTCCGTCGAACCCGGACCTGCCGTTCCGGCCCGCCTGCCGGAACCCAGCCGGATGGTCATGTCATGGGTACCGCCCTACGGAGTCACCGCCTCGCTCGCCCGACTCGATGAATCGTTCGAAGGCGTCGGCATGAAGGACGGTCTCACCCACCTCGCGCTCCAGTTCTGGGAGCCCACTCCCGATGGCATGGGTGTGCAACGGGTCCAGCGGGGCGACGATACCAGCGACGAGGCCGTCCGGAAGCTACGCGACTGGGCGCACGCGAACGGCGTCCGCGTCCTTCTCTGCGTCTACAACTACAACGTCACTACACAGTCCTGGGACTGGGACTGGGCCCGCCGGGCCTTCATCGACCACCGAAGCGAGTTCGTCAGGGCCCTCGTGGCCGAGATGGACCAACTCGGCCTCGACGGAATAGACCTGGACCTGGAGGGCAATGGCAGCCTGGATTCCGACAAGGAACCCTACCTGGCATTCGTGCGGGAGCTGTCAGCACAACTGCGCCCCCGCGGCAAACACCTGACCGTCGACACCTTTGCCTACGTCTGGCACGCACCAAACCAGTCATGGTGGCCGGAGATCTTCCCGCTGGTGGATGGCATCAACTCGATGGGATACGAGGAACTGGGGTCGTCCGCGGAGGAGTGGCGGTCGTTCGCGTCACAGGAGGCCGCGGCTGGACCCGACGTCGGCAAGCTCATGATCGGTATGCCGTCACATCGCAACGAATGGCGCGGAAACACGACCATTGAACATCTCCGCTGGATTCGCGATCACGGCCGTTCCGGTATCTCGCTCTGGGATGCACAGCTCGGTGCCCCAGGCTGGCGCACCCGCGAGGTCTGGTCGACAATCAGCGAGATTCGCGGAAAACCACAGCGCTGAATCCTCTCCGGACGCTCCGCCGGACAAGAACAGCGTGACGGAGGCGCCAGCGCTAGGGTGGCAGGCGGACATCCGTACCCGCGACCTTCACCGGGGCCAGCGCAACGGTGACCTTCGCCCATCCAGTAACGCCATCAACTGACGCAAAGATCACCGCGCTCCCCGGTCCACGTCCCCTCACTACTCCTGCAGAGGTGACAGTCGCCACCGTGGGTGCCGTACTCCGCCAGCGGACCTTGCGTGACTGGATGACGGCCCCGTCCACTCCGCGTATCTCAACGTCGAGCTGCACCGTCTTTCCCGAAACCAGGAAAACCGACGAAGGACTCACGGTCACGCTGCCTACCGGAACCGGATCCACCGTTACCAGCGCCGACCCGGAAAGGCTTCCAGCCGTAGCGGTAATCAGCGCCGTGCCCGGAGACACACCCGTAACCAGTCCACCAGCTGTTACCGCTGCAACCGCGGCGCTGGCGGAGCTGAAACTCACAGCGACATCCGACGCCAGCCTGCCCTGGTCATCGAAAACGAATGCATTAAGCTGAATCGTCGAACCCTCAATCACCACTGCCTGTGCCGGTGCAATGATGACCGCATTACGAGGGCGATCGGAAACTTCCACGACCGTGGAGTCGTGGTGACCCTCACTCGTGGCCCAGACGATTGCCTTGCCGGATCCACGGGCGGTGACCATGCCGCTGGATGAAACGCTTACCACTTCCTCCTGGCTCGTCGACCACTCGATGTGGCGCCCCGGAAGCACCTCCCCGTCCTCATCCAGTACCTCGGCCTTGAACTGTGCCCCCTGACCGACCACCAGGCGCTGCGAGTCAGGTGACACATTCACCGCCGCGACAGGCATTGCCGCCGAAGTCACTGAAGCGAGACCCACCTTGCCCTCCGCCGTGGCACTCATGATCGCACCGCCTGGTGCCAGCGCAGTCACCAGTCCGTCTGCACTCACCGTCGCCACTGCGGGGTTGTTTGACGACCAGATGATGGGCCGTCCGGACAGGACCCTCCCTTCGTTGTCGAGCGCGGTTGCCACCAGTTGCGACGTAGTTCCCACCAACATCGCCAGATTCCCAGGCGTGACCTCCACCGACGCCACTGGTATCTCGGTGATATTGACCTGAGCCATGCCGCTCTGGCCCTCGGCGCTGGCTGCCACCAGTACGGTTCCGACCTGGTGCGCCGTCACGACCCCTTCGGCGGAGACCGACGCAATCGCCGCATTCTCACTGGACCAGTGCAGGGCACGACCCGGAATTGCCACCCCGTCGGCATTCATCGCCTGGGCGCTGAACGTCGAGGAAGAACCCAGCGCAATCGTGGCGACGGTGGGTGCCACTATCACAGCATCCACCGTGGAAGAAGGTGGCGCCAGCGTACCGTCAGTGCAGGCACATGCCAGAATGAGCAGAGCTAGCCGTGGATTCCACGGTCGTCCATTCAACGCAGTTCGCAAAGCTGACCCTGTAAGCATTCTCATGCGGTATCGACAACCGGAGAACGCCCCGACCCTGAAAGACCGGAGAGTACCTTCAGGCCGCCTCAGTCACTGACTGCTCCCGTATCAGTGGCCTCCTGATTCACTCACGAGCGGTTGCGGCGCCACGAACGTCAGAACCCGCCGGGGATTCTCGATCATGATCTGCCGGATTTCCGCATCGCTGACCCCCAGCCTCCTGAGTTCCGGGATGAGCAGGTTGGAGGTGAACCCGAACCCACCTCCTCCGTTCTTCTTCAGTTGCGGCTGGGTGCAGACATCATGCGCCACCAGAATCCTCTCGGTCAGACCAGCGTCGATCAGCGCCTTGATCTGGGCCGCCCGGCGCTCCGCTGCCCGCCGGAGGCTGGCGCCCCCATCCAGCGTGGCCGGGGCGTCGCCGACATAGTCGAACTCGATGTATGCTCCCCGGTCCGTAAGCCGTCGCATGGCAGCAACGTCACCCGATCCATTGTGCCCCATTACCACATGGTTCAGGTCCACCCCTTCGGATTCCACGATGTCGAGCGTCTGCTGCTTCTCTTCAGGGGTACCACCACCCATGTGGAAGGTCATCGGCGCACCCGTAAGCCGGCTGGCCCGGGCGCTGGCGCGAATGCTCTTGATCTCGTTCTCCGTGATGGGGCGGCCCTGGATGCCGATCTCGCCAATGATACCGGAACGGATTCCGGTTCCCTGCGCACCGCTCACGATGTCACGCACGATTATGTCGGTAAGCTGTTCCACAGTCGCCTCCGACATATCCGGTGGATGCAACGCCTTCTGGTACCACCCCGCACCCATGATCACGTGCAGCCCCGATTCCTCGGAAATGCGGCGCAGCCACTCGGGATTCCGGCTCAATCCGAAATTGGTGACGTCGACAATCGTACCGCCGCCGGCATTCCGGAACTCCATCACCTCGGCCAGTGACTCCTGGTAATTGTCCAGCAGATTCCAGCCCGGAGAACCGCGCCCTCGGGTAGGTCCCTGCTGTGGAGCAGCCGTGCCCTGCCGCCCGGCCCGGCCTGACTCAGCCTGAGGTCGCTGAGGGCGTGGCAGCGCAACCCAGGATCCGACCTTCTCCGGCGTCCTGAAGTCAATGAAGATGTGTTCGTGCATGAGGGTAGGGCCGATCGTGGCCGGGTCGACAGGTCCCCGAACCGTCAACACCATCCCCGCAAGGTTGGGTATCGATGGTGCCGAACCTTGAGCGGGAAGACCCGACCCGAGAGCAAGCGTGGCACTCAGGACACCTGACAGGTGATGTCGCAGGATCATGTCTTCAGTGCCTCACTCGAGTTCGGGTTCTCACGTCGGGCTGATGCGGGCCGAGCGGCAACATTACTTCGTCCCGAATGCCTGCGCCATGACACATCAACACGCTTCAGGGTGGTGGTTTTCGCTGCCAACGGCATCGTGCTGGCCTGAACCGCCGTTGTCCCGCGCTCCCGAGCACGACCAGCGCCGGACGCTCCGCGGACATCGGCGCGCGCATACCGACGCCTGTGCATCCATCAGCCTTGACCATCGATCGGCTCAGCTACGACTCACGGCGGATCCCACGCGAGGTAGCCAACACCAAAGTCACGCTAAGGATCACGCCGTGCTCCACCGTTGCAGCGATCCCGAAAACTCCGTGGCCTCCCCTGCTGGAAGGCCGTATCTTTCGAAATGCCGGATCGCGATGGTCTTACAGTTCGTGTGGTGCCCCTCTCGAGCCCCGAGGCCGAGGACCCCCGGATGGGGGGCACTTTGGAGGAGCGTGTGGCCGCCGTGACAGTCCTGACCACCGAGGGATGGCGGCTGGCGGGACGTCCCCTGCCGACGTACACCCGTGCGACGATTCCTATCGTGGTCAGCACGCTGCTGGGACACGCCCAGGATCCATGACCGACGACTTCGGCGACTTGCTTCGGTCGATGGCGGAATGCCGCGTTCGATTCCTCGTCGTTGGCGCCCACGCACTGGCCGCGCATGGAGTTCCCAGGATGACCGGTGATCTGGACCTCTGGATCGAGCGTTCGCCCGAAAACGCCGCGCGGGCCTGGAAGGCCTTGGACCTATTCGGCGCTGGAAACGACGACGTGCATTTCGCCACGTTTACGTCCAGTTGCGAGGAGCTCCGGGTCGCGATTGGCAGCGCGAATGAGGCTTCCCCGATGATAGCATAGAAGCTATCGTCCGGTGTGGCCACCGTTCCATCGCAGCTACTCCGAACCGCTCGCGCTCGTGCCGGCCTGAGCCAGCGCGATCTGGCGACGCTTGCCGGAACCTCGCAGTCGGTGGTCGCCCGGGTGGAGTTGGGCGAAACGTCACCCACGTGGGACACCCTGATGCGACTGCTGAACGCGGCCGACTTCGAGCTGCAGCTGGATCTGGTGGCTCGCTCCGTCCACGGATCGCCCATTCTCGGCGCCGAAGCCCGCATCCTGGCGTCTTGCCCCAGGCTGGACGAAACCTGGATGCGTCGCTCGCTGGAACTGGCCCAACGGGCTCTGGCCGCCGGTGAAGTTCCGGTTGGAGCCGTGGTTGTCCTCGATGCAACGGTGGTGGGTGAAGGGAGCGAGCGCACCTGCAGCAGCCTCGATCCCACATCACACGCGGAAGTCGAAGCACTTCGCGAAGCATGCCGGTCCCGGGGGTCCCTGGACCTGTCGTCCGCCACGCTCTACACCACTGTGGAACCCTGCCTGCTGTGTGCGTACGCCATCAGGTACACACGGATTTCCCGGGTGGTGTATGGTTCACCGGCTGGTTCGGCCGGCGGGGTCACCGGAGTGTTCCCGCTCCTCGGTGATCCCGCACTCATGGCGGGATCACCCACGCCCGAAGTTCGCGGTGGCGTTCTGCAGCCCGAATGCACCGCCTTGCTCGATGCTTGGCGGGCTCAGAAGAGGGACGCGGACTGAACCATGCTGCTCGGCGGGGCGCTACCACCCGCGGGATACAGGTCCTCCCGGGTCAGGGGCAGCCTGGTGGCACCCGTCGTGTCAGGGCGGGCGAAAAGGACCTGACACAACCCGATCTGCGCGGAAGCGAATGCGTGGGCCGATGCTGACATGTACAACCGCCAGGTACGCGCGGTGGCCTCGCTCGTCAGGCGGACTGCATCCGCATACCGCAGGTCGAGACGCCGTACCCATTCCCGCAGCGTGCGCACGTAGTGCCTCCGCAGTGATTCCACATCCCGCGTTTCGAACCCTGCGTCCTCGGCAGTCGAAACTTCGAACCCCAGAGGGACCAGGTCTCCATCAGGAAATACGTCCCGATCGATAAAGCTGCCGGGACGCCACAGTATCCGCCGGAGTGCGCCGCGCCATCCATGGATGCGCCGGTATGGCTCTTCCACAATACCGTGGTTCATGAAAAGACCACCTGGCCGCAGGAGCGCGTACATCGACCGGAAGTACACGGCCATCTGTTGGGGGCCGACGTGCTCGAACATTCCCACACTGACGATCTTGTCGAAAGGCTTCGTATCGGGTGCAGCCGCCAGTTGGCGGTAGTCGCATACCGCGATTCTCACGCGATCCTCCAGGCCGGCCTCGCGTACGCGTTGCCGCGCCAGCTCAGCCTGGGGTGGGCTCAGCGTGATGCCGGTTGCCCGCACTCCATGGTATTTCGCGGCGTGGATGACGAGGGCACCCCAGCCACAACCCACGTCCAGCAGCGTTTCATCTGGCCGGAGCCGCAACTTCCGGCACAGGTGTTCGAGCTTGTCACGCTGGGCATCATCGATGCTCTCATCGGCTTGCGTGTAGTAGGCGCACGAGTACACCATCCGCCGATCGAGCCAGAGAGCATAGAAATCGTTGCCGACGTCGTAATGCGACCGCACGGCAGCGCTGTCCCGCCCGGGCGAATGCCGATGTCCAATCGAGCGGCCATGCGGACGGCGTGTCGGGACTGATCGGGCTGCTCCGGGCGGGGCAGGCAGAGCCAGGGCATGTCGCGCCAGCTCCAGCAGTGTCCCGACTCGGCAGAGTCGATCACGGACGAGACCCGCCAGAGCGGTCGCCGCCTCCAGATCTCCCTCCACATCGAACGCCCCGGCAATGTACGCCTCGGCAACGCGCGATTCGGCGGGTGGCCAGAACATCGCGCGCAGGGACCATGGATGGGGCAGAACCAGTGTGAAAAGGGGACTCCTGCCTGCAACATCAACGGAACCGTCACTGTAGCGAACGGAAAAGTTGCGGTTCTCCGGTTTACCGAAGGCGAGACGCACTATGGCCCGAGCGTGTCGCCGTAGTACGGTGTCGTGGAACGGATGACTCGGGGGCGGCTCCAGCGTGCCTGCTGCAACAGGCTGCGGGTCGCCGACAAGCCCTGGGGTCGATGCAATGGGCATGGGTCGGCGGATTGATAGAAGGTACTCCTCTTTTCAGTACTAACACGCGAACGCTGTGAGTCAAGGCATGCGCTTGCCCCGAAATGGCAGACGGGCCCACGGACGGACGCATACCTCGCTGACGCCCTGGCCACCACCACCAACGGACGTGCAAGCCGACGAAGGGATTTCCATCTCCTTCCGCGTTCCGGGATCCGGGGACATGATAGTGCCCATCAGTTCATGAATCCGTCCGGATCACTTGGTCCTCAACCGCGCGACGATGATACGAGATGACGATGCGTTCCTTGCGTAGCTGTCTGCCCCTGGTGATGATCTGCCTTGCCCAGGCAGCCTGGTCGAGCGGACGAGCGCAGACTGTTGCCGGACCGTCACCCGGACGGATCGTGACCGTCCTGGGTCCACTCGATCCCACCCGTCTCGGCCGGACGCTCATGCACGAGCACGTACTGGCCGACTTCACCATTCCCGATACTGACCCGGAGAGATGGCGCCTGGCGGGACGGCGCAGACTGGTGGCTGCCACGGACGTGGCCCTCTACAACGCCCCGTTGACGATGGACATCCTGAGCACCGTCATGCTGGGTGCGTACAACCGTGACAACTGGATACTCGGCGATGAACAGACCGCCATCGCGGAGCTCGCCGAGTTCAAGCGCCGCGGTGGATCGAGTCTGGTGGACGCCACCAGCATCGGTCTTGGTCGCAACCCGGAGGGTCTGCAAAGAGTGGCCCGCGCCACTGGCGTGAACATCATCATGTCCACAGGCTGGTACACAGCCGGGTGGTGGCCAGTGGGCATCGAACAGCAGAGTATCGATGAACTTACCGGACAGCTCGTGCATGACATTACGGTGGGTGTGGACGGAACGGCCGTGCGCGCCGGTTTCATTGGAGAGGTGGGAACATCGGGCAATCCTGACGACCCGATCGTCAACCGGATCCTGCGGGCGTCGGCGCGCGCGAGCCGGTCGACCGGTGCCGCTGTACTCGTGGATGCCTCAGGTGCGGACGCAAAGCACGCACGCATTCTCGACATTCTCGAAGCGGAGGGCGCCGACCTTCACCGTGTGGTTCTGGGGCACTCCGACTTCCTGGCTGGCCAGGTGGACTATTTGAAGTCACTGCTGGACCGTGGTGCAACCATGCAGTTCGACATGCTGGGTGAACCGCCGCTGGTCACGCGCACTCGCCCCATCGATTCCGAAGTGGCAAAGACGGTATTTGAGCTGATCAAGGCGGGGTATGCCGACCGCGTGCTCCTGTCACAGGATATCCATCGGAAAACGAGCCTCAAGGCCTACGGTGGAACTGGATACTCATTCATCGAGGAATCCTTCCTCCCCTACCTGAAACGTCTGGGTGTTACCGATGGACAGATCGACACAATGGTGGTGCAGAACCCCCGGCGCCTTCTCACACTGGCCGCACCCAGGAACACGGAACCCGACGGCGAGTTGCCGGAGGGAAACTGACATGGAACTCATCATGTATCCTTCCACGTGGGGCTCCCCGAGCCTGACGACACGATCTTCCGTACTTTGGCGCCGCCACGCTGTTGCCCTTGTCTCCGCGTTGCTCCTGAGCCCTCTGTCCGGAAGCGCCCAGCAAACGACCGGTACAACGTTGCCTACGGCAATTCCCAACATGGCGGGAAAGATCCTGACCGTGAGGGGTCCCATCGACCCTTCTCAGCTCGGCCAGACACTCATGCACGAGCACATCTTCATCGACTTTCAATCGCCAGTACCGGTGGAGCCGCGTTTTTCCAACGCGGCTGACGCGGCGCTCCATGAGCAACCGCTGACGATGGAGACTCTCAGCCGCACGAGATACGGTCGCGGGGTGCGGGGCAGCAATTTCCTGGGTGATTTCGACGAGATGTACGATGAAGTAATGGAGTTCAAGAAGGCAGGCGGCGGCGCCATCGTCGACGTGTCGGAAATCGGGCTGGGCCGTGATCCCATCGCACTCCGGAAGATGGCCAACGCCACCGACCTCGACATCGTGATGGGATCCAGCTGGTATACCAAGAGCTTCTATCCACCCGACATGGATTCCCGGAGCGTGGATGATCTGGCGAACGTGATCATCCAAGACATCACCGTCGGGGCGCAGGGGACCGGAATCCGCTCCGGTGTGATCGGGGAAATCGGAATCGACGGTGGACCACTCACTCCCAACGAACTGAAGGTGATCCGTGCCAGCGCGCGCGCCAGCCGGGTAACCGGAGCCCCGATGACCTTTCACGCCGGTGGGGTGAACGAAGAACGTCTGGTATCGATCGAAACGGCGCTTTCGGAGGGGGTGCAGCCGTCGCAGATCATCATGGGTCACAGCGGTGCACTGACACCCAACCTGCCGCTGGTGCGGAAGATCCTGGCGAAGGGAGTCTACCTGCAAATCGACTGGCTGGGCGTGATAACTGGACCGGCAGGCGTACTCGGAAACCGAAGCGACCGGACGATTGCGCAGGCCATTGTACAGCTGGTCAAGGAGGGCTATGCCGACCGTATCCTCCTGAGCCACGACATCTGTACCAAGCCACAGCTGAAGAAGTACGGCGGAACAGGATTCGCCTACATCAACGAATACTTTCTTCCGGTGCTGCGGGAACTGGGTGTGAGTGAGGAGAACATCCAGAAGTTCATGGTGGACAACCCGCGTCGTGCACTGACGTTCGTCGCCCCACAACCGAGGGTCAGCTCGTGACTGGTGCTCCAATCACGTACATCAGGTTCATCTCCTGGAGGCGCGGTCGGTTTCCGGCCGGTTTGCGCCGCTCGCGGCCTTCAGTACATCATTGACAACACCCGCTGCCGTTACGGCCGGGCCCGCGCCTGGACCAATGATGACCAGCGGGTTCTCCCGATAGCGTTTGGTCGTGAAGATGAACTGGTTGTCGGTGCCCGCCAGCGACGCCAGCGGGCTTCCCGCGGGCACTGACACCAGGCCGACACGGACCGAGCGCCGGGTCGCAATGGCCCGATAGCGCAGCATCTCTCCTCGTGCAGCCGCCTCGGCCACGCGGGAACTCCAACCAGCATCCATCTCTTCCAGACGACGAAGAAACTCGTCGAGCTGCACGTGCTGCAGGAACGATGGCACCAGTGATTCGATCTTGACATTGTCCATCTCGCCTTCGAAACCCAGCATGCGTCCGAGGATCAGTCCCTTCCGAGCCACATCCAGACCGGACAGGTCGTCGCGGGGATCGGGCTCCGTGTATCCCAGGGACATGGCTCTACGGACTGCCTCCGAGAACGCTGTCCCCCGCCCCATCTCGCCAAACAGGTAGCCTAACGTTCCCGACGGACACCCCTCGATCGTCAGTACCCGGTCACCCGAACCAACCAGCTTGTCGAACGTGTCTATGATCGGAAGGCCGGCACCCACCGTGGCTTCGAAGAGAAGTCGGCGACCGGTTCGCTGCGCTCTGTCGAACAGCGTCGACGATGTCTCTCGATCGAGAGTCAGCGGGACCTTGTTGGCCAGGACCACGTCCATTCGGTGATCCAGTGCAACCGCCAGTGCCGCTGATGTGTCTCCCGACGCGGCATCCACCAGTACCGGATGTGCGAGTGCGTGGCCGGCGATGGCCGCTACGGCACCTTCCACGGTGGATGCGGTGCCACCGGGCAGTTCCGCAACGCTCCGACTTCCTGAACCATTTCCGCGCAGCTTGGCGATCGCCGCTGCCGCCAGGCGGCGATCCGAAATCCCCTGTGGATCGAACAGGTAGCCGCCACGGTCGATGACGCCGACTACCCGGATCCGGGAGCGCAGCTCCGGAGCCGCGACATGGCTGGCCAGCTCCCGTCCAATGCGTCCAAATCCCAGGAGGATAACGTCGATACGCTCACCACGGCGCACACGACCACCGCGCTGCTTGTCCAACTGAAACGCCGCATGAAGGGCCCTCTGGGCATCCGCCACCCGATCACCATCCACGACTACGGAGATGTTCAGTTCCGATGCGCCCTGAGCAATCGCAACAATATTGATGGAGTGGTCCGCGAGCGTGGCAAACATGCGTGCCGCGATCCCAGGCACTCTCACCATGCCGGTACCAACCACCGCAAGCGTGGCAAACCCCGGCTTCACATGAATGCTCTCGATTTCGCCCCGCGCCAGGTCGTCGCTGAACGCCTCGACCAGACGCGCCCGTGCTGCGCCGACGTGCGCCTCCGGAACCGTCAGGGTGATGGAATGCTGCGAGGATGCCTGCGTTATGAACGACACCGGCAGGCCGGCATCCGCCAGTGCAGAGAACGTACGCGCTGCGACCACTGGCGCTCCCCTGAGTCCGGTTCCGGTCACGGTAACCATGGCCTGACCTCCAGCCGCTGACAGCGCCCGGACCGGCGACCCGCCGGATGAGGCACTGACCGTGATCTCCGTTCCCGTGCTGGCAGGGTTCGCAAACGGCCGGACGTAGACACGCGTGCGTGCGTCAATAGGCAGCAGAGCCCGTGGATGCAGCACGGTCGCACCATGGTACGCCAGTTCAGCGGCCTCACGGGCCGTCATCCTGCCGACGACACGGGCATCCTCGACCACGCGAGGGTCCGCGGTAAGGAACCCCGCGACATCCTTCCACAGGAACACATCCTGGGCACCCAGCGCCCGTGCCAGGACGGTTGCCGTGAGGTCCGAACCGCCGCGGCCAAGGGTCACTACCCGGCCATCCGGAGCGACACCGATGAAACCAGGCACGACGGGTACGGCTCCCTGCGATAACCGGGGCACCAGACGCTCGTTCACCCGGTGCTGTGTGCCGGCCAGGTCCGGCGCCGCGTCGCCGGATCTGCCGTCCGTTGCCACCAGATCGGCGCCATCGACCACGAGGGTCCCGAGGCCGCGGCACCTGAGTGCCAGACTCACGATGGTTGCCGCGCAACGCTCACCATACGCCATGACGGAATCGGCCGCATCCGCCGGAAAACTCCCTAGTCTGCGGATCTGTTCCAGTCTCTCACGAAGCGCGTCACCTGCCGCTTCCAGAGAAGCATGCGAGTCCGAAGCCTCGTCTGACCCTCCCGAATCCCGTACAATCGACCGAGCCGTTTCCTCGTGACGACGCTGCAACCTGGAAACCGCCTCAGCGACACCCGCGCCGTTACCGGCAGCGGCCTGGGCCCCAATAGTCAGGAGGGAGTCCGTCACCCCGGAGAGGGCCGATACAACGACCACCGTTGGACGCGTGGCGTGTTGAGCGACCAGTTCGGCAACATGAAGTATCGCCGAATCGCTGGCGAGTGCCGCTCCACCAAACTTGTGAACCAGTATCGACATTTCGCGTTGGGGTCGTACGTTCGTCATCCTGCCTGCATTGATCCACCGCTACCTTCCGGCTGCCGCTCACCCTGACGAGCAACAGGGCGGTCCAGACACCACCTGCCCCTGGGAACAGCATGGAACCCGGCACTTCTTGCCACAGGGGCGTCGGTCCGCCGAACCTGCGTCTTCGACGTCGGGCAGGTACCGCGGTACCTACCAGTCTACAACGACCCATCGCGTCACTGCATCTTTACACGTCGACTGGCCCTCCGGCCTGTCGCCACCCTCGTTACCCCGTGATCCGAATGCCAAGCCCCGCAGAAATCCGGGCAGCCCGCGTACGCACCAGGGCAGAACTCGTGCTTACACCAACCGTCCCCGCGCTCGCATTGCGTGATTCCCTGCCCTGCCCACTGCACCTCAAGCTTGAAAACATGCAACGCACGGGCTCCTTCAAGGACAGGGGGGCACTCAATCGTATACTCGACCTCGATCCCGGGGAACGGAAACATGGAATTGTAACCGCCAGCGCTGGAAACCATGCACAGGCGGTTGCCTACCATGGTGGCAGGCTGGGTATCCCGGTGGAAGTGGTGATGCCGGAACACACACCCCTCACCAAGGTGGCGAATACCCAGCGGTTTGGTGCTGCCGTGCGCCTGTTCGGCGCCACCCTGTCCGAGTCCATGGTGGAAGCGCGCCGGCTGGAGATGGAGGAAAGACGGATCCTTGTTCACCCGTTCGATGATGAACAGGTGATAGCAGGCCAGGGCACGATTGGCCTGGAGCTTCTGGAGCAGATTCCCGGAATGACCGCTGTTGTCGTGCCAATCGGTGGTGGTGGGTTGATTGGCGGGATAGCAACTGCCATCAAGGAGACACGGCCGGACATACGCATCTTCGGTGTCGAGGCATCGGTCGCCGCGTCCGCGCACGCCTCCCGGTCTGCAGGAAAACCGGTACACGTAGAAACCTTCGAGACCATCGCCGACGGCATCGCGGTCAAGCGGGTGGGGGATCTCACCTTTCCGTTGATCGAACGCTATGTGGACGACATCGTAGCGGTGGATGACGCTGACGTAGCCACTGCGGTGCACCTTCTCCTGGAGCGCCAGAAGATCCTGGCTGAAGGCGCCGGTGCGGTCTCACTGGCTGCACTCCTCACCTCACGACTGCCGCTCAAGCCGGACGACGTGGCAGTCATGATACTTTCCGGCGGGAACATTGACCTGAGTCTGGTTCAGCGAATCCTGGATCGGGGTCTGGTGTCCGACGGCCGCATGGCGCGGCTGGCCGTGACCGTGCTGGATCGCCCTGGAAACCTCGCCAGACTCACGAGACTCGTTGCCGAGGAAGGCGCGAATGTGCTGGAGGTGATGCACAAACGCGCCTTCGCCGACATCTCGGTTCGCGACGTCACCATCGTGATGCACGTACAGACCCGCGGGATCGACCACATGCGGGCCGTGATCCGTCGTCTGGAGGCGGAGGGACTGAAGGTGCGTCAGGACGAAGGATAGGTACGGCGGTATGGCGTCTCGAGCACGACCTGTCGCTACTTGCGCCAGTAGTTGTTGGCCGCCGCCACCGTCTGGAAATTGATGGCAATCACATGTGAGGCAGCCGTGAGGGAGTCGGCATTCTCGGCGTACACCGGACGCAGGCGCTTGAGGACGGTCGTATCCGGCTGAGTGTACTTCACACCGCGCCTGCTGAGGGTGATGGCCAGTTCGAATCCGGCCTGGGGAGTTTCGGTGATGAGCGAGGTAAGCCAGGTTTCGGTCATGATCTGTCCTTTCCGTGTTGATGTTCGAAGGGCCGGACGCTCTCTGTGCGTCATCCGCTGGCGGTCCGACTCCTGGCAGCACGATCCCAGGGACCACATCCGCATGAAATCGGCCACCATCCCAATCTAATCTCCGTGCACCCGGCCCCGGCGTCGTGATAACTCGTCTCCGTTTGCCCAACGCTGGATCCTGCGAGCGAGGGAATGCATACTTATGCCCGCCGCGTGGCCATTCTCGTAGAACGAATCCCAGGGTTGAACATGGAGAGACGAACCTTCTTGCATCGTACCGGAGTGTCCCTCGGTTCCATCTACGGACTCGGCAGGATGAAACCATCCCGGCCTGATCCACAGCGCGCTGACACACTGGTATGGGATGCCATGGGCGAACTGCGCGAAGAGTACGATGCGGCGCTCATAGGCGACATGCTTGGCTCAGGCATGGATGCGATTTCGATCACGCTTTGTGATCCGAAACCCGAGGGTGCCGCTGCACTCGAACTCGCGGTGGACTCCCTGCTGGGCTACGATCGGTACCTGGCGGCCCATCCGGAGTTTTTCATCAAGGCCACCAAGGTGTCGGATGTGGATCGTGCCCGTCGCGAAGGCAGGATGGCGGTGTTCTACCTGTACCAGAACACCGTTCAGTTCGGAAAGGAGCTCGATCGAATCGACCTCTTCCACGGTCTGGGGCTGAGAAGCTGCCAGCTTACCTACAACGTCAAGAATCACGTCGGAGTGGGGTGCTGGGAGGAAGGTGGTCTCACATCATTCGGTCGTGAAGTCATCGAGCGGATGAATCACAAGCGAATGCTGGTGGACCTTTCACACGCCAACATGCAGACGATGGCCGATGCGATCACTGCGTCCCAGGTTCCGGTGATCATATCACATACAGCGTGCATGGCGGTGCACTCCAACAGACGCAACACAACGGATGCCAATCTCCGGGCACTCGCCGATCGTGGCGGGGTCGTGGGAATCTGCCAGATGCGACCCTTTCTGACGGCGAAGAAGTCCGACAACCTCTCCGCCTATTTCGACCACATCCAGCACGCGATCCGGATTGCCGGGATCGAACATGTAGGTATCGGCAGCGACCGGGACCACCGTGTCATAACACTTACGCCTGAGTACCTCGCCGAACTGAAACGGGAAGAGGGCAGCCAGGTGGTGGACAGCGATCTCCCCTACTTCATAGACGAGCTCAATGGTCCGCGCAGAATGGAAGTGGTCCGGGATGGGCTGGCGAAGCGGGGCCTCTCCGCCACGGATGTCGATCGTGTGATGGGAGGGAACGTCTACCGTCTTTACCGGGAAGTCATCGGGTAGGCTGGCTACAGTCGGTCTGGCGCCGTCAGGAAGGGCAGTCCGCGGCTGGCTCCCTCCGCGGTCCTTCCGCACAGGGTCCATCTGCTCCAGATTCGCGGTACCGGCAGTCCGCCCCCGCGCGTCGCGGGAATATCAGAAGCAAGGAGGCCCTCGATGTCTCCACTTGTCCGGACCGGCTCCACCGCCCTCGCTGGCCTGCTGTTCGCTTCCACACTCTCATTCGGCCAGGCAAGACCGCTGCAACTGGTCATCAGCGGAGGCCTGACACTCCCGGCCGGCGACCTCGGAAACCTGCACGACTCTGGGTTCCACTACGACGCCTCCCTGTTGCTCAACCTTCCGGGGCTTCCAGTACGCATCCGACCCGAGTTCTCGTTGACACAGCTCAAGCTGAAGGACAACCTCACCGGCAATGGCTCAGCCGATGATGTCACGTCCATGTACGCCGCACTCGGCAATCTGGAATTCCCCCTCGTCGGCGGACTCTATGTCCTGGCAGGCGGGGGGCTCCTGTCGCTTTCGCTTCCCGAGGGTGCCTCAACGGGAGCCGGGGAGTCCGCACGGAAGCTGGCTCTGGAGGCGGGAGCCGGCCTGCGTTTTCAACTTGCGGCCGTGTCCGGATTCATCGAAGCCAGGATGGGTACCGCGTCCTACAATCAGGGGAAGTTCGGTTTCAGCAAGGCGCAGTTCATTCCCGTTTCGTTCGGACTGGCATTCTGACCGCGTAGCCGGCTGATCGTGTCGCGCGTTTCGGCAGCAGCGGCTATCGGTGCACCACCGGGCCGCTGCAGCCGGCTGCTTGCCGCCCCTGCTTCGGGAAGGATCGCCTTGTCTTCGTGAGCTGTCTTGCTCGGACAGTCCCGCGAAAGGCAACCTGCCTCTGGTCCACATCGAGTAATCGTGGTTGAACGGCTGCGTTCCCCACTTTGCCATCTTCGGATCGAAGGCAGTCGTCCCTTCAATGTCTGGAGCAATCAGTTCATACCAGACAAGCTGGCCGTGCATGGGAATAGTCGCTTGTGGAATGTCAGGAGAAGAAGGTTTCCAGAATGCCTGACCCGACCGGGTGCCTAAGGTGCTCGTGAACCCGGTTCAAAACCCGAGTCTGACAGAGGTTCCCCAATCGGTCAGGGATGTGCCATTACGACCAGGGTCATGACCCGATCCGATCAGACCGGTTCCCGGGGCTTGCTGCGCCCGATAATGATCGTGATGTTGTCCTTGCCACCACCGTCCAGCGCATCCTGCAGAAGCTGTTCACAACCGTGTCTGGCGCTGGTCATGCTGCCAAGGACCTCGGCGATGCGCTCGTCACTGACATGTCGCGTCAGTCCGTCGGAGCACATCATGTGGACATTGTGCCAGTCAGCGTGAAGTCGGGTTACCACGGGGAGTGTCGTGTCCGCCCCCAGAGCACTGGACAGAACATTCGCCATCGGAGTGCGAGCCATTGCGACACGGGAAAGAACACCGCTGTCCACCAGGTCCTGCGCCATGGTCTGGTCCCGCGTCACCTGTGTGAGCTGGCCATGCCGCCACACGTAGTACCTGGAATCCCCCAACTGCAGGAGGTAGTACACCGGCCAGACGCCAATGAAGAACGTGAGTGTGGTCGCCATGGTACCGGTGATTCCCCGCTCCGCACGGCGGGCCAGCACCGCGTGGTGCGCCCGCATCGCGGCCATCTGCAGGAGTTCGGTGAACTCCGCATGATCGTCATTGGTTCCATAGTACATCAGCATGCTGGAGTTCACGTACTGCATGATGGACTCGACCGCGATATTGCTGGCCTCCGCTCCCCCCGTGCCACCACCGACACCATCAGCAACCATCGCCAGGTACGCCAGGCGCTGTTCGCCGAGCGGCAGCCGCTCATGAGCGTCGAGATTCCCCTGAACGACCTCGATTCTCTTGTGAATCGTGGCCAGCAGGAAACGGTCCTGGTTCTCCTTGCGGACCTTGCCGGGATGCGACAGTCCGTAGACGTCGATCTCGTCGTCGCGTGGCGGGCGTGTGGCTGGGGGAGGGTCGCTCACCGTCTTGCCTCGGGTGTACCACGCACCAAGATGGCGCCTCCGTTCGAATCCCGCGAGGGGACCGCCTGCCTGGCCGACGCCTTTCCGGAGCCGGGCACCCAGCAAGGGGTTTGCAGAGCCGGCGCAAGAACGGCCGCTGCTCCGCTCCGTCAGAGATACCGCCTGGGGGGTATCAGCAGACTTCCAAAAAGCAGCCCGGCCATCAAAGCCACCAGCGCACTTATCACCGCAACTCCCATATCCGCACCGGACGCATAGTTCTGCTCCATGACAGAGGCCATGCCGCGGAATCCCGCGCTTCCGGGAACCATGAGCATGATACCCGGGAGACGGATGAGCGACCCCGGCCGGCTGTAAATCCTCCCGTACAGGTTTGCCAGGGCAGCCATTACAAGGCTGGACAGGAACACCCCACCGGCGAATCCCTGGGCAGGCTCGAAAATGGTCCCTCCCACGCGGGTGAGGACATATCCGGCCACCGCACTCGTCATCACCAGCGCTACATCCCTTCGCTGAGCGTGAAACAGGATGGCAAACGAGAATGCCGCCACCACGGTCGCCGCGATCTCCACGCTCGCCGGCAGTGTCACCAAACCGATGACGCGCGGTGACCAGCCAAGAGCACTCACCACCTGAGCGCCCGCAATGCTCCCGAAGGTCAGCTTGAAGAGTGAAACCAGCGCGCCGGCAAACCGTGTTGTTCCAGTGACCAGTTGCTGTGCAGCCAGCTCCGAAACCGCGGTGGTCAACGATAGTCCGGGCATCAGCACGATAAGTGCCGCAATCACCACGGTCTGAACCGAAACAGCGATCACGAAGTGAGCAAATGCCGCCGCCAGCACGGTTGCCACGAACGCAGCGACCGCCTCGGCGGCTGCTCCCAGATTCGGACGTGTGCGGCTGGCGGCGACAATGCCACCAATCAGGAGACCCATGGCGCCCGCTACGACAATGTCCATCCAGCCGGTGCGCAACAGTCCGGCCACCGCCGCCGCCGCCATCCCGAACGCCAGAACCAGCCACATCACCTCACGCCTGCGGGGTTCCCGGTCCAGTGCTTCGAGGCGACCCATGGCCTCGCGGATTCCCAGGGTTCCGGCAATGACACTGTCAGCGGTTTCATCAAGAATCACGAGATCCGAAAGGTTCGGTTCATGAGGATCGAGTCGCAGAACGCGCGTGTGCTGCGACAGTTCCGGATGCTCCTCATCCCCCAGTGACAGCAGGAGGCCGGTTGGCGCTGCCCAGATCTCACAGCTTGCCCCAAGGGCGCGCGCCGTCGAGTGTACCGCACCCTCCAGGCGTGCTGCGGTCACTCCCGCCATGTGCAGGCGACGGGCAAGTTCAATGATGAAGCGGGCGCGCTCTTCGAACGTTGAGTTCACAACCAATCAGACGAATGGCAGGGCGCGACCACTGTGTTCTTCATTGCGAATCCCCTCCCGGAGTGCCACCTTCCCGTTCACCACGACCGCAGTGATCCCGACTGGATACTGAAACGGTTGCCCGTAGGTTGCCGGGTCGATAACCGTGTCTGGATCAAAGACCACCAGGTCAGCCGCCATCGCCACCGCGAGACGTCCGCGGTCGGCCAGCCGGATCCGGGATGCAGGGAGCGCCGTCATCTTTTGGATCGCCTGCTCCAAACCGAGTGCCTTGCGTTCACGTACGTAACGGCCGAGTACGCGGGGAAAGGTTCCAATTCCCCGGGGATGAGGGCTTCCCCTTCGGGTGGGACCGTCTATGGCGAATGCACCGCCATCACTGGCCACCATCCCCCGGGGATGCGCCAGGATTCGTTCCAGGTTCTCCTCACTCATGGCAAACCCCACCATCCCTACACTCGCCCGATTTCGTCGAAGCATGGAAACGGCCAGCTCAAAGGGATCCAGTCCAACAGCCCTGGCGTAGGTGCCAAACCGTTTGCCTTCGGCGGCCCGGTCCGTGTCGACGCGAACCGACGACACCTGGACATTGTCCCATCCGCCGATCAGGTCCACCTTGGCCAGGGTCTCCACCCGGATACGCGCCGAGGTGCCAGGGTCATCCAGGCGGGAGAAGAACGCATCGGTACCGCCATCCCGGCTCCAGACCGGGAACAAGTTCGTAAGGCCGGTCGCGTACGCGGTGTAGGGATATCTGTCGAAGAAGATGTCGATTCCCTCACGCGATGCTGACTCCACCCGGTCAAAGACGTCCTGCAGCCTGGGCCAGTTCCGGGGCCCTTGAGTCTTCAGGTGTGAAATCTGCAAGGGGCAATGCGCACCTCTCGCCACAGCGATCGACTCATCGATCGAATCGATCAGTCTGTCATCCTCGTTCCTCATGTGGGTTGCGTAAGGCAGCCGATGCTCCCGCAGGGGCCGGCAAAGAGCAATCAGTTCATCGCGTGAGGCAAATGCTCCCGGCGTGTACTCCAGGCCGGAGGATACCCCACACGCACCGTCCGCCAGGGAGGCCTCCACCATTCCCACCATCCTACGCAGCTCAGCCGGCGTGGCGGGACGATCGTCGTCACCCACCACACGAGCGCGCACCGATCCCAACCCCACCATCGAGGCAACGTTCACCGATGGCCGCAACTTGTTGATCGCGTCAAAAAGACTGGCAAACGATCCGTCGGGAGCTTCCTCGGCCTGCCCAGCCGCTCGTATCGTACCTGGCGCGGAACCGTCAGCCTGGGAGGAACCGTCCTGGCCGACGACGATGGTCGTAATACCCTGCCTCACGAGCGATTCCATGCGCGGATCTTCACGCATGGTACTGTCACCGTGCGAATGCAGATCGACGAAACCGGGTGCAACCACGTGTCCGCGGGCATCGATCTCCTCGGTGCCCCGTTCGCCGATTCGCGCACTCAGCGCAGAAATGCGGTCACCGGTGATGGCAACGTCCAGTTCCCTGGCCGGTGTCCCGGTCCCGTCGATGACCATTCCGCCCCGGATGACCAGGTCATGTTCGAAGCGCGTACGTATGACAGCCGGTCCAGCGGCCAGTCCGAGCAACGAGGCGCCCCCGGCCGAGATGAAACCCCGCCGGTCGGTGGTCATGGCACGTGTTGTGTCGCCAGGCGGATCATCAGGATGGCAGCCCGCTTTGCCTGAATGCCCAGCTGCCGGAGATCGGCGGTCTCGTTGACGGTATGGTCGGCGCGTCCCTTGAGCCCCAGTCCGTCGAGTCCAGCAAGCACACGCCCTGCCACAAAGGAAATGTCAGCCGCTCCTGCCCGTGCCGGATCCACCGGTCCCACCGGTGGCAGTCCGGCGTCCCGGCTGGCCTGATCGAGCATCCTCAGGAGTTCGCGGTTTCCGTCCGTTGGGGCGAACGGAGGATAGCCATCACTGATTGTCAGTTCGGCTCCGGTCCTGGGATAGTGCCGCGCCACCAGTCGCTGCATGGTTGCCTTGGCCCGAGCGAGTTGCTCCGGAGTAATTGCGCGCAGATCACCCGTCACATAGGCACTCTCCGCCACTACGTTGGTCTTCCCGAAGGCGGTGCCGCGATTTTCCACGGGGTCGAATGACACTGTGGTTCCACCCACGATCACGCCCGGGTTGAACGTCAACGGTGGATCGTGCGACAGCGAGTCATGAAAGGCTGTGAGGATACGCGCGACCTCGTAAATCGCTCCGCTACCGACGCTGGTGCTGAAGACCTGGGATGAGTGGGATGGCACACCTGATGTGCGCAGCGTCCACCCGCTCGATCCGCGTCGTGCGATCACGGCAACGTTGGGAGCTTCCGGTCCGTTCTCGAAACCAAGTGCGTAGTCCGCCTCGTCCGCCGCGGCCACCAGGTCGGCGCGCGCCTTCTCGATGGGACTGCCACTGTCTTCCTCATCACCGGTGAACACGGCGGTCACCTGTATCCGGTCCAGCACACCTGCCTGCTCCAGCGCCTGGAGGGCCAGGAGCATGACCACATCACCGCCCTTCATGTCGATGACACCCGGCCCGCGCGCGGAATCGCCGCCTACCCGTTCAAAACGCTGGAAGGGGGAATCCTTCTCGAAAACGGTGTCCAGGTGTCCGATGAGAAGCAGATGGACACCGTTCCCGTTTCCCAGGCGTTCGGCGATCAGATGACCGGCCCGTTCCCACGGGGCACCATCCACGAAGCGGGTCGAGAAGCCGAGTCGCCGGAACTCTGGAGCCAGCGCATCCGCCACGGCACGAACGCCGGGAAAGTTGAGAGTCCCGCTGTTGATGTTGACAAGACGCTCCAGCAGCGCTGTGGCTGCGGGAACGCCTGCGTCAACGGCGGTGACGATTCTCTGTTCCGCCGGCGAGAGCCGCTGAGCCCCTGAGGTGGCCGTCAGCAGCAGGTGAGTTGCGATGGTGAGGAGGCAGAATCCCGTCTTCATGGCACATTCCGTTGGTCAGGTTCCGGGTGCGTGGACCCGGGAGCCGGAATCTACCAGTCTTGCGGGGACGGGCTACAGGTCGGGCCACTGATCTTGAACTGCCACGGCTACGAGCGACAGCCATCGGTCGTGCAGCACATGGACGTGCGACCATGGCGGATCCTGTCACGACCCGGGCGGTGGTGCCACAGTCGCTGCAGCACCTCTTTCGAGATGCCCCGGGACGTCGTATGATCGGGCGAAGAACGGGAGTCCAGAACTGAACAGACGTCAACCGGGATCGAAAGCAAGGATGCGGGACAATGGAACAACGCGTGAACCTGGTGACTCTCGGAGTCGAAGACTTCGACCGCGCGGTGTGCTTCTTTCAGGATGGGCTTGGCTGGCGCTTGTCGTCGAAGAGCGCGGGTGATTTCGCTCTCTTCATTCTGAGGGGAGGGATTGGACTAGCCCTCCATCCCAGAAACCTGCTCGCCGAAGACGCCGGTATGGCGGATTCCAGAGGGTTCAGTGGCGTTACGCTGGCGCACAATGTCGGGACGAAGACCGAAGTCGATGAGGTCCTGAACCAGGCAGTCCAGGCCGGTGGCACCCTGCTCAGAGCCGCCACACTCAAGGAGTGGGGCGGCTACTCGGGATACTTCGCGGATCCCGATGGACATGCATGGGAGGTGGCCTGGAACCCCCACCTGCCGTTGCGTGATGGGATCTTCGATTTGGCTGAGTAGACAACTGCCGGCGACATTTGATCGACCACCGGGGCCACGTTCGCGTCAGGGCTTTACCACCACGGGTGTGCTGCGCGAAACCAGGGTACCGTCGCCAAGCTGGCCCTGAGTGTTGCCTCCCCAGCACCACGCTTCACCCTTGGTGCTGATCGCACAGGTGCTCGAACTCCCCGCCGAAACCCTGGTGAACTGTACTCCCGGCGCGGCAACGAGGATCGGTGTGGCCTGTGGAGTTCCGGTCACCGTACCAAGTTGACCCAGGCCATTGCTGCCCCAGCACCATATCTCCTTGATCAGACTGATGCCACACGCATGAAAGGCTCCGGTGGAAACCTGCGTGAACGTCAGTCCGCCCTTGATTGGCTTGCGTGCCGATCGCCAGGTTGTGGTTCCGTCACCCAGTTGTCCGTAATAGTTCAATCCGCCACAGGAAACCTCACCTGTTACCGTCCAACCACAGGAGAACCCCGTTCCCACGGCCACGTTGTGGAACGCGGCACCCGGCACAGCGGTGGGCGAGTAGATCTGCCGCTGTGTCAGACCAGTTCCCAAAAGGTTCTTGCCCCAGATCTGGGGAGAGTAGTCGACATTGGATCCGGTGGCATCCTTCCCGTTGTCTCCCCAGCACCAGGTAATCCCGTCAGGGTCGGAAGTCGCACAGGCCTGAAAGCTTCCCACCTTCACATGGCCGGCTCCGGAGAGTACCAGGACCGGAGCCGGCCGATTCTCGGACGTACCGTCCCCGACCTGCGTGTGCCCGTTGTTTCCCCAGCAGTAGACCTGCCTCGCGACAGTCACTCCGCACGTGGTCCAGCCGCCTGCACTTATCTCCACGAACGGCGGCCCCTGTACCGCCACTGGGGTCAGCCTCGGCGGATACTGCGGTCCATAGGGGCCACCATCGCCGGTCTCACCATAGGTATGGTTACCCCAGCACCAGGCTGCGCCAGTGGTAGTCAGTGCACAGGTATGCTTCCAGCCAGCGGTTATCGAGGTGAAGCGTACTCCGGTGTTGACCCGCACCGGGCGCGTGCTCCGCAACTGGGTGCCATCACCCAACTGGCCACGATCATTCCAGCCCCAGCACCAGGCCTGCCCGTTGGCATCGATGGCACAGGTGTGCAACCCGCCGTTGGCGGTGGAGATTTCCGTGAAGGCCGCGGGACCAGACACTTCGATCGATACCTGAGCCTGCGCCAGGACTGCGCGCTCGACACCCTGGATCACCGAAACGGCTTCGACCGTGATCACGTCGGACCCGCCACCGACGGGACCACCAGTATAGGTGAACTGCGTGATATCCGTCGGTACGCCCAACGGGACGCTTATGGAACCCCAGGTACCGGAGACCTGGTACTTGAACATGATCCCGGGGCCGGTATCGTCCGGCGACAGTTTGACCTCCAGGGCTGCCGTCCCCTGAGTCGTGACTTTGTTGCTCGAGCTGGTCAAGGTTACCTGGTAGGGAACTTTCACCTCGATGGACGCCGTCGGTGTGGTGGCGATTGCCGAATCCACGCGTGTGAATTCCTGCCATGCCACCACCATGCCGGCCACCGTCCTGGGATTGCGCCCGACAACTGAAGACAGCTTCCAGACCGTCGCAACAACGTTGTCTATACGCGGCGGAGGAACCGGAAATTGCCGCAGCGCCGTATAGGTGACCCCGGTCTGGAGGGGGCCCAGGCCCGTGGGAATGCTTCCGTAGGTGCCTGACGTGGTCCACCACACATGAACGTCAGGAGGCAACGGCAGCACACTTCCCTGCTTGTTCCGAATGAGAAGCTGGAGATCCAGTGAGGAACCGCGACCGATTTTTGCGCCGTTCGGGGTGACTTCATAGGTTGCAGCGAGGTCGGCATCGACCACCGCCTGCACGATCACCGTGCGTTTCGGCTCACCAGTGGACAGGGCCTCCGGGTTGAGCAGCACCTCTGCGTACACGGTATCTATAGGGCCACTGATCTGGTTGAGCACCGGATTCGTGGCGGTATACAGGGCCTCCGTTTCCACGGTCCATTGAGACGGGTTCTTGTCCAGTGCACCGTTGTTTCCGGTGGTCCACCAGCGATAACGCAGGGGCGGAGTCCCCGGCGGAAGCGGGACACTGCCTCCCGATGCCGGGATGATCGCGAAAATGGTTACCGAACGCTGCTGCATATTCACGCTGGCACGTTGCGGCGACAGACGAACGGCTGGATCCACAGCGGCAACAGCAAAATCACTGAAAGAAGTCGTGCGACCGCTGACGGTCATCGAGACCGTGTCGACCACGATGTCCGTAAGCCCACTCCACGCGCCAGCACTGAAATGCAGGACCGACAAGTCCCCACTCATCGTGAACGCCGGCAGGTCGGTAATGGCGTACTTGATCGTCACTGTCACCGGTTTCGAGAATGTGGTGCCAGCCGGACCAATCGAGTAGGTACTGCCGAGGATCTGCCACTTGTCCGGTGGCGTCGCTGACTGCGGCTTCACTGCTGCGGTCAGGAACAATGGAGCAGATAAGGCACCGGGTGGCACGGTGATCGTTACCGCACCGCCAGCGAGCACTGTACTGCCCCCGTTCACTCCAATGGCTCCCGGACCCGACACCACAACCGAAGCAGTCCCGGTATGTCCTTCACTCGAAGCTGAAATCGTAACGTTGCCAGCGGCATGTGCCGTCACCAGTCCGGCATTGGTCACCGACGCTGACGTGGGATCAGACGAGCGCCAGGCAACCGTGCGGCCAATGATCACCGCTCCCGCGGAATCCCGCAGGGTTGCATTCAGTTGCTGCTGCTGACCGGGAGCGAGCGTCGAAGACGACGGATCCACACGAACATCGGCGACCGGAGCGGGACCTGGTTTCGGCTGTGGGTCCGTGGAACCGCCACCACAGGCTGCCAGATGAAGGACGACAAGGAGCCGGAGAGTGACGGGAGTGAGTCTGTTGGGAGACATGGATCGACCGCCGGGATTTCGGTGTTTTGCGCAGGATCACGGGGTATCCACACATGCGGAAATCAGCGCTCAATTGGCTCAGGGAGCCGGCCCCCAGCACCCAGGCCAAGGCGTATCCCACCCCCCGTACCGGCGCCGAGCGGTCCTGACCAGCAGCTTTCCACGCGTTTCCGGTCGGATGGCTGGCCCCATCGACTTCCGCCCCCATATTCCGCGCCATGCTCCCAGGTTCAACCACAAATGCAGAGGTCGTGATGAAGTACCATCGTCCTGCCTGCCCCGTCCGGTTCTTGTTCCTGACGTCTCTTCTGCTGGTATCCCTGTCAGCGACGTCCTGGTCTCAGAACAGAGTGCTAACCGTTGCGGAATACGGACGGTGGAACCGAGTGACCTCCACTGCGATCTCGAACGATGGCAAGTGGGTCAGCTTCGCCTACACCCCGAACGAGGGAGACGTGAAGCTGCACGTCAAGGAGCTCGATGGCACTCGGGAGCACGTGATTCAGCTTGGTGCCCAGGGGACCGGAGGGCGGGGGGGATTCGGTGGTGGCGCCGCAGGCGTCACTTTCTCGGACGATTCCCGCTGGATTGCCTACTACGTGAATCCGGCAACCCCACCGGGCGGACGTGGTGCTCCGGGGAGGGGTGGTCGTGGCAGTACGTCCACGGGGGCGGCTACGCGCCACCTGGAGCTGCTCGAGCTCTCGACGGGCGCCAGGGTCGAGTTTCCGAATCCGGCGTCCTTTGCATTCAGCACAGGATCCGGGTTCTTCACCGTCAAGGCTGGTAGAGCGGCTGGAGCGGATACGTCACGCAGAGGCACGGATCTCCTCGTCCGTGATCTCGCAGGTCCGAATGCCGGCATGACGTACAACATCGGCAATGTCGACGAATACAGGTTCGATGATGCCGGCAATCTGCTGGCATACACCGTTGATGCTGTCAACCGGACCGGAAACGGCGTCTACGTCCTGGACGCCAACCGAGGGACCACACGTGCGCTGACAACGTCGGCGGCCGACTTCGATCAGGTCGTCTGGAGCGATTCAGGAACCAGCCTGGCGGCGCTCCGTGGGACAAGGAATCCCGCTATGAAACAGCGCGACAATGCGCTGCTGCTCTGGTCCGATGCCGGTGCTGCTGACCCTGAATTGCTGGAACTGGACGCTGCGACAATCACTGGATTCCCCAATGGCTTCGTGATCAGCGAATTCACCACTCCCCGCTGGAGCAAAGACGCCACCCGTCTCTTTGTCGGTATCAAGGAACAGAGCGCGGAAATTGCCGCTGCCGACTCCAACAAGGCCAATGTGGACATATGGCACTACAAGGACACTGAACCACAGTCGGTTCAGATCGTGCGACTGCAGCAGGAACGACGTGCCACCTATCCCGCTTCCATTGAACCCGGTACCCGGCGGATCGTCGTTCTGGGTGACTCGGCGATGCGTTCGGTGACAACCACCGCGGATGGTCGGTGGGGCATCGGACGCGACGACCAGGCATATCGGGGATCTGTGCAGTGGGGGGCCAGCAAGGCAGACGTCTACCGTGTCGATGTGGTCTCCGGTGAAAGGACCCTGATCGCCCGGGGACTGTCACGCACCTATGGCACGTCCCCCGATTCGAAGTGGTTCCTGTATCTGCAGAACCGTCGCGTGCATGCCTACAACCTGGAAACGGGAAAGGACAACGTCATTGACAATGGAGTGCCCAGGGGCTTTGTGGATATCACCGATGACCACGACTACGAGAAACCGATATACGGCGTAGCCGGATGGAGCAAGGACGGTCGCAGCGCGATCCTCTACGGACAGTTCGACATCTGGTCTCTTCCGCTGGATCCTGCCACGGGTGCTCCCGTCAACCTTACGAAGGGAAGGGGTGAGCGTGAACAGATCGAGTTCCGGATCAACCGACTGGGATCAGGTGGAGCCGTCGGCCCTGGAGGGTTTGGCGGAAGCTCAGGAGGAGAGAGTGGAATCGACCTGTCACAGACACTGCTCCTCAACGCCACGGGGCTCTGGACCAAGAAATCCGGCTTCTGGACTCTTCCTTCTGGTGGCAACCCCGAACCACTGCGATACCTGGACAAGGCCATCGGGGCGACCGTCAAGGCCCGCGACGCTGATCGGGTAATCCATACCGAGCAGACGTTTCGGGAGTTCCCCGACCTGTGGGTCAGTGATACCAGGTTCGGATCACCACGAAAGGTCACTGATGCCAATCCTTTCATTACCGAGTATGCGTGGGGCAGCAAGGTGTTGATCGATTACCGGAACTCCAAGGGTAAGCGCCTGCAGGGTACGCTCACCCTTCCAGCGAACTACGAGCCTGGAAAGAAGTACCCCATGCTGGTCTACTTCTATGAGATCATGTCGAACACGCACCACCAGTTTTCGATGCCCACGTTCGACGATCGTCCGCAGATGAGCACCTACGCCAGCAATGGTTACCTCGTATTCCAGCCCGACGTGGTTTATGAGATCGGCAAGCCGGGCACGAGCGCTCTGGACTGCGTGACGAGTGGCGTGAAGGAAGTGATCCGGCAGGGATACGCCGATCCAGGGCATATCGGACTGCAGGGTCATAGCTGGGGTGGTTATCAGTCAAGCTTCATCCTGACCCAAACCAACATGTTCGCAGCCGTCGTGACCGGCGCACCACCTACGAATCTGGTGAGCTTCTATGATGAACTGTACAAGCAGACCGGGACCGTGCAGCAGGGAATCACGGAGGTCGGCCAGGTGCGAATGGGTGAAAACGTGACACCCTGGAACGCCCACGAGCTGTACGAAAGCCAGTCACCCATTCACAACGTCACGAAGATCACGACGCCATTCATGATCCTGCACGGTACCGCCGATGGAGCCGTGGACTGGATCGAAGGCCTTCAGTATTTCAACGCAGCGCGAAGGAATGGGAAGCAGGTCATCCTGCTGTCCTACCCCAATGAACCTCATCACCTGGCGAACAGGGACAACCAGAAGGACTTCCAGACCCGGATGAAGCAGTTCTTCGATCACTATCTCATGGACAAGCCCATGCCCGACTGGATGGCCAACGGGCTTCCACAGGTGCGGAAGGGAGAGCCGATCAGGGAGTAAAATCCCGGACGGGGATACTCCGAACCGGCTTTCCGGAATGAATCAGCGGGTCCTGGCGAACGGCGTGCGATTCAGCGCGATCCGTCCATTGGAAACGACCACGAGTACGTCCTGCAGCGCGTGTATATCGGCCAATGGATCCGACTCGACGAGAATCAGGTCAGCTTCGTAACCTTCCCGGAGCTGGCCCGTCTGCTGGTCCAGTCCCAGCAACTTCGCGGATACCATGGTGGCTGAACGGATCGCCTCGAGTGGGGTCATCCCGAGATCCACGAAGAACGCCGCTTCATGAGAGATGCGTGACAGCGACTCGGGGCCGTACTGGGTGTCCGCACCGGTGGCGATGGGGATGCCCATCCGGTGGGCGCGCCTTACGGTCTCGCCGAGTACCGGAAGCATGAAGTTCCCCCGAAGTGTGAGGACCGGATCATCGTAGTCGCCACCGGGCTGTGTGAGGTCGAACACCGTGACGTAGGTCGGCACGAGGTATGTCCCCTTCTCCTTCATCAATCGCAGGGTGCTGTCACTGAGGAACGTGCCATGTTCGATACTGCGCACACCGGCCCGGACCGCGGCATAGGCGCCTTCGTCCCCATGTGCGTGCGCCATCACTGGTATCTGCTGCCGGGACGCCTCGTCCACGATCCACGAGAGCTGCTGGAAGGTGTACGTCTGCTTCCGCGGATCGGTGTCGGGAAGACCCGCCCGTTCCGTACCACGGGTCTTGATGACGTTGACCCCACGGTCGATGTTGATCCTCACTGCCTCACGCAAACCTGCCTCCTCCTGCATCGATCCGGCGATCAGGGGAAGGCGTGGATCACCCAGCATGGCATCGCCCAGTCCCGGTGTTATGAAGAGGCCGGCGGCCACGACATCGGGCCCGGCCACGACACCCTGACGCACGGCCTCACGAAGTGCGACATCCTGGTAGGCTGAAACTGATGCGGAGCGAACCGTGGTGACTCCTGATTCAAGCGCGCGCCGGGCACTGCCCAGTGACGCGATGTGGGTGTGGGCATCGATCAGGCCCGGCAGGAGGAACCGACCCCGCGCATCGATCACCGTGGCACCCGGCGGTGGGGTCACTGCCCCCTGAACGATCTGGGCGATCTTCCCATCACGAATCACCACCGTGGCGCCGGTGGCAAAGGCCCCACGTACTCCATCGATCAGTGACGCATTGGTGATCACCACGGGCGGCGCTGGCAGTGCCTGACCCGAGACTCGTGAGGGTATGAGGAGTGTCGTCGCTCCCAGGGCGACGACGGCCATGAGTGACGGAACGCGTGACATGGTCCGGCGGCTGAGGGTCATATTGTCGGCAGCGGCTGGACGTCATGATGGCAGGTCTCTCCCACGGAACGCCCGTACCGCTGCGGCATGCTGTAGGATAGCCTCGATTCCGGATGGTTGCACCTGCGTTCTGCTGCGTCCCGGCGGGTGCGTGCCATGCCCGGACCCCGCCGTTGCCCATGCCTCCTGCGATGCCTGAGCTTGCTGTCCTGGTGCCCTGGCGTATGGTTAGACCGCCAGCGGGAAGGCTCGACCCGTGGGATTGCCACCCGGGTCGCCACGTGGCCGGATGCCCGCTGCAGTGCTCCAACTGCCCGACTGAAGCCAGCCACCTCTGACAGATCATGAAGCCGGACTGGACGAGAACTGAAGTGGAAGCCCTGGTCGCAGACTACTTCGCGATGCTTGACGCCGAGCTTCGCGGCAAGGAATACAACAAGACTGCCCATCGCCAGGCGCTGGCCCTGCTTCTCGAGGGCCGCTCCCACGGTTCGATCGAACGCAAGCATCAGAACGTCAGTGCCGTGCTCATCGAACTTGGGTTTCCGTACATCGATGGTTACAAGCCGCTCTTCAACTTCCAGGGACTTCTGTTCGAGGTCGTGGAGGACCAGCTTCTTGCGGATATCGCGCTCCAGGCCACGGCGGGGACAGCAGTCGAGGCACCAGCGATCATCCCGGATGTCGACGACATTCTGAATCGCTGGGAAGACCCGCCTGAGCGGGCGCGCCACGGAACTCTCGGCGGCGTTCGGGAGCGGTTCTCCGGTCTCCCTCACACCATGAGTTTCCTGGAGCGGGAATCCCGCAATGTCTCACTCGGCAGGGCCGGAGTGCAGTTCGCACTGCAGTTCGAAAGGGCGCGCCTGATCCACGCCGGTCGACACGCCCTGGCCGATCGCGTGGAACACGTCGTCGAAACCGTTGGATCCGGCCCTGGATTCGACGTGCAATCGTTCGAGCTGAACGGAGACGACCGTCTGATCACGGTCAAGACAACCGCATACGGGAAGCACACCCCATTCTTGCTCTATCGGAACGAGATTCGCTCTTCAAGGGAGCGTGCCCGCAGTTGTCACCTGTATCGTGTGTTTCGATTTCGTGAAGACCCTCGCGTTTTTGGTTTGCGTGGAGCCCTCGATGAGACCTGCGAGCTGGATCCGGTCAAGTACCTCGCCAGAGCAGGGCGAATCTCTTCCAGCCACGCCAGATAGCCCCAAAAATCCCAGCAGGTGTCTTGGCAGACACCCTGATATGATTTGCAGGTGAAAGCTGAGAACCGTATCCTTCTGTCCGGCATCGCACCAGCAACCCAGTGAAGCAGTCACTTCGGAAACCGTCATCGTCTCGCACAGGCTCCGGCAACCGAATGACTGATTCCTGCATCATCGACAGGTCGACCTTCACCATTCCGTAGAGAGGGTTCCGCCAATGAATCAGGTGGCCGTGGGACATCAGGTGGAGGGACGCCGGACCCTTCGTGCGTCCGGAGTCCGGGCGTTGTCCTGGCAGGTTGGTCTTCTGCTCTGTGCCAGTGTGCTGCTCCCCGCTGCCGCACACCTGACGGGAATGTCCGTCCGGGTGCTGCTCCCCATGCACTGGCCCGTCATCCTCGCCGGTCTGGTCTACGGCTGGAGGTCAGGTGCCGCGATCGGCCTGGCCGCTCCCGGCCTGAGCAACCTGATCTCAGGGATGCCGTATCCGGCCATGTTGCCAGCGATGACGGTGGAACTGGCCACCTACGGGTTGCTGGCGGGAGTATTTCGCGAGAAGCTCCGCTGGAACGCGTTCTTCGCCACCGCCATGGCGATAGTCGGTGGTCGCGGCGTCTTCCTGTTGGTAGCTGTAGCGACCGGTGCCACAGGACCGTCGCTGCCAGCATACGTAACGGCTGCCCTGGTTCCTGGCCTGGCCGCAGCCGCCATCCAGGTACTGATACTGCCGCCCATTGCGCACTGGTGGGTACAGCGAAGCACGGGCAGGTGAAGCAGCTCGTACAGACTCACGTCTCCGACAACACCTCGTCGTATCCGTCGGGACGAATCATCACGGCCATCGGAGCATCCCATGGTGGAGACAGCCGCGGATACTGTCAGGTACTTCGCTCGCTCACGCGGTCACCACCGGATTCCCGCGTCACCGAAGCGCACCGTGTGGCACTTTGCGTCGAAGCGTTATGTGGGAAAGACAATCAGTCCGGCCGGTCTACCTACGCCTGGTACCCGGAACGCGACGAAGAACCCGCCCGGGCCGTGCGTCGGTGAAGAGACCATTGTCCACCACCGCCTGACCGTTCACTATCACGTATGGAATCCCCTCGGGATAGTGATGTGGATCGGTGAACGTGCCCACATCCCTTACCGTTGCGGCGTCGAATATCGTGATGTCCGCCGCACATCCCTCGCGCAGGCATCCGCGGTCCCCGAGCCCCAGCCGGGCGGCCGGCATCCCGGTCATCTTGTTTATCGCCTGTTCCAGGGTGAGGACGTGCTCGTCGCGAACGTAGTGACCCAGGACCCGGGGAAAGGTGCCGTACGCCCTCGGATGGGGCATGGCGTCTCCCAGACGATTCAGGCGACCGTCGCTCGCAATCATCGTCATTGGGTGCGCCATGATGCGCTTCACATCCGCTTCATCGATGGCGTGGAATATCGTTCCCGCGCCACCGCGCAGTACCGCATCGATCACCACTGGAACCGCGTTCGAGAGAGTCGGTTCGATGTTCAATCCCGTAACGAGATCATAGAGCGTCTTCCCGTTCAGGGTAGTGTCCCATGCAACCTTGGCGAACTGGACACGATGCAGATCAGCACCACCGCGGTCATTGGTGAGCAGATCCAGGACTCCACGCTCTATGCTGTCGTTGAGAACCGGGTCTGCCAGCCGCCGTCGGAACGCTGAATCACCGCCGGCCAGTGCCCAGGGTGGAATGAGTATGTTCAACCCCGTGTGACTGGCAGTGTAAGGATATTGATCCAGCATCACATCCGTACCTGCGCGGCGCGCCGAGTCGACCATGGCCAGCGTAGCGACGCTCCTTCCCCACATCGGCCTGCCGACAGCCTTGTGGTGTGTGAGGATGATCGGTATCCGAGCGCGACGGCCTATCTCGAGTGCCTCAGCCACGCCCTCGATGAGTCCCAGCCCTTCTTCGCGCAGATGCGATGTGTAGATCCCACCCGAGTCCGCCGCCACTTCCGACAGTGCCACCACCTCGTCCGTCGTGGAGTAGTAGCCCGGGACGTACCGGAGTCCCGTACTGAGACCGAAGGCACCTTCGCCCATCGATTGCGCCACCAGCTGCTTCATCCGTTCCAGTTCCGGACTCGTGGGTGCGCGATTGGCCGTCCCCATGACCTGTCTTCGAATGGTATTGTGACCGGTCAGGAACGCGACGTTCATGCCAAGCTGCAACCGGCCAACCCGATCCAGATACGGCCCAAGTGGCGCGGCACCTCCGCCATCCGGGCCGCCGAGCGCGAGCGTCACACCCTGCCGGACGTGGCTTTCCGCGTCAGGCATTTCCGTGATGGGCTCGAGATGCGCGTGCAGGTCTATGAAACCCGGCGAAACCATCAAGCCGGAAGCATCGATCACGCGTCGTGCGCTGCCTCGGTCAATGGCGGTGCGTGATACTGCCGCTATGCGACCGTCGATGATTGCCACATCGGCGTGGAATCGGGCGCTCCCTGTCCCGTCGATCACTTCGCCACCGGCTATCAGAATGTCGTATTGCCGGGACTGGGCGCCCGCGGCAACGGCTGACAGTACGATGCCGGACACTGCGAGGCGTAGCGCACGAAGCATGATGGATGTCCGTATTGAGTCCTGGGGTCCGTTCTGACGGCGCTGGAACACACCCCCTTGGGTGGCGGCAGGGACTGACCTGCCGGAAAGTGAGCATTCTGCCGTCATGCTGTCCACTGGCGCAGCTCATCCCCGGTCCTGAGCTTTCCCCGGGATGGTCCTGTCCTGATCGTGAACCGACCCGCGGGAACGCCTGAGTCCATTCTGTACCGCTGGTTTTGGCAAGTCATCAGAGGACGGATGCGTGCTTTTCCATGCCTGACTATTCGAAGTACGACGCTTTGGGGCTGGCGGAGCTGGTGCGCCGTGGAGATGTGTCCCCCAGGGAACTCGTCTCCGCTGCAATCGACCGGGTGGAGACACTCAATCCAGTGCTCAACGCCGTGGTGCACAACATGTTCGAGTCGGCCCTCAAACAGGCGGAGGGTCCGCTCCCGGATGGCCCCTTCCGGGGGGTGCCGTTCCTTCTGAAGGATCTCATGTCCCTGTACGCCGGAGAGCCCATCACCAGCGGGAGTCGGTTCTTCCGCGGTTTCGTGGCGCCGCACGATTCGGAGATGGTGCGTCGCTATCGGCGGGCCGGGGTCATCGTGATCGGGAAGACCAATACGCCGGAGTTCGGCCTGCTGCCGTTCACCGAGTCCGAGTTCCTGGGCATTTGCCGCAATCCGTGGAACCCGGACCGAACGACAGGAGGCTCGAGCGGTGGTTCGGCGGCGGCGGTAGCCAGTGGGATGGTCCCCATGGCTGGTGGAGGTGACGGTGGTGGTTCCATCCGGATTCCCGCGTCATGTTGCGGGATCTTCGGATTGAAGCCATCGCGCGGGCGAACGCCGACAGGGCCGGACTACGGCGAACTCTGGCGCGGTGCAGTCGTCGAACACGTACTCACCCGTAGCGTGAGGGACAGTGCGGCGATGCTGGATGCGGTCGCGGGCCCCGATCCGGGGTCGCCTTACTTCATGGAACGTCCACGGCGTCCATACTTGGAGGAGTGCTCCGCACCACCCGGCCGTCTGCGTATGGCATTCAGTACCGGGCCAATGCTCGGATCGAGCGTACATCCCGACTGCAAGAGAGCAGTCGTCGATGCGGTACACCTTCTGGAGTCACTGGGGCATGAGGTCATCGAGGAGACACTCCCGGTGGATCGGGAAGCGTTCAACCGGGCATTCCTGACACTGGTCTGCTGCGAAACGGCCGGTGAACTGGGGGAAGCAGAACGCATTCGCGGACGTCGCGTGCCGCGGAACGAGGTCGAAGCGTCGACCTGGGCAATGGCTCTGATCGGCAGGTCGATTTCCGGGCCTGAGTACGTCGAAGCGGTACGCCATCTGCAGCGCGTAGGGCGCGCCGTCGCCCCGTTTTTCGAGCGCTACGCTGCATACGTCACTCCGGTGGTTGCCGGACCGCCTTTCCCGCACGGCGCGCTGCAACCAAGGCCCACTGAGCGCATTCTCCTCGAGATGATGGGCGCATTTCGTGCACCCGGTCTCATGAAGGCCATGGGAGCACTGGAAAGGGCGGCGGGCACGGTTTTCGAGTGGATGTCCTACACCCCACTGGCGAACGCGACGGGACAACCGGCGATGTCAGTGCCCCTTGCCTGGAACAACGACAACCTTCCGATCGGCGTGCATTTCATGGGCCGTTACGGCGACGAAGCCACTCTGTTCCGTCTGGCCGGCCAGTTGGAACAGGCCGCGCCCTGGTTCACGCGCCGGCCATGACACCGCAGGTCCGGGTCATCGATCAGGCGTCCAGTCGCAGGATCGTCCGCAGCAGCACATTGGCTCCATTCACCACATCCTCGGGCTTGGTGTACTCCTTCGGTGAGTGACTGATGCCCCCCACGCTGGGGCAGAAGATCATCCCCGCTGGTGCGATCTGCGCCATGTACTGAGCATCGTGTCCCGCCCCACTGGGTTGATGACGCGCTGCAAGACCCAGCGATTCCGCACTGGCCCTGATCACCCCCTGTACCGACGGATCCATCATGGCGGGTGAACTCAGATATGTCTCCTTGAAGGTGAAGCCGGTACCGTTCGCGGCGCCAATCTGCCGTGCTTCGTCCATGATCGTTTGCGCGAGCCTCAGAATCTTCTTCTGGTCCAGGTCCCGGATCTCCAGTGACGCACGCACCTGGCCCGGAATGACGTTGGGAGCTCCCGGAAACGCCTGGATCCTTCCGACTGTTCCCACCTGCCGTCCCGGTTCACCGGTGATCACCCGGTTCACCATTTCCACATACTTCGCTGCCGCAAGCAGTGCATCGCGTCTGTCGTTCATTGGAGTCGTGCCGGCATGGTTGCCGAAGCCATCGATCGTCACATCCCACCAGCCGATCCCGACGATTCCCTCCACCACACCGATATTGATCCCGTCCCGCTCCAGCGATCCCCCCTGTTCGATGTGCAGCTCCACATAGGCGGCGTAATCACCCTTCTTGCGGCTCGCCGAGGTGGCTTTGGCAGGGTCGCCTCCCAGGAACGCGATTCCTTGCCTGAGAGTCTTGCCGCTGTTTGAGATCGTGTCCAGGTCCTTTTCGGAGAGGTGTCCCACCATGGCCCGACTTCCGACCGTTCCACCTTCCTCATTCTGGAAAACCACGACTTCGAGCGGATGGCGTGTGCTCACGCCGCGTTCCTTCAGCACCTGGGCCACTTCGATGCTCGACAACACGCCGACGTCGCCGTCGTAGTTGCCACCATCCGGAACCGAATCGATGTGGGATCCGAACAGCAGCGGCTTGAGGTTCGGATCCGAACCCTCCCGTCGTCCCAGAATATTCCCCGCTACGTCAATGGTGACTTCGAGCCCGGCGTCACGCATGAGTCCCATGACCCAGGTTCGCGCCTGCTTGTCGAACTCGCTGTATGCCACCCTGCTGACACCACCGTACGGGTTCTTCCCGAACTCACCCAGTTCCTTGAGTCTCTGGTTGATCCGGTCACCATTCACACGGATGGACGCTTCCTGCACCGGTCCCCACGCAGGAAACGGGTCCATGCCTGTCTTACCCGTACCTAACGCTCCCAGGGTAGCTGCCATCCGGGTGGTGAATTCTCGTCGGTTCATCCTGCCAGCCTCGTTGCGAGGTGCGATCCGGAATCTGGCCCGTCGGGCAGCTCATGGCAAATCCACCACGGGTGCGCCTGGGCGGGAAGGTCGCTCGGGTTCCCTGTGGCACTCCCGGACAGCCGGTTGGGTGGGTGCACTTGGGCCCTGCCCTGCACGGGGTTGTTCTCAGAATCCCAGCCAGTAGCGCGCCTTGATCATGAAGACGTTCTCGGAGCGTGCCCTGAGGAGCGCACTGAAATCCCGTCGGAACGAGAAGTCTCCCAGCATGGCCTCATCCGCCTGACGGCGTTGCCACACCAGGAAGAGCGTCGATCCGGGCGCGTATTCCCAGCGAAACACGGCGTTCCCCCGAAGAGAACGCACATTGAAGTCCCGGTCCGTGAACGAGTAGTCGGCTGAACTATCGCCTTCGAAGTCGATGTACCGGATTCCCGAACCGTCCACACACGTCCGCCCGCCGGCGCAGCTCACACCTCCCGGCCCGCTCGAGAAAGTGCCTTCCTGGAAGCGATCGAATGAATACGTTCCCGGCTCGAGAAACCTCGCGTATGTCAGATAGTCACCTGCCGAGAGCAGCGGCTGCATATAGAGCTGCAGGCTCAGCGTGGGGCTGAATGCCGCGTTGAGGCGCGTCTCGATGGAAAATTCCCGCCGTTCCAGATCGGCGAACACGTAGCTGCGGCCAAACGTTGGCGCAAAGGGCGCGATGGATGTGCTTCCCACGTACTGGGGTCCCACGGTGCGCGACCAGTCCGGAGCGACACGAAGATCGAGCCACGATGCCGGTCGCAGCCCAATCTCGGTACGGATGGACAGTCGGGAACCTGAATTCCCGCTGCCGTGTTCCAGCGAAACGTTAGGCCCAAATGTCACCACCCGACGGGAATCGGTATCCAGCCCCATGCGTGCGGTGAAACCCCCGGGATTGAGCATCAGGGGCCCGCCTCGCGTAGCGGAGCGATCCATCCGGTCCGGCACAAGGCTGAAGTTTCCTTCCAGTCGCCAGTAGTTCAGAAGTTGTGCATTGGCCTGCAGCGAGAACGTACCGGCGACATGACTGAGGGCCCAGTTGCGCTTCGACGACAGATCGGAGAGCAGATCGTGGCTGTAGTTGTGGAACGTTGAAGCACTGACATTGTAGCTTCGAAATACCGAGCCAGGTCTGATTTCCCGGTACGCAATGCGCATACCGCCATCCAGAACCTCCTGCCGGGAACTGAAACCGAGGTCATTGATCTCGAACCCCGGCGATACCTGAGCGGCCCAGATCGAACCGGTCCAGTGTTCCCCACGTCGCTTCTCCAACGTCATGCGCCAGTCGTATCCGCCCATGCTGGTCGCCGTTGAATCGACGTGCAGCCTCCGGGAATCCGGACGCTGGAAGTAGTGAACGCTGGAGCGCTGGATCCGGATCATCGCGACCGAATCGCCGCGAACAAGGCTTCCGGCCACGTAGCCGAAGAACGCCCACGTGCGGTCGTTCCATTGATGCTCCCAGTCGAATCCACCTCCTATCGCCAGCCCTGGCAGATAGTCGAACGCACCGTTCGCTGGAAGATCCCGCTGAAGAACCGTGCCGATCACTCCCAGAGTCGACGCCCCACCATTGAAGTCCTGGCGGACCCGTCCCACGCCGAACGCCGTCCTGGGCTCTACCAGAAAGTGCTCCGTGGTCCCGGACGAGTCAAACCAGGCCCGGCCCTGCTCCGCCTGTGTCACCGACGCCAGGAATCCGACCGACAGTCCCCGGCTGGTTCGCCCGGTGAGTTTTGCCGCGCCCAGAATCGTGGCGGCTTCGGGAATATCCGAGTAGGTAGCGTCATCCGGCGAACCGCCGTGGGGATTCCGCCCTATCCGTCGGCTGTAGAAAACACGATTGCGACCGCCGGAGAGGCTGAAGTCGAAAATCCGGGCATCCTCCACGAAGAATGGCCGACGCTCATCCAGGAAGGTCTCGAACGCAGTCAGGTTGATTACGGCAGGATCACTCTCCACCTGTCCAAAGTCGGGATTGATGGTGGCATCCAGCGTAAACTGCCCACCCAGACCGTAGCGCAGATCAATGCCCGCACGACCGGAGTAGTCGCTGCCATCGTTGAAGGGATCACCGTTGGGAGCGGGTCCCCGCCAGGCGCTGGAAAGCACATAGGGACGCAGTTCCAGTCGACGGGACGCCTGCGTGACTCTCACCTCATCCAGCAGACCGTACTGACTGACGTGGCCTCGCTGCAGCTGGGAGATCAGTGCGAAGTGGGATTCCTCGTTCGTGGCCAGCCGTCGACGGAAGAAGTTCACTCCCCACCGCTGTACGCCCGGCGCCGGCCGATAACGTATCTGCGACAGCGGGATGCGGAGTTCCACCGTCCAGCCGGTTGAATCGAAGGATACGGCGGACTCCCAGACCGCATCCCAGGCGGCATCACGCTCGTTGTCATCGAACATGTACTCGTCACGCTGCACGTTCGACGCGCTCACCCGGAACCGATAGCCGGTACGGCGATCCAGCAGAGGATCCACCTCGACCGCGAAGTAGTCGAATTGCCCTTCCTCGTCGCGCCGCGTCATCTGTCGGGCAATGGACGTCGGTTCGGGATCGACCATGTGGGCACCCACGTACATTGCTTCGTTGTCGAAGAGGACCCTCACCTGGGTCTGGTGTACAGCAAGCCGACCCTCCTCGGGCTTCTGCTGAATGAAACCGGTTGCGATCGGGGCACCCGCCCAGTCCGCTTCGCTCAGGCGTCCATCGATGGACAATGGGCCCGTTCGTGATCCCGCCGAAGCAACCGGAGGACCGGCAGGGACTGATCCCGGAGCCACTGGGGGTGTCGCCGTCTGCCCACCCGCCGTCGGCAAAGGAAGGCAGATGAACAGCGTTGCAAGGACTTTGACAAGGAGACGTTCTCTCAATCCGGAACCCGGTCCGCCTGGGAATGAACTGATTTAACGCAGCACCACCCTCGATCGTTGCACTCCCGGAACGCCTAGGGCAGGTCTGATGTCTCCACCCTTCGACAGGAAGACCTGCCCATTCGCCGTGGGAGATCGCCGCATAACGAATGGATACCGGATCCACCAGCGTGGCGCCGCCCGCCAATGAGCCTGCCGTCTGATGCTTTTCAGGACCCCATCATGAATGGGCAGGTCTCCTGTTCCGGTGAGAATGGAATGATACCAGCGCCCGATCTCAGAACCGGTCGACCACCTCGTTCAGCCTTCGGCCCAGGTCGTGCTGACGCTCGCTCAGCATTGCGATCATGGCGCGCCGACCACGAAGCATGATGAAGCGCCGAAGGTCATGCCATGCTGAGGACCAGCGCTCCCGGATCATGAGCCCCAACAGCGCAATAGCCGGTATTCCGGGCAGACAGACCAAGGCAGCCATGGGCCCCCCAAGGTACGCGGCCAGGCTGACCAGCAACGCCAGCCATGCCAGGTACAATACGGCGCCCACCAACAACTTCCACGTGGACCGGAGATCACGCTCCAATGAAATCGCTCGAACGATCACGCCCGTAAGCCAGTAAGGAGGCCAGAACGGCAACATCCCTGCCACTGCGAGCATTCCGGCAACGGGCATCACCAGGTACAGTCGGGCCACCGCAAAGCGAATTCCACGACTCGCCTTCACCTCGGCAACGATATCGGAGGGACGCAGCCCGAGTCGCTGGATACGCTGCAGGTAGCGACGCACGTCCTCGCTCAGCGCAATCGCGTCGCTGTCTTCCTGCTCACGTGCCTGCGCCAGCACCCGGGTCGTTAGTTCGAGCCTGGCAAGCCGTTCCGGGCCACGTGAAGGTCTTCCTCGTTCCGCCTCCCAGATCCGGACGGCACCCTCCACGAGCGGGCGGTCCTCCCAGGAGGCCAGGTTCAGGGTCACCCGCCGAAGAGCCGCGTCGATTCGCGCGGTCATTTCATGGACCGCTCCAGCATCGTCCGGACCACCATCGAAAAGGTCCTCCCACACCACCGGACTCCCCCTGAGCGCCAGTGCGCGGGAACGGAATACATCCTTTTCCGGATAGACCAGTCCCACCGGAATGACGGGAAACATCTTCCCTGTGCGGCGAGCAGCACCTAACGCGATTCGCGCCGCCCCGGTACGCAGTGGAACCAGGGATGGCTCGCTGTGACTCACACCCTCCGGAAAGATCCCCACGGCGGCGCCGCTTTCCAGAGCATCCCAAACCGCACGAAACGCATCTTCATTGCGGGTCATCTGGCTGGGGTCATCGGCACGTCTATATACCGGGATGGCACCGGCTGACTTTACCAGCCATCCTATCGCCGTGCTGGAGAAGAGCGGTGCCTTGGCCAGGAATCGGACCGGTCGACGCGCCGCAGCCACCACCAGTGTGGGATCGAAAAGAGAGTTCGGGTGGTTGGCGACCAGGAGTACCGGACCCTTGCCGGGTACCTCATCACCCGCGTATCGAACCCGGTAATACACACCGGCGGCTGCCCGGGCAACCGGAGAGAAGATGGGCAGGAGCCACATCAGGACAGCGGGGTGATCGCCGGCACGCTACGGCTCTCCGGCCACCGGAGCAAGATATGGCATGGCCTCACGATTCATTGGAAATGCCCGTACGAATCCAGGCGCGACATCATGCCCTTCCGGGCACCGCGGAGGAAGGCAACCAGGCGCGCGCAACGAGAAGGCGTCTGGTTCAGATCCACGACCGGTCGTCCGAACAGCCAGCGCCAAGCCAGTTCCCTCAACGGAGGGAGCGCCGCAGCGCCACCCAGACGCAGCATCTTCATGTTGACGGCTCCCAGCCCAAACATGTATCCGGCTATCAAATCGCGTCCTGCAGACCAGTCCCGAAAACCTGAATGACGTACCGCGACATCCGGAGACTCCACGACGTTCCAGCCCCGCAGCAACGCCCGAACGACGAAATCGGTTTCCTCTCCGGCGAAAAATCGGGCACCGGATCCCAGTGCCTCGTCAAACCCGGCCAGATCCTGCCACGCACTGCGACGTATCGCCATGCATGCGCCCATGCCCTCTATACTGCACTTCTGTGCCAGCGATGATGCCACCGTACTCCTCGCCCGATAGGCTGGAATGAAGCCGCTTGCCCTGTCATAGTCGGCTGGAACCACGCTGCCGAATGCTATCGCTGCCTTCCCGTCCCTGGCAAACAACTCCCGCCACGTCCGCGCCCATCCCGGCTCGATCTCTGCGTCGCGGGCACTCCTGGATGGGTACCTTGAGTCCATCCAGGGGACGCCGTGCGTGAGGCTCTTCCGGGATGATGGTGACGGATCACCGCACCTGCGTCGCATACGTTGTGCGGGAGCTCCCGGGAGGGCTGAATCCGTGTCGGAGCACGTGCGACAGATGGCGTCCTCGGCCTTTCATCCGGTCGGAACATGTCGCATGGGCGAAGACGACGACTGTGTCGTCGATCCCTTGCTTCGCGTCCGGGACGTCGAGGGGCTCCGGGTTGTGGACGCTTCAGTCATACCGTCATGCGTGGCGGCAAATGCCCAGGCCTGCGTCCTCGCGGTATCCGAGAAGGCAGCCGACCTGATCCTCGGCATACCTCAGCCTGCCACCCCTCCTGGACCGTCCCAGGCCTGAGAGCGCGCCGTAGGCGCCGCCAACTGACTGGCGCCATCCTGTCCGTTCGCCAGATTAGATGACCGCTTTCTTTCAGGAGACAATGATGCGGATCAAGCCGTTCCTAGCGGCGCTCGGCGTCCTCGCAGCGACGTGCGCCACTTCCGTTGCCTTGCCGGCACAAGGCGCTCCGGACCCGAGGCTGGAAAAGCTCAAGGCCGAGGCCCTCACGCTGATCGATGGGAAGGCCAAGATGATCCAGGAGATCATCGACATGCTCTTCTCATTTGGCGAACTGGGGTTCCAGGAGTTTGAGACGTCCAAGTACCTGACCAATCTGCTGGAACAGAACGGCTTCACGATCCAGCGCGGTGTGGCCGGCATTCCCACTGCCTGGACCGCCACCTGGGGTTCAGGGAAGCCGGTCATTTCACTCGGGTCTGACATCGATGGCATCCCGCAGGCAAGTCAGAAGCCTGCCGTCGGGTATCGCGATGCCATGATCGCGGGCGCCCCGGGACACGGCGAGGGACACAACAGCGGTCAGGCGGTGAACATCGCGGCCGCGCTCGTGGTCAAGCAGATCATGGAGCGGGAGAAGATCCCCGGGACCCTCATGCTCTGGCCCGGCGTGGCGGAAGAACAGCTCGGTACCAAGGCCTTCCTCGTACGCGCCGGCATTTTCAAGAACGTAGACGCCACGATCTTCACGCATGTGTCCAGCGACCTCGGTGTGTCCTGGGGACCGGGCTACGGCAACGCGCTGATCTCGGCGGAGTTCCGCTTCCGCGGGCAGACCGCCCATTCCGCGGGTGCACCATGGCGCGGCAAGTCAGCACTCGACGCGGTCATGCTCATGGCCCAGGCCTGGGAGTTCAAACGCGAACACCTCCCCATCGCCCAGCGTTCACACTATGTGATTCCGGATGGTGGCGACCAGCCCAACGTGGTTCCAGCCACGGCATCAATCTGGTTCTACTTCCGCAACCTGGATTACGAATCAACGCAGGCCATGTTTGATGCCGCCCGCAAGATGGCTGAAGGTGCCGCCTTGATGACCGAAACAAGGCTCGACACCGTGATGATCATCGGTTCTGCCTGGGACCAGCACTTCAGCAAGTCCATCGCGGAAACCATGCAGAAGAACATCGAACGGGTGGGGATGCCGAAGTGGAGCGAGGCTGATCTGACGCTGGCGCGGGGACTGCAGCGGGAACTCGGCGTACGCGTGTCCGGACTCAGTACCAGTGTGAATCAGCTGCGTCCACCCAATCCCAATGCGGTCCGGACGGGCGGAGGATCAGATGATATTGGTGACGTCTCCTGGAACGTGCCCACCGTGACCCTCAGATACCCTTCCAACATTCCCGGTGGACCGGGTCACAACTGGGCCAACGCAATCGCCATGGCGACACCGATTGCACACAAGGGTGCTGTCGCCGGCGCCAAGGTCGAAGCGCTCACGGTTCTCGACATGCTGCTTCAGCCCAAGGTCATTGCCGACGCATGGGACTACTTCCGCAACGTTCAGACCAAGGATCGGAAATACACCCCGTTCATTCGTCCCGTGGACCAGCCCGCGATCTGGCTGAACGCCGAGATCATGGCGCGCTACCGCCCGGAGATGAGGAAGTACTACTATGATCCCACGAAGTTCTCGACCTACCTCGAGCAACTGGGAATCAAGTATCCCACGGTGAAGGGGATTACACAGTAACAGCCGAAGAACGGGCAAGAGGCAAGGGGCGCCTGCATGAACCCTTGCCTCTTACCCCTTCTCCCCCAGCTCGCGCTGCAGCCACGCACGCGCCGAGAGCCAGTCCCGCTTCACGGTCGCGGTCGACACCCCCAGCACTTCGGCAGTCTCCTCGTTGTCGAAGCCAGCGAAATAGCGCAGTTCCACCACCTTCGCGGCACGGGGTGACAGAACCGCCAGACGCCTGAGCGCCTCATCCACGGAAATGATGTCGGTCGGATCCGCACCAATGCCGGCAACATTGTCCTCCAGAGTCACGAAATCGCCGGCCCCTCGCTTCTGTGCCCCACGCCGCCGGGCGTGATCGACCAGGATCTGCCGCATGGCCTGGGCTGCTATTCCGAAGAAGTGACGACGGCTCTCCCATTTCAGGTTCGGCACATCCACCAGGCGAAGATACGCCTCGTGAACCAGGGCCGTGGTCTGAAGCGTGTGATCGGACCGTTCTGCATCGAGCCGGCTTCCGGCCAGTTTTCGCAGCTCGTCATATACCAGCGGCAGCACGTGATCTAGGGCGCCGGCATCCCCCGCCCCTGCCGCATTCAGCCACGTCGTCACGTCGTCCGCGGGTCGGTCAGTCATCCCATGGACAATGCACCCGTCACGACGGACGGGGAAGCCGTCCCGGATCACCGAACGTATCCAGATGACCTTGCGCCTCTTGCGACAACACTTCAGATCATGCCTGGATCAAGTGCTCGGAAACGGAGACCCCTCCCTATGACTGACTGGTGGACACAGGTCAGTGAATACGTGGAGCGCGCGATCGACGCCACCCCGGAAGCGCGTGCCGCCCTTCTGTCGGATCTGGCGGCGAGAGATCGTGCGCTGCATGACGAAGTCGCGAGTCTGCTGGCCGCGTGGAAGGCAGAGGGAGGACGTTTCGAGAAGCCGGTGGCCGGACCCTTGCCTGGGGTCGGGCCAAAGCTCCGGGCCGACGAAACGCTGGGCCCATACCGCATAGTCAGGGAAATCGGACACGGAGGCATGGGAACGGTTTTCGAAGCCCGACGGGAGGATGACGACTTCCGGAAACGCGTGGCCATCAAGACCATCGCATTCGCGCTCTCAGGTGTGGATGCGACACGCCGCTTCCGACGGGAAAGACGCATCCTCGCCCGTCTGGAGCACCGTAACATTGCATCACTGCTCGACGGTGGACTGCTGCCCGACGGATCCCCGTGGTTCGCGATGGAGTTCGTGGAAGGAGTGCCGATCGATCAGTACTGTGACGAGCAGGCACTCACCCTGGCACAGCGACTGCAACTGTTCCGGCAGGTGTGTGACGCCGTACAGATGGCACACCAGAACCTGGTGGTGCACCGCGATCTCAAGCCAGGAAATATTCTGGTCACCACGGACGGTACCGCAAAACTGCTCGACTTCGGAATTGCACGGGTGCTGTCCGGGGACGACGATGTGGCAGGAACCGAGCAGACAGCTCTGCAGGGTGGTCCCTACACATTGGCCTACGCCAGTCCGGAACAGGTGCGGGGCGACCCGATCACTACCTCAAGTGATGTCCATGCACTCGGCGTCGTGCTGTTCAGGATTCTCACCGGCAGACACCCGTTCCGTGAGGGTGATCCATCACCGGGCGAGCTGCGCCGCCGGATCCTCGAGTCACCAACCCCGACGGCATCGCTGGGCGGCGATCTCGACGCCATTCTCGGGAAGGCAATGGCCAAGGACCCCGCGCGCCGATATCCATCGGCCCAGCAATTCAGCGAGGACCTTCGCCGCTTCCTCGCGGGAGAGCCGGTCGTCGCCCAGCCGGACTCGGCAGGCTATCGCCTGACCAAGTTCGTGCGACGAAACCGCCTGCCCGTGCTCGCATCCGGGCTTGCCATCGCCTCACTCATTGTCGCGGTAGTCGTGTCGTTGCATCAGAGTCGAATGGCATCCTTGGAACGCGATCGCGCCCGTTTGGAAGCAGCAAAGGCCAACCAGGTTACGGCCTTCGTCCAGGCCATGCTGCGCTCGCCGGACCCGCGTCAGGCCGGTCGTGACGTAACGGTTTCGGAAGCACTGGCCGAAGCATCTCTGCGCGCCGATTCAACCCTCGGCGCTGAACCGGAGGTCCTCGCCACGGTCAAGACCGCAATCGGGCTCAGCTACCTGAGTCTGGGCCGATACAAGGACGCGGAGCCGCTGCTGCGTCATGCGTTGACACTGCGACAGGCCGGCTACGGCAGCAGCAACGATCTGGCCGCCAGCCTTCACGACATGGGCGTCCTGCACAACGATCGCGGGGAACTGGCACCGGCGGAATCGCTCTTCGCGCAGTCACTGACGGTGTATCGCAACGCTTCCCCGGTGGACAGCTCCGGACTCGCGCAGGTCATCAGCGATCATGCGGATCTGCTGCAGTACCGTGGAGACCTTGCCGGCGCGGAAGCGGGCAACCGGGAAGCACTGGCCATCCGTGAGCGGCTCAATGGACGGGAAAGTGAGCCCGTGGCTGCCAGCATGAACAACCTTGCCGTGGTACTCGGTCAGGAAGGACAGTGGGCGCTGGCTGAATCGCTCCACATCCAGTCCGCGAACCTGGTGAGACGACTGCGAGGCTCCGATCACCCCGACGTGGCAGCGGGGCTGACATCGGCGGCGTTTGCGGTACAGATGCAGGGACGACTGGCGGATGCGGAGTCACTCTACCGTGCAGCGCTCGAAATCCGGGAGAAGGTTCTGGGGCCGGGGCATCCGGAGACCGCACGCACGCACATGAACCTGGGATGGCTGCTGCACGATGCCGGGCGTTGTACCGAAGCATTGGACGAGGCTTCCAGGGTGCTGGCCCAGCGAAGTGACTTTGGAGATGAACACCCAGCCATTGCCAGCACTCTCACGATGAAGGGTGAATGTCTCCTGGAGCTGGGACGGTTGGCGCAAGGTGAAGCCGTCCTCCGCGACGCTCTGACTATCCGGGAACGGGCTCTGCCATCCGGACATTGGCTGATTGCGGCCAGCCGCAGCAGCCTGGGAGAAGCACTGATACTGCGTGGTCGATATGCCGAAGCCGGGAAGATCCTGCAGTCCGCACTCGATGTCCTGAAGAAGGAGCGCGGCGAGAGTCATGAACTCGTGAAACTGGCGAAGAAAAGACTGGCACTGTTGTACACGCGGTGGGGCAAGCCGAACGAGGCCGCGAAATACAAGCCGGACTGATTGCGATTGCCGCCTTCACCACACTGCAGGGTTGTCTCCTCGCCCGGCCCAATGGTCAGCTGAGTCGGAGGTATCTGTACGTCGTCTTGAGGTCCGCATCCATGGCCGCCTGACGCGGAAAATCCTCCGTGCGGATGAGTTTTCTCCTTGGGCGGCGCCGGCCTGATCTGGCCGGATGCGCCCGCCACTGCAGCAGCTCCACCGATACCATCAGCTCAGGGGTGGCTGACTTCGCGGTGGGCGAGAAGAGCGGCCAGCGGGACCGGGGCCACGCCCATTCCGGATCCGCAGCGGGAGTTTCTCCCACTGTTCCTGGGTCAGGATCGCCTGCGCGGACTTCAATGCAGTCTGCTGATTGGCCTGGACCCTTTCGAGCTGCGGCCGCAGTCGGGCGCTCAAGGCCGCCATGTCGGGATTCGCCCCCGCTCCTTCGATGTCCTTCCGTACACCCGCCGCTAGGTCCGCATTCCGTGCGTTCAACGTATCAGAGACGACTGTAAGCCTTGCAACCTGCTCACCGGTGAGCTTCAGCGAGTCCTTGAGCTCGATGATCTGCATGACGGGATTGAAGCTCGTCAGCGCAGTGGCAAATCCGGCGCTACCCATGCCGCCGCGGCCACCACGTCCGCCCAGTGCTGCACTTCGGACGGCATCGATCGCGTCCCTTGCACGATCCGGTCCGATCATCAGCCGTGCATTCACCCCCAGTTGAAATGGCACCACGATCCCGTTGGCTCCCTTGCGGGAGGCACCAAACCGTTCGTTCACCTCGTACCTGTAGGACCTCGTGACCGGGTCAAAACCTGTCACGTAAAGGAGCGTATTGTCCTGGGATCGGATCGTGCCCCAGCCATGGAGGTTGTTTCTTCCATGCAGGAGTTCGTCCACACCGCCAAGGAAGTTCTGGGTGTTCACCGAAATCATGAGGCGGCGGTCGAGACCCCACATCTGCGGCCGCCAATTGACCTGCAACTCGAGGCTGGGTTGCCAGACGCCGCGACAGGAATTTCGATCAGCGGCAGAGCCTAACTGGTCGAGAAGACACGACCGCACCCCCGCAGGAGCGTCAGAAAGAAGGTTTTTCATCCCGGAAGCCACTGCCGGATCAGTGGCTGGGTTCGTTGGATCGAAGATGAATGCCCGGTCATTCCGGGCGCCGTCCCCATTTATGTCGGAGTTCACCAGAGGGGTGAAAGGCGCACCCGAAGCCAGGCGCGCCATGGCGGTCACCTCGAGACCAAGATTCACCGGCCAGGTGAGTCGACCGGTTATGGAGTGACGTCGATCGAAGCTGCTGACGGCCCATTCCCGTTCATTGGGATTTCCCGCTGTCGTGGCCGCGGCAAAGCTCCCACCGCCCCGCATCCCTCCCCCGCGGCCAAAGCCGCCTCCCATGCCACCGAAACCGCCACCAGAGGACTGATCACGGGAGTAGCCCAGCGAATAACCGATGTTGAAGATTGCGCCGCGCGTGGTGAGTCCGCTTACCGAAACGGTAAGCTGCTTCGAGTCCGATCTCAGATCCGAATTGATGTTGAACACCTGGGCAAAGCCGGAATGCAGGCGGGAGGCCAGCATGTTGGTCACGCCACTGGCGGGCACGATGGTGGATACAGGCACGAATACCGGGCGGCCTGCTTCGTTGCTCAGGGTGAATCGGGGTTCGGTGTCGAGGTTAAGGTCCGTGTACCCGGTCTGTGCGATACCGACTGACCAGTTGGCATCCACGCTGACGTTGTATCTTTGCAGAAGGCGGCGCTGTACGCCCAATGAGGCACGCCAGGCCCGTGGAGCCGCGAAGTCCTGATCGAACAGCGTTACCGATGGCGCCGCCTGGGGAACGAAGGAGTTCCCGCCCCCGATGCACGCCGATGGAATCGCTGACGCGTTGAACAGGAAACCGTTCCAGTCGGGCTGTGGCACTGCATCGCCAGTGCACACCAGCTGCGTTTCACTGCCAGCCAGGCCAGTCGCCGAGGCCGCTTGTGAAAACAGACTGGAACCCACGGTGGAGCGGAACTCCCCAAGACCACCCCGAATGATTGTCGGAGTGGATCCACCGGCACCCAGTCCGAAACCACCAAACCCACCCCGAAAGCCACCTCTTCCTCCGCCACCTCGTCCACCCCCACCCCCACTCCCACTCCCGGCACCCTCCCCCGTAGCACGGCCTCCAGGACCACCTACGGTCCACGTGAAGCCAACTCGTGGACTGAAATGCAGCTCTTTCGGTACGAAGTCGGTGCGCCGACCGAACGCCTGTTCCACCGCGGGATTGAACTCCGGTCGGTTACCAAACCGACCTCCCTCGAGGCGGGCTCCGTAGGTCACTTGAACTCCACGGCGGGCGCGCCACACATCCCCAACGTACAGAGCCGCATTCATCTGTTCACCGGTGCGCAGATTTGGCTGCAGTGTTCGGGTGAAGCTCGTCGCATTGCCGGCGTCATAGTCGGCGAGGCTGGCAAATGTATAGGTACCGAATCGATTGCTGGTCACGTCCTGATCGAAGCTGGAATAGTTGAAGAGACCGCCCAGCTTCCAGCGATGGTTGGGTGTGAGCCAGGAGACCTCGTCCGTCAACTCCATCGATGAAGACTTTCCATCCTGAGGCAGTCCCGTGTTTCCTCCGAAGGACAGCGTCGAAACCGCACGCGTCGCGGCGTCATCCAGCAGGGATGCCACCTGCACCCGACCGGCTGGAAGCTCCAGGAACGAACGGGCCCGATTACGGTCGAAGGAGGCATATGCCTTGAACTCATTCAGAAACATCCCCTGGAAGATCGACGTGTACGTGGCCATGATGCCGCCACCCCATCCCCTGTTCTCCCCTCCCGTCATGGGGAGTGCCAACGTGCCGACACGCGATGGATCCTGATCATTCCAGCGCCAGTCAAGCCGCACGGACAGGGAATGGCCGTTTTCCAACAGCCAGTCGAAGCGCCCCAGGGCGGAAAGGTTGTCCTGGATCCGGTTCTCGTCGAAGAACGCCCCGGGAGGCATATGGTTCGCCGTCGTGATGCTGAAGAACCGTTCGACGGAATCAGGGCTCACGCCGAAACGTGCCAGCGTCCCGGCGTCAGCGTTGAAGAGCGATGGCAGAATGTCCTCGCGGCGCCGGACCTGACCCGAGATGAAGGCAAAGAACCTATCCTTGATGATGGCGCGACCGACCCCGCCCGAGAACTGATTCTGTGTGTACCCCTGGGCAAGGGGAGATTCATCGTCCCCAAAGACCATCTGGTCGTCGCGTAGCGAGTAGCCGAAGTTGCCCCGCAGAGTGTTCGTCCCCGATCGCGTCGTGGATGCAATCTGCGCGCCGGAGAACTGCCCCCGGGTCACGTCATACGTGCTGGTGATGACGCGGGTGGTGCGCATGGCCTCTGAGGGAACCTCCGTGGAACCAAAAGTCAGGCCGTCCAGCGTGACGGCGTTGGCCTCCGGACGCAGCCCACCCACCGAAAACCCGCCAGCGGTACTGTCCGTCGCGGCAATGGCAACCACCTGTGGCGACAGCAAGGCCAGGTTGAGAAGATCCGCAGCGTCTACCGGCAAACGTGCCAACTGATCCGGCGTAAACGTCTGCTCCAGGGATCCGGGGGTGGGTGCATCCTGCCCCGCCCTCGGCGCCTGACGAGCACGTACCGCGACTGCCGACAGCGTGGTAGTCGTGAGAGACATGGTGGCATCGGCAACGAGTCGATCCTCGTCAGCAATGCGCCGAAGCTCACTGGTCATGGGCTGCAGACCGATGGCCCGGATCGTGATGGTGTACTCCCCACCGCCGTCCGGGAAAAGAATCGTGTAGCTGCCCTTGTCGTTCGTGCGTGCCCGCCGTGTCACACCCGATTCCAGGGAGGTCACTTCCACGCTGGCATCCTTGATCGGCTGCCCGTTGGGCGCCCGGACAGTCCCGGTAATGATGTCCGTGGTGGCACCAATCTGAGCACGCGCCGACCGCGAAACGACGGCACACATGGCAACCACGAGGACTGCGACCCAGACAAGGCTGGTACGGTACGAAGGCGAGCGCACGGGAGGGGTGACTCGGGAAGGGATGGTGATCCAGCGGCAGCACGACTTGGACACCCCGGGACCCACAACTGTTAAAGCCCCGCCGGCTCCTGGAGCCGACTGGACGCTCACCCTTCAAGGCTCTCGGGAACAGCGCAAGTTTCCCTGACGGGGTCGCGCACGGCCGCACCCGGCCCCAAACCGTCAGGGTGCCGTTCTGGCAAGCCGCAGGCCAGCCTGGCGCTCGCAACCGCCGCCGGCTTGCCACGCTGGCAAACGCCACAGGCACGGCTCATGCCCATGGTGCGGTTGCAGTAGCGCACATGCCGTCTGGCAACGCATAGATCCGTCAGCCATCCCACTTGGAAAGGAGTCAAACGATGGTCACGATTTCTCCACTCAACAGCGTGCTGAACCGAATGGTCACCCTCAGCCGGGCCATGGATGACGCCATGGATCAGTCCGATGAAGCTCCCGGTGCGGCAGGTCAGCAGTACTGGGTACCGGCGCTGGATGCCTGGGAGTCTGAGAACGCCTTCAAGGTCCAGCTCGACCTGCCCGGGATGTCCGCCGATCAGGTTGATATCACCTTCGACCGCAACATGCTTACCGTGTCGGGAACCCGCCCGCCGGCAATGCAGGCGCCTGAGCAGGGCGAACTCCGGGTGTTCTTCGCGGAACGCACCAGCGGTTCCTTCAGTCGCTCCCTCCGCTTCCCACAGTGGGTGGAAGGCTCGAAGATCGAGGCGTCATTTGCCAACGGCGTCCTGACCATCACGGTGCCGAAGGCCGAGGCTGCCAAGCCCCGGAAGATCGCCATCAACTGACGGGGCACATGGGAGCGGGGGACATCTATCCCCTGCTCCCGGGTTCCTCAGCGCGTCCCGACCCGGAGTGAGACGTAGAACGTTCGACCGGCACCGGGCTCGTAGTAGCGCCCCCGCGAGGCATTGACGGCTACGTTGGAGGCGTAGGTTGTATCGAATATGTTGTCCACTCCCAACACCGGTTCGAACGAGACACTCGTGGGCAGAGTGAACGACATGCGTGCATTCGCCAGGGTATAGGCGTCGGCAAACGCGGTATTGGCATCGTCTACTGCCTGGCGTCCTGCGCGCTGAACTTCCAGCGTGATTCGGCTCCATCCGGCACTGAATCCAGCGAACCCCGAGATGGCGAACGGTGATACACCGGGAACGTCGTTCCCTGCGTAACTCGTGCCTGAGACCACGAAGTCATCGTACCGGTAGCGCAGCCATGTGAAGGTGATGCCAGAAGAAACCGGACCCGCATTACCGGATACCGCTGCTTCCGCCCCCACCCGTGAGGTCCTTCCTGCGTTTCGGAAGAACCTTCTGCCTGCGCCGCCAACCACCTCGAACGGAATGAGTTCATCGCGCGTGGTTATCCGGAACAGCGCCAGATCATATCTCACTCCACCGGCAGTCAGCCCGCGGATCCCCGTTTCCCAGGTTATTCCCCTCTGTGGTTGCAGCTCCGTGTTCAGGCCGCCACTCCCATCCGGCTGATTCGCCAGCTCCGTGGTGGTCGGCGTTTCGAATGACGTCGAGATAGCTGCGTAGGCTGACGACAAGGGACCAACCCGCCAGTTTACCCCCAGCATGGGAGATACCGCCGATAACGTGCGGGACAGCCTCGTAGGGGTTGCCTCGCGACGGTCCGTTACCGCAAACCGCGTCCAGTCGTTCCGCAACGTTCCGGTTACCGACAGCTGCGATGTCAGACTCAACTCGCCGCGGATGTAGGCCCCAATGCCGGAAACCTGTTCGCGCTGACTCAGGGAGATGGCGCCCTGATCCGAGGCATCGGGGCAATCCACGGGATCACGGGCACTCCCGCTGCGTCCGGCGCAGTTCGCGAAGTTCCGCCGGTCGTCATCCTGATTCAGCAGGTCCGCTCCCACTGCCAGTCTGAAGGGCCGTCCCTCATCGCCCAGGCTTACCTGCGCCTGCACCGAGCCGCCGAACGTTTTCCGATCGAGGTCGATGATGGCAAATGAGAGAGGGTTCTTCAGATCCCGGCCACCGCCATGGATGCTGGCACTCACGGAGCCCCGACCGATATCACGCATGACCTGAAATGCCAGAATGGACTGACGGACGGTTTTCCCAGCCTTCCTTCTCACATTCAGGGAATCTGCCAGTGTCGGTGAACTGCCCATCTCGTCGAGAGTCAGTGCACCGGGGTTCTGGGCATCGGGTGAATCATAAAGTGATCCCTGAACCTGGAACCTTGGGCCATCTGCCGATCCCCAGCGTGCGTCCGCCAGGGTGCTGGAGTACCGGAAGGCGGAGTAGTCGCGCGGCCCGTCACCGACAGTCCGGGTGACCGTGGCCTGAAGTCCCATGATACCCGCCCTGCGTGCTCCAGTGACCGAAGCACGGGAGACACCACCCGCATAGAACCCGCTTGCGCGGGCGCGTCCACCGCTGTCGGGTGGTGGAGGAGTGCGAAAGTCCATGACACCGCCCGACGAGTTTCCATACAGCGCTCCCGCGCTTCCGCGGAGCACTTCAATGGCACTCATGGCCTCCAGGTCGACCACATCGACGGCAGTCTGGCCGTCGGCTGCCGTCAAAGGGATACCATCCCGCAAAATCCGTATGCCCCGGATTCCAAACGCTGATCGGGCGCCAAACCCCCGCACGGATGTACGGGGATCCTGGGTGGGATTGAAACGATTCGACACGGAAAGACCGGGAACAAACTGCAGCACCTCGGAAAGCGAGGCACGGCGTGCGTCCCGGCGGTCGCTGTCGAGATTCAACCGGCTGACACTGAACGGGAGTTCCAGCACGGACCGCGACGCCTCCCGTGAAACGGTGACTTTCACCTGGGCAAGCGATGTCGTGCTGTCAGCCTGTGCGGTCAGAATGGCTGGTGCGCCCAGCAATGCGACCGCGTGGAAAATCGACCGGGAGAACTGGTTCATCAGGGAGCTACGGGGGACCGGGAAAACTGACGGAGAAGCGTTCGATCTAACACCTGTTCCGGTCGACGTCGAGGTCACGATCTTTCCGGTCACACAGGCAGACAGTCAAGAGTGGCCCCCGTAGCTGTTTCCTTTACGACTACGGCCAGGTAAATCCCAGCCCGAACCCCAGACTGTTGACGCTCCCGCCACCGATGCTGACCGTCGTCAGATCCACGAACGGAGTAAGAGCAAATCCCTTTCCGAGCCGCGCATCCCAACCCATGCCCAGTGTCACCCCCGCGCCGGTGTCTTCCAGCGACACGTTCGACACCTCGTACTTCACGCTGCCGATACCCACCCCACCCCTCAAGAAGAAGCCACCGTCCTGAGCCGGGTAGAAGAGAAAGATCGGCCCGATGTTGCTGACGGTAAGTGTGACGCCCTTCTCCGTCCGGGACCATCCCGTCACTTCCCCACCTATGAGAAGACGTTGACTGACCGTTCCCCCCATCCTCAGGTAGGCCACACCGCCACCCGCACTCCCATTGCAGACGTCACACGACAGCGAGCCATATCCCAGTCCGAAACTCAACCAGAAACCCTCGCGTGCCTGCCTGTTCCCCTGGGCAATGGACACGCTGCTCATGGTGCTGAGGAAAAGGAGTCCTGCAACGAGGAGACGCATCTGAACCTCACACGACTCATGGTTTGACCGGCAAGGGCGAATCCCTCACCGGCGGAGTCCGCCCCGGCCCGGACGCCAAGGTAAACCTGGTTTCACAGGTTGTGGGGCAACCCACTGACATGTAGCCTTGGAGCAACTCTGCCGCAGTCCGATACAATGCCGCATACCGTACGTTCCATGCCTGTCCGTCGTTTCCTGTCCGTCGTCCGGTCACCGGTAATGGTCCTGCTGGCTGGCTTTGTGTTTCCTCTCGTCGCAGACGCCCAGTCAGGCCAGACTGCCCGTGCTGCCGCACGACAGTATCGCGAGAAGAATGAAGCGACCATCCTCCAGGAGTTTCGTACGCTGCTGTCGCTTCCGAATATTGCGTCGAACCTCGCCGACATCCGGCGCAATGCCGATCACCTCGTGGGAATGCTTCAGCAAAGAGGGATTGCTGCCCGCGTTCTCGAAGTCGATGGAGGGCCGGTTTCCGTCTTCGGTGAGCTGACTGCCCCGGGAGCCAGCCGCACGCTGATGCTCTACGCTCACTTCGATGGACAGCCTGTCGACCGCGCGCAATGGAGCGGTGACCCCTTTTCTCCGGTCCTCCGCGACGGTCCTCTCTACGCTGGCGCGACTGAAGTCCCCTTTCCGAATGCTGGTGAACACGTCAGCCGGGAGGCGCGCGTATACGCGCGTTCGGCCAGCGATGACAAGGGCTCCATCATCGCCATGCTTTCCGCTCTGGATGCCCTTCAGGCTTCGGGACTGAATCGCTCCGTGAACCTGAAGTTCTTCTTCGAAGGGGAAGAGGAAGCGGGTTCAGCACACCTTGAAGCGATCCTGCGGAAGTACCGCGACCTCCTCGACGCGGACGCCTGGCTCTTCTGCGACGGACCGGTACATCAGAGCGGGCAGTCCCAGGTCGTCTTCGGACTCCGGGGTGTACTTGGTCTCGAGCTGACGGTATACGGACCCAGTCGCCCCTTGCACAGCGGTCATTACGGGAACTGGGCGCCCAACCCAGGCGCCCTGATCGCCAATCTTGTCGCCTCGATGCGCACCGACGACGGCGAGGCCACGGTGGCGGGCTTCTCCGACGATGTGAAGCCAATCTCCGCAGCCGAGCGGGCGGCCCTGGCGAGTCTTCCGCCGGTGGACAGCGTCCTGCGAAGCTCACTGGGCCTGGCGAGAACCGAAGCTGACAACGGCATCCTTGCCGAACGCATCATGCGCCCCGCCATCAATGTTCGCGGTATTCGGGTTGGTGGAGTTCAGGACAACAGCGCCAATGTCATCTCCACCGAAGCGTACGCTTCTTTCGACTTCCGTCTCGTGCCGGACCAGTCACCGGATCACGTACGCGAGGTGATCGAACGACACATCTCCGGGCAGGGGTATCATATCACCTACGACGAACCCGACAAGGTCACCCGACTCCAGTACGCCCGAATCGCCAGGCTGCAGTGGGAAGCCGGATATCCGGCGCAACGCACCGCCATGGACAGTGACTTCGGCAAGGCGCTGCTCGGTGCTCTCTCGGATGGAACCAACGCGCCGCCGCTGGCTGTACCCACGCTGGGTGGATCGGGACCGGCATATCTCTTCACCCGGATCCTGGGTGCACCGGTCGTGACCCTGCCTCTCGCCAACCATGACAACAACCAGCACGCCTCGAACGAGAACCTGCGCATCGGGAACCTCTGGGATGGAATCGAAATGTACGCTGCTCTGGTGACCGGCATCGGGAAACGCTGGCCGTCACGCGTCGTGCCGTGATTCCAGCACCAGACTGAGACCCGGGCGGCAAGGATGGCGGACGAAATCCACGTACGACTCCCGGATGGCACTACCATCCTCCGATTCACCGGCACGGTCAGGATCGGCCGCGCGTCGGCAAACGGCATCACGCTGGATGACGACGCCGTAAGTGCGGAGCACCTGGAACTCCGGCGCTCGGACAACTCCTGGGAAATCATCGACCTCGACAGCACCAACGGCTCCTTCGTGGATGGGGTGCCGTCGACTCGCGTGCCGGTCACAGGGGAACATGTGGTCCGACTGGGACCCAGAGGGCCGGAGTTGCGCATTGGACTCGAAGGCCATGGGAGCCGCAGCACCACTCGCCGCATGAACGCGGATGATATCGCCGAGCGCTTTCTGGGTGCGGATGATCCCAGCGAAATGTCTCCGTTCACCGCCATGATCCGCGCCGCTGTCAGTGATCGCAGAGCTACGGAACTGCGGACCTGGCTGCGCCGGGTCCGTCGCCTTCACGTGGCAGTTGCCGTACTGCTCCTCCTTGCCGCAGGAACCGCCAGTGTCGCGGTCTGGCAGGTTCATCGGGTCGCTGAACTCCGGGCAAGTGCGGGTGACGTCTTCAATACCATGAAGGCACTCGACCTGGACCTGAGGCGTTTGCGGGCATCATCGGGTCCTGATCAGATTACCGGACGGCGCCGCGCGAGACTCGAGTCCCAATACGAGGATCTCGTCAGGACGCTGGGGATCTACAGTGCGCGGACACCGCCTGACATCCAGTTGATCTACCGTGTTGTACACCGCCTCGGCGAGTCCGAAGCCACCGTACCGCGTGCCTTCGTGAACGAGATACGCAGGTACATCGCCCGGTGGAAAGCCGACGACCTCATGGCAGGGCTGATGGAAACTGCCGCTGAAAGCCTGGGGCCGACCATTACTGCCATTCTTCAGCAGCACCATCTGCCGCGCGAATTCTTCTACCTTGCCGTACAGGAAAGCCGCCTCAACCCCCGGGCCGTTGGACCATCGACCAGACTGGGCGTGCCCAAGGGAATGTGGCAGTTCATCCCGTCCACCGCTCAGGCATACGGCCTGCGGCTCGGCCCCCTGCAGGGAGACCGCAGATTCGATCCCTTCGACGAGCGGCACGATGTAGCAAGATCCACCGAAGCCGCCGCTCGATATCTGGAAGACATGTACACCACGGACGCACAGCTCTCCGGTATCCTGGTGATCGCCTCCTATAACATGGGCGAACCCCGCATTCGCTCCCTGATCCGCTCGATGCCGGAATCACCATCGGAGCGCAACTACTGGAAGCTGCTGCAGCAGCATCGCCGGCAGATTCCCGATGAGACGTATGATTACGTATTGGGCGTCGTGTCAGCCGCGGTGATCGGTGCCAATCCACGGCTGTTTGGATTCGATGTCGATCCACCGCTCGGTCCGCTCGACACCGCGACTCCGGACGGGGCTCCAAGGTGAGGACTACCGGTGTCCTCCCCCATATGAAGACCTACCGACGCCCCTCGCTGCCGGCGCCGCTGGAACGGATACGCGTCCACATCGTGGCGAAGAAGAGCATGATTCCAATTGCCTGGAGCGCACCGGCGCCAACGAGCACGGCACGCCACAGCGCCGAGGCGGATACGGGGAGGGCCACTTCGAGTACCACGCGTGACGCAGTGCCGCACACGATCGCCCACCAGGCCATAGCCGCCAGCCCGGGGCGAAAGACCACATCTTCCCTTCGCGGACGCGGGAACATCCATAATGCAACGCCGGTGATCATCAGCATCACGAATCCCACCAGCAACGCATGCGTGTGCGCGCTGCGAATTCGCGGTGGTGTCCACGATCCGAACTCGCGCGCAATCATCATCCAGAGCCCCAGGATGAGACCGACGCCCAGGAATACGATCGCTGTCTTCAGGTAGCGCCGTACGAGCGGATTCACGCGACTCGGTCTTCAGACGTTTCCGTCGCTATACGCCCTTCCAGGTCAGCGGTACTCACCCCTTGATGGAGCCTGAGACTGCTCAGGAAAAACGCCGTCATGTCTGGCCCTGTGAACTTTTCGGCCCGAACCATGGAAGCCGTTGGCAGGAGCAGCCCGTGCCGGTGCAGTTCAGACTGCGCTCTTCCGTCGGCGCAGTAGCGCATCAAGACTGTAGGGGCCGGCGCCCCAGGCCGCGAACAGGAGCCAGACAAACGAGTAGACCATCACCAGTTCACCACCATTCTTCCACCACCACATCTCGCCGCTGCCACCCCAGTGCATCCAGATGTACGCAGTCGCCATCTGTCCGGATGCCAGAAATGCCAGTGGTCGGGTGAACAACCCCAGGATGATGCAGATCCCGGCTGTGACCTCTATGAGGCCGGCCGCACCGAATCGACTCATGAGGTCGGCCGTCCCGCCGTCGGGTCCGAAGCCGCCGAACCAGCCTAGAATCTTCTGGCCACCGTGTGAGAAGTATGTCAGTCCGGCAGCTACCCGGAGCGCGGTCTGGACCACCCCACGCACCTTGTCGTCACTCTCTGCAATCACGCGCCTCTCCTCCAGAACTGGAACGGGGAATACAGTGCACCCTGATTCAAGTGGCACTGATCGAACTTGATGAAGACTTCCTCGCTGAAGTCCGGCTGCGTGACTGCGGCCGACTCTTCCTGCTGAACGATCTGAACGCTCTCGCCTGACAGGGTTGGGTCACGTCATGCATCGTGACGCCCCCACCACGCTTCCAACGATCTACCGCTGTCAGGCCAGATGCAAGGATTCTCCAAGGTTCTGCAAAACCGGGTGAAAGAATGCCGGGGTTCAGTCAGTGATTGTCCGGCAGTCCCGCACATACCCGGCAGCCTGCAGCGGAGGGCCAGACGCGGGGCCCGGGAAGGGGTTGCTCCATGCACGGACTGCCTGCTCCCGGACTATTTTTTCGAGGTGACACAATTCATTTCCAGACCGGCACCCGGCGCACCCGGGCTCGACGCACGCTGGACCTCCAGTGCCAAGTCCGGGATCGGAACCATGATCGGCAAGAGAGGCCGTATCTGGTTCACACTGAGCCACGGCATCCTGAACGAGATCTACTACCCCCGGGTGGATCAGGCCTGCACACGCGACATGGGACTGATCGTCACCGGCCCCGATGGTTACTTCTCGGAGGAGAAGAGACACACACGGCAGGAGGTGACCACCCTCGACGGCATCCCTGCATGGCGGCTCGTCAATACCGCTCTCGATGGCAGGTACCGCATCACCAAGCTGATAATCACTGACCCACACCGCGAAGTAGTCCTGCAGCGGATTCGCTTCGAGGTACTCGAAGGAGAACTCGGCGACTATCGCCTGTTCGCGCTCCTCGCGCCGCACCTCCGGAACGCCGGCAACGACAACACTGCCGTGGTGGAGGACTTCAAGGGGTTCTCCCTGCTCTGTGCGCGAAAACCGGGGACGGCGCTTGCCATGGCTTGCAGCAATCCCTGGATCGCGAGGTCAGTCGGCTATGTGGGCACCTCCGATGGCTGGCAGCAGCTTCGGGCCCATGGTCGACTCGTGGACGAATGGACCATCGCCGAGAATGGAAACGTGGCGATCACGGGTGAAATCCCTCTGCGGGATGAGGAACCGTTCGTTGTGGCAATCGGATTCGGCAGGAGCACATCGGAAGCAGGTCATCGTGTGGCCGCATCCTTGTACGATGGATTCGAATCGGCCCAGCACGTATACTGCGCCGGCTGGCGCGACTGGCAGAACAGTCTCACGGCACCGGAACTGCCCGTGGATGGTGGCCGTGACCTGTTCCGATCTTCCACAGCGGTGGTAATGTGTCACGAGTCCTCCCGGTTCCCAGGCGGGATCATCGCATCTCTTTCGATCCCCTGGGGTGCCTCCAAGGGCGACGGCGACCTGGGTGGATATCATCTTGCCTGGCCGCGGGATCTGGCCATGAGCGCTGGAGCGCTTCTCGCTGCCCGCGCGCACGGCGACCTGAACCGTGTACTCCGATACCTGCGTGTCACGCAGGAGGCCCAGGGACACTGGCCGCAGAACATGTGGCTCGACGGTCTGGCGTACTGGCCAGGCATCCAGATGGATCAGGCGAGCCTTCCTATCCTGCTGGTGGACCTCGCCTGGCGACACAAGGCACTGGACCAGCGTCATCTGGCCGATCTCTGGCCGATGGTGCGCCGAGCCGCCGCCTTTCTGGTGCGTCATGGCCCGGCCACGGAACAGGACCGCTGGGAAGAGAACTCGGGCTATACGCCATTCACGATGGCGGTGGAAATTGCTGCCCTGCTGATCACGGCCGAGTTGGCTGATACGTTCGAGCCGGCCATAGCCGAATACCTGCGCGAGACGGCAGACGCCTGGAACGAGGCGATCGACAGGTGGACCTACGTCACGGACACACCGCTATCCCGGCAACACGGAGTCGACGGATATTACATCAGGATCGCGCCTTCCGATTCCGGTGACCGGATGCTGACGATCCGCAACCGGCCGGCAAGTGCCTCGCGAGAACCCGCCGACAGTATCGTGAGTCCGGATGCCCTGGCGCTGGTGCGCTTTGGAATCCGCGCGGCCAACGATCCCCGCATCCTGAACACCATCAAGGTCATCGATGCCTTGCTGAAGGTGGACCTGCCCGAAGGACCCTGCTGGTACCGCTACAACGGAGACGGCTACGGCGAACATGCCGACGGCTCACCCTTCGATGGTACTGGTATCGGACGTGTCTGGCCGCTCCTGACGGGTGAACGCGCCCACTACGAGCTCGCGGCAGGCAACCGGGAGCATGCGGTCGCCCTCCTTCGTACCCTGGCAGGATTCGCAAATGACGGTGGTTTCCTGCCAGAGCAGACCTGGGACACCACGGACATCCCTGTCCGCGCCCTGTATCGCGGTCGACCAGCGGGCTCAGCCATGCCCCTCTGCTGGGCTCACGCCGAGTACCTCAAGCTGCGTCGCTCACTGGCTGACGGGAGAGTGTTCGATACACCCCCACAGACGGTGCAGCGTTATCAGGTCGACCGAAGGCGATCATCATTCCATGTGTGGCGCTTCGAAGACAGGAACGGCAACCTCCCGTCGGGCAGACGACTCAGAATCGAAACGCGAGCTGCTGCCACAGTTCACTGGAGCACCAACGGATGGTCTTCCGTCAGTCATACCCGAACGCACGACACGGGACTGGGAATGCATCTCGCTGATCTCGATACCTCCGGGCTGCAATCCGGTCAACGGATTCTCTTCACCTTCCACTGGAATGACAGTGACAGCTGGGAGGGTACCGATTTCATCGTCGTGGTGGTTCCAGCGACACCTGACGCAGGAGCAGCATGATGCGACCCGCAGCCTCTGATGCGCTCGTCTTCTTTGGCGCTACCGGTGATCTCGCCTACAAAAAGATCTTTCCCGCTCTGCAGGCGATGATCCGGCGTGGCAACCTCGACGTACCGGTTATCGGGGTCGCCCTGCCCAACTGGTCGATCGAACGCTTCCGGGAACGGGCCCGGCAGTCGCTCGAAGAACATGGTGGCGTCGACGAGAAGGCATTTGCCAGGCTTGCATCCTTGCTGCGATACGTATCGGGAAACTACAACGACCGGGCCACGTTTGACGCGCTCCGCACCGCCATTGACGGCGCCCGCTCTCCGCTGCATTACCTGGCAATTCCGCCTTCACTTTTCCCGGTGGTGATTCAGCACCTGGGCGCTTCGGGTTGCGCCACCAATGCCCGGCTGGTCGTGGAGAAACCCTTCGGTCGCGATGTCGCATCCTCCCGGGAACTGAGCCGTACCATTCACACCACTTTCGATGAAACCGCTGTTTTCCGGATCGATCACTACCTGGGGAAGGAGGCGGTCCAGAACCTGCTCGTCTTCCGTTTTGCCAACACCTTTCTGGAGCCCATCTGGAACCGCAACTACGTCGAGAGTGTGCAGATCACCATGGCCGAGTCCTTCGGCGTGCAGGGTCGGGGTGCCTTCTACGATGAAGCCGGGGCTATTCGCGACGTTGTCCAGAATCACCTCATGCAGGTGATCGGATTCGTGGCAATGGAGCCACCGGCTACCTCGTACCCGGACGCCATCCGGGACGAGCAGGCCAAGCTCTTTCGGCAGATCCGTCCGTTGAGGCCCACCGATGTCGTGCGAGGCCAGTTCGAGGGATATCGCAATGAACCCGGCGTCTCCAGCGGATCGACGGTTGAAACCTTCGCCGCCGTACGCCTCAGCATAGACTCCTGGCGGTGGGATGGAGTGCCCTTTCTGGTCCGGGCGGGAAAATCGCTCCCCATGACAGCCACCGAAGTGCGCGTGGAGCTCAAGAGACCACCGCTTACGACCATTGCACCGGGACAGGGGAACTACCTTCGGTTACGTCTGACTCCCGACCTGCGCATTGCACTCGGCGCTCTCACCAAGAAACCCGGCGATACCATGCTGGGGGAACGCCACGAACTGGCCCTGATCGATCGCGTCAGCTGTGACGAAATGAGCCCCTATGAACGGCTGCTCGGTGAGGCAATGCAGGGAGACCAGACACTTTTCACCCGACAGGATGCGGTGGATGCTGCCTGGGAAGTCGTGAACCCGGTCCTCGGGGACGCCAGTCCCATCCACACTTACCAACCAGGAACATGGGGTCCAGGCGAAGCCGATCGCCTGGCCAGCGACATAGGTGGATGGGACAAACCTGGAGCCAGCGAATGAAGGTGCTCACCATTGACGTTGGAGGCAGTCACGTAAAGGTGCTGCGCTCGGGACTGACGCTCGACGACGAACGCAAGGCACCGTCAGGTCCCGAAATGACGCCGGAGATGATGCTCGATGCCGTGCGTGATCTCACCAACGACTGGGAATGGGATGCAATCACGATCGGCTTTCCTGCCGTCGTGCGCCACGGTGAGATCGTGAGTGAGCCGGTGAATCTCGGCAGTGGCTGGATCGGCTTCGACTTCGAATCAGCCTTTGGCTGCCGGGTGAAGGTGATCAACGATGCCGCCATGCAGGCCATAGGCTCGTGGAAGGGCGGACACATGCTTTTCCTCGGTCTCGGGACGGGCCTTGGCTCCGCGATGATCATCAACGGCGCTGTTCAACCAATGGAGCTGGCGCACCTTCCATATCGGAAACATCGCACGTACGAGGACGTAGTCGGCCAGGACGGGCTGGACAGGATGGGTAAGCGCCGCTGGCGGATGCACGTCTGGCGCATAGTGGATCTCTTCCGCAAGGCCCTGCAGCCGGACGAGGTGGTCCTTGGCGGAGGCAACATTGCGCACCTCGACGATCCACCTGAGGGTGTCCGCCTCGGAGACAATGATTTCGCCTTTCTGGGCGGGTTTCGGTTATGGCAGGACAAGGCGTTCCAGAAGGACACTTGATTGAACGACACTCCTGGCCGGAGCTCTAGGGGCGTCCGACAGTACGGCGCGGATCGACTGAAGGCGCCACTGCGAGCGGTTCGGAGAACCCCGAAGCAATGGCATCCCACCGCACGAACTTGAAGTTCTGACGCGCCTTCGGATTGGAGTTCGAACCATCCTGTGCCACGAAGAGACCCTTGGGAAATGAAGTCCCCAGTGCTGTGCTCGTGACATCGATACCGTCCGTGCTGCTGACGCCATCGAGCCTCCCGTCGACAATCCGGAAGGTGCCGAGGTATCGGTTCCCGTTCCCCCGATCGTAGACAACGAACGTGCTGTTGCCCTGGCTCGATCCCAGCAGGTAACCACGCCCATTACCCGTGTCCAGAATGGCAAGACCTTCGATATCCGCCTTGAAATGACCAGCGGGCGATGCGTGATCGACCGCCGAGCGTGCGTCTCCCGCGTCAGGCTCCGCACCGTAGCGCCAGATCGCGACGTCTTCCTCGCCAATGTACAGGGCGCCTGTCGCGTCATCCGTCACACATCCCTCGGACTGCATCCCCACGTCGAACGTTCGAACCCTCCGTCCATCCACGAAGCCGTCGCCATTGTCGCGCAGTTCCCACTGTTCGAAACGACCGTCGTGATCGCTGGCGAATACGAAGAACCGGCCACTGCGTCCGCTGCGATACAGGCACAGCCCATACGGCTCGAAGGTCAGAGGTCCTGCCCTCCCGGCCGGCTCCAGATGACCGGTTTCCGGGTGGAACTTGTAGAAGGTCAGGTTTGAGTTGGTTTCGTTGGCGGCACCCACCAGATCCACCTTGCTGTGCGCCGTGCCGTCGGAAAAATGACCGACCAGAGGAAAGTCATAACGAACATCGATGTTGTTGATGTTCGTGGTGGTGTCCAGAGCCTGGACCTGCCGCCCGTCCAGATTGTAGACGAAGAGCCCTCCTTTCTTGTCGTCACCCAGAACCAGGCTGAGCGCGGGGTCGGAAGGATGGACCCAGATGGCCGGATCGTCCGCCGCATCCCCGGCATTGGGGACCGGATCCGTTTCGACAGCGGCAGCGATAGCGATGACCGGGTCGTCGGCACGCGGCAACACCCGGGACAGCAACCATGCTCCGGCAGCGGCCAGGACCATTCCTGAGGCGAGCAGAAGTTTCATGGGTGCACAGTCCACCGGGCTCGGCGTCTCTGTCAAGAGCGCCGACGGGAAGAACGGACCGGCTCTCTGTGAATGCAGCGCCCTTGGGGTAACGCCGCCAGGCTGGGCGACGGTACACCACGGATCTCCGCCGCACACATGGTGTCGAGATCGTGCCGTCCGTCAAGGGTGTCGAACCGGCTTCCGGGGAACTGACCTTCAACGCACCCGGGTCTGGAAGGGAAGACCGTCGGCAGCACCCGGAAGCGTCGAGTACGGTACCCAGCCCGGCTGGTTGGGTCGTGAGTCGAAGAAGTCCTGTCCGTCCGGATAACTGTCTCCGCCGGGCCCTGGAGTATCCCAACCGGCCGGGCGAGCTCAGAATGAAGGCCAGCATGTCGCCAGCGGATACGGCTACCTGGGAAGCGTCCGGATGAAGATGAAGTTGGGTGGTACTCCGGGCGCCAGAGCGCACCATCGGACCGGTGCAATGATTCTCTCGGAGCCGAACCACGCTCAGTCAACTGCCGGACCACCTCTGGTGCTCCACCAGCACCGACGCAAAGTTCGCCGAATCATCACATGACCCTGAACTTTCCTGTATCATGGTCCGCATGATTCCAGATCTAGCGGCCCGATCGCCCGCAGTGGCGGCTTTGTTGGAGTTTTCACGATCAGATCCCGGCCCATCCACGCTCCGTGATCTTTCACCCGCGGAATCGGCGGAGCTGTTCAGGCTGGCTGCCCACCATGGGCAACTGGGTGCGCTCCTTCTGCGTCTGGAGCGTGACCGTTGTCTTGCACCGGAAAACGCCCGTGCACTGCTCCTGCTCCGTCGTCAGGCAGCACTATGGGATCTCGAACGCAACGCGGTCATGGGCCGTCTCGTACAATCAGGAATCCCGGCTGTTCTTCTGAAGGGAGCGGCTCTTCGTCTGACCGCATACCACGACCCGGTTGAACGTTCATTTGGCGACATCGATATCCTTGTGCCGAGAGAATACCTGACTGCTTCCGTGCAGGCTTTGGAGGAAATCGGCTACCGGGGGCAGGCGGAGGATCTGGCCCAGCTCTACGTCCGGCTTCACCATCATCTCATTCTGAGCCGGCCACCGGGATTCAAGGTTGAGGTACACTGGGCACTGCAGCCCGTTCGGTACCCGCTCGTTCTGGACCACACGGATTTCCTCAATGAAGCTGTTGAAGTGACGATGCCTGACGGCAAGCGTATCCGTGTGCCGCGTGATGAGCATATGGTGCTGCATTCTGCCGTTCAATGCGTGGAAGACGGTTTTTCCCGACTTCGAAGACTGGTGGATATTGACCGGATCATTTCCAGCAGTCCGGGATTCGACTGGGATCTGCTGGCACGCGAAGTCCGCCGGCTCCGACTGGAATCGGTCACCGTGCTGTCCCTTCGTCTGACCGAGATCCTGGTCGGTGTGACACTCCCGCCTGGTTTCCTCGCATCGCTGCATCCTCCGTGGTCGTCCAGATTGCACCTGTCACTGCTGGATCCCGTGGAACTCATCCTCAACGCCATGGAACCCCGCACTGCGGTAAGGCGGTTGATGCTTCTCTGGAGTATTGCCGACCCCAGGGCGCGTCTGCACTATGCAGGAGGACTCCTCAGCGGCGAAGCCGACAGGTTCGGTAGAGCACTAAGGGGCGACAGCATGGATACGACGCATCGGATGTTCGATGCTGTCGGCTTCATCAAGCTTGCCCTGTATCAGATCTCCCTCTATCGCCGCCTCGTCGACACACGGCGTGCTCGGATATTCTGAGGGGAATGCACATGGCACAGAAGTTGAGCAAATTTCCGCTCGTTCAGGACAGGATCAGGCAGCCCGCCACCCAACTCGGGTGGTTCGGGTCTTACATGCGTGGCGCTCATGCCACACAATGAGCCTGTCCTGTTGCGTCACTACCAACACCCACCAGCAGATCATGCGAACCGTCAAGCCCAATCTCTCTGCCGTTGCGGCGAAGGTCATCGATGGAGAGGCCATCATCATGAACCTGACGAACGGAGCCTACTACTCGATGACTGGTGTGGGCGGGCACATCTGGAGTTGTATCGAGAGCTCGATGACAGAAGGGGCCATTCTGGAATCCATGCTGAAGAGGTATGCCGTGGATGCTGAGTCCGCCCGTGAAGACCTGGAACGGTTGATCAGTTCATTGCAGGATGATGGACTGGTGCTCGTGACTGGTGAGAAGGAGATGACTGGTCACCTCGAGCGCGGCGGTAGCGAAGCGTATGAAGCACCGGTGCTCAACAAGTACACGGAGATGGCCGATCTCCTGGCGCTCGATCCTCCCATGCCGGAGCTGACTGAGATTCCGCGGGAGAGTTGATGGTGGAGAGCGCATTGGGGGCTGAGAATGCGCCTGGGAGCGTGTCGTCCGGATTCCACGACATGCGCCGTGCCGTCGATCGGGCAGCGGCGCTCCACCCTCACAAGGTACACGTGTCTCACTACCGGATCGCCAATCGTCCGGTCACGGTCCGCCTGATTGGTGACGAACTCGCTCGCCGGCTCACTCGGGCCATCTCGCATCTGGCCGTTCCCGACGGAGAGGCAAGACCAGGCCTTCGGATCGAGATGTGGGACGAGCGGGAGACTGGGGTCGGCGCCCCCGGATGCGAGCCCAGGGGTGAGGAAGGATCACCCGGTGGTACGGAGGTTTCCGAGGGAGGCCGATACGTACTCTTCCAGCAGGCCCGCATCCGTACTGCTCTCGATCGGATCCAGCAGCATATCACCGGATGGGTTTCCACGGCCGACCAGTTGACTCAGTATGAGATCGGACGTCCGTGGCACTCCGAGCTCCTTCTCTGGCAACATGACTGTGGCCTGCAGCCGCTCCACGCAGGATTCATCGAGCGGAACGGCACAGGTCTGTTGCTCGGTGGCCCGGGAGGATCCGGCAAATCCACCACGTCGCTCGCCTGCATGCAGGAAGGCTGGACCTACCTGGCAGACGACTACGTGAGCGTGGAGCGCGACGGGGAGGGATATGTCGGCCATGGTACCTACAATTCAGCTCACCTCGATCCGACTCACCTCCAGCGTTTTCCGCGCCTCGTTCCCGGCGCCATACCCGCGAAGCTGTCTCGGGAAGACAAGTCTCTTGTCCTTGCCTCCAGCCTGGCGAACGTGCGTCTGGGAACAAGTGCAAGCATCAAGGTCCTTGCCTTTCCCCGTGTCGTGGATCGGCCCGATTCCACCTGGCGACCCGCCGGCAAGGCGGAGTCCTTGCTTCGTCTGGCGCCGAGTTCGCTCCTGCTTCTGAACTCCGTGCAGCTGGGTCACGCGGCATTCCAACGGATGAGTGATGTGGTCAGTGCCACCCCAACCTGCTGGCTGGATGTTGGTCGTGACCTCGCTGCACTGCCTCGCGTCGTTGCAGAGATGACCGATGCCATGATGACATCATGATGCCACCTCTCGTATCGTGCATCATCCCCGTGTACAATGGGGCGCGTTTCCTTGCTGAAGCAATTGGAAGCATTCAGGCGCAGACGCATCAGCGTATCGAGATCATCGTGGTTGACGATGGCTCCACCGACGGGACGGCAGAAGTGGCAACCGGCTTTGGCGAGGGAGTCCGATACCTCTGGCAGGAGAATTCCGGACCCGTGGTTGCCAGGAATCGCGGCATCGAGGCATCTCAAGGCGAGTACCTGGCGTTCCTCGACTCGGATGATCTCTGGGTGCCGACCCGGCTGGAGAAGCAGTTGACCACCCTCTTCGACAACCCCGGAACTGATGTATCCGTCTGCCTCATCCAGAACTTCTTCATGCCTGGATGCGAGCCAAGGACGGATCTTGAACGCAACCATCCGAAGAACGGTCCCGTACCCGGCTACCTGTCAGGTGGAATGCTGCTCGGACAGGTCGTATTTGACCGAGTCGGTCCGTTCGATCCGTCGCTGGAGCACGGCGATGGTGCCGAATGGTTCCTTCGCGCCAGGCAGTGCGGTGTACGAGACATCCTGGTGGACGAAGTGCTCGTGCGGCGGCGAATCCATGACCGCAACATGAGCAGAACCGAAGCAGCGGCCAGTCGCGATGAGTTCCTGAGGCTAATAAAGCGGTCGCTTGACCAGCGACGGCAGTCCAAGCCATGACTCCATCGGTCAGCGCCATCATACCAGTCTACAACGGCGGCCGTTTTGTACGGGATGCCATTATCAGCATCCAGTCACAAACCGTTCCGCCTGACGAAATCATCGTGGTAAACGATGGCTCAACTGACCATACGGATGAAGTCGTTCGGACGTTCGGAGATCAGATCCGCTATCTGATTCAGGACAATCAGGGGCAGGCTGCGGCACGCAATGCGGGTATAGCCCACTCATCCTGCGACTTCGTCTGCTTTCTGGATGCCGACGACCTGTGGCACCGAGAAAAGCAGGAGCGGGAGCTCCGTCGGTTCGCTGAGAAGCCTGATCTGGACGTCGTCTTCTGCGGAATGCGCAACGTGGCGTTCGACGAGCACTCCAACTTCAGTCCGGGCCGCTGGCCCGAGATCCCGATATCTCCCTGCACCATGCTCGCCCGACGCACGGTGTTCCAGGTGGTTGGGTTCTTCGACACCACTCTGCGAATGGGTGAGGACACCGAGTGGTACATCCGGATGATGATGCGCAACATCCGGTATGAGATCCTGCCGGATGTGCTGCTGGATCGGCGCATTCATGGTCGGAACCTGACGCGGGATCATGAGTCCTCACCGTTGGATGTAATCCCACTGCTCAAGAAGGTCATGGACAAGAGGCGGCGGGAGCATTGGTGAGCACGGCCGTGCTGAGGGCCCTTCGAGCGCTTCTGCCTGGTACGGATGAGTCTCTGCTCCTGCAGGCATGCCTCGCGGATGGTGACGCCTGCGCTGACGCATGGAACAGATTCATGCGATCCGGACACGACCTGGTCGAAATGTTTCGCACCGATCGGGGTGGCCGACGACGACTCGGCCCCCTCCTTGAATGGAACCTCCGCCGCAACGAAATCGCCGTGGATCCAGCGCTGCTGACCGTCCTCCGAACGGGCGCCCTCCGGGAGGAACTTCGCAGCCGGCTCTTTCGAGAAATCGTGGCGGAGGCAATTGACGCCTTGACGGGCACCAACGTGGATTTTGTCGCGTTGGGTGGCGTCGATCTGGGCATGTCAGCCTACCCCAATCCCGTCTTGCGGCACACTCACGACATTGACTTGCTTCTCCACGAGTCCGACATCGCGCAGTCGGCAGATGCTCTGCGGAGGGTGGGGTTCCTCCGTGCTCCTGATGAAGAGGGCGTCCGGATTCTGAAACATAGGCGTGACCTTCCGGTCCGCCTCAATACCGCGTTGTTCCACCTGAGTTGCCACGAGGGCGGCTTCGACGACGTAGCAGGGACTAGCAGGAGGCAGGACGTCGGCGGTCGCATGGCAAGGGTGCTCTCGCGCGAAGATGCCATGGCGGCCGCTTTGGGCCGCCCCTGCTACAGCACCCGACGGGCGAACCTGCAGTGGGCCTGCGATGCCTGGATGGTTGCCAGTCGCGGCCCGCTGCATGCCGACAGCCTCATCGCTGCTCTGACACGGGCGCGTTTGCTGCTGCCCGCTTCGGTTCTGCTGCGGTACGTCAGTGATCTTGGTGCCCCCGTGCAGGCCTTAGTGTTGGAACGAGTCGAGGCGGCGGCCAAAAAGTCCACGCCGCTCGACCGAGACCTCGCATTACATGGTCTTCGGCACGGCACCATCGACGGGTGGCGGGCGGTCCTGGCACGAATGCCGGATCGCACGACCCGCCTCCAGGCTCTCCGCTGGATCGCTCTTCCCTCACCCAAGTACGTAAGTTGGGCTCACGATGTCGAACATGTGGGGATGGTACCGTGGTACTACGCACACCGGGTGGTCAAGCGACGCTGGGTCCGTTTCGCGCGAGGCGGCGGAGTGGCTCGGTTTCCGAGTCCCTGATCGGTGTCCGTGTCCTCCGGCGCAATCGGAAAGATCCATCCCAGACGGGAAGGAAGTCCTGGCCGAAAGTTTCCTCACTCACTCTCCGCGATGCCGCCAGAAGCCTCGTTCGTCTGGAATCGAGGGAATCCACAATCAGCGACCGCGCCCAAGCCGAGGTGTCGCAGGTCCCCTGTCGGCCTGAGCGGGCGTGGGCGTTTCTGACCCAGCTCTCCAGAATGCGGCGATACATTTCCAACGTGACCAACGAGACCGCCTTGATTCTTGCGGCGCCTGTCCTGCAGCACCGGGGCACCACTGCTGCAGCATTTTCCGCCACCTGCGTTGGAGGGGTGAGCGTTCATTCCTCCGGAACTGACCGACCCGTAGCATGATACCGCTGCTTCACGAGGTACTGTCACGAAACGTTGCGGTGCCCATGCTGCACGCCTCCCGGAGCCTGAGAACCTCCCAACGCACAGCATTCAGGGCGTATCGCGACGGACTTGCATTCCGGCGACAGAGTCGGAATTGGAGCACTGAGCAGAAGCTGGACTGGCAGTTGTTGGAGCTGCGACGGACCGTTCGCTACGCGTGGCAAACTACGACATTCTATAGAGAACGGCTGGACTCCATTGGATTTGATCCGCACGCGAACTTCGGTTTCGATGAATACGCCCTGCTGCCCACGCTGGAACGCGAGGACATTCAGGCCGCCAGCACCACCATAAGGAGCAACGCGGTGCCGGAGTCGGACCTTCGCGAAGACGCTACCGGTGGATCCACCGGTACACCAACCAGACTCTGGAAAGGACCACTGGAGCGCGGTTGGAGCGAGAGCGGCATCGAGTATTTCATGGAACGAATAGGACTGCCGTTCGGCAGCCGCATAGCCCTCCTCTGGGGACATCACCTGGACCCCACGATTCGTGCCGGATGGAAGGATCGCCTGCACGACAACCTCGAAGCAAAGCGCTGGTACGACTGCTTCCGTCTGGATCGTGACGTACTGCTCCGATACCACGGAGATCTGCAACGATGGCGACCGCGTGGCATGGTGGCCTACGCCGGCGCCCTGGCATCCCTGGCGGAAACTCTGCTCCAGGAGGGTATCACCAATCCCACGTATCCGCGCTCTGCCTTCGTCACCGGCGCGGAGAAGTTGTTTCCTCACCAGCGCGAACAGATAATGACCGCCTTCGGCCGGCCAATCCATGAACGCTATGGAAGCCGGGATGTGGGTCTTATGGGGTTCCAGACGGACCCCATGAACTCTCTGGCCTTTTCGGTTGACTGGGCCAACGTCATCCTGGAACCCGACGGGCCAGCCAGCGCTGAAGACACCACCGCTGCTATCCTGGTCACCAAGCTCAGGGCAGACGGAATGCCCATGCTCCGCTATCGGGTGGGAGATGTCGCCCGATTTCCGACTGGCGCCAGGCCGGGAGTACCGGTACACACCCTGCACGAAGTCGTGGGCAGGGCCATGGATCGCCTCTGGCTCCCCGATGGCAGATGGGTGCATCCTGTGGCGTTGCCTCACCTCATGAAGGACTTCCCCATTCGAGATTACCAGCTCCATCAGCTCGTCGACCATTCGGTCACGGTACTGCTGGTCCCCGCTGCCGGCTACTCATCACAAAGCGGTGATTCCATTCTCAACACATTGCGCACCAACCTGCCCGGCCTGTCGATCGAGATCGAGATGGTCGAAGAGATCCCCCGCGGTCGCTCCAGCAAATGGCGACCAGTGAGAAGTGACATCAACAGTCCCTCGGGAGTCAGCAGCGCATGACTGAATTGCCTCCTGTCCCCCTCGGCGGACCAGATGTCTCGATAATGAGCATCCCCGAAGCTGCCTATGGCGACGGCGCACCTGTGCAGAAAGCACTGGGCTCACTCACGGAAGCGTTGGGGTGGAGCACTCCTGATAATGGAGCGTTTGGCGGAAAGATTCCTCCTGGCGCCAAGGTACTCGTAAAGCCGAACTGGGTCCTGCATGCCAACCTTGGCCCGTGGGGTATGGAGCCGCTGGTCACTCACCCGTCTCTGGTCAAGGCGGTCGTCGAGGAAGTCCTGCGGAGCCGCGCCGGTCAGGTAATCGTAGGAGATGCACCGGTACAGGGCTGCAACTTCGACAGGCTCATGAACATCGGAGGCTTTCCGCCTTGGGCTGAGGACCTTGCGGCACGGGAGCCGAGGTTCCAGGGATTGCGCGATTTTCGTCGTACCCGGACGGTGGTGCACCAATGGCATCGTGAGACCGCACGGGAACAACGCTCGGCGGATCACTTCGTCCTCTTCGACCTGGGTGGAGAGAGCCTGCTCGAGCCCATCACCGTCGATGGTGCGTTTCGCGTAACCATGTACGACCCAAAGCTGATGCGCGAGACTCATCGACCGGGTCGACACCAGTTTCTGGTGGCGCGGGAGATCCTGGAGGCAGATGTCGTCATCAATCTCCCGAAGCTTAAGACACACAAGAAGGCCGGTATTACCTGCGCGCTCAAGAACCTGATTGGAATAAACGGAAACAAGGAGTTCCTGCCACACCACAGGGTGGGTGGCTCGGAACACGGAGGCGACTGCTATCCGGGCGGCAGCAGGATCAAGCGCGCTCTCGAGTTCGTGTATGACGTGCAGAATTCGACAGACCGGTCCATGGCCCAACGCGCATTGTCCGTGGCCACCCGCGTGCTTCACCGGGCCGCTCACGCCAGCGGTGATCGCCTGGGTGTGGAGGGCTCCTGGTCGGGCAACGACACCATCTGGCGAACCTGCCTCGATCTTAACCGCATTCTGCTGTACGGACGACCTGACGGGACAGTTGCCGACTCGCCCCAGCGGAGAGTGCTGAATGTCGTCGATGCCGTAGTGGCGGGTCAGGGAGACGGACCTCTCTCCCCGGAACCTCTTCCACTGGGCCTCCTATTGGCCAGTTCGAGCAGCGCCGCCATGGATTGGATCGGAGCGCATTTGCTTGGCTACACTCCATCGCGCATTCCCATTACGGCGCACGCGTTCGATTCATTCCGCTGGCCGATCGTTGACTTCCGACCCGATGATGTTCGCATTGTTGGCTCGCTGGGAGATGGTCCGGCCGACCTGCTCAATGAAGCGATGCTGCCGGTGCGCACCACCGCGTATCCACTAGGATGGCTGGATGCAGTCGCCCAACCCGACGGCGAGAGGGCTGTGACACCAGCCACCGGTGATGAACCCGCGTGAATCCTTGAGATCGACGTAGCCCCCGGCGCGCTCACCCGCGGCATCCTGACCCTCACGGCAGGAACCAGTACCAACGCCGGGCGGAATCTCCTCAGGATACCCCGGCTGGGAAAGCGGTACTCCTCAGTCGGCTTTGGCGACCGGTTCCCACCCCCAGTGGACGTCTGGGAAACGGCAGGAGAGTGATACTGGCGCGGTTGTGGACAAGGCCGCCAAGTTCATCACCTGCGAGTCTCTATCACACCGCTCTACGGGACCACGACGCGGCTATTCCCGACGTACCGAAGGAGGCACGACATGCGGCACTGCACGTCCCGGATCTGTCTAACCGTGGCAGCCACTCTGACTGTGCCCCTGTTTGCGTCAGCGCAGGAAATGCCTCCGGAGAAGAGACATCACTTTTCGCTGGGAGGACGGGGACCTCACTATGTGGAGGACAGGTTCAGTGCCGCCGAAATCGACCTCTCGGCGGCACAGAGCGACGGAAGGTATACGTGGCTGGATGAAACGTGGCAGCCGGGGTTTTCCGTATCACCGCATTTTCACAGGACGCATGCGGAGGTGTTCTACGTCCTCGACGGACAGGTCGAGTGGACTGTGAACGGTGAAACCCACGTGATGAGCCGGGGAGACATGGTCTTCATCCCCGCCAATACCGTCCACGCCGTGAAGGTACTGGGCGAGCGGCCCTATCGTGGGCTGATGATCTACGCGCCAGGTGGATACGAGGATAACCTCGAACGAAGTACCAGGTACTCTGAAGAGCAGAAGGCAGATCCCGAAATCCAGGCATCCCTCCGGGCCGCCAGCGATTTCAACCCGGTTCCTTCAGGCCGGGAGCGCGAGGCATTCAGCACCCGGGTACTTACGTCCCTGAGACCCGCCAAGCATCACTTTTCACTGAATGGGACCGGCAAGACATACGTCCAGGACGAATGGGTTACTTCAGAGGTGGACCTGAGCGCTCTGCAGAGTGAAGGGCTTTTCGAACTCCTCGATGAAAGGTGGAAACCGGGATTCACCGTTCCACCTCATTATCACGCCCGCCACGCTGAAACGTTTTTCGTAGTATCGGGACAGGTCGAGTGGACTGTGGGCGGAGAGACCCATCTCATGGGGCCTGGTGATCTCGTTTTCATCCCACCAAACACCGCGCACTCAGTGAGGGTCGTGGGGAACGAAACCGTTCACAACCTGATGTTCTACGATCCGCCAGACTATGAAGATCATATGGTGCGTCAGAGTGGGTATACCAGGGCGCAACAGGAAGAACCCGGGATCAAGGCTGAACTTCGCCGTCTCAGTGATTTCAATCTTGTGGTGAAGAAGCCGGGTTGACTTTCGCCAGATGATTGAGGGTAGAGGGTCGAAAAGCCGAACCACACTCCCCAAGCGCGGGAGTGATATCCCGCCGGTCTTCATCGCCTGAGCTGGTACTTCCCTCCTGGTCCATCCACATACCGCACGCGGGGCGTGGTTCGGGTACAGGACATATTTTCCTTTTCAGTACCCCGGTCTCCCCGCTTTCGGCCTCGACGAAGAAGACGTACCAGCGGCGCCGGAGGCACTCTGCCGGAAAGACGGTGACAGTGGGAACGCTGCACCACGTCGTCGAGTGACCCTAGGAATGCACCTGGAGAGGAAACATGACTCAGCTTGGCATGGTTGGCCTGGGACGCATGGGCGCCAACATGGTTCGTCGTCTGATGCCCGCTGGCATCGAGTGCGTAGTCTATGATCGATCGACCGAAGCTGTACAGCGTCTGGCAGGGGAAGGCGCCATTGGTGCTGAGTCCCTGGCGGGACTGGTTGGTTCGCTGCAGACACCCCGGGCAGTATGGCTCATGATACCTGCCGCACTGGTCGACACTGTAGTCGCCGAACTGGTTCCTCTGCTGGCACCTGAAGACACGATCATTGACGGTGGCAATTCTTATTACATCGACGACATCCGGCGTGCCCGGGAACTCTCTTCGCGTGGCATTCATTATGTCGATGTCGGCACCAGCGGAGGTGTATGGGGCCTTGCCCGCGGCTACTGTCAGATGATTGGAGGCGAACCTGGACCTGTGGAACGGTTGCAGCCGGTGTTTGCCGCGCTTGCACCGGCCATGGACTCAGTGCCCCGCACACCGGGGCGCGATCGGAAACCGGGTACGGCAGAACAGGGGTGGTTACACTGTGGGCCGGCTGGGGCTGGCCACTTCGTCAAGATGGTCCACAACGGAATCGAGTACGGCATCATGGCGGCGTATTCCGAGGGCTTCAACATTCTGAGGCATGCCAACGTCGGCCTTCGACAGCACGATCGGGATGCAGAGACCACGCCACTCAGGGAGCCGGAACACTACCGGTACAACATCGAGGTCGCTGATGTTGCGGAGCTCTGGCGCCGCGGCAGCGTCATTGCCAGCTGGCTACTGGACCTCACCGCTGGAGCTCTGCTCGAGTCCCCGGAACTGGACGGTTTCGAAGGTCGTGTCTCCGACTCAGGTGAAGGACGCTGGACCGTAAAGGCCGCCATAGATGAAGCAGTACCTGCTCCGGTACTCAGCGCCGCATTGTATCAGCGCTTTTCATCCAGGGGCGAAGGCGACTATGCCGACAGGATGTTGTCCGCCATGCGGGCAGCTTTCGGAGGCCACGCGGAAAAGCGTTCGTGAACGTCGATGGCCGGGGATGAAGAGCACCAACCTGTCGCGCGTTCCCGCCAATCCCTGACCTGACTAGTCGCGTCAGGCCCGTTGGGCTTTTCATCATTCAGACCCACCGGGTGGGGGGAACCTTGGCCACCCCGAAGCCGCCTCAGTTCCTGGGTTGACCACCCTGCAGAATGGCCGCGATTGCCCGGCCGCCCCAGTTGAAGACGGACTCGAACGTGCCCTTCACGCGGGTACGTGTATCCTGCGCCGGAACTCCACTTCCACGTGCTATGACCACGATCTGTCCGGTTCCGTCGTCCACCTGGAATGCGCCCACACCCAGGATACCGGCACCGCGCGTTACTCGCCCTTCGATCTGAACGGTACGGCCATCGTACTTCTGGGGTTCCGCCAGAAGGTCCCTGATGCGAATGGTCGAAGCACACCCGCCGAGGACGAAGGCAAGGAGGAGCACCCCCATACGAGGCACATATCCGCGGGATCCGCGACTTTCAATCATGACTTTTCTCCGGTTCTTCAATGTTCCGCCCTGCAGCCCGGGCCCGGCTTCGGGGGGGGCCTGATGCGGTGATTCCGTTACCCCGCCAGGTTTCCGTGTTCCATCGCCGGGCACCAGGGATCCCTCCGGATCCCCTTCCGGGGGATGTTGGACATACCCCCCGGAGCGATCATCATGTCGCGGGCAAACCCTTCCGTCGGGACACCGGACCTCACGCTACGGCTGTCGTGGAATGATCGGGAGGATGACGTGTGACGGGTACTCCGCGGAATGATAGACGGTCTGCGTGGCTTTCACCATCCGGGTACCAGTCGCGGGATCTTCACCCGTGTTCAGATTACGGTCGAACCGGGGAAAGTTGCTGCTGGAGATCTCGAGCCTGATCCGGTGTCCAGGCAGGAACACGTTGCTGGTCGCCCACATGTCGATCGTGTATTCGTAAACTTTGCCCGGCTCCAGCAGCTTTGCTGACTTCCCGATCGTCCCGTTGTAGCGCGCCCGGATGATGCCATCCTGGATGTTCTGCGCGTAGCCATCGGGGTGAACGTCCACGAGTTTCGCGGTCCAGTCGGTATCCAGCGCCGACGTGGCCGCGTACAGCTTCATCTGCAGGGGACCGGTGACTTCCACCGCCTCCGTGAGTACGGGAGTCGTGTACACCAGCACGTCACCGCGCTGTTCGATCCGACGCTGATCATACGGTCCCGATGGCACCGAGCTGCAGCAGGTGTTGCCGCCGCCGGTGGGCACGGGCGAAGCCGGATCGTAGACGTACGAGTCGGTTGTTGCACCTTTGGGCGGTGTCGTCACCAGCGTGCCGTCACCGGACAGCGAGTTCGCATGGCCACCGCTCTGTATGTAGTACTTCGTGAACTTCGTGCGCGCCAGCGGCCATTCCTGCTCATCACGCCACTTGTTCTCACCCATTACAAAGATGGAAATGGGCGCGTCCTTGTCGACTCCGTTGTCGATCCCCTTCAGCCAGTAGTCGTGCCAGCGAAGGTAGATATAGTTGGGATCGAGCTCCGCCTCCGGGCCGAAGTCGATTCCGCGATCCGCGTCTGTTGGTCGGTTCACGTACCGGACGCCCGTGCTGTGTGACCAAGGCCCAAGGATCAGCCTCTTGCCCTTGCGTGCCAGCTCGGTCTTTCCCCGGGACACGATCTTCTGGTGGTCGGCAATGGCGCCCCGCATGAAGAGATCGTACCACCCATCTATCGTAAGGTAGGGTATCCCTATGTTGTGGACCTCATCCTCGAAGCTGATGTTCTTCCAGTAGGGATCGGTACGAAGCGGGTGTCTCAACCAGTCGCGATACGGCTGGTTGACATGGCTGGCGGCCGAATCGGAAGTCAGGATGGGAAGGTTGTCATACGCATCCGGCCAGTCGTCCGGGTTCCGCGTCTGACCGACATGGCCATCCATGGAGGCAGCGCCCCACGGAAATGCAAACCCATAGAAGAAAGCTCCATCGACGTAGACCCAGTTGTTGTATATGTCCGACGTCGTCACCGAGGCCGACATGGCCGACAGGTACTTGCTGCCCCGGATAGCCTGGGTGATCTCGGTATACCCCAGGTAGGAACCACCCATCAGGCCTATCTTCCCGTTGCTCCAGGGCTGCTTGCCGATCCATTCGTCAGTATCGAATCCGTCATCGGCTTCGTACCTGTACGTGTAGGCCTCTCCGTCCGAGTCATACTTGCCGCGTACATCGGCCTTGACGACAACATAGCCCCGTGACGCATACCATTTTCCTTGCGACACTTCGCCGGCGCTGTTGTTGCTGTATGGTGTCCGCCAGAGCAGGGTGGGAAACTTGCCTGGCGCCACCGGATAGTAGATGTCCAGAGACAACATCACCCCGTCGCGCATCGGGATTCGTACATTGAAGTCCGTCCGCACGTTGTAGACAGGCTGTGACAGCTTGGAAGCATCCCAGAAGCGCGTGGATCGCACCGGCGGCTCCTGCTGCTGGCGCGGCGGTTGCTGCGCCATGACCACTGTGGGAAGCACCGACAACATGAGGCCGGCGCCGGCACCCACACGGCGCATCAACGATCGGCAGTTCATCCGAGTTCTCCCTTCCGAGGTCCAGATTCGCGGAACAGTCGCACTGGTGGAATCCAATGCAGTCCGGTATCCCTGCCGTCCAGTGGAGGTGGACGCACATCGGAAAAGCGACGATGCAACTCCCCGCCACCGGTTGCGGCAGATGTTGAACAACTGAGGCGCAGAAAATGGAGCCGCCGATTGGTTCCGGCAACCACCCCGTGGGCCGAAATCAACGATACCCCGGTGAGTTGCCGGCTCCGCCGGGGATCACCTGGCTTCCGCGTAAGCCACCCGGCGATTCCGCCTCCGTCCGAGCTCCGTGGCATACCGCCTGCCAAGCGTGGCGGCGTTTTCCCGGGCCCACACAGAGAGCTTTGTTGGGCCCGTGGGCTCCGAATCCGTCACCAGAAGCCCCTGCATCAGCCCCTCAACCTCGTCCCGGGTGATAAGCACGTCGTTCAGGAATCTTCCCAGAAGCCAGCCGATGGCATAGCCGATGCCCGGTGGTACGGAAATCACCGGCCGCCGCACGCCCACTATCCCCGCCAGCTCCTCGACGAGGTCACGATAGGCCCAGGTTTCTGGTCCTATCGCATCGATCGTCTGATTGGCGTGCTGTGCACCCTGGCTCACCGCCAGGGCCGCCAGATCATCGACATGAATCGGTTGCAGGCGATACCGACCGCTACCAAAAACGCCGAAAACCGGCAAGTGACGGAGTGTCCAGGCAAGGTTGTTGATGAGGATATCCTCGCCACCAAACAGGACTGCTGGACGCAGGATTGCGTGGCTGATTCCGGAATCGCGCAGCTCGCGCTCGAGGTTTGCCTTCTCCCGGAAATACTCCAGATCAGATTCCTCCGACGGATTCGTGATGCTCACGTGAACCACGCGCCGTACGCCTGCCGCACGGGCCGCCGCGAACAGCACCCGGGTATTCGCGACTGCCTTCGCGTAACCAAAATCAGCATGGTTGAATCGCACCCAATACGTGTTATAGAGGACGTGAACGCCCTCGAGTGAGGCAGCAAGCCGTCCCGGCTGGGCAAAGTTGAACGGGTGTACGTCTACCAGTTTTCCGAACTCGTGCTCACGCTCTGGTGAATCGGTAAGGGTCCTCACACGATGGCCTGCGCGAAGCAGGCGACGGGCGATGTAGCGTCCCGAGTACCCAAAGGCGCCCGTCACCACGTGCAGCTCCCGCTCGCTTGACATCCCGGTACTCCGTTTTTCAGGAAAAGACTCCACGACCCTTGCCTCCGGCGGCGTGTCGACGGCCGCCCTCATCTCTCTGACAGCCCTTCGTCCAATGTGAATTGTCAGGCTGCCGAGACTGGGCAGAATAAGCACCGTCTCTCCGGCGATCCACCGTGGGCACACACCGAAAGCCGTGCGCAGAAAAAAAACAGCGGATGCGAGCGCCGAGTCACGCGCTACCGGAAGGAACAGAGCTGCATTCATACCCTGGCGCGACAAGGCTGCCCGACACTCCGCTGTTCAGCGTACCAGGAGACGCCACAGCCCGAAGGACACACCCGCTGCGAAAAGGGTACCGAAGATGTGCTTGTTCCAGCGTGCCAGCCACAGGGGAAGATGGATATCGAAGTTGTCGCGGCGGTCGCTGGTGTATCGCGCTGCAACACCCGTGAGTGGGCACCGCATATGATTGAACAGCAGGATCACCACTTCCAGCAGAACGACCCCCGTGAGGATGGCGAAGAGGTCGAACCGCTCCAGCCAGGCCGTCACCGGAATGGCGAGTATGGCGGCAACGAAGAATGCCCAGACCACTGTATGAAGGATCCGGATCGCTCCAAGCACGACAGCTGGACGAAGAGACACGTTGTAATCGTGGAAAGTTCAGTCGCTGCCCGACCCCTGGTTGAACGACTCTGCCGGCAGTCTCGCACCTATTCGTCGATGGCCACCGCTGACTGGTGCAAGATTACCAGTGCCATGAGCCCGGAGACCATCACCGTTGCCCCAATGATGGTCCACCCCGTCAGGGGCTCACCAAAGAAGAGTGCGCCCCACGCTGCCGCAAAGACAATCTGTACGTACCCAACGGTCGTTGCCCGGCCAGTCCTTTCCGACTGAAGCCCGCGTGTCATGAACCACTGCGCCAGTTGGGTCGCTCCCGCGATCCCGAGAAGGATCACGAACTCAGGACCTGTGGGAAGCAACCAGTCAGAGCCAATGAACGGAAGCGAGATCGGAATTGCCAGCAGGGGCAGATACATCACCACCACCTCAGGACGTTCCCCCGGCATTTGCCGAATGGTGGCGTAGGCTGACCCGCTGAACATGGCACCCGCCAGGGCAATCAGCACGTGATTCAGTGGAATACCTGACGCAACTCCACCAAACAGGAACGCGGGACGGGTGATCAGCAGCACACCGGCGAGAGATGCACCCAGGGCCACCCACTCCGCCGACCCCATCTGTTCCTGGAACCAGAGCCGTGCCACCAGGATGGCAAAGACCGGATTCGTGTACTGGATCAGCGTCGCCTCACTCAGGGGCAGGTGCGTCAGGGAGAACAGGAAGCAGGCCAGCGCGGCACCGCCAAGTACACCGCGCTGAAGCAAGAGGCGGCGTCGCACACCCAGAACCGGATGGATGCCCGCCCGGCGCACCACCAGGTAGCTCAATCCCAGCGTGAGCACCCCGCGAAAGAAGACGATCTCCATGCTGGGCAGCCGCCGCCCCACCAGTTTCACGAGCGCACTCATGACGGAGAACCAGAATGCACCAGCCACCATGTGACGCAACCCGGGAGAGAACCTGAGGGGGAACACCCGCGGCACCAGTGTCACGGATTGAGATCTTGCTGGCAGGCCGAAACCGGCACGCTCGTGACATCCCGGTGCAGAAACACCTCGCGATTAAGCACCGGTCTCACCCGGCTGCGGGTTCGGAGCGTTCCGCAAAGGCACCAAGCGCCAGTGCGAGCGCACCCCCATCACCGATCAGGATTACGGTATCTCCGGCCTCAATGTGTGACTCGGAATCAAGGTCGTAGTGGACTCTCCCGTCTCGAATCAAGGCGGCGGCGCGTACTTCCGGGTAGAGAGCCTTGAGTTCGCCCAGCGGTCGCCCCGCCGCGTCGGATCCCCGCCGCACCATGACCGTCTCCATCTCCACTCTCGCCGCGAGGGGCGCGAGATAGCCGTCGATGCGCGTCAGGTTGGTGCCTCGCTGACGCAGCAGCTCGTAGTGGTCCCGCCGCGCCTCCTCCACCTGTTCGCGGATGCGACGCTCCAGCACACCATACCGCCGGAGCACGCGCGCGAAGATCTCCAACGATGTTTCGAACTCCTCGGGGACGACTTCGTTGGCACCCAGGGAATGGAGTTCCTCCATGTCGGCCACGTAGCGCGTCCGTGACACGATGTGGATCGCCGGGTTCAGGTGGCGCGCCACCGCGATCCCGCGCTTTTCATCCTGGTGCGACGCGATTGCAAAGACCAGCATCCGTGCCCGTCGGATACCGATCCGTTCCAGCACTTCGCCGCGGGCACCATCACCAAAGAAGATGGGCTCCCTGTCGAGACGGGCATCGCGGACCTTCTGACCGTTGGAATCCACGATAGCGTACGATATCCCCGCCGCTCGAAGGGCCCGCGAGAGATTCCTGCCGTTCAAGCCGTAACCGATGATTATCACATGATCATTGAGCGGCATTGCAGCTCGCACTTCGCGTGTGGCGAACTCCATGGTGGGTGCCACCCGATGGCGCAGCATCCAGTCTGCAAACGCTGCCGCCCCCTGCACGAGAAACGGCGCTGCCAGCATCGTCAGTATTGCCGCGCCCAGAAATACCTGGTACTCCTCTCCGACGAGAAGACCCATGGTGGCGGCCACACTTGCCAGAACGAAGGAGAACTCTCCCACCTGTGCCAGCCCCAGGCCGGCGATGATACCTGATCGCGTGGACCTCCGTACGAACCGCACGACTGCATACCCGGCGACCGACTTGAGCACGATCACTCCGGCAGCCACGGCCAGGACCAGTAGTGCATTGGCAGCGAAAAACCGTACGTCCAGCAGCATGCCAATGGACGTGAAAAAGATCCCACTGAAAGTATCCCGGAACGGGAGAACGTCGGACAACGCCTGCAGTCCGTACTCCGACTCCGACACCACCAGACCGGCCAGGAACGCTCCCAGCGCCAACGACAGACCAAAACGCGACGTCAGGAATGCCGCGCCCAACCCGATTGCCAGGACACAAAGAGTGAAGATCTCCTGGTTGCGCAGGTTGGTCACTCTCCTCAAGAGCTCCGGCACGATGAATCGCCCGGCCATGATCAGTCCGCCCGTCACCAGCACCGTCACGCCGACAGCTCGCAGAACCGCGGCGGATCCCTCCTGTACCCCCGCGAGGAGGGGCAGCAGAACCATCAAAGGCACAACACAAAGGTCCTGAAAGAGCAGGATGGCAACGACAACCCGGCCATGCGCTGAGTCCAGTTCCCCACGGTCCGCGTAGATCTTCAGAATGATGGCTGTGGACGACAGGGCCACCATCGCACCCCAAAGAACCGCGTGATTCGCCGGAAGTCCGACAGCCAGTGCCACGAGAGCCACAATGGCAATGGTCGCGAGCATCTGAATGGATCCACCCTGAACCACATAGCGACCCATTCGAACGATACGCGAAAGTGACAGCTCCAGACCCACGGCAAACAGCAGGAGGATCGCACCCACCTCGGCGAGCTGCTGCACTACTTCCACCTCGCGAACAAAACCAAGAGCGTGCGGACCGATCAGGATGCCCGTGAAAAGAAACCCGACCAGGGTCGGGATGCGAAGTCGATGCGCCAGCATGACCGCGGGGATGGCCACGGCAACGAGGACGACCAGATCCCTGAGAAGCGGTATGTTCTCCATTCGACGGAAATAATACCGCCGGCCTTCCCGCAGCCTAGGCGAGCTTCCTGCGCAGTTCCGGTACCTTGTTCCTGAAGTTCCGCGACAACGTCAACTGCTCGCCACCCTCCGTCACCAGCGTGAAGTCGCCGGTACGACGGGAGTGGAGTTCACGGATTACCTCGCGGTTCACTATCATCGACCGGTGAATGCGCACGAAGCGCTCGGGATCCAGATCCTTCTCGAACGACGTCAGAGTCCCCCGTACCGTGTACGTCTCACCAGCGGTATGGAATCGGACATAGTTCCCGAACGCCTCGAGCCATGTCACCTCGGACGCTTCCAGAAACAGGATGCGACTTCGGGATCTCACGACCAGACGATCGAGGTAGGGCGACGACGCGGAAGCAACAGGTGCTCCCGTATCGTCCCGCCCAGTCAGGACCGATGGAACTCTGCCTTCCAACACGCGCGATTGAGCCCGAATGGACTCGGGTCGGGAGTGGGAAGCGGGGACAAAGGGCCGACCATTGAGGTTCATCTCGTCTCCTCCGTGGCATGGGTTGCTCGGGCGGCCAGCACCCGACAACTGATCGACACCCGACCCCGCCACAGCCACTGACACGGAAGGACGCCCGTAGAAGTCCCCCCGTGTCTTCCCCGGGAAACGATGCTGACCCCGGCCTTCAGTCGGATTGCGGAATGGAAGCGACCTGGGCCTTTACCTTGTCGATCGAAGAACGAATGGAAGCGGCCTGAGTAAGCATGGAAGGGGTAGGGGGATAAAGTGTACCCTGCTGCGCCCCGGACCCGTTGAAAGCACTGGAGAGCTGGTTGATCCGCCCCAGCATCGTTGCAGGCCCGGAAACAAACGCTCGTTCGGCCTCAGCGATGCGTTCCAACCGTGACTCGGCGGCAGCCCGTGCAGGCGTACCCTGCGTTGCAGCATCACGCTCCGCCGTGACCTCACGCCGGAGATCAGCAAGCTGGCGGGAGATGTCCACGATTTCCTGCATCATGTCGGCCAGCTGGAGTTGAAAGCGCTCCCGCTGCCGATGCTGAGCTGCCGTAAGGGGAACCTCAGGATCCGGAAGTACCCGTACCTGGGAGCTGGCCTTCTGACCCCCGGCTTCGACGGTGACCGTATAGGTTCCCGGCGCAACGAACGCGCCCCGGGCACCGATGTTGTGAGGTACACCCGGTCCGTAAGGTTCGCCTGCTCCACCACCACTTCCCGGAAACCCACCCCTGCCGCCCCGCCCACCCCGTCCTTGGGCAGCCACCGCCGGCATTACCAGACCGGACGCGGAAATCGGTGCGTGTCGCAGATCCCAATTCACCCTGTGAATGGTTTGCGACTCTCCCGGTCCATCCAGAGTACGTACCACCCGCCCGTCGGGAGCCGTCACCGTGATCCGCACTGAGGGCACCGCTCTCCCGAGCGAGTACGAGATGAGCGCCCCATCGGATGGATTCTGACCGGCGTACTCCCCCTGCGCCCAGTTGGAGAAATCCTCCCAGAAGAGATACTGCGTTACAGGCCTCGCGGGAAATACGTGAACGGCTTCGTTCGCGATCGCCGGAGTCCAGTCGGCAATGGGCCTGGCGTCGTCGAGTATCCAGATGCTGCGCCCGTGCGTGCCGAGGATGAGATCTCCCGTCCTGGGATGAACGAGAATGTCGTAGATGGGAACCGTTGGAAGATTGGCGCGCAGACGCCGCCAGGTACGCGCTGTATCCGTGGTTACGTAGAGGGCACGTTCCGTCCCGATGAACGCTACCGCGGGACGACCGGGGAACTCATGTATCGTACGAACCACGTCGCCTTGGGGAAGTCCCTCTGTCACCGGTGTCCAGGACGCTCCGAAATCGGTCGTACGAAAGGCGTACGGCGTGAAGTCGCCGGTTCGGTGTCCGTCGAATGTCACGTATGCCACACCTTTCCCGGCCGACGATGCCACGACGCGACTCACCAGCGTCATGAAGGGCACGCCACGGATGTTTCCGGACACTTCGGTCCAGGTCCTGCCTCCATCCCTCGAAACCTGTATGAAGCCATCGTCAGTGCCCACCCAGAGTACCTTTGCGTCTACCGGCGACTCGCTGATGCTGGTGATTTCACTGAATCCGGACTCTCCATCATTGCGCGAAATCCGGATCTGGCTGTCGAGGATCCCCATGATGCGCAGGGTATCACGATTGATCTGTCTGGTCAGGTCCTTCGTGTAGGTCCAGGTCTCTCCGTGGTCACGCGAAATGAAAAGGCGGTTTCCGCCCACGTAGAGCGTCCCCCTGGCATGACGGGAGGCAACCATCGGCGAAATCCAGTCGAACCGGATCCGGGACGTATCACCCTCAGCGAGGGTCGGACGGATGGGGAGACGGTCACCCGTATTGATATCCACGCGCTGCAGGTTCATCCCCGTACTGGACGAATACACCCAGCGGGCATTGAAGGGATCAGGCTGCTGATAGGCACCGTCGCTGAACCCGATCTGCCTCCAGTCGGTATTCACGATGCCTAACCAGTGACGGGTACTGCTCGGTCCCATGAATGAGTGATTGTCCTGCAGCCCACCATAGATCCAGTACGGATCCCGATCATCGGCGGCGATGGCATAGAACTGTCCGATCGCGAAATTGTTTATCCGGCGCCAGTTCTCACCCATGTCCGATGATGCGTGAAGTCCTCCATCACCCGCCATGTAAACGAAATTGGGATCCGTCGGGTCTATCCACAGACTGTGCATGTCCGTCTTGAGCCCCACATCGTATGTCGGCGAGTTCGGCAGCTGGCGGAATGACCGGCCGCCGTCATCGCTGCGATACACTTCGACTCCCAGAATCCAGACACGGCGCTCGTTGGTGGGATCAATGAAGATCTTGCTGTAGTACATCGGCCGCGGATTCAGCGTGTTGACCCGCTCCCACGTCTCGCCTCCATCCTCGGTCCGGTATGTTCCCCCTGCGGAAGGATGCTCGATTGTCGCCAGCAACAGCTTTGGATACGTGCGGGCAATTGCCAGACCAATTCGGCCCTTGTCGCCTTCGGGAATGCCGTTCGAGAGCTTCGTCCAGGTCGTCCCGCCATCGGTCGTCTTGTAGATCGCGCTCCCGGGGCCGCCTCCATTGTAGCCCCACGGTGTACGAAGGTGCTGGTACATCGCCGCGTAGAGTATGTCCGGGTTGGACGGGTCCATGACCAGATCGGTGGCTCCGGTGAGACTGTCCACGTAGAGGATCCTGGACCACGTCTTCCCCCCATCGACGGTCTTGAAAACACCGCGCTCAGGATTGGGCCTCCATAGGTTTCCGGCCGCGGCAACCCAGGCAATGTTCTCATTGGTGGGATGCAGTCGCACCTTCGCGATCGCGGCGGTCTTTTCCAGTCCTACGTGCGTCCAGCTTTCGCCGCCGTCGTTCGACCGGTACACACCGTTCCCCCACGATGAACTCTGACGGTTGTTCTGTTCACCCGTTCCCAGCCAGAGAAGATCCGGGTTTCCCTGAAAGATGGCCAGATCACCACCGGTGCTCACCGCCTCATGATCGAAGATCGACTTCCAGGTGATCCCCCGGTTGGTCGACTTCCAGACACCACTGGTGGCACCAACCACGTATACCGTCGCTGGGTTCCCCGGAATGGCTTCCACATCGTGGAGGCGGCCGCCCATCACCGCGGGACCTATCGAACGAAACGGCAGGTCGTCGAACGGCGTAGCGGTCTGCGCGGCCGACATCCCCGGGAGCAGCAGGGCAAGGAACAGAGCAAACAGGGTAGTCCTTCTGATGAAATGCATGAGTCTGTCCTGAAGTAGGCACCAGGTCGCAGCGACCCGGCGCGGCTGATGAAAGCTGACCCGCAGGAAGATGCAACGTGAACCCGTGGATCGCAGCATCTCAGAATCCGTTCCGCACCATGCCTTCACCCTTCCGCCTGGTCTGGGTCGCTCCACTCACCAGCAGTGAACCGGCAACTCCAGCGACGGCCGATGCCCCCAGAATGCCCAGTCGGGCAGCCACCATCATCTCTCCTCCCCGAAATGCCAGCTCGCCAATGAACAGGGACATGGTGAACCCGATTCCGGCGAGCCACGCCACCCCGTGCACCTGGGGCCAGGATACTCCTCCTGGCAAGCGCGCCAGGCCAAACCGAACGGCGAGAACGCTGAAGAGCATGACGCCAAGCGGCTTTCCCAGCAGAAGGCCGAGCACGACACCAATGGCGACCGGACTGGAGACCGCCTGTCGAGCAGCACTCAACTCCACGCCGGCGTTGGCCAGGGCAAAGATGGGTACAATGAGGTAGTTCACGGTGCCATGCAGCGAGTGCTCCAGACGCAGCAGTGGCGCCACTGCCCGGGAACTGGTCACCTCTATCTCGTGGATGGCATCCTGCTGCCCTCTGCTGGTAAGAACCAGGAGATCCCCGGTCTCGGAGCGATCAAACCCATCCAGCAGATCCCGTGTCCGACGGGAGTACTCCACGGCGTTGATCCACGTGCTGGATGGGATGGCCAGGGCGAGAATCACGCCAGCAACGGTCGCATGAACACCCGATGAGTGCAGGGCCATCCACAGGATCGCACCTGCCACAGAATATGGAACGAGACTCTGGATCGACCACCGGTTCAGAAGCACCAGAAGTCCTGTCGCTCCCACGGCCATCAGGATCGCACTCCACTGGATTGCCTGTGTGTAGAACAACGCGATCACCACCACGGCTCCGATGTCATCCACTATCGCCAGGCCGGTCAGGAAGACCTTCAGGCCGGCGGGGACACGCGACCCGAGCAGCGCGAGAATCCCCAGCGCGAACGCAATGTCCGTGGCCATTGGAATCCCCCAACCGGCAGCGCCAGGACCTCCTCGATTCACGGCGAAAAAGAGGAGCGCGGGCAGGATCATCCCGCCCAGAGCCGCTGCTATGGGGAGGACCGCCTGGCCAGGCTGGGAGAGTTCGCCAACGAGTAGTTCACGCTTGATCTCCAGGCCCACACGGAGGAAGAAGACCGCCATGAGGCCATCGTTTATCCAGCGGTGAAGGCTTCCTCCGGCGCGATTCCCGGCGAATCCGATCGACAGCTCCGATTCCCACAGATGGAAGTACGCTGACGACCAGGGTGAATTGGCCCAGACCAGGGCCGCGAGGGTGCACAACAGCAGGAGTACGCCGGGCGCAACACCGCTCCCGGCGAAATGTCCGAACGCCAGGGTGACCGGGGACCGGTTACCAGACCTTGGAGAAGTCATCCGGTCGAATGTATCCAGAAGCGACCGGCATGGTCATGTGCAAACGTTGATTCTCGTCATCAAGTTGACGATGACCTGTGAAATCATCCGGAAGTACACCCACCACAAGAGGTTACAATGAACAGTGGAAAAGACGGTACTTTCGACATTTGCACGTTGAACAACTCTGCGATCTCTCCGGGAGTGCCGGTCAGGGTTTCGGTCCCGCAAGGATGATCCCGCGCTCGTGATACCGTTGCGTGCCCGCTTGGCTGGTTTCGCGGGACTCACCCGGGCTCGACGGCAGGAAAGGTTCCGGCGAGCTCGGCGCGTGGGAGAAGATTCATTCATACGGCCCACCTCGCTGGGCACTGCGACGCTTGCCCGATCGTGTCACGCTTCGTATGCTCGCATGCTGTAGTCTCTCTGACCCTTCTGCTGGAGCCATGGCATGCGACGAACACCCCTGCACCGCCTGGTGCCGATTCTCGTCGCGCTGACGGCCACGGTCCCGGTTGTTTCCTCCGCGCAAACGCACTCGCGCGATGACAACACCGGTGTCTGGGCGCTCGTCAATGCGCGCGTGGAGACGGTGACCAGAGGCACGATCGATCGCGGCACCATCATCATCCGCAACGGGATCATCGAGGCCGTCGGGCCCTCAGTGACACCACCCCCGGACGCGCGGGTCCTCGATCTGACCGGCAAGACCGTATACCCGGCCTTCATCGACCTGACGTCCTCGATGGGGCTGCCAGCACCAGCACAGCAGGGTGGCCGCGGTGGCCGGGCCGGTGGTGGTCCGGCGGAGGGCCAGGAAGAAGAGTCGCAACCCATTGGGTTGGAGCCGGGACGCCAGGTCGCCGCCGAGTTGACCATTTCGGCGGAAGATGAACGCCAGGCACGGGATCAGGGTATCGGTGCGGTACTGGTGGCTCCGTCGCGCGGTCTTTTCCGGGGACAGTCAGCCCTCGTCCCGATGCGCGAGGACACCGCGACCCGCTGGATAATAAAGTCTCCGGTGGCACTGCATGTCGGCTATGAGACGGTTCGGGGCCGGTATCCCGGTTCGCTCCTGGGAGTGATTGCGTATCAGCGGCAGCTCCTCTACGACGCGCAACGACGTGCACTACTGACTGAACGCTATGCAGCCAACCCTCGCGGAATGGTCCGGCCCGAGCATAACGCGGAGCTGGATGCACTCGTACCCGTGGTCAAGGGAAATCTGCCGATCTTCATCGCAGCCAGCGAGGAAAACGAGATCCTTCGCGCTCTGGCACTGCAGAAGGAGTTCGGTGTCAGGCTGCACGTGGTGGGCGCCGCTGAGGGGTATCGCACCATCGATGCACTCAAAGGGGCGATGATGCCGGTGGTCTCGGTGGACTTTCCCAGTGCCACCCAGGCCACCGGATGGCAGTACCAGTTCTCTGTAAGACACGACCCCGCGGACAGTGCCGCGGCGCGAAAGGCGGCTGAGAAGATTCTGGAGGGCAATGCAGCTGCGCTGAATTCGGCGGGAATCCGGTTCGCGCTGGCATCGGGTGGACTCGCACCGAAGGAGTTCATGGGGAATGTCCGGAAGGTGATTGCCGCGGGGTTGCCCCGCAGCGTGGCTCTCGAGGCGCTCACCATCCGTGCCGCCGAGGTCGCCGGTGTGGATCAGCAGCTGGGAAGCATCGAGACGGGCAAGGCTGCAACCCTCCTCGTGATGCAGGGCGAGGCGCTGACATCCGGCGCCCGTCTGGAGAAGGTTTTCGTCGACGGTCTGGAGTACGATGTCATTCCGGCTCCGGCTTCAGGCCGGAGCGGACGTGCGAGCAACCCACCGCAGTCGCGGGAGGAGAAATGATTACCCTGACCATCGCAAGGCGGGTCGGATCGGTGGCCAGACATGGCCTTCTGCTCGCTGCCTCGGGAGCCGCGTTCATGGCAACGGCACAGCAGACCGTTCCGGTCGGCAATCCGTTGGAACTCCCGGCGCCTGCCGCAGGAACTCTCGTGGCAATCACAAACGCCAACATCATGACGGCGAGCCACGGAAATATCATGAACGGCACAATCCTCATCCGGGATGGCAAGATCGCCGAGGTGGGGACGAATGTTGCTGTTCCCGCGGGCGCCAGGATCATAGACGGCCGTGGAAAATGGGTGACGCCGGGGATCATCGACGCTCACTCGCACGCCGCCAACGAAGCCATCAATGAAGGCACGCAGTCGATAACCGCCGAGGTGCGCATGCAGGATGTGCTGCGCGAAGACGGTATCTCGCTCTATCGCATGCTCGCCGGTGGCACGACGACAGTGAATGTTCTCCACGGGTCGGCCAACACGATTGGCGGCCAAAATGCGGTCATCAAGCTCCGCTTCGGTCTCCCGGTGGACAGCCTCCGGTTCGCCGGGGCCCCACCGGGAATCAAGTTTGCCCTTGGCGAGAACGTGCGGCAGACACGAGTGGCGAATCCCACGCGATACCCCCGTTCCCGCCAGGGCGTGGAGGATCTCCTGCGGGAGGCCTTCACCGGTGCACGTGAATACCAGCGGGAATGGCAGGCCTTCGACAAGGCCAAGGCTGCCTGGGACAAGGCGCCGGCCAGAACCCGTGGTGCGGAACCGATCCCACCGGCACGAGACCTTGAAAAGGATGCGCTGGTGGAAGTGCTCGAAGGGAAGCGACTGGTACATTGCCACTCATATCGCGCTGACGAAATCCTGATGATGCTGCGCATCGCCAAGGAGTTCGGATTCCGCGTGGCGACGTTCCAGCACGTCCTGGAAGGCTACAAGGTCGCCGATGAGATCGCTGCATCCGGTTCGGGAGCTTCCACTTTTGCCGACTTCTGGGGCTACAAGCTGGAGGCCTGGGACGCCATCCCGCACAACGCCGCCCTGATGGCGGAACGGGGTGTGTTGGTGACGATCAATTCCGATTCCGACGAGCGGGCTCGGCGCCTGTACCAGGAAGCCGCCAAGACGATGCGTTTTGGAGGTGCATCGGAAGAATCAGCACTTCGCATGATCACCCTGAATGCTGCGATACAGCTCGGGATCGACAAGGAGGTCGGCTCCATAGATGTCGGCAAGGATGCCGATATTGCCATCTTCAACGGCCACCCATTTGCGCCCGCGTCGCGCGTCGACATGACGCTGATTGACGGCCGCGTCTTCTTCGACCGCAATACCGCCCCCACGCTGGAGTGGCTCATACAGCTCATCAAGGCCCGCCCGCGTGTGACATCCGATGCGGGAGGACAGCCATGAAACGGAAGTACCACGCGGGTCAGCTTCCGCGACGAGCCAGCCGATTGGCATTCACCGCGGCAGCAATGGCCCTCTTTGCAATACCCCCCGCCCAGGCGCAGGGAACCTTTGCGATTCGGGGCGGGACGGTGGTACCTGTCACGGGACCGCGAATTCCGAACGGGACCGTGGTGATCCAGAACGGACGAATTACCGCGGTAGGAGCCAACGTCACCGCTCCCGCCGGCGCAACAGTCATCGACGCATCCGGCCAGTTTGTCTATCCGGGCCTCATAAATGCGGGCACCAACGTGGGTCTGGTCGAAATGGGGGGCGTCCCCGGACCGGTGGACACCCGCGAACTGGGTGATTTCAATCCCAATCTCACGGTAACCACCGCCGTGAACGTCGGGTCGGAGCATATTGGAGTCACCCGGGCCAATGGCATCACATCGGTACTGACTGTTGCCAGTGGATCGGTATTCTCGGGAATAGCAGGCCTGATCAACCTGGCCGGCTATACAAACGAAGAAATGATCGCCAAGGAAAAGGTTGCCCTGCTGCTCACCTGGCCCAGCATCGGCGGCGGTGGTGGACGATTCGGTGGTATGGGACGCGCGGGTGGCACTGGAGCCGGTACCGCGGACCGCGAAGCTGCCTATGAAAACGGGGTGCGCCAGATATACCGCTGGATGGCAGACGCCCGGGCCTACGGCGAGGCCCGTGACCGGGTCATGCCCCGTGGCGGTACGCCGCCGGTTGGCTGGAATACCAACCTGCGTCTGGACGCCATGGTTCCGGCAGTCCGGGGTGAAATGCCGATCCTGATCGATGCCAACAGTGCGCGGCAGATCCGTGATGTCATGAAGTTCATGGACAGCCTCAAGGTAAAGGTGATCATTCATGGAGCCAGCGAAGGCTGGATGCTGGCCGACAGCATTGCCATGAAGCAGATACCCGTCATCCTGGACGGATTGAATCGGACACCGGGAAACGATGATCCGTATGATCTGGTCTACGCCAACCCCGGGGTTCTGGCCAAAGCCGGCGTAATGCTGGCGTTCTCCACCGGTGGTGCCAGCAGTGCCCGGGACCTGCCTTACGATGCCGGACTTGCTGAAGCGTATGGACTGGATCCCGAAGACGCGCTCAAGGCACTGACCATCAACGCGGCGAAGATGTTCGGAGTCGACAAGGACTATGGATCCATCGAAGTGGGCAAGATCGCCAACCTGATTGTCACTACCGGCGATCCCATCGACATACGCTCCCTCATAAAGGAGATATTCATCAAGGGGCAACGGATGAAGTTCGACGATCGCCACACCCTGGAGTACGAGAAGTACCGTGCGCGACCGAAACCACCACGGAATTGACAGGCGGCTGGAAAGGAGGAAGGACAGAGGGGAGCCCGCAGCAGGGCTCCCCTCTTCCAGTCATGCCCCAACGGCTGCCCTCAGTCACGACGCCCCTTAGTTTTCGCCTATGCCACCAGCCAGACGACGACGCGGCCACCGGGGGCGGGGCACCGGAGCCGGGCACACCCGACACAGCTCACAGCCTACCAGTCGCATTGCCTATGCGGAAACGCGCGAGTGGCTGCTCCGGAACCACGGCCCGGTCTGCGCCTATTGCGGGGTCACATACGCACCCGTTTCTCTCACGCTCGACCATGTAACACCCCGCAAGGGACAATCCGCCTACGATCGTCGCGACAACCTTGTCCTGGCCTGCAAACGCTGCAACTCCATCAAGGCGGACAAACCGTTCCTGGTATTCCTGCTCGACCAGAGACCCCGCGCCGAACGACTGCTTCGCTACGGAAACCATCTCAGTGACGGGATCAAGGACATACTTCGTCAACTCGTGGGCGACCTTCCACCCGAGCCGCGAGTGGTCTATGGCTCCGACCCTGATGAAGAGTCTCCCTACAAGGAACCTTCCGCTCCCGTGGACAAGAGCAGGGCAAAGTCAGGTAGCGGGCCGCTGACGAAACCGCCCACTGCGACAGCGAAGACCAACACGGCGAGCCGACCAAGAAGGAAGCGCTGAGTCCTGCGGGGGAGCCTCATTTCACGAAGGGCCCTGAATATGACGCCCTGCGCCATGCAACTCCGCCGCATTTGCCCACGGTATGAGAATACGATTCCCTTCTGCCCGTCAGGAAATCGGGTGCGCTGAGGTTACGCTCCGTACCAGTCGATACATGAACTCCAGTCCCTCATAAAATGCCTGGGCCGGAACCCGTTCATTCATTCCATGCGCAAACGTCTCCGGATAGAACAATCCGGACACACCGTATGTGGGAATGCCGGCGTTTCTCAGGTACAGTCCGTCCGTGGCACCAGTGCTCATCGTGGGTATGACCGGCACTCCGGGCCACATGTCGTTGCTGATACGCTGCACCGCGTTCATGAGGTCCGCCGTCAGTGGCGATGGCGGTGAATCGAGTGGTTCCCGTTGCGTACTGATGTGCACAGCTGTGTCTCCAATGGCCGTCCGCAGTCGCGCCAGTACCTCGGAGTAGGCTTCGTCCGGAAGGATCCGACAGTTCACGTTGGCGCGGGCACGCTGCGGCAGCGCATTGGGAGCATGGCCACCCTCGAGCATGGTGGGTACGCAGGTCGTTCGGAGCTGGGCGTTGTAGCCGGGATCCGCCGACAGGTGCTTCAGCGCCTGTTGATCATCCGGATCACGCGCTACGGTGCGCATGGCGCTGGCAGTCTCCGGATCATCCTGCTCCATGACGTCCGCCAGCCTCGAAAAGTAGGCCTTCGTGACTTCATTCAGTCGCACCGGCATCATCCGGGGGTTGATCCTGGCAAGTGCTGTCGCGAGTCGCGTGATCGCATTGTCGTCCCGGGGTACGGAACTGTGCCCTCCCGGATTGGTGACTTCCAGTTCGAAATCCACGTACTTCTTTTCACTGGCCTGAACGTTATGCGATACCCGTACGGTGTCTCCATTCCCGCGTACTCGCCCACCTCCGCCTTCGTTGAAGGCAAACTCCGCGTCGATGAGATTCCGGTGGTTGGTAAGCAGCCAATCGACTCCATTCCCGGTGGTACCCTCTTCCTCGGTTGTCAGTGCAGCAATGATGTCACGATCGGGAATGAAGCCCTCTTCCTTCATCCGCATCAGGATGGCCAGGTGAATCGCGGACTCATCCTTGTCATCAGCGACCCCCCGCCCGTAGAACACACCCTCCTTCTCGATGAACTGGAAGGGAGGCAACGTCCAGTCCTCGGCCCGGGCTTCCACAACGTCGATGTGTGACAGGAGCAGGATGGGCCTCTTGCCACTGTCACGCCCGCGAAGCCGGACCACCAGATTCCCACGCTTCGGCGCGTTCTCCAGCACCACGACATCTGAATCAGGGAATCCTGCCGCGCGGAGTCGCGCTGCCATGGCGCGTGCAGCCTCAGTGGTGCTGCCCACGCTCATCGACGTATTGATGTCGGTGAGTTCCTTCAGCAATGAGCGCGCCAGAGAGTCATAACGGGTGACCTGCGCCGCGAGGGACCCTGACAGAAGGAACGTGAGCAGAATGGCTGGAAGAAGACGCATCATGGCAGTCGTGACTGGATTTCAGACATCGGGACGACGGTCCTCAATTTCAGCCCAGCTTCCCCTGTCCACAACACCCGACACCCGGCAACCCCGAGCGGCAGGCTGGGCCGTCATCAGGCAGACCACCTGATATGGCCGACGACTGGATATCTTGAATGCGCCCAGTCCTGGAACGGACCGGCGCGTTCGGGAAGCATCCTTCCCGGACCGCCGGACTCGGGCAGAAACCTGTCACCGAAGGAAATTTCCAGTCGGTCTCGATGAAAACGATCCTTTCTGCTGTCCTGGTGCTTGCGGGATTACTGGGGTGCGGTCCCACCGGGACGAATGTCGGCACCTTCCGCGGCGTCCTCCTTCCCCAACCGGTCTCCAAGCCGTCCTTCACGCTCAGCGATCTCGACGGTCGACCATATGATCTAGTCAGCAGGACGCGGGGCAAGGTGACGCTGCTATTCTTCGGCTACACACATTGCCCGGACGTCTGCCCGCTTCATATGGCCAATATCGCCGCGGTGCTGAAACAGATGTCCGCGGAGGACCGCGCCAACATCATCACGATCTTCGTCACTACGGACCCGGAACGCGATACTCCCGACCGGCTCCGTGACTGGCTGGCGAACTTCGATCCGTCGTTCGTCGGTCTTACCGGAACACCGGACGAACTTGCCAGAGCTCAGAGGCTTCTCAACCTGCAGCCCGCTTCACGGGAATATGTGGCAGGTGTGGATTCGGCGAACTACTTCGTCGGTCACGCGGCCCAGGTCTACGCCTTTGCGCGCGACGGCAACGCCTACACAGTCTACCCTTTCGGGATACGGCAGGAGGACTGGGCCAATGATCTGCCACGCCTCGCGCGGGACGCTACCGGCAGCAGCGTGAAACGGGACGCTGCCGCACAACTGAACGCCATCCGGACAGGAAACTCATCGCAACCCCGACGGGAACCCAGCCCGGAAGTGCTCTCGGTAATCAATGCCGTAGTGGCCGAGCCAGCCAGCGAGGATGAAGCCGCTGCATATCTCACCTTTCGGAACGACACTCCGCGGGAGGACACACTCGTCGCGGTTGCGGCGGACCTTTCGGTCCGTGCTGAAGTCCACCAATCCATGAGCGACGGCGCGATGCGACACATGATGGCGGTGCCCAAGGTGGTGATTCCACCAATGGCACAGACATCATTTGCCCCCGGCGGGACTCATATCATGCTGATGACACTGCGTCGCCATCTGACGTCCGGAGACACAGTCACGCTGTACCTCTCCCTGGCAAGGGAAGGGGGGCTTACCGTCCGCGCCCCAGTCATACCCTACGCCTCTCTCGAACAGGCTCTCTCGGATACCACCCGGTGATCCAACCATGCCGTTCCCGGAACCAGCGTGGGTGCGCCCCTCATGATCGCTGCGTCCATGTCAGGCCGGCATCGATGACTGCGTTGCCCGGTTCGGGGGAACCAATCGCTCACGCCCACCATCTTCCAGGCTTCTGAATGTCCTTCTGGTGTTCCGCGTCCGGCACAGCCTGGTCCTGGGAGTGGCGAGCGTATCCCGGTGTTTGGCTTTTCATTCTGCTCCTGGCCTTGGGCATGCGAACCTGGAACCGGGCTGGTGCGAAAACCGCTGGACGACCATCGAGGGGAACACACCCCGCATTCTTCGCTGGGCTTGTCGTGCTATGGCTTTCGCTGGACTGGCCCATTGGCGCACTGGGAGCGGGCTACCTCGCCAGCGTGCACATGCTGCAGTTCCTGCTCATGGCCCTCATAGCACCGCCCCTGCTGCTCCTGGGGCCATCGGAGGATGCACTGGCCATGCTCGAAACCCCAGGGACTCCGGGAGCCATTATCCGACGGGCCACCTCGCCGGCAACTGCACTTGTCCTCCTCTCTGCCGTGGTGTTGTTGACCCACCTGCCCACGGTCGTGGACACTCTGATGCCGTCACAGCCAGGCTCCATGCTCATCGACCTGCTCTGGATAACTGCTGGTCTCCTTTTCTGGTGGCCCATCGTCCTGGATGTGCCGAATTTCCCACGCTTCACACCACCGGTGAAGATCGGCTACCTGATTCTGGGGCTGATGTTCAGTCCGGTCATGTTCGGACTGGTGGGCTTCCTGGCCTGGTCGCAGACTCCACTCTACGGAGTGTATGAACTCGCGCCCCCACTGCCCGGGGTCCAGGCGCATTCCGATCATCAGCTTGCCGGTGTGCTGATGAGCATGGGTGGGGCACTGGTAACCTTCGTGGCGATTTCGGTGATATTCTTTCGCTGGAGCAGGACTTCCGCCTGAGGTGACGCTGCGTCAGGCACCAGTGTGGACCTTGGTATCTACCGGATACCCGTGTAGGACCGCAGGTTGCGGATACTGTATGTCAGGTCCGCGTCTGCTATTCCCGGACGAGCCAGGTACTCGACCGACCTCGGATAGCCGAGCACGTCGTCGTATGTCGCCTGGATCGAGCGATACACCTCATGCGACGCATTGTTGACCAGCGCGGTACGCAGGCGGAAGAAAACCTCATCGATCGTGTTCCACGAAGACCATGAGGTAACCGGGTACGATCCCTCCCCCGGAACCGGCACCACCAGTACCACAGTGTCGTTCTGCACCCGGACCCGCACCCACTGCCGAACCTCCGGGACGCAGAAGCAATCGGCGCGGATCTCGTACTCGTAATCATCCAGTCCCTGGGCCAGCCAGAGCCGCGCGGCCTGGTCCAGCAGCTCCACAGGGTCCGGCGCGACGGGATTGGTGGTGGTGCATCCGAAGACGGCCAGGGCGATACAAGCTGCCAGCCTGGTCATGGAACCTCCGCTTGCGACATGATTCCGACACTCCGGCGACCCGTCCCCCCTACCGCGCCGCGATCAGATGTCACTGGTTCCCATTCTGCATCAGATACTCTGCATAGTCGATCCCACGCGGGGTCCGTGAGCCGTGCCAGGACAGAAGTTCCCCGTCCGCCAGGAGGAACCGCTCTCTGGGCAGACCCGACAGGAGGGCGAGTTCATCAGCGTGCCGGCCCTGGAACGGGTATGGCTCGTTGGGAAGCAGAACGCGCAATGGATCGGCAGCACGCAGCGCGAAGATGTCTATCTCGGGATAACGGATCGTCCGCTCCCCGAATACGTTCTGGCCGCCGGCAAGGGCCAGGAGATCGGCCATGAACGTATCGTTGTTGATGGTCATCAGTGGCTCGCGCCAGATGATGCAGGCGTAACGTACCGGGGGGTGTCGCCCTGCATTTCGCCTGACCCGATCGGCTCGGCGCTCGATGTCTTCGGCGATCAATTCGGCTTCTCTTGAGTGACCCACGGCCTGCCCTATCGAACGAACCATCGCCGCCGTTTCAGCGGTCGTACGGGGCATCGTGGCATGCACCTGCAGGCCCGCGGCACGCAGGGCGTCAGCGTCTTCCCGCCGGTTCTCCTCCGAGTTCATCAGGACCAGGTCAGGCCTCAGGGCGATGATCCGGTCGACCTTCGGGTTCTTGGTTCCGCCTACCTTCTCCACCGATTCCACCCGATCGGCTGGATGGATGCAGAACCTGGTGCGCCCCACGAGGTCGTTCCCAGCCCCGAGGTCGTAGATCAGCTCGGTAAGTGACGGACAGAGCGAGACGATTTTCGTAGGATGAACCTGGTCAAGGGTTCCGTGGAGCGTAAACGACGGTACACTTGATGATCAAGGCACCCCTGTCCGCATGATCCCTTATCCAGACCGCGCAAGTGGAGTCCCGCCGGGGCATGCCTTGGCGGGACTCACCTTGGGCATCGGCCTCGCGGCAATCCTCCTCCTGCCCTTCACAGCCGGTCAGGCCCAGGTGATGGAGGTACGTCCGGTTACGCCTCCGTCGGTGACCGGAGCTACGGAAGAACTCCGTGCGGCACAGGAGGGATTCGAGACGCTGAGACGACGAAACGCTCCCCACATGGCCGTCCGGGTCGGTCCGGGTAGATGCGACGAAGTCATCGGGCGATTCTGCTACTGGTATGAGGAAGGCGGACCCACACCCCCTCCGGAACCGCTTCGTATCACCGCGGCTCGCGAACGACTCCTCCAGCAACTGGACTCCATCGGCAGTCTCTACCCCAACGATCGGTGGATTTCAGGTCAACGGGTCCGCTACCTGAGCGAGGCACGCCGCTATGACCTGGCAGTGGAGGCAGCCCTCCAGTGCAATTCCGGCGACTGGTGGTGCCCCGCTCTCCAGGGATTCGCCTATCATGTCGCAGGACGCTTCCCCGAAGCGGACAGTTCGTACGAGTTGGCCCTGGAACGAATGGATGAACGTCAGCGCTGTCAGTGGCGTGACCTCAAGTTGCTCCTGGACGACGATCAGCTCCGGCGCTACCGCGGAATGAACTGTGCCCGACGACTGGAGCTCGAAAAGCGGATCTGGTGGCTGGCCAAACCCATGCTGTCCCGGTCCGGTAGCGACGCTCGTACCGAATACTACTCGCGCCTCATGATGGCGCAGTTCATCGAAGATGCGCCTTCTGCCTACGCCATGGGATTCGACTCCGACGAACGGGAACTGAATCTTCGGTACGGCTGGCCCGTCGCCTGGACACGGAGTTCCGAGGACACACCCTTCGGCGGGGAACCGAGCCTGGTCGGACATGAACGAGTGCCAGCTCACCCCTTCCTTCCCCGTCGCAGTATCCTCGACAATCCCGCTTCCAGCGATTCCAACGTGTGGCGCAGCAAAGGGGTGCCTCCAGTGCGTGCCCGGTACGCACCAGCATATGCCCGGCACCTCATCCCTCTGCAGCACCAATCAGGACTTTTCCGCCGGGGTGATTCGGCTCTCGTCGTGGTCGCATGGTCGGTCGCGGGCAACGAGCGTCTCGAGTCGGCGGCACGGCATGGGGAGATCACATCCGCGCTGGTACTGACCCGTGGTGAGGAATCCGACGCCGTGGTGGTGAACGGATCCACACAAGGGAGTTCCGGACATATCATGGCCCGGTCAGCCTGGGGTTCGATGCTGATGAGCATGGAAGTTGCAGCCCCTGCTGAGTCGACCCTGGCACGGGCCAGATACGGTGTCCATCGGACGGATTCCCAGGCCTCCCGCATTCAGATATCCGATCTGGTTCTCTACGCTCCCTATGACGACACCCCGAAAAGCGCCGAGGAAGCCCTTCCGCATATGCTCCCCTCAGAACGCGTGTCCGCCGGTTCCAGAGTGGGGATCTTCTGGGAGGCGTATCAAGTCGATCCCGGCGGCGAGGGGATCGATGTTTCCATTACGGTAGCACCGGAGAACACTTCCGGCGGAGGTTGGCTGGCCCGGGGGCTGAGGGCACTGCGGCGCGTTCGTGAAGCCAAGCCCGTCACCGTCGGAATGCGTGATTTTGCCCGGGGCGCCCCGGTAACCGCCAGGGCGGTGGAGGTGGATCTTTCCACTCTCACAGCGGGGCGCTACCTGCTTCAACTGGAACTGGATGCCGGACCCGGAAACGTGGTACGCGTGGAACGGACTCTGACCGTGACAGGGAATTCAGGTACAGATTGAGCACTCCTGGTACTTGGCCATCGGATGTCTCGCATGGAAACCGTGGACGGACAACGACCCCGTAACCGCGCAGGTCAGAGAAGCAGCCACTGGCGTACAGGTCCCGAAACCCGGACGTCTTTCGGGGGTAACTGAGTGCTTCTCAACCTTTGCCCGGCCAGCCCGGGAGGCCATCTTACGTTCCTGGCAGGAGGTGTCCGTAACAACCGGGTTTGGCCTTGCCCGTTGACGAATGCCGCTGCCCATATGCCTTCCCTCGAATTACGGAATCCAGTACCGATGTCCCGTACCTTCTTCCTGATTGCCAGTGTCACCCTGGGGCTCGGCCTCCATGGAGAAGTCCTGGCGCAGGTAACCCAGCAACCACCGTCGATGGGTGCGGACACCACGCGGTCTCCCCTGGCCAGCATTCTGGGAACTGTCTACGACAGCGTACACAGCACGCACCTGGCTGGTGCTGCCATTTTCGTCAGTGGGAGTTCACGCGTAGGTCTGACGAATGACCGGGGAGCCTTCCTGGTGGACTCTCTGGCACCGGGCACTTACCAGGTGCACATCCAGCATGAGCTGCTCGATTCGCTGGGGCTGAACATGGTGACCGATTCCATCAGTCTGGCACCGGGTGAAAAGCGAGTGCTCGAGCTTGCGGTCCCGTCACCGGAGACTCTGGTTACGCTTTCGTGCAACCCGGCCACACGCCGGCTCGGCCCTTCAGCCATAATCGGCCGGCTGCTCGACGCAGACACGGACAAACCGGTTTCCGGAGCACGCGTTTCCTTTGCCTGGTCGGAACTCTCTCTGGCAGCTGGTCTGAAACGAATTCCCAAGTTGCTCGGCGCGACGGCGAACGCCGATGGAATTTTCCGGATTTGCGGAGTGCCAAGTGATGTGGAGGGCACTCTTCAGGCCGAGAAGAACGGGATCACTACCGCCGAGGTCAAGATCACGTTCATAGGGCAACCCCTCGTGATTCAGGGGATGCGGATCGGCAACGCGAATACGGTGCAGCAGGCCGAACCGGATTCGGCACAGCGGGCACGGGCCGCCAGAAACGTGGGTGAGCAACGATTCTCGGCCGTGAACGTCCAGAAGGGTGAGGCCGTCCTGCGCGGCAAGGTGGTGAACGCCAATGGCACACCCGTAGCGGGTGCGCGCGTGGAAGTCGAGGGAACCGTCAGCCTGGCGTTGACCGACGCGGACGGCGAATTCACACTGACGGAGCTACCCTCCGGAACCCAGTCGGTGGTGGCTCGTCAGATCGGGTTCGCACCGGTGAGCCAACCGGTGAACCTCTCCACACGCGGTCCCCAGAATACCGTCATAACCTTGAGTACTCCCGTGCAGATGCTGGAAGCGGTCGTGGTGGAGGCAAAGAGCGAACTGCAGGCCGGACTGGAGAACGTAGGTTTCACGGAACGCGAGCGCTCCCTGTCAGGATACTTCCTTGATGCGGAAGAAGTCATGCGCCGGGGCCCGAACATGCTGACGGACGTATTCCGGACCGTTCCCTCCTTGCGGGTGGTCCCCAACGGGCCATACGACTACGACGTGCAGAGCGCACGCTCCACCATGCTCGGCGGCAACTGCGTCAAGTACTGGATCGACGGCACTCCGTATCAGGCCGTCTTCCCGGGAGACGTCGACCGGATGATCCCTCCATACCAGGTCGCCGGCATCGAGGTCTACAATGGTTCCTCGGTACCGATCCAGTTTTCCAGCGCCAATTCAGGCAATTGCGCGGTAATCGTGATCTGGTCCAAGTACAAGGCGTCGCAAAAGAGATGAGGCCTTGTCGCGAGGGACTCAATCCTCGTACGGCTCCATGTGGACCAGCACTCCACGGACGGCTGGCATGTCGTCCATTATGGCACGCTTGACGGTACCACCGAGGATATGAGCGTCGCGTAGTGGCATCAGCGGATCGGCCTGTACATGCAGGTCGATGAACAGAAACATCCCTGCCCGTCTGATCCTGGTCTTTTCAATGGCGAGGACCTGAGGAACATTCTTGGCGATCGCCTCGACGCGGCTCAGTACCTCCCGCCCGGGCGTGCGATCCATGAGCGCCGCCACACTCACGCGCAGGAGCTTCTGCCCGTTCCAGGCTATCACGACTGCGGCCAGCAGCGCCGCCCAGTCGTCCGCTGACTCCCAGCCCGGGCCTCCAAGCAGGGCAATGGAAATGCCGGCAAAGGCGGCAGCGGATGTAATGGCATCGGATCGGTGATGCCAGGCATCCGCCATCACCGCGTGACTGCCGACCCTTTCACCAACCAGACTTACCCGTCGAAACAGCCACTCCTTGATGAGAATCACCAGGGCCAGCACGACCAGTGTAAACGGTGCCGGAGTGTGATGAGGGGTGAGCAGTTCGCGCACCGCGGCGATCGCTATTCCGGTGGCGGCCCCCAGGAGCATGAGCGCCACGGTTGCGGCGGCTATGGATTCAGCCTTCCCGTAGCCAAATGGGTATTCGTGGTCCGGGTCGCGACTGGCAATCCGGATACCGCTCCAAACGATGGTGGAAGCAAAAATGTCCGCGACCGATTCGATGCCGTCAGCCACCAGAGCGTACGATGTACCCACTACTCCGGCAGCGATTTTCGCGACGGCCAGGAAGGCGTTGACAACCAGACCGAGCTGGGTGGCGCGAATGCCGCGCACGGTAGCACCGTTCATTCCGGAATCTGCACCATCGCGATCGTGGACTGAAGAACCGGCACGACCGTGCGACACCCTGTGCGTGGGAGGACTCTCCTCGCGAAGCTGGGACTCACCTATGGGAAACTCACCGGCGCCTGGGTAGATCGGCCGTCCGTCAGCGAACGATCAGCCGGTGGCCAACTGATGCCCTCCGGTGATCCGGGCAACCTGCGCCATTCGTACCTCTTTCAGGCCCATCTGGATGAATCCCAACAGGGCCACCCAGACCACAAACCCCAGAACCACGTACTTAAGGTTGTAGGGTGGATCGAACGGCGAGTTATTGGCCATGTGCATGGCCATCGCGAGCACCAGGACCCGGACAAAACGCAAGTCCGTCAGCATGTCCAACCGGAGGGGTTGGCTGCCACGCACTCTCCAGAGCGCTGCACCCACAAGACCGGTCCACAAGGAATGATCCGCAAGGACGCTGAGTGGTCCACGCAGGGTGATCATGTCAAACATGGCCTGCAGGCCACCATTCTGCGCCAGCAGTCCGTTGATCATTACATATCCAGCCGTTTCGAACACCGAAAATCCCGTTCCCACCGCTGCACCGACAAGCAGACCGTTCAACAGCCAGGGGAACCGACGCTGACGGGCGAAGAACAGTACCACGACGAGCTTCCCGGTCTCCTCAACTATTCCCGCTTCCATGGCACCCAGCCAGGAGAGCGATCCGGCTGCCCGGAAGAAGAAGAGCGATACCACCAAGGAGAAGATTCCACCGAATACCACCATCTTCAGCAGGAGGATCACCGAGATGTTCCTCGGCACGTTCATTTCGAAGAAAAACATCAGGATGGCGAACGGTATTGCAACCGATCCCAGAGCGATTATCCCCGGCAGGAAGTAAGGGTTCTGAAACTGTTCGAATCCGTACTTGAGAAGGAGGTACGCACCCAGTGAAAGCAGAAATGTCCGGGCGAAGGCCCACGGCTTGGGCCAGTTTGCATCGATTTGTGTCAGCGGTGGAGTGGTGTGGGCCGTCCCCACCGCGAAGTACTCCTCGATTTCCTCCTGCGTGCGCCTCTTGAAGACTTCGGAGAACATGTCACGAACGCTGAAGCCTTCGATCCTTTCAACACCAGCCGCCAGTGAAATGCGGTCTCCGATGTTGCGGATGAACCGCCCCAGACTGGCATCGTGCGTCTCTTCCAGGCGCCAGGAAGACCGCCCGATGCGAAGTTGCTGACCGGGTGAGAGCACCACTTCCCGGGTGATCCTCTGCCCGTCCAGGAAGACCGCTGCTTCCCCAATGGCGGACACCGTGACCCGCTCACCCTGCAGGTTCAGCCCGACGTGGTGTGGCAGCACCTCGGGATCATCACTCAGGATCTCCACATCCGTGGCGGATCCCAGCGTGCGGGTTCCACCTGTGAGCGCTACCCGCTTGCCAAGGTCCGGTCCCGAGAAGCAGGAAAGCAGAGAGCCAGTCACCGTGGTTGGTGACTGGCTCTGTTCAGCCGTGCTCCCGACTGCAGGAGCGGGATCCATGGCTTGTCGTCAGCGGGTGCGCAGTGCGCTGGAGGAGCTGCCCAGCTTCCACGTCAGTCCCACATCCAGCGTCGCCCCACCCACGCCGGCATCGGCATAGAGCGCCATTCCGCTGTTCAGGAAATAGCGGATCCCTGCCTTCGTGATGAAGTAGATCCCGCTGCTCCAGGCGTTGGCACAGTAATCAACGCCCTGGTACACACAGGTTGCGTTGTAGATCTGGTAACCCAGACCTGCGCCAATGAACGGATCGATCTTCTTGTTCTCCATCTTGAAGTGATAGTTCGCCGTGACACCGATCGGGATCACCGAAACGCTGCTGCTCCCGCCGATGTACCCCCAGTCCCAACTGTACCAGTCCGCCCCGACCTGAATGCCGAGCGTGCCATCGCCCAGGTCCGGGAGCGGCTTGATGACCTTCTCGAAGCGACCACCGAACGCCAGGCTGGCACCGTTGATGCCGCCCAGACCGACCACAGCGCCGATATCCGAGTAGCCGACGCCGACTCCACCCTGCGCCTGAGTGACGCCCGCCATCACGAGTGACGCGATGGTGGCCACCTTCACTCCCTGAACGAGACTCCGCATCGAATGCTCCTTATCGCCGGAGGGTTGACGTTTGTCCATAACAGGTCCATCCGGCTTTCCTCGGCGACGCGGAAGCCAGAATAGCCAGACGATACGATGCGCCTGCGAAACCCGCCAGTGGGAGTCACCGAATCCCTCATCGGTTCACGAACTTGACCAACGTGCCGGCAGCAAGGGTACCGGTCGTGTCAACGCCATTGATCACGGCCAGTTGCGACAGCGGGATGGTCGAGGGGTACGCCTGGTTGAACTGGAAGACGGTCATTGCACGGGGTATGCGCACCAGGTGTACCCGAACCGGCTGGACGTTCAGGTCCGTCGGATCGGTGAGACGCCGAAAGCTGCCCAGGGACTGCCGGATTCCTGCGTCATACCCCGCCGCGCGTTGCTCCGGGGAGTAACCGAGCAGACGGTATGTTTGCCCGTCCAGGGAGACAAAAGTCACTCGCCCGGCCAGATTTCCGTCCTCCGTGGCCACCCGGAAATTGGCGGTCGCTGCACTCAGGCCGTTCAGCGCCGTAGTGGTCGCCCCCCTGCTCTGCACCCCGTCCTGGCGCAGGAAATCCCCCAGGGCCTGCGAGGGCGCGGCCGTCCCGGCAAGTGAGAGGGTGATGATGGCATCCTGGTTGGGACTTACCGCCAGGACCTGCGCGGCCTGGTTTGCTGTCTGCCATCCCGACGGAAAGGAGAACTGGAACCGAAGGTCCGGGTGGAGGAAGAGCGACTGGCGGAAAAATCCGTGCCGCGGGTTCTCCCCGAACACCAAGCCCTCGATCTGCCGCAGGAATTCATCGCGCCGGACGAGCAGGTTGCCGGGCAGAGGACTCCGTTCCGCAATCCGGTCCAGGGTGGCCTGAACCCGGTTGCCGGGATCAGGGTGAGTTGACAGCCATTCAGGGACTCTCCCCTCCTGTCCGCCATTCAACCGACCCAGGGTTCGGAACATCGAGGCCATCTCCGAGGGCGCGTAGCCCGCGTTCAGCATGTAGCGAAACCCCAGCTGGTCGGCCTGGGTTTCGTCGTCCCTGCCGAACTTGAGGAACAGCAGACCCAGTCCCTGACTGGCCAGTTCGCCAAACCGCTGGAGTTCCGGCCGGATCACCATTGCCGCCACCAGCCCGACCTGGGCGAGTTGCGCCTGGGACATCTGCTGGACGGAGTGTTTCGCCGTAATGTGACCGATTTCGTGCCCCAGGACGGAGACCAGTTCGGCCTCGGACGTCATGTACGTGAGTATCCCCCGGGTGATGAACACCGGCCCGCCCGGGAGAGCAAAGGCGTTCACCATCGGGTCATCGATCACCGTGAACTGCCAAGGCAGTTCGGGTCGCTCCGAGGCACGGGCGAGCTTCATTCCCAGCGACGAGACGTAGCGCTGCAACCCGCTGTCGGGCACGATACCGATGGCCTGCCTGGTCTCGTCCGCCGCCTGCCTCCCCAGGGCGATTTCCTGCGATTCGGACACGAGAGAAAGTTCCCGGCGGCCGGTGACCGGGTTCGTGGCGCAGCTCCCGGCGAGGGCAACGAGCAGTGCCGGGAGCAGCAGCTGAGCTCTGGGATGCGGGCGGAGAACGGAGGTCTTCATGGTCAGTGCGTGATATCGGTGGCTTGTCATCTGATAATCTTCCCAACCGTTGCGAAAAGTTCTACGTTCGGCGCGTCCCGATGGCCGAGGACCGGGGAGGGCACCGGAAGCTGCCCCGGTCACCCTTACACCCGGTTCGGTCCCATGACAGTGAAGCTGCGTCTCTCGGTCATGATGTTCCTCCAGTACTTCATCTGGGGGGCCTGGTTCGTCACAATGGGTACCTACCTGGGACAGACACTGGGCTTTACCGACGCCCAGATCGGCCTCGCATTCGGCGCGACGGCCATAGCGGCTCTGGTGTCCCCTTTCTTCATCGGTATCGTTGCGGACCGGTTTTTCGCCACCGAACGGCTGCTTGCGATCCTCCATCTGCTGGGTGCTGCAATCATGTGGTCCGTGGCCAGGCAGACGAGCTTCGACACGTTCTACCCGCTGCTCATCGCGTATGCCCTCTGCTACATGCCGACGCTGAGCCTCACCAACTCCATTTCGTTCCACCACATCCCGGACGCGGCGAGAGACTTTCCCCTTATTCGTGTCCTGGGAAGTATCGGATGGATCGTGGCCGGTACCATCGTCGGAAAGGTGATGCACGCCGAACGTCTGGCCACCCCCATGCAACTGGCCGCAGGCGCATCGGCTCTGATGGGACTGTTTGCGTTTCTTCTGCCACACACTCCCCCCCGCGCCGCGGGCGCTCCGTTCAGCGTCAGGGACGCACTCGGGCTGGACGCACTGCAGCTTCTGAGGCGGAGTGATTTCGCGACATTCGTGCTGGGGTCATTCCTGCTCTGCATACCCCTCCAGTTCTACTACGCGTTCGCCAACCCGTTCCTGACCGAGATCAATGTGCCCGATCCTGCCTTCATCCAGACCTTCGGTCAGTGGTCGGAGATCGGGTTCATGTTGCTCCTGCCGCTCGCGCTTCGGAAGTTTGGAATCAAGGGAATCCTCTTGGGTGGCATGGCTGCCTGGTCGCTCCGTTACTTCGCCTTCGGGTCAGGCGATTCCGGCTCCGGGATGATGTACATTTACGCTGGAATCCTGCTTCACGGCGTCTGCTACGACTTCTTCTTCGTGGCCGGGCAGATCTATACAGATGAAACGGCGGGTCCGCGGATCCGGGCTGCCGCGCAGGGTTTCATAAACTTCGTCACCAACGGAGTGGGCTACTTCGTTGGTGCTTTCGTTTCCGGTGCGGTCGTCGGACGCTTCCTGAACCCTGATTGTACGGACGCAGCGGCGGCGGCGGGATCCTGTCTCCGGCATGACTGGCCGGCGATCTGGCGGGTCCCTGCTCTGGGTGCTCTCGCGGTTCTCGTCCTGTTTCTGTTCCTGTTCCGACCACGCCGGGCGGCAACCAGGTGAGGATCGGCTGCCGCCTGTGACGCGTGGACGTGGGGATCGCCGGGCGCTGACCAGCGGGATTCGGCTGCTGAAAGAAGGCACACGTCTCGAGCAACCGGAAATTCGACACTGTGTAGAGTCATGGTGACGCAGCCCACGGTCATCAAGGCGCACGAAGGTCACGCTCATTCTGTCCTGTTCACCAGATCGGGACGTCTGCTGCTCACAGCCGGCCAGGATGCAGTCATCAGGCTCTGGTCGGTTCCAGGATTCCGGTCAGTTGGCAGTATCCCGGGCCACCGGAAGAGCGTGAACCAACTCGCTTTCTCGCCGGATGATTCGCTGCTCGCAACGGGTTCCAGTGATGGTACCGTGCGGATCTGGTCCTTCCCCGAAAGCCGTCTCTTGTTGACCCTTGCGCGCCAGAGCGGTCCCCGATTTTCACCATCAGGGAGATACCTCGCATCCGTTTCCGGTGGTCGGGTTTCCGTCTGGTCCCTGCCCGAGGGTAAGGAAGTGACGGTTACCGAACCGCTCGACCGCCGGATCTTTTGCCTCGAGTTTTCACCGGACGAACGTCTGCTTCTCGCGGGCGGCACGGGAACCTTGCACTTCGTGGGTATTCCTGATGGCCACGTCGAAGCATCGGTACCAGCCCACCAGGGTTCCGTGGCGGCACTCGTCCGCAGCCCTGACGGCGGCTTCATGGTTTCGACCGGACCGCCCGGAGTCGCCAGATTCTGGTCCGCGTCCACCTGGGCGCCCTTGAACACCGTGGCGCTGGAAAGCACCGGTAGCTGCTTCGCGGCATTCTCGCCTGACGCACTTCGCGTCAGCGTGTCGGTGGATTATCAGATCCTGCTCATTTCGAGAGAACGGTCCGTGCTGGGCAGGATCAGCGTCGGTGTGAAGGGAGTTCACGAGACCGCGTGGTCGCCGGATGGCGCCTTGCTGGCCAATGCGGCGGGAGACGGGCGGGTCCGCATCTGGAACATGGAATCAGGTCTGTCGACGGCATGATGGGGAAATCCGCCGGTGGGCCAGGCTTCCGACCTCGTGTGCCTGAGACCCGAAACCGCTGGTCCAATCCTCTGGCGGTCGTTGCCGGAAGGCCGTGTCATGGCTTCCAGGTTCCTCTGGCCACCTTTGGAATGAATCGTGTCAGCGTACGCGGCTGGTACCGCAGTGTCTTCCCCAGTTCCGCACTCCGATAGGCCGTCATGAGCATCCTTACGACTTCCACTCCATCGTCGAAGGTAAGCCGAGGCCTGGTCTTTCCCAGAAAGGCCCGTACGAAGTGCCTGTCCTCGTTGGTATATCCGTAGGCCAGCCACTCCTCGGGTACTACTGGCATCACGCCTACTTCGGCATTCTGCTTCTCCACCAGATCCTCTCCCGCTCTTCCCTTCACCTCGCGACTGAAGAAGAGCTGCAGTCCGCTGTCCAGTGAGTTCCACCGGAGTGAGTACTCCGGACCCAGGAGTTCGGCGGACAGTCGAAGGCCGGCGCCCACGAAGCTCCACGACGTCGTCGCTTCTCCAATCACACGGTGTCCGTCGTTTGTCCGGAACTCGATGGTGACGCTGGCAAAATCCTCGGCGGGTGCCTCCTCGTAGTCCACCTGGCGACCCATGCTGCGTCTCAGTTTCTTCACGTAGCGCGGGCGACTCCACTTGAGGGAGGCGATGTGTCCGGTGATGCGAACCGGCTTCACGGTGCTGAGCGGTTCACCCGGCCGGGTCAACAGATGACGCACCACGAGTGCGGAGTGGCACATCATGTCGTTCAGAACGCCGCCACCCTGCAGTTTTCCCTGCCAGAACCAGGGCATGTGCGGACCGGAGTGCTCCTCCGCGGCGCGCGCCAGATACGGCCGGCCGGTGGTGGCCGCACCGCGGGCCCACAAGAGGTTGCGACCGGCCTCTATGTGAGGCGCAAACAACTGGTTCTCCAGGTATCCGGTGGCGACACCAGTGCCATCGACCATGGCCGCGACCTTCTCTGCTTCCGCCACATTCCGCGCCAGGGGTTTTTCGCAGGCAATGCCACGAAGCTCTGCTTTCCCGCGCTGAACCGTATCAACGATCTCTTCGACGTTCTCGATCCGGGCGTGGTTGGGTCCGCAGATCCAGATGGCGTCGATATCCGGGCTGGCAACCATGTCGGCGATACTGCGATATGGCCTGGCCCGCCCCACATCCAGCTTGCGGGCCAGCGCAGCAGCGGACGTCGCGTTGGCCTGGTTTGGGCTCCAGATGCCGAGAACATCAGCGTCCCTTACACCGCGCCATCCCTGAAGGTGAAAGCGGGTGTTGAAACCGCTGCCGATGAAACCAACTCCAAGGCGATTCCTTGCCATGTGAAAGTCCGGAAGCAAGTGTTGGGAGCCTGGCCGGTTCACAGACTCCAGGTGGGAGTTCAGGAATGATTCGGGGAAACCGGCATCGTGTGTGCATCACCGGCATAGCTCATCCAGCAGGGTACTTCACCCCCAGTTTATCCAAGGCCGGCGTGGGACAACCCTGCCAGATCATGGGCATGTTACCCATGTATTGAAGGTCCTTGACACCGATCCTGCTCGACCAGAATCCCGATGCCGTGAAGTTGCGAAAATTGTTGAAGAAGCGGACACCGTCCCGCATTGCGGCAGGAGCTTTCGCGGGCCAGGCGATATCATCCAGAACGGCCCTTCGCTGAGACTCGGTACAGTCAGCGAAAACCGAATCAAAACGCCTTCGACATTCCCCGTCGAGCCACGCCAGCCCTGCGTGCATCCAACGCTGCATGTTCTGACGTTCCACCATGAAGACATCCATGAACTCAGGAACCATGGCATCGGTGGCACTCCCCGAGCGGGAATCCCGGGGAATTATCATGTCAACCAGAATCCGTGCTGTTTGCCACTCCTCTGCCGTGAACACCCGGGGCCGATAGCTCTGCCCGAGTACTGCCTGTTCCGAAAGCACTTTGCGGGTGAGTGTCGCCGCGGCTTCAACGTCCTGCGGGGTTACGGCGAAGGCCGAAAGCGGCGCCAATGCGAGAAATCGTATGGCATCCCGTCGGGAAACTTCACTCATTTGCGTTCCTCGTCACTCAGGTCACTGCTATCCAGCATCAGAGTTCGTTGGCCTTGCGCATTGCCAGTATCTTCTCGCTGGTTCGCATGGAAAGAGCCAGGATCGTCCAGGTCGGGTTCTTGTCGGCCTGTGACACAAAGCTACCTCCATCAGCGACGAAGAGGTTCCTGCAGTCCCAGGCCTGACACCACTCGTTCAGCACGGAGTTCTTCGGATCACTCCCCATGCGAACCGTGCCCAGTTCGTGAATGATCGAGCCACCGGTGGAAATCCCGTAACCCCGCTCCGCCGGAGGCATCGGCGAGAACACCTCTCCGCCCATCTCGCTGACCAGCGCCCGGAAGGTCTCCTGCATGTGCTTCACCTGCCTGGTCTCGTGGTCGCTCCACTTCCAGTGAAAGCGCAGCACCGGGATCCCGAAGCGATCCTTCGTGACAGGATCCAGTTCGCAATAGCAGTTCTCGTTGGGGATCTGCTCGCCCCGACCGGAAAAACCAATCGTCGATCCGTAGAAGCGCCTATAGTCATTCTTGAGCTGGAGTCCGTACCCACCACCGGGCCCATACTGCTCGATGCCGCCCATGAAGCCATAGGAGGGAACACCCAGACCACCCCAGACCTCGATATGGTATCCGCGAGGGAAATCCAGCTTACGGTTGTCCAGCCACCAGGGCATGTAGATATGTCCGCCACCAACCCCGTCGCAGTTGTGGGGCACGTGGTCCACGAGCCGGGGAATGAAGCCCGCCACATCCGTGCCGGTGGTGTCTGTCAGATACTTACCCACGACACCACTGGAATTCGCCAATCCGTCCGGGAAACGTGATGAACGGGAGTTCAGGAGAATCCGTGCCGACTCGCAGGCACTCGCCGCCAGAACGACGACCCTGGCTTTCACGCGGTGCTCCTGGCCGGACGCGGTATCGATGTAGGTCACCCCAGTGGCCAGGCCACGATCGTCCGTGGTAACCTCCCGGGCCATGGCGTTCGTCACCACCGTCAGCCGACCAGTGGACTGCGCCGGAAATATCAGCACGTTGGGTGACGAAAAATTGGAGTTCGTCATGCAGCCGCGATTGCACTGGCCACAGTAGTGACATGGAGCCCGTCCATTCAGCGGACGCGTAATGATCGACAGGCGTGCCGGAATGCACCATACGCCCAGCCTGTCGGCCGCCTGCTTCACATACAGCTCATAGCAGCGGGGACGCGGCGCCGGCATGAAGTGACCGTCCGGATGGTTCGGAAGGTTCTCTCTGCTTCCGAAGATTCCTATCAGATCGTCCACGCGGTCGTAGTACGGCGCCAGGTCGTCATATCCGATGGGCCAGTCGTCGCCCAATCCATCCAGGCTCCTGCGTCGGAAATCATCAGGTCCAAAACGCAGCGAGATTCGACCCCAGTGGTTGGTGCGTCCCCCCAGCATCCGCGCACGCCACCACGAGAACTCGGTCCCCTCGGCCCGGGTAAATGGCTCGCCGGGAAGATTCCATCCCCCGATACAGGCATCGAACTCTCCAAAGGGTCGCTCTGCCGTCGATGCCCCACGGTTCGGCGAATCGTACGGCCACCGGAGCATGGCGCTGTCCCGGGATGCGTTGTCCCACCACCCTCCGGCCTCCAGCAGGACAACCCGGGCGCCACCGCGCGTAAGGGTATGCGCCGCCATCCCTCCTCCGGCACCCGAACCCACCACACACACATCGTACTCCGACTGTTGCGTGGCCATGTCGATTCACCCGATAACCGTGTGTGAAACGTCTTCCCGCCGAGCACTCACCACTTCAAGGCTCCCAGGACATCGGTATAGTCATCCGTCCACAGTCGCGATTCCGGCCACGTCCCCAGAGCCCACCACCCATCCACCTTCACCAGGTCCGACAGTACGGAAGCGTGCTTCGCCAGAACCATCCAGCGACTGCCATAATACAACTTCACCCGGCCCGCATCCGCCACCGCACGTTCCCCGAGAGCGCCTGCCAGTCTGGCGTCATTCGCCAGCGCGATGATCACCGGGCGCAGATCCAGATATCGGTTGCTGATATGGAACGCCACCACACCATCGTCCTTGAGCTTGCTGAGGTATAGGGCCAAGGCTTCCCGCGTCAACAGATGAGCCGGTATTGCATCGGAAGAGAATGCATCCAGGATGATCATGTCGAACTCGGAGTCGGCAGCACTCCGCAGCGACAGCCTGGCGTCACCAATCACCACGTCGGTCCTCGGCGGACAGTCACGGAGATAGGTGAAGAGTCGTGCGGTCCGGGCAATCCGTTCCACGGTGGGGTCGATCTCGTAGAAGGTCCAGTGTTCACCTGGTCGTCCGTAGCACGCGATGGTCCCGGTTCCGAGACCCACCAGGGCCAGACGCCGGTTCGGCTTCTGCTCCGTTGTGGCAAAGAGATCGCCGAGTGGACCCTCACGACTGTAGTAGGTCAGAGGCTCCATTCGCCGATCCGGTTCACGGCTCTGACCACCATGGGTGGTGGTCCCGTTCTGCAGCACGTTGTAATCCATGATCCGCCGGACCCGATAGACACCGAAGAAGCTGCGCTCCTGCAGGAGCACGTTGGATCCCATCACATCGGTCAGCTGCATGGCTGCGTAGATCGCCCCTGCACCGAGCGCCAGTCTGAACGGCCGCTTCCAGAAGAGCATCACCACGACCGCGGCAGCCCCGAGAAATACTCGCGATCCACCATCGAACCAGGTGTCCGGTGACGACGGGATCCGGTACGCCGCCCAGATGGTCACCCCGACCGCCAGCGGAAGCAGGAGATCACGCAGCAGGTCCCGATACCCACCATAAGTGCGCGCCGCAGCCGGTCTCAAACCCAGGGCTACCACCAGTGCAAACGGGTACTCGACGAGCGAATTGTACAGGGTGGGCGCCACGATCACGTTGAACACACCGCCCAGGACCCCACCCAGCGACATCCAGAGGTAGAACTCCGTCAGGTATTCAGCCCTCGGTCTACTGTCCGCCAGCTCCCGGTGACACACCATTGCCGTAGCGAAGAAAGCCGAGAGATGCAGCGCGAATGGCCCGATTATCCCGCGATTCGACCCCAGGCAGATCGCCACCATGAGTGCCAGTGCCAGCAGCAGTTGCACATGGAGCATCAGGCCGCGCGGAAAGAGCGGACGGCGGGCGAACACCAGCACGAACGTCAGCAGGTACAGAGCCAACGGGACCACCCACAAGAACGGTACCGATGCAATGTCGGTGCTCAGATACGTGGTAACCCCGATCAGGAGGCTCGACGGCGCAAATGACAAGAGGAGCCAGCGAAGTCGCCATTGACGGGTGGGCACCAGCGTGGGCTCGGTGATTGTGCGGTCCGGACCCTGAATGAAGCGTCGGATGAGCGAGGGATTCTCCTCTATCAGGTATCGCATCGACCCCCGAAGCGCCCCCGGGCGGCGTAGGCGCACCCCCTCGGTCGTTTCCACCAGTTCGGGAATGTCAGGGTCCCGCTCCTTTCCTGCGTCGGCAAGATCCCCAGACCTTGCCGGATCGAATTCAGGCGGCTTCACTCCCATATCAGGATCGCCTGCCGAACGAATCGCCGCCCACGCGCAGACCGCAATCAATACCAGAAGCACACCGTATACCTGGAACCAGCTCACGGCCTGTTCCGAGAGCCGGAACCGCGGCTCAATGACAAATGGATATGCCAGAAGCGCCGTGAAACTGCCCAGGTTGCTGGCCGCGTAAAGGAAATACGGATTCCGGGCTGAGGAATGGCGCGTTCCCGCAAACCAGCGTTGCATCATCGGAGCGCCAGCGGCGAGGGCGAAGAACGGCAGACCGAGGGAGACCGTCAGAAGGCCGAGCAACCAGGGAATCGGGAGGGCACTGCCGGGCGGATGTGACCACGAGGAGGGGATTTGGAAGGGCAGGACAACCGCTGCACCTGCCAGCAGGATCAGGTGGATGGTCGCCTGCGCCCGCACCGACAAACGCGAGGACGCGTGTGCGTAGACGTACCCCGCCAGAAGGGCAGACTGAAAGAAGAGGAGGCAGGTGTTCCAGATGGCCGGGCTGCCGCCCAGAAGTGGCAGAACCATCTTGGTGAACATCGGCTGCACGGCAAAAAGCAGCGTCGCGTTCAGGAAGATGGCAACCGTGAACACGCCCAACAGGCCCACGGACCGCGCACCGCGCAGTGTGGACGACTCCGCGAACGGCGCTGGGGACTCGGCCTCGGACATGACTCGCAACAATGTGACAGCGGGTATGCGCGCCGTCCATGACGCCATCGCTTTCGCTCATCCTCCCCGCCGGACGGGTGCTCCGCCCGGCCAGGCAAGGGGTGCCGATGGCAGCGGGTTTGGTTTTTCTTGTCTGGATGCCGAGTGTCACCCAACCGACCGTCAGGCCAACGATTGCCTTTTTCAGCGACGTGGACGGTACGCTGATGGATGTTCAGGGGCGTTTCGCAGCCACACCCGAGACTCTGGCCAGGATTGCGTCGAGAGTGGAACTGATACTGACATCCAGCAGGACTGTGGTGGAGCTGGCCAGGATCCAGCGATCGTTGAGGCTGGTGGCGCCGGCGGTTGCCGAGAACGGCGCAGTGGTGGCACTCCCACCACGGTGGCGGGGTGGTCGGGACCGGAGCCGTTTTCGCTCAGCCGGCCGGTGGTTCGAGATCCTGCCGCTTGGCGAGCCCGCCGCGGTCCTGCGAAGACGCGTCCGCCAGGTGGCCCTGGAGGAGCGGGTGCGCGTCGTCGAACAACGGGACCTTCTGCCGGATGCAGGTCGTTCCCTCAGACGCATGTACAGTCTCTGTATCCGGAACCGTGGGGGAGCTGCCACCGATCGATTCCTGACCGCGCTGCGTTCTGTGGGTCTGGAGGCGACTCGATCGGGCCACTGGATCACTGTAACGGCTGGTGCTGACAAGAGCAGCGGTGTGCGGGAGGTCCTGGAGACCGCAACCCGCAGAGGATCGCCCTACTGTCTCTCCGTGGGTATCGGAAACGCCGAGAACGATGGACCACTGCTGGCGGCGTGCGATCATAGGTTTGTCATCAGGAATCCGCGGGCCGGCCACGATCCAGCCCTGCTGAAACTGTCACGTATCCATGCGCTCAGCGCGACGGGGCTCGCCGGATGGCGCGACGCCCTTGGGCGTATCCTCCAACGGCAAGAGGACCAGCCATGCTGAAGAAACGCGCTCCGTTGTGGACGATCACGGTGCTGACCATCCCCCAGCGTGAGGAATACCTGTCACGACTCTTTGAGGGTCTCCGTGCAGTGCGCTGGCGGCGACCGTGGGAACTGCTGGTGGTCTACAACTGGGACACTGACGAGGAGCCGTATTCTGTGGAGAGGCGCCTCCGCAAACTGGCAAAGCGCCTCCCACTGACGGTTTCGTTCAATACCCGGAACCCGACCATTGCTGGCGGACGTGCCCAGCAGTTGGCGCTATGCAAATCACCCCTGATCTGTTTCCTGGATGATGACCTCACCTTGCACGGCGACCTGTTTGAGGTCATCGAGGACAGACTGCGGTCGGTTCCGTTGGGCATCGTTGGAGTTCCATCACTGGTCGAGGATACCCGGAAGCTCTTCAAACCGCGCCGGTCCACCCCCCACGTCGATGCTCATGGCCTCCGCTTCATGAGCATCCAGGGAATGCTCGTTGCCGGCTACCGGCGTCTCTTTCAGGATATCGGAGGATTCAACCTCCGCCGGCAATTCTGGGGAGAATGGACGGAACTGAACCTGCGCATGTGGCGCAACGGATTTCCCACGGCCTACGCCATGGACGCGGGATACCTCCGGCACTGGCACGGTGCTCCCGAGTCGCCAACGCGAAACAAGCCGGGACGACAGGACCACGTGCTTTGGGGACTCCTCTGTACCGCGCTGGAGTATGACGCCATCTCGCTGCGTCCGGACACGGAGACGTTCTGGCGGCTGGTGGAGGAACGATATCTCACGTACTCGTTCGGCAGCGGAGTGGGACCGCGCGACCTGCTGCATGCCGTACTGCGGCTGGTTCCGCGTATCGCCGTCGAATGGCCACACATAACGGAGTTTCGCGAGCTCGCTCGTCGCCATCCGTTTCAGTTTGCCCCTTTCCACAATCTTGACGAGACCGACGTCAACGATGTCCTCAAGTACGCCGAGGAGCACATTGGAAAGTACCGCAGGGCCGTCTGGGGCCCACCCAGAAACCTGCCATTGCGCCGACGGATACGTTAGCCGGAGCGTTCCAGGGCCGCGGCCAGATATGCCAGTTCCCGTGGTACATAGCAGTGCAACCCCAGTGGCACAAAACCCGCCGCCTTGAACTCGCGCCGATACCACCCCGGCCAGCGTGCGTATTCCCTGCTGAAGTCGCCCGTGGCGTCATCGGAGCGCGTGAATATCTCCAGATACACCATCCCGCCCGAGAGTCGCCGGATGGCGCGCAGCCCTTTGCGCAACTCGTCAGGGGCAATGTAGTTCAGCACGCCCAGACACATCACCAGATCGAACGGCCCCCCCAGATCCAGTTCACCCAGCGACTCGAAGCTTCCCAGCCGCAGGTTACGGCGCGCTCCGAAACGCCGGACCGCGTACTCACTGCCGTCCACTCCAAGGTACCTTGCACCCGGTCGCAGGCGCCGCAACACCGGGGCCCAGTTGCCCTCCCCGCATCCCACGTCCAGTACGCTGCGGACCGATCGATCCAGCAGGTACTCCGATGCCGAAACGATGAATCGCAGTTGTCGCAGCATGTCCGCCGCGGACTTCACCCGATGACGGGGGTGTCGATACCACTTGTCGAAATACTTCCGGTCGTAGTGCCCGGGATCGCGGATCATCCGAAGAATGGGGCGAACGCCTACCCAACGACCCGCCGGCGAGCGCGGGACGGTACGTCATCGGATGCCGACGATCCGACATACGTTCAACCGTCCGGCGGATGCGACGGCGAGAGGCGCGGGCCGGAATCGAACCGGCGAATGGGAGTTTTGCAGACTCCTGCCTTACCACTTGGCGACCGCGCCGCAATCCCGGAAGCTAGGAGCGCGATCGATGCTGCTCAAGCCGGGGCGACGGATCCTTCGGATTACCCGGAGGCTCCCTGTCCGCTGCAGGAGGCAGTGAAGCTGACCCGGTAGCGCCCGTTTTCCGGACCGCTCCCGCTTCCCGCTCCCACCGGGCACTCGTCCCCCGTACATCCACGTGTGCGAAAGCTCCACTGGGCCCGGAGGCCGCGTACGTACCCGTGCCACCCACCAGTTCCGGGTAGCGCTGCTCCACTCGCGACACCGCCGCGCCAATCACTCTGGCATCCCGCAAATCGAAGCGCCCATCCCCATTCAAGTCATCCATGCGTCCATCGCCATCCCCGTCAACCATGACGTCCGCGGCATCACCAAACTGGTGACGGCTGGCCCGCGCGGCCCCTTCATCGAAGCGCCGGTCGTTGTAATACGGCGCACGAAACCCGGAAAGAACGACCATCCGACCAGCGTTGATCCCCCGCCGTTCCAGCTCGCCGGCCACCAGCTCCAGCTTGTCGATCAGCCGTTCCTCCAGGACAAGGTACTTGGGCCAGATATTGTCCTGGTCATGCGTAAGAAAATCCCCCAAACGGAAATGCGTCGACAGCCAAAGGCGGTCTTCCCCGGCTCGAACTTCCACGAAACCGTCGGGATTGAAATAGTTCGACGCCATCATCCACCGCTCCGCCGGCCACCATCCCAGGCGGTACGTCCCAACCCACTCCCCCTCCTTGTCCGCAAAAGGACGCATCAGCATCAGGGCGAACGTGTCCTGTGCCCACGGTACACGGATGATCCGAGGGTGCTCCAGAATCGTATCACTCCAGACATTCAGCAGGCCCGGGAGATCCTCCGCCTCGGCAACAGTGAGGGCGGCAAACCGCAACGCCCCACTCCGACCCCGCAACGAATCCGCCAGCATCAGGAGCCCCATCGTATCATTCGCAACTGCCGGAGTCCGGGGGCCCAGGTCGAACGAATCATCCGGGAGCTTGTCCCGAATGAAGAACGTCACGCGAAGCAGTACAACGAGTGCGGCCGCACCCGCCACACCCAGCAACACCCGCAACGGCCGGTTCATGCTTCCTTACCCCTCTCCCGCCTCACCACGCAATGGCGTATGCCTCCCGGCGTGGGTCAGCACCCGTCATCAGGGCGCCACTGGGGTTGATGAAGATCATCTGCGCGCCACCGAAATCCGCGCTGGGTTCCTGTACCCGCACGACGTGTCCCCGCCGACGCAGATCCGCCACAACCGCCGCCTCGATTCCCGGCTCGACACCCAGACGACCACCAGCGTAACGCCGCCAGCGGGCCGCTTCCACCGCCTGCTGCGGAGTCATTCCGAAACGCAGGACATTGTTCAGAATCTGTAGCAGGGTCTGAGGCTGGCCATCGCCGCCCGGGGTACCGAAAGTCATGGCCAGAGTGCCATCCGGGTTCAGCGCCATACCGGGAGCCAGTGTGTGGAAGGGCCGCTTGCCGGGTGCGACCAGGTTGGGATGTCCTGGCGTAAGCACATAGAGTGATCCTCGATTGTGCAGCACGATCCCCGTCCCCGGCACCATGCGTCCGCTCCCGAAGGCCGCGAACAAACTCTGGATCATCGACACGGCATTGCCTTCGCCGTCCACCACGGTCAGGAAAACCGTGTCGCCACTTCCGTCCCGGACCGGTTCGCTTCCGGACATCGTCATCACTGTGTCACGTCTGATGCGGCTTGCCAGGTCCTTGGCATATTCCCTGGAAATCAGACGGCCAACCGGGACATCGCTGAATGCAGGATCAGCCAGAACGGCATCCCGGTCGGCGTATGCCAGACGGGCGCTCTCGCTCAACAGATGGACATAGTCAGCCGAGTTCCGTTTCGCGTCCACAGGCAGTACTTCCTCGGCGAGGTTGAGGAGTTCCAGTGTCGTCATCCCCTGTGAATTCGGGGGGAATGCCAGGATGGTCCTTCCCGCGAACGCAGTCTGAATGGGTTCAGTCCACTCCGAGTGATGCCTGGTCAGGTCGTTGGCTGTGATCAGCCCCCCTTCCCTGGTCATGAACGCCGAAATGCGATCCGCAAGTTCCCCGGTGTACATCGCTTCGGCTCCCTGTCGCGCAATGGTGCGCAGACTTCGGGCCAGGTCCTGCTGAACCAGAATCGTCCCCGGCGCAGGGGTCTTTCCATTGCGCAGGAATACCCGCGCCAGCTCTGCATCGGCTTCGACCTTTCCCGCCGAGGCCGCAATGTCCAACGAAAGCCGGGTGGATACCGGGAACCCCATTTCCGCGTATTCGATTGCCGGCCCCAGGGCTTCAGCCAGCGAAATGGTGCCGAAGCGCTTCAGGGCGTCTTCCCAGGCGCGGACCGCACCGGGAACCGAAACGGAGAACACGCCCGTGTCCGGAATGGCCGTAAGCTTGTGAGTGCTGAAGAACTCCGGAGTCGCCCGCGATCCGGCACGCCCACTCCCATTCAGAGCGAATACCTTCTCGGTACGCGCTTCGCGTATCAACAGGAAATTGTCACCACCCACACCATTCATGTGGGGGCGGACCACGGCCAACACCCCCGCCATGGTAATGGCAGCGTCGATGGCGTTTCCGCCGCGTCGCAGGACAGCGGCACCAGCGGCCGTGGCAAGGGCGTGATCGGACACCAACGCCGCGGTGCGGCCGATGACATCGGGGCGCATCATCGACTGGGCGCTCAGCGCACCAGCGGTGTGGGTCAGAAGCGTGAAGGCCATGGCGCCGATTCTTGAAACTGGAGTCCGTTGCATCTGTCAGAAGCTCGAGGGTGTCGCGGGTCCACACGGAACAGAAGGCCGGCCCACCGCGCGGTCAATGCCCCAACCGCAGATCCCATCAACCGGGTGGGCGTTCCCTTTCGACTCCAGCAGGTTCAGTATGCATCCAGCGTGCCTCCGATACCCCAAGCGGGGGCGACGATTCTCGCAGAACTTCATCACCGCTGGAACCTCAGCAGACTTTCTCCCTGGCTGCGTTCGGATTTCCACCATCCGGTCCGGACTCCCGACTCAAATGCTCCCCAACGCGGTCTTTCGCGCTCTTGCTGATCCTACCAGGAGGGAGATAATCCGACTCCTGCGAAGCGGTCCTCGCACCTCCGGAGAGATCGCGGAGCATTTTGAGTCCACGTGGGCCACGATCTCGCGTCACCTGGGGGTTCTCCGGGAAACCGGACTCATCCTCGCCGAGCGGGATGGGCAGTTCATCCGCTATGAACTCAACCTGACCGTTTTCCAGGACGCTGTTGATCAGCTTCTGGATCTCGTTCGATCCCGGAGGTCAAATGCGTAAGTGGATACCGGCGGTGATCCTCCTGGCGGTTGTCGCCTGCAGCTTGGCCGCGTACAGCCGCCTTCCCGAGCAAATGCCGATTCACTGGAATGCCAGAGGAGAAGTTGACGGATACGGCTCCCGTTTCTGGGGGGCATTCGGACTTCCCCTGGTAGTCCTGGCCATCTGGGGACTGCTTCGCGCCATTCCCTACATCGATCCGCGTCGGGCCAATATCGAGAAGTTCCGTGACACATACGAGAATCTCATCATCGCCGCAGTCAGCGTCCCCGCGCTGATTCATCTTGCGATGTTGGGTTCTGCGCTGGGACTGCCGATCGCCATGGGACGCGTCGTTCCTCTTGTTGTCGGCCTCCTGCTCATCTTCCTCGGCAACCTCCTGCCTCGCTTCCGGTCCAACTGGTTCATCGGCATCCGAACCCCGTGGACGCTTTCCAGCGACGCGGTATGGGCCCGGACTCACCGTTTCGGTGGGTACTGCATGGTCATCGTGGGCGCTCTCCTGATGATTGCTGGTGTGGCCAAGAGCGACATCTGGGCACAGGTCGCGGTCATTGGAGGGGCGGGGATGGCGCTCGCCGTGGTCTTGTACTCCTACCTCACGTGGCGCACGGAGAATCACCGTAAGTGATTGCCAGAGAATGTGTTACTTGGGTGATGAGACAGTCGGATTGTTGTCCAGCGCTCGCCCGGCTGGAAGAACGTGGCCGGGGCCAAGTACCCGACCGGAAAGGAGTTGCGGCAGGTCCGGGGCCATCGTCGAAGAACCTGCTGTGATCGTGATGGTGCGCATTTTGCACATTTTGTTGCGCATCCTGCAAAGGAATGCTTATTTTCGTGCTTTCTGCTAGCAATCTACTGCATATTCTGCAACGATCACAGATCACTCGGCTCACTACATCAATTGCTTCCTCACCCTCCGATGACAACCACCAGCCCTCCCCGGAAGACAGTCGTTCAGGCTATTGCGTCCACCGAACCCCGGCTCCACGCGAACTCCCAGAATGGAACCGGGCCCCGGGATTCGTCGGCGGTTTCCGAGTACTTCGGGATCAACACGTTTGGAATACGGGAAATGCGGGCCAAGTTGCCAAAGGAGGTATTTGACAACCTGGTGAGTGCAATTCGGCACGGGAAGAAACTCGACAACGACATCGCTCCCACGGTTGCGCAGGCCATCAAGGAATGGGCGCTTTCCCGGGGAGCGACTCACTTCTCGCACTGGTTTCTGCCTCAGACCGGCCTGACCGCGGAGAAGCACGACGCCTTCCTGACCTTTGACGAGAACGGCTCACCGATCGAGCAGTTCTCTGCAGCGCAACTGATTCAGAGCGAGCCGGATGCGTCCAGTTTCCCGTCGGGCGGTTTGCGGGCCACCTGGGAAGCACGGGGATACACGGCCTGGAACCCTGCCAGCCCGGTGTTTGTCTTCGAATCCGGCGGGTCACGGACGCTCTGCATCCCATCGGTGTTCATCGGCTACAACGGTGAGGCGCTCGACGAGATGACGCCCCTGCTGCGCAGTTGCGACGCTCTCTCTGCCAAGGCCATGGAGCTGTTGGAACTGCTGGGTGACAAGGGCGTATACCGGGTCTACACCACCCTGGGACCGGAGCAGGAGTATTTCCTGATCGACCGGCAGCACTTTGCCATGCGTCCCGATCTGGTGATGGCGAACCGAACCTTGATCGGGGCGCCTCCACCGCGGGGACAACAGCTGGAAGACCATTACTTCGGTGGCATCCCGGACCGCACGCAGGCGTGCATCGCGGAGGTGGAGCACGAGCTGTACAAGCTGGGCGTACCCATCGTCACGCGGCACAACGAAGTTGCGCCGTCCCAGTTCGAGATGGCGCCGGTGTTCGAAGAGACGGACCTGGGGGTCGATCACAACCAGCTCGTCATGACAGTGCTGCGCCGCGTGGCGCTGAAGCACGGACTGCAGGCCATTGTACATGAGAAGCCGTTTGCGGGAATCAACGGCTCAGGCAAGCACTGCAACTGGTCCATGGCCATTGCCGCGGACACGGGAATAAACGGGCTCAACCTGTTGAAGCCGGGGCGCACACCACACCAGAACATCCGGTTTCTCGTATTCCTGGCGGCCGTTCTGAAGGCCGTGCATCAGCACGCCGGACTCCTGCGTGCCGGTATGGCCACCTCGGGCAACGAGCATCGACTGGGCGCCAATGAAGCACCGCCGGCGATCATCTCGGTGTTCATGGGGGCCATGCTTACGCGGCTCATCGAAGACATCGTCAAGGGCAAGGAAGCCGGGCGCGGTGCAGAGCAGGAACTGATCAAGCTCGGCGTCAACAAGCTCCCCGAAATCGAGAAGGACAACACGGATCGCAACCGTACTTCGCCATTCGCGTTCACCGGCGCGAAATTCGAGTTCCGTGCCGTGGGGTCGGCGCAGTCCATTGCCTGGCCCATAACCCTTCTGAACGCGGCGGTTGCCGGTGCCATCGCGGACATCACGGAGCGGATACGGGCGGAGAAGAAGGGCACGAAGAACATCGACGACGCGGTGATGAAGGTCGTCCGCAAAGTGTTCCGGGAGACCACGCCTGTCCGTTTCGAGGGGAACAATTATTCCGACGCCTGGGTGGAGGAGGCCCGGAAACGTGGGCTGCCCAACCTGCGTCGGGCACCCGAAGGTCTGTCGCAGCTGACGACCAGGAAGTCCCAGGACCTGCTGGTCGGTCTGGGTATTCTGACCAGAGCCGAACTGGAGTCCCGCTACCACGTTCGCATCGAACGCTACGTCAAGGACATCCTCATCGAGATGCATACGCTGGGAGAGATGGTGGATACGTTGGTATTGCCTGCCGCATTCTCCTACTTCGGTGATTTGGCGGAGTCGGCTGCACAGGCCCGGTCGGCGGGCATCAAGGAGATTCCGCATATTGATCGTGCCAACGAAATCGGCCGTCTGGCGAAGGAACTGAGGACCCGACAGAACGTCATGGTCAGGATCCGTGACAAGGCCGAGCACATGCATGATGACCCCACCGGTGCTGCCATGCTTCTGACGCACCAGGGCGCCGATGCCATGAATGCCGTCAGGGAAACCTGCGACTCGCTGGAGCTGGTGGTGGCCGACGACAAGTGGCCACTGCCGAAGTATCGGGAGATGCTCTTCCCCGTCTGACCAGGCATGGACGAATGAAGTCCGGGACGGGTCCTGGCCGAATGAAGGCCAGGACCCGTCTGCCTTCCAATCCGTCAAGACCTCATGGCTGCGGCAAGGGCCGGATCAGCCGGCCGCGCCCAAGCGGCCATCCAGAGGGATTCGACTTCCACGCCAGGCCGTGCGTGCGTTCACGCTGGTTGCATGCCCGGGGACACCGGAAGGGTGCCCCCGGGACGCGCTGTCGCCCTTCCCGGTGCGGGACGGAGTAAGCCGGATCGTTCGTTCCTCTCGGATTCATAGTACCGAACGCAGGCGCGCGGCGGAAACATTTGCTCCACACAGCACTACCACCGCGTGTTCGTCAGGCGCGATTCGCAATCGTTGCAACGCGGCCACGGCTACGCCGGCCGATCCTTCGACCAGCATGTGCTCAGCCTCGATACAGTGACGCATCGCCCGGGCGATCTCATCCTCAGCCACTTCGATCCACTCATCCACCAGGTCGCGGCAAGGCACAAAGGTGATCGAGTCCGCCTCGATGCCGCCCGCGGTCCCGTCGGATAGAGTCGGCTTCGTCGGCATTTCCACTATGCGACCGGCGCTGACCGATTTCGCCATGACGGGCGAGTTCGCTGGAACCGCACCCAGGACCCGCACCCCCGGAAGGTGCGCCTTGAGGTCAATCGCCATGCCGGAGATCAGACCTCCCCCTCCCACCGAGACCACCACGACATCCACCGTCGCGAGCCGTCGACGTACCTCGACCGCAACTGTTCCCTGTCCTGCGATGATGGATCGGTCGTTGTACGGTGAGATGTAGTGGCTTCCGCTTTCACCGGCCATCCGTCGCGCCTCGGTTTCGGTGTCCAGCCCATCGCTGCCGAACAAGACCACATCCGCCCCGTGGCGCTTCATCGCCCCGATTTTCACGGCCGACGCACCTTCCGGCACGTAAACCGTGACCGGAACCCCCAGCACCCGACCGGCCCACGCGACCGCGATCCCGTGATTGCCTGACGAGGCGGCAATCACGCCTCGGGCCCTGCTAGCGGAATCGAGCGACATCAGGCAGTTCATGGCTCCGCGCAGCTTGAAGGAACCGGTCAGTTGCTGATTCTCGCACTTGAGCCAGACTGTGCCTCCAGCTGTCTCGCCCAGCGCCAGGGACTGAACCAGCGGCGTTTCCGGAACGTGCGGACGGATTTGCCGCTCGGCCGCTGCTATCTGTTCAACCAGGCTGTCGAACATGGGCAGGAGTCAGTGGGGTCGTGTTCGTGCAGCGTCGGGCAGACGATGCACCGTTGCGCGCCAGCCGACACATACTGCCTCTCGAGGCGACAATCACCGTCGGCCGGACCGGACGTCAGTACTTGAGCAGGTAGTTCTCCATCTCCCACTGTGTCACCTGAGTGATGTACTCACGCCACTCCGCGCGCTTCGCCGACAGGAAGTGCCGGGCCACATGCTCACCCAGAGCCGCCAGAATCACGTCGTCCTTTTCCAGTTCGTCGCAGGCCTCGTTCAGGTCATGAGGAAGATCGTCGATACGCAATCGTCGCTTCTCGCGGTGGGACATGTCGAAGATGTTCGTGTCCACCGGCTCGCGATGATCCGCTTCGGTGGCGACTCCATCCAGCCCAGCTGCCAGCATGACGGCGAGCGCGAGGTACGGGTTCGCCGACGGGTCCGGCATGCGGACTTCGACGCGCGTCCCCGCTCCACGACGCTGAGGAACACGGATGAGAGGAGAACGGTTTCGCATCGACCACGCCACATTCACCGGCGCCTCGAAGCCCGGAACCAGTCGCTTGTAGGAGTTCACCAGTGGGTTCGTGATCGCCGCGAATCCCCGCGCGTGGCGGAGGAGGCCCCCGATATAGTGCAGCGCCACGTCGCTCAGTTCCCACTGCGCATCTGGCTTCCAGAAGGCATTCCGGCCATCCCGGAAAAGCGACTGATGCGCATGCATGCCGCTACCATTCTGGCCGAAGATCGGTTTGGGCATGAACGAGGCAACCAGACCAAACTGCTGCGCCACGTATTTCACGACGAATCGGAACGTCGCAATGTTGTCCGCGGTAGTCAGCGCGTCCGCATAGCGGAAATCGATCTCGTGCTGGCCGAAGGCCACCTCGTGGTGTGCCGCCTCGACCTCGAACCCCATCTGTTCCAGCGCGCCCACTATGGCGCGACGGGCATCCTCCCCCAGGTCAGCAGGAGCCAGGTCAAAGTATCCCCCGACATCCTGGGTGACCGTCGTCGGTTCACCCCGTTCACCCCGCCGGAAAACGAAGAACTCGGCTTCCATACCAGCATTCATCGTGAAGCCTGCGTCGGCGGCCCGTCTGATCTGCCGCCTCAAGACAGCACGCGGATCACCATCGAATGGCGTTCCGTCCGGAAGGTTGATATCGCAGATGACCCGCGCCACCCGACTGGACGAATCGCCCCAGGGGAAGATCCTGAACGTGGCAAGGTCCGGTGCCAGAAGCATGTCCGACTCCTCGATCCGCACGAATCCCTCGATGGAGGACCCGTCGAACATGATGTCCCCGGCCAGTGCCTTCTCGAACTGTGACGCCGGCACTTCCACGTTCTTGTTCACACCCAGTATGTCCGTGAACTGCAATCGCAGGAAACGGACGTTTTGGGACGACATCAGTGACAGCAGGTCCTGACGCGTGGCTCCAGTGAAGTTCTGGGACATGGACACCGGATTGGGGAGATCGGAAAGGACTCGGCCCGGCCAGCACCGGCCTCGCCGGTTCTGCGAGCTGGTAGCATATGGACGGGAGACGACTCCCTCAACGCCCACTGAGCGGAATACCCATGCTCCCGACTCTCGCGATGCTATACTGTCCGGGATCATGGAAACGACATACGGACTTCCGGCAGTACCAGACGACCAATGAGTGACCAGACCTTCCCGGGAACGGCAATGCGGTCAGAATCTTCCATTCCCTGCCCTTCGTGCGGTACCCCGGCCAAGGGGCGTTTCTGCAGCGAGTGCGGTGCGGTTGTCGGTGAAGCGGCCTGCGCCACGTGCGGAACAACCCTTACTCCTGGTTCGAAGTACTGCCATGAGTGCGGCGCCGCGGTAGGGACGCCGCAGCATGATGCCACCCGCCCGCGCGGGAGGCGTGCCGCGGCGGACGCGTCGAAACCGCAGGCACCAGCTCGCTCAAACCTTCCGTGGATCGTGGGCGCGACGGCATTCGTCGTTCTCGTGGTGATCTACGCCGGACAACGGGCGGCACAGCCGAACCCTGCGGCGGCCGGTGCCGCCAGTGCCCCTGGGCCTCGGGCAGGGGCGCCAGCGGTGGACATCTCGGCGATGACCCCGCGCGAAAGGGCGAGCCGTCTGTTCGATCGGATCATGCAGCAGGTGACGGAGGGAAAGGCTGACAGTGCCAGGTTTTTTGCGTCCATGGCAATGGGGGTGTATGAAACCATGGGAACGCTGGATAACGACCTGCGATACGACTACGGGCGCATTGCCGAGATCAGCGGGGAACCTGGAATTGCCCAGTCCCAGGCGGACTCGATCCTCGCGCAGTCACCCAATCACTTGCTGGGCATCATCCTCGCGCGCAGCCTGGCGATAGCCCGCGGTGATTCCGCTCGAGCGTCCGAGCTGGACAGGCGGCTCCTGGCAGCCGGCTCGACCGAACTGGCCCGCGACCTGTCGGAGTACAAGCTGCATCGCACGGACATCGACGCCGCGCTGGCCGCGGCACGCAGCCGTTCCTCCAGATGATGGCTTGACGGCCTGACCGGATATGCGGCCGTCCCGACATTGGAAGCAGGGACGAGTTGAACGTTGAAATCGACTCTGGTTGCTGTATTTGCGGTCCCTGACCAGCTGCCGAAGGCGGCGGGTTCGGTGATCCGGGCAAACCAGGACTTGTGCTGCCGGTAGTGAAAACTACCGAGAATGGAACTTAGAGGCTCTACTATAGCAATCCAGGAAGCATTATCAAGCCAATACTAAAACACTAATACGACAGTTGGCCGATCGAAAGCGGGTTCCACTGCGCCATCCGGTCTTCCTCGGCCTGTAGCCGAAGGGCGGTTTTCCTAGGGGTCGACAATTCCGGTGTCGTAAGAAACTCGGATGGCACTCAACGAAAGCGACCCACCCACCAATGATGGCCCGGCCTAACGTTTCGCAGACAGGAACGTACCCGCTTGACGGGAACGCCGCGTCATTGTACTAGGTGTCTCGCCGAACCCTGTCGTAACGCGGGTTTCAACAGACTTTCTGTTCCCGGAGCCAATGCACCCAACTATGTCGTCCACCAGCCTGTTCGACGCGAAAGGAGGCACGCATGCCGCGTGATGAGGACCTGATCAGACCTTTGCTGTTTTCCGATGACGATGATGAGGATGTCGGATACGGCAGCTCGTCGTACGACGACGACGACGACGAGGGCGGATGGGGCAGCGGGAGGGCCAGCAGCGACCTCTGGGACGAACCCGAAGAGGCATCGCTCGAGGACGAAGACGACCTGCACGACTCGAACGACGAAGGCACCGACGACGAGGAAGAGGAAGAGGAGATGGTGTTTGGCGCGCCTCCGCCTGCTCCACGCGCCCGCACCCCAAAGCCAGCTCCACCCGCCGTACCCGTGACGCCGCCCCCGGCCCCTCCGGCTGCGGCTACGAAGGGAGCCAAGGCCGCTGCTCCCAAGACGCCCAGGAAGGCCGCCGCCAAGCCGGTCAAGAAATCAGCACCCAGGAAGGCCGCCACCAAGGCCACCAAGGCCAGCCCGGCAAAGAAGACCCGGACCGGAGCAAAGACTGCGTCCAAAGCCAAGGCCACGAAGGCCAGCAAGCCGTCACGTCCGAAGGCTTCTGGAAAGGCAAAGGGAAAGAAGTAGACCTCGGCAGTTGCGGAATCCGAACCACGTGCGGGCCTCCCCCCGCACGTGGTTTTGTTCACGTGCTAGCCAAGGCTCGACATCAGAGCGTAATCTTGCCGCATGGCGGATTCTCCTCTCGCGCTGCTCCGGGCACACGCCCGGCACGCTCCCTGGAACGCCCGAGGGCTGGCGGCCCATGTTGCCGGGCTGGTCGACTCGGCTGGTGTCCGACCCACCAATGCCTCCGCGCGGGCCACCCCTTCCGCCCGCGCCGTTCGGTTCTACGTCGCCAGCCATCTGATGGACCGGCCAGACGGTGTGGGTACGTCAGCAACCTACAACTACCGACACTTCCTTCAACTTCTGGCCATCAAACTGCGACAGAGGGAGGGAGCCTCCCTGGAAAGCATTCGTGAGGAGTTCCGCGGAACCACCGGTGATGCGCTGGAACGCCGGGTAGCGCAGGCACTGGCGCCCGTACTCGTGACCGCCACGGCTTCCGTGGCACGCCTGGACGACGAACCTTTGGCGGTATGGCGCAGAGTCCCCGTCGCCGAGGGCATCGAGCTTCATCTGCGGGATGACTCACCTGCTGCCCGAGACGGTGTCATCGTGGCACTGAGGGAGGCAATTCGTTCGGCCCTGAGTCGCACCGACATGACATGAAACCTGACTCCAACGCTGGGACTCCCCCCACCATCACTTCCGGCGCGGAATTGCGGGGTACGACAGCACTCCTCACGGGTGTCGGGCAGCCAGGGCAGCTCGGCGAGACGGTAGCCGGCGTTTTTGCACAACGAGGAGTCAACCTGGTGCTGGTCGCCCGCCGCACCGAACAGACACAGCGGGTGGCGGCACAGATCCGCAAACACGGCGTGGAGACTCACCTCTTCAGTTGTGATTTGGCTGATTTCGAGGCCGTTCGGAAATTGGCGGCCAACGTCGCTACCGTGGCCCCCATGGGGCTGTCGGCACTGGTGCACATGGCAGGAGGATATGTCGATGGTTCAACCGTTGCCGAATCCGACCCCAGGACTCTGGACCACCTCTTCTCCATCAACGCGGTGACCGCCTTTGCCACCAGCAGTGCCTTCCTCCCCCTGGTGAGGAAAGCACGCGGCAGCATGGTGTTCTTCGCCTCGACCGCGGCCTTCCCGGGCGCATCAGTTGCCCGCATGTCGGCTTATGCCGCCGCCAAGTCAGCGGTGGTCACGCTCGCTCGCGCCATCGCCGCCGAGGAAAAAAGCACCGGCGTGCGTGCCAACGCGCTCGCACCCCTGGCGATACGCACGTCCTCCAACGAAAGCTCCATGGGCTCCGACCGCAGTTACGTGGAGCGCGAAACCGTCGCGGAATGGATCTGGTGGCTTTGCTCTGCCGCGTCCGGCCCGGTCAGCGGACAGATCATCCGTCTTGGGTGACGGGTGGTGACATCCGGGACTGATCACCCAGGTCGTCCACCGGAATCACCGCGCCGGTCTCCCGCGCGTATAGCTCTGCTCGATCGAGGGCTGGAGGCCCTTCCGCTGTTCCGGCTGAGCGACTCATCCGACGCGGGCGCCATTGTCTTCCTGACGGACACCGGAGGGCGGTGGCGGGTGCTCCCCTTTCCGGGGGACCGACTTCCGGGAACCTTCGACCAGGATGTGTACTTCGAGCTCTGTCGCCGCTATCACGAGGCCGGGTTCCCAGCCGATGGAGCAGTCTCTTTCACGCTGCATGCCTTCTTGCGCTCCATCGGCCGCCGAGCTGATGGGAGAACGTACGAACAGCTTCGCAGCGCACTGGTCCGGCTGGAGCGGACCACGCTGGAGTCACATGGTTCGTACTGGAGTTCGATCTCAGGGAAGGAAGCGGATGGTCGGTTCACCATCCTGGCGGGAGTCAGCATCGACCGACGGCGTCGGATCGACAAGGATCAGCTTTCGCTCTTTGCCACCGCTCCCGCTGCCGAACCCGGGGACGCCCGAGTCGTTCTGGCCCCGCAAATCCGGGCCAACCTGTCCGCGGGACACTCCACGATGCTCCTCACACCGCACTACTTCGCGTTGTCCTCGCCGGTGGCGAGACGTCTGTACCGGCTCGTGGAGGTCTCCCGCTCCGAAGGCAATCTGGCCTGGTATGTGGCGCTCGAACGCCTCGCGGAACGAATACCGCTGTCCCAACGTTACCCTTCCCACCTGGCCCGGGTACTTCAACCGGCCCACGAAATGCTCGTCTCCGCTGGAATCCTCCGCTCAGCCCAGATCCGCCAGAAGCACAGGGAGTGGGGGGTGGAATACGTACTTGCCTCGAGGGGTCGTTGACGTACCGATGGGGAAGGAAGGGCGCCCGGTGTCTTGCGTAGGACGGGACGACCGGTATTAGCATTCGGAACCCTTCCGGATGGCCGGGCAACACCACAACGTGACGCAGTCTCCCGCCAGCCGTCCGGTCGATGAGCGCTCCGGTAGATCCGGCAGGTTCGAACTTGAGCAGCAGCTTGTTCCTCAGCCCAGGTGTTCTCGATGTCAGTAACCCGCAAGGCAGCCATCCTTGGCCTGATCGTTCTCCCCGCCGTAGCCGGTGCGTTCGTGATACAGGACCGGGCATCAAGGGATGGCGGACGACTGCTGGCACAAGTGCTGGATCTCGTCTCGATGCGCTTTGTCGATTCGCTGAATACGGCTGACCTCTACGAGAAGGCGGCCCGGGGACTGGTGACGCAACTTCAGGATCCCTATTCGGAACTGATGTCGCCCAAGCAGCTCACCGCCTTCAACACGAATACGGCTGGTCGGTACGGCGGGATCGGCATGCGCATCGAGGAACAGCCTGGCAAGGGTGTAACGATCGTCGCGGTATTCCCCAACACCCCTGCTGAGGCCGCCGGTATCCGGGAAGGTGATGTCATAGTCGAGATCGACACTCTCTCGGTAAGGGGGTGGAGCTCTGCCCGTGTCGCCGATTCCCTTACCGGTACGCCCGGGACCAAAGTCAAGGTGTCATTTGCCCGGCCCGGTGTAACTCAACCGATTCGGGCGACTTTTACCCGGGCACTCATCCGTGTGCCAGCCGTACCGTACGCCATCACGTTCGATGGCGGGATTGGATACATCCCTCTGCAGGGGTTCAATGAGACCTCCACCGCAGAGCTGGCGCGTGCGATCACGTCCCTCGAAGCAAAGGGAGTGAGTGGCCTGGTGCTCGACCTGCGCGGCAATCCCGGTGGGTTCCTGGATCAGGCGCTTTCCATTTCCAATTTGTTCCTGAAAGAGGGTCAGGAGATTGCCAGCGTCCGCGGGCGCAATGTGGAGCCACAGACCTATTACGCCCGGGAGAAGCCCATAGCGGTCGACCTGCCGTTGGTGATCCTTACCGATCAGTACTCCGCCTCTGCATCCGAGATCGTGGCCGGAGCGCTCCAGGACCATGACCGTGCGGTTATCGTCGGCACCACATCCTTCGGAAAGGGCCTGGTTCAGACGGTGTTCAACCTCGACGGCGGCTACGCGCTGAAGATGACCACCGGCAAGTGGTACACTCCCAGCGGACGGAGCATCCAGAAGGAGCGCCGACTCACGGAGGACGGTGCCTGGGTGGAGGTCGACCACGACTCCCTGGATGGGCCCCGGCCGGCGTTCCATTCTGACGCGGGGCGTACCGTCTACGGTGGGGGTGCCATTACCCCCGATCTCATCGTGAAACCCGATACCTTCTCGACAGCGGAGCAGGAGTTCCGGAAGGCCACGGCCGCGATTTCGCCGGAGATCTACGTAACGCTCTATGACTACGCGTATGAGTTGAAGAGCAAGGTGAAACCTGATTTTCAGGTCAGCCCGGAGTGGCGCGAGGAGCTGTATCGGCGCCTCACGGAAAAGGGGGTCGAGATGGATCACGCGCTTTACGAAGGAGCAGCCCGCTATATCGACCGCGAGCTGGAAATCCGCATTACCCGACTGGCCTTTGGTGATTCCACCGCCCGGCGACGCACCCTCGTGGACGATCCTCCGCTGCAGCGCGCGCTGGATCTGGTGCGACGCGCCAACTCGCAGGACGAGCTGTTCGCACTCCTCCCAGCCGGCGCACGAAAATAGATTTCGGAATGCGCCAACATTCCCTGCTGGCCGCCACCATGATCGTGGCGGGCGTTTCCTGTACATCCGAATCCCCGGTTCCCCAACGGTCTGCTTCGCAGCAGGCTGTCGTCGACGTGAGTCCCAACACTGGGGAGACGCACTTTGCCACTCTGCGGCGAATCACCAACGGGGGCGAGAATGCTGAAGCCTACTTCAGCCCTGACGGGCAGTGGCTGACGTTCCAGTCGACCCGTGACGGACGCACGTGCGACCAGCAGTATGTGATCAGAGTCGATGGAACCGGCTTGCAACAGGTATCCAGCGGCCTTGGCAAGACCACGTGCGGCTGGTTCCTGCCCGGCGGCAATCGCCTCCTCTTCGCCTCGTCTCAGGCGCACGACTCGGTCTGCCCTGTGAAGCCTGATCCTTCCAAGGGGTACGTGTGGGGCCTTGACCGTTTTGACATCTACGCCGTCAACACTGACGGCACTGACCTGCAACGGCTCACAAACTACGACGTCTATACCGCCGAGGGGGTAGTGTCGCCCGATGGGAAACGGGTCGTCTTCACGTCTCTCAAGGACGGTGACCTGGACATCTACACGATGAATGTGGACGGCACGGACGTTCGTCGTCTCACGACCTCGGTGGGCTATGATGGCGGTCCGTGGTGGTCCCCTGACGGCACGAAGATCGTTTATCGGGCATGGCATCCCACCGACTCGGCTGGCCTTGCGGACTATCGGACGCTCCTGGACCAGCGCATGGTGCGACCCAGTCGCATGGAACTCTTCGTCATGAACGCAGATGGATCCGATCAACGCCAGATCACCCAGTTGGGCGGCGCCAATTTCGGCCCGTCTTGGACACCCGATGGGAAGCAGATCATCTTCTCCTCCAACTACCGCAACCCGAGAAGCAGGAACTTCGATCTTTTCCTGGTAAATTCCGACGGGACCGGACTGGAGCAGGTGACTACTCATGAAGAGTTCGATGGTTTCCCGATGTTCAGTCCGGACGGAAAGTACCTGGTCTGGGCCTCCAACCGCGGGGACAGTGGCGAAGGGAGCACGAATCTGTTCATTGCGGAGTGGCGTGACTGATCGGCAGAACGCGGACCGGCCGGCGGTACCGGGATCGGGTTCCCCGGAATTCAAGCTCCCACTCTCACGCTCGTAGAGTGTGCTCATGCTTTACCTGATCGTTGGCGGGATCCTGCTTCTTCTGGCAGTGAAGGGTGTGAAGATCATCGGCCAGGCGGAGGTCATCGTGGTGGAACGCCTGGGACGGTTTCATCGCGTGGCCCGATCGGGACTCAACTTCCTGGTGCCCTTCATCGAACGTCCCCGGCATCTGGATGTCCGCTATGTCAACACCGATGTGTCGGGCCTGCGACGCATCACCGCTGGATCGACATCGCGAATCGACCTTCGCGAACAGGTACTGAACTTCCCCAGTCAGCCTGTCATCACGAAGGACAACGTCACGATCAACATCGATGCGGTGCTCTACTACCGTGTTGCCGATCCGCAGAAAGCCACTTACGCAGTTCAGAACCTTCCGTATGCGCTCGAAATCCTGACCCGAACTACGCTGCGCAACATTGTTGGGGAAATGGAACTCGACAGCACGCTCGCCAGCCGGGAACTGATCAACAAGCGTATGCGCGAGGTGATCGAGGAGGCTTCCATAGGTTGGGGTGTGGACGTAACACGGGTGGAGTTGCAGGCGATCGAGCCACCCGCCGACATTCAGCAGGCGATGGAACTGCAGATGAGGGCGGAACGGGAGCGCCGTGCCGCGGTGACCACAGCAGAGGCTGGTAAGCGAGCTGCCATTCTGGAAGCCGAGGGTATCCGGGAGGCTCAGATCCGGAAGGCGGAGGGCGAACGGGAGGCCGCAATTCTGCGGGCCCAGGGGTTGGCCGAGGCTCGACTCACGATGGCAAGGGCCGAGTCGGAAACCATCACCCGCATTGCAGCATCGCTCCCCGCAGACCAGGCCGGCATGTATCTACTGGGTCAGAAGTATCTGGATGCCCTGCCGGAACTGGCGAAGGGCAGAGGTTCGACGGTTTTCCTCCCTGTGGAGGCGTCCGGGGTCATGGGCGCCTTGGGTGGGCTCCGGGAACTGTTGAAGCGTTCCGCGCAGGGGTCAGCGGAAGACCGCACGGAATCCACCCGTCGGTTGTCACCGCCGGGCAAGGACTGATCCCTTGACTCCCCCGATCGACCGGACCCGGGCGGAGCGGATCGCCCGAAGTCATGCATGTGAGCGCTGCCTGGAATACAGCTTCAAGCGCCTGGTGGTGCGGCCGGCAACGGCGGGACAGAGTGAACTCGGTGCCCTCTGGATTGCAGTCAGGGTTTGCGGCGTCTGCGGCCTGGAGGGAGAGCTGGGAATCGATGCCGAGGGCGAGGTGCTGTACAGCGGGTGATGGCCAGTGGGCGTCGGTGAGACCGCCCCGAGGATTCCAGGAGCGCGAATGGAGTCCGGGTCGGACCCGCTCAACGAAGGGAGGTCTCCAGACGTATGCAGAAGTCGTGTTGCCGGGACTGCCGTTCTGCCGCGACACGCGAGGTGCCTGGATCATCGGGTCGTGGCGTCCGTTTTTCAGGTGTTATGGGGGGCTGCCAACTTGGATATGGGCACTTTGGCGGTTAGTTTTCAGATCCGATCCCTGATGTTTTCGGTGGATTGGTTCGATTTCCCGTATTGGAGGACTCATGCGCAAGCCTCGTCCGGCGACGTACAATCCCGCGCAAGCGCTTCATTTGATTGCCAGCGACCGCACGGGATCTCCCCTGAGCTGCCCATCCTGCTCCGGGACCATCGAAAGATCACCTTCGATTACGCCGCCGGTCCCGCATTCGCACGTTACGCTGCGTTGCACACAGTGTGGGCGGGTGGCCCGGTACATCGCCGGCGCCGCCTGAGCGATTTCCCTGGGCACCGTAATCGTATGTCCTGATTGAGGCTCCCGGACGGAGTGCGTGTGGGGGCCTTTGTTTTCCTGGAAGTCAACACCGGAACTGCCGTACCCTGGCCGGCCTCGCGCAGGTCCTGTGGCGCTGCGCTTCCTCGGAGTACCAACTGAACATCAGAGTCCCACCGGGAAGGAGAGGACGAGACAGCAATGGCACGTATCACAGGAACAGTGAAGTGGTTCAACGACGCCAAGGGATTCGGCTTCATATCCCATGAAGGCGGTCCGGACGTTTTCGTTCACTTCAGCGCAATTCAATCGACTGGCTTCAAGTCGCTGGCCGAGGGCGACAGAGTGGAGTTCGAGATCGTCCAGGGGCAGAAGGGACCGCAGGCGGCGAACGTCGTGAAGACCTGAGGAACGGTCCGGAGTCAATTTCTGCCTTGGCATCTTCTTGGCAGTTGCCATCAGCGGACATCAGTAACCGGCTATATTACATTTTGCCGGTCAGTCTGGCTCTGGTTGCATGGCCCTTTGAGTCACCGTACAGCCATTACCTCAAAGTCCAGTTCAGGCTGACCCCGTGAGGCAGCACCGTCACCTGGTCGCCGTGGGACGGTGGCGCTGGGCTTTGCACCCAGGAGCTGGGCCGTCTGGTGGTAAAGACGCAGGGCGTTCAGCGGTGCCACGAAGCCACGGACGTGGCCCGCTGCGATGGCGCTGGCCTCCTCCCGCACCGCCCGCGGCAGGGCATCAGCCAGCGGATTTCGCAGCAACCGACGGATCAGCACGGCATCGCGCGCGGTAAGGGCTGCGCAGAGCACCTCGAGGAAGGCGAGCACGGCGCCTCCGGGTTCATGTGTTTAATTCACACTTAGCAACTAATACGCCGGACCGACGTGCCGCCAGTGCACCCGACGCGCGGGACCAGAATGCCCGCACTCGTCACGCCGACGTCATCATCTCCCCCGGCCGGCCTTCGATACGCCGGGACCGGTTCAATGGTTCCCTGGCATCCGTCAAAGCTGGTCGAATCGCACGGTCCTGCGGGACTTCCGCCGACGAGTGGACAACCGGAAGAGCTGTGCCGGGCGTCCCCGACCCTCTCTCCGCCATGCGTTCGTGGGCTCCACGAGAAAGGCGGCCATGAGCGCCCGGCGAAAACTCGCCTTGTGAAGGACTCTTCCCAGCAGCAACTCGTACACCTCCTGCAGTTCCGAGAGAGTGAAGTGCCTGGGAAGCAGACGGAAAGCAACCGGTGCCCGGTCAATCCAGTCTCTCAGGGCGTCGGCAGCGGCTGCCAGCATCACCCGGTGTCGCTCCGGGAGGTTCACCACCGCACTCAGATCCCTCCACGACGCCGCGGTAGGCTGTTCCGGAATCACAGATACGTATGCCACCGAAAGCACCGTATCACCCGGATGTGCCGACCCGTCACCGAATGCCCCCAGTTGTTCCATCCACGGGAGGTTGTCGTGGCCGACCGCGCCCGCCGCGATTCGTCTTGCCGCTTCCAGCATGCTTCCGGACCCGGAGACCGCTCCCCACGGGAGTGCTTCTCCATCACAGAGGACACCCAGACGCCCCTGGCGCAGTGTCAGGACCACCAGGTCGATCGAAAAGAACCCCTGTTTCAGTGCCGACGTACGGTACGCTCTCGACGCGCCCATGGCACGCGAATTAGTCACCTAATGAGACTAATGTCAAGGCACCCGGACGTTCAGCGTTGCGGACCCGACTCCACGCCCCGGAACACACCCGCTCCGATCCGGAGCAAAGGCGGAATCGAGATGGGAAGCGTCGCTGTAATGGGGATGTCACCCAGAAGCGCCCGCGCCGCCGCCCGTTGCGAGGGACCGAGGCCACCCCATGCCACCAGATACGTCTGGGTCTGGGGCGCCTGAATCAGGGCGTAGGGAGACCCGAATGCCACCAGGATGAGCCGGGAGCTCCTTGATCGAAGGCGCTTCATCAGGGTGGCGAAGGCCGCCGGCGCATCAGCACTCTCGCTCGTCGAGCTGACATTCACATAGCTTCCCACCACGATCAGGTCTCCCCTCCTGACCTGCTTCAACACCGGATCCAGATTCGCCAGACTGTCATCGGCATTCACCCACAGAGGCTGGACGTCCAGACCTGCATTCCGGAGCCTCGCATCAAACTCTCTGCCTGCACTCAGTTCGGCGCGGCGGGCGTAGGTGATCGAGACGACGCGGCGCGGAGTCCGTCTGGAAAGCGGTACCAGCCCCCTCGCATCCCGTGCCAGAACAATTGCCCTCGCGGCGATTGAATCGGCCAGCGCCTGATGCGATGAGTCCCCGACCACGCGTCGGACGTTCTCCAGCGACACCAGGCGCTCGGTGATCAACCCCATTCCTGCCTTCAGATGGAGAAGTCGGCGAACGGAGGTATTTATGCGATCCTCGGTGTAGCGCCCCTCCCGAATACCATCGACTACAGCGTCGATCGTGCCGGGGATGTCCGCCGGCATCAGGAGGACATCGTTGCCAGCGGCAATGGCCCGTTTGGCCGCCTCCGCAGCACCAAAGGTGTTCACCACGCCAGCCATGTCCATGGCGTCGGTGATGAGCAGTCCGTGAAAACCCATTTCACCACGGAGCAAGTCGCTCATCACGCGTTCAGACAACGTCGCCGGGACTCCGGAACTGTCCAGCGCGGGCAAAAAGCCATGGAACGTCATGATGGCGCCGACACCCGCCTGCACGGCAGACCGGAAGGGTACGAGTTCCACCGAGTCAAGTCGCTGACGGGTGGCATTCACAACCGCCAGCGCCAGGTGGGAATTGGTTTCGGTATCGCCATGACCGGGGAAGTGCTTTCCGGTTGCCACCATGCCGTTGTCCTGCAGGCCTCTGATGTAGGACGCGCCGAGCCGCGCGGTCAGCTTCGGATCCTCGGAGTAGCTGCGAGCACCAATGACCGGGTTAGCCGGGTTGTTGTTCACATCCAGTACGGGGCCGAACGCAACATGAATGCCGAGGGCCCGCGCCTCCCGTGCCGTAACCCGGGCCTCGGCGTATGCCAGGGCGGTGTCTCCAGCGGCTCCAAGCGCCATCTGGAGTGGAAACGAAACAGCCCCACCCAGGTCGATGGCGTTTGGCAGGAAGTAACCACCCCTTGCGCGGAAACCAGCACCGGTTTCGAGGTCAGCGCTGATGAGAAGCGGAACGCTGCTCAAGGATTGAAGGGCGTTGATCTTGGTGGCGATATCGAGAGGCGACCCAACCGATACGATGAACCCGCCCACGTGATACTCGCGGACCAGACGCGTGAGTCTGCCCCACTCGGTGCTGCCCTGAGGCACATAGTCACCGAGAATCCATGGCCACACGAGCTGCGCCACCCGGTCGCGCAATGGAAGCGCTGCCATCACGGAATCCACCCAGGCGGAATCGGAGCGGGTTTCGCTTCGTCGGATGGGTTCCGCAGACGACCTGCCGTAACCCGCGAGCAGGAAAACGAGTAGAACGCCGGCCCAGGCTGCCACGCCGATCCGCGGTCGCTGGCTGTTCACGACCGGGTCACCAGGAAATGGTTCCCTTCCTGCTCGTATCCACATCTTCGCCGGCGCCCTTTCGAAAGAGAAACGCTTCCATGTTTCGCGTCAGAAACGAACGCGCCTGTGGATCCATCACATTGAGTCCGTAATGGTTTATCAGCATCGTCTGTTGTCGGAGCCACTCGCCCCAGCAGACCTGACAGGTTTCCGAAAGGATCCTGGCTCCGAGGGCACCGGGGAACGGCGGTCGTTCGAACCCCGCACGCGTCTGCCCGCAGTGAGTACATGCAACGTCTGGCATCAGACCTCCAGTGAGTCCGGGTGCAGGCTCGCCCGGAGACCTGCTGGATACACCGCGCCCGGAACAGGGTTCGACCCGGTCACGGGCCGCCAGGAGCAAAGTAGTCCGCGCCACGGATACCGCCAACAGCTTACCGGTCAGAGTCGACCGGCAGTGCCTGTTTCGACTGAACTCAATCCATGTTGCTGCAGCCATGCCTCCACATCCGCGCCGACCCGGTCACGCTCCCGGTCCGCTGCGATCACGTGACCGCTCTCCGACAGCCAGCGGAGCTCGCGGGGGCGACCACGCATGCGCGTCCAGGCCGCCATTGCCGCGGCGCGAGTGATTCGGGGGTCTGCCATGCCGTGGAGAACCAGCGTTGGTATCCGCACTTCCGGCACGACGAGCGAGGCCCTGTGAACGACCCGCGACAGCTCATGAAGGAGACGGGGCGTCGCCACCCCGAATCCTAACGATTCGCGCCGAGCATCCGCGTCCTTGATTGACCGGTTCGTTGCGGACTTCAGGTACGGAACGACCGGAGTCACCAGACGGTGCAGCATGGCTAACCACGCAGCCACGCCGGTGACGTGCAGATACGGCGCCAGCAGCACCAGGCACCTCACCCCCTTCGATTCCGCTCCGAGGATGAGAGCCAGGGCCCCACCCATCGACTGTCCTACCACGGAGACCGGGCGACACTCGGATTCCAGGTCTGCCAGGGCCGTCCTTGCTGCATCAACCCAGGCCTCGGCCCTCCCCCGGGAGAACTCCCTAAGCGAACGCCCGTGACCAGGCAGCAACGGAACCCGGACACTGAAGCCACGCGAGTTCAGCCTGGAAGCGAGATACCGCAGCGACTGCGGCGTATCTCCGAAACCGTGAAGCAGGAGAACGCCTGGTCCTCCTGTACCAAGCTGGATTGGCTCCGCTCCCCGGATTATCCCGTCCGTTCCGACAGGAAGGCGTCTTGACGCGGACCGTTCCCAGGCAGTTCGTCTCCAGGCGCGCAGCGCCACGCCCACCGCGACCAGGACCAACCCCATCGTCCATGGGGAGCGCAGAACATCAATCAAGGGCGCCGTTCACCACCGGGTGAAGAGCAGGCACGCTCCTGCTTACCATGAATCTGCCGACGGTCAGCAACATGGCCCACCCACAAACCAGTCCAGTCGAGGACGGCGGCTCCCGACCCCATCCGTCAGGCCCGGTCTGGTGCCGATGACAACCTTGCCAGCCTCGTCCAGAACGTCCACCTGCCATGCAGGGACTGCATGGGATACTCGGAATGGTGTCGGCATGCGCTGAATATAGGCTTGACGCCACTGAGGCCGTGGCGCAAGCCTTGCACCGTGCAGTGGCGAACTCGACTGTCAGCCGGTAATGGAGCGAGAACCACCACAGAACGGCCCCGTCAACGTACTGGTCGTCGGCAATGACATGATCGTCGAATCGTTGCCCGCCCTTCCGGTGCAGCTGGCTCACGCATGTCTGAAACTCGGCTTCGACCTGGTCATCCCGCAGTCATGGGGTGACGAACTGGTGGCGGAACATGTACTGAGACAACTGGCGGATCGAGCACCGGGACCCACAGTTCTGTGCAGCTGCCCCCTCGTGCGTCAGCGGCTGCTTTCAGCAGGTGGTGGCCTCCTTTCACGCCTGGTAGCGACGGTGCCGTCGTCGGTCGCGGTCAGTCGTCAGCTTCGCGCGATGCTGGGCGACAGGCTGCATACGCTGGTTTTCGCCGGTCGCTGTCCCGGAGCCAGGCCTCCTGACTACGACCTGGTGTTCGACCCCGTGGAACTGATTGGGCAGTTGCGCTCTCGCGGCATCGATCCCCGGGACCAGCCGGAGTTGTTCGAGAACATCCTTCCTCCGGACCGACGCCGGTTCGCGTCCCTGCCGGGGGGCTGCCCCGCACCCGAGATTCTGTGGCAGCGATGCAACGGACACCGGGTCGTGGAACTCCAGACCGATCAACTGGCGGTGGACCTTGGCCAGTTGTTACTGGGGAGGGAACCGATTCTGGTTGACGTCGCCCCGGCATTGGGTTGCTCCTGTTGCGGGGTTACGCCCCGGACCACCGGGCGAGAGGCACGCATCGCCGTCAGTTCGCTCGAACCGCCCCGTGCCGAGGTTCCGGTCGTGGAAGCCCTGAACGGCGTCGAACTCGACTACCCGTCGTCATCCCTGGCAAGGGAAGCCGGGCCTAGGGCTCCAGCGCGGTTTTCTCTCGAGCCTGGTGCCGGATCGTCGACGCGAACCGAACGACCGCCACTGGCAATTACTCCGGCCAGCGTTCTGAAAATCTCATAACCGATCGTTGGCGAGACTTCGTAACCGATAAAACTCCAGTTGACAGGTTAGTCTTCGTACTCCTCCATACTGCGCTCGATGGCGGAGACCAGCCATCCGTCACTGATGGACAGGGCCGGCCGACCCCGCAGCAACAGTGAGAACTGCCGTTCCATTTCAGCACGGATCAGAGATTCAGGTGGGTCGTCGATCCCCAGGGACTCAAGAGCGCGCACGGCCAGGTCGCGCAGACGCGCCTCCGCAGCAATCCCAATCCCGTGGATGGCTGGAGGGGAAGGGGGCGGTGGAGCGTCGTTTCTAGTGCGCCGACGCCGGGGTGCTTCGAGCATGTCACGCAGCGGAGAGAGTTCCACGACAAAACTGCCCGGTGTGTCCTCCTGGATTCCCCGGATCACTCCAGATCGCTTGAGCGATCTAAGGATCTGCAGGGTCGCCTGTCGAATGACCGCCACCCCGTCGTGGCTCTGGGCGCCTCTCCCGGTAATGATCAGGACTTCGCCCGTGAGCTCTACCTGCTTGCTGCGCAACCAACCATCCACTCTGCGGGCGGCTCCGGTGGCAGACAAGTTCCCGTCCCGTACGTTCAGGACTCGACGCGGCCCAAAGCGAAGCCGTTCCAGGGTGCGATGAACTCTGCTTCCGGGCGGCCTCATTCGCCGTCGGCTAAGGCTTGATCACGTCCGCGAGCACCCTTCCATCGAGTACCTGCAAGGGTCGGACGCCCGCCAGAGCGGCAAGGGTCGGGGCAATGTCCACAACCAGCGTGCGGCGGTCACTGTGCAGGGGCTTGATTCCAGCGCCATAGAACACGATGGGCACGTTGGCGTCCGAATCGTGCGGAGAGCCGTGGGTCGTGTTACCGGCGCTCTGGGGGTACCAGTAGGGCCGGAGCGTAACCACGGCCACTGCAGGAAGATCTGGAGGCAGCATGTGCAGCCAGCGGCGGGCAACATCGTCCTTTACGGTATCCTTCGACGCCAGCGTGGAGACCCGGTCCACCCGCAGGACCCCGCGCACCTTGGACACTTCCTTCGTGAACGCGCGCACCACGGCATCCATACGCAGTCCTGCCCGTGAAATGGCAGCCGAGTCCAGGTAGAGTACGTTCTCGTTGAAGTCAAACGCCGAGGTGTCGACACCGGCGGTGCGCAGCGCTGCGAACAGCGGTACCACCGCAGGTATCACATTGGCCCGGCCGGCACCCTTGTTGGGGTAGCGGGATTTCATTTCCGGCAGAGGTGAGACGGCGTGGTCCGCGGTGAGCGCCAATACCACGCGGGTGGAATCCCGCAGTGCAAAAAGGGTATCCAGGAACGCACCGAGATATCGATCCAGCCGCAGGATCTGATCGTGCATTTCCCTGGAATCGGGACCGAAGCGGTGGCCTACTGCATCAGTTGACGACAGCGAAACCGCCAGGAGGTCCGTGGCGGGACCGGCACCGAGACCCAGCCGACGCACACCTTCCAGCGCGAACTGGAGGGTGAGCTGGTCCATCATCGGGTATGCTGGAAGGTCGGCAGCCGCCTGCGCGGCGTCGCGCGCGAAGGGGTGTGGAAACATGATATCGGGACGCCCAGCGTCTTCCAGGGGAACCGAATCCGGTTCCGCATACTGGTCTGCACTCAGCAGGAGGTCCCAATACTTCCCGGCGTATTGCTGGGGAAGCCGCCTATCGTTGAAGGCGTCCACCCACGCTGGAAGTGTGTCGGCGTAATAGCGGCTCGTTGTGAAGGTTCCATTCGAGGCATACCAGAACACGCTCTGCTTGGCGCGCCCCATTGGGAGAATGGCTCCGCGATCCTTGCGGGACACCGAGAGGCCACGGGAAGCAGGGTTGGCGAACCGCAGCCAGTCCATCAGCACAGTGCCGCGAAACCGGAAAGGCGATGCGGGGGTGCCGCTGGCCCAGATCAGGGGCGCCTGGGGGTCTTCCACGCCGGCATCATTACTGACGATCCCGGTGCTGCGCGGGAACCGACCGGAGAGCACGGTGGAGTGACCCGGCGCGGTCTTGGTTATGGCATGATCCTGAAAACCGTTGAGAAAGACCGCGCCGTGGTGAAAGAGCCTGCCCAGACCACCGGTCAACTGCTTCTCCCAGAGAGTGAAGTAGTCCGGTCTCATCTGGTCGACGGTCACCATCACGACAAGAGTGGGTCGCTCCCTGGGCGCCGACTGCGACATGGTCGGCGTGGCCCAGAGCATCCCGTACGCTGCAGTCAGCAGACTGAGGGTCCGCCCGGAAGCGAGCAAACGATGGCTCATGATCCGGAATCTACCCGCGCTGCGGCAGGAGTTCATCCAGACCGGACATCAGCGTGCTCCAGTTCCGGGCGGGTTCAACGCCATACGGAGATCTCTTCCAGGCTTTTTCGTTCCAGATCGGGCACCACTGCTCCCTCCGCGGGATAGCCCACCGGAAGCACCAGGAATGCTTTTTCGTTGGGCGGCCGTTCCAGCAGTTCCGCCAGAAAGTTCATCGGGTTGGGAGTGTGAGTCAGCGTCACGAGTCCCATCTGGTGTATGGCGGCAATGAAAAATCCGGTGGCGATTCCAACCGATTCCTGCGTGTAGTAGTAGGTTCGCTTCGTCCCGTCCGGGTTGAGTCCATGGGATTTCCGGAAGACGACCACCAGCCAGGGGGCATCGGTCAGGTGAGTCTTGTGCTCGTCTGTCCCCAGGGGTGCCAGGGCTTCCAGCCACTCCGGCGGCATTCGACCGTGATAGTTCTCGTATTCGACCCGCTCCGCGGCTTCGCGAATGCGCTGTTTGAGAAGGGGATCCGAGACAGCCACGAATGTCCAGGGTTGCTGGTGCGCGCCACTTGGCGCGGTTCCAGCGGTACGGATGGCATATTCGATGGCCTCACGGGGGACCGGCGACGTAGCGAAATGACGCGTGGTCCGTCGCGTGGCCATGGAACGGTGGAAATCACCGGCCCGGGCAACCACTTGGGCAACCGGCTGGCGCGTGAAGAGGAGCGGTTTGAATCGGGGCTGGGACATCCGCAATGGAAGGTCGGGCGCCCGGTGGGCGCGTCAGTTGCCGCCTAACGCAATCTGGAACCGTTGCAGTCCCTCGGCCAGGTCCTCGCGCGTGGCTGTAAGAGGTGGGAGGATGCGTATCGTGTACTCGCCGGCACTTACGACCAGGAGCCCGGCATCACGCGAGCGCCGGATCACTTCCGCCGCGGGCTCGTGTACATCCACTCCCCAGATATAGCCCGTTCCCCGGACCTCCCGGATGCGGCCGGACTCTTCGGCGAGATCCCGAAGCTTCGCTCCCAACCAGGCACCGTTCTCGCGAACCTGCGCCAGAAAGGCGTCATCCCCGATACGATCGAGTACATACCCCGCTACTGATGCCACGAACGGCCCGCCGCCGAAGGTCGACCCATGGTCCCCTGGCTGGATCGTGGCGGCGATGGTCTCTGTCATCAGCACGGCGCCCATGGGCAGTCCGCCGGCAATGGGCTTGGCGAGGGTGAGCAGATCGGGTGCGACTCCGGTGCGCTGATACGCGAAAAGGTAGCCCGTGCGTCCCAGACCGCACTGGATCTCGTCATAAAGCAGCGCCACCTGGCGTTCCCGTGTGAGCGCCCGCAACTCCCCGAGATACCCCTGATCGAACACACGAACACCACCTTCACCCTGTACCGGTTCAATGGCAAGCGCGGCCGTCGTCTCCGCGGAGAGCAGCGCCGAGAGCCCTTCAATGTCCCGCTCGGCGATGAAGACTCCGCCGGCGAGTGGGCGGAATGGAGCACGGTATGCCGGGCGATCAGTCGCGGCCAGGGTGGCGAAGAGACGCCCGTGGAATGCCCCTCTCAGCCCGACTATTTCGTGCTTGGCGGGCCCTCCGACGCTTCGCGCCCAACGTCTGGCAAACTTGAACGCGCCCTCATTTGCTTCCACGCCCGAGTTGCAGAAGAAGACGCGATCGGCAAAGGACCGCTCCGTCAGTTGCGACGCAAGGTGCTCACCCGGTGATGTCCGAAAGAGGTTCGACACATGGATGAGACCCTCGGCTGCTTCGTGCAGGACGGCACGCAGCCCGGGATCACCATAACCCAGGGCATTCACGGCAATGCCGCTGGTAAAGTCGATGTATCCGTTTCCTTCAGCATCGAAGAGATGGACACCTTCCCCGCGTACGAAGAGCGCCGGGGCACGTTTGTACACCGGGAGCAGAGCACCATTGGTGGCCGGACCGGCAGCTTCCACAACCGGGTGGGCAGGAGTAGCCATGGTTTTCACGCGTTCGAATGAACGTGGGCGATCCGGGTGCCGGCAAGGGCGTTGGTGATGGCGCGTCCGTCGCCGATACGTACGCTGGTGACACCACCGGTCAGGGCGCGGCGCGCTGCCTGCAGCTTCGCTGACATCCCGCCCCGAGCCGTGCCCGCAGCAATGATCCCGTCAATCAGGTCAGCGGCAATCACTCCGATGAGGGCCCCGTCCTGGTCCAACACACCGGGGACATCCGCAATCAGAAGAAGTTCATCTGCGGCGAGAGCAGCGGCAATCGCCGCGGCGGCATCGTCACCATTGATGTTGAGCCCTTCGCCCGTCACTGAATGCCTGCCGACAGGTGAGACAACCGGGACGAATCCCGCAGTGAGCAGAACCTCAAGGACGCTGCCATTGGAGTCCGCTGGCTCACCCACTGCTCCCAGGGCACCGCCATCGAGCGGCAGCGCGGGAAGCAGGCCACCGTCTTCGCCAGACAGCCCCACGGCGCGGATTCCGTGGTCCTGGAGCCGGGCCACGATTCGCTTGTTGATGGTTCCGGACAGCACCATGCGTACGACATCCATATCCGCCCTGGTGGTGACCCGCCTTCCTCCTACGAACTGAGGTTCGAAGCCAAGGGAGCGCTGCATGGCAGTAACCTCATCGCCTCCGCCGTGCACCACCACGAGCTCAGCATCCAGCGACGCGGCTGCCAGTTCCGCGGGGAGAGTCGGGGAGGACTGGGCACGGCCTCCCACCTTTATCACTCGCCTCACGTCGCAAGCCCCAGGGTTTCAGACAGGCCGAGTGATACGTTGGCGTTCTGCAACGCCTGTCCCGCGGCGCCTTTTACGAGGTTGTCGATCGCCGAGAATATCTGGAGCGTGGGCCGGCGCACGTTGGCCACCTGTCGGACGGCAATCCGGACGACATTGCGCCGTACCACATCCCGAATGGCGGGGAGGCTCTCCGACAGCTCGATGAATGGCTCGTTCCCGAACATTGTCCGCCAGGGCGTCAGCGGATCGGGAGAAATTTCTGTCACCGGCACGGTGACCGTGGCGAGGATGCCGCGAGCGACGGGCAGGAGGTGAGGGGTGAAGAGGAGGTCCGCATCGACATGCGCCGTACTGAGGTTGGCGCGCATCTCCGGGAGGTGGCGGTGCTGGTTACCGGCGCCGTATGCCCGAAAGTTCTCGGTGACTTCGCCAAAGAGCATTTCGGGCTTGGGTGTATTTCCGGCACCGGTGACACCGCTTGCCGCGTCGGCCACGATCGTTGCTCCGGGCACGACCAGATTTTGCTTCATCAGGGGAGCCAGTCCAAGGAGAATGGCTGTGGGATAGCATCCTGGATTGGCGATGAGCGGAGCATCCCGCAGTTGATCGCGGTTCAGCTCGGTCAGACCATAGGGGACCGCTTCGGTGGTATGCCCCGGTCGCAGGTCGGACGAGAGGTCCACCACGCGGGCGCCGGCGGAGCGGGCGCGTTCAACCCAGGCAGCCGATGCGCCATGCGGCAGGGCACTGAACACCATGGCGGCAGCAGACAGAGGCGCATCCTCAGTAGCCACCATGGTGATTCCACCACCGGGAAGAGCGAGGTGTTCACCTCGCCGCTCGTTGGCGGTGGCAAAGATCAGGTCGAGTTCCGGGTGGCCCGCGATGAGCGAGCAGAGCTCGCGACCGGCGTATCCGCTGGCCCCGAGCACCCCGACAGGAATTCTATGCACAACGAATGCATATTATTGCAGGAGCCTCGTGTCAACCGGGGCTGTTTCAGAAAGGCTCGCCATGCTTACCGCCCCGCCCAGGGCATGCTATCGTCGGAACGCTTCGAGAGGAGACCGCGCGGTGAACAAGAGACAGAGACAGAGGATCATCCTGGAGCTGGTAGCTGCGGGGCCTGTCGCCAGTCAGGAGGAGCTGCGCCAGTTACTGGCGCAACGAGGACTCAAGGTTACTCAGTCCACGCTCTCACGCGACCTCCGCGAGCTCCGACTGGCGCGCCTGCCGACGCCCCAGGGACCACGCTACGCCTCACCCGATGCGCAACAGGAAGACGCCAGGACTTCGCTGGAGAGCGTACTACCACAGTTCCTCTCCGGCTCGGACGGCGTGGGAGAACTCCTGGTGCTGAAAACCATCGCTGGTGGTGCCCAACCAACCGCGGAAGCGATCGACGCCGCCGGCTTCCCCGAAGTAGTGGGCACCATAGCCGGAGAGAACACCGTTCTTGTCATCTGCCGGACCTCGACGGCGCGGGATCGCCTGGATCGCCTATTCCGTCACCTGGCACACTCTCCCAGCCCCACGGAATCCACCGTCGGCCCTTCGGTCACGAGGTTCGCATTGAATTCGAGTGGTAGTCCTGCTTGATTATGCACCTCCGAAAACCCCACGTCCCGAAGCTCAGGAGCCGTCCATGCGCATTGTGCTCGCCTATTCCGGTGGGCTCGACACCTCGATAATCGTCCCTTGGCTTCGGGAGCACTACGATGCCGAAGTTGTCTGCGTGGCTGCCGATGTCGGGCAGGGCGAAGGTGAGCTGCAGGGGATCGTGGAGAAGGCCATTGCCTCGGGCGCCGTCTCATGCACCGTGGAGGATCTTCGTCAGGAGTTCGTCGAGTCCTTCGCGTACCCCACGCTCCGCGCCGGCGCCATCTACAATCGCAAGTACTTGCTGGGAACCTCGATCGCCCGGCCTCTGATTGCGCGCCGCCAGGTGGAGGTGGCTCGCTCCGTCGGAGCCGACGCGCTGGCACACGGCTGCACCGGGAAAGGTAACGACCAGGTTCGTTTTGAGCTGACGTACATGGCCTTCGCACCGGACCTGAAGGTCATTGCTCCATGGCGGGAGTGGGATATCCGGAGCCGGGAAGATGCTCTGGCATATGCCGCGGCTCACGGTGTACCTGTTTCGGCGACGACCACCAAGATCTATTCCAGAGACCGAAACCTCTGGCACATCTCCCACGAGGGAGGCGTCCTGGAAGATCCCAATCAGGCGCCGCCCAAGGATCTGTTTCTCCTGACCACGGACCCGGAGGACGCGCCGGATCAGGCCGAGATCGTCAACATTGGATTCGAATCGGGAACCCCTGTTTCGGTGAACGGACAGGAACTCAGCGCCGTCGAACTGCTCACCCGACTCAACCAGATCGCTGGCCGGCATGGTGTTGGACGGGCCGACATCGTCGAGGACCGCCTGATCGGCATGAAGTCACGTGGTGTCTACGAGACACCTGGCGGAACACTTCTGTACACGGCGCTCAGCGAACTGGAAATGCTGGTTCTGGACCGTCGCACTCTGGCCGCCAAGGACCTGCTGTCCCCCCGGTATGCTGACCTCGTGTACGAAGGTCGCTGGTGGACCACGGAGCGGGAGGCCTACGATGCTTTCATCGACGTCGTTCAGGCACGCGTGAGCGGCTCCGTGTCATTGCGGCTGTACAAGGGGAGCGTGGCAATTGCCGGCCGGCAGAGTGAGAACGCCCTCTACGACGAGCAGTTCGTGACGTTCGGGGAAGATGATGTCTACCAGCAGAGTGATGCCGCCGGCTTCATCCGGCTCTTCGGGCTTCCCTCCCGGGTTCGTGCCCTGAAGGACATGAATGCCGCCACACCCGCTCTGAAGTGACGGCATCGTCAGGATCGGGCGGTGGTCACAAGCTCTGGGGTGGCCGTTTCGTCAGTGGACCCAGTCCGCTGCTGGAAGCGGCCAACCGGTCCATTGGAGTGGATTTTCGCCTCTGGCCCTTCGACGTTCGATTGTCTGCCGCCTGGGCCGCAGCGTTAGGTGAGGCTGGCGTGATTTCGCGGGACGACAGCGCCGCACTGGAGAAGGGGCTCGACGCCGTTGCGCTACGACTTGCCAAGGGGGTCGATCCGATCCCGACCGACGAAGACATCCACACCCTGATCGATCGTCTGTTGCATGAGGAAGTCGGCGAGGTCGCGGCGCGTCTCCACACCGGGCGAAGCCGGAATGACCAGGTGGCCACAGCCACCCGACTGTGGACCATGGATGCATGTCAGCGCATCGAACAAGCCATCCTCGGCCTCCAGCGCACAATCATTTCTCAGGCGGAGCGGCTCAGTGGTTCCATTCTTCCCGCGTACACCCACCTCCAGCGGGCGCAGCCCGTAAGTGGCGCGCACTGGATGCTCTCGCACTTCTGGCCGCTGCAACGCGACAGGGAACGCGTCACGCAAGCCCGGGCAGGGGCCAGCACGATGCCGCTCGGCAGTGGGGCCATCGCCGGAAGTGCGTTCCCCATACCACGCGACTTTCTGCGCGAGAGACTGGGCTTCGACTCCCTGTCGCGGAACAGCATCGATGCCGTATCCGATCGTGATTTCGTGGCGGAGACGATCTTTGTACTTGCCCTGCTCGGGACTCACGTGTCCCGGCTGGCCGAGGACATGATTCTGTTTGGATCCGGTGAGTTTGCGTTCGCCCGTTTTGGTGACGCTTTCAGCACCGGCTCCAGCATGATGCCACAAAAACGAAACCCGGACATTTTCGAGATAGCGCGCGGTTCTCCCGCCAGAATGCTCGGCAACCTGACAGCGGTTCTCACCACACTGAAGGGTCTTCCTTCGGGGTACAACAAGGACCTGCAGGATGACAAGCGACCGTTGTTCGATGCCGTCGACGCGATGCTTCTGGTACTGCCCGCGGTTGCCGGCGCTCTGGACGAGACGGTCTTCAGCCCCAGTCGCATGCGCTCCGCTGTCTCACCCGGGATGATGGCTACGGACCTGGCCGACTACCTCGTCGATCGTGGAGTGACGTTCCGCGAGGCGCACGCGGCGGTGGGTCGTCTTGTCCGGGAGGCCGAAGAGGCTGGTGTGGAGCTGGACGCTCTCCCCCGGTCGTCATTCCGCCAGGCACATCCCATTTTCGGCGATGATGCAATGGCCGCGCTGCGTCCGGAGCAGTCGCTCGCACGACGGAATCTGGCCGGCGGAACCGGACCCGACGCCGTGGCAGCCCAGCTCGACCTCGCCCGAACCCTGGTCAAGACCAGCAGCTGAGTTTCGTCGGCTGGAAGGCTGACGTCCCTCGCCCCGACCTTCCTGCACCAGAGTGCCGGTGAGGCCATCACATGGCTGCGCAGTGCGTACCTTTAAAGCAGGACTGAGGAGCGTGCCATTGAAGGAACGACGCCGTACAACCGCGGTCGACATCGATGGGGTGATGGTGGGATCAGGTCACCCGGTTGTGGTGCAGTCCATGACCAACACGGACACTGCCGATGCCGTCACCACAGCGGAGCAGGTCGTTGCGCTGGCGCGGGCTGGATCCGAGTTGGTGCGCGTCACGGTCAATACCGACGCGGCAGCCGAGGCGGTCCCGGTAATCGTTCAGCGGATCCGGGATGCCGGCGTCACTGTCCCCATCGTCGGCGACTTTCACTACAACGGCCACTTGCTGCTCGTTCGGCATCCGCGTGCTGCGGCAGCCCTGGCAAAGTACCGGATCAACCCGGGGAACGTGGGGAGCAGGCACAGGGACGTGAACTTCCGCACCATCATCGAAGTGGCCCGCGACATGGGAAAGCCGGTTCGGGTCGGCGTGAACTGGGGATCCCTCGACCAGGACCTCCTGACATCGATGATGGACAGCAATGCCGCGCAGGAGCAACCCCGCGACGCGCGTGATGTCTACATCGACGCCATGATCGAGAGTGCTCTCCGCTCGGCGGCACTGGCAGAGGACACCGGTCTGGGACATGATCGTATCATCATTTCGGCCAAGGTATCCCAGGTGGAGGATCTGGTTACGGTTTACCGTCGCCTGGCTGCCCGCTGTGATTTTCCGTTGCACCTGGGACTTACGGAGGCGGGCCTGGGGAACAAGGGAATCATTTCCAGTACCGCGGGACTGGCGATCGTACTTGCTGAGGGCATTGGCGACACGATCAGGGTGTCATTGACCCCCCGGCCGGGAGGCGATCGGACCGAAGAGGTGGCGGTTGCGCAGCAGATCCTGCAGTCGTTGGGACTGCGCCGCTTTGCCCCGCAGGTGACCGCCTGTCCTGGATGTGGGCGAACCTCCTCCACGTTCTTCCAGCATATGGCGGAGGACATACAGGGGTATCTCCGGGAGCAGATGCCCCGCTGGCGTACCCTCCATCCAGGGGTTGAGGAACTTCGCGTGGCTGTGATGGGATGTGTGGTGAACGGACCTGGGGAGTCGCGTCACGCGCACATTGGCATTTCGCTTCCTGGCACCTTCGAGGAACCCGTGGCGCCGGTGTACGTGGATGGGAAACTGCACGTCACCCTGAAGGGTGATGGGATAGTACCGGAGTTTCTCCGTATTCTTGAGGAATATGTAGGGCAGCGCTACCCGACGTTGCAGAAGTCGGTCATCGACTGACGCAGATTGCCGGAGCGGACTCTCATTCGAACCGCTCCAACTCTCTGATCGTATCGCTCAATTCGACGCGTATCGAACCTTCGAAACCAACCTCCCGGAGTCTTTCGGACACGCGACGGAACCCCGCGATGGTACGGTCCCGGCCCAGGGGCAGGCGCTGCCATACTGAATTCAGATCCACCGTACGCCTGAGGTCGGCGAGCAGACTTCCAGCTTCGTGGAGGGCCCGCGCTGCCATGAGCCAGCGACCATCCGGACCAACCGTCGCCATGCGGGCCAGAACGTCCGCGCGTCTTTCCTCGTAGTCCAATTCCAGTCCTGCATTGTCCACTCGGTGTTCGGATACTGCGGTGGCCGTTGCGAGAACCTCGTCGCCAAACTTCTCTCCGATGCGCTGCAACCAGCCGTCGGGATAGCCTTCCCTGGAGTAGTCTTCGACGACTTCCAGCAGGATGGCCGCAGTGACGCAGGTTTCAGATCGGCCGTAACGTGTCAGGATGACCGCAAGGTTGGCGGGTTGGGTGAAATAGGGCGCCCGCGTCCCGCGTCGAACCAGCTGGTCATGATGCTTGGCCGCGAACGCCAGCGCATGGTTGATACGGTCGGAGTATCCTGTCATGGTCTGAGGGAGGCTCCTGCAGTACCTGGTGGACTCTGGTGGTCAGACCCGATCATCCGGGAACAACGATCCTGCTGAACTGAACCGCTTGACGAATCGCTCCAGCCAATGCGCATCGATCCCGTCGAAAGTGGCGTCCTTTTCCGAGTCGATGTCCAGCACCCCGATCAGATCGCCCGATGGACCAGTGACCGGCACCACGATCTCGGATCGGGAGCGTGAGTCGCAGGCGATGTGTCCGGGGAACTTCGTGACGTCGGGGACGATGACCGTCCGGCGCTCGAGGGCGGCAACACCGCACACACCACTTCCGAAGGCGATTTCCAGACAACCCAGCGTGCCCTGATAGGGACCGACACGGAGTAGCTCGTCGCGTTTGACGACTCGATAGAATCCGGTCCAAAGATGGCCAAATCCGTGATGGATGAGACAGCTCATGGTTGCCATCAAGGCGATAGTGTCATCCATACCCGCCGTTACGGCTTCCAGATGCTCGTCAAGCGTCGCATATGCCACTGCCTTGGGCAGCGTTCGAACGTCGAGTGTGGTTTCGGCCATTGGATCGGGGTAGTCTACTGAACGATATCAACGTTTCGGACTCTCGGCACCGGCGGAACCCGAAGTCCTGAAGACCGGTCGGTCAGGCCATTGCCTACCGGATGATGATCTCCCCCGTCATTTTCATCGCGAGATGTGGAGTGCAGTAAAAGGGATACCTGCCAGGCGGGAGATTGCCCAGTGAAAGGACGAACTCGTCATCCCTGTTAAGCAGTATTCGCGATGAGCCTGCCTGCGAGTTGGCTCCCATGTTGGCCCACAACTGTGCCCTGACCTCCGGCGGTATCTGCGCCGGGTCGAAGGCAATGTTGTGCGGAGCGCCGCTCACCACGACGAATCTGATTCCGTCACCGGGGCTGGCCGTGATTGTGCTGGGCTCGTAACGATATCCAGCCGCATCGCCCAGCATCACCACTTCATGCGTCGTCCCGGTGATGGGTGCCACTGTGACAGCGGAAGTGGTCTCGGGCGCTGCTGATATCGTTGATTCCAGCGATTCCGACCGCTTCTCTCCACCACCACAGGCAACGGAAAGCACAGTGACAGTGAGCAGCAACGCAATGTTACCACGCATGAACTCGTAGTCCTCCGGAGAAGCCCATCACCCGCCGCGTACCGTATCCAAAGGGGGTGGCTTTGGGTGACCTTGTGAATCTGCTCACGAGTGAGCCATCCGCCAACTGCATGGCGCTGACCGTTGACTCCCGCGGAACGGCGGTATAGGTTGCGCGGCCATGCAACGGTCACTTTCCGCGCACCACCACCATCGGCATTCCCTGGCCCCGACGGGCGCGGGCGTGTTCGGCATGAGGTGTTGCCAGGTCTAGTTCACCGCAACGCAGCTGAGAGACACCGTTCGCGACCCGTCCCATCCGGACGGGTTTTTTTGTGCTTTCAATCGGAGACTGGAATGCTGAGGATCGCTCTTCCCAGCAAGGGGAGACTGGCGGAACAGAGCCGTTTGCTGCTGGCCGACGCCGGCCTGGTCGTGCCCATGGCAGGAGATCGCGCGCTCCGCGCCATGGCGGGGAACGATCTGGAAGTGATGTTCGTGCGTGCGACCGACATACCCGAGCTCGTGGCAGATGGCGCCGCCGACGCCGGAGTGACGGGCTGGGATCTGGTCAGGGAATCAGGTCGTCCTGTTGATTCCGTGCTGGATCTCGGGTTTGGTCGCTGTTCCCTGGTTGTGGCTGTCCGGGAAGACTCTCCCGCGAGAGACCTCAGTGGCATTCCGCCGGGTGTGCGCGTGGCGACGTCATTTCCGCGAAGTGCCGCCGCATACTTCAGGGATGTCGGCCTCCATGTTGAGATAGTTCCCATCAGTGGGTCAGCGGAAATCGCGCCACACCTCGGCATTGCAGAGATCATCGTGGATCTGACCTCATCCGGCTCGACACTCCGGACGAACGGCCTGAGACGCATTGCAACCGTAATGGAGTCTTCCGCCAGGCTGGTCGGTGTCGGGGGTGGTCGTAGATCATCACTCCTCGAAGACCTTGCGGTGGCTCTCGAATCAGTCATTGCAGCCAGGGAGAACCGATACGTCATGGCCAACGTGCCCCGAACCTCGCTCGCTGCGATTCGCGAAGTCCTGCCGGGCCTGCGGGGGCCGACTGTCGTGGACGTTCTCGATGGGGGACATGTCGCTGTTCACGCTGTGGTACCGGCGAAATCCATACACCGCACAATTGCCGACCTGCGGGCCATTGGTGGTGAAGGCATCCTGGTCACCCGAATCGAAAGGCTTCTGGCATGAGTTCTCTCGTACTTCGGTTCGTGGGACCGGCCAGAAACATCAAGGGCGAACTGCGCAGCATGCTCGCCGATCACTCGACGACTGACCGCGAGGCAATCGCCAGAACGGTGACTTCAATGATCGGACGGGTACGACGTGATGGCGATCGCGCACTGCTTTCCTTGACGCATGAGTTCGACCACGTCCAGTCTCCCCTGATCGAAGTTCCGCATGCGGAACGGCGAGATGCACTCATGCGGCTCGACCCGGAAACCCGCTCTGCGCTCGAGCGCTGTGTGGCCAGTCTGGAGAGAGTCCAGCAAGCCTTCCTTCCGGAGGTTCAGGAGGTCGAATCCAGTCCGGGCGTCGTTGTAGGCAGACGACCTGACCCGCTGCAGCGAATCGGCGTCTACGCTCCCGGGGGCCGGGCCCCGTATCCAAGTTCGGTGCTCATGGGTGCCATCCCTGCGCGGGTGGCCGGCGTCGGGGAGGTGATCCTGTGTTCTCCACCCAGGGAGGATGGAACGGTACCACAGATCGTTCTCGCAGCTTCCGAACTTGCGGGAGTGGATCGCGTATTCGCGCTCGGCGGTGTCGCCGCGATCGCGGCAATGGCGTACGGCACCGAGACGGTGCCGTCGGTGGATCGCATAGTCGGACCGGGCAATGTCTGGACGACGGAAGCAAAGGCACAGGTTGCCCGGGTGACGGGGATTGACCTTCTCGCGGGACCGTCGGAACTCCTGGTCATTGCGGACGGTTCCGCCGACACGGAGTTCATCGCGCGGGAAATGCTGGCGCAGGCCGAGCACGATCCCGATGCCTGCGTCGTGGCGGTGTTGATCGGCACGGATGCAGACGGGCTCCTGCGGACTCTTGCGCGACTTGAGGCAGACTATGTTCGCCGGGCGGTTATTCACGAAGCACTGAGGTCCCGCGGTGCTGTGGTGACCGTTGGTACGCGGGAAGATGCAGTGTCCCTGGCCAACGCCTTCGCACCAGAGCACGTGTTGCTCGCCATGGATGATGCAGACAGCGTGCTTCCGGTGGTCCGCGCCGCGGGCACCGTCCTTGTGGGAAACACCGGCTCGGTAACCTTCTCCGACTATGCGACCGGAGCCAATCATGTCCTCCCCACCGGTGGAAGTGCCCGCATCACCTCCGGCCTTTCCGCCGAGTCCTTTTTTCGCTGGACGACGTACCAGCGAATCGACCGGACCGCAACGGAACGAATTGCCGCTGATGTCGTGATGCTCGCAGCTGCCGAGTCATTCGATGGCCATGTCCGTGCCGCCGACGCGTGGAGGAGGAAAGCATGATGATGCGAAGCTCGCTACGCGAAATTCACAAGTGGGATTCCGACACTGGAACCAGTCGCCATGCCCTTGCCGACAACACCAATTTTCTGGGCGGACCACCTTCGGTTCCCGCTGCTGTACAGTCCTCTGCAAGCGTGGCCCTTTCGGGCTACCCGACTCCCTACTCCAGTGAGCTGCGGGAGGTCCTGGCAAACTACATTGGAGTGGGGACCAATGAGATCATCGTCGGATGTGGGTCGGACGACATACTCGATTGCGCATTCCGCACATTTGCGAAACCGGGTTCGGAGGTCGTACACATTTCACCGACCTTTCAGATGGTTCAGGTCTATGCACGGACCAACTCGCTCCGTCCCATAGCGGTCCCGCTTACATCCGGCTTTGACGCGGACAGCGACGCACTGCTGACGCCCGGCGCACCCGTGGTCTACCTCTGCTCGCCCAACAATCCCACAGGCGGACTTCTCTCCGAAGATGCGATTGGCAGAGTTCTGGAAGGCGCTCCCGGGCTGGTGATACTTGACGAAGCATACGCGGAATACTGCACCCGGAGCCTGGCTGGCCTCGCACCGTCGCATGGCCGGCTTCTGGTGTTGCGGACGCTGTCCAAGGCATTCGGGATGGCTGGGCTGCGGGTCGGCTACGGTATCGGATCATCAACCCTGATCAGCGAGCTGGAGAAGGTGCGTGGACCATACCGTGTCAGCTCCGTCTCCGAGGCGGCGGCGCTCGCGGCCGTGAGCAACGACGTTCCGTGGGTAAGGAAGGCTGTGGCCGAAACCAGCGCCATACGCGACGATTTCGTGCGGGCCCTGAATGACGCTGGATGGGCCAGCCTGCCTTCCGCGGCGAACTTTGTCCTGGTGCCCGTGCCTGACGCGACCTCGGCGTTTCAGACACTGCTCGCCTCAGGAATAAGGGTCCGGGCCTTTACGGGTTTGGCGGGTATTGGTGATGCATTGCGGATTACCATCGGGCCGCGTGATGTCATGCAACGAGTGGCGGCCATTCTTGCGGGGAAGCACCGATGAAGGCCACGATTCTCGACTATGGCGTCGGGAACCTGTACTCGCTTCGAAGCGGACTCCTCGCCGCGGGCTTCGACGTTTTGGTGGAGAAGGACGTATCGGACGCGCCGTCGGAGGGAGTCATTGTGCTTCCCGGTGTGGGTGCCTTCGCCACGGCTGCGGCGCGTATCCTGGCGCAGCGTGCAGCGTTGCGTGATCGCCTGCTTTCGGGAATGCCGTGTCTGGCCATATGCCTCGGGATGCAGTTGCTTTTTGATTCCAGTATGGAAGGGCCCGGCGTGGGTATAGGGTTGCTTTCGGGAACTGTCGCGCGGCTGTCGGGTCGGCGGGTTCCACACATGGGATGGAACGAACTGGAGACCGGCGATCCTCTGTTTCGGAGATCGGAAATGCGTTCGGCATGGTTCGCGCACAGTTACATCTGTCAGCCACGCGATCCCGGCAGTGTCGTTGCGTGGGTTGCCCATGAGGGAGAAAGGTTTCCCGCGGCCGTCCGATCAGGTTACACACTGGGTGTCCAGTTTCATCCGGAGAAGTCATCCCGGGCAGGCATCTCGCTGCTTCGGGCCTTCCGCGCCGAGGTTGCTGCATGATTGCCATACCAGCCATCGACCTTCGGGAAGGCTCCTGTGTGCAACTCATCGGAGGATCCTACGCCAGCGAAAGAATCCGTCTGCCGGACCCGGTGGGGATCGCGCGCGAATTCGTCCGCCTTGGATTCAGCAGACTGCACCTGGTCGACCTCGATGCTGCCACGGGACGTGGCTCGAACGAGGACCTGGTTCGGACCATTCTGGGCCTGCCAGCGGTGCATGTCCAGGTTGGCGGAGGTCTCCGTGACGAAGCCCGGGTGGCTGAAGTACTGGAACAGGGTGCCGGGATGGCGGTTGTCGGCACTCGCGCCATGCATGACCTCGACTGGCTGTCCGACATGGCGGAGAAGTACCCGGGTGAGATCGTGCTGGCCATGGATGTGCGACATGGCAGGCTCGCCACTCATGGGTGGATCCACGACATGCCGGGTGATCCAATTGATCTTGCCGACGAAGTCTCCCGGTTGCCACTGGGCGGTATTCTGGTGACTGCGGTGGATCGCGAGGGCCGACTCTGTGGTCCCGACCTTCACCTCGTGGAGGACGTCGTTGAATCGGCGGGGGTGCCGGTCCTTGCCTCCGGTGGAATCGCCAGTCTTCATCATCTGAGGGACCTGGAGGATCGTGGTGCTGCCGCTGCCGTAGTGGGTACCGCGTTATATACCGGAGCGCTTGCCCCCGCACTGGTTGCACGGGAGTACGGCGCATGAAACTGGAACGGCACACGGCAGAGACACGGATACACGTGGCGCTGGAGCTCTCGCCGGGTATTTCCAGGGTGGATTCGAGGATGAAGTTCCTCAACCACATGCTGATTACTCTGGGTCATTACGCCGGCTGGACACTCTCCGTCGAAGCCGAGGGAGACCTCCGGCACCATCTCATCGAAGATGTTGCCCTCACACTCGGCACGGCCCTGAAGCGATGCCTGCCTGAACAGATCTCTCGATTTGGCAGCGGTACCGCGGTGATGGATGACGCTCTCGTTCTGGCAGCGGTGGATGTTGGAGGACGGGCATGGTACGAGGGTCCGGTACCCAGCAGCCTGTACGATCACTTCTTTCGCTCGTTCTGTGAGCAGGCCGGGATGACACTGCACATCGATGTGCGGCGCGGCAGGGACCGTCACCATGTGATCGAGGCTGCCTTCAAGTCCGCGGGTCTGGCACTTCGCGAAGCTTTGTCCCCGTCGGATGCGACGGTATCCACCAAGGGAAGCGTCCGGATCGAGGAGGTTTTCGCCTCATGACTCTTGCCAGGAGGATCATCCCTTGCCTGGATGTGGATCGCGGTCGCGTGGTAAAGGGAGTTGGGTTCCGCAACCTCACCAGCGTCGGAGACCCGGCGAGACTGGCAGCGAACTACGAAGCCGAGGGGGCCGATGAAATCACCCTGCTGGACGTATCTGCCAGTTCCGATGATCGGGACCTGCAGCTCGAGGCCGTCGCGGCCACGGCGTCGGTCCTGTCCATTCCGCTCACTGTGGGTGGGGGTATCCGGTCGGTTACCGACATTGACCTTGCTGTCCGGGCAGGTGCCGACAAGGTCGCGGTGAACACCGCCGCGGTGGAACGCCCACAATTGATAACGGATGCTGCGCACCGTTATGGGGCGCAATGCGTCGTGGTAAGCATTGACGCAGCGCGTGTCGGGACCAGATGGTGCGTCTGTGTGCGTGGGGGCCGCCAGAACACTGGACTCGATGCGCTCGAGTGGGCGCGGGAGTGTACCGATCGCGGAGCGGGCGAGATCCTGCTTACGAGCATCGATCGCGACGGAACGCGGTCGGGGTACGATCTCGCTCTGACGGCCGCTGTCGCCGCATCGGTGAGCATCCCCGTCATAGCATCCGGCGGGGCCGGGTGTACCGATCACGTCCGGGACGCGTTCCACACGGGCAGGGCCGACGCAGCGTTGATCGCCGGTATCCTTCACAGTGGTGACATCTCACTGGGAACCATGAAACGGCAACTGGCTGCTCAGGGAATACCGGTGAGACTCGACTCGTGAAACAGACCGATCTTCTCGAAGCAGTGCGTGAGGTTGCCCTGCTGATGGGCAAGCGCGCTCTGGGCTACTTCCGGACAGCGATCCGGTCGGATAGCAAGCCGGATGGTACCGAGGTCACCGCGGCCGACCTGGAGTGTGAGTCTCTCGCTCGATCCTGGATCATGCAGCGCTTTCCCGGAGACGCGATCCTGGGGGAGGAACATGGGGTGCTCCCTGGTCGTGGTCCGAGACGCTGGCTGATCGATCCCATTGACGGCACCCGAAGCTTCGTTCGTGGGGTTCCCCTCTGGGGTTCCATGATAGCGGTGGAGGAGGGAGGCACTGTTCTCGCTGGCGCGATCTACTGCCCCGCCACGAGCGACTTGGTCGCCGCTGCCCGGGGCGAGGGGTGCTGGCACGGAGATCATCGAACTCAGGTGTCATCGGTGACCGATCTGTCCCGGGCCGTCATTCTGACCACTGATGATCGCTTTCCAACCAACCCGCACCGGGCGACATCCTGGGCAGCGCTCGCCGGTCGCGTATCGGTATCCCGCACATGGGGTGACTGTTTCGGATATGTGATGGTCGCGACCGGAAGGGCGGAAGTCATGGCAGATGACAGCCTGCATCCCTGGGACTCGCACGCCCTCGACCCGATAATCACCGAAGCCGGCGGGATCCTCACCGACTGGCAGAACCGGCGCGCACCAGGATCGGACGCACTCGCCACCAACAAGGCCCTGGAATCGTCTGTTCGCGCCTGCCTCGGTGTCCTGTGACGGCAGGGTCATGCATGGACTTCGATATCTCCACGCTCGATTTCGGAAAGAACGGTGGCTTCATCACGGTAGTCGTTCAGGACTCCACCACCGACGCAGTGCTGATGACTGCACTCGGAAATCGAGAGTCCGTCCAGAGGACTCTGGAAACAGGCGAGATGCACTTCCATTCCCGGACGCGAGGGCTCTGGCGCAAGGGCGCGACGTCCGGGAACCGGCTGCGTGTAGTTTCAGTCCACGCGGACTGCGACCGTGACACGCTTCTGGCACGGGTGGAACCCTGCGGTCCTGTCTGTCATACCGGCAGCGACACCTGTTTCGGCAGGCCGATTGCGTCAATCGAGGTTATGCGAAGGCTCGACGAAATCATTGCCTCCCGCGCGATGGACCCTCCGGACGCACCTTCATCGGGGTACACAGGACGGTTGCTGAGCGACCGGAACCTCCGCCTGAAGAAGATCGGCGAGGAAGCTGCGGAACTCATCGTGGCCTGTGCGGACGATGACGCCATGGGGGCGATCGAGGAGGCCGCCGATCTCATCTATCACGTACTGGTGGCCCTGCGGGGCATGGGCATGGGTTTCAGCGACGTCTCCACAGTACTCGCGGCGCGTCAGTGCATTGGGAAGGTCAGAACCTCCGCATCAGACTGATGGGAGCCTTTCGCGTATCACCCAGGTAAACGAACTGGATGTCGTGCATATAAAGGCGTGCTGCGCGACGGATATCGTACGGAGTGATGGCGCGCAGTTCATCCACGAACCGGTCGGCGCGGCGAAAGTCGCCATAGTACAATGCCGCCCGTGCCAGGAAGTCCGCCTGCTGGGTGCTGGTCTCGTTGTCCAGGAAGTATCGCGTGATGAACTGCAGAATCAGACGGTCCAGACCCTCGGGGTCGATCGACCCGTTCTGGAGATCCTGGATCTGGCGTCGCATGATCTCCAGGGTGACTTCCGGCGAAACGGTGGTAACGTAGAGGCCTCCGGATGATACGGCCTGTTCCACGAAGGGGGCATCGACTGCATAGGTCAGGTTCCTCCGCGAGCGAATCTCCGAGAACAACTGGCCCGAGAGAATGGCGGTCGCTATGCGCAGGGCGTGGTAGTCGGGTGAATCGGCGCGTGGCCCGGCGTACTTGCCGAGGATGTAGTTCGTGGGAAGGGGCCTGTCGATCGTATGTACCGAAGATGCCCGGTGTGGAAGTGTATCCGGCAGGGTCCATGCATATGAGCCGGCTGGAAGAGACCCCATGGTACGGTTGAGCAATTCTTCCATGTGGCGGCGGGATACGTTCCCGACCACGACCACGAGCATGCGCGATTTCACCATCTGCGACGCCTGATACTCCCGAAGTTCACCAAGCGTAATGCGTCGCAGCGAGGTTTCCGTGCCGGAGGGCGCCAGTGCATACGGATGACCGGCAAATGCGAACGAGTCCGCCACGTACTCCAGCAGCGCATCCGGGACATCTGCCCGCTGCCGGACACCGGCCAACAGGCGCTGACGCACCAGTTCGACCGCTGATGAATCCAGAGCCGGCTCCTTCACCCTGCTCGCCAGGACCATCCAGGTGGAATCCAGGGTTTCCCGGGTGGCCTGCACGCCGATCACACTCCAGTCCTGCGTCACCGAAGTCGTGATCGAGGTTCCCAGTCGCGCCATCAGGCGACGAAGGCGGTCACGCGGAAAAGTCTTCGTTCCCTGGTCACTGGACTCCATGAGAAGCAGTTCGATTCCGGCGTTTGCTGCGGTCATCTGACGCACGCCACCCAGCAGATACAGGTTGGCCACGACGATGTCGGAATTGGGTGCCAGACGCTGAATCACCCGGAGTCCGTTCACCGTGTACGAGAAGGTGCCGGTATCCGAACCCGAACGTGTCGTCCCCGCGGACTGAGCCGACAACCGGCCAGCGGCCAGTACCAGGACCGCCACGAAAATGCGACAAAGTCCTGCTATCACGGTGTCACCCTGGGCAGCATGTCGGACTCACTGATGCCGTACAACTGCAGCACGCCTGGGGGAAGGAGTGCCCCTACTATCATGGGTCGTCCTACGATGTACTTGTTCGCATAGGCTCGCAGGTCAGCGAGTGTCTGGGATGCCATGTTGTCGACATAGCCCATGTAGTACTCCAGGCCCGACACACTCCACCAGAATCCAATCGTGTGCGCCAGGTCGGATGGACGGTCGAAACCAAAGGCCGTGGAAACCGCCCGTGAGGCTTTGGTTGCGGCGAGTTCATCCTCTGTGATATATCCCGGATCGGCCAGGTGGGCGATCTCCTCCTGCAGCGCGGCCATCGCCACTTTCAGTCGTTCAGGCGTCGTCTGACCCGAAATCGTGATCGGACCGACGTGGTTCAGCGTGTAGTAGTTGACGGTGACCCCGGCCCAAAGCCCGGAGTCCACCAGCTTCTGTTGAAGTCGCGACCCCGGCTGGTTCAGCGCGTCCGAGAAAACATCCGCTGCGTACGTCGACGCGGGGTCTTTCCGTACACTGGGACCCTGCCACTGAACCAGCACGGTCACGGCACCAACCGGCTGTTCCACGAAGACCACCGAACTGCCCTGGAGCGGAGGGATCGGAGGGATGGGATCGTTCGTGAAGGGATCGGGCCCGCGCTTCCACGTACCCAGCCACGCCTGCGCCAACGCGAACACTGTATCGGGATTCACATCTCCCGTCACGATCAGTGCAGTATTGTTGGGGATGTAGTAGCGATGCTGAATCCCGAACAATTGTTCGGGAGTCACGTTCTGCAGCACCTCCCGTGTACCGATGACGTTCTTGCGGGACCACTGCCCCGGGTACAGTCGCTGATCCATCTCGCGCTGCAGCTGGAAGAACGGACTGGATTCGTTCCGATCGTATTCCCCCAGAACGACCTCACGCTCGCGTTCGAGTTCGGATCGGAGAAATTTCGGGCCACGCAGCGCTGATGCCATCAGCTGCATCCCGCCAGCCAGGCTGTCGGAGGACAGTGTCATGAAGTAGTTGACACGTTCCTCCTGCGTCTGCCCGTTGAATGATGCTCCCAGTTCCGCGGCCCGCTGTATGAAGGCGTCTGGCTCGGGGTAGTCGTCATTTGCCTTGAAGATCATGTGCTCGTACATGTGGGCCAGACCTTCGAATCCGGGCCGCTGTGTGAAGGAGCCATTGCGGACGTCGAACTCTATGGTTGCGAGAGGGACACCGTGCGACTCTGCCACGATGACCTCCAGCCCGTTCGGCAACACCCTGTGATGGATGAACTTTTCCAGCTCGGCGCGTTGTGCTGAGACCGCCAGCGGTATCAGCGCCGGCACCAGGAAGGAGAACACGAAGCGGCAATACGGGCGACGGACGGCTTTCGGGTCTCGCTGAGTGATCGTCACGCTGGCGGGGTACGGGGTTTCTGGTTTCTTTTTTCTCATGCCTGACCTTGGCACGCGACTCGACACCTTCGTTGCGTCAGACGTCCCCCTCCTCGGGGAAACGCACATCCGGCGGAACGTGGTGTTGGCACCCTACACCACATTCCGGATCGGTGGTCCAGCCGACGTACTGTACGATGCCACCACGACGGACGATCTCGCAAACGCGGTTCTCGCCTGCCGCGCCGCCGGCATCCCGTACTTCATCCTCGGCCTGGGGGCCAACGTCCTCGTTGGTGACCGGGGCTTTCGGGGGGTGGTAATCCGGAACCTGTCCCGGATGTTCCGCTTCGACGGGCAGCAACTGATCGCCGGAACCGGAGCCATCCTTCAGGACCTCATCCTGGCAGCGGTTAACCGCGGATTGTCAGGACTGGAACACTATATCGGGATTCCGAGCACCGTCGGCGGTGCCGCTTGGCAGAATCTCCACTTTCTTTCACCAGCACCTCAGCGGGAGCGCACGATGTTCATCGCCGAGGTAGTCCAGTCCTGCGAACTGCTGGGAAGGGATGGAAAGCGGCGCGTGGTCGGACCCGATGAGATGGCGTTCGGCTATGACACCAGCATCCTCCACAGGGGAGATGACATCGCACTGAACGTCACCTTTTCCCTGGAACCGGGATCCACCGATACCATGCAGCGCATCATGCAGGAAAATCTGTCCTGGCGCGGAGCACGCCACCCCTGGCTGAGTATCCATCCGAGTATCGGATCCATCTTCAAGAAGATCGAGGGTGTGGGGGCAGGTCGGCTGATTGACCAGTGTGGACTCAAAGGTTTCCGTATCGGTGATGCCCAGGTCTCCCACCTCCATGCGAACATCATCGTGAACCTGGGGGCTGCCACCGCCTCGGACGTACGACTGCTCATCAGTCACGTGCAGCAGGTCGTCAAGACGAAGCTGGGGTACGATCTCGAGCCTGAGGTGGGGTTTGTAGGTGAGTTCTGACCGGCATCGTCCCTACGGTTGCAGCCCCCGCCACGCGTGAGCAGCCGCGACGTCGCTGGCCCGGGTCGCGCGCGAAGCATTTGGCTTCTCGTGGGACCACTCGCGTACCTCGTTCTCCTCTTGGGCGCACCTGATGGACTGGAGCTGCCGGCCCGCCACGTTCTGGGTCTGGCTGCCTGGATGGCTGTCTGGTGGGTTGCCGAACCCGTACCACTGGCGGCCACTTCCCTGCTCCCTGCCGGTCTCCTGCCGGCACTGGGGGTGGTCAGTGCCAGGGACGCCGTCGCCCCCTACGCCAGCGAGCTGGTGTTCCTCTTTCTCGGCGGCTTTCTGCTCGCTGCCGGGCTGGAGCGATGGAACGCGCACCAGCGCATTGCCTACGCGTTGATCGCGGCCATCGGAGTCACGACCCGGCGCATCGTGCTTGGAGTGATGGTCGCCACGGCGTTCATCTCCATGTGGATTTCCAACACCGCGACCGCCGCCATGATGTACCCTATCGTTCTGGCGATGGGTGCCATGTTCGGTGTGGACCAGGATTCGAACCGGACCCGTACGGCACTTATGCTGGGAATGGCCTATGCAGCCTCCATCGGCGGAATGGGAACGCTCCTCGGCACCCCTCCAAACCTGATCCTCGCCGGCGCTGCCAGAGAGCTTGCGGGGCGTGAAGTGTCGTTCGTTTCGTTCCTGGCCATAGGGCTCCCCCTTACCATCATCCTCATCCCAGTCTGCTGGGCCATCCTGGTTTTCCTTCTCTTTCCATCGCGGGCGACACTGGGGGATGGGGCCCGGGAGATGCTGCGGGAACGTCGGCGTGCCCTTGGACCGCTACAGGGGGGGGAGGCACGAACCACGCTCATTTTCGGCGTTACCGCCCTGGCCTGGCTCTTTCGCGAGCGGAAGGATCTCGGTGCCTTCACGCTCCCTGGGCTGGTGGATCTGGCGCCCCGCCTTACCGATGCTTCCATCGGCATCCTGGGGGCCACACTGCTCTTCGTCATTGGTGGCAGAACCCGGGAGGGGCAGGTGCGACCACTGCTGACCTGGGATGAGGCTCGCCGGATCCCCTGGGACGTACTGCTTCTTTTTGGAGGAGGACTCTCCCTGGCCGCGGCGATGGACTCCACCGGGCTGGCTGACTGGCTGGGGGCCCACATGACGGCCCTGGGGTCACTTCCACCACTGGCTATCTACCTGGGACTGGCAATCCTCGTTCTGCTTCTCAGCGAACTGGCGTCCAACACTGCCGTTGCGTCGATGTCGATGCCGATTGTGGTCGCCCTGGCCAATGCCATCGGCCAGCCCCCACTGCTGCTCATGCTCATTGCAGCACTGGCGGCGTCCACCGGTTTCGCGCTTCCGGTGGCTACGCCCCCGAACACCATCGTTTTTGGTTCTGGCCAGGTGCGTGTGCGTGACATGGCCAGGGCTGGTCTCTTGCTGGATGCCATCGCGGTGGTGCTCGTGGTACTGGTGGTGAATGCGCTCTACCCCATCGTTTTTCGTTAGGTGGGGCGCGTTCGTTCCCGTCTCTCGACCAGGATGGATGCCGTTACGCTCGCTGCCAGGATCAGGATGACGAGTGCCATGACCCACAGGTTGGCATGTGATCCCACATACTCCTTGAGGAGATCGGATCCCAGCATCTTGAGACCCACCAGCCCGAGGATCACCGAAAGCGCGGGCGTGAGGTAACGGAACTTCCGGATGGCTCCCGCCAACACGAAGTAGAGCGATCGTAGCCCCAGGATCGCGAACACATTGCTGGTGAAGACCAGAAACGGATCTGCCGTGATCGCGAATGCGGCGGGAATGGAGTCAAGGGCGAATACCACATCCATGGCCTCCACGAGCACCAGCGCGACGGCCAGTGGCGTCAGCATCCGCCGCCCGTCCACCAGCGCCAGAAAGTGATGACCGTGGAAGGTCCCGGTGATTGGGACGAACCTGCGAAGGTGCCGGATGATGAACGCTTCGTCTCCCGAGATGTGAGTCTCGCCGTGGGACCGTGCCATCCGGAAAGCCGTGACCAGGAGGAACAGGCCGAACACGTACAGAATCCAGTGATAACGGGCGATCAGGGCCGTCCCCACCAGGATCATGACACCCCGAAGCACCAGAGCGCCGAGTATCCCCCAGAAGAGAACCCGGTGCTGATACTCACCGGGAATCCGGAGGTGTGCGAAAATCATTGCCATCACGAACACGTTGTCCGCGCTCAACGAGAGTTCGATCAGATAACCCGTCACGAACTTCAGCACCGCCAGGTGCCCGGTGTTGATCAGGCCATCGATCGAGTCCACACTCGTGCCCAGCGCCATCCAGTGGCGGTCGTATCCGAACCAGACCAGCACCGCAAACACGGCGGCCAGAACGATGAGACCTCCGGTGAAACCCAGGGCCTCGCGGATCGACACGGTGTGGGAGCGTCGATTCAGCAGTCCGAGATCTATGGCAAGAATTCCCAGCACGACGACCAGGAATCCACCCCATGCCCAGTAGGTGTGGTCGATGGGAAGGACCTCCGTCAGGACGTCAAGGTCAGCTTGTCAGCCACTCATGCCATCCCTTTTCGTCGAGCCCCACGCTGAGCCGGGACCCGAACCGCACCAGTGGCTGCTGCAACATCGCAGGCTCCTCGCCAAGCCGCTTGAGCCACCAGTCATCGGAGTGCATCGACTGCCGCAGTCCGAGTTCGGAGAATCGCCGGGAGTTTCGATCGATCAGGGCTTGTACCCCAAAGCGTTCCGCGAACCGGCGGAGCTCACCCGGCGCAGGGGCACGCAGCACCAGGTCCACGAAATGTGTCGGTATGCGGCGCTCGGCGAAGTAGCGCAAAGCCTTGCGCGTATCCGCACTCTTGCGTGTACCGAATATCTGAACCTGCCTGACCGTCGTTGAACCGGTGCCCAAATCGAGACCTCGTCTGGTGAAACACTGCCCGCTCAGCTCCCGCGGCCGGGTGACGGCAAGCTAATGTAGCGTCGTGCAGACTAGATACTCCCCCGCGTGGTGGCTGCCCGGGCCACATACGATGACGCTCTGGGGACGGCTTTTCCGGCGAACCCCCGACGTGGAGACGACAACCGAACTGTGGCCCACACCGGATGGCGATGATCTGACCGTCATGGTGACTCCTCCCCTACCCGGGGCGCCCATCCTGCTTCTGCTGCATGGGTTGGAGGGCTCCATTCACTCGCAGTACGCCGCCGCTATTCTACGGGAGGCTCACCGGCGCGGTTGGATCGGAGTGCTGCTCCACTTTCGTACCTGCGATGGCAGGATGAATCGGGTTCGCCGGACCTATCACTCCGGCGAGACAGAGGACGTCGACCTGGTTGTCCGTAATCTGCTGACACGGTTCCCTCGACAGCACCTGGCACTCGTCGGAGTCTCTCTGGGCGCCAATGTCATTCTGAAGTGGCTCGGGGAGCAGCGAGACGATATCGACAGGCGTGTGGTTGCCGCCGTGGCCGTATCCACTCCCTTCGATCTGGATCGTTCCAGCACTCGGATCAATGAGGGATTCTCCCGTCTCTATCAGTGGCACTTTGTCCGAAAACTCAGGCGCAAGGCGCTGATGAAGCTGGAGTACTTCCCGTACGCCGCTGACCGGGAGCGTGTCCTGAAGGCGAGGACTTTCCGGGAGTTCGACGATGCGTTCACGGCGCCGCTGCACGGCTTTTCCGGGGCGGCGGACTACTATCGTCGAAGCAGTTCCCTGCCCTCTCTTGCCCGGATACGGATTCCGACTCTCCTCCTGAGCGCCAGGGACGATCCCTTTCATCCCCGCGGAGTGCTGGATGACGTCGCCGCAGCAGCCGGCGGGAACCCCTGTCTTCACCTGGAGTTCACCCAGCGTGGTGGACACGTGGGCTTCGTCGAAGGCCCACCCTGGAACCCGCGTTATTACCTCGACCGGCGGGTCCTGGATTTCCTCGGTCCGTACGCCTGAGCCCGCCAGCGACGACTCACCTCAGGGGTAGCCGCTTGCCCACAGGCGACGGTTTGGCGACGTTCACAGGAGCACTTCAAAGTGGTGCGTCGGCAACGGGATTGTGCCCGGTGCCCCCGCCGCACCCGGGCAACGGCCGGTGTGAGCTACGCAACTGTCTTTTTCCTGATCTTTGGCGGTCTTTTCATCCTCCGCCTGGTGCTCGTAACAGTATTCATTGCTTCCGTCCTTCCTCACGGAAACCGATGCCCCAGCTGTGACGCGCAAACCATTCGCCTGCAGGCGGTTCCGATTGGTCGCTGGTTTCCCCGATTCCGTCGGAGCTGGTGCCTGACGTGTGGATGGCAAGGCGTACTTCGCAGCAACCGCCCCCTTGAAGCGACGGTGCCGGAGGACGCACTGCCAAGGGCCCGTCGCGTCGACTGAAGGCATCCAGCCTTCAGCAGGCTGACACGGTGCCCCGGACACCACGCCCAGTCGCCACAGTCACACTTCCCAGGCTCTACATGTCTGCAATCCCTTGGCAGTCCAGTCTCGAAGGCTCCTTCGATGTGCTGGTGATCGGCGCCGGCCATGCCGGCACCGAAGCGGCAGTGGCCGCCGCACGACTGGGTTGCAGTACGGCACTGGTGACATCGGCCCTCGAGACCATCGGTCAGATGTCGTGCAACCCGGCGATCGGTGGCGTAGCCAAGGGTACCGTCGTTCGGGAGGTGGACGCCTTGGGAGGCATCATGGCGCGCGCCACGGACCTCGCCATGATCCAGTTCCGAATGCTGAACCGTGGAAAGGGAGCAGCGGTGTGGGCACCCCGGGCACAGTGCGACCGCGGATTGTACCGGCGCGCGGTGCGGTCGCTCCTGGAAAAGCAGCCGTCTTTACGAACAATCCAGGGAACCGTGGCACGTCTCCTGTTCGCCGACGACGGTCATGTGGCTGGTGTGGAGACCATCGAGGGGCGGCGCTTCGGGGCGCGAAAGATCGTTCTTACCACCGGCACGTTCCTTCGTGGACGAATACACATTGGTACCTCCACGAAAATTCCCGGTGGTCGTGCTGGAGAAGCCGCCACCAGCGACCTGGCCCGTCAGCTGGAGGAGGCCGGTCTCGACGTAGCGCGTTTCAAGACGGGAACGCCGCCTCGTATCGATGGCCGGACGGTCGACTATTCGCGCCTGCAGAAACAGGAGAGTGAGGTCGAAGAATTCAATTACGCGTGGTCACACTTCTGGCCGGAGAGACGTTCTGATGGCGTCAAGCCCCGCCATCCCGACCAGTTGCCATGCTGGATAACCTTTCTGGACGAACGTGGGAAGCAGATCATCGCCGATCATATCCACGAATCGGCCATGTATGGCGGCGCCATCAGTGCCCGCGGCCCCCGCTACTGCCCTTCCGTGGAAGACAAGGTCATCCGTTTTCCGGACGCGGAACGGCATCAGATTTTCCTCGAGCCAGAAGGTCACGACACCGCGGAACTCTACGTGAATGGGCTCTCGACTTCTCTGCCAGCGCCGGTACAGCTCCTGATTCTGCGCAGCGTTCCGGGCCTGGAAGGTGCACAGATGACCCGGGCGGGATACGCGATCGAGTACGACTTCTTCCCCCCGACCCAACTGCGGGCGTCACTGGAATCACGTGCCATACCGGGGCTCTACTTTGCGGGACAGGTGAATGGAACGACTGGATACGAGGAAGCCGCTGGTCAGGGTGTCCTGGCAGGGATCAATGCGGCGCTGGCCACGACAGGCCGGGGACCGCTCGTGTTGGGCAGGGAAACTTCCTACGTTGGGGTACTGATTGACGATCTGGTGTCTCGCGGCGTCGATGAGCCCTACAGGCTGTTCACATCCCGCTCGGAGTTTCGCCTTACGGTGCGGCAGGACAACGCCCTTCGTCGACTCGGTGAAACGGGTGAGTCACTCGGTATGTTCACAGACGAGGAGTCGTCCTTGATGCGCCGGCGCATCGATTCAGAAGACGCTCTTGCCACGCTGGCCAGGACTTCCACCGTTCGCCCCGAAATGGCCAATCCACTGCTCGAATTTGCCGGCAGCAGCCCATTGTCACAGCCGGTCCGGATCGCGGAGCTGGTCAAGCGGCAAGGGGTTGGGTTGATGGACGTGGTCGAAGCCGCCGGTCTGACTGTCGATTGTGACCGGGACTCGGCGGTCACGGTTGAACTCGAGCTGAAGTACGCGGGATACTTCGAGCGGGAGCGCGTCCAGGCCGAAAAGCTCCGCCGCATGTCGCACCTTGCCCTCCCCGAAGACCTCCCCTACGAAACGCTTCGGTCCCTTTCAACCGAGGCACGGCAGAAGCTGGCGTCCCGCCGACCAACCACTCTCGCACAGGCGGCCGGCATTCCAGGGGTCAGTCCCAGCGATCTCCAGAACCTTCTCATCGAGCTGGAGCGCCTTCATCCGGTGGCGGAAGTACCAGGCCCGTCGTCGTAGGCAGTACGGGTGCTCCGGATGGGTCGGCGGCACCCCGACCTCCACCCGACATGACGTCTTCTCGTACCTGGATGCCCCGACTCTGGGCAATTCTTCTGCTGGTCTTCGGTCTGCTGCCGATCGCCAACTGGTTCGACGGCGGTCACGAGGCCCCCTGGTATGGCTCGGTACTCTCGGAATGGATCAGCGGGACTGCGGTTGCCGTCGGGATATCAGCGCTGCTCTTCCTGCTGGTGGCCCGTCGGACGAAGCTCTGGCCTGGAGCGGGGTTCGAACGGCTTTCGGCATCGCTGGTCCGACATCCATGGGCGAGTGCCTCACTCCTGGGTCTCATGGGTCTGATCCTGTACGCCGTCATTTCCAGGACGATACTGGCTGGGCGTCCCCTTCTCATCGACGAGATAGTACAGGTCATGCAGGCGCGCATCTTCGCCGAGGGCCGTCTAATGGGATCGCTCCCGGCATATCCCGAGTTCTTCAGCGCCCTGCACGTGGTGGATCTGGGGCGTGGCGTGTACTCGCAGTTCCCGCCAGGCGGGCCACTCATGCTGCTGCCGGGTGTGTTGCTGGGGGCGCCCTGGCTGACCGGACCCGTCTTCGGCGCTGCGGCCGTGACGGCCTGGTGGGGGGTGGTGCGGCGAACGGAGCCACGGGCTGGAGCAGCATTGGGCGCCGCAGTTCTCCTGGCTTTCTCTCCGTTCATGGCGTTCATGGCCGGCTCGCACATGAATCATGTGCCGGCGCTGGCATGGCTCTGTGTGTCGCTTTGGTCATTGCAGCGGCTGACGAGTGGGGATGAGCGGATTGCGCTGGCCTTGGTTTGTGGACTTGGATTTGGGATGATGGCCTCGATACGGCCGGTTGATGGAGCCGCCTTCGCGATTCCAGCCGGAGCATGGATGCTGGTTCGCACACTCAGAGGACAGATGCGCCCGGTGTCTCTCATGGCCGCCGGTCTCGGTGTGGCGCTCCCGCTGGCTGGGGTTCTGGCCTACAACTGGAGTACCACCGGAAGCCCACTCCTCTTTGGGTATGAACTCCTCTGGGGACCCAGCCATGGACTGGGGTTTCACCGGGCCCCCTGGGGCGTGGCACACACACCCGAAAGAGGGCTGGAACTGGTGAGTCTCTACTTCCTGCGGTTGCAGACGTATCTGTTTGAAGCACCCGTTCCTTCTCTCCTGCCGGCTGCGGCCGCCCTGCTGATGACACGGTCGATGTCGGCATTTGACCGTTATCTGCTCGCGGGGTCGGGATTGCTGGTACTGGGATACTTCGCCTACTGGCACGATGGCTTCTTCCTCGGCCCTCGGTTCATGTACCTGTTGCTCCCTGCTCTATCGCTGTGGACCGCACGATTGCCGTCGATTGTTGCTGGGCGCCTGCCTGAGTCATGGTCAGCGGGCCGCTTTGTGGCGCTGGTCTACCTGATCTCAGCACTGATTGCGGTGTCGGTGTCGGTTCCAGCAAGGGTGCGCCAGTACGCCGGTGGTCTGACTTCGATGCGCATGGATTTCACCCAGCCGGCCGAGGTGAAAGGCGTTCGGAACAGTCTGATACTGGTGCGGGAGAGTTGGGGGTCACAGTTGATTTCACGGCTTTGGGCCCTTGGGGTTTCCCGCAGTGAGACCGAGGGAGTCTATCGGTCGATGGACACATGCGAGTTGGAGGGAGCCGTGACCCAACTCGAGGCGGAGGGCGTGAGGGGTGCGGCTGCGTTCCGGCGGCTGGCTGTACTGCTTGGCGATTCCGCCCGGTTGGTGGAGAGCAAGTTCTCGCCGGACAGGACCGAGAAGGTGCTTCCTGGCGGTACGTATGGAGCAACGTGTCAGCGTCGCATTCTGGAGGACCGGGCGGGTTACACTTTCCTGGCGCCGCTGTTGGCGCGCGATCCCGGCAGCAATCGTTATGCGCGCGATCTGCACGGACGGGATACCCTGTTGCTGACGGGCAACGGCGGGAAACCGGTATGGTTGTTGCGGGCGTCATCGAGCCGGGTGGGTGCACCTCTGATATTGGAGCCGGTGAACATGGATTCGGCGCGCGCCGAATGGCGGTCCGGCGACCTTCCGTGATGAGCGCTGGCGAGCACCGGGAAGTGAGCTGGTGTTCCGCCGTCGACGACCGGACCCTGAGGAATCCGGCCCTGCAGATAATTAGTATCTAATGGTTACTAACGTTTATAGTGTTTAATCCAGGGAGGGGAATCCGGTGCTGCAAGTCGCGGGAGGGATCCGGGAGAAGCACGACGGAGCTGTCGGGCCTGTGGTGCCGAGACAGTGCCGGTCATGGCCCGGAATGCGGGCGTGAGTCCTGCGTCGCAGTTCTGGTGGTCGGTCCCGGCCCCGGGATATCGGATTCCAACCACCCGCTGCTGAAGAAGGGAACCCGGATAGGCTGCCGAGGGGTTGCTGCGTAGTCGATGGAGATAGGGGGCATTGGCAACGTTCAGGACGCTTCCTTGCGAGCCGTGACGATTCGGCGCCAGCCGACGTGCGATGAGCTCTAGCGTCGGGGGTCGGGGGTCGGTGGCCTTCCCCTTCCTCCAGAACTGCTGCGGCCCCAGCCGGGACAACATGGAAGATCTGTCGAGCCTTCGGGATCTCATGGAGATCGTTCGACCAGGATTGTCGAACATGGGTGTTGTGGCTTGCGATCCTCCTTACCTGGCCAGTCTATTGCCGTGCATGATGTTCAGGAAACTGTAGAAAACCTTGTTGAGAGGCAGTTAGTCAGGGTCTCCGAGCATCTCCCACCGGGTGGGGGCAAGCTGACGGCCAGAGGGGCAGGGGCCACCGCTCCAATCGGTGGTGCGAGGAACCCTTCCAAGTCACCTAAGGACACGTCGCCCCTGTCACAAACAGTTTATCCACTTACACTTTCACCATTGGCCAGTCCGTCGGACACGAGCTCTGGCCTGGCCTTGCGTATCCGGTGCTCCGGACCCACACCCCCAATCAGGGATAACCGCAGGCATGTTACAGCAGGCAAGACGTTTTCCCACAAGGCGAGTGGAAAGCGTGTTCCATGTTCCACGTGGAACAACCTTTCTGGCCGAGCGCGAAACGGTAAGGTACCTTTGCAGCGACCGCGTACAAATCTGACGCCAACCTTGGAGAACGGGTGAGTCGACCCGCTCGCATCATCGCCATCACGAACCAGAAGGGCGGGGTAGGGAAGACTACCACCGCAATCAACCTCGCCGCCGCCCTCGCGACCGCCGAGCAACGCGTCCTGCTGGTCGACGGCGACCCACAGGGAAACGCCACCAGTGGACTTGGGATCGAGGTCACAGACGGAACCCTGACACTCTACGATGTTCTGGCTGATCCCTCACTGGCTGGCTCGGCGACGAAACGGGGAATGCATTTCCGTACGCTCGACGTCCTGCCTGCTACTCCTGACCTGGCTGGTGCCGAAGTAGAACTGGTCAATCAGCCTGATCGGGAGAGACGGCTCGCCATGGCTGTCCATCCGTTACGTGATGGCTACGACTTCATCATCATTGATTGCCCACCCTCGCTCGGCCTGCTCACGGTGAACATGCTCACCGCTGCGGACGGACTGATCATCCCCCTGCAGTGCGAGTATTTCGCATTGGAGGGTCTATCCCAGCTGCTTCGTACGGTGAAGCTGGTACAGGAGGCGATCAATCCAGCTCTGGCGCTGGATGGTGTCCTGCTGACCATGTACGACTCCCGTCTCAATCTTTCCCGGCAGGTCGCCAACGACGCCAGGGAGCATTTCGGAAAGTTGGTGTTCGAGAGCGTTATCCCCCGAAATATCCGCTTGGCCGAGGCTCCAAGTTTTGGCAAGCCCATCATCCTGTACGACATTTCGTCGGTTGGCGCCGCATCGTATCTGGCTGTCGCTAAAGAACTTATGGAGCGGCAGCAATCATATGTTTACCATGGCTGAAGCCAACGACAGGTCCCGGAGACTGGGCCGCGGGCTCGGTGCTCTCATCACTCCCTCTGGCCCGCCGTCGGCATCCCCACAGACCGAGCCGGCCGACTCCCAGGATCCCGTCCGGAAGATCAGCGTCAGTCTCATCGATCCTAATCCGCTGCAGCCCAGACGAGAGTTCGCAGCCGCGGAACTCAATGAACTCAAGGAGAGCCTACGCTCCAACGGTCTGCTCCAGCCCGTGACCGTCCGTGCCCGGACTGACGGCCGCTTTGAACTCATAGCCGGTGAACGTCGCCTCCGTGCGGCCAAGGCCCTGGAATGGGACACAATTCCAGCCTTCGTACGCGACGCGACCAACGAGCAGATGCTCTCGCTGGCCCTCGTCGAAAACCTGCAGCGCGCAGATCTCAACCCCGTCGAGGAAGCCGAGGGATACCGTCAACTAACCACCGAGTTCGGCCTCGCTCACCAGGATGTCGCGCGTGCTGTGGGAAAAGAACGATCCACCATCACCAACGCGTTGCGTCTTCTTGCCCTCCCACCGGACGTATTGCAGCTCCTGAGGTCGGGCGATATCTCCGTTGGCCACGCCCGCGCACTCCTCACGCTCGCGGAACCAGAAACCATCAGGTCGACTGCACAAAGGATCGTGCAGGAACGACTGACGGTGCGCGATATCGAACGGCTCGGGCAGGAATCCCGGCCCGCCACGCGGCGGCCACGGGGTCCGACGCGCACGGCTTCCAGTGACCTTGCCGAAGCCAACCGAATCGCCGACAGCCTGCGCCGCTATCTCCAGACCGACGTCTCCGTTCAGGCCGATCAAAATGCCAGGGGAGAGGTCCGGATCCGGTTCTACTCCGCCGAAGACCTCGAACGCCTGCTCGACCTCATCATCGGCCGCGAACGTCATGCCGACTGACCCCATATCCCGTCACCGGAGTCTTCATGTCCATCTTCAAACAGCCCGCTCCCATGCCTAACGAACGCCCGCCTGCCAGACTGGATCCTCCTTCCGCCACTCCTCCGTCGGAAGGTCATGCCTCCGTCATCGATGCTGCCATGAAAATCGTGGGAAACATCGAGACCACCGGCGTCCTCAAGGTCGATGGAACCGTGGAGGGTTCCATCCGCGGAGCGCGTCAGGTCCTGCTGGGGCGCACCGGCGTCATCCAGGGTGACGTTCACGCCGAGGAGGCCATCCTCGGGGGAAGGGTCGTGGGAACGGTCACCGCAACCGAGCGCGTCGAAATCCAGGCGAACTCGCTCATCGAGGGTGACATCCATACCCGGAGCATAGTCGTTCACGAGGGAGGCATGCTCAACGGCAACGTCCGCATGGATGCCGCAGGAAAATCCGGGTCCGCCTCCTCCACAGCCGCCCCTCGTGCAGGGACAGGCGCCGGAACGTCGTGACCGCGCTACGCCAACCGGGGGAGACAGGGGCAGCTCGCCTCTTGTTCAACAGGGGTGATCCGGGCTCCGCCATGGCCTGCCCCACTGAGCAATTTCCGGGTGTACCGTGAGCGCTGCTCCCGGTTCCACCCTGCCGGATGCACCAAAGGGATGCGTCCTCTTCGACCGACCATGCCAAAGTCTGTGATCCGGCTTGGTCCCCGTCAAAATTGGCGACCATCCCTCTCGGACGGACCGAGGCAGGATCTGGTCTCCAGATTCCCTATCCCCACCAGATCTGAACGCTTCCCGGCCTTTTTCCACTACCGGTGCAAGTTTTCGGCAATCAACATCATGGGGCATCTTCCCACGTTCCGTAGAAACCATTAATCCACATTGATGTTGAGAAACGGTTCATTCCCCGCCTGATGACGGAAGTCCTTTCCCGAGACCTGGCACGTCAGCTTGACGAGGTGCTTCAGGTGGGTACGTACCCTGACTATCCGAACGCACTGAACGGGCTGCAGTTCGACCATCACGGGCCGGTGCGCCGCATCGCGGCAGCAGTGGATGCGTCGCTGCGGACCATTTCCGCAACCGTCAAGGTCGGCGCCAACTTCCTCATCGTTCATCATGGGCTGTTCTGGAGTGGCAATCAGCGCCTGGTTGGAGCGGCGCTGGAACGTGTACGTCTGTTGGTCGAACACGATATCGCGGTTTACGCCGCGCACTTGCCACTCGATGGTCATGGCATTCATGGCAACAATGCCCTGCTCGCCCGGGAACTGGATCTGGTACCCTCGGGAACCTTCTCCAGCTATCAGGGAGTTCCCATTGGCGTTGCGGGAACGGCCGACGTGCTAACCGAGGATGTACTGGCGGTCGCGGATCGCTTCGCTCGGGAACACGGGGGTGCTGCGAGGACCTCGGCGCTGCAACCAGGCCGTCGAACCAGACATTGGGCAATCTGCACCGGGGCAGGTGCATCCACGGAATCCTTGCGGGAAGCGGCAGCACTCGGGATAGACACGTTGATCGTGGGTGAGGGCCCACATCACACGGCTGTCGAGGCCCCCGAACTCGGACTGGTCGTCATCTACACCGGGCACTACGCCAGCGAAACCCTGGGTGTACGAGCGGTGGCCGCCGAGGTTGCCGCTTCCAACGGGATTCCGTGGGATTTCATCAGCGCACCCACGGGGTTGTAGCAAGACGTCGCCTGACGATCAGCAGCCGTCGAGCGCACTCTGCCAGGTCAGAACCCAGTCTCCCGGGCCGCGGCGTTCCAGCCATTGCAGGAAGAAGCCGGCGTCACCCTCACGCCGCAGCACGAGCCCGACTTTTCCAGAAGCGGATACCCGGAGCGCTGCCACGACTTCGACCGAAGTCAGATTCTCCTCCAGGCCGATCGACCTGGCATGGAACCCGACGACCGGATCGGTTCCATCTTCGCGCGACTCGATGATGAGAACGATCTGTTCCTGAAGGGGATTGGCCTCCTGGGAAACCATCCGAACCACTTCTGCAACCGTTGCTGACGGACCGCCCGGAAGGGAGAAACGGATCGCCTGCCGGACAATGAAGGGCCGTCCCCGAAAGGCGGCAGCCGTGTCACCCGACAGACGCGATGCGGCCCGCGCGATCCGGGTGATTATGGCCGCGGAATCCGCTGCGGGCACGGCCGGGAGCGAGTCCAGAGCAAGACTGGAAACCCGACCACCTTCAAAGGCTATCCTCCAGGCGCCTTGCGGGGGCGGAACCAGAGTGCCAACCGGCCACCCAACGCAGGCGGAATCGACACGCACATCTGCAAAACTTGCCGCACCGACAACTATTGAACCAGCAAGCAGATCAAGGGACGGAGATCCGGTAGTCCATGCATCCAGAGTGAGCGAATCAAGCGTCTGAGGTTCAGACCATGACGGCCGCACTACCCGGGCAGTTCCCGGATTGGGTCCGGGGACTGCGAAGAGGTCGCCGACGCCGGCGTCCCAGTGCCACCTCGAAGGGGACGGCAGACGGACGCTCACTTCTGGCGACGGCAGACTCGGAGTCGTATCCTTGCGCGGCGGCTTTTCACCACCTCCGCATGCCATCGCTGCCACCGTGAGCCCAGACCAGAGCCCATTCCGGACCTTCCATTTCATGCGCGGAATCTGGCTGCGCCAGGCTGGCCGTCAACGGACCAGCATCCGACCGCGTCCATATTCTGACAGTCGTCAGGGCCAACTGTGACAACCTGGCTGGATCGACTGGGTCTGGGTCGACCAGAATTGCGGGCCTGGGCCCTGTATGACTGGGCGGTCTCATCCGTTCAGACCACGATTCTGGTAGCTGTTTTCCCGATCTTCTTCGTGAAAGTGGCGGCTGCGGGAATGCCGGAATCCCGGGGGACGCAAGCCCTGGCTACGGCGAACACCATCGCCGCGATCATTGTGGCACTGGTATCCCCAGTGCTGGGTGCCATCTCCGACTACGCAGCCGCCCGAAAGCGGATGCTGGCGGCGTCCATGCTGGTCGGCGCCACGGCCACCGCCGGAATGTTTTTCATAAGGCACGGGGATCTCAGGCTGGCCTCAGTTCTCTTTGTTCTGGCCCTGGTTGGCGCCACCGCCAGCGTGGTGTTTTACGGCGCCCTGCTGCCGCATGTGGCCCGGCCTCAGGAGATCGACCGGGTTTCATCCGCCGGCTATGCAGTCGGATACGTGGGCGGCGGGGTTCTGCTGGCGGCCAATCTATTGTGGATACAGCGTCCTGACCTATTTGGCCTTCCTTCAGGTGAAGGGCTGGATCCACACGCCGCGACGCTGCCGGCACGACTTGCGTTCGTGTCAGTAGCCGTCTGGTGGGTTGTGTTCTCACTGCCGTTGTTCGGGCGCGTGAAGGAACCTCCCCGCACGCTGGAGGCGGATGAGTCAGTCGGTACGCGACCGATAAGGGCCTCATTCACGCGACTGGGTGAGACCCTCAGGCAGCTGCTGGGCTTCCGACAGGCATTTCTGATGCTTCTCGCGTTCCTGATCTACAATGACGGCATCCAGACCATACAGAAGATGGCTACGGCCTATGGAACCGAAATCGGGATTGGTCAGTCGGCTCTGATAACGGCAATTCTGCTGGTCCAGTTCGTCGGTGTGCCGTTTTCCTTCCTCTTCGGGGCACTGGCTGGCCGTATCGGTGCCAAGCGGGCGGTGTTCCTTGGATTGATGACTTATGCCGGCATCAGCATGATCGGCTACTTCATGAAGACCGCCACGCACTTCTTCATCCTGGCCGGTCTCGTGGGCATGGTACAGGGGGGAACACAGGCGTTGAGCCGGTCCCTCTTTGCAACCTTGATACCGGCGCACAAGTCCGGAGAGTTCTTTGGTTTCTACAGCGTATTCGAGAAGTTCTCCAGCATCTTCGGTCCGCTCCTCTTCGCTGTTACCATCGAACGCACGGGCAGCAGTCGCAACGCAATCCTTTCGGTGATTGTTTTTTTTGCTCTCGGGGCCATGATTCTGGCATTTGTCAGGGTTGAGGAAGGGCAGCGTGTGGCACGGGAGGCAGAACATGACCTCCGTCCCGCGGGAGCCACTCAGTCCTGACTGATCGTTCTGGGCAACACGATGATCCGACCGGAAGGTGGAAGGAACCGCCCCAGCAGATCCCAATGCCAGGTATCGCGACGAAGCCCGGTTCGGGGATCCTTGAGTCGTTTGCTCTGGAGACGTTCAGCGGGGAGGCCGACGTAGCGTCCGTAAGCCAGCAGGCGTTCTCGGTTCGTGGAGATCAGGTGAGCCATGGGGGTACCGAACCACGTGTGGCGATGCAGCCAGAGGCCGCCTTCCATGGCATGGATCATCCCGTCCCGTCGGTTGTCAAACTCGCGAACTTCAAGTGTTTCATGGGCCTGATTGGACATTCAGGCACAATACCCAACCCGCTACTGACAGGTAAGCAGTCCTTCAATGCTCGCCGGTGCCAAGGCGGGGACTCCGCCCAGGAACATGGCGCACTCGATGGGCGCGGCCAGCGGGTGCGTAAGCTTCGCGGACCATCCACCTGCATTCACGGTACCCCAAGTGATGGTAACCCCTGCCGACAGGCTCACATTGAGCGCTGTGATGTTGGACGTGTAGGTGTTGTTGTCGTAGAAGTACGCTTCCTCTGCCGTAGCAAGATTGCGCAAGTCGGACTTGAGCTTTGCTGCGTTGGCCTTGCCCTTGGTCGTGGCGAACTTCGGGATGGCAATGGCCGCCAGGATCCCGATGATCACGACAACGATCAGCAGCTCGATAAGCGTGAATCCGCGTCTGAGACGACTCATGTCCACGACGAGAGTGATGGTGAGATCGCAAGCTGGACCAGCCAAAGGTGCGGCTGGTCACGTTCCTCCAGCAGCAACCCCAAGGCCGCTTTCGGAAGCGGGCGCTATCTGCCTTTATGGCAATGACTTATCCCTTTGTGTCACGGGGAATCCACCGCCAATTGGAGTCCTTTTTTGCCTCAACTCCCGCACCTTGCCAGTCCCCCTCAGGACTTGGCGTCAAGCCAATTGTCTCCGATCCCGAGGTCGACCACGAGTGGAACCGAGAGTCTGACGGCGCCTTCCATCTCCCGGCGAACCATCTCCCTTACCTCGGGCAGCTCTTCGCCGGGGCCTTCGAGCACCAGTTCATCGTGTACCTGGAGGATCATGCGCGTCCGGGCCGGCAGGGCCAACAGGCCTTCATGAATCCGTATCATCGCCACCTTGATCAGGTCTGCTGCCGACCCCTGGATTGGGGCGTTTGCCGCCACGCGTTCTCCGAAGGACCGCACATTGAAGTTCCGATCCCGCAGCTCGGGGATATAGCGTCGGCGATGAAAGATCGTTTCCACAAACCCGTTCTCCCGCCCGAAGCTGATCTGAGAATCGAGGTACGCTTTGACGCCTTCGAAGCGAGCGAAATACTTCTCGATGAACTCTCTGGCTTCCGCGTGTGTTATCCGAAGCTGGCGAGCCAGAGCGTGTGGTCCCTGGCCATAGATGGTTGCGAAATTGATGGTCTTGGCGCGGGCGCGCATCTCCGCGGTGACTTCGTCCAGGGAAACACCAAAAATCAAGGCGGCCGTCTGGCGATGAATGTCGCCACCGGCAACGAACGCGCTGACGAATGCCGGATCGGACGACAGGTGTGCCAACAGCCGAAGTTCTACCTGGGAATAGTCCGCGACGAGCAGTGTCCACCCGGGCCGCGCAATGAAGCCACGTCTGATGTCCCGACCCAGTTCCCGCCGTACTGGAATATTCTGGAGATTGGGATCGCTGGAAGAGAGCCGTCCCGTCGCAGCCACTGTCTGATTGAATGACGTGTGCAACCGCCCATCGGAGGGATGGACCAGGCCCGGCAGAGTGTCCAGGTAGGTCGATTCCAGCTTCGCCACTTCCCGGTACTCCATCAGCAGAGATGGGAGCACATGCCCCTCCTCGGCCAGCTCCTGCAGGACCGAGGCGTCCGTGGAGGGCCCGGACGCCGTCTTCTTGCGAACCGGCAGTCCGAGTCGCTCGAACAGGATGACCCGGAGTTGCGCTGGTGAGTTTATGTTGAACTCACTGCCGGCCTCATCGTAGATCGCACGCTCGATCCGCTGACGCTCGGCCTGGAAGCGCAGCTTCAGTGTGTGAAACCAGGCGAGGTCGATCGATACTCCGGCCTGCTCCATATCGGCGAGAACGCGTGACAGCGGGAGCTCGATGTCGTGCAGCAGCTCCACCATCCGATGCGATTCCAGTTGTGGCTCGAAAACGTCCCGCAGCCGCAGAATGGCTTCCGCTTGCGCACCAGCAAAGTCGGCCGCGGTACGCAGCATCACGACATCGTAGGGACGTTCGTCCTTTCCCTTGCCGCAAAGGTCTTCCAGGGTAGCGAGCGGCGCACCGAGAAACTCCATGGCCAGCAGGTCCAGAGCATGGGAACGTCGACCCGGATCGAGCAGGTAGCTGGCCAGCATGACGTCCATGACTGTCCCGGCCATTTCGAGTCCCAGCTGGCGAAGGATCAGTCGGACGAACTTGTCATTGTGCGTGATCTTGGAAACCGAAGGATCGGTCAGAAGCTCCCGAAGCGGACGAAGCTCATCGTGCGACAGCGGCGGAAGGTTTCCTTGCCCAGTCACGTCGGAAATTGATGTCTTTGCCGCAGCAGCCTCCACGACAGTTTCCTCCAGCAGTTCTGACTGAACTGCTGTCGCGGCGTGATGTGCGAATGGCAGATACCATGCGGTACCGGGAGCCGACGACAACGACAGGCCGACGAGTCGGCTGCGCAGGGGATCGTCCCGTGAGACTCCGGGACGATCAGGCACCGTGTGCACCTGCAATGCTACCGTACCCGCGGCCCGTATCGCGGCGACCACCCCAGTGAGAGCATCCAGATTGTTGGAGAGTTGCGTCTGGGTCAGGGGCGCCGAGTCGGAAACCGGGACCCCGTCAGGCTCTCCGAGGTCGCGAAGCAGAGTAGTGAACTCGAGTTCAATCAGCACTGCGCGCAGGGCGTCCACGTCAGGCTGCTTGACTTCGAACGCAGGCAGGTCGATCTCGACAGGTACATCATCACGGATCGTGACCAGCTTCCGGGACATCCGCGCCCGATCCGGGTGGGCAAGCAGCGCCTCGCGGGCGCGCTTGCCCTTTACCTGAGGCGCCGCCGCAAGAATGTGTTCCAGGTCGCCATAAGTACCGACCAGTTCGCGTGCCGTCTTGTCCCCAATCCCGGGCACGCCAGGGACATTGTCCGAAGAGTCACCCACGAGCGCCAGGTAGTCCACGACGTGCTCCGGTGGCACACCCAGTCGTTCACTTGCATTGGCGGTACCAACCCAGTGCTCGTCCACCGCTGCCGGGCCACCGCGGCCCGGATTCAGCAGCCACACTCCCTCCCTGACCAGTTGCTGGAAGTCCTTGTCCCCGGAAATGATGACGACATTGAGTCCGGCTGCGACCCCCTTCCTGGCGAGTGTTCCTATGACATCGTCTGCCTCATAGCCGTCCACCGTCACGATCGGGACACGGTACGCTGCGAGTACCTGTTCAATCCGGCCCAGGCCCTGGTCGAAATCCGCCTGCAGTTCCTCGCTGAGCTTCTCGCGAGTCGCCTTGTACCCGGCAAAGGTGTCCTTGCGGAACGAGCTCCCGGCGTCATGTACCCAGGCGATATAGGTGGGGTTGTGCGTGCTCCGAAGACGCTGGAGAAAATTGACCACACCCCAGGCTGCCGAGGTGTTTTCACCACGCGCCGTGCGCAGGGGACGGGACAGGAGCGCGAAGAACGCGCGGTATATGAGCGCATACCCGTCCACGAGGAACAGGGTGGGATCGGCAGGCCGGGTGATGTCCATCTACTTGCTCGGGGAGTGCCTGGAGAAGGTGGTGGCAGCCCAGTGAGCGGGCGCGGGCATCAGAGAAACATGCTGTGCAGGAACGCGAGGTTCCTGACATAAGTCCAGTCAGGGAGTCGGATTTCAGGCACCCAGAAGGCGACGGACAACCGACTCGAACTCCGATTCAGAACTGAGCGTCATGCGCCAGCGCCCGAAACCCGTCTGGTCGATGAAAACGACCTGAAGCCTCTGTTCCTGATATTCCCAGACGAGAGTTCGTCCGCGCTGACCGATGTCCGACATGGTTGGCTCGTAGATCTGGTCAGGCTGTCCCAGAGCGACAAATACCCGTCCCCGGTCCGTCAGCCAGCCGGCCTGCCCTTCTTCCCGGAAGCGCGTATTCGCCTGTGCAATCCGACCGAAGTAATCGCGAAGTCCCTCATGAGGCGGAGTTTGAGGAACTGGATCGGTATCCTTGAGGAAACTGGCCCACAGGGAGGCACGTTGTTCCGGTGCGGCATCACGCATCGCCTGCAGTCGTTGCGGCGAGGCGTAATATCGCAGGTAGTCCAGCATCTGGGCGAAGGTGGCAACCGGAAGATCTTCGCCGAAAGCCACAAACAGGGGAACCGCGAGCGTATCGGCTGATCCCTCTGCAGAGATCCCCAGTCGCATTACGCCGACTCCGAGACTTGCGATGGGCACGGGAAATGTGGCGCTGAAGTGATCGCCGTGGCGTTCCAGAGAGACGGTGTCGGCCCAAAGCTGTGTCCTGGATTCGTCAGACTCGACGCGAACCACCAGTGGAAAGACCGTGCCGGAACCATACCCCTCAGCATAAAACATGATCAGCGAGTCCCGACCGAAAACGGCTGTTGATCTGGGGGTGGGCAGGATATCCGGCGGAACGAACAGGGATTCTCTGGGTCTGGCTTCATAGATGGGAACCGGTGAGGAAACGGTACCATCGGTGAACCTCGGCACACCTATGGTAGCCTCCACTGCACTCCCTCTGGGGGCGCTCTCGTCCCGCACCGTGAGTCGTACATCGTATGTCCCCGGTGCGAGATTCACGATCTGACGAAAGAGCACACTTTCGTCCCCCCTGGTGGTCTCGCGGAAGGCCAGAACCCGTACTGCTTCCCGGCTCCTGATGTCCCGGATCAGCTCATTCCCCGAACGAACCTCAAAGGCCACGTCATACGACGCCCGATACCGGTCTCCCTCCGAACGGAACTTCAGGGCGCGATTGGCAAGGGACACGGTGACCACGATCAGCGTCGAATCTGCGGGCCCCTGAAAGAACGAAAGCGACCCCACGAATGGGGTTTCTCCACCTTCCGCCAGAAGTCCCATTCGCCGATATAGGGTCACCACATCCGGAAGACGGGGGATGCGGCCCGTCGAGGCCACAACGCCGGGCTCGGGCACACCACCCGGTGGAGGCCCGGACGACGGTCCGCCAACGCAGGCCATGGATCCCCCCGCCAGGAACATCAGGTGCCGTCTCAGGAAGTTCCGCCAAGAGCCGCGAAGCATTCGTCCTCCACTTGGGTGTAACAGCTTGATCAAGTGCAAAACCTATGGTGCAGTGCCAGTCGAGACGTTGATTCCTTGCCGACGCTCTCCCGCGGCATTAGGTTCGCGCCCGTGCCCAAAGAGAACCTGGTCGGCAAAGAAATCTCCGGCTACCGGCTCGAGGAACTGGTCGGCGAAGGCGGCACGTCGGTTGTCTATCGCGCAACCCATCCCCAGCACGGAACGGTGGCATTCAAGGTCCTCCGGGACAAGCTCCGGCAGGACAAGACAGCCTTGGCGCGGTTTACCCGGGAGGCGAACTTTGGGAAGCGGGTAACCCACGCCAACGTCATCCGCACCCTGGAGACAGGCCAGACCGATGGGATCCCCTACCTGGTAATCGAATGGGCAGCCGGTGAGCTGCTGGAAAGCTACGCCCGGAAGCACGCTCCCATGCCAAGGGACGAGGTCGCCACGGTAATCATGCAGATTGCCGACGCAGTGGGGGCAGCTCACGAGTCCGGTATCGTACACCGCGACCTCAAGCCTGACAACGCGATGTACGATCATGATACCGGAAAGGTCAAACTGCTCGACTTCGGAATCGCGGCGGCGACAGATACCTCCCAGGATGAGCGGTTGACGAGAGCCGGTTATTTCGTTGGTACTCTCATGTATGTGGCCCCCGAGGCACTGTCGGGCGCTCTGGTGACCCCGGCGGCCGACCAGTACAGCCTGGCTACCATTGCATATCTGCTGCTGACGGGTCTGTTGCCTTACACCGCCAAGTCTCCGCGGGAAATGTTCACGCAGCTTCTGTCTCAGCCACCGATAGCCCTCAACAAGGCAAGAACGGGTCTGGACTTCGGTGGCAAGGTGGAAGCTGTCATGATGCGTGGCCTGTCCCGGGAGCCTGGCGATCGATACCCTGACGTCTTGGCGTTCGCTCGCGAGCTTCATGACGCTCTGCTGGAACCACCGACCCCTGCGGCAGCGGTCCGGAGCACCACCAACCCGACCCAGACAGCGCCACCGGCGCCTCCGGAAGAGGGGCTGTTGTCCAGGGTTCGCGGTCTCTTCCGGCGTTGACCGGCAGCGCCGGGATACAGACCAGATGACGGACCATCAGCGACTTGTCTCGCTGCTCGCGAACCGCTCGGTACGGCGCGGCCGATTCACGCTGGCTTCGGGCAGAGAATCCTCGTTCTACGTGGATGCACGGCTTACCACCATGAGCCCCGAGGGTCTGGCATTGATCGGACCGCAGGCTCTGGCTGCCGTCCGGGATGCCGGCTGGTCATTGGATGCCGCCGGCGGATTGACCTTGGGAGCTGACCCCATCTCCTATGCCATGGCCATGGCCAGTGTAGTGGCTCCGCCCCTCGTGCGCGCCTTCACGGTTCGGAAGGAGGCGAAGCAGCACGGTACCGGACGTCTCATCGAGGGTCCCATGGTACCAGGTGACAGAGTGGTGATCGTCGAGGACGTCATCACCACTGGGGGGTCAGCACTTCGTGCTGCTGAGGCCGTGCGTACAGCCGGCGCGGTCATCAGCGGTGTGGTGGCCCTCGTGGACCGTGAGGAGGGTGGTCGCGAGGTCCTTGAAGCGGCCGGGTTGAAGGTCCTGAGTCTCTCGCGGATCTCCGAGCTGCTGGTGGAAGCACCGGCTGCGACGGACGGCTAGGCGCGCCGCACCGAAGCACGGGTAGCGGGCAGACTCTCCACACCCAGGGGGTCGAAGTTCCGCAGGCGTGGCAGGTGTGGCAGGATCAGTTCGTCGCGGAACAACTGGAGCATGCCCTCGCCATCGTAGCGCTCCCGGAACTCCAGCGCGGTCATGCGCATCAGAGCCCGCAGGTGGCGCCCGAAGGCCTGCGGCGAGCTGTAGTCGAGTTCGTTGGAAACGAACGAGATTGACAGACCCGGATTCTCGAACAGCCGGGCAGCGCACACCAATCGAGCCAGGGAGAGGTATCGTTTTGGAGGCGGCAGCCCTGCACGGTAGAAGCGACTCATGAGGGTCGAGGGAATGACGCCGAGCTGACCCGACAGGGTGTGGATTGTTCTGGTTTCAGGTCCTTCCTCGAACAGAGCGTTGAAGAAGCGATGACATCCGTCGGGTGCCACGCCGATGTCTTCAGTGACTCGCGCCAGCGCAACACGATGAATTTCACTTGCCTGGTCGTGAAGGAGAACGGAACGAAGCTGTTGCCATCCCCGGGGCTCCCGGACGTCCACCAGCGTTCGAAGTCCGCATCTGCCCAGCACGAGCACTGCCTGCGCACTCTGCGGCGAGAGGCTGGACAGGAGCGCCACCGCGGGGACTCTGGGGAATTCTCGGACAACTCTGGCGAATCGTGAGAGATCGTCGGTCTGGCATCGCGTCACCGACACGACTACAGCGGCAGCGCGATTGTCGCGGAGATCGCGCAGGGCGTCCAATATCGAATCCCGATGCCAGGCAAGGTAGATGCCCTGCCCGGCAGCATCGACCCGGATGCGCTCGTCTGGCGTCAGGACGGTCGTAATCCGTGGGAAGGGTGCGGTGTCTGAGGGGAACAGGGCCATGCGAGTACCGTTGGGCGAGAGTGTGTGTCATCCGCCGCAGCTGTCGGTCTGGACGACGCGTAGCAGTTTCGCTGGGGTACGTCACTCACGCGTCACGAAGTTACGCCGGGGTCCGGATGTACCGTTTTTCAGCGGTGGCATGCCTCGTCGCGGAGGTCGCGATCCGCTAGATTGTCTCCCGTCGGTACAGTCGGGCAGTCGCGGTCGGCTTCAAGCCGGTCGAGGAAAGTCCGGGCTCCATGGGCAAGACGCCAGGTAATACCTGGGCATGACCGGTTGGTCGTGACGGACAGTGCCACAGAAAACAGACCGCCACAGAGTATCGTGGCAAGGGTGAAACGGTGGGGTAAGAGCCCACCGCGCTTTCCGGTAACGGAGGCGGCACGGTAAACCCCGTCGGAGCAAGGCCAAATAGGCGGCGAGGAGACGCCCACTCCGACCAGGACGCCGCGGGTAGGCTGCACGAGGGCGGGGGTGACCCCGCTCCCAGAGAAATGACTGCCTCGGAGGCTCATTCTTCCGAACAGAACCCGGCTTACAGGCTGTACTGACACGACGCCCTGGATCCAGAAGATCCAGGGCGTCGGCACATCAAGATGCGGCAGAGTTCAGGTGAGTCTCAGTCCACCAGTCTCAGTGGCATGACAAGGCAGATGTACCTGCCAGGGCTGTTCCAGTTCTCGGGCAGGATCGTAGCGGCGCGTTCAGCCGTCTTGAACGTGAAGCGGACTTCGTCCGTGGGCATGTAGCGCAGGATTTCCAGCAGGTAGTTGCTGTTGAATCCGATGTCCAGCGCATCGCCGTCATACTGAATCGGGATCTCGTCCTGACCCTCACCGACGTCCGGAGTCTGTACGGTGAATCGGAGCAGGGCGGTGTTGAAGGCCAGTTTGACCCGATGTGTCTGGTCTGACGCAACCACCGACATGCGACGCAGCGCGCTGATGAGTGAGGCGCGGTCTATCACCGCAAACCGGTCGTTGTCGCGGGGTATCACCGTGTCGTAGTTCGGGAAGGGGCCCTCGATAAGCCTGGTGGACACAGAGGCCAGCGGGCTGCGGAAGGCGAGGTGATTCTCGCCTTTGCCGATTTCCACCTCTTCTTCGGGTGGAAAGATGCGCCGTACCTGCTCCAGGGCACGTGGTGGAACGATGAAGTCTCCTGTCGCTCCCTTGCCAGGTTCCGCGGGGGATTCCATGAGCGCCAGGCGGTGACCGTTGGTTGCCACCATTCGAAGCAGCTCCGGTCGGAGTTCCCAGAGCACGCCATTGAGAATCGGCCGGCTTTCCTCTGTCGACACGGCAAAAGCGGTTCTGGAAATCAGCTCGTGCAGTGCTGCGGACTTGATTCTCCATCCCGTGTTGAATTCCACGGGAGCAAAGGCTGGGTACTCCTCACGCGGGAGGCCCAGGAGCTTGAACTTGGTCCGTCCACACTCGAGCGTTCCGCGCTGTTCCCCGAGAGCGGCAATCCTCACCGGAGCCGGTGGCAGCTCCCGCGTGATTTCGCTGAGCCTCTTGGCGGGAAGTGTCAGGGCACCGGTAGCTTCTACGTCTGCCGGAACCTCGACCGTAACAGCCACATCCAGATCCGTCCCGGAAAACTTCACCCCGCGTTCCGTGGCCTCGACCAGGATGTTGGCCAGTACAGGCAGGGTTGTCTTGGGCGGTATGGCCGGCCCGACATTGGTTAGTGCTTCCTGGAGTTTTTCCCGCGCGATGGTGAACCGCATGCCCGCCTCGTATGGGGAAACTGTTCGATGCTGTTGTTGTTCTATTGAATAAGGAAGATCAGTAACAGCAGTGCTGTGGAGATGTTTGGAACCGGTGGATCACACAGCACCAACCGGGAGCTCAAGTACAGCAAGCTGAAGGCGTTCTGCGAAGTCCTGGTCCGCAGCCCGAAGGTAACGGGCACGCTCCAGACTGTGGATAACCGTGGAATGATCCCGACCGCCGAACGCATTTCCAATATCTGCAAGGTGCGCGTTCAACAATTCACGTGACAAAAGCATCGCGGCCTGTCGCGGTACGGCCACTTCGCGGGTGCGGCTCTTGGACATGAGCGCAGCAGCGCTGATGCCCCATGCCTTGGCGACCGCGGACTGGATCGACGAGATCGAGAGCCCCCGGCTCTCGCTACCCACTCCCTGGCCGGCGGACGGGCGAATGCGGTCCCGCAGGGCCTCGAAGGCCAGGTCCACGGTAATCTGCTGCTGTCGGAGTGATGCAAACGCCAGAAGTTTGATGATACACCCTTCGAGCTCCCGCACACTCGCGCGGACGTGTTCCGCGATGAGGCGCAGAACATCGTCCGGGATTGTGTGCTGGAGGTGATCCTGCTGAGCCTTCTTGCGAAGGATGGCGATACGGTGCTCGAAGTCCGGATACTCGATGTCGGCGACCATCCCCCATTGGAAACGGGTAACCAGGCGCGCCTCGATTCCCGGAATCTCATTTGGTGGACGATCGCTGGTAAGGATGATCTGTCGGCCACCTTCGTAAAGCGCGTTGAAGGTGTGGAAGAACTCTTCCTGGGTCGCCTCCTTTCCTTTCAGGAAGTGAACATCGTCGATAAGGAGGAGGTCGAGCTCGCGGTGGCGGCGGCGGAAGTCGTGAGTGGTCCGGGACTGAATGGACATCACGTACTCATTGGTGAACTGCTCGGCACCCAGGTATGCCGCCCGAAGCGCGGGTGTCCGCTCCAGGATGGCGTGCGCGACGGCCTGCATCAGATGCGTCTTGCCGATCCCGGTGGCACCGTAAAGGAAGAGCGGGTTGTAGTCCCTTCCCGGTGCAGCGGCTACCGCCAGTGCTGCGGAAGCGGCCAGCTCGTTGGATTTTCCGATGACGAAGTTGTCGAGCGTGTACTTGGGATTCAGGATAGGCCGGCGTACGGGCTGCCCGGCCGGGACGTCGATTGGTGCCGGCAGCCCCGCTGGTGGTGCGACGAAAAGATCCATCTGAACCCGATCTCGGGACTGGGCGTCCACCACGAACTTGACCTGGCATGGCTGGCCCAGTGCAACCGGAGCAAGGGACGTGAGAAGCGCCGCGTGCTTGGACTCGTTCCAGTCGGCCGAGAACTGGTCTGGCACGGCGACCATCAGCTTTTCACCGCGCAGCTCCACGGCGTGCGCCGGCTCGAGCCAGGTCCTGAAGGTGTGGTCCGCTATTTCACGCCGCGCACGTTCCAGCAATCGGGTCCAGACTTCGTGCGGCGCAAGATCCATTTCGGTTGACAGACTCAAGGGGCGGCGAAGCTATCCGGACCCTGTTGAAAAGTCAACGCGGAAAATGAGCAGCAATGTGATGCCCTTGATTCGATGTCCTAAGCTGTTGACAGGCATACGGTAAGACGACTACGTTTCTCCCCCTCGGAGAAGCAGCAACAAGGTTCGCCCTCACATACATAGCATATGGGAAAGCCGACGTATCGCCCGCGCAACAAGCGCCGGATCCGGAAGCACGGATTTCGCGCGAGGATGTCGACGCGCTGGGGTCGGGAAGTGCTCAGTCGGCGTCGCAAGAAGGGGCGGAAGCGGCTCACCGTGAGGCTTCCGTCGAAGTACGCCGCCGCGTAAACAGCGCTGGCGCTTCTCACGAGCGCAGCGCATCAGCCGTGAAGCGGATATCCGGCGAATACTGGTCGAGGGGAAGTTGGTACGGAGCCGGCACTTCACCGTCCGGGCGTGCGCTTCCCCTCTGGCGTTTCCGAGGGCCGGGATCATCGTTCCCCGGCACGGCCGGACTGCAGTTGCCCGTAACCGTCTCAAACGGCGGCTGCGTGAAGTGATCCGGCTCGATCTGTTGCCGCTGGATGCGAGCTGGGACGTGATTCTCCGCGCAGCGCCCAAGGCGTATGAGTTATCCTTCACCACCTTGCGCGCCGAACTTGGAGATACCTTCCAGCGACTGCTCGCGGTGAAACCGAAGGCGACATGAGATCCGTCCTGATTGCGCTGGTGCGCGGGTACCAGCTCTTCCTGGGTCCACTGCTGCCATCGGCGTGCCGTTACACACCTTCCTGTTCGTCCTATGCCATAGAGGCGCTCCAGAAGTACGGGGCGTGGCGTGGCCTGAGTCTTTCTGTTCGCCGAATCGGACGGTGTCATCCGTTCCATGTCGGCGGATACGACCCGGTACCCTGAACAACCCTGAATCGTGAACATGGACCGACGCACCATTCTGGCGCTCGTCCTGGTGGCGGCGGTCATCTTTCTCACACCGCGGCTGTTCCCCAGACGCGTCGTTCCGATCGTTCCCGCGGACAGCTCCTCGCTCATTCAGGACAGCGCCACGACTCCGGCGAGCAGGAGTGACAGCATGGTGACAGCGGCCCCCACGGTCGCGCCAGCAACGAGCCAGACAGAGCCCGCTCCAGCAGCACCGCCGACAGATACGATCATTGTGGCTGACTCCAGCGCGTCGTTCCGCTTTTCCACTCGTGGCGCGGCGTTGCTGGATGTCGATCTCAATGACTACGAAGGACAGGGAGCGCGTTCGGATAGGGTGGTTCGGCTCAACGCACCGGAGCGGCCGCTGATAAGTCTCCGGGGAATCGTCGGCCGTGACACCGTCGCGTTCGATCAAACCCCGTTCCGGATCGTGCGCCACGATACGTCCGGTCAGGCAACGCATCTGACGTTCGAGGGAGCGGTCGGGCCCGATACCCTGGCAATCGATTACGTGGTGCGGCCCGACAGCTACCTCGTGAGGATGGATGCACGACTCCGTGGACCGATGGCGGAGGATGGTGGTTTCATGCTGCTTCGCTACGCTCCCACGCTGGAATCGTACGAGGCGGACTCGGTGGACGACCACCGACACCTGGGATTTGCATGGGAAGTGACTAACCGGGGATCCAAGGGAACGGCTTTTCAGAAACTGGACCCCGACGAACGCCAGGTCATCCCCGGGCCACTGACCTGGGTAGCGCTCAAGAACAAGTACTTCATCGTAGGGGTATTGGCGCGAGACAGCCTGTCACCCATGGCGGAGTTCATCATGACAGGGGGGCAGCGTGCATCGAAGGTGGCCACGCTCGCCCAGGGAACGGCAGTGATCCAGCCCCGATCCGGGTCGTTCAGCCTGGACATCTACGCCGGCCCGCAGCAGGTCAACCGGCTGCGAGCCCTGGGCCGCGATTTCGTGAACTCCAACCCGTATGGTGGTTTCCTCCAGCCGGTCGTACAGCCGTTTGCGGGAATCGTTCTCCGGGTTCTGCTCTGGATGCGGCACACCATCGACCTGAGCTACGGTTGGGTTCTGGTCATCTTTGGGGTGGCGGTACGACTCATTCTCTGGCCGCTCAACCATTCAGCGATGCGAAACAGCATCAAGATGCAGCGGATCCAGCCGGAGCTTCAGGCACTCCAGACGAAGTACAAGTCGGACCCGCAAAAGCTGCAGTCGGAAATGATGAAGGTGTACAAGTCACATGACATGAGTCCCTTCAGCATGTTCTCGGGCTGTCTGCCCCTGCTGCTTCCAATGCCCATCCTGTTCGCGCTCTTCTTTGTTTTCCAGAGCACCATCGAGTTCCGCGGGGTTTCGTTCCTCTGGTTGGCCGATATTTCGCAGAAGGACCCGTTTTACATTCTCCCCCTCGTGATGGGGGTCTCGATGTTCTTCCTTTCGTGGATCGGAGCGCGGAACGCGCCGCCCAATCCGCAAACGAAGATGATGAGCTACGTCCTGCCGGTGGTCATGACCTTCCTTCTGGCCAACCTGGCGGCTGGCTTGAACCTGTACTACGCGGTTCAGAACCTCGCGGCTCTACCCCAGCAGTGGCTGATTGCCAACGAGCGGGCCAGGTCGGTGCCGAAGTCGTAGCTGCCGAAAAACGCCGGGATGGCGATGACTCCCCAGGATGACAGTATCGTCGCCATAGCCACCGCCCAGGGACGCGGTGCTATCGCCGTAGTACGCCTGAGCGGCCGGGATGCACACGCGATTGCCCGGCGCTGCCTCAGTCGCTGGCCGGAGCAGGCCCGAACCGCCATGCTTGCCGAGATGCGCAGCCAGGATGATGGGAGCTGGATCGACCGCGTGGTGGTAACCCGTTACGACGCACCGCATTCCTACACTGGGGAGCCGATGGTCGAAGTGAGCGGGCACGGCGGCCTGCTCTCCCCGGTGGCTGTGGCCGCCGCCCTCGTTCGTGCGGGAGCCCGGCCCGCGGAGCCAGGTGAATTCACCAGGCGGGCGGTCCTGAACGGAAAACTGGACCTGCTGCAGGCTGAGGGTATCGGCGCGATCATAGACGCAGCTACGGAAACCAGTCGTCGCTATTCACTCCACCAGGTCGAAGGAGGACTTTCCCGGGCGGTCGCCAGCCTCAGAGAGTCACTTCTTCAACTCGAAGCGTTACTGGTTTACGAAATCGATTTTCCGGAGGAAGACGATGGACCGGTTGCACCGGTTCGGATCCGGGACGCCCTGGAACGACCGTTACAACAACTTCGGCGTCTCCTGGCGACCATCCCACTAGGCGAGATCGTGAGGAACGGCGCAACCGTTGTGCTGGCGGGTCGCCCGAACGCCGGGAAGTCCTCGTTGTTCAACGCCCTGCTCGGCGTGGAGCGGGCGATAGTGCATGCCAGTCCGGGCACTACCCGCGATGCCATCGAAGCAATGGTTCAGGCCGGTCAGTGGCCCATGCGGATCGTCGACACCGCAGGCCTTCGGGAGAGCGTCGACGAAATCGAACGTACCGGTGTCGAGATCAGCCACAGGTACGTTTCCAGCGCGCATCTGGTTCTCGTATGTGGTGCGACCGCGGCAGAGCTGACCGAGGCCATGGCCGCGGTCCAGCAGGTGAGCTCCGCCCCGGTCATTCCGATCCACACCAAGGCAGACCTTCCAGCGGGATCTCCCGCGGACTGGCCCCCCGAGGCATTGTCAGTCAGCGTCCGCACGCGTCTGGGGTTGGCGGATCTCCTGTCCATGATCGAGAAACGCCTGAGCACTGAGTACGGTTCACTGGATCCCGAGGTGCCGCTGCTGTCCCGGGAGCGCCATCGAACCAACCTGGAAGAGGCGCTGGCGGAACTCGAGGCTTTCGGGAGTGCCAGAGCCTCGGGCACAGTTCCAACTTCAATTGCAGCAGTCCATATTCGGACGGCGCTTCACCGCCTGGAGACGATGATTGGTACGGTCGACGTGGAGGAGGTGCTGTCGGCGGTATTCTCTACGTTCTGTGTAGGAAAGTAGCGGATTCCGGGGCGGTTCTCTTCCAGAATGGCTAGGCTGAAGCAGATTCCAGAGCGCGCTCCCCGACATCGACTATCTCGCGGGCGGTGGCGCGGATAGCCCACGGAGCCCCGTGCGTTTCCAGCGCCGAGGCGACCAGGCGGGCACCCACGAAGTAACCAGCGCGTTCCGGGACCAGGGTGCGCTGTATGGTCCTGGCCTCATCGCTCACACCACCCGACAGATAGCGGAGGCGGAGTCCTAGCGCAGCACGGTCAAAGTCTTCCAGAACGGCACGGGTAACCAGCGGTTCCACGTCCCGCACCTTGGAAAACTGGCGTCGACCGTAGCCGAAATACTCCCAGATGGCATGCCCCGGCTGGATGGCGCGCGCGATTTCCACCGCCAGCCCTTCGTTGACCACCAGCTCACCGAGCGAGGCACGCCGACCGGTTTCCCAGTACGAGTAATAGCCGTCCGCCTCCTCGGTAAGACGCTTCATTTCGCTGCGACTGGTTGGAGATGTGTACCGGACAGCGTGAGCGATCTCGTGTGCCAGCCACACCGGTATCAACTCGGGATCGAGCCCCAGTCCATGACTCTCTGGATTGGGCACTCCCGTGAAGTGCTCGAGGCAGACAAAGGCGATTCCCCGTCCGGCGACGACGAGTTCGCCGGCGTTGGCGGCCCCAACCCCCACCATCAACACGACATCGACGTCCACGTCACTGTTCAGGAATTGCGCGCAGCGCAACTCGGCTTCCCTGGCGATGGCCGCTACATCGGTCCGTCCGAGCATTGCCAGAAGGTCGGAGCGATCAGCCAGCGCTGCCATTCTCACGACATCCGCGAAATGCGGCGTGTCCGGGTCGAGGACGTAGTTGTGCCAATAGGCTGCCAGGCGGTGGCGGTGCGCTTCGTAGTATCGATGATATGCGGCAACCCGATCGGAACTGTTCAAGACTGCGAGAAAGTCCGGCAGCAGGTTGACGAGCATCGAAGCGCAGGTGGGCGGCGCGAGTTGACCCGGAAGAAAAACGCGCGGCAAGATACTCGCGCTTCACCACAGTAACAAGACGCCAGCACGAGAAGCGTTCTTCAGTGCGACAGCGAACCGAGCACGAGGTCCTCGAGCCCTGGCCTCGCCCAGATTCAGTGGGGTGGTGCCTGCCCGGCCCGAAGAACTAACTTCGCGGCCATGAAACAGCGACCACACACGCGCTTCGTGGACTGTGGAGAACTTCAATGAAAGTCACGTTTGCCGGTGCTGCCGGCGAAGTAACCGGCTCCTGCCATCTGCTTCACGCAGGGAAGTCACTCGTGGCGCTCGACTGTGGCCTCTTCCAGGGTCACCGCTCGGATGCCGACCAGAAAAACCGTACGATGCCCGCTCCTGGAGGCGAACTCGATGCAATAGTGCTGTCTCATGCGCACATAGATCATGCGGGACGGATTCCCTTTCTGGTGCGCAACGGATTCAAGGGGCCCATCTACTGCACCGCCGCCACACGTGACCTATCGGCGCATATGTTGATGGACTCGGCCCACATTCAGGAAAAGGATGCGGAGCACCTCGCCCGTCGCGGAAGGGGCTTCGTGGAACCTCTCTACAGCGCCGCGGATGTGACAGCGACGCTGGAACAAATGATTGGTATGCCCTATGGTCGGACTTTCGACGCAGCCCCGGGTGTTCGGGCGACTTTCGTGGAGGCCGGCCACATTCTGGGTTCGGCCTCCGTCGAGGTGGACTGCGAAGATGGCAGGCGCCGTCACCGTCTCGTCTTCTCAGGCGACATTGGTCGTTGGGGTCTTCCGATCATTCGCGATCCCAAGATCCCCACTGGGGCGCAGACGCTGATCATGGAGTCGACCTACGGCGACCGTGATCATGACGACGTAGCCGGAGCCGAGGCCATCCTCGGTTCAGTGGTTTCCGAGACGGCTGCACGGGGTGGTCGGGTCCTGATTCCAGCGTTTGCGGTGGGGCGTACACAGGAGGTTGTGTACGCACTTCACCAGCTCGCGCGCGCTGGCAGGATTCCCCGGATCCCGATCTTCATCGACAGCCCGCTCGCCTCAGATGTAACGGCGGTCTTTGAAATGCATCCTGACTGCTTCGATGATGGCGAGTCTCTGGTACGAAAAACCGATGATCTGTTCCGTTTCGACCTCGTTCGGTACACCCGGAAGACCGAAGAGTCGAAGGCTTTGAACACACTCAATGGACCGATGGTGATAATCGCTGCATCCGGCATGGCGGAGTCGGGCAGAATCCTGCATCACCTCCTCCATGGGGCGAGCGATCCGCGGAATACAATCCTCATTGTCGGATTCCAGGCTGAGCACACGCTGGGCCGGAGGATCGTGGAGCGGGAGCCGGTGCTCAGGATCTTCGGGGAAGAGGTCCCGCTGCGAGCGACGGTCAGGATCCTGAATGGCTACAGCGCGCATGCCGATCGCACCGAACTCAAGCGATGGGCCGAGGGCGTACGGAGTCAGTCCGACAGCCTGCAGCGAGTCCATCTCGTGCATGGCGAACCTCACGCACAACAGGCTCTTGCGGAAGAACTTCGCCGTCTGGATTTCAGCGTGAGCATCCCGTCCCGTGGTGAAACGACTGACCTCCAGGCTCCTTGATCAGAGGTACTTCGACTCCCGACCTGCAGAAGAGCGCGATAGACTCCACTGAGGTATTTGTCGGGCCAGGATTGGGAGGCTGTTCGTGCGTACCGAAGGAGTGCAGGGACGATGAAGCGGCGGGCAAGCGGGCTCGCCATTGGTGCGCGTCTGGCCCTGGTGGCAATCGCTGCCTGGGTGGTGAGTGTAACCTCGGTGGTGATCTGGGGCAGCCGCGATCTGGCCAGACCGGCGGACGCCATCGTCGTGCTGGGAGCCGCGCAGTATTCCGGTCGTCCGTCACCAGTTCTGAAGGCGCGGCTGGATCATGCCGTCCAGCTGTGGAAGAGTGGCATGGCATCCTGGCTCATCCTCACAGGGGGTCGGGGCCGTGGGGACACGACCAGTGAGGCCGCGGTCGGCCGGCGGTATGCCGTAAGAGCTGGCGTGGCCGACACGGCCATACTATTAGAAGGCGAGGGAAGAACCACCGACGCTTCCCTGAAGGCCGTTGCAGCAATTCTCGACTCGCGCGGGATGCGAGATGCCATTCTGGTCAGTGACCCCTTTCATATGCTGAGGCTTCAGATTCTCGCACGCCAATACGGCATGCGTCCCTACACCTCACCCACCAGGACCAGTCCCATTTCCGCGAGCCGTACCGAAGAGATTGCCTATGTGCTGAGCGAGTCGGTCAAGGTTCCAGTCACCATTGTCCTGGGATTCCTTGCGCGCTGAACGTGGCCTGTCCGTGCCCATCCGGGTCGGGGCATGGCCCAGACTCGTATTGATTGTCCTCGGTGTGCTGAGTGTTGCGTCGGCCGGGCGCGCCCAGGATACGGCCAACCTGCAATTCCAGTTGCAGCCGGGCTTCGCAGTGGCGGATTTCTACTCGGCGGCCGAAGGGGTCAGATCCACCACCGCGTTCTCCGTCCGATTCCAGACCCGCTTCCCCACGGCTGTGACTTGGCTGACTCCGATTGTGGGCGCCACGTTCACTCCGTATGGCAGCACCGGAAGCACCGTTCGCAATTCCGATGCACCGACCCTCTTTGTCGGAGCGGTCTTTCAGGTGCCCTGGCCTGATGAAGCTCGATGGCTGGCGGTGGAGATTCCGCTGTTGGTGGTTCACGCTCCCGGTGCCAGTACTGGAAGCAACCCACGTGACTACGGTCGCGACCTGGTTGTTCAGCCCACGCTTTATCTTCACGTGGGACGACGCCTGTTCGGTGATTTCGGCCCCCTGTGGTCGCACTTTGACCTCTTCACCATGCTCGAACAGAACCTGACTCCCAATCGCACTGGAGCCTCCGGGAAAAGAGACCGATTCAATCCCGTCCTGACCGCAGGAGCTTCGCTGACTCTTGGTCGAGCCAACGAAAAGCCATGACTGAAGCCCGGATCCCCATCAGCACAAGGCGACTGAACAACGGTCTGCTGGTGACTTTTTCTCCGGATGCCTCCGTCCCCGTCGTCGCGGTGAATCTCTGGTACAACGTTGGATCGGCGAATGAGCGACCGGGCCGCACAGGTTTCGCGCACCTGTTCGAGCACATGCTGTTCCAGGGATCAGCCAATGTGGCCGCGAACGAACATTTCGAGCTGGTTCAGCGTGCCGGAGGCACCTTGAACGGTTCCACGTGGCTGGACCGGACAAACTACTTCGAGACCGTCCCATCGCATCACCTCGAACTGGCGCTGTGGCTGGAGGCTGACCGGATGGCCCGACTCCTCCCGGCAATGACACAGGAGAAGCTCGACACGCAGCGGGACGTCGTGAAGAACGAGCGCCGCTGGACAGTCGATAATCAGCCCTATGGGACCTGGTGGGAGCGCTTACCGGCGCTGTGCTTTCCTGAGGATCATCCATTCCACCACTCGCTCATTGGTTCCATGGAGGACCTCAATGCGGCATCACTGGAGGACGTCGCGGACTTCTTCCGAACCTGGTACGGACCGGACAACGCTGTTCTGACAATCGCCGGTGACTTTGAACCTGCCGTGGCACTCGACATGGTCGAGCGCCACTTCGGCGAAATCCCCGCCGGTGGGATCAGGCCGAGTCTCCCGTCGATGGAGGTTCCCCGACTGTTTGGCGAGTGGAGACGCGAGTCTGTGGTGGACCAGGTTGCGCTGCCACGCGTCTTCGTGGCCTGCCGCAGTCCGGTTTTCGGCAGTGACGGGTACCATGCGGCAGCTCTCACATCCGCAGTACTCGGTAACGGAAGGGGCAGCCGACTCCACGAGTCCCTCGTTCGGGAAAAGCAGCTTGCCTCTGCGACGTCATCCTTCACCTTCGACTTGGCGAAGGGCAGCGACCTCCTGGTTCTCGATGCCACCGCCCGCCCCGGTGTGAGCGCAGAGGACCTCGAGGCGGGGATTTGTGACGTGCTGGACGAGTTGAAAGAACGGGGATTGCGGTCCGGTGAACGGGACCGCGTCTTGGCCATGACAGAGACGAGCTTTGTCTCGAATCTGCAGCCCATGTCAGAGAGGGCGGACCAGCTTTCCCGGGCAGCCACCTACTTCGGTGACCCCGGGCGCCTGAACGAGGAGTTGCCCCGGTATCGTGCCGTGACCGAGAGAGATCTTGCCGCTTTCGCCGAAGACCGCCTGGGCGAGAACAACCGCGCCAGTCTGGTCTTTGTGCCTGGCGGGGGCCCGACTTCGGAGGAAGCATGACGGGCACCACTCGTCCAGTTCCCGGCTCCGCCCGTCCCTATGATTTCCCGCGCTTCGAGTCGGTTTACCTGGCTAACGGACTGGAGATAGTGACCGCATCGGTAAAGCGGCTTCCTCTGGTAAGCATCCGTCTGGTCGTGAATGCCGGTGCCCGTTTGGAATCGACAGGACTCGCGGGGGTGGCTACCGTGACTGCCCGGGCGCTGGCGGAAGGCACATTGAACCTTGGTGCGACAGCACTGGCGGAGGAGTTCGAGCGGCTGGGTGGGACGCTGGAATCCGAAGCGTCATGGGACGCCAGCCAGGCAGCGACCACCATCATGTCCGGGCGTTTCGAGCCGACCTTTCGACTCCTCTCGGAGGTGATACGCGAGCCGGCATTTTCCCCGCGCGAAGTGGAGCGGATCCGCCAGGAGCGCCTGTCAGAACTCATGGAACTGGAGTCAGAGCCGCGTGGACTGGCGGAAGAGCGGTTCAATGGCATGCTCTTCAAGAAGTCCTCCCGGTTCCACCTGCCTGAGGGGGGAGCTGCCGATACCGTGAAATCCCTGACGGTGGATCACTGTCGGGAATGGCACAGAACGAGGTTCCTTCCATCGGCTACCACGGCCATTGTCTGCGGTGACATCGACCCGGAGAAGGTGGTTGCGGTCATCGGGTCAACGCTGGGTTCGTGGGAGGACTCGGCGGTTCCGGAAGTGACTCCCGATGATTCGCCGGCTTGCCTCGAGCCGGGCGTACGAGTCATCCACCGTGCCGATGCTCCGCAGACGGAACTCCGCGTGGGGCACGTTGGCCTCCCACGCTCCCATCCGGACTACTTCGCAGCAGTCCTGATGAACGCGATCCTTGGCGGTGTTTTCAACTCCCGGATCAATCTCAGTCTTCGGGAGCGCCATGGGTTCACCTACGGTGCGTCGTCGTACTTCGACTGGCGAAGGGATGCCGGCGCCTTCACGGTATCGACTGCAGTGGCTACGGGGGTTACTGCTCCGGCAGTGAACGAGATTGTGACCGAGCTGCTCCGCATGCGAGAGGCCCCACCATCGCAGGATGAGCTCTCTCTATGTGCGTCATTCCTCGAAGGCGTGTTTCCCATACGTTTCGAGACTACCGGCGCGATCGCCAGCGCACTTGCAAGTCACCACGTCCTGGGCCTTCCCGCAGACTACTTCGAAACGTATCGGTCCCGGATCCGTGCCATTACTGTCGATGATGTCTGGCGCGTGGCGCGGGACCATCTGCACACGGATCGCCTGCAGATTCTGGCGGTGGGTGACAGCGATGTCATCGCTCCGGCGCTGCGAGCCCTGGATGCGGGCCCGGTGTCGATAGAGTCGACCCATGATGCCTGAGCCCCGGAGTCAAGAACCAGCCGAAGGGGCCACGGTAGCAACCCGTCGGGTTTATACAGGACGGGTCCTGAATCTCGATGTCGATACGGTGCGCTTCCCGAACGGGTCAACAGGGGAACTGGAGATCATCCGACATCCGGGAGCCAGTGCAGTCGTTCCTTTCGTCGACTCTTTCCGGGGTCCTGACCCGCAAATCCTGCTCATACGCCAGTACCGCTATGCCGCCGGGCGGTACATCTACGAGATCCCAGCAGGCCGACTGGAAACAGGCGAGCGACCCGATGACTGCGCCCGCCGCGAGCTGCTCGAAGAAACCGGGACTTCCGCCAGGGAACTTGTTCACCTGGGCGGCTTCTTCACCACACCTGGCTTCATCGACGAATTCATACACCTGTTTGCCGCGGTGGCAGAGGAGGTACAGGCGGCGTCGCCTGAGGCGGACGAATTCATTTCGGTGGACACTCGCTCATTCAGCGAGGTGAAGGAAATGGTCCGGACGGGACGCATCGTGGATGGGAAGACGATAGTCGCCCTCCATCTCGCGGAGAAAATCCTCGGCCTCTGAGGGTGTGCAGGAAATCCACCCGGTCGACGTCTCCACATCGGATGCTGTGGTAGGGCAGGCTGAACTCACGTCCGGGAACCTCTGTTCCGGAGTGTCCTGAATAATGGACAGCACGACCGCTACAGCTCCCGCCGAATTCGTCCTCTTACTCGGTAACCTGTTGTGTCTGGCCAATTTAGGGGCTAGAGCCGAGATGGAAACGAAAGAGGCACGGAGGGTGCCATATAAGGTGGCGAAGTTTGAGCCTGAATCCGGGGGATACACCATGACCGAAACTGCTGTTCGCGAGACCAGAGCGAACCCGGGTTTGTCGGTGCGCGAGCGTCTCAAAGATCTTGAGGATGGCGCAGTCGTCAGCGTCTTTCTGGAAGGGGAGTCGAGGGCTTTCGACGAACTGGTTCGTCGTTATCAGAACCGGCTCCTCAACTTCATCTACCGCAACACGGGCGACCGGGAGCGTGCCGAGGACCTGGTGCAGGAGGTCTTCGTGCGCGTCTATCGTCATATCCACCGCTTCGACCGTTCCCGGAAGTTCTCCACCTGGATCTACACGATTGCTTCCAACCTGACCAAGAACGAATTGCGGAATCGTTCGAGGAATCCGTTGGTTCTCTTCCAGACGATCCGCCAGAACTGGGAGGATGACGACCGCCCAGTGCAGTTCGAGGATCATGGCACCCGTCCAGATGACCTTTTTCGCAAGCGCCAGCTGCGGGAAGCCGTCGAGGGAGCGGTGGCAAAGCTCCCGAATCATCATCGCACGGTATTCGTGCTTCGCGAGCTGGAGGGTAAGTCGTACGAGGAGATCGCCGAGATAACGTCGACCAACCTGGGTACGGTGAAATCCCGGCTGAACCGGGCACGGAATGCTTTTGCAGCGTTGATCGCACCTGCCCTGGAATGAGCCTGTTTGAGGGTCCCAGGACCAGGGATGGAACGGGTACCGCCGCGTCTGGCAACCAGGAGCGGCGGTATTTTTTTGGCCTTGTTCCCGGCGGCAGGCGGTCGTATGTCTTCCTCCGCTGGAATACCGGGGCCGGAGTGTCCGCAGGTCCACTGGGGGAACCCGGGGGTAGCTGGTGGGTACCCGAACCCGGCTGAACCCCACCCCTGTCGATGGATTGTCTGACATTCAAGCGAAAGCACGACGCGTTCCTGGATGACACGCTTCCGGGAGTGGAAATGGCGTTGATGCGCGATCACCTCGCCCTCTGCGCCGAGTGCGCCCGTCGGGACACGGCCATGCGTCGGGCTCTGCTGCTGGCGCGCAACCTGCCGCAGGTCACTGTTTCGGAAACTTTCGGGGAGCGGCTCCGGGAGCGTCTTCGCACGGAGGGCCCGGTTTCGGCATCACGGGCATCACGCTCCGGGGCACGATCAGTCATTGGTATTCTGGCCGCTGCAGCCTCGTTGTTGCTGCTGGTGGCTGCCGAAGGTCTCTGGCAGCATGATCGGGATCCCGCCCCGCACCTGACTCCTGTGGTGGTTACGATGGAGTCGGGGCCACCCTCTCCCCAGGGAGATCCGGTGCCGGGGATTGCGGCCTCGCTTTCCTCCGGTCTGCCGCTCTGGCCGGCGCTCATGCTGGCTGAAGAAGGGCCACTGCTGCTGGTGAACGGGGAGCAGCCGTCGGCCGGCTACACGAACGAGCGCTGAGCGGGCGTCGATTTTCCGCCCACCGGTCACACTCACCGGAAGGCTTATATTGGATCCATGGCACTGGTGGCAGAGAAGGATGTCTGGCGTTCGATCCGCGAGAGCAGGTTTGATCGCGTCTACTACCTGTTCGGTGACGATGACTTCCGCAAGGAAGCATTTGCCAGGGCGGTGGTGAAGAGCGCACTGGATGAGGCAACAGGCGCTTTCAATCATGAGATTCTCCGGGGCGGCGAAGTCAGCGCTGAAACGCTGGACACCGCCCTGTCGACGCCAGCCATGTTTGCCGAACGGCGTGTCGTGGAGGTTCGGGAGACCCATGCGCTGAAGAAGCCTGCTCATGCAGTACTCTCCCGGTACGCCCGGAACCCCGCGAGTGACGTGGTTCTGCTGCTGGTCGATTCGGCGGGCGAAAAGGCGGATGCAGCGCTCAGCGCACTGGCAACCTGCGTGTCATTCGATCGGGTGGAGGATCGCCGGATCCCCGGCTGGATTGTGAAGCATGCCGCAGCGGAGCTTGGCGTGAAGGTCACAGAGGGAGCTGCCGCCCTGCTGCACGAAACGGTGGGTTCGGATTTGTCTTCGCTGGCTTCGGAGCTGGACAAGCTTGCTTCCTTCACGGGCGGACAGACGATTGACGAGGCAGCCGTTCGAGGGGTTGTTGGAGTGCGTCATGGTGAGTCTGTTCCGGACCTGCTCGATGCCGTGGCGGAACGAGACGCGCGAAAAGCACTGGCGCTGCTTCCCTTGGTGCTGCAGCAGCCCAAGGTGAATGCCGTCACCCTGATCATGTCAATCGCCACGCAGACGACGGCGATTGCGTGGGGGCGGGCGGCACGGGATCGCGGCGTGCCGGCAGCGGGAATGGAACGAGGATTCTATACACTATTGAAAGAAGGGCGCGCATTTCCGGGCCGGGCCTGGAAGGAGGCGGTCACGTGCTGGCATCGCGCCGTGCCGCGCTGGACGGATGCGGAGCTGGATCAGGCGCTGAGGCAACTGCTCATGGCGGATGCCGCCGCCAAGGAGTCCCGGGTGTCTTCGGACGAACAGCTGCTGACTTCGCTGATCCTGGCCCTTTGCACGCCTCGGAGGAGGGCAGCATGAGTATCGGATGCATCCGTTGGGGTTTTTCCGTAGTGGTGCTGCTGGGGGCGATCGCCGACGGACTTCCGGCTCAGGGTGTGGACAGTGTCCTGGCGCGACTGGAGCGCCTGGCGGTGTCGCAGGATCGCTCCGCCGCCCGGGTCGTGGCCGACTCGTTGCTGCGGGAGCTCCCCACCGTGGATCCTCGTTATGCGGATGCACTCTACTGGCGGGGGTTTTCCTCGACCTCGGCCGCGGACGCCGAAAAGGACTATCTACGCGTGAGTGTGGAGTACCCCCTCTCTCCCCGCGCGGCGGATGCGCTGCTGGCGCTGGCGCAGCTGGAATATGCCCGTGGTGATCGGGCCGCTGCGCGGCGTCGGTTCGACCGGCTGCTGCGAGACTACCCATCCGGAAGACACGTGGCCCGGGCCAGTTACTGGAGCGGCCGCCTGGCCATGGACGAAGGTGATCGAACTGCCGCCTGCGAGTCCCTTGGGCATGCGCGTGAGAGTGTGGCGCCCGGTGACGTGGAGCTCAGGAATCAGATCGAATACCTTCTGGGTCAGTGTGCCGTTCCGGTGAAGCCACCATCGGAATCCACGTCGACGGAAGGAGGGCGCACCGCTACTGGCGCACCGGAGTACAGTGTGCAGGTGGCGGCATTCTCGGCGCGGCGGGATGCCACGGACATGGCCGATCGGCTGAGGGAGCGCGGTTTCGACGTGCGGGTGGTGGGCACCCGGGCGCCTTATCGGGTGCGTATCGGCCGGTACCCGACCCGTGCAGCAGCGTCCGCGGCGCTGGGACGGATGCGCGGCTCCGGGCTCAGCGGAATCGTGGTCGAGGCGGAATCGCGATGAGTCGCGCGGGCACGCCATTGATGCAGCAGTATCAGCAGATCAAGGCGCGCCACGCCAACGCCATCCTGCTTTTCCGGATGGGAGATTTCTACGAGATGTTCTTCGACGACGCGGAAGTTGCGTCGCGGGAACTGGGACTGACGCTGACCTCACGCAACAATGGTGGGGCGCATGACGTGCCGTTGGCAGGTGTCCCGGTGAAGGCCGTCACCGAGTACCTTCGCCGCCTGGTACAGAAGGGTTATCGCGTGGCGATCTGTGAACAGGTGGAGGATCCGCGTACGGCCAAGGGGATCGTGAAGCGCGAGGTCGTGGAAACGATCACACCCGGTGCGGCCTTTTCGGATGACCTGCTGGAGGAAGAGCGTCACAACTTCCTTTGCGCCATTCACGTCGTGGGAGAAATCGTTGGCCTGGCGGCGGTGGACGTATCGACCGGCACTTTCCGCCTCACCCAGGTTTCCCGGGTCGATGCAGCACAGATGCTGGGACGACTGTCGCCCCGGGAGATTCTGGTGGACGGCAGTGGAAATGATCAGGGTCTGCTTCAGGACGGTGCCCTGATAACCCAGCGCGAGGCCTGGGAGTTCGACGCGACCCTGGGGGCGGAGGCGCTGGCAAGCCAGTTCGGGTTGCACTCCATCGAAGGACTGGGCCTGCAGAGCTGCCATCCTGCGGTCGTAGGTGCAGCCGGGATGGTGATCCGCTACCTGCGTGAGCTGCAACCCGCCGGGATTCCGCACCTCATGCGACCCGCCTTCGAAATTGGTGGCAGCACGATGCCACTCGACGAGATGACGCAACGGAATCTCGAGCTGGTCGAGTCCCTGCGTGGCGGGGTGGGTGACCGGTCGGGTACGCTGATGGGTGTACTGGATCGCACGCGGACCCCAATGGGAGCGCGACTCCTCAGGGAGTGGTTGCTGGCTCCGCTTCTGAATCCATCAGCCATCGATCAGCGGCAGGAGGCCGTTGCAGCCCTGGTTGAAGACCCCATGGGTCGCGCCGGTATCAGCGAAGAACTGGACGGCGTACGTGACATCGAGCGCCTCGCGGCGCGCACCGCAGCCGGGCGGGTGAACCCACGAGAGCTGCGGAGCCTGGGGGAGTCTCTGGGGCGACTGCGAGGACTGGGCCTGGCGCTGGAGCGCATCGGCCGCGCTGGCGTGCTGACGACACTGCTGGTCGACTGGGACGCTTGCAGCGATGTAGCGGATGACATCCTGAGCCACCTGGTGGAACGGCCATCGATCACGCTGGGCGAGGGAGACACGTTCGTCACCGGAGTGGACGCGGAACTCGATGAGCTGCGGAACCTGCGGGATGGAGGCCGGGATGCCATTGCCGGAATCCAGGCATCGGAGCGCGCCCGGACCGGAATAGCTTCACTCAAGGTCGGGTTCAACCGGGTATTCGGGTATTACATCGAGATAACCAATTCGAACCGGCACCTCATCCCAGCGGACTACCAGAGGAGGCAGACCCTCACCGGCGCCGAGCGCTACGTGACATCTGCGCTCAAGGAGTTCGAAGAGAAGGTGCTGGGCGCAACCGAGCGTATCGAACAACGCGAGCGCGAGCTTTTCGATTCTCTCCGTTCGCGGACAGGTGCCGCGGTCCAGCGCCTCCAGAAGGCTGCCGGGCGCGTCGCCATTGCGGACGTCCTGGCGTCTTTCGCTCAGGTGGCCGCCACGGAAGGCTATTGCAGGCCGGAGGTGCATGACGGCTTTGACCTGGAGATAACCGGGGGGCGTCATCCGGTAGTCGAACGGATGATGCCGCGCGACAGGTTCATCCCGAATGACATCAGGCTGGATCAGGAGCAGCGGGTGATCATACTGACGGGGCCAAACATGGCCGGCAAGTCGACCGTGCTGCGGCAGGTCGGGCTGATCGTGCTGATGGCTCAGGCGGGTTGCCATGTTCCGGCGACGCGGGCGCGGATCGGGATCGTCGACAGGCTCTTCACCCGGGTGGGCGCCAGCGACAACCTGGTGCGCGGGCAATCCACGTTCATGGTGGAGATGGCGGAGACGAGTGCCATTCTGCATACGGCGACCGCGAGGAGTCTGGTGCTGCTCGACGAGATCGGACGGGGCACTTCCACATATGACGGTGTATCGATCGCGTGGGCAGTGAGCGAGCATCTGCATGATCGTACCGGATGCAAGACGATATTCGCGACCCACTATCATGAGCTGACCCAGTTGGCTGAAGAGCTTTCCGGCGTGCGCAACTTCAACGTCTCCGTCCGGGAAGTGGGTGATGACATCGTGTTCCAGCACCGACTGCTGCCAGGCGGCGCCGATCGATCATATGGGATCGAGGTCGGGCGACTGGCGGGGCTTCCCCCTGAAGTGATCGCGCGGGCACGATCGGTCCTGCAGTTGCTGGAGGGTGAGCAGCTCGTAGCCGGCCTGCTGGACGGGAGCAGGGGAGGCCGTAGGAAAGCCTCGCTGACGCGGGAGGAACAGCTGGGGCTTTTCAACCACACCCCGCACCCACTCGTGGAGCGGCTGCGCGGCATGGATCCCGAGCGGCTCACTCCTCTGGAGGCCCTTCAGGAGCTGGATCGTATGGTCCGCCTCGCGCGCGAAGCGAACGCGCCGGCATGATCGGGAATGGCTTCATGAGCGGGCTACGGCTGGGGGTAACGTTGGTCGTGGCAGCGTCCGCGCTGGCCTGCTCAACCTCGGAGGTCCAGGACAAGGACCTGGCGCTTCCGGAGCTGCTCAGCAAAGACCTCCCGTTCCAGTATCCTCCGGAGCTCTTCGACGCGGGTATCGAGGGGCAGGTTGCGCTGCGACTCTTCGTGGATTCACTGGGCTTGGTAGTCCCGGATTCTACCCGGGTGGAGGAGCCCTCGACGCACCCGGCCTTTGACTCGGCAGCGGTGGCAGGGGCACCGTTCCTCGAGTTCCGACCGGCGCAACAGGGTGGTACACGTATGGGATATTCCGTCGTGCTTCCGGTTCAGTTCCGGTTGCCCCGGGACAGCGGCGGGAGTGGCACGGCTGGCAGGGTGCGTTAACAGACCACGGCGGGAGGACAGTAGATGCAGGTGACAGTGCTGATGGGAGGGGTATCGGCGGAGCGGGATGTATCGCTCGCTTCGGGACTCCGCATAGCGGAGGCGCTCCGGTCCCGGGGGCACGCAGTCACAGCGCTGGATACGGCTGCCGGCGTGCTGGATCCGACGATGGAGCAGGCGCTCCTTGCGGCTGGTGTGGGTGCGGCGCCGCCGGATCTCGAAGACCTGTCGGAACGGTCCCTTTCACCACTGCTCGGAACGATACCAGAAGTCCGGAGCGCCGATGTGGTCTTCCTGGCACTGCACGGCGGGCAGGGTGAAGATGGGACCGTACAGGCGCTTCTGGAGCTGACCGGTGTGTGCTATACCGGCAGTGGTCCCCTGGGGAGCGCTCTGGCGATGGACAAGGACCTGTCCAAGCGACTCTTCCGCGACGCAGGTGTGGGTACCGCGGACTGGCTGATGGCGCCGGCTGGTGTCGAGGAGGTGGGAGACCGGCTTGGTTTTCCTGTCATCGTGAAGCCGTCGAAGCAGGGTTCGACGGTGGGGCTGAGTCTGGTCCGGGTCCCGACGGAGTATGAAAGCGCCGTCGAGGAGGCATTTCGATACGACGACGAGGTGATGATCGAGCGTTATGTGCCGGGCCGGGAACTGACGGTAGGCGTCCTGGGCGATGAGGCGCTGCCTGTGGGAGAGATCATCCCGCAACACGAGCTGTACGATTACGAGTGCAAGTACACTCCGGGAATGGCCCTGGAGGTATTCCCCGCCGCCCTGGGACCGGAGGTTGTGGCGAAGTTGCAGGACGAGGCCCTCAGGGCGTTTCGCGTCCTGAAGCTTCGCGGATATGCTCGCATAGACTTCCGTCTGGATGATTCCGGTGGTTGTTTCTGTCTGGAGGCGAATACGTTGCCTGGCATGACAGGGACGAGCCTTATTCCCCAGGCGGCGGCAGCAGCGGGAATATCATTTCCCGAATTGTGTGAGCGGATCGTGGAACTCGCCGCATCTGAGAGAGGCAGATAACGAGCATGAGTGCAACTCCGGTTCTGGCAGCAGCACTGGCGGGGATTCCGTCGGGGATTCAGCGACAGGGGATCTGGGCCGGGCGACGCCAGGTCTTCATCCGGTTCGCCGGGGCCGCCGAAACCGCTCAGATGTACACCGCGGATGCCCTGGCCCGGGAGATCAATCGGGCACTGACGCGGACGGTGTACTACTCAGTCTGCGTATCGGGTCGGGACGCGTTCGGCAATGCAGAGTTCCTGGCCGCGGCACTGAAACAGCTTCCGGCGGGTACAGAGGTGATGGCTGATGTGGATGGTCAGAGACCGGAAGCGGTCGCCACGCTTCACGAGTACCTCACGATGATCCAGGTGACTGTGGAGCCACCGGTGGCATCACCGGCAATGGAACGCGTGGTGTCGACGCTGCGAGCCGCGGCCGGGACAGGTCGTCCGCACGCCGTATGCATTGCCGGCAATGACGAGGCCAGCGACGCCGACTACCTTCAGGTGGTCGAGCAGGTGCATGTGGCGAGCCCGGCCGCGTCGGTGATCATTCACCCCGGCCCGATGGCCGAGCGTGGTGGGCTGGACCGGCGTTGGAGCACGCTCATGGACCATGCGTCGGCGCGTCACCGGGACGTTCGCATCCTGGCCCGACTCGGCGGTCCGGCGACAATGCTCTGAAACCCGCGGGCCGGGGCAGAAACGCAATGGCCGCCCCGTGCGTTTAGATAACGAGAAGCCGAACCTGTCGGAAATGACTGAAGTCCACGAAAGCGAACACGAGATCCCGCGCATGACCCGCGCCGTTCAGTGGCTCATAGCTCTGAACGTCATCGTGTATTTCGTGCAGTTCACCGTGGTGGGTGCCGGGAACATGCAGGGAGCACTCGGCTTTGCGATGGACAGGCTGCCATCACGGTGGTGGACTATCGGTACGCATCTGTTCGTACACGGAGGTTTCTGGCAGCTCGTGCTGAACATGTATGTGCTGTTTCTGTTTGGTCCGCGGCTCGAAGCCGTGTGGGGGAAGCGCGAGTTCCGCAACTTCTACTTCTGGTGTGGTCTGGGCGGGTGGGTGGTTCATGCCCTGCTGGTGCGGGATTCGGTGCTTCTGGGTTCCACGGCGGCGGTACTGGGTGTGGCGATGGCGTACGGATCGCTGTGGGCGGAGGAGGAGGTTTATCTGTTCCTGGCTGTTCCGGTGCGGGTGAAGTGGCTCGTCGGCATGATGATCGGGATTGCGCTGGCGCTGGGAGTCACCGCAACCTGGCCCGGCAGTGGGCTTCCCTACCTCACCAGCGTTGGTGGCGTGGCTGCTGCCTGGGTTTTTCTCCGGACATCGTCAGGGGTGGGGATCGACCGCCTGCGTCAGCGGGTATCGTCGGTGCCCGATGTGTCTGATGAACCGCCGCGTGTGGTGCCTCGCTCAATGCCGAGGAGGGAGCGGGTGCGCGACGTGGATGACATAGTGGCCCAGAGTCAGCTCGCGGTCAGTCGTCAGCGGGCAGCGCCTTCGGAACCAGCCACCCCGGGAACGGCAGACAGGCGAACCGAGTTTGACCGGGTTCTGGACAAGATCTCCCAGTTGGGGATCGACAGCCTGACCGCGGCCGAGCGGCGCGTACTCGAAGAGTGGTCCAGAGAACTGCGACGGGACTGAAGGTTCCCTCAACCTGGAAATGGAGCGCCCCCCGGGATTCCCCGGGGGGCTTTTGCCGCCACGCCGTTCTCGCGGCGGCCGGGGCTGACGTTTCTACGCCAGCGTTCCAGAAGCTACGTTCGGGTTCCGACGCTGTCCATAATGACGGGCGGCGCGGCGGGTCGAGGTCGCGGCTGGCGCGTGCGGTGCATCACCATCATTCTTCGCGCATGCCACGTGCAGAGCTGCTGGAGACATTTCCCAATCCGTACGCGGACCGCGCATACGAGATCCATATGGTGTGCGAGGAGTTCACTTCGCTGTGTCCGCTGGGAGGGGTGGAGTCGGACGCAGCGGAGCTGGCGTTGCTGAAGGGTGGGGCGCCCGACTTCGGGGTCATTACCATCACATACGTGCCGGACCGACTGTGCCTGGAGCTGAAGAGTCTGAAGCTGTATCTGTGGAGTTACCGGGATGCGGCGGTGTTTTACGAGCGGGCGGTGAACCGTATCCTGGACGATCTGAGCGCTGCGGTATCCCCGAGGTGGATGCGTGTGGTGGGTGACTTCAACGTCCGGGGTGGAATAAAGTCGGTGATAACGGCGTCATATGGGGAGGTTCCGGTCGCCGGGGTGCGCTGAAGGGACTGACAGGCGATTGGCGAGTCCCGTCTGTCGGGCTTTGGCGGTGGGGTTTCGTCAGTTACGTTTCTCCCTCCTCTGGCCAGGTAGCTCAGTTGGTAGAGCAGCGGACTGAAAATCCGCGTGTCGGCGGTTCGATTCCGTCCCTGGCCACTTGCGCCGCCAAAGACGGCAGCGTTCGTGGGGGTCATCAGCGGTCGCCGTGACTGGGGCGCCGCGGTCCGTGGACCGACGCCGATCAGGCGCTGTGGGCCAGGGTGCTGAACTTCTCTCCGGTGCTGGCGACCGAGCCCGAGGGGCCTCGAAATTGGGTGTAAATGGGTGTAGTACCGGTTCATGCTGAGAACCGACACCCTCCTGATCAGCCCGGAGATCCTGAGCCTCATCGCCACGGGGTACCATCCCCACTGTCAGAAACTGCTGCTGAGGTTCCTGAGGCGCTCCGGCGGGGCGCCTTCCTGTTTCCAGCACCCCCGCCGTAGGGCAGCCCTGCGCGTTCGTCCAGGGCAGGAGTCGAACGTCCGGTTCCGTCGACCGATGCATCTCCCTATCATTCAGGCAACTCGTCCGGGGTGCCTTGGCGAATGCCGGGGCTGAGAAAGACCCGTCGAACCTGATCCGGTTAGCACCGGCGTAGGAAGACGCGAGTGACCTGGTTTTCATCTGCCGGGTCCGCAGGGGAAGGGCACCTGCGTTCGCAGGGCCGCTGGCGTGGTGACTGACGCACCGACCAGTGGCCCGATCGGCGCCGCCAGCGGGAGATGGTTCCCCGGGATCCTTCCCATCGGTCGGGGATCTCCAGCCGGAGCCTCGCATGGGCGGTCGTCTGAATGTTCTGCTGCTGACCCTCCTTCTTCCAACAGGATTACTGCCGGCCCAGTCTGTCTTCCGGGCAGGCGGAACCGTGGTCGACGCCCGCACGGGCACCGCACTGGGAACTTCGCGCGTGGTGGTCATGGGTATCGGGAGCACACTCCAGAGGGTGGTGATGACGGACGAAGCCGGGGCGTTCCGGTTGAATCTGAGCGAGCCTTCCAGGCTGCTGGCGGAACACCCGGGTTATGCCTCAGCGGAGCGCGTCGTCACCGGACCCGATACGACAATCCTGATCGCACTGTATCCACTGGGCAGTGACGTCACGCGCCGGGAGACCGCGCAGACGCTGGAGAGACTGACGATAACGGCGGTTCGTGGGGGTGCTGACGCGCCCATTGCGGAAGTGACGCTGGATCGTGCCCGTCTGGAGCGGGACTACTCCGGCCAGGATATCCCCTTGACGCTGCGCAGTGCTCCATCGGTGACGGCATACTCGGAGAGCGGTTCATTGCTCAATTACTCGTACTTCAGGTTGCGTGGAATCGACCAGTCCCGGATCAATGTCACCCTGGACGGTGTGCCCTTGAACGAGCCTGAGGACCAGCAGATCTACTTCTCGGATTTCCCGGACCTGACAAGTTCAATCGGGAGTGTGCAGGTACAGCGGGGTGTGGGAACGAGTACTTATGGGCAGGCGGCGTACGGAGGGTCGATAAACTTCGCGTCGAAGTCTCTTCTGGCGACTTCGCGCGGCGCATCGGTCTCGCTGGGCGGGGGTTCCTTCGGGACGGCCCGGTTCAGCGTGGAGGGGCAGGGTGGCTCGACTGATGGCCGGCTGGCGGCCAGCGGTCGTCTCTCCGGAATGCGCTCATCAGGCTACCGGGACGGTGCCTCGTCGGCGGCGAACAGCGTTTTCTTGAGTGCGGGATATTTCGGCGACCGTGACCTGCTGAAGGCGACTGCCACCACCGGTCTGGAGCGCAACGGCCAGGCCTACGAGCCCATTCCCCTTGACGAGCTGCGGGTGAACCCGCGCTTCAATCCTCTGGCTGGAGTGGGTGATCACTACCGTGAGAGCATGGTTTCGGTGAACTACACCCGGCTTATCTCCCAGACTACGTCGGCCGGAGTCACGGCCTACGGCTTCGACACGCGCGGCTGGTATGACTATCCGTCGGGCGCACCCGGGCCGGCCTTGAGGTACCGCTCCTCGTCCCGCTGGGGCGGTCTGGTCCTCGCGATGCACAGGGTTTCAGGCGCAGTGACGATCGATGCGGGTGCGCACGGGATGAGCTATGCCAAGAAGCACGAGTTTGACGATCGTCCCGACCTGCAGTACCCCGGCTATTCCAACACCGGCCACAAGACCGAGGCGAGCATGTTCGGAAAGGTGCGCGTCGAGCTGGGCAGGGCGGCACTGTTCGGCGACATGCAGGTGCGAACCGCCGAATTCCGCTACGAACCGACAGTGGGTTACGGGCTCGGCGAGTCGAGTCAGCGATGGAACTTCGTGAATCCCCGGGTGGGTCTGAACTTCCGCGCCGGTTCCGTACTGTCCTTCTTTGCTTCCTACGGTACCACGGGGCGGGAACCGACGCGGGGTGATCTGTTTGCCGGAGCCGATGATGTCACGCCTGACGACGCACCTGCACTGCTGCCCATGGACCGCGTGCGTCCGGAGTACGTGAACGATCTGGAGGCGGGTGCGACCATCACGCTGCCCCGCCTGAGCGCAACGGTGACGCTCTACGACATGCGCTTCCGCGACGAGATCGCCCGCACCGGTGCAACCACGCCGCTGGGATATGACCTGCGCGCCAATGTGGGGCGGAGCTACCGGCGTGGCTTGGAGGTGGATGGCAGCGTGCTGCTGGCCCGATCACTGGAGCTGGGTTTCACGGGGAGCTGGGCGCGGGCGCGCATCTCCGCCTACACGGACGAATCGAGCGGTACGACCTACCGTAACGTTGCGCCGATACTGACACCGGCTTTTCAGGTGAGCCACCGCATAACGTGGGGGCCGGCTGGGGCCTGGCGGCTCACCGCGGACGGTCGCTATCAGAGCCGGACTTCGCTGGCCCCGCATGGCGACCCGGAACTGACAGCCCCGCCGTTTTTTGTGCTGGACGGTGGCGTGGCCTTCGACTTCTCCGGTCGGACACTCACGCTCCAGATTCGCAACGTGCTGAACCGATTTGCATTGCCATCGGGCGACGTGAGTGGCGGGGAGGCGCGCTACTTTGTGCTGGCACCGCGCAGCCTCGACGTCATGATGCGCGTACCGCTGGTGTGGCGCTGAGTCGTGCTACCGGAAACTGAAGCCGATCCGGAATCCACCCAGTCCGGGTGCCAGTGAGAGGCGTCCGGGCAGCGGGACGTTCAGCCAGCGCTCGGCTGGCTGTCGAGAGCCGATCCACAATCCGATCACTGCGCCGGCCGCTGCACCAGCCAGTCCCGTGAGGGGACGGTTGTATGTGCGACCGTCCTCGGAGGGACGCGCTGCCGCGGCAAACATCAGTCCTGCCACCAGGCCCGCACCGGCACCGATGGCCACGCCCTTGGCGACGGGCTTGCGATTCCTGGTTACCTGACCGCCACTGGTCTCCAGCTTCTCGATCTGCGCCAGACTGAAGGTCCAGACGCCCCGTCCGGTTCCTTCCTCGATGAAGACCAGGGAGTCCTGGCGCTGTTCCAGGAAATTGGCCACGAGAGGGGTGACCAGACTCGCAACGGTGACGCGAGCGCGGGTTCCCGGCACGATGGGCACCTGCTGGGCATCGGTCACGCCCGGGGACAGGCAAAGTCCCAGGACGAGTGCACCGGCTGCGAGGTGGTGGACGTTCAATCGCACGGAGTATGGCTCCAGGAATTCGCCCGAAAGGGCCAGTCGGGTGATAATGTAACGTGGCAGGAACCGCCGGAGAGCGGGCCTGATGGTGAACCTGCCTCCGCCTGAGGACGGATTCCCCCGGTGCTTGGTAAACCACCCGGTGGGCGAGGGTCCCGGCTGGCTGAAGGGACGGGTAATGAGTGCATGAATGGACCGGACCTTCTAACTTGTCGGGACACCAATCACCTGAAGCCGGTCTGGAGCCGAGATTCATGACCACTGTTCGCCCGACCCAGCCCTCTACAGTCACGACCCCGGCCGCACCCGAGGTCGCCTTCCGGCCGGCACCGCTGGCGGCGGCTCTCAAGGGTTCCGAGATCCTGCGAATTGCGACAGAGATCCGGGGCCGCCTGGCCGCCGGCGAGAAGGTGTGCAACCTGACGGTCGGCGATTTCGATCCCAGGCAGTTCCGGGTTCCCCGCCTGCTGGAGGATGAGACCGTCAATGCGCTGCGCCGGGGCGAGACGAATTACCCGCCGGGAAGTGGAATGCCGATGCTGCGGGAGGCGGTGCGGGAGTTCAGTGCGCGCGGACTCGGGCTCGATTATCCCGTCGAGGGGATCCTGGTAACCTCGGGTTCGCGACCGGGTGTGTATGGGACCTACCGGGCACTGGTGGGAGCGGGAGAGCGGGTGGTCTTCGGTGTGCCCTCGTGGAACAACGACTACTACTGTCAGATGATCGGGGCGGACGCCGTGCCGGTGGAATGCAGTCCGAAGGAGGCATTCCTTCCGACCCGGGCGCGACTGGAGCCAGTCATCAGAGGTGCCCGACTCCTGGCGCTGAACTCGCCGCTCAATCCCTGCGGGACGGCGTTCTCCGCGGAGTCGTTAGGTGACATCTGCGACCTGGTGCTGGAGGAGAACGCCCGGCGCAGCGATTCGGAGGGTCCGCTTTACCTGATGTACGATCACGTGTACTGGCAGCTCACCTTTGGCGACGTTCGGCATGTGAATCCCGTATCGCTGCGTCCCGCGATGCGGCCCTACACCATCCTTGTGGATGGTATTTCCAAGGCTTTTGCGGCGACGGGGATGCGGGTGGGCTGGGTGCTGGGCCCGACGCCGGCCATCCGGGTAATGGAGAAGATCCTGAGTCATGCCGGAACCTGGGCTCCGCGCGCGGAGCAGATCGGCACGGCAGCGCTGCTGCGGGATGCGGAGGCGATTGCCGGGTTCCGGGCGAGTCTCATCGCCGGGATTCGCCAGCGGCTGGATCTGTTGCATCAGTCCATACAGGCGATGCGGCGGGAAGGCCATCCGGTGGATTCGGTGGAGCCGATGGGAGCCATTTATCTGAGCGCCCGTTTCGATCTCGCGGGCAAGGTCACCCCGGACGGCGTACGACTTGCTGGTCCCGATGATGTCCGGCGCTGGCTGTTGCAGGAGGCCGGGATGGCCGTGATTCCCTTCAGTGCCTTCGGTTCCGGGACGGGTGGCGACTGGTACCGTCTTTCGGTTGGTGCCGTTTCGGTGGAAGCCATCGAGGGCTGTCTTCCGCGACTCCGGGCGGGGCTGGAGCGGCTCCGTTGAGCGACGGGGGCGCCCGTAATCAACCGTTTGGACTGTGTGTCGTAAGTTGTTTTTTCGCAGTCAGTTGCATTGTCACATCAGAACCGAGTTCGTCGGACGGACAGGAGCCGATGTCACGGAGTGGCGTTCGAGTGTCATGTTGGTGGCGCTATCGAAGCCGGTGACTGGAGGCTGGCCGTAACTTCAGTGGTGACACCAACACTCAAAATCGAACGAGCCCGCGAATGACAACCACATATCGACCCATGGCCGCGACGGGAAGTGCGATGGACCGACCGGCGTTCAAGGTGGCCGACCTTTCACTGGCTGAGTGGGGTCGCAAGGAGATCCGCCTGGCCGAGCACGAGATGCCTGGTCTGATGGCCATCCGGGCCGAGTACCGGGGCCGGAAGCCGCTGGCCGGGGCCAGGATCATGGGCTCGCTGCACATGACGGTTCAGACGGCGGTGCTCATCGAGACCCTGGTCGAGCTGGGTGCCGACGTCCGCTGGGTTTCGTGCAACATCTTCTCCACGCAGGATCATGCCGCCGCGGCGGTGGCCGTGGGTCCGGGCGGGACGGTGGAGCAGCCTGCGGGGATTGCGGTGTTCGCGTGGAAGGGAGAGACGCTGCAGGAGTACTGGTGGTGCACCGAGCAGGCGCTGATGTGGCCCGATGGCTCGGGTCCGAACCTGCTGCTGGACGATGGAGGCGACGCGACGCTTCTGGTGCATCGCGGGGCGGAGTATGAACGCGCGGGGCAGATTCCGGAGTTCGATGAAGCGAACGACCCGGAAGAGTGGGGGGTGATCCTGCAACTCCTGCGGGAAGAAGCGCGGAAGAATCCGGGGCGCTGGACGAAGGTTGCGGAGGGGATCCGGGGAGTCTCGGAGGAAACCACCACGGGTGTTCACCGACTGTACGAGAGGATGCGCAGCGGGACGCTTCTTTTCCCGGCGATCAACGTGAACGACTCGGTGACCAAGTCCAAGTTCGACAACATCTACGGCTGCCGGCATTCGGTGATCGACGGTCTCAATCGTGCCAGTGACGTGATGCTGGCCGGGAAGGTGGCGGTCGTCTGCGGCTATGGAGAGGTGGGGAAGGGGTGTGCGCAGGCGTTGCGTGGTCAGGGCGCCCGGGTGGTGGTGACGGAGATCGATCCGATCTGCGCGCTTCAGGCGTTGATGGAAGGCTTTCAGGTTCAGACGGTGGAGGATGTGGTATCCACGGCGGATGTATTCATCACGGCCACCGGCAACAAGGACGTGATCACCGCATCGCACATGGCGCGCATGAAGGACAAGGCCATCGTGGGGAACATCGGTCACTTCGACAACGAAATCGACATGGCCGGGCTCCGGAGAGTCGCGGGGATCCGGAAGGTGAACATCAAGCCGCAGTATGACGAGTGGGTATTTCCCGATGGCCACTCGGTTCTGGTGCTGGCGGAGGGTCGCCTGTTGAACCTGGGGTGCGCCACGGGTCATCCGAGTTTCGTGATGTCGGCGTCGTTCTCGAATCAGGTACTGGCGCAACTGGAACTGCACGCCAACGCGGGTTCATACGAACGGAAGGTCTACACGCTGCCGAAGCATCTGGACGAAAAGGTTGCCCGGCTCCATCTGGGGAAGCTGGGTGCGAAGCTCACGGAGCTGACACCGGATCAGGCATCGTATATAGGGGTGTCGGGAGAGGGGCCGTACAAGCCGGAGCACTACCGGTACTAGTTCCGCGGTGTCCCGGCGGTGAGTGGATTGGGGGTACTCCGGGGTTTTCCGGGGAACGCGGTGAAGGACGGCCTGCGGTCTGGTGGATCGGATCGGCGCCGGGGTGATCGCTCCGTCGCCGGGTTGGAGCGCGGAGCTTCTACCGGTGCGGATGCAGCTCCCTGAAGAGCCACGCCTTGGCGAGCTGCCATTCGCGCTTCACCGTTCGCGGCGACCGTCGTACGACGCTCGCTACCTCGTCCACGGTCAGCCCGGCGAAGAAGCGCAGTTCGATGATCCGCACCTGATCGGCGTCGATGAGCGCCAGTCGCTCCAGCGCCTCGTCGATTGCGACCACATCCGCGGCCGGCGAATCGTCCGGGGTGTCGGCAGCGGCATCGAGCGAGACTAGAAGCGCCGAGCCTCCCCGCTTCTGGGCGCGTCTGGTGCGGGCGTAGTCGACGAGGATTCGCCGCATCAACCGTGCGGCAACCGCGAAGAAGTGAGCCCGGTTCTCCCACGTCGCGCGGCGCTGATCGACGAGTCGGAGGTAGAGTTCGTGCACGACCGCGGTGGGATCGAGCGTGTGATCGCGCGCCTCGCGCCGGATCTGGCGCGCGGCGATGCGGCGGCACTCGTCATACACCACCGGCATCAGCCGGTCGAGCGCCTCGGCATCTCCGCGCGACCACTGGATGAGCAGCCCGGTGATGTCGTGCGGCGACCGCCCGCTCGAGGCACTCATCGCCGCTGCCCGGCGCGAGCGAGCAACGACTCGTAGCGCGGATCACCGCGCGCGCGACTCCACGCAGGCTCGACGGCGAGATACGCCACTGCGTTCGACTTCTCGAGAAGCGCCTTCTCCATCCAGAACACCGCACGGTCGATCTCGCCGAGTCGCGCCAGCGGCAGCGCGATCGCGGCAGGCGGAACGTACTGGTGTGACGCTCTGGAGATCAGTTCGCGCAGCAGGGCGCGAGCGCTGTCCTGCTCCCCGATCGAGGCCTCGAAGGAGGCGAGGGCGCTCAGCGCCTGAACCGGCGAACCCCCCAGGCTCTCGACCCGCTGTATGTGCCGTCGAGCCTCAGCCACGCGTCCCTCGGCGGTGAGAGCGTCTGCCAGCCGCCAGTGGGCCTGCACGTAGCTGGAGTCCAGCGTGAGCGTGTGCTCGAGCTGTGCGATGGCTTCGGAATGGCGTCCCGAGTAGTACAACACCCATCCTACGTTCGTATTGACGACGAGAGAGAACGGATCCATATCGCGCGCGGCGTACACCTGCCTCAGCGCCTCCCTCATCCGCCCCTGCGACATGAGCAGATTCGCGTACCAAGCGCGGGCCAGCGCGAAGTTGGGATTCAACTCGATCGCCCGGCGGAGTTCCCGTTCGGCGTCGGTCCAGCGAAGTTCGTAGTGCCACGCATATCCCAGTGCCGCATGCGCTTCCGCGGAATTGGGGTCGATCTGGAGCGCCCTGATCGCTTCCCTCGCGGCCAGCGGCCGATACGCGCTCGGTGAGCCTTCTCCCACCATCACCGTGCCCAGCTGGTTGTAGCAGTCTGCGAGCGCGGCGTGTGCGGGTGCGTAGGTCGGATCGAGCGCCACGGCACGTTCGAAATGCTCGATGGCGCGCAGCAGCGATTCCGGCCTTCGTCGGTTCCATTCGTATCGTCCCTCGAGATACGCCTCGTACACATCGGGACTCACCGCGCGCGCGGCCGTGAGCGGGTCGCGAGCCACGGAGGGGAGGGTGGCCCGGATTGCAGATGCCACTCCGCGGACGACGTCGTCCTCGAGGGCAAGAACGCCGCGCTCACTGCGCTGATAGCTGCCCGACCACAGCGTACGGCCGTCGGAGGATCGTACGACATCCACATCGATCGCGACCGAGTCGCCCGGCCTGCGGAGCCGCCCGCGCACGACCGCGTCGGCGCCGAGCGCGGTACCGATCACCGACGGCGACGCAGTGCGGTCGGTGCCGCTCGTGACGGGTGCCCGCGTGAATACCCGAACGTCGCTGACTGATCCGAGCCGGGAGATGATCGCATCGGTCACCCCGGCAACGTAGTACGCGGCGGCCGAATCGCCCGTGGCGTTCTCCAGCGGAAGAACGGCGAGTGTATCGATTCGTGGTGCGACGAGCGCCTCGTGAAGCCGTTGCGCGCCCAGCCCGAGCGCAGCGACACCGATGCCGGCGAATGCGACAGTACGGAGCGCACGCCGCCGCCTTGCGATGAGCAGCCGCATGGCGAGCGGCCGGCTGCGCCCGCGTCCGACAGCTTCGATGTCCTGGCGGATGTCGCGCGCCGCCTGATAGCGCAGGCGCGGATCCTTGATGAGACACCGTTCGATGATGAGGCGCAGCGCGAGCTGGATGTGCGCACTCGGCGGCTTCGGCGGATCTCCCAGAATCGCCGAAGTGGTCTCGAACTGCGTGTGCCCCGAGAAGGGCAGCTCGCCGGTGAGCAACTCGTAGAGCAGGACGCCGAACGACCAGACATCGGATCGCACATCGGCCTCCTCGCCGCGCAGCAATTCCGGCGCCATGTGGCTGAGCGTGCCCGCGAACGCATCGATGGTCAGCGACTCGGGCCGCACGGAACCGATCGCGGCAGGCAGCCGCCGAGCGAGCCCGAAGTCGAGCACGACCGCCCGTCCAGCGTCGTTCACCGCGACGTTGGAGCTTTTCAGATCGCGATGAACTATGCCCCGCTCATGCGCGTGCTCGAGTGCGGCCGCAATGTCTGCAGCGTACTTCAGTGCCGTCCGCAGGGGAGGCGGGTTGCCGCGGACGATCTCCTCCAGCGTCCTGCCGCCGATGTATTCCATGACGATGAAGGGGAGTCCCTCGGCTTCGCCGACATCGTAGATCGCGCAAATGTTGGGGTGCGTGAGGAGCGATGCATGACGCGCCTCGCGGATGAGTCGCCGCCTGACACGCGCACCCACGGCGGCGCCGGTACTCACCGTCTTTATCGCGACGTCCCGGCCGAGCACGGTATGCCGCCCCCGATACACCGCGCCCATCCCGCCGGCGGCGATGAATCCGGTGATCTCGTACACGCCGAGCCGAGTTCCAACGGCGAGTCGAAGCGGCGGTCCATCCGCCTCAGGGGGGTCCAGCAGGCCGGCTGCGGGCGTCTCGCAGAAACTGCCCGCCATCGCGTGGCTCGCGAGTAGCGCCTCCACTTCTCTCTTGAGATCCGTGTCACCGCCCAGCGCGCCGGCCAGGAAGGCAGCGCGATCGGGCCCGGAGTATTCGAGCGCCTCGAGGAAAAGCGCCTTCACGCGCGGCCATCCCGGGGGTCGACTTGCTGCGTCACCCCCGATTTCCCGGCGGTCGTCGGCCGGATGGCGGGAAGATCGATCGGCCACGGACACGACGAGTCTACGATGGGGCGTATGGTGGGAGGCGGCAATCCCGCCCCCCCGGACCGTGAGTCTCGTGGCCCGTCCCCGGCCTTCTTTTTCGCGATGGTAGAGAGACCCGACGCCACGAACCGGCGGTATCCTCACTCAATCGCACAGGAGATCCCTCATGTCGCATCGTCTTCACATCATCGTCGGCTTGGCCGTCGCAGCGCTGGCGGTCGGCTGCGCGGACGGCACGCCGACCGCGCCAGAAGCTACGAAGCCGCTCGAGATCAACGCCCATCGCAGCGCACCGACGTTCGAGATCGACACTTTCGTAGTCGAAGGCGCCGTCCTCACCCAACCCCAGGGAATCAACGCGGACGGCGACATCGTCGGCTGGTACAACACCGCCGACAAGCGATCCCACGGCTTCATCCGGCGGCGCGGCTCGATCACCACCGTCGACTACCGGAAATCCGATGGTACCTACGCCGACAACACGACGCTGCGCGGCATAGGGCCGGATGGCCAGGCCGTCGGAACGTACCGCGACAACGAAGAGGAGGCAGTAGCATCGCACGGCTTCCGCCGAACCAGGTACGGAGTGCTGATTCCCGTTCGCCACGACGACGACGACGTCGAGTACAACCTGGTACTCCAGCGCATACTTCCCGACGGCACCATCCTCGGCTGCCTCCATCTGCACGATCAGATGGAGAGCATGAGAGGGATCGAGATCGCCGGCGGCCGCTGGTGGCAGCGCTGGCCACGGCGCGGGTTCCGGTGGTGGTTCGCCAGGAGCGGCGACTCCGGAAGCGACTCCCACGAGGTTCGCGCCGACTGGAGTGCGCGGGGGCGGCTCACGGCGATCGACACCGCGGCGTCGATGCACAACGGTGCGACGCCCGATGGCCGTGTGGTAGTCGGCTTCTACACGCCGTTGGACGGCATGTCCACGCTCGGGTACGTGATCGAGCACGGACACTTCCGTCCGTTCTCCGTACCGGGAAGCACCAATACCTTCGCCTGGGACATCAATGCGCGCGGCGACATCGTGGGCGTCTACACCGACGCGGCCGGTGCCCACGGGTACGTACGCACCCGCGAAGGCTACACGACGATCGATGTGCCGGGTGCCAGTGCCACGCGTGCCTTCGGCATCAACGCGCGCGGCGACATCGTGGGCAGTTACACGAAGGATGGGGTGACGCGCGGCTTCATCGCCAGGCACGTTCATTAGTGGGCGCGACTTCTCCCCGGCAGGTCGGGGTCGGCGGATCGAGACCTGATGCCCGTTCCATAGTTCACCGGGCGTCAGGCTGGTCCGGAACTGGGTGGGTACGGTCGAGAGCTTCGCACCAACGAATCTCGTGGCCCGGGTGGTCCTGTCAATAGTCCCGGCAGTACCTCGCCCTTGCTGCAGCGTCGGGGCCTGTCGTCTGCCGGGCGGGCGGCGGGGTGCCGCTGGTGCTGTCCGGGACACTCTCGAGGGTGTGAAGCATGACCCCGGCATCGAACTAACCGTTCTGTACTGTGCGCCGCCGCGCCGCGCCGTAGCTCGCGCGTACGGCAGGGTCCGTCAGACTCCGGATGTTGCGCCCCGCGGCGACAGTTTGGGCTCGCCCTTGGCCAAGCGGGCCAGGAGCTCCTCCACCACCTCGGGCTTCAACACGGGCACTGCCTCCGCAGAGACTGGCCCGGCCGATGCTACCACCCTCCCATCTGTTTCCTCCATACCATCCTCCTCAGGTGACGGTGGGGAATTTCAGATGTCGGAAAGTGGGGAATTTGAGATGTCGGATGACACGGGGAAAGGGTACCTCCACGTCGCGGTCGACGATGCCACCCGGCTGGCCTTCGCCGAAACTCCATCCGCAGCAGGATGCCCCGACCTGCCCCCTCTTCGTGCAGCATGCACGCGCCTGGTTCCACACGCAGGGCAATCCCGATTGGGGCGATCATGACCAACAACGCGAAGGCTTACACGTCCTGGCGGGTTCACGCGCTGCTGCGCACCGCCCTGATCCGCACCGCGCTTCCCTGACTCTGTCCCGCATTCGTCGTCTAGGATCCGTTGGCTACTCTGAAGCGCAGCAAATGCGCCAATCCGTCATCGTCCACTCTAGAACCATACACGAAGTGCCGGCCGAAACCGACAATCCTAACGTTTCGTGGGATGGTCAGCATTCTGGCCACGCCGCGGCCGTCCACAATGTCGTACCTACCCGCTCGCGATACCGCCGTGGTCCTCCTGATCCATACCGTTTCATCTGGCCCTGACAACACGGCCCCGCCCAAGAAGGGTGGCATGTACTCCGGCCACGAGGGTTCCGCCGGCGTGCCGGGCCGACGCATGACAACCCCAGCCTGACGGTTTGCTCCCGACCCTGTTACCGCAATGCTAACCCTGGGAGCGCCGACATACTCCATCCACTCCGTCTTCAAGGCGTCATCTACACGCAGTCGCTGATTCGGAAGTTCCCATCGCACTTTCTCGGTGGCGTCACCAGCCCATTCGACCGCATAGGGATCAACGAACACCATCGCGACCTGGCCGCCTTCGGTAACCGTCCAGCTATTCTCAGATCTGAATGCTCCTCGGTCGCCATTTGTGGAAAGGCCGCTCGCACTGCCAACCGCAGCAGGCCGATAGCGTAGCGCCATCCGAGCAACTGTGTCGACTCGCCAGCTGCCCGTGTTGGGCCAGCGGAGTACTAGCATCGTATCTATCGCACCTGCTCCTCGCCCCGCAGCCCTCATCAGCCACTGTTGCCCGTAGAGCCTACCGCGGCCATCAGCTCTGACCGGCACTGGCGTCCGCGAAGGCGGTGCTCCAATCGGATGGGCCCCGGTCGCGTCCACGAAGTGCTCATCAATCTGCCTTCCAGTCAGCAACAGGTGTCGGCTGTTTAGCTGGTCGAAGACCAACGTGCGATCCCCAGGAAGACCGATCAAGCGCGTTGGAAGACCATACTCACCAGGCCCACTGCCATTGCGGCCGATGATCGTTCGAGTCCCCAGAGACGAGTCCACATACCACAGAGCTCTTTCATGGGAGTCCAACACTATCACACCACCATTCTCCAGCTCGCGCACGGCATCAATCGCGCTAAAGGCCTCCCTGAGGGCTCGATGATCAACGATAGTTAACGTCGGGACTTGCAAGAACGCGACAGTAGCACTCGCCGCGGCCAACGCGCCAAACGCTACCATCACGCCGGATGTCGCCCGCTCGAACCAATTTACGCTACCGCAGCTAGCCACAGCTGTACCCTCATCTCTGCCTGTAGGTTGTCGCCCTGAGTCTTGACGTCACTTGGTAGCTGCGCGAAAGCCCCGCCAAGCGTTCTTCTCCCGAATCATCTTCGTCTCGTCCTCGTAGGAGGTGCGATTGCGACATATCATGCGCAACGCTGATTCCTCCAACACTACCTAACCGATCCCTACTGACCGATTCTCCGTGAACGTTAACCCACTCTTGAGACTCGGCAATGCTCGAAACGGCGACACCACCCCTCAATCGGCGGCGACCTTTCGCGACCAGCCTGCCGCAGTCGCTGCAGCTCGCCGACAGTCAGTGGGCGGACATGTCCTGCTGACTGTGGCGCCCTCGCGCGACTCAGCCTCGCATGCGCCGCGACAAACGCGGCAAGCCGTGAATTTCTTGCGGCCGCCTTAGCCACTTTCCACCGCATCCTCCTAAGTCCCTCGGCGGTAGGAAATCCCAGGAGCTGAGACTGCTCTCGCGTGGACACTACACCGAGGTCTGCCAGGTTGGCGGCGTGCAGAAGACGTCCGCAACGGCATAACGCATTGGGTGGATGAGCCGCCCCCAGTTTGATGGACACTGGGCTGAGCCGCGCTACGCGGCCTGAAGGACCTGCGCTTCGAACTCCATCGGACTGCGATACCCCAAGGTAGAATGCCGGCGGCGCGGATTGTACCACCGCTCGATATACCGCCCCACGCCCTCCCGGGCCTCCCCCGGGGTCGCCCAGTGCTGGTGCCGGAGCACCTCGAACTCCACCGTCGAGAAGAAGCTCTCCACCACCGCATTGTCGTAGCAGTTGCCGGCCCCGCTCATACTCGGCACGATGCCGTGGGCGGCCAACAGCGCCTGGTACGCCCCGCCCGCGTATTGACTGCCACGGTCCGAGTGGTGGAGCATCCCCGGCGGCGGCCGCCGCGTCACCAACGCCATGCGCAGCGCCGCCAGCGGTCGCGAGTCGCTTGACCGGCTCGCCCTTGGCCAAGCGGGCCAGGAGCTCCTCCACCACCTCGGGCTTCAACACGGGCACTGCCTCCGCAGAGTCTGGCCCGGCCGATGCTACCACCCTCCTATCTGTTTCCTCCATACCGTCCTCCTCAGGCGACGGTGGGGAATTTCAGATGTCGGAAAGTGGGGAACTTGAGATGTCGGATGACAGGAACGTATCATCACCGGCTGTGACACATCAGCCGCGGAGTCATGCTGTGTCTTGACAGTTAGGCAATCAGAGGCGGCTGCAGGCTGACGGGCCGTCGAGGCTGGCGGACCCGCCCGGGTCGTGGTAGAATGGGCAAGGGCCGGCCCGGGCGTGTCGGCTCTGTTTACGTGGCCCGCAGCTGAGCCGCGGGCCGACAGATCACTCTTGGAGTTCGCAATGAGTGAAGAGATAGTTGTCCAAGCTTGGTACGAAGCGCCGCTGACTCGCTCGGCTGCCAAGAATCCCAGCGTCACTCCGGCGGTCAAGACTCGGCTTGCCGACGCGCTCGCCGCTGTCGGCGACTCAAAGCCCATTAGCAGGAGCGACCTCGCCAACTTGGCGGCTGACCTCCTCAAGGTGCAAGAGCACAAGACGCCTACAGCCGGTTAGACCTTGAGGCTCCTCTACGTAACGCTCGCTTGGTTCCGGGGTGCCGCCGCCGAAGTGAGGCTCCCCGCAGAAGGCAAGTCACTCGTTATTTACGGCTCCAATGGCGCAGGCAAGTCGTCATTCGTCGACGCACTCGAGTACGCGATTCGTGGAAAGATCGATCACCTCAGCCATGAGTACAGCGGAAAGCGCCAGGAGCACGGGATCCTCAATACGCACCGCGGGGCATCCGACACGACCTGGATTGAAATTGGCCTAGCGAATGGTTCTTCGCGTCGGATCAGCTTCACAAGGGACGGGGCGGCAACGAGCGAGGGTTCGGATTCACCACCCATAGCGGGCTGGGACTATCGCCGCACTGTCCTACGACAGGACGAAGTATCTCGCTTCATCAGTTCGACCAAGGGTGACAAGTACTCCGCACTGCTTCCGCTACTTGGATTGGCAACTATGGAAAAGGCCGCCGAGAGCCTGAAACTTCTTGCCAAGGCCATCGACGACTCCGCGAATACGAAGGAGAAGACCGGGCAACTATCCGCAATACAGAGTCAGCGCGCAGAGCATTTCGGCCGGTCGTCCCTCGAGCACATCGCGGAGGCCGGTAGAGCGCTCCTGGAACGCTACGGCGTCATGCTTGCAGAGGGGGAGGAACTAGGCAGAGGCCTTTCGCACGTTCTCCAGACAATCGAGACTCAGGTAACGAACGCTAGTGCCGCACAGCGTCGCTGGGACACGCTGTATGAGCTTGGAAGCGTCCCTCTCAGGTCAGGCCTGGAGAAGCTGAGGAAGGCTCTAGTCGCCTTCGCCGCGGAGGCTCAGCCACTGCTTGATGAGCAGCTAGCAGTACTCGTCGCCGCCGGGCAGCTTGCACCGATGATCGACACGAATGCCGACTCGTTCGTGTGTCCCGCGTGTGGACGGAGCCTCGCGCCTACTGACTTCGTTTCGCACGTTTCCGGCGAGCGAGTTCGGCTCGATCGCACGATCGCACTGCGAGATGAGCGCGACTCAGCACTCCATGAAGTCACGCAGCATGTCGCGGCGATCGCGCGCTGTTTACAAAAGACAGACCTCGACTCCTGGCGTAACGAGGATGAGCAGCGCAAGGAGTGTGCTGCAGCACTGAATCGAGTTTACGCCGAGGCTGGGCGCGGTACCATCGACCCAAAGGACATCCCGGTGCTTGAGAAGGCCGCCGTCCATCTCGTTGAAGCCGCTGCCGACGCTGCACGCGCAGCACCTCCCGACGCTGCGCGCTTGAGTGCTGACAAAGAACTCGCGTCGACAGTTGCTAACATCCTTCGGGCGGACCTGATCTCCTCGCAGTTAGAAAGCGCGCGCGCAGTTCGTGAGTTCGTTGTGACTGCCGAACAAGAGGTACGCGCCGAGATCCGCACTCAGGCCGCATCCGTAATCGGTGTGATCTCTGAAGATGTGCGCACTATTTGGTCAGTACTGCAGCCCGATCGGCCCATCACGGACATCGAGCTTTACATGCCGGACGGGGCCGACAAGGCCCTCGACGTTCGCCTCACGTTTCATGGCGTTTCGCAGGATTCTCCCCGACTGACGCTGTCGGAAGGGCTTCGGAACAGTCTTGGCCTCTGCATCTTTCTCGCAATGGCTCGGCGACTTCCTCATCACGACAGACCGCTGGTCTTGGATGATGTCATAGTGAGCTTGGACCGACAGCACCGCGGCATGCTTGCGAACGTTCTGACTAGTAACTTCGCAGATCGACAGGTGCTGCTTTTCACGCACGACCGCGACTGGTTTGCAGAGCTCCGCCAAGTGTTGCCAGCTCGCCAGTGGGCCTTTCACAGCCTACTGCCCTACGACGAACCCACCCTTGGCATCCGCTGGTCGACGACTGGCTCGAGTTTCGAGGATGCCCGTGCATTGCTGGCTTCGCGTCCAGACTCTGCCGGAAACGACGCTCGGAAGATCATGGACTCCCAGCTGATGCTATTCGCTGAGAAGCTCCAACTTCACCTACCCTTCATTCGCGGCGCGAATAACGAGATGCGAATGGCCCACACGCTGCTTAAGTATCTCCTGCCCGCGGCGAAGAGGTGCTTTCGGGTGAAAGCAGGCAAGGAGCACGTGGAGCATAAGGACGCTGTTTCGCGCCTTGAGGACGCTGCCAAACTCCTTGCCGCATGGGGAAATAGGGCATCGCATACGAATGACGTCGTGCGCCCTGAAGCGGAGAGCCTCATTGCCGCGTGCGAGGCCGCCCTGGCGGCGTTCAAGTGCCATGACTGCGACAAGCCGGTGTGGCGTGCGGAGGTTACGGCGTCCAACTTTATCCAATGCGAGTGCGGAACGCTTCGTTGGCGCTACGACAAGGACGGTTAACGTGCGCCACGTCATTTAACGACGCTCGCAGCAGAAGCAAACGTTATGCCGCTTGGCGGCGAGGGAGAGCGATGTCCGATCTGGCGCGTTGATCTGGGATAACGGGTTGATGCGATGAGTCTCGGGCGCCTGATGCTGGTTAGTCGCTCTCGCCTGTCCATGCTCGATTCAGTCAGGCGCGCAGTAGCCGCTAGCGTGGACCGGTGGCACAGGATTCACCGCGGACGATGGAGCCGGTGTTGTGAGTGCGCCCGGGATCGTGCGTGCGTTGAGCTGGCACGTCTCACTCGCCGGTGCGCTTGGAGGGCTCGTGCGTCACCGTCGTCTCCGACATCTCCATCAGCCACGTCGTGGGGACTTCAGGTCGTTGCCTTGAGCGGTTATCGAGCGAAACGGTTCTGGGCGTCAGCGGCGTCGCTTGGTTCCACCCCTTCCCGCAGCGGAGATGCCACCTATACCCTGGCGGTGCCGCAGTGTAGGGGCGGCGTCAACGGCCGCCCCAATCGCGGAGAGCACTGAACGTGGGTCGCGCCTGCAGGGAAGCATCCGCTTTGGGGCGCGGTGACCACTGGGAGTCGTTCACGCAGCTCCAAGTCTGCCGCCTGGACCGCTGAGGAGCCCTGGCACTGCGTGCGCAAGCAGGTTTGATGTTCGGTATCGGGTTGGTAACCGCCGCTGTCGTTTGATTGAGATCCTGCGGGCGGCATGACAAGCGGCTGCAGGCTGACGTTCCGTCGAGGCTGGCCGTCCCGCAAGGGCCGTGGTAGAATGGGCAAGGGTTGGCCCCGGCGGGTCGGCTCTGTTTGCGTGGCCCGCAGCTGAGTCGCAGGGCGTGGGACGGAGAGTCCTCGAGAATGTGGCCTGACCGCGACCGAGTACGTCGCTCGATCGTGCCGTACCCCGCCTCCCGATGCGATAGTAGTCGGCGGACGGACGCATGGACACACCGGCCGACGCTGCGCAGCCCTGCCGGCCGCGCACGCGTCCGCCGGGGTAGCGGCTTCGAGGCCACCGTGGCCGCTAGCGCGGTGTCACGCCCGCCAGCTCCACCAGGCTCCCCTTGCACCCGACCCCAATCAACTCATTCCGCAGCTCGACGACGCGCTCGCGCGTCACGACCCCTCCGTGCGCCCCCTCGTTCCGGAGCCGGCGTACAGCATCCATCACCGGAGGAAGACTTACCGCAAACCATTCCCCGTTCTGCAGGTGCTTCTTGAACCAGTCGTTCCGCCCCTTGTCCTCGGCGATCGCAATACCCAGCTCGCCCAGTCCCCAAGGGCCCTCGCGCACCAAGTCCCTGCTGTGCCCATCGATGTTCACATAGCGTACGCTGGACGGCGCCTGGGCAAGCGACGCCCGCAACACCCGATTCACCTGCACCTCGAAGGTCTTGGCCAAGTCGACCACCACCATCGATAGATCGAACGCCGCATCGTTCCGGTGCGCGCGAAAGAGCTGCTCGGCGGTAGCCACGAAACCGCGAGCTGCCGGATCCAGATTCCCCCACAGACGGGTCCCGAACCGGTTGTCCCGAAGCTCGCGTTGAACCTCACCTGTCCCGGCACGCTCGGCGTCGAACTCGACCCAGAATCGCCCCTCCGTAAGCTGCGCGCGCGTGGTGGTGTCGAACCAGCGCACCTCGTCCGGCCGTCTGACGATCAGCGGCAGGTCGACCATCCCGCCATACAGCGAGACCCGCTGATCGTTGTATCTGGTGTTATGCAGGTTGCGCAGTTCCTGGGTTACCGCTGTCGTATCGTCCAGGACCAGGCGGCGAATGTCCCACAACTGGAACCAGCAGTCGGTGAGGAGCTTCCCATCTATATAGTAGTGCGGAATGTGGGCGACCTCGGCCGGATCGTTCCGCACGTCGTCCTGGGTGATCGCGCCCAGGTGTGCGACATAGAGCGAGCGATAGTCCGTCAGGTAGATGTGCGCCTCCACGCTCTCGTCCTCACCTGCGAGCTGCCGGTCGAGGGCCAGCACGTCACCCAGGTGCGGCAGCGGGGCCTGCCGGTATTGCGATCGCACCTTCCCCCACCAGACGTACACGTCGTCCTCGGCGGCCTCCCGGGCGGCAAACGTACGCGCGTGCTTCAACAGCACGGCGATGTGGGCGTCCATGGCATCCGATTCGTACGACGGATTCCACACGCCGACTAGATGCCGGACGGAGGAGGGTGGCGGCGAGGCAGTGAGTTGCGACATCGGCTCCGGGATCGATTTGCCCGGAGCTTCACCGACGGTCACCGTTCGCTCCGCCTCGTCACCCCGGTGTGATGTAACCCGGCTCTACGGTATCGCTTGGTCCCGACGCGTGCCAGATGCTGGTCTATGAGCGCTGCTGGCGCCCGTCGCATCTGACAGTTTGGCTACGGCTCGAGCGACTACGACGCGTGGTGCGAGGGGGACACGGACGTCTTGGTCGAAGTGGACTCCGTCGCTCCAGGCCGCAGCGTCGGGTACACTCCTCGTGACGCTGGCACTCACGACGGCGCAGCACGGGACTTCGCCGACCTGTCGGCGGAGTTCATCGGCCCGGTGGCCCCCCAGGCCTGAGTCGAAAGCCCCAGCCACACCAGGTGGCCGGGGGCGTTCCGGGCGCGATGCGGAGTCTTTACATCGCTTCCACCGTCCTCTTCACCGCCATGCGCAGATCCTGCCAGGGATAGGAATTTCAATCGCCCAGGCTCGACCACCACAGCGGCCGGTAAGTCGTGGCAGCGAGTGTCATCCGACATCTGAAATTCCCCACCGTCGCCTGAGGAGGACGGTATGGAGGAAACAGATAGGAGGGTGGTAGCATCGGCCGGGCCAGACTCTGCGGAGGCAGTGCCCGTGTTGAAGCCCGAGGTGGTGGAGGAGCTCCTGGCCCGCTTGGCCAAGGGCGAGCCGGTCAAGCGACTCGCGACCGAGTACGGGTTCAATCGGAAGACGGTCCGGGCCTGGCGCGCGCGGCCGGTATCAGCCCCGAGCCCGACGACCGCGGAAGTCGATCTTGGATCGGCGGAAGCGGTCAACAGGTTGCCGCCGGATGGCGCGGAGCGTTCGCCTCGAACCGAGCGAGAGAGTTGGCGCCGCCCGTCAGGGGACCACTCGGGTCGTTCGTTGACCGAGCCGCCCGAGGTGATGCGGGTGAGGGCGCTGGTCGCCACATCCACGGTCCAGATGTCGGAGC
>CAYPLP010000005.1:0-348928 GCA_964411635.1 uncultured Gemmatimonadaceae bacterium
AGCCACGATGCCCTGCGAGCGGGCCACCTCAGCAGCAAGATGCATCACTCGTCCAACCAGAACCGGATCAGTCACGTGATCCAGCGTATCGACGTGTTCCCGTGGAACGACCAGGACATGCGTTGGAGCCTGGGGCGCAATATCACGAAAGGCCACACAATACTCGTCCTGAGCCACTACGGTTGCGGGCACTTCGCCAGCAATGATACGGCAGAAGAGGCATTCAGTTGCCATGGCTCGCTCCATCCTGGTGGTTGGTCAATGCCCGGGCGATTGCGGCCCCCACGGCGCCGGCCGTCTCGAAGCGCATCAGTCCAGGCCCCAGCGACGCCGGCTGGAAGCCGGCTGCCGACAGCTCCGCGTGCTCTCCTGGCTCAAAGCCTCCCTCCGGACCAAGGGCGAGTGTGACTGGTGCAACGAGGGTGAGGGCAAACACAGACGACCCGCCCGGGTCCAGCAGGATCCGGGTCCCTGATGGCGATACTGCCGCCATGGCCCGCTCGGAGGTAGCCTCCGGAAAAATCTGGGGCAGGTATGCTCCGCCAGACTGCTCCAGAGCACCCACCATGCGCGCCCTTACCCGGGCGGCAAATACCGGACCCTCACCACGGTGGGAAACACTCCGGGATCGTTTCCAGAGAACAGGACGCCAGGTGGTGATTCCGACCTCGGTGGCTTTCTCCGCCAGCCAGAGCATCCGATCACGATCGGCCACGGGGACCAGGAGGTGGACAGGTGGTGGGGGTGGAGTCATCTCCACCTCACCAATTTCCACCGTGGTGCTGTCCTTCGACGTGCGTACGATGAGCCCCGTGCCGCGTCGACCCAGTCCATCCAGCAGCTCGATGACGGCGCCAGCGCCAAGGCGTCGCACCCGCAGGTGCCTGGCAATGGCATCGCCGAGCGTGAGCTGCACGCGTGGTTCGAGCAACCCGTCGCCGGTGAAAAAGCGCGCTACCGCCGGTGTTCTATCCGCGCGCTCCACCATTCCTCCTCGATCTCCTCGTCCGTCACGACCCACCGCCCTGAGTTCAGCTCGCGCAGCATCATCTCTCGTTCGTCCTGCATGATCCCGGCAATCACCGCCGACCCTTCCGGGTGCAGGGCGTCAGCCATCACCGGGAGAAGATCGAGGATCACTGACGAGAGGATATTGGCCGCGATGACATGCACGGGGGCAACCAGGGGCAAGAGGACGCGGGCATCGCCCTCGAGCAGGTCAACCACTTCTTCAACCCGATTCCGGGAGAGGTTCGTAATCAGGTTGCCGCGGGCGTCGGGATCGGCTTCGATGGCCCAGACTTGCGCGGCACCGAGTCGTGCCGCCGCGATGGAAAGCACACCGCTTCCCGAACCCAGATCCGCGACCAGCATGCCCGGTCGAACCACACCATCCAGCAGCCGGGCGGCACCCCGCGTGGAGGCGTGGTCACCCGTTCCAAATGCCATACCCGGTTCGATAACAACCAGATGGGCGGGGTCATGTCCCTCGACCAGCCACGGTGGAACAATGACGAGACGACCGCAGGTCACCGCTTTCAACTGATCCTGCCAGGCGGTCGACCAGTCTACTTCCCCGGCGGGCTCGATGTCGCATGCGACTCCGGGGCCCGCTGCAGCGACGCGCTTCTCTGCCGCACGGACATCCGCCTCACAGGGGAAGTGGGTAACGAGGTAGGCACCTTGTTCCTGGACTCCCTGAGCTCCCGCGGCAAACAGCGCCGCGAGGGCCTCGTCGCGGTGCTGGGCTGGATCCACTTGCAGTCGAAACCAGGTCACGCGCCCAGAGCTTCCTTCATGCGCGTCCAGAATCCCTTTTCACGGGACTGTTGAGGAGGGGCTCCGGAAAGCTCACCCAGCTTCTGCAGAAGCTGCAGTTCTTCCGGACTCAGGGACTCCACCGCCGGTGTCCAGAGCTGTACCCTCACGTGCAGGTCACCCGTTCCACTCCCGTTCACGCGGGGCAGGCCCCTTCCCCGCAAATGAAGGACCTGCCCACTCTGCGTTCCTGGTGCCACATGCATGCCAACGCTGCCGGTGATCGTGGGTACCGCAACGTCGGCTCCCATGACGAGCTGCGGGAAGGACACCAGGACCTCACAGTAGAGGTCCTCACCGTCGCGTTCGAAGCGGGGGTCCTCCTTCACATCGAACACCACGAGGATGTCGCCCCGCGGCCCGCCCCGCGGTCCGGCGTTGCCCAGGCCACGGAGCGTCATGTACTGACCCGTGGCCACGCCGGGAGGAATCTGTACCGGCACGGTGTGCTCACCACGCAGGCGGCCTTCGCCGCGGCACTTCCTGCACGCGGACGCGATGATCTGTCCTTCGCCGTGGCACGTGGGACAGGGCATCACACTCACGAACTGGCCGAAGAACGACCGCTGGGCCCGACGGACTTCGCCGGTTCCATTGCAGGTGTTGCAGCGCTCCGGTCGGGTGCCCGGCTCCAGACCCGCCCCATCGCACTTGTCGCAGGGATCGAGGAGTTTGAGAGTGAAGGTCTTTCGGGTACCCTCAGCGACCTCCTGAAGGGTCAATTCCACGGTGATTTTCACGTCCTGCCCGGCTCTGGGTCCGGCCTGACGCTGCTGAGCGCCACCGAAAAGATCGCCAAGACCGAAGCCACCGAAGTCCCGCATGAAGATGTTCAGTGCCTCGGAAAGGTCCACATGGTGGAATCCGCCGGCACCGCCGCCCCCGCGCAGTCCGGCCTCGCCATAGCGATCGTAGATCGCGCGCTTGTTGGGGTCACGCAGGACGTCATACGCCTCCGTGATCTGCTTGAATTTTTCTTCCGCCTCGGGCGACCCGTCGTTGCGGTCGGGGTGCCACCTCATGGCGAGCTTGCGATAAGCCTTCTTTATGTCGTCGTCCGAGGCGCCACGGGCGACTTCCAGTACGGCGTAGAAATCATTCACGGGTGAGGGCAACCAATGAGGGGTAATGGGGGGCGGTTGGGCGGTCCGTCCGGGCAGTCTCCGGGTTCAGTCGAGGAGATCCGAAACGAGGAGCGACGTGTGCCTGACGAGAGCCACCACCTTGTCGTAGGGCATCCTCGTTGGTCCGATCACCCCGATCACTCCCGACAGCGTACCGGTACGATACGTCGACGTGACGATGGTCAGATTGGCCAGTCGCGCGTCCTCATGCTCTGCTCCGATCGTAATGCTGATACCCTGGGTCACGGACCGACGACGAAGAACTTCCGCCAGGTGCTCGCGCGTATCGGTCAGGGCCAGCAGCCGGCGCATGCTGTCGCCGGAGGCGAACTCGGGCTGCTCGGCCAGTGCCGATGCCTGCCCCAGAACCACATCATCGTTCGTCGGCGCCAGGGTCACGTCGAACAAGGTATCCCGCTCCTGGACGAAAACGTTCAGAAGTTCGCGGGCACCTTCGGTGGCGGCGCTGTCGCGCAGGCGGGCCCCCAGGGTCGACCGGATTTCCCGCAGCGCCAGCCCCGCCAGTCGCTCGTTCAGGACGAGAGTCACTTCACCCAGGGCACTCTCGGCTATCTGCCCGGGGACCTCGACAAAGATGGTGCGCACGGCGCCGCCACCTAACGTGAGAACCAGGACCAGACGCTCCTGCGATACACGCACGACATCGAGACGCTGGAGAACGGTGCGGTCCATGCGGGGACCCAGCGCCACTCCCAGCTCCTGGGTGACCACCGACAGACTCTGGGCCGCTCGCCGCAGGATCGCCTCTATGGCGGACCCTCCGCCGGCAATCTCCTCCGCCAGGCGGTCTGCCTGCTGCACCGAAAGTGTGGGGGGACCCATCAGCGAGTCCACGTACAACCGGTAAGCCGAGTCCGTGGGAACCCGTCCGGCGGAGGTATGGGGGTGGTACAGATACCCCTTTTCCTCCAGATCACTCATGGTGTTCCTGATCGTGGCGGGCGATACCCCAAGGCCAAAACGACGGGAAATGTTCCGGGAACCGGCCGGTTCCGCGGTCTCGACATAACTCTGGATCACGGCCTCGAGAACCCGACGCTCGCGTTCCGTCAACACAGGCAACGCCATAACTTCAAATATACTAACGACTTCGGATGCTGGTCAAGGCGGTAACCAAGGTGTCCATCCGCAACCACCCCTGGGGTGTGAGATGCACCCGCCCATTCTTGACCTTCACCCAGCCCACCTCCTCCCAACGCTTCAGGTCGGAGCGGTCCGCAGCCTCCATGGCCCAACCCTCGGATGATCGAAGACCGAGAAAAACCGCCTCCATCCATTCCGCGTCCGGGCTCAGTTCCTCGCTGCCGCCAATGGGGTCTCGACCCTGATCCAGAGCATTCAACCACGTCCTGTAGTCACGTTCGTTCCAGCGACGCCGCGCACCGTCAAACCCATGTGCCGATGGGCCGAGCCCCACATAAGGCGCTCTTTGCCAGTAGGCACTATTGTGTCGGGAACGACGACCGGGTCTGGCATAGTTGGAGACTTCGTAGTGTTCGAACCCGGCGCTCTGGAGTATGCTGTCGGCCAGGAGGAACTCGCCGGCGTAGCGCTCGTCAGCAACGGTGCTCACCTGACCCCGGTCGTGCCAGCGCGACAGCGGCGTATGCGCTTCAACGGTGAGCCCATAGCAGGAGACGTGAGTCGGCCCCAGATCCACTGCCCGGTTCAGGTCATCCCGCCAGGAACGGCGCAGTTCTGGGGGGAGGGCGAAGATGAGGTCCAGCGACCAGTCGTCGACGCCAGCGGCGCGCAGCGTGCGAGCTGCTCTCACGGCCTGTGCGGCGTCGTGCGTGCGGTGCATCCAGCGCAGTACGTCGTCATCCAGGCTCTGCACGCCCAGGGAGACCCGGTTGACACCGGCATCCTGCCAGGCTTCCACGTCGCCGGGGATGACGTCCTCCGGATTCGCCTCGATGGTGACTTCAGCGCCGGGCGCCAGATCCCAGTGCGACCGTACCAGGTCCAGGAGCCGGCCTATCCCTTCGGGGCCGAGGCGGCTGGGCGTGCCCCCACCCAGGTAAAGCGTCGTCAGGCGGGTCACGGTACGCTCCAGGGACTGGGACCCGAAGCGGATGTCCATTTCCCTGCCTAACGCATCAGTGAACTCCCCCCAGGGCACTTCCTTGCGTACGACGATGGCGAAGTCGCAGTAGACACAGCGCCGGGCGCAGAACGGAACGTGGACGTAAACGTGGGAGGGCGGTGACACAGTTGAAGGTTACACCGCGTGAGGCCTCGTCATCAGTCACGCCGGTCGGTTATCCAGCGCTATTCCCGCCCCATCGATTCGCAGGACACCGCTCAATTCGAGAGTGGACAGCGCAATACCAACATTGCGTGCCGGGAGGCCCGTGGCGCGCACGATACCGTCGGTGTCGGAAGCCCCCCGCCGTACGGCGAGCAGGACGGCGGCTTCATCGCCGCTCCGGGGAACGCCAGGTTCCCGCCGGGATCGACCGTCGTCGAGCACCGATGGCGACAGGGACATCATGTCCAGCGCGTCGGCGCACGAGGAGATGAAGAGCGCGCCCGCTGCCAGGAGCTGGTTGGATCCGACGTGACGTGGCGAATCGATCGGCCCCGGAACGGCCGCCACCGGTCGCCCCAGATCCAGCGCCAGTCCTGCGGTGATGAGCGCTCCGCTTCGCTGTCCCGCCTCCACCACGATGATGAGATCGGAAAGGGCAGCGATGATCCGGTTCCGGCGGGGGAATGCGCCCTTGACGGGCCGCTGTCCGGGGAGGGCCTCCGAAACCGTCAGACCCGTCTCGATGATCCGTCGGTGCAACGCGGCATGCGTGGGTGGATAGGGGAGGTCAGCACCACCGCCGAGTACTCCCACCGTTGGACTGGTGACATCGAGTGCCCCTCTATGCGCGGCAGCATCGATACCAAGGGCCATGCCACTCACCACCAGGATGCCGGCTCGGGAAAAGCTGACCGCCAGTTCGTGAGCGATCCGGAGGCCACTGGGGGATGCATGTCGGGTGCCCACGATGGCGACACTCCGGCGGGTGAGCATTGCCGCGTCGCCCAGTGTGAACAGTGCGGACGGAGGATCACCGAGGTCGGACAGACGCTCGGGATACCCCGGCTCCCCAAAAACCAGTACGCCACAACCGGCAGCACTGGCGCGCTCCAGCACCTCATCCGCACGGGCAGCAGCAGTCCGTCGCACGGGGCCGTCGAGGTGCCCGAACGCGCTTGCGGCCGATCCGTGGCGTTCCACGGCGGATCGGAAGGTCACGGATCCAATCCCCGGCACCAGCGAGAGGGCAAGGCCTTCCCGCAGGCGCTGTGATTCAGATGGTCGCGTCTTCCTGCTCACGCTTCTCCGCTTCAACCCTGAGCCGGAGGAGTTCCGACCACCACGCGGCGAGAACATCTTCCAGGCCCTGCCGCGCGGCGGCACTGATCGCGAAGGTGCCGAACGAGCCGGGCGCGGCAATGGGCGGAGCCTGTTCCTCGCCCAGGAGGTCCATCTTGGTGAATACCACGCAATGCGGCCTGGCGGCCAGATCCAGGGAATACTCCTTCAGTTCGAATCGCAGGTCGTCGTATTCCTGCTGCCAGTCCATGGCATCAATGGGTATGAGGAAGGCAAGGACACGGGTCCTCTCCAGGTGTCGGAGAAACTGGAGTCCAAGCCCCTTCCCTTCGGACGCCCCCTCGATGATACCCGGGATGTCCGCGACCACGAAGGACCGGTGATCGCTGAGCTGCACGACCCCGAGATTGGGAGAGAGGGTGGTGAACGGATATGCCGCGATCCGGGGACGGGCCCGGGATATCACGGAAAGAAGCGTGCTTTTCCCCGCGTTCGGTTTTCCGACGAGCCCAATGTCGGCGATGAGCTTGAGTTCCAGGTCAAGAACCCGCTCCTCTCCCTCCCATCCCGGTTCCCACTCTCGTGGTGACTGATGCGTGGCAGTTGCGAAGGCTGCATTTCCACGCCCACCGCGTCCCCCACGTGCAACCACGACCTCCTGGCCATCCTCCAGGATTTCACCCAGGAATTCGCCGGTGCCGTGGTCGCGAATGACCGTCCCGGCGGGAACCGGCAGCACGACGCCACCGCCCGACCGTCCTGTCCGATTGGACCCTTCACCGTGCTGGCCACGCTCGGCTTCAAAGGAATCGCGGTAGGTGTAATCCAGGAGCGTAGTGAGGTTGCGGTCTCCGCGAACGATGACGTCACCGCCACGTCCACCGTCACCGCCATTGGGTCCGCCCATGGGAACGAACTTCTCGCGCCTGAAGGAGGTGGCACCGGAGCCCCCTGTCCCGGCTTTCACCTTCACGACCACATGATCAATGAACATTGGCGCTTCCCCGTACGCGTTGCCAAAGCAACCGATGACGCCGGGCCACGTCATATGGAACCAGGGATGCAATCGCGGCAAGAGTGGCACCGATAGCCGCATCACCCGCGCCGGCATTGAGGGCACCACGCAGATGTGAGTGGAGTTGCCGCTCCTGCTGCGACGCCGAGCACGCCGCCACGATACAGAGCTCGCGACGGGCCAGGTCCAGGGCCGGGCGGGAGAGGACCTTACCGTACCCCTCGACGATCATCCACGCGTCCAGCGCCGGATGCAGCGCCCGGATGTTCTCCCTCAGCTTCTCGTACGACTCTCCATATACCGTCGAGCAGGTCGCCTCACCGGCGGATTGTCGCTCCTCCAGCGTTTTCAGGTGTTCGCCCGGGTCGACGGGTGGCGCATCCGTCGCCGACACCTTGCGCCACTCCCTGGCGGCATTGAGGGTGCGGGGAAACCCGGCAAAGAGATATGACTGCAGGATGACCTCCTCTATCCATTCCGGTCTGATCTGTCCCGCGGCATGCGTAAGTTCCTCGCGAATCGCGGGCTCGGAACCGGCAGCAATCACTGCCGCCAGTCGGACAAGGGCGTGTTCTTCATCGCCCAGCGTTGCAACGGTAATCTGTATGGGGGTGGTCATCGGGATCGTTCTCTTGCCAGGTTGAGCCTTCCGCTGCAATGCATGGGTAGCCGGAACGAACCGGGGTTCAGTTTCGCATCCGGCGGCCAGGGGTTTCACCCTCTCGGTAAAGACCGTGACCCTTTCGACCGTGGCAAGTATCGCCTGGGCCCGACGGCTGGGGCCCGTACGGGATCGCCTGGCGGATCATCCTACCAGCACCTCACCGACCACTGCGCCACGGGTGTTTCGGATCCGTGGAGCCAGGATATCCTCGAGCCGCTGTGGCAGGGGATCGGGGAGTGCACCCAGCCGACTCAGCAAGGCCAGTAGTGCCGGATATTGTGCGCGTGTGGCTCCATCCTCGACCTTGATGGCCACGCCGATTCCGAGGTCGGGAACGGACGCACAATGCACCCCTTCGGCGCCGACTTTTGAAACGATGCGCCCACCGGTCTCCTCCATCAGGATGGTATCGAAACGGTTGGTTCCACCGACAAGGAATGGCCGGGTGGCCATGGCGTGCGTGATGCGGGCAGGGATATCGTCGCCGGCGTGTGCGTCCCTGCCCAGGCGGGACCATGCGGCCGCCATGCCTCGCAGGGGGAGTATGTGGACGACCACCCCACACCCATCCACGGCCCAACCGATGTCCTCGACCCGCACACTCGTCCATGCCGCCACAGTACCCAGACAGGATTCCTGCACCGGGTGTGCCACGGCTTCGTAGCCAGCGGTCGGCCAGCCCGCCAGTCGTGCCCGGGCCAGCATGGCGGCGTGCTTCCCGGAACAGTTGTTGTGGAGCCGTGTGGGTGCCTCGCCAGCATCACGCAACGCACGAGCACCACGGCGCGAAAGCGGTTCATGCGGGCCACAGGCCAGATCGCCTTCCTCCAGTCCCACGTCGGCCAGCATCTGCCTGACGAGTGCGACGTGTTCCGGCTCACCACCATGTGAGCCGCAGGCTATGGCGATCTGATCGTCTCCCCATTCCAGCGATTCCAGGCCCCCGGCCGCGACCAGTGGCATGAGCTGGAACGGCTTGGCACAGGAACGCCAGGGAACCGCCAGGTCCGGGTTGCCGGCTGCCCCTACAAGGCCGATGCCGGCAGCCACCACAGCCGCGTGCACTCGGTGTCGTGATTCGAGATGCTCACCACGGGTGATTCCAACGTCGAGGCTGTATGACTGCATGTGTGGAGTCCCTTTCCGGAGACTTGGAATCTAACGGACGCCTGACCCGGCGGTCGGTCTCGAATCGTCAGCCGGACGGTCGGGGGCATGCCGGGGGCCCTGCCCCGCTTCGAGGGATGCCGTACCCCTGCCCCCACCGGTATGATTTTGCATGCCTTCCAGTACCTCGATCTCCCGCAAGCGCCTGACCACGCTCCTCATGGGCATGCGCCGCAAGCGCGTCGTGGTCGTCGGGGATGCCATGCTCGACGTCTACCTTCAGGGAGATGCCGACCGGGTCTCCCCGGAAGCACCCGTACCGGTGATTCGCGTACGCGAACGTCGTTATGCACTCGGCGGCGCTGCCAATGTGGCGCAGAACGTGGCGGCTTCGGGTGCGCACGTCTCTCTGGTTGCCGCCGCGGGGAGCGATGCTCCGGGACTGCGGCTCCGGGCCATGATCGAGGCCATCGGAGGGGACAGCAGCACCGTGATCGTGACTGACCGGCCCACCACGTGCAAGACAAGGGTGGTAGCCCGCTCGCAGCAGATGCTGCGATTCGACGAGGAAGAGGACGGAGACCTGGCGGGCCCCGACGTACAGAGGGTGCTGGATACCCTCCTCCCCCTGGTTCGCAGGGCACACGCGGTCGTGCTGGAAGACTACAACAAGGGGCTGCTGGTGCCCGCGGTGATCACCGCCACCATCGAAGCGGCGCGCATTCGCGGCATACCGGTCGTGGCCGATCCCAAGTTCCACAACTTCTTCACCTATCGCGGCGCGACGGTCTTCAAGCCCAACCGGCGGGAGCTGGAGTCGGCACTGGGAGCCTCCGTCAGCCTCGATGATGCCGGTGCCCTGCCGGCGACTTTCGAACGACTCGGCGTGGAGCACCTCTTGCTCACCCTGGGCGAACGCGGGATGTCCCTGGTTTCAGCAGATGGACGGATGCGCCGTATTCCCACGACCGCGCGCGAAGTGTACGATGTCGTCGGTGCCGGAGATACCGTGACGGCCTACCTGGCCACGGCGCTCGCCGCCGGGGCAACCGCTCTGGAGGCGGCAATAATCGCCAACTATGCCGCCGGGGTCGAAGTCGGAAAGCTGGGAGCGGCCACGGTGTCGCCCCAGGAAATCACCGAAGCCTGGGTCCGCCACCGTGCGGAACTGCGCGCGAACGCGTGACGGAATATCGGCGATTCGACAGCCCGAACAACTCAGGAACGCCATGAGCCGGCAAGGATGATCCATGAGCCCAGCGAAGAAGTCCGGGAAGCCCGGGAGCGGCAGCAAGTCCTCGCAATGGTCCGCGGAGGAGAAGGAAGCCATGAAGGCCCGTACCCGGGAGATGAAGGCGGAGGCACGCATCAGCAAGGACCGATCAGCTGGTGAAAGTGCCGTCCAGACGGCAATCAAGGCGATGAAGGAACCGGATCGCTCCCTGGCACTTCGCATCCATGACATCGTGACGGCTCACGCTCCGAAGCTGCTGCCCAAGACCTGGTACGGGATGCCGGCATACGCCAATGGGGACGGAAAGGTGATCTGCTTTTTCCAGGCCGCCGGAAAATTCAAGGTCAGGTATGCGACCCTGGGGTTCCAGCCCGACGCGAGCCTGGATGACGGCAACATGTGGCCCACGAGTTTCGCACTGATCAGCCTGAGCAAGACCGAAGAAGCCAGGATCGCCGCGCTGGTGAAGAAGGCAACCGAAAAGGATCAGGAAACGGAGTGACAACCCGCTCCCTCAGGGTTCAGACTGACCCTGCTTCCGGTAGCTGACCGCCCGCAGCCGACCGTCCGAATCCACGACGTTGGTTTCCATTCCCGGCGCCACATCGGTGTTCTGCGCGGAAGCGCAGCGCCAACCGTCGGGCGTTTCGTGCACGACAAAGGTAAACAGATTCCTTCTGACTCCGGGCTGAGCCACCTCACCTACCGGTGACTGGCCCCTCAATGTCATGCGGGCATGCACGACGGCCACTTCCTTGGCAAGGTGCTTCACCGCAACGGTTCCCAGATGCAACGTGGACCGGCTGAAAATGCTGGATAGACCGTAAGCATGTGCCCTCCAAATGGCCTTACGATCGCGCCACCAGAGTCCCGTGACGTTCACGAAATCGGCATCGACGTCAAAGATGGCGGCTAGTGTGTCGACATCCCGCACGTTCCAGGCCTCGACGAATACCACGGGGATGTTTCCGGGTCGATCCAGTGGGGTGTATGACATGGCTCCTGATTGTCTCCGGTAGCAAGGCAGAGGCATCCCGAACGACAGACCGCGAGGTGCAACGTGCAGGACGGGCTCAGAGGTAGTCTGGCATGAAGCATTCCCTGCGGCTACGCTCCACGGTGTCACGGTCGAACTGCCGGCCCCGCCGGCACGATATCGGTATTCTGCGACGACCAGAACACCACACCGGTGGCACAGGTGCGGGCTCAGGATGACGCTTTTCCCGATCCAGGAGGGATCATGCAACGCGTGACCGGAATAGGCGGGATCTTCTTCAAGTCTCCTGATCCGGGAGCGACTGCTTCCTGGTACCGGGACCACCTCGGGCTGCAGATCACCGACTGGGGTGGAGCGCTGTTCCAGTGGGGTGGCGAGGCCAGTTCACCGGGTACGACCATCTGGAGTCCGCTGGACAACGACACTGACTACCTGAAGCCAGGTTCCGCACCCTTCATGGTCAACTTCCGGGTGGCAGACCTCGATGCCCTGCTGGCTGCCCTGCGGAACGAAGGTTGCAATGTACTGGACCGCACCGAGACATCGGATCTCGGGAAGTTCGGCTGGGTCATGGATCCGGACGGCAACAAGGTGGAGCTCTGGGAGCCGCCCAAGGGTAGATGACAGAACGATCCACGCAAGTACAGGGAATGGGACCCAGCGCACGGCGTTGCCCGGCAGGGACAGGGATCGCGCAACCATCCGCCGATGGCCCGGACAACTCGCGCCGAAGGGGCGCTCCCGCCTATCTTGTCCCGCACGGGCCCTTAGCTCAGCCGGTCAGAGCAGCGGACTCATAATCCGACGGTCGCAGGTTCGAGCCCTGCAGGGCCCATTCTGTCGAGCAACGATGCAGGCCATCCCTTCGGGTAGCCTCTTTCGATCAGGCTTTCCGCAGGCGCCGGAACCACCTGCCTTTCGGGAACGCAGTCGCCACCTGACGGGACTCCCCTCGGTGACGCGACATCGGTAAGCGCCGCTGTCGGGATGGACCGGGCGCTTCCGGGAGCCCCAACCCGCGGTTAACCTTCTGCCCCCGCCATTGCGCGGGTTCCAGGGTCGCGTAGCTCAGCTGGTTAGAGCGCTGGTCTCACATACCAGAGGTCCGGGGTTCGAGTCCCTGCGCGACCACTCTGCAGGGTGCACGTTCACTGCCGGGATGCCCCCTCATCCAGTGCAGACCGGATGTATGATGCCAGCTCACGAGGGGTGACCGGCTTCTGCAGAAACACCTGGCGTGGCTCATCCGTCGCCACCCGCTCGGTACTCCCCGTGAAGTAGATGATCGGCATTCCCGGGAAGCGTTTCCTCATCCGGGCAGCCACCTCGGAACCGTGTCGGTCAGGAAGCATCAGGTCCGTGACGAGCAGATCGGGCCGTACACGTTCCGCGATCTCCTCCGCCTCGCGACCCGAAGCAGCGGCCAGAATCCGATAACCCATGCCGGACAGGCCCGCCTCGAAGAGGCGGTTCACAGCCGGATCATCATCCAGAAACATTATCGTTTCTGAACCTCCCGAGCGGGCCGGCGTGTCTGCATGGGGTACTCCGGTCGCCGGCACCTCCGCCTGGGGCCAGTAGAGACGGAACGTGCTCCCTTTCCCCGGACTCGACTCCACCGTGATGCAGCCACCCTGTTCGGTTACCAGCCGCCGCACCGTCGACAATCCAAGTCCGGTTCCGCGACCCGCTGGCTTGGTGGTATAAAACGGCTCGAAGATATGGGCTGCGGTTTCCTCGTCCATGCCAATCCCTGTATCCTGCACCTCGAGGATCACCCAGGGGCGACTTGTCGCGCCAGCCGCTCCCTCGCTCGCAATGTGCCCCAGCGTTCCTGAGGTCAACCGCAGGATGATCTGGCCGCCCTGGGGCATGGCATCCCGGGCGTTTACCAGCAGGTTCAGGAGAACCTGGTCGAACTCGCCTTCATCCAGCAGAACCGGGCGATCGTCGTCCAGCTCCACATTCAGCGTGACGGGCAAACCCAGAACGCGCTGCCACATGGGGCGGGAGCGCTGAAGCACGTCGCGGAGCCGGATGGGCATGGGCGAGGTATCCCGCTTCCGGCTGAAGGCAAGCAGGGAGCGTGTGAGTTCCACGGCCCTGGATGTGGCATGCAGGATCTGCTCCACACCCTCCCGACTGTCTTCGGAAAGCCCGTCGGTGAGCAACAGCTCGGCATGGCCACCAATCACGGTCAGCAGGTTGTTGAAGTCATGCGCCACCGAACCAGCCAGCACTCCCACGACCTCCATCTTCTGCGCCTGAAGAAACTGGGCACGCAGGTCGGTCACGGCATTTTCGGCGTCCCGCAGATGGGTCAGATCCCGGATCATAACCGCTACTCCATCACCCACCGGCACCACCTGTTCCCGCATCCATGCGATTCCCGCCAGTGGTACATCCGGAGCGCCTTCTCTCTCGGACATCCGACGACTCTCCACCACCCGGGACCACGTAGCGAAGGAACCTCCTGCAACGAACACCCCGGGGCAAATGGCCGAGAGCATGGCTCCCCGGAGGGAATCCCCGTCCAGCGCAAGCAGCCGTGTCGCCCTCGAGTTGAACTCGGCGACACGGAAGTCGATCACGCTGCCACCCTGATCGCGGACGGCCTCCAGCACCAGAAAAGCATCCAGGCAACCTTCGACACTGGCGTGGAAGCGTGCCTCGGCGCTGCTCAGGCGATCGCTGGCCTCGCGCAAGCTCAGGGCCTGACGGGCGCTCCGCTGGTAAGCTCCGCGAGCCAGCGACCCAAAGGCGGCCAGGACGACCGTGAGGAGGATGGCGACCAGAACGTGGCTGCCGAGCGCAACGTTATGCAGCGGGTTGAGTGCATCGGAAATGGTGGGCCAGACCGAGGGAACGTCCTGGAGCGAAGCCAGTGCCGGGATGCCGATCACTGCGACCAGAACCATCCACAGGGTCCGGCGCCCAGCCACCAGCGCCGCTGTAATGATGGGAAGGAGCATCAGTGGCAGTACCGCCACCTGCGCTCGGAGTCCGTACGCAAGGAGAGTGACACCCAGCGGGACCAGGAATCCGGCAATCAGTACCAGCGCCGAGATTCGCGGTTGGCCGCGGCGATGCATTGCCAGCGCCACGATGGCCAGCGCCGCGAACACCAGGAGGAGAGGATTCCCCAACCCGGAACCGCGGCCCACACCGAGCAGCCACACCAGGAGAGATACCGCACCAGCACCGATCAAGGTCAACTGAACCGTAGGAGAGGTTTCCCGCTCCAGCGGATCAGCAAGCCTGGACTCCGACAGCCACTCCTTGAACCACTTCACGGAATACGCACACTCCTCGTCTCAGGCACGAATCGCGACCGCTCGACCGGGGAGAGTGTCCCAGTCAGGCAGTGAAACCATCACCGAGCACGCCCGAGAACTTGCAATCGGGGACAGCCGTACTCAAGGAAGAAGTCTCTAATCCCGCGGGACAGATTTTCCAGTGGCGGACCCACCGACCTCCTGTTCGGCCAGTTCCAGATCGGCCTGCACCATGGAGCCCACCAGTTCACGGAAGCCCGTCCGGGGCATCCATCCCAGGACCTGACGTGCCTTCGACGCATCCCCCTGCAGGATGTCGACCTCCGCGGGCCGGTAGTAGCGGGGATCAATATCGACCCATTGCGTCCAGTCCATCCCCAGGCACCTGGCGGCTTCATCCAGGAAGTCACGCACGGAATGGGTCTCTCCAGTGGCTATCACATAATCGTCAGGCGTATCCTGCTGCAGCATGAGCCACATGGCCTCGACGTAGTCTGCCGCATGCCCCCAGTCGCGCTGCGCATCCAGGTTTCCCAGGTACAGCCTGGGCTGCAGTCCCAGATGAATTCGGGTGAGTCCCCGGGTGATCTTGCGCGTCACGAAGTTTTCACCCCGGCGGGGGCTCTCGTGGTTGAAGAGAATGCCACAGGAGGCATGGAGACCGTAGCTCTCCCGGTAGTTCACCACCATCTGATGAGCAAACACCTTGGCGCAGGCGTAGGGAGACCGGGGATGGAACGGGGTCGTTTCACGTTGCGGCGTCTCCGTCACCTTGCCGAACATCTCGCTGGACGATGCCTGATAGAAGCGGGGCGACATCCCCAGGTTGCGAATAGCCTCCAGAAGCCGAAGCGTGCCAACACCGGTTACTTCGACGGTATACTCCGGGATATCAAAGCTGATGCGCACGTGACTCTGGGCACCGAGGTTGTACACCTCGTCAGGCACGACCCGGGCAAGAACGCGCTGCAGCGAGGAAGCATCGTTCAGGTCCCCGTAATGCAACTGCACCGATCGGGATGGCAGGTGCTCATTCAGGTAGATGTGCTCGATGCGTCCGGTTCCGAACGCACTCGACCGACGAACCAGACCGTGAACTTCATAGCCTTTGCCCAGGAGAAACTCCGCAAGGTAGCTTCCATCCTGTCCGGTGATCCCGGTGATGAGTGCTTTTCGCATGGCCGGAACCTAACCGCGCGAACCAGAGCCCGCCCTTCCCAGGGCAGCCACACGGGCACCCTCCCGCTGCAGCCGGCCCAGCGTGGATGAATCCACCCTCGCCCGCAGCACCAGTTCCTCGCCCTCGTGATGCTGCTCCAGCACCTCTCCGCCCCGGTGAATGGCCGCCAGGAGCCGGCCGTCGGCAACCGGAATGCGGAGCTCGGCGACCGGTCGGTACTCCCGGACGGCGCCACGGAGCGTGGCGCGCAGTTGTTCGAGGCCATCGGTGGTGACAGTGGACGCCAGCACACTGCCGGGAAGGAGCTGCTCCATCCGCGACCGGAAGGCCTCCAGGTCCGATGGCGAGAGCAGGTCGACCTTGTTGAACACGTGACGGACATCCCGCCCCTGGATGCCCAGGTCTCCCAGGACCGCCTCCACCACGTCACGCTGTTCCTCCCAGGTCGGATGCGAAGCATCCACGACGTGAAGGATCAGATCGGCTTCGTTGACTTCGTCCAGCGTTGCCCGGAACGAGGCGACGAGATGGTGCGGCAGCTTGCGGATGAATCCAACAGTGTCCGTCAAGAGTGCCTGCTGACCCTCGCCCAGATCCACTTCCCGGGTAAGTGTGTCCAGCGTGGCAAACAGCCGGTCTTCCACGAACACGTCACTGGAACCGCTGAGAGCACGCAGGATGGAGGACTTGCCGGCATTGGTGTATCCGACCAGCGCCACCTGAAAGGCATTCCGCCGCCCTTCGCGCTGTACCTCCCGCGACCGCTTCACTTCGCTCAGGCGCTCCTTCAGGACCCTGATCCTGTTGCCGACCAGTCGCCGATCGGTCTCGAGCTGGGTTTCGCCGGGTCCCCGCAGACCAATGCCGCCGCGCATCTTCTCGAGGTGAGACCACATTCTGGTGAGCCGGGGAAGCATGTACTGCAGCTGCGCCAGTTCCACCTGCATGCGCGCTTCGCGGCTGCGAGCCCTGGTCGCAAAAATGTCCAGAATGAGCTCGGCCCGGTCCATCACCCGGCACCCAGTGGCGTCCTCGATGTTCTTGCCCTGCGTGGGCGAGAGTTCGTCGTCGAAGAGAACGAGGCTGATCCCCTCGCTCTCGATGCGCTGGCGCAGCTCCTCGATCTTTCCTTTTCCCAGATACGTGGCAGGGTTGGGGCGATCGAGCTGCTGTGTCATCTCACCGACCACCTCGGCGCCAGCCGTGTCAGCCAGGCGGCCGAGTTCCTGAAGATGCTCATCCAGGTGATGCCGGGCACCCGATCGTTTGAGTGGAGCACCCACGAGCAGCGCCCGCTCCACAGGAGGGGTCAGGGAAATGAGATCCCGGGGAATAGTGCGTTTACCTCGTGCAAGAGTTCATGCCGTCAAGCCCGGACAGTCCGGTTCCGAGCCATCTTCCTGTCAGCGATCGGGTCGGCTCGGCGGGTTGCTCCCCTCGTCCGATCCACCCTCCCCACCTGATCCTTCGTCCTTCTTCAACCTCGCCCACCAATCCAGGCGCCTGGCGATTTCCTTCTCGAAACCGAAGGGACCGGGTTCGTAGAACCGGGAATCCGCCAGACGATCGGGAAGATAATCCTGCGGCGCGTACGCGCTGGGGCTGTCGTGCGCATAACGATACCCGCTGCCGTATCCAAGTTCCTTCATGAGCGGTGTCGGTGCATTTCGAATGTGGAGCGGCACTCCTTCCGCGGGATATTCCCGGGCCATCGCCAGTGCCCTGCCGAAAGCCTGGTAGACGCGATTGCTCTTGGGTGCCACGGCCAGGTAGATCGCTGCCTCTGCCAGCGCCAGCTCGCCCTCCGGTGACCCCAGTGCGTGATACGCATCCCGCGCGGCCAGCGCGATGCGGAGCGCATCGGGATCCGCCAGCCCGACATCTTCCGACGCAAAACGGATCGTCCGACGCGCGATGTACATCGGATCCTCTCCCCCGTCGAGCATGCGCGCCAGCCAGTACAGGGCTCCCTGAGGATCGCTCCCACGAAGCGCCTTGTGATACGCCGAGATGAGGTTGTAGTGCTCCTCACCCGTCTTGTCGTACCGGGCCACCCGACGCTGCATGGCCTCCGCCAGTGCCTCTTTCGTCAGATGTCCGCCTTGACCGACATGATCGGCGGCCGCTTCCAGCGCGTTCAGTGCCCGCCTGGCATCGCCATCCACCGCCACCGAGAGCCATGCCAGACCTTCCGTGTCCGCCTGCAGCTCCATGTTCGCAAGGCCACGGTCATGATCGGCCAATGCCCGCCGCAGTACCTCCTCGATATCCCCCGAACTCAGTGGCTCCAGAACCACCACCCTGGCACGAGACAACAGGGCACCATTGAGCTCGAAAGACGGATTCTCGGTGGTCGCCCCGATCAGCGTGACAACCCCGGATTCCACCGCGGGAAGGAATGCGTCCTGCTGGGCGCGGTTGAACCGATGGATTTCGTCCACGAAGAGTATGGTCCCCCTGCCCAACTGCAGTCGCTCCCGGGCCTCAGCGATGATTTCGCGGACCCTGGGCACCCCCTCCGTGACAGCCGAGAACGGAACGAATTCCCGGTCGCTGGTGCCGGCCACGAGATGGCCGAGCGTGGTCTTCCCGCTGCCGGGCGGGCCCCAGAGAATCAGGGAACCGACACTGCCGTTTTCAATAGCTTCCCGGAGTGGCTTGCCAGGTCCCAGCAGGCGACCCTGCCCCACGAACTCCTGCAGAGTACGCGGACGCATCCGCGCCGCCAGCGGAGTGTCCGGCGTTCTCTGGAACAGAGTCGTCCCGGGACGATCGCGGCGGGAACCCATCAGCGGAGAAGCAGCGAGGCAGTGGCAAACAACCCACACCCCCCAAAGAAGCAGGCTGGCAGGCGCCATCCCCGGCGGGACTGGAACTCGGGCACGAGGTTAGAAGCAGCCACGTAGAGCGTCACTCCCGCCGCGAGTGCCAGCCCGTGCGTTGCCAGAGGACCGATGTGCTCCGTCACCAGCACGCCCAGCAGTGTGGCCAGGCCCAGGGCGCCTGCCGCGGAAACGGCCACACGTGAAGACTGACCGGCTGCGAGGAACAGGCTGGCAATCGCCAGACCCTCGGGCATCTTGTGCAACCCCACGGCCACAAACACCAGAATCCCCAACTGACTGTTCACTCCAAACCCGGCGGCAATGGCGACTCCGTCGACAAACGTATGCATGAGGAGGCCAATCAGCGCGGATACGCCGATGGCGGGTGTCACCCGGTGCGTCTCTTCGCCAAAATGAAAATGATGTGCCAGAGTGTGCTGCGTCAGGTGCACCACCAGATAGCCGGCCAGTATCATGACCGGCGCGCTGGGGCCACCGCGATGAACGGCCTCGGGGACAAGCTCGACGAGAGCGAGCGAGATCATGAATCCCGCCGCCACGGCAATCAAGGCTTCGACAACCTGCACGCTCCTTCGACCACGGCTCGTCACAGCCAAGGCACCGGCAACGTTGGCAACCGCGGAGAGGGCGGCGTAGATCAGCGGAGTCATCATTCCGCTTCCGTGATCGCCCGCGCCCGCGCGATAAGCACATTGCGCTGATTCAAGGCCGGGTCATCCAGGACGGCGTCCAGCAGCACACGCAGCGTCTGGCCCAGCCGTGGTCCCGGGGGGATGCCCAGGGCCATGAGGTCACTTCCGTCCACAGCCAGATCCGCCACGTCCACAGGATCGCGGTAGGCAATCCGGATACCGCGCCGGTATGCAGAGTGCAGCGCAACAGAGTCGATGGCGTCCCCGGACTCGGCATTCCAGCGGGCCGTGGCGACCCGTACGAAATCACGGAACGCCGTCCGGCCGGTTGCCGCGGCCAACCGTCGCAGGGCAGCATCGGTGGCTCCCGAATCCAGGGCCAACCGGAAGTCTCCCGCAAGCGCCTGCCAGCAGCCAGCGAGGTGTGCCACCCACTCGGCCTCCCGTCGGGAGGCGCGCAGCCCCTGAAGGACCTTCCTCGCACCATCTGAGCCGGAATCGAGAAACAGCGAAGCAAGACGGTTGCGGCGACGCGCAAGAGCCAGCTCCTCTCGAACCGTCCGCTCAGGCATGGCTACGAAATCCGGAGACGACAACACCACATCCGAGGCTGCGGCGAGTTCGGGAAGCAGGAACCGGAATGCCCCGCTCTCGCGCCACAGCCGCAGGGAGTGGGAAGGGCAACGAACCTGATCCAGCGTCTTCTCCAGTTCCTGGCGGACACGCTCACGGGACAGGCGGGGGAGATACGGCGCCGACTCGACTATTGCATCCCAAGTGGGTTCGTCAATGACAAACCCGAACCGGCCAGCGAAGCGCAGCGCGCGCAGTGCGCGAAGGCGATCCTCCTCCATGCGACGAGCGGGTACACCTACTGCCCGGACGATTCCACGTTCCAGGTCCCCGCCTCCGTCGAAAGGATCGCGCAATTCACCGGTCCGAGGCGAGTACGCCATGGCATTGATGGTGAAGTCGCGACGGGAAAGGTCTTCTCGGAGCGAGACACCATACTCCACCACGGCGTGCCTGCCGTCGTGGCGCACATCGCGGCGGAACGTCGTCACCTCGTGCATGATGCCATGGTCATCGAGCACGCCTACGGTTCCGAACTCTATTCCGTGCGGCACGGTGCGGCGGAACAGGGAACGCACCTGGGGTGGCGTTGCCGCCGTAGCCAGATCCCAGTCGGCGTGCGGTCGACCCAGCAGGGCGTCGCGTACTGCCCCACCGACACACCACGTCTCGTGACCGGCGCGCTCCAGCCTCATGGCAATCTCCTCCACGGCCGGCGGTGCCCTGAGAACGGGTGGATCGGACGCTTCTCCGGGGGAACTCACCGTGACAGCTTCCGGGGACGGATGGCAGGCAACGTCACCCGCACAGGACGCTCCCCCCGTTGACGTTGAGTATCTCACCGGTGATGTGTCGGGCTCCCCGCGTGCACAGGAACACGATGGGCGCAGCGATGTCCTCCGGTGCAGCAATCCGGCCAAGCGGAATGCCGGAGGCAATCCGCTTCCGTCCTTCACCTGCCAGCGGCACCGCGCACATCTCCGTATCGACCCAGCCGGGTGCGACGCTGTTGACCGTAATTCCCCGGGACGCGACCTCACCGGCAAGCGATTTCACGAACGAGATCATGGCACCCTTCGAGGCGGCATAGTCGGCATGACCCGACTCACCTCTCTGGCCGGCGGTGCTGGACACCAGAACGACCCGTCCACCATCGGCCATCACCCGCAGCGCGGCCCGGGTACTGTGGAACATGCCATCCACGTTCGCTGACATGGTCCGCGCCCAGCGCTCCTCCGGCAGGTCAGCGAGAGGGACGTCGTCCGAGGGCCAGATTCCCGCATTTCCCACCATCACGTCCAGCCCTCCCCACTCCGAACCGATGCGCCGGAACAGTGCATTCACAGCGGCGCCATCAGAAAGCTCCACGGGGTAGGCGTCGCTCCGACGTCCCAGGGATCGGATGGCATCCACGACACTCCGGGCCTCCGCGCCGCGGGACCGATATGTGATGACTACATCAGCTCCGGCTTTCGCGAGCAGGAGGGCCGTGGCGGCACCGATCCCCCGTGACCCGCCCGTAACCACGGCCCGGGTTCCGGCGAGCACGAAACAATCGTCAGGCATGTTCCTCCACCAGTTCGCAGATGGCGTGCTCGATGCAGAGATGGATTTCCTGTGCCCGGTCCGTCCGGTCGGTGGGAACCACGATTGCCAGATCTGCCAACGCCACCAGTTGCCCACCGTCCTTTGCCGAGAGCGCCATGATGCGCGCTCCCTTCTCGCGCGCAGCCATCGCGGCGCGCAGTACGTTGGGACTGTTTCCGCTGGTGGAGTGGATCACCAGCAGGTCCCGGGGACCCAGCAGGGCTTCCACCTGTCGGGCGAACACCTCCTCGAATCCCAGGTCGTTCCCGGCAGCGGTGAGCAGGGAAGTGTCGGTCGTCAGCGCCACGGCGGCCAGCGCCCTCCGGTTGCGGGAGTAGCGGACCACATACTCCGTCGCGATGTGCTGGGCGTCAGCCGCGCTCCCCCCATTGCCACAAAAAAAGAGGGTACCGCCACCGTCCAGGACCGACCGCACCAGCAATGCGGCGTCGGCAATGATGCGACCCAGATCATTCGCTGATCCCTCCGCCACCCTCGCGAGGTCGCGCAGGCGTTGGACCGCACGCTTCTCGTATTCACCCCTGTCGCTCATTTGCACCTCGATCGTCACCCTCTGCCCGACGTCTCGATCCACGCCCCAGCCATTCCCGAACACGTTGCAGGACTCCGGGATGCAGCCGAACCGGAGGCACCGGCAGAAGTGCCTTCCCTGCCAGGAGCAGTCCCGGATTGGTCTCCGTCATTATCACGGTGGCATCGGCACCACCTATCTCGCTCAGCCAGGCCCGGGCGATGGCGAGACTCCGCCGGTCACCGTGATTGTCGCTTGCAAGAATGTCCACCTGACCGGCCTCCAGCATGGCGCGCGCGGCCAGAGTCATGGGGCCGGTTCCCAGCAATGCCATCGAATCCACCTGTATGACGGCACCCAACTCCCTCCATTCCGAAATCATCCGGGTGTCGGCTCCGAGATATCTCTCGGGATGCGCCACCACCGGAACCAGTCCATCGGAACGGATCCGAAGCAATTCCTCGGTGGCATTTGCCGGGAGGTGTCTGCGGGGGAACTCCACCAGTCGGGCGTGCGAGTGCGCCAGTCCCAACCTCCCGTCCGTCAGGTCCATACCCGGCCGGTCCAGCATGATCTCGAAACCGGGATACAGCACCAGATCGGGCGGCGACACCTCGCGCAGCGATTCCAGCAGGTCCGCATGCTCCTCGAATGGCGCTGCGCCCGCGGCGGAGGCATCGAGGTGAGGTGTACAAACCAGTCCCCGAACCCCCTCCGAGAGAAGTCGGGCCAGAACCTTGGCCGAGTGCTCCAGCGAGGGCGAACCATCATCCACGCCGGGAAGGAGATGCGTATGGATGTCGATCATTGAACCGCCACTCGCGAAAGCCTTCTCATGGCATCCAGGGCCAGATCCTCGATCCGCCAGGGTTCATCCGCCACCGCCTCGAACGCATAGGTCACCAGTGCATCGATCGCCAGGAGATCGAGCGCATCGGCGCGACCATTGTCACCGCGGCAAACCAGTCTCTGCAGGGCACCTTCAGCTGCCTGAAGGCAGGCAGCCGCCGGGTCGGTGTTCCCGCCGGGCTCCGAGGCCAACACCAGCTCCACGATCCTTCGGCCCAACGCCTCAGGGGGTAAGGGCCGTCGCCGGTCCAGCCAGTCCCCGAGTGTCACGTTCCGCGAGACAGCTGTGCCCGCAATACCGATTCCACATGCCCAAGCGCATCAGCCAGTCGATTCCGGTCCGCAATGCCAGCCTGCGCCATATGCGGCTTTCCTCCCCCACGTCCACCCGCCACCGCGGCGAGTTCACGCACCAGTTCGTCGGCCCGAACACCACGCGCGCGTGCCGCATCGGTGACCACCACCAGCAACGCAGCCTTCTCATTCTCAACGACAGCGCCCAACGCGGCTACCAGGGGATCGCCCTGTTCCCGCAGCGCATCCCCCAGGGCCTGCAACGCCCGCACATCAGGAACATCCACCTGCGATGCCACCACCCGGATCCCGTCCACCGAAACAGAGTCGCCGAGCAGGCGCCCAAGTTCTCCTGAATCACTTCTGAGCACTTCGGTCAGCCGCTTCTCCAGCGCACGCCGTTCCTCCAGCAGGCTCTGCGCCTTCTTCAACTCGGTTCCGGGAGCCGCCTTCAGGATGTCCTGCACGGCCTGCAGAGCCCGCTCATGCTCCCGCATCGACTCAAAGGCACGCGGACCGGTGGCCGCCTCTATGCGTCGCACTCCAGCGGCCACTCCCGTTTCCGAAAGGATCCGAAACAGCCCGATCACCGCGGTGTTCTTCACATGCGTACCACCGCAAAGCTCCACCGAAAGGCCGGGGATGCTCACCACTCGCACCACATCGCCGTACTTCTCACCAAATAGCGCCATGGCGCCGGACGCTACCGCATCCTGGTACGACTTCTGTTCGAACCTCACGGATCGCGCGTCCCAGATGGCCCTGTTCACCATCGCCTCGATCTGCTCGAGTGCCTCAGGACGCACCGGGCCATGATGAGTAAAGTCGAAACGAAGCCGATCCGGCGCGACCAGCGAGCCAGCCTGATGCACGTGTTCGCCCAGCACCGAACGCAGTGCGGCGTGCAGCAGGTGGGTTGCGGTATGGTTACGCTCGGTATCCATTCGTGGCCCCACCGGGACCCGTGCCACCGCGGGTCCTGACGGTGTCGACCCCGTCAAGGAACCTATCGCGGCAATCCGTCCCTCGATCCTGCGGACGTCATCCACGTCGACCCGCCAGCCCTTGCCCACGATCTCGCCGTGGTCGGAGATCTGGCCTCCGGATTCGGCGTAGAATGGGGTCTCTCGAAGCAGGATGGCCACCCGTCCTCCATCCAGGCGGCGCGTAGCGCAGACTCCCGATTCGATCTCCACCCTGTCATAGCCCACGAAGACGGTTTGAGGCATCTTCGACTCCGTGGTCCCGGGACCCTCCCAATGCGTCCAGTCCGCCAGGTCGTCCACGGATACCGCGATCTTCCTCGACCGACGCTCCTCCTGCGACATGGTGCGTTGCCGTCCCAGCGCAACCTCGAAACCACTCAGGTCGACGGTGTAGCCCCGCTCCCGCGCCATGAGCTCGGTCAGGTCTATGGGGAAGCCGAATGTGTCGTACAAACGGAAAGCATCCTCACCACTTATGGTTCCCCGAACCGCACTCGACCCTTGAGTCGTGTGGACTGGCGCGATTTCGTCAAACCTTTTCATGCCGCCATCGACAGTATCGAGAAACCGCTCCTCCTCCGCACGAGTCGTCTCCAGGATGTGGGCGGAGCGCTGGCGCAGTTCCGGATAGACGTCACCCATCGTCTCCAGCACTTCCCGGACCGCTTCCACCAGTGTGGGCTCGCGTCGTCCCAGAAGCCACGCATGCCGCACCGCGCGCCGGAGGATCCGACGGAGGACATATCCCCGACCTTCGTTTGACGGCAGAACACCATCCGCCAGAAGGAAGGCCACCGCCCGCGCATGATCCGCAATCACCCGGAACGACGCGGGGTCCACGAGCAGCCTCTCGGTTTCCCTGCCCCGGACCCGCTCCAGCTCGCGTGGTGTCTGCTCCGTGCGCCCCAGGTACGGCCAGCCCACCGCATGTTCTATCCGCTCGATGAGAGAGGTGAAATGCGAGGCATGAAAGTTGTTGGTGACGCCCTGCATTACGGCAGCGATACGATCCAGTCCGGCCCCGGTATCCACCGACGGCTTCGGAAGGGGGATCAGGGTTCCGTCCGCCTGACGATCGAACTGCATGAACACCAGGTTCCAGATCTCCAGGAAACGACCCGCCTCCGCGCCTTCCACGAATGCATCCAGTGAGAACTCCTCGCGCGACAGGTCGGTCCATTCGCCCGACGCGCCATCGGGGAATGCCCAGTCGCGGGCAACGTGCGCCAGGTCCACATACAACTCGGAACAGGGACCGCAGGGCCCGGTGTCCGCCATCTGCCAGAAGTTGTCCTTCTCGCCCAGCCCGTAGATCCGTGAATCGGGCAAACCCGCCACCTCACGCCACAACGCCCGCGCCTCGGCATCGTCCCGGAATACCGAGACCCTGATGTGCTCCGCCGGAATCCCCAGATTCCCCAGGGACCGACTACCCGTCACCCATTCCCAGGCGTAGTGGATGGCATCGCGCTTGAAGTAGTCGCCAAACGAGAAGTTCCCGAGCATCTCGAAGAACGTGTGGTGCCGAAAAGTACGACCCACCTGTTCAAGGTCGTTATGCTTGCCTCCGGCACGAACGCATTTCTGCGAGGTTGCGGCCCGGGGCCCGAACCCGGTTTCTTCGACACCGAGGAACACCTTCTTGAACTGGACCATCCCGGCGTTCGTGAATAGAAGCGTGGGATCGTCTGCCGGTACCAGTGACGAACTGGGCCGCACCGCATGACCATGGCGGGCGAAATAGGCAAGGAAGCTGGCGCGGATTTCCGAAGCATGCATAGGCCGGAAATATAAATCGCACCAGATCAGTCGCTGTCGGACTCCTGCCCCACCTCGAGGACATCCTGGAGTACCCGGGCCACCACTTCAGATTCGTAACCGCGGCGACTCAGCCAGCCGTAGAGGCGCCGGCGACGGACCCCCGGATCGACCGATGACAGAATCTGGAGCCGCTTCCGTGCCGCCGCGAGGGCCGCGGCATACTCGTCCAGCTCGACCTCCCGCAATGCGTCGTCTATGGCCGAGCCGGCCACGTCAGTGGCAATGCCGCGCCGACGCAACTCCGCTTCCACACCACGACGTGATACACCGCCCGAAACCATGCGGGCCCGGGCCAGGGAGCGGGCGTAGGCGGAGTCATCCAGGAACCCCTGCAAGGTCAACCGTCGTATTACCCAAGTGATGTCATCAGCCTGTCCGCCACGACGCATCAAGCGGATCCGCAAATCACGCGTCGAACGGGCCCGGACCGCCAGGAGGTCCAGCGCCTTGTCCAGAACGCTGGTGCGCCTCACCGCGGTGGACAGCAACTCCACCTGCACATCGGTCAGCCGGCGCCCCGAACGGAGTCCGAGCTCGGTCGCGAGGTCCACGGTCAAAGCTCCCAATCGCTCGTGGTCCAGTTCAACCACCAGCCGATCGTCACGCCGTGGATGAGGCGAGATCGCGGTAATGACGCACACCTGGGAGCGGAAAGCGGGAAGCGGGAAGCGGGAAGCGGGAAGCGGAACTGCGGACACCGGTTCATGACGGGAAAGAGGCCGAAGGGAGGACCTTTGAAAAAAGCGGAGTACCGGGCTCCAACCTTCTCAGAGGACACATCCCTCCGGCCCCATTTCCACCGGAGTCGGGTTCTGCCGAAAGCTACTCCTCTGCACCCTCCTGTTCGGGAACAGGCAGCGCACGAATGCCCAGCACAACCTTCACCTTGTCTTCGATCTCGGCAGCAATGGCCGGGTTGTCCTTCAGGAACAGCTTGGCATTCTCCCTACCCTGCCCGATCCGCTGACCATTGAAGCTATACCAGGCGCCAGACTTCTCGATGATCCCGGACTCGGCACCGATATCCACCAGCAGCCCGGTATGGCTTATGCCCTCGGCATACATGATGTCGAACTCGGCCTGTCTGAACGGTGGAGCCACCTTGTTCTTCACCACCTTCACCCGGGCCTGCGAACCCACGACCTCCTCCTTGTCCTTCACCGCTCCAATCCGACGGATGTCCAGGCGCAACGAAGCATAGAACTTCAGCGCCTTCCCACCGGTCGTCGTCTCCGGGTTCCCGAACATGACCCCGATCTTCTCGCGGAGCTGATTGATGAAAACCACAGCGGTGCGCGACCGGGCAATGGCTCCAGTGAGCTTGCGAAGCGCCTGACTCATCAACCGAGCCTGAAGCCCCACGTGGGAGTCGCCCATCTCGCCCTCGATCTCTGCCTTGGGAACCAAGGCAGCCACCGAGTCCACCACCACGATGTCCACCGCACCGGAACGAACCAGGATCTCGCAGATCTCCAACGCCTGCTCTCCCGTGTCCGGCTGCGAGACAAGCAGGTTCTGCACGTCCACCCCGAGCTTCTTGGCGTAATCCACATCCAAGGCGTGCTCGGCATCGATGAACGCGGCCACTCCGCCGGCGCGCTGCGCGTTGGCTACGACGTGCAGACAAAGCGTCGTCTTGCCGCTGGACTCCGGGCCAAAGATCTCCGTGACCCGCCCACGCGGTATTCCACCGACCCCGATGGCCGCATCGAGATTGATGGCGCCCGTAGGGATCGACTCCACACGAACACGCGCCGAATCCGATCCCATGCGCATGATCGACCCCTTTCCGCAGCTCTTTTCGATCTGCGCTATGGCCAGGTTGAGCGCCTTCTTCCTGTCTTCCTGCACTGCCGTCACGCCCATGCTTCACCCGAGTGGTAGAAGTGGTGAGAAGCTGGCCACGCGGGAATTTACCCGGTGGCCGGAAACAGCCGATACCCCCGAACAAACTACGAACCCTCGTCACCGAACAAAATACGAAACGCCGTCCGCAGAAACAACAGCCTAGGCCAGCCGGAAGGCGTTTTCCACATGGCGAACCCGAATCCTCTCGCCGTCAACGAGCACGCCGACTACATCGAATCGATACGCCTCGCCGGGCCGCCCGTGACGATCGATCCAGGTCAGCGCCGACCTGATCAACTCATTGCGCTTCTTCCAGTTGACGGCCTCCACCGGATCCCCAAAGACAGCCCCCCGGCGAGCCTTGACCTCCACAAAGGCAATAAGGCTGTCCTGCTGCATCACCAGATCGATGTCCCGATGACCCGACCGATACCGGCGCTGGAGCACCGAAAAGCCTCTCCGGCGCAGCCACCTCTCGGCGACACGCTCGCCCACCAGGCCGAACTCCATGGTCTGCTTCGTCACAGGCGCATACTGCACCTGCAGCCGGGAGAGGGCATAACCGCGACAGCGCACGGTGGAGCAGTCTGTTGCGCCTCCGGTGTTCCGTTGTGGCGGCACGAATGCCTCCGGAACCGGACCGGCCCACCTATCCTTCGTCCAACCTCTCAGCCGGCGCTATGCGGTCGAGATCCTCGAGTCCCACCAGGATCTCCCGGGGCTTGGAGCCGTTGGGAGGACCCAGCACCCCGGCGGCATGGAGCTGATCGATGATTCGTGCGGCCCTTCCGTAGCCGATCCCCAGACGGCGCTGCAATAGCGAGGTGGATCCCAGCTGATGCTGTATGCAAACCTCGGCTGCACGACGGAACTCCGGATCCCGCTTCCCCGTGGGAGCGTCCTCATCGCCCTGCTCCGCCGCTGCCTCCAGCGCCTCCCGGTCACGAACGATCTGAAGGATGTCGGGCTCCTCGGCAGGCTCGGTCGCGCCGCCAGCCGTCCGGGCTGCCAACCTCGCCAGCCGTCGGTCATCGAACCAGCTCATCAACCTTTCCGTGTCATCGCCCGGAATGAAGGCACCCTGGATACGCTGAGGCTCCGACTTCCCGGGGGGTATGAAAAGCATGTCGCCATTGCCAAGCAGCGCTTCGGCTCCAATGCCATCGATGATCGTGCGGCTGTCGACCTGCGACGCGACCCGGAAGGCAATGCGACTGGGGAAGTTCGCCTTGATGAGGCCGGTGATGACATTCACACTCGGCCGCTGGGTGGCCAGGATGAGGTGAATACCGATGGCCCGGGCCTTCTGCGCGAGCATGGCAAGTGGCGTCTCGACCTCGCCCTGTACAGTCATCATGAGGTCGGCCAGTTCGTCTATCACTATCACGATATAGGGCAGTATCCCGTCCCGGTACGTACGATCCTCAAAGGCCACATCGGGCTGCGCCGGCCGAACCAGGGACGCCCCATCGCGGACGCGCTTGTTGAACTCCTGAACGTTCCGCGCACCGTTCGCAGCGAGCAGGTGGTACCGCTCGTGCATTTCCCCCACGGCCCAGCGAAGTAGCGTTGCCGCGTCATGGTTGTCGGTCACCACCTTGTAACGCAGGTGCGGGAGTCGGTTGTAGACGGAAAGCTCCACCATCTTGGGGTCCACCATCAGGAAACGGAGAGTTTCCCGGGTGTGCCGGTACACCAGACTGGTGATAATGGTGTTCACGCAGACTGACTTGCCGGATCCGGTGGCGCCGGCGATCAGCAAATGCGGCATTCGGGCGAGATCGGCCACGACCGGACGTCCTTCCAGGTCCGCGCCTAACGCGATGGGCAGAGAGGCGCGCGCATTGCGAAACTCGCCGGACTCGACCAGCGAGCGAAACCAGACGATTTCCGGTGAGGGATTGGGGACCTCGACACCAACCGCACCCCGACCGGGAATCGGTGCCACGATGCGGATGCTGGGGGCACGCATGGCCAGCGCCAGATCGTTGGCCAGGTTGGCGAACTGCCGCACCTTCACGCCGGGTGCCGGCTCGATCTCGTACTGTGTGACCACCGGTCCGGTGGTCCGGTTTCCGAGCGTACCTTCCACCCGGAAGGTCCGGAGTGCCTCCATGAGCTTCTGGCCCATCTCCTCCAGCTCTCGCCTGTTCTTGTCAGCCGGCGCCGGCGGACCAAGGGTGAGGAGATCAGCGGGTGGGAGCCCCACTTCCCCGACATCCGCCGCGTCCATTTCGGGGGCCGGCGCAGGTTCCGACGCAGCCGCCCCACCTCCGGCCGCGGCTCTGCCACCCTTGCCTCGGGCGCGAGGGCTCGGTGGATCCGGATCCGACGGCGGGTTCTGTTGGGCCGGTTCCTCGAGGAGATCGCCCATCGCCGGCATCTCCTGCGGTGGCGGTTCCAGATCCTGGGCCAGAGTGCCGCTCTCCTTCGGCTGCTCCGGCGCGGGGCGGCGTCGGGGGCCAATCAATACCCGCAGGGGATTCCAGCGCAGGGTCCAGGCCATGAGCATGGAGACCAGCAGGATCTCCAGGATCCAGGCGCCCACGCTGCCGAAAAAGTCCCGCAGGTAGAAGGCAAAGAAGCTGCCCCACAGACCGGCCACCCAGACTGCATCGGGCACCGCCCCTGCGGCCAGGCCGATACCGACCGGCAGCAACGCGGTCATCCCGGCCAGGAATATCATCCAGGAACGATCGGTTTCCGAACCAAGACCACCCAGCAGCCGGAAACCGTGCACCAGCCCGGCCATCGGAACCAGCCACGCAGCGGGGAGCCCAATCAGGGTCCGGAGAGACAGTTTCACGCATCCACCCACCGGGCCAAACCAGCCCCGGGCGGCCCAGCAGGATCCGTCGTCCGGAATCCGCTGAACCGCCAGAGCACCAGCAACGAAGGCACCTGCCAGAACCAGCAGGATGCCGACGAGTTCCCGGCGCAGGTGCGGGCGCACGCCTATCCTCTCCGCCGGGCCACTCGGGGAACAAGCATCCGATCCCGGAGCACGGGGACAACCGGATGCGAGTCCAGCGCAGCGCAGAGCGGCAGATCCGCTTCATATCCCGCTGCGATCAGCGCCTGTCCGTGATCCGACTCCCGGAACATGGCCTCGATGTCCCGGCCAATGCGTCGATCGATGGATGAGGCAACCCGCGCTCCGTCGCCCAGTACCGGGGCAATTCCCCGCCCACCCACCCTGCGTACATAGCGGCCCGCGCAGGCCGCGTCCTCGAGCGCGAACCGCCCGTTGCTTCCGGCGCATACTATCGCAATCGAGGTACCGGCACGCGCTGCTGCCCGAAGCACGGATGTCACCGCCGAGAGGTTCACGTACGCTCCGGAAATGACTTCGGCAGCACTCTGCGATGCGGTTATCGCTCTCGTACCATTTGACGTCGTGAGGAGGAGTGTCTTCCCTGCCACCCTCTCGCGCGGAAACTCCCTGGGGGAGTTACCCGCATCAAATCCGGGTACGGGGGCCATGTGACGTTCCCCCGCCAGGATAATCTCACGGCGATCGAGCGCATGCGAGCGGGAGATGACTTCGTCGACAGCGGTGAACGGAATCACCGCACGCGCACCATTCCCCAGCGCTGTCGCAATCGACGTGGAGGCCCGGAGTACGTCGATCACCAGCACGACGCGGCCGACGAGATCCTGCTGATTCGCCGCACCACCATGGAAATACACGTCGATCCGCACTTACTCCGATTCCCGGAACAGCCCCGTCTCGCGTTCGAGAAACTTCGTGTCGACCTCACCGCGCTGGAAGGCCTCATGCCTCAGGACACGCCCAAGGAAGGATACGGTCGTGGTCACGCCCTCGATGATAAACGAATCGAGCGCGATCTGCATCCGTCGGATCGCCTCGGCGCGGTCCCGCCCCTGCACCACCAGCTTGGCCAGCAGCGAGTCGTAGAATGGTGGCACGACGTAACCGTCGTAGATATGAGTATCCAGCCGGACACCAGGTCCGCCAGGAGCATGGAATGCGGTGATCTTTCCCGGCGAAGGCTGGAAGCTGCGGGAAGGGTCCTCGGCGTTGATGCGGCATTCAATCACGTGGCCGCGGAGCGAGGGCATGGCGTCGATCGAAAGCGCCGCGCCTGCCGCCACCATGATCTGCTCCTTGACCAGGTCAACGCCGGTCAGCATCTCCGTCACGGGATGCTCCACCTGGATACGGGTGTTCATCTCCATGAAATAGTACGATCCGTCCTCATCCAGGAGCATTTCAATCGTGCCGGCGCCGACGTAGTCGATCGCCTTGGCGCCGCGAACCGCGTCCGAACCCATCCTTTCACGAAGTTCCGGTGTCATCGCGGGCGATGGAGCTTCCTCGATCAGCTTCTGGTGGCGCCGCTGAATGGAGCAGTCGCGCTCGCCCAGGTGAATGACGTTCCCATGCGAATCACCCAGAATCTGGAACTCGATGTGGCGCGGACGGGTGAGGAATTTCTCTACGTAGACCTCGTCGTTGCCGAAGGCCGACAGGGCCTCGGAGCGCGCCAGTGTGAAGGACCGGGCGAATTCCTCCTCGTTCCGGGCCACGCGCATCCCCTTCCCTCCACCACCCGCCGCCGCCTTGATGATGACCGGAAACCCGATCGTCCTGGCTGACTCCAGAGCCTCGTCAGCATCAGCCACCGGTCCCGGCGTTCCGGGAATGATCGGTACCCCCACGTCCGACATCGTCTTCCTGGCCGCGGCCTTGTCACCCATCACGCGGATCTGCGCGGCGGTGGGACCGATGAATGCGATATTGGACGCCGCACAGGTTTCCGCGAATTCGGCGTTCTCCGCGAGGAAACCATAACCCGGATGAATCGCGTCCGCGCCGGTGATCTCGGCGGCTGCGATTATCCGTGCGATGCGCAGGTAGGATTCCTTCGCGGGAGCCGGCCCGATGCACACGTCGTCGTCGGCAAACCGGACGTGAAGGGAATCACGGTCAGCCTCGGAGTAGATTGCGACCGTCTCGATGCCCAGTTCACGGCAGGCGCGAATCACTCGCAACGCGATCTCGCCGCGATTGGCGACCAGGATCTTCCGGAACATCAGAGGCAGCCTCCCGGCGTGGGCCGCACTATTCCCCAGGCTGCTGGAAACCGTCCCACGAGGTGTCACTCGAACCCGCCACACCCTGCACGCGCAGGGCAAACTCACTCGGATTCGAGGCGTGGAACAGGGCACTTTCGTACGAGATGACTCCCTGCGAGTACCACGACATCAGAGACTGGTCGAAGCTCTGCATCCCGTACTGCACCGTGCCTTCACGGATCAGATCGGGGATGTTCAGGGTCTTGTTCACATCGCGGATCTGCTCCCGTACGGCGGCCGTGCTGATGAGCACCTCGCAGGCCGGAACCCGTCCGGGCCTGTCCGTACGGGGCACGAGACGCATCGACACCACCGCGGACAGTGCGCTGGAGAGTGCATAACGCACTTCGTTCTGCTGGTGGGGCGGGTAGAACGAGAGAATACGGTTGATGGTCTGCGTGGCGTCGGTCGTGTGAAGCGACGAGAACACCAGATGTCCGGTGTCGGCCGCCTTGAGCGCCGTATCCAGGGTGTCGAGATCGCGGATTTCGCCAATGAGGACGACATCGGGATCCTGACGCAGCACCCTTCGCAAGGCCTGGCCGAAACTGCCGGTGTCGGTCCCGACCTCGCGCTGGTTGATGTGACTCTTCAGGTCGCGGTGCAGGAACTCGATGGGATCCTCGATGGTGATCACGTTGGCGTAGCGCCGCTCATTGATCAGCTGAATGATCGACGCCAGGGTGGTCGACTTGCCGGATCCGGTGACGCCCGTGACCAGCACCAGCCCCCGGGGCATCAGCGCCACCCGCTCCACCACCGCCGGGAGATTCAGATCCTGGATCGATCGCGCCTGATGCGGAATGGTCCGGATGGCGAAAGCAATCGTTCCCCGCTGCTGATAGGCATTGACCCGGAAGCGCCCGATCCCCGGCACGCCGGTGGCGAAATCCGCCTCCCGGTATTCCGTGAACTCCTTTACCTGCTTGGGCGACATTATCTCCTTGGCCAGCGTGCTGAGATCCTCCGGACGCAGGGCCGGCAAAGGCAGTGGGGACAGTTCTCCGTGGACGCGCAGCGTGGGCGGGCGCCCGACCTTCAGGTGCAGGTCGGACGCTCCCAGCTGAATCATCTGCTGGAGAATGGCCTTGAAGTTGAACGGCGGCCGGGATGCCGTCGCTGTCGGCGTGGGCTCGACTCCCATGGCTGGATCAGGCATTCGGGTCGATTCGGAAAAGCACCTGTCCGTATTCGACTGGGTGACCGTCCTGAACGCAAACTTCTTTCACCACACCGTCGAACTCCGACTCGATTTCATTCATGATCTTCATCGCCTCGATGATGCAGAGAACCTGCTTCCGGGAGATTCTCGTGCCCACCGTCACATAAGGAGGGGAACCTGGCTCGGACTGCGCATAGTAGGTACCCACCATCGGAGACTTGACCTCGAGCAGATCCACCCGGGCCGGTTCCGGCCGGGACACTTCGGGTTCAGCGATGACGGCCACTCCCTCCGCCGGCGTGGCGCGCGTCAGACCGGCAGCCGCGGGAGCCATCAGGGCCGGCATGGGCACCGGCGTAGGTATCTGCACCGCACCGCGATGCTGAGGCGTCTTGGAGATCCTGATCTTCATCCCCTTGTCCGTCGAAATCTCGACGGAATCGACGGACGAACCGTCCAGCATCTCGATGAGCTTCTTGACGTAGCGAAGGTCGATCATTGCGCCTTGGTATCAGTCAGTCAGGCCGCATCAACGCAGCTCGACGAGTTCACGCGGGAAATCCGTCAACAGTTCCGCCCCACCCTCCACCAGATGCACATCATCCTCGATTCGCACACCGCCCCAGCCTTCCAGATACAACCCGGGCTCTATTGTCACAACCGCCCCGGCGAGGAGCGATGAGCCGGAAAGTCTCGACAAACGAGGTGCCTCATGCACTTCCAGCCCAATCCCATGTCCCAGGCCATGCCCAAAAGCATCGCCGAATCCCCGCGCATGCAGAAGATCCCGCGCCAGCGCATCTGCTTCAATTCCGGTCATCCCCGACCGCACTCCCCGCCATCCCGCCGCATTGGCATCCTGCACCGCTGCGTAGACCTCGCGTTGCCGGTCCGATGCGGAACCCACCACCACGGTCCGCGTTACATCCGCACAATAGCCGCCGAATATCGCCCCGAAATCCAACAACACAAAGTCGCCGCGCGCAATGGGACGCAACCCCGCCCTGGCGTGGGGGAGTGCCGTCCGCTCCCCCGAAGCCACGATGGTCGGGAACGGGAATCCCTCGGAACCCGCTTTTCGCAGTTCATGCTCCAGGATTCCCGCCACTTCGCGTTCGGTCATCCCCGGCTCCACCGCCGCAAGCGTCTTCTCCAGCGCCGACGTGGCAATGATCCCCGCCAGGCGGATGCACTCGACCTCGGCCGGATCCTTCACTTCCCTCAAACCCTCGACCAATTCCCTGGTCGCCCGCCAGGTCCAGCGCGAACCGGTCTGCAGCAGGCGCTCGAAGTCTCGATGCAACAGATGCGCGGACTCGAACCCAAAGGCACCCACACCGCTCCGCTCCTGAAGCTGCCGCCAGAGACCATCCCAAAGGCTCGTCGCCTCGATGACCAACCGCGTAACGACCGAGGCTTCGTTGCGGGCCTGCGTCTCGTAGCGGTAGTCCGTGAAGAGCCAGCAGTCCACCGGTGTGAGAAAAAGCAGCGCGCTGGATCCGCTGAACCCGGTCAGATACCGGATGTTCGGAAGGGAGGTGACCAGCAACCCATCCAGGTTAGCATCGATCAGCTTCTGGATGAGTACCGCCTGACGTTTCCGATGGGCCTCAACCACGGTGCGGGAGCCTGGAAACCAGCCCCCGAAGCGCCATCTCGTAACCCCAGGCGCCGAATCCACTCACAATCGCGACCGCACCACTGGCCAGCATCGAGTGCCGACGCTCGGGTTCACGCGAAAAAATGTTGGACAGATGAACCTCGACGTAGGGGATGGCCACCGCGGACAATGCGTCCCGGAGCGCCAGACTGGTATGGGTGAACGCTCCAGCATTGATAATCACCCCATCGGCGCTTCCGCGCAGCCCCTGTATCGCGTCGATTAGCTCCCCTTCATGATTGGACTGAAAGGCACTGAGTTCCACGCCCAGTTCACCCGCGAGGGCCAGCAGCCTGGCGTCGATCTCCGCCAGTGTGGTGGAACCGTAGATTTCGGGTTCCCGGGTCCCCAGCAGATTCAGATTTGGACCGTGCAGGACGGCAATTCTCACTTCTTACGCAGCCCCTCCAGCCACGCAGTGAATTGCCGGATGTCCGCCTCACCTTCTTCAGGCGCCCCGACCGACCCATCGGGCTGCGTTGCCTCACCCGTGGGCCCGCCAGGCGGCGCATAGAAATCGTCGAGCGACGCGCCGCTGGTCGAACGGGGAACATCGCGAAACAGGTGGTCCAAAGACAACTCCCGGTCCGCCTCCCGCGACGGCCGGTGCGTTCCCTCAGTGACCGCACGCGCCAGCGTCCGAGCAGCCTCCTGGTCCGAAGAACCAGGCTGCGAAGCCGAGAAAAGGTTCGCCAGAGCGGATGCCGCGGTAGCAAACGGTGGTTCCGTATTGTCCACCGGGGCCGATCCAGCGGCGGTCTCACCCCGTGCCTCCGCAGCCGTTCTGGCGAGACGCGCCTGCGCTGCTGCGGCCGATGGTGCCCTACGGGCAATGTGGGAGAAGAAGGCTCCAATCGAGCGCTGCCCCGCACGCGAGGCGGCCGACCCGCCAGCGTCAGGCGAGGTCGCCGTTTCACTCGACAGGGCCAGTATCCGTTCGCGCAAGCTGGCGTTCTCCGGGTCCCGTTCACTCAGTTGCCGGTAAATCGCGAGTGCTTCTCCCCGGAAACCCTGCTTCAGGTACAGTTCCGCCAGGGTCGCGGTAAGGAACGGCGCCGCGGAAACCGGCCCTGTCGATGGGGCTGCTTCGGTCCCCACTCCTGGAAAGGTCCCCTCCACCGGACGTACAGGAGTTCGATCCTGCACCTCAGAACCCGCCACTGCGGACGGCTCCTGGAAGTCCTCACCGGCCTGATCTGACACGACCGGTTGAACCTGCACAGGTTCCAGGACGTTCTGATCCTGGACAGTCCGCGGTTCGAAAGCCTCGACGTCCACCGGATAAGGAGCTTCTCCCGCATCAGCGTTCCCCGGTGCAGCAGCCACGGGGGGCGGCCCTTCGGCGGAGGAAACCACCGCCAGGTCAGGAGCCATGAAGAACTCGTCGTTCCCGGAAACCGGCCCTTCCAATGAACCAGCGTCCGAGAACCAGTCCGCTTCAGCGTCGCCAGCCGGATCCGGCTGTCCAGCCTGGGCCGACACCGGTTCCGGCTCCGCTGGCACATCCTCGACCAGAGAATCCGTCGCGCTGTTCACCTCGGCAAACCAGTCATCAGGCGCCGCAGCCGGGTCCGAATAGACCGCGCTGGGTGACAAACGCCACCCCGGGGAGTCGAGCTCGCCCTCGAAGCCGTTTTCTGCGTAGAGGGCGCGATTCTCTGCTTCATCGTCTGCGACCGCTCCGTCCGGAGACTCCCCGCTTGCCACGGATTCCACGGACCCCGCCGTCTCCATGTCGGGAAGCAGGCCCATCCCGGCTATGGATTCATCTGCCGTCGCTGCTTCAGCCAATGGAACATCGTCTCGCGGGACGTCAATGGGTGGCTGGAGGGATTCGAACCCCACGCTGGACAAGAGCGCTTCCGTCATGGTGTCCTCACCAGTCACCTGAGCTTCCGGATTGGCCCATGATTCGTCAGAAGAGTCGGCAACGGGGGCAGCATCATGTTCTCCCCCGCGTTCGGCGTCTCCCTGTGCACCGGAGACTTCCATTGGCACGCCGGCCTCTGTTACGGCACCCCATTCAGCGTGGTCCGCGAGCTCCGGGAAGTCTTTTCCTTCCGTCGCTGATACGGGCTCCGCCGGAGTCGATGATGCGTCCGGATCGTCGTGTCCGAATCCTGAATGCCGCGGCCCGGCCTGCCAGTCGGAGGAATCCGCTGGTTCCCCGTCCTGGTCCGCTACCGCGCTTTCCTCGAGACCGGATGACCATTGGTAGTCGGAGACGTCATCCGTTTCGGACGCGTCCGGCCCCCCATGCTCACCGGCGGGAGACGAGTTCGCCTCCGTCTCGTCGAGGTTGGACATCCAGTCCGGCATTCGTGACAGTTCTGGCAGGTCGGAGGACAGCTCCAGCTCGTTCGAGTCCGCCGAAGACCAGTCGGGATCCTCGGACGACGGCGCGGAAGCGGCTGCCGGTTCCTCTGCCGGAAGTTCCAGCGACCAGTCAGCGCCATGGTCCAGCCACTCACCGGATTCGGAACTCACTGCCCCGTTGCCGTATTCCGTCAGCGACGACTCCCAGTCTCCCGAAGGCTGGTCACTTTCTCGCCGCAGCGATTCCGCCGGCAGTGTCCACTCCGGCTCGGGAGCCGCCGCTGGGTCACTGGCGGCCATCGGATCGGTCGAGGAGCTGGGTCCGGTCGTGTCGGAATCCTCCGCTTCCAGGGTGCCTGGGGAATCAGGCATTCCGTGCACCTGACCGGCGACCTGTCCGTCCCGCGGGGGAACGGACCCAGTTTCCGCCGTGACATCGACAACCCCGTGGGATGCGGGGTCGCCCGCGGCTTCAATTGCCTCGAACGTGGCGGGATGCGAAGACCAGGCTGCGGGAAAACTGTCCCGCGCAGATACCGAGACGTCTCCTTCGGCCGGTGCAGTCGGGTCAATCGGTGTTTCCGGCAAGGTCTGGTCCGGGGAGATCCCGGCTGCTGTCCACGCCGCCGGGCCCGGCGGGCTGGACCCCTCGGGCTTCGAAGGAAACGGCTCGACCCGTTGATCGGTGAGACCGCCTGTGGGGGCTGGAGCAGTCCACGCGTCATCGGGCAAGGTATCCGTACCTGGGGTTTCGGCATCGGCAGGGTCAGGTGCAACCGCAGCCGTTCCGGGACGTGGGAGACCTGCCAGGAGTCCGCCGACTTCCTGATTCCTTGGGTCCGCGTCCAGGAGTCGCTCGTACCAGGATCGCGCCTTGTCGAAATCACCGCTGGCGTGGGCCATATCGCCCATGGACCGAAGGGCAATCAGGTTTTCGGGATCCAGCTCCAGTGCTGCGTTGAACACCTCACCGGCCTCGGCCCATTCACCGGCTTCGTGCAGTGCCTGCGCCAGGACGATGTGTCCGCTGACGTGGCCCGGCTGGCCGGCAAGATGGGTACGGCAGATGGATATTGCCTGGCTGGGGTCGCCAGCCTTTCGCAGTTCGTTCGCAAACGGGGCGAAATAGCGGCGTGGGTTTTCCTGGAACTTTGCCCGGAGTTCTTCGAGACGAGCGCTCATGCCAATCCCTCGGGTACGTGCTCCCTGGGGAGTCACGGTTCGGCCCTGCTGGAGTCGTCAAGTCTGACGACCAATGTACAGCAGAAGTGACAGGCCAACTTGATTTTAGACTCAGATCACAAATAGCTTATCGGGCTCGCAGTAAGCCCCCGGAACGCATCCCAAGCCGAAGGAGTTAGCGCCCGTGCTGCAGCAGATGCGGAGCGCCGCAAAGTGGATCTGGATATTCATCGTCGTCGCCTTTGTCGGCGGCTTCCTGTTCGTGGACACGTCGGGCCTTCTGGGCCTGGGTCAGGTGACCACGACATCAGCCGTAGCCACCGTAAATGGCGTCGATATTCCGTACGTCCAGTGGTTGAATCTCTCCAACTCCCTCGCCCAGCAGCGGGAGCAGTACACTGGTAGAGGTTTGAACCTGGACGAGAGAAAGGAGGTGGAGAACCAGGCTTTTGACCAGCTTGTTACCGACATCCTCCTGAACCAGGAATATGAGCGCCGTGGCATTCGCGTGAGCGAGGAGGAAATCCTCACACAGGCCCGGTCCAATCCTCCCGAGGGCCTGCGCGCGGATCCCACGTTGCAGACCGATGGGGTATTCGACCTCGACAAGTACCAGCGGCTACTGGCCAGTCCACAGGCCCGACAGCAGGGTCTCCTCGTTCAGCTGGAAAATTACTACAGGACCGAGATTCCCAGAGCGAAACTCTATCAGCAACTCCTGAACGATGTCTACGTCTCGGACGCGGCCCTCTGGACCGTATACCGTGATGAGCACGATTCGGCGCAAGTCAGCTTTGTGACGTTCGACCCCTCCACCGTTCCGGACAGCGTCGTTTCCGTCACGGAGGTGGAAATGCGGGAGTACTACGAGGACAACGAGGAACGGTTCAAACAGCCGGGGAGGGCAAGTCTCAGCCTGGTGGCGATCCCGCGTGTGGTGACGGCAGCGGACAGCCTCTGGAGCCTGGAAAAGGCCCGGCGACTTCGCGAGGAGATCGTGGGGGGAGCCCGTTTCGAGGATGTCGCCTCCCGGGAATCGCGCGATGAACTGACATCGGTCAATGGTGGCTCCATGGGTATGCGGGCCATCGCGACCATGGACCCGACCCTGGAGAAGGCCGCGGCGGCGATGAAGGTCGGTGACGTCTCCCAGCCAGTGCTGGCCCCGGACGGCTACCACATCCTGAAACTCGAAGGTCGCGCACCGGACTCCGTCAACCTCCGGCACATCCTGATTCCGGTCACACAGAGTGACTCCAATGCCGTAAGGACGGATCGCGAAGCCGACGCCCTGGCGCGTATTGCCGCTGCGGCGACCGAGCCGGCTCGTTTCGACTCGGCTGCCCGGGAGCTGAACCTCGAAATTTCGCACGTGCAGGCCTTCGAGGGGCAGCCGCTGTTCACGGAACACGGGCTTGCCGGAGGGGCCAGCGCCTGGGCCTTCAGCGGGGTCGTTCCGGGCGAGTCGAGCGAGCTCTTCGATACGGATGACGCGTACTATCTGGCCCGCCTGGATACCCTGCAACCCGAAGGCACGGCCGCATTCGATGAGGTGAAGGAGGGCATCCGGGGACTGCTCCTGCGCCGGAAGAAGGCAGAGCACCTGGCCGGCACGGCCCGGGAATTCACCGAGCGCGCCCGGGCCTCCACCTTCGAGCGTGCCGCCGAGGAACGCGGGATGGTAGTAAACCACTCGAACCTCTTTGCCCGCTCGACGCTGGTGCCGAATCTGGGCCGCCTCAATGCCGCTATCGGTGCCGCGTTCGCCCTGCCGGTGGGAACGGTTTCCAATCCCATTGCCACGGATGACGGGGTCTTCATAATTCGCGTGGACCGCAGGATCGAGGCAACGCGCGAAGCGTTCGAGGCACAGAAGGAGGTTCAGCGCAGCACCGTAATGAATAGCCTCCAGCAGGCCAGGGTTCGGGAGTTCATGGACGGCCTGAGGGAAAGCGCCAACATCAAGGACCGGCGGAAGCAACTGGCGGCAGCAGCGCGGGCACAGGCTGTCCCACAGTAGGTCGGCGGAACCCGATGCATTGAAAAGAGGGGGAGCAGCCCAAGCGGCTGCTCCCCCTCTTCCGTTCATCCCGGGCTATTGCAGCAGTCGGCGGGGCTCCGGCTGTTCGGCCTCCTGACTTTTTTGGGTGTCGGGTTGCGCCGGGTTGATTCGCTCGCGCGGAGCATCCTCGCGGATCGCTCGCTCGGCATCACTCAGCCCTCTCTTGAAGGCGGTGATGCTCCTCCCGAACGAGGCACCGATTTCCGGGAGTCGTTTTGCCCCAAAGAGGAGCAGAACAACCACCAGGATCAGCAGGATTTCCATGAAACCGAGGTTGCCGAAATTCATATGTGACTCCTAGAAGAGCGACCTGGCAATCAGGTACGCGACCAGCACACCAACGAGGCTGAGCAGCGAGACATCCAGAGCTACCGGACCAAGGGCGAATTTCAAGATAATGAGATCCACATGAAGGGGGCCGACCGATGGTGTGAATCCCGTGGTCAGAAACTCCTTCACCGCACCAACCGGAAGGAACTTGCGGGCCAGAAGGGTGAGGAACCCACCCACTACGAAGCCTATCGAAAGCACCACACCATGGAAAAGGGGGCGTCGCGGGGTTCGCAGCTGGCCGGTTTTCATGTACGCCTGTCCATCACATAACTGAGGGTACCCTGAAGGGCACGGCGCGAGGCCGAATCCGGCAGTCCCTGGAGGGCGACGTCCGCCCGGGCGGCGTATTCCTCGCCTCTCTCCCGGGCATACTCCAGGCCGCCTTCTTCGCGGACAATCCCGATAACCCGCTCAACCTGCACTTCATCCGGTTCCGCGGTGGCAAAGAGTGCATTCACTTCGCCCCGTGCCGCATCGCCCATCGTCGTCAGTGCCCTTATCAGAGGCAGGGTTACCTTGTGTTCCCTCAGATCCTGTCCGACCGGCTTGCCAACGGTTGATTCCGAAGCCGTGTAGTCCAGCAGGTCATCGGCTACCTGGAAGGCCATGCCCAGATGAGACCCATAGGCTGCGAGCGACTCACGGAAACGAGGGGCACCGCAGAGTGACCCCACTTCGCAGGCGCCCGAAAAGAGTGCGGCTGTCTTCGCCCGGATCAGAAACTCGTAATCCTCTTCCGAAAACTCCAGAGCATCCAGAGCCGACAGTTGCCGCATTTCTCCCAGTGTCAGTTCATTCGACGCTCGGGCGAAGACACGCAGCGCCTCGATATCCCCCAGCCTCACCAGTTCCTGCACCGCCCTGGAGTAGAGAAAATCCCCGGCTATCACGGCCACCTGGTGCGTGAAAAGAGCATTGATGGTGGGCATGCCGCGTCGCAACACGGAGTGATCCACGGCATCGTCATGCACCAGTGTGGCAAGGTGGATCAGTTCCACCACGGCGGCATATGCAGCAGCCCGCGCTTCCGCGCGATCATCCGCCCCGGCAGACAGGAGCAACAGCGTGGGACGCAGCATTTTGCCCTTCATCAGCATCAGGTGCTCACTGACACCGTTGAGCAGAGCGCTGTCCACGGACACGATACGCCACATCTCCTCACCGACCCGCCCCAGTTCGGAAATCACCGGGGCCTGAATCTCGGCAAGGCTGACAGAGGTGGCTTCTGTTGTCGTTTGGTCCCGTTCGGTCACGTCGTCTGGGTTTCCAGGGCTGCCACACGTGAGGCGATATCGCGAAACTCGATGTCGACCGCGAAGACCCGAAGATAATACGGAAGTGCCGCGGCGGCGCGACCCATATGCTCCGTCGCGAAACCAAGCAGGTACAGTACGCCTACCAGTTGCTGGTCATCGGTCCCGGGCAGCTCCAGGGCGCGCTGGAGAAGCGCGGCCGCGATTGGATACTGCTGTTTCTCCACGAAACACTGGCCGAGGGCCTCGTAGGAGCGAACCCTATTGGTGGACCCCCGCAGTGCCTTCTGGAACTGCGCGATGGCCTCATCGACCAGGCCCATCTCCTTGAATGCGACCCCCAGATCGTAATGCGAATCATAGTCCTCGGGTTCGACGTTCTCGGCCACACCGCGCTTGAAGCGGCGCAAGAGCTCCTCGAAGTCGGCCTGCTCATCGCCTGTCGGACGGGGATCCTCGACCAGCATCCGCGTGGACTTCACCGGCTCCGTCAGACGGAGCCATTCTCCAAGGTCCACGAACTCGCCCTCCCCGGTGCCAACCGGGGTCAGACGACGAGCCTGCTCCAGTCTGGAAATCGCCTCACCTTCCGTCACCGCCGAAACCGCTTGGGGTTCCAGCTCAGGCGTGGACTCCGGTCGCTTGCCGCTGTCCGAAGCGTCGCGGTCGGTACCGGCGCCGGTGAGACCCGGGTCGGCAGCGGTCAAGTCGTGTGACGTCGGAGCCGGCTCTGTGTCAGTGCCTCCGGCGGAACCCGAATCCACCGCCGACTCGCGCGTTTCGTGGCCGTCGTCGGCCTCAGCCGGGAATCCAACCGGTTCCCCGGCATCCAGCGACACAGCGTCGCCGCCAACTTCCTCGCCCCCGTATTCCGGCCAGGCCTCCAGGTCACTCTCGAAATCGGAAACTTTCTGCGAGCCGATGCCATTCGACGATTCTGCCAGCATTTCATGGGTGGACCGGTCCGGCAATTCCGCTGCTGCCTGCTCGGGCTCTTCCGGACTGCCCGCTCCCATCGCAGGCAGATGCTCAGACTCATCGTGCTGCGTACTGGGTGCTGCACTTTCTTCATCGCCGGGTTCTGAATATCCAGCCCCTTCCGCTCCGAACGAAGGCTCGGTGCAGGGCTCGGGGGCACCGGCCCCTTCTGCTCCGAACGATGCCTTGGCCTCGGGCTCCGGAACACCGCCCTCTTTCGCTCCGAACCGAGCCTCAGTGTCAGACTCGGTAACACCGCCCCCTTCCGCTCCGAACAAGACCTGGGCGTCGGACTCCGGATCACCGGTCCCTTCCGCTTCGTACGAAGCCCGCGGATCAACCCCCTGCTCGGGATGCTCCTCTGCAGTCCCGGGTTGCCCTTCGTCCAAAGCATCTTCGTCGCGGCCCTGGGGGCACTCGGAAACCGGGTCGGCTGCCATCGTCCCGGCATCCTGCTCGTCCGACACTCCCAGGTCCCAATGCAGGGACAGGGCGGCAATGTCCGGTATCTGTTCCTCGATCTCCCCGGCAGAATCAGACTCGCGGAACGGCTCAGGTGAGGTCTCATCGGAGCCGTTGGAGGACGCCGATGCCGGTACGGCCGGAGAAACCTCCGTGGCTTCGTCGAGGGGAGCGGAATCCGGGATTTCGTTACTGGCTTCCACCGCCTCCTTGACGGCTTCGATGGAAACCGGGGAGCCAGCGGGAATTACGGGCGACGATCCGGTAACCCTCCCGATGCCGCTACCGGGAATGGCGTCGAGTTCATCCGACCAGCGCTCGGGACGGATCCTTCCACCACGGCGTCGTATCAGCTCGTCAGGCGCCAGCGTGGCGAGGGCGAACTCCGCGCGCTCGTTCGATCCATCGAGCTCCAGCACCCTGCCATAGACCGAGACCGCCTTGTCGACCGTGCCGGTGCGGAACAAGGCATCAGCCAGTTCCAGATACGATTGTATCAGCCGCTGGCGATCGCGGGTCCTGACAGCGTATTCCACCCGTTTCTGGTGATGACGAATGGATCCCGGAACGACACCCAGGATCTCATCGGCCACGTCAGCCGCACGCTCGATCTCGCCGTCCAGCTCCAGTCCCACCATGGCAAGTTCCAGCTCGTAGAGACCATCCTCGCTTCTTCCGATATCGAGAAGGGCCTCGCCCAGTTGTCGCCGCAGGTTCCAGTTCTCCGGTTCCAGTTCCAGGCGACGGCGCAGGTGTCGCTCCGCTCCGCCGATGGACAGCGTGGACCTCGGCGTGTGCATCCGGGTCGGGCCATCGAAAGCAGCATCGAAGTCGGCGGCAGCCCGCTCGGACGATTCGGCGTCCAGTCCGTCCAACGGCGGGAAGGCATGCGCGACCGGTTCATCGTGAGTTCCGAAAGTCGGGGGGTTGGCAAGAAAATCGACCTCGCTGGAGGCAGACGTGCCAAACGACTTGCTATCACTCCGGTTCCCCTGGGGAGCGCTGGAATCGCTGTCAGGCTCCACGCCGACCTGGGAGCCGTCCGGAGGCGTCGACCCGGCAACCTTCCCATCCGCCAGGAGGTCCAGCGCAGCGTCGGCTGCTGCCACGTCCTCGGCGGTGTCAGCGGCGCCGAACATGACGCCCTCATCCTCCACACGGCCCTCGTCAGGCAGCAACTGAATGTCGTCGGCCGGCGTCGTGGATCGGCTCACTGACGCCGATGTCCGACTCACTGCCTCGCGGGCCAGGATGTCGGCTTCCATGTCGGCAGCATCTTCGGCGGCCGCTCTGGCGTCCTCGACGGCAGCCATGGATTCCGGCGTCGACCCGATGGTGACGAAAGCCTCCGGTGTCCCCGGCAGTTCGCCGGGAAGTGCCAGGTCGTGCGTGCGCCGTTCCTGACGCTGCGGGGCCTCCTCCAGATCGATTACGGCAAACTCATTGCCCGTGAGGGGCGGCTGCTCACGAAGTGGACGAATCAGATCGTCGACATCCGCGGGTTCCACGGGCTCCCCGAACGCGTCGATGATGTCGAGATCGGGTTCCGTCGTTTCGACGACGGAGAACTCCTCCACCGTGTCCGCCTCCACGGCTTCCATCACCAACTCCGGAATATCCGCCGCCGGGTCTTCCGTCCGCGACCGATCCGAATCTCCGAGGGCGGGAAGCACTGATTCCGCACGCACGGGTGTCGCCTGTGCCGGCACGTCATCCTCATCGGGGACGAACGTCAGTGTCAATCCATCCAGAGCAGGCACCACCGGTGCACCCACTACGGCACTGGAAAGCGGGGTTGGGGTCATCCGGCGAACCGACGGTGGTGAAAGTCCCGCTTCTTCACTCAGATCGAGAAATACCAGGTCCGCCTTCTTCTCTGTTTCACGTACGCCGGTGACCCGCGGTTCGTGCTCCGGATCGATTGCCTTCATGCGATCCACGGTGGCACGCGCCTCTGCCTCACGGCCCTCCGCTTCGAGCCGCTCGTAGAGCGCCTGGAGCTGCTCCAGAGCCTCACCCTTGCGGTTTACCTTGGAGAGAAGTTCCGCGAGAATGAGGCGGACGTCATCCTGATCGGGGTACAGGGAGGCAAACTCCTTCAGGGCGCGGAACGCTTCGTCGGCCATGCCAGCCTTCTGCATCCGGTCGGCGTATTCCAGGAAGTTCTTCCGGGCATCGCTCTTGAAGCCTTTTCGGGCGCTGATCTTCCCGAGCTTGTAGTAGACGGCTGTCCGCCCGGGCGACTGCCTGAGGATCTTGCTGCAGAGAGCGATGGCGTTGTTGAGGAAGCCTCGTTCCGCGTAGACGTCCACCGCCCGTTCATAGTACCCCAGTGCCTCCGTCACGCTCCCTTTGCGCATGAGCATGTCACCCACGCGATTGAACAGGGGCACGTCGTCGTCGCCGAGATCCTTGCCACCCTCCTCCAGGATCTGGACGTAGACCTCGAGGGCCTTGTCGTACTGCTTCTTCTGCTCCAGATCAGCAGCACGCTTCCGGAGACGGGTGAGCGTCACCGACATGGTTTGTCCGCGATCGGGGGTGGATGAAGGCAGGTCACTTCGTCCCTTCCTCCGGGAAGGCGCGCACTCCATTCACCCAGGTAGCCTGACACCGCCGATCGCCGTACCAGTAGGGGATCTCGCGCACATCTTCTGCATCGAACAGCGCCAGATCCGCCCGGAAGCCCGGTGCGAGTTGGCCTGTCTCCTCTGCCAGGCCCAGAGCGGCGGCACCATTGACGGTAGATGCGAGGATGGCCTCCGACACCGACATGCGCAGTTGACTCACCGCCAGCGTGAGGATGAGCGGGAAGTTGGGTGTCGGCGAGGTTCCCGGATTGAAGTCCGTGGCCAGTGCCACAGCGGCTCCCGCATCCAGGAGGCTCCGGGCCGGCGCCTGGGATGATTTCCCCAGGAAGAGCATGGTTCCGGGCAACAGCGTGGCTACCGTGGAACTCGCGCTCAGGGCATCGATCCCCGCTGGTGAAATGGCGCCGAGGTGGTCAGCCGAGACTGCACCCAGCTCAGCGGCGAGTTCCGCGCCGCCAGACGGGCGCAACTCATCCGCGTGCAGCTTGAGCTCCAGTCCGGCACGCTTCGCCGCCGAGAGGATGGCGCGCGATTCAGGGACGGTAAAGGCACCCGGTTCGCAGAACACATCCGCGAACCTGGCGAGACCACCTCCCGACACCTTCGGAATCATTTCATGCACCAGCAGGGAGACGTATTCGGATCGGCCATCGGGTGTGGAACGAGCTTCCAGCGGGATTTCGTGCGCACCGAGAAACGTGGGTACCAGTCTTACAGGGACGACCGAGGACAGCTTCGCGATTACACGCAGGGTACGAAGCTCGTCCTCCACCGTAAGCCCGTATCCAGACTTGACTTCCACCGTGGTGGTTCCGTAACTGGCGAGGCGCTTCAGGCGGGGGATGGCGAGCTCCAGCAGGTCCTTGTCCGACCGGCTGCGGAGATCCCTCACTGAAGCGTGGATACCGCCTCCGCGACGGGCGATCTCCATGTAGTCCATCCCCGCGGCTCGCTGCTCCTGCTCCTCGTGCCGGGATCGTCCGAAGATGGCGTGGGTGTGTGAGTCCACCAGGCCGGGCATCAGCACCCGATGATCGCAGTCCACACGCTCGTGCCCAGGATACCGCCTCTCCAGTTCGGATTGCGGCGCCACGGCCTCGATTCGGCCTTCGGAAACCGCTACTGCCGTTCCGGTGTGGAGCCCGATATCACGCATTTCAGGCCCCCTTCGGGCGCGAGCGGGGCCGCCGCAGGTCACGACCTGCGATGCATTGACGAAAAGGAGGTCCAAGTCAGCATTCCGGTTGGGGCAATGTCGGGATACCACGGCGGTTTCAGTGGGACTGGCGGGATCCTGACGCGCGGGGTGCCTGGCAGGCATCAGGCAGTTGGAACGTCTCAGGCCATCACGTCACGCACACGGGAAAGCCTCAGCGGGGCCTGTGCCTCACCGCGACACGCGTAGAAGCAACGATTGCAGTCTATTGGTTCATAACGCCGGAAGTCGCGCCAGTGGAAGTCGGTCGGGAAGTCCGGGCAGCGCTTCACCTGTCCGGACGGATCGATGTGAATCGTGCGGATCCCGGAACGGCAGGGTTCGGTCATCTCACCGCGAAGGTACCTCGGGATCTGCTCCAGGTAGTAATCGGAGCTGGTAATGACACCCCGTTTACGGCGCTTGAACGCCAGGAGCTGGCGAATGACGTCATCGGCCTGCGCCATGTCGTCACTGCCGACCAGATGACTCCGGTTCCCGTTCTTCATGTCCGTGTAGACGCTGAAGTTCACCCCGACACCGAGTTCCTCGGCCTTTCGGACTACGTCCATTACGTGATCGAGGTTGTCCCGCTTTATGACCGTGTTGAAGCGTATTGCGTCGATTCCGCTCTCCCGCATCGCCGCGACGGTAGAGAGGATCCTGGCCGTGAGACCGGGGATGCCACGCTCGACGTCATGTCGGCCGTCGACATAGTCCAGCGAGATGTTGAACTGACTCACCCCCGCGTTCCAGAGGGACCGTGCCCTCTCCGGCGACAGCATGCCGCCGTGCGTCAGCAGCGTTATGTATTTCAGGTGAATGGCATTGTGGACCGCAGCCACGAGGTCTTCCAGATCCCTTCGAAGGAGTGGCTCACCACCGGTAAACGTGACCAGCATGGGATTGAAGAACCGCGCCGCTGCCGCGCAGGTTTCCGTCTCCGATTCCCGCGCAGAAGCCGGTGTCTTCCAGTAGTCACAGAAGCCACAGCGCGCGTTGCAGCGCATGGTGACTTCGAAATGGATGAGCACGGGACGACGCCGCACCCCGAGCCAGGCGTACTTGGCCAGGAACAGGGGAACGTGCCAGGGGCGGAAGCGGGAGGAAAGCATCCGGAGCGAGTCTCAGCAGCCTTGTCCGGCTCGGCTTTCCTCGCGGGACCACGGATTCACGACGGACCGGTTGCCCGCACGATGCCGCTGCTCAACGCGCCACCATGGGCAACTCGATTCCCTCACGGGCGGCGGTCTCGATGGCCGTTGGGTAACCCGCATCGGCATGTCGAGCCACGCCAATGCCCGGATCGTTGGTCAGAACGCGCTCCAGGCGAACCCGCATCTCCGGTGTACCGTCGGCCACGATCACCTGTCCGGCGTGCAGGGAGTTGCCGATTCCAACCCCGCCTCCATGGTGGAAAGACACCCAGGACGCTCCACTGGCCACGTTCAGCATCGCGTTCAGGACGGCCCAGTCAGCGATGGCATCGCTGCCGTCCTTCATTCCTTCGGTCTCCCGGAACGGCGAGGCGACACTTCCGGTATCCAGATGATCCCGTCCGATGACCACCGGAGCGGAGAGTTCCCCCTTCGTTACCAGATCGTTGAGCGCGACTCCGAAGCGAGCGCGCTGCCCCTGGCCCAGCCAGCAGATCCGGGCCGGAAGTCCCTGGAACTGGATGCGCTCCCTTGCCAGCGTGATCCAGCGCCGCAGGTGCTCATCCTCAGGGAAGAGTTCCAGCACGAGATCATCGGTCCGGTGGATGTCGGCTGGGTCGCCGGACAGGGCGGCCCAGCGAAAGGGCCCTTTCCCCTCGCAGAACAGCGGACGCACATAGGCCGGAACGAATCCCGGGAAATCGAATGCATTCTTCACGCCGGCGTCGAAGGCCACAGTCCGTATGTTGTTGCCATAGTCGAACGTGATCGCACCGCGTGACTGCAGCGCCAGCATGGCACGGACATGTTCCACGATCGATGCAACCGAACGTGCGACGTACTGCTTCGGATCGTCCACCCGGAGGGTGGCGGCCTCCGCCAGACTCATGCCCCGCGGCACATATCCGTTCAGCGTGTCGTGGGCGCTGGTCTGGTCGGTCAGTACGTCCGGTGCGACACCCCGCCTGACGAGTTCCGGGAGGATGTCGGCTGCATTGCCGACCAGACCCACGCTCAAGGCGCTGCCCGCTGCCGTCGCCTCCCCGATCCAGCGCAGCGCCTCGTCCAGCGAGTGCGTCTTGCGGTCGCAGTACCCGGTCTGCAGACGCTTGTCGATGCGCTCCTCATCCACCTCCACACCCAGAATGGCGGCGCCACACATGGTCGCTGCCAGAGGTTGCGCTCCCCCCATGCCCCCAAGGCCTGCCGTCAGCACGAATCGCCCCGCCAGGGATCCCCCAAAATGCTTTCGCGCCACCGCCCCGAAGGTCTCGTATGTACCCTGGATGATTCCCTGTGACCCGATATAGATCCACGAACCGGCGGTCATCTGCCCGTACATAATGAGGCCCTTCCGCTCCAGCTCGCGGAACACGTCCCAGTTCGCCCAGCGACCTACCAGGTTGCTGTTGGCGATCAGGACCCGCGGAGCCGATGCGTGAGTGCGAAAAACGGCGACCGGCTTCCCACTCTGCACCAGGAGAGTCTCGTCATTCTCCAGCGAACGAAGAGTGCGGACGATCGCGTCGAACGCCTCCCACGACCTCGCAGCCCGACCGGTTCCGCCATAGACCACAAGGTCCTCCGGTCGCTCCGCCACCTCCGGATCGAGGTTGTTCATGAGCATCCGGAGAGCCGCTTCCTGCTGCCAGCTCTTGCAGGTGATCTTCGCACCCCGGGGCGCAGTTACGGTACGGGCTGGCCTGTCGGAGAGTGTCTGAGGCACGGTATCGACGATTGACGATGGGTGAATTGGTTGTCCCGCGGCTTCGGCGACCGTCAGCCTTCAGCCTGCACCAGGCCGGCAAAGGAACCTGACCCCACCAGATCCGCCACCTTCAAGATATCAGGTGACACGGCCCTGTCGCGCTCCATGAACGGCACGACCGCGCGGATGGTTCCATAGGCCTGCTCCAGCGCGGCACTGCTCCGCAACGGACGTCGGAAATCCAGGCCCTGCGCAGCGCACAACAGCTCGATGGCCAGGACGTTACGCAGGTTGGCCACGATGCGCCGGAGCTTCCAGGCCGCCCCCATGGCCATGGGCACGACGTCTTCCTTGTTTCCGTCGGTGGGAATGGAATCCACGCTGGCAGGATGCGCCAGCAGCTTGCATTCGCTGGCCAGAGCGGCGGCGGTGACCTGCGCAATCATGTATCCGGAACTGACCCCGGCATCCCTCGTCAGAAACGGCGGCAGCCCCTCGTTGAGGTCGGGATGCACCAGTCGATCGATCCGCCGCTCGGATATCACAGCCAGGTTTGTCAGCGCGATCGCCAGGAAGTCCAGGGCCATGCCGACGGCCTGACCGTGGAAGTTGCCACCGCTCAGCAGAGTCCCATCCGGGAAGACCAGAGGATTGTCGGTCGCCGCATTCAGCTCCCTGGCAATCACCCCCTCGGCAAAATCCAGCGCGTCACGAACCGGGCCATGAACCTGCGGCATGCAGCGCAAGGCGTACGCATCCTGTACCCGGGGGTCGTTGAAGCGATGAGATTCCCGGATTTCGCTACCCTCGAGAAGCTTCCTCAGCACCGCGGCGGAACGCATCTGCCCCAACTGTCCCCGCACTTCATGAATGCGGGGATCGAACGCTGCGGGCGTCCCCCGCAGGGCATCCAGAGACGCCGCACCCGCAACGTGGGCCGTGGCCCAGAGTATCCTGGCGTCGTCCAGGGCCAGCGCGGCGATGGCGGTATGGGCCTGGGTCCCGTTGGCCAGGGCCACTCCTTCCTTGGGACCCAGTTCGACCGCTTCGAGGTGATGGCGTGCCAGTGCCGCGGATGCCGGCGACCGGGTCGCTCCTTCAAGAAGATCCCCCTCACCGATCATGGCAAGCGCCAGGTGCGAGAGGGGGGCGAGATCTCCGCTGGCTCCCACACTTCCCTGCTCCGGCACCGGCGGGTAGAGCCCGGCATTCAGCATTCCCACGATCAACTCGGGCAATTCGGGACGGACGCCGGAGTAGCCCTTGGCCAGGACGTTGGCACGCAGCAGCATCATCGCCCGGACCTCGCTTTCCGCCAGCAGCGGCCCGACGCCGGCGGCATGGCTCCTCACCAGGTTGACCTGCAGTTCGGAAAGACGCTCTGGCGGAATGGCAACGTCGGAGAGTTTTCCGAATCCGGTATTGATACCGTAGACGGCTTCTCCGCTTGCCAGCCTGGCCTCCACCTGGAGGCGCACCTTGTGGAGTCGATCCCGCGCTTTGGGATCCAGTGACACCGACGCACCGTGTCGTGCGGCGCGCACGACATCGTCGAGTGCAAGTGAAGCGCCGTCAAGGACGATTGCCCGATTCATGCCGGGAATGTCCATGCCACCACAGGCTAATTCAAGTCCGCGACCTCAGCGGATTATCCCCTGCAGTCTTCGATCGTAGTCGTGCGTGTCCCAGTCGAACTTGAGGTCGGGCTGTGCCTTCAGAGCGATGTGAAAATTGAAGGTGAAGTTGCCATTGGGTGAGCGGAGAAACGAGAATGACGCATTCCAGTCGTGCATCTCCCGTGTCAGGGTTAAGACCTGACTGGCGAACTCCTTACGGGTGAAATCGTACGTGGCCGCCCACTGGGCGCCCCACTTCTCGGTGATGTGGAAGCTGAGGTTGGACTGGGCATTCACCTGGGCAGGTGTCACATAGTACGTTCCACCCGCGGTCGTCATCTCACCGGGACCCTCGGGACCCGAACCCGCCGTAACGCCCTGCAGACACGATTCATAGAGGATCAGGGAGGAATTGCGGTAGTCGGCGCACTGGGCTTCAGGGTCGAACTGGACGAAACCCGTACCCGTGGGAGGACGCGTGCGCCTGGCACTGTAGGTCAGGCTCCATTGCCACCCCTGGCCTGCCGGTACTCCCATCTGACCGGAAATTGCGCTGATGGAGCCGGACACCGGCTGTCCGGCCACCAGGGTCGGGGCATTTCCCACAGGTGAACGGACTGTGGGCGCGCTTCCGGGTGCTCCCGACCCACTCGCATCGCTGATCTTCATTCCCAGCAGTCGGGCCACGCCACGGACGATCGGTGACGACGGCCCCAGGGAGAGACTCCCGCGAATGGATTCCCTATACGGTTTGAACACCGCCGAATCGGATATGGGATCTCCGGAAAACAGCGACCAGCCCACCTGGAAGTCGAATCCCGGCAGGAGGTCCGACCGGCCGGTGATATCGAATGATGTGTTGGTGAGCCCGGTCTTCCCGGTTGTCTTCGCGCGCTCGAAGTCCCACGCCAGGGAGCTGAAGTTCAGGGACAGGAGTTTGATCTTCTTCCACTGTTCTTCGGGGATCGTGTCGATGGCGGGTCGCATCTTGGCCTCGAAGACCGTCGAAATCCCCAGACTGAGTGTTTTTTGCTGATTGGCGCCGAGGTAGCCCACTCGGGTCCTGCCCACGGCGCTGAGGAACTCGTCGCTGACATCTCCTTTCGGTACATACTGGAAACTCAGTTGCGTCTGTACCGAGTGACGGATGGCTGCAATACCGGCAAACCCCGGGAAACGAGCATAGAGTGTGGGTGAGACCCCGACGCCAAAGGCAGGACGCAGAGACTGCATCACCCAGGCTCCATTGCTGTTCTGGCTCCGGACCATCAGTCCGGCGGGATCGACCTTCTGGATGTTCACGGTGGGTGACACATTCCAGCGACCCTGGGAGAAGGTCGGGAGACTGAATCCGGTCTCCCAGTTGAGTTCCGACAGGTAGGTGCGCTTGAAGACGCGGATCACCTTCTTCGACGTGTCATTCACGTCGACTATGGTGCGCCGCTCCGGGAAGTCGTTCAGGCGATCGGACAGGCTGAAGGAATTGCGCCAGTCGAAACCGAAGATCTGGACCGGAGTATTGAACCGGATCGAGGTGTTGCGACTGCTCCGATCGATGGCAACGCTGTCACGGGATCCGCCGGCCCCGGTGACGTATCGCCAGGCGAACTCCCCGGCCTGGTCAATATGAAGGTTCTCGCTGTTGGAGTAGGTGAAGGTGGGCGACCAGGAAAACCAGTCACCGATGGTGATCGGCCGGGAATTGATGCTGATGGATGGAAAGTCCCGCTGCACATTGTCACGTCCGGGGTACTGCTTCATGGTGCCCCCAAGCTGGAGCGTGAATGGCCCGCGACCCGTGGAGTAGTTCACCGTGGACTGGATGGCCTGTACACCAGCGTACGGACTCATCGATGTATTCCGCTGAACCCGGGTGTTGGTGACATAATTCACCACCGCGCTCAGTCGGGTACGCTGAGAAAAGTCCTGCTGATGGCTCAACGAGTACACCTGATTGGCGCTGCCGTCACGGACAAAGTTCTGGGAAATCGCCAGTTGTCCCTGGAGAAAACGATCCCGCACCGCGTAGTTCAGGGCAAAGTTGAATCGGGCGAATCCCGGCTGGATCTCGGTGGGTCGCGCTCCGCTCATCCAGTCCATGGTGAGCCTCGCGTCCATGTAATCATTGAGCGCGAAATAGAACCCGAAGTCCTCGATGAGCCTGCGGTAGCCGGACTGATTGCGCACGATATCCGAGAATCCGATGCGTGGCGGAATCAGACCGCTGCGACGTCCGGTGCGGACATCCTGGAAAATGAACGGCAGCCAGAGCACCGGCACATCAGCGATGTACATGACGGCCGGTCGCGCAACCAGGATGTTCTTCGAGATCATCTTGATCTCGGATGACGCGAAGTGGAAATGCGGATTGGGGTCCTGACACGCCGTGAATGATCCCGAACGGGCATAGAATGTGGTGCTCCCGGTGGCACTGGTGTCACCCTTGAACGCCGCAACCTGCCCATGTACCAGCCAGCGTTCACCACTCTCGACCGCGGTCGACACACCATAGGCGATCCCCTCACGTGTGGCCACATCGTACCGCAACCGCCCCAAGCCGATTATGTCGTCAGGCCCGCGCGAGGGATCGCGAAGCACCAATGTGTCACCGCGGGCTTCCACCACCTGTGTGGAATCGTTGAACTGGATGGTATCACCGGTGAGGACGGCCGAGTCCCGCGCCACCTGGGCTTCTCCGCGCAACAGCATCTCGCGCTGAGGCGCGAGAAAGGTCAGCGAATTGCCCTGGAACCGGGTAACGGAGTACCCACTGCGTTCCAGCAGAGCCGCCATGACTGAATCCGGAGGGCTCCAGGTTATGAGACGCCGCTCCGGCAGGGTGTCGGGTGCTGTCCCCGGTCTCGCGGTTCGCCTGGTGGTATCCTGGCCAGTCGTGTCACCGGCGGCTGCCCCGCCTGACCGCCGCAACAAGTCCACCCGGGCCAGTGAATCGCGGAGCGCCACAGAGTCGCGGCGCACCACGCTGTCCGGCCGGGTCATGACTTGAGCCTCGCCCCGGACCGCTGGCAGCAGCAGCAAACCGACAAGCCCCAGGACCCTCCGGGGCAACACCGCGACGAGTACCGCCAGCGATCCCAGCCTCACACTGACGCCGTATCCCCGAACGTGTCGTGTCTTCGCTTCCAGCGGTGGACGAACGCCGAGAGAATCACGCTGAGTTCGTAGAGGCCGTAGAGTGGACCAGCCAGCAGCACCAGCGACACGGGATCCTGTCCCGGCGTGATGAAGGCCCCTGCCACGATGGCTCCCACTATGGCAAACCTGCGGAAGCGGTGGAGCATCTGCGGAGTCACCAGGCCCAGCATCGAAAGCAGCAGGATCACGGTGGGCAGCTCGAAGGCTATGCCCAGCGCCACAGACATCCCCATGGCAAAACCGAAGTACTCGGAGGCCCGGTACATGGGCTCCAGAGACTCGGACTGAATGCCGGCGAACACCTTGAGTGTTATGGGAAGTATCAGGAACCACGACAGAGCACATCCAGCCAGGAAGAGGAGAGTGGCCAGGATCAGAATCGGGACTACCACCTTCTTCTCGTGCTTGTACAGGGCCGGCGAGAGGAAGCCCCAGAGGTGCCAAACGATAACCGGGGAAGCCACTATGGTTCCCAGGATGAGAGACAGATTGACGATGAACCTGAACGCCTCGGCGGGATGCGTGGTGATCAGGTGCCCGTTCGTGAGATAGGGGCGGATCGGCTCCGCCAGGTACCGGATCACAAAGTCGTCGTTCGTGAAGAGGAACCAGAACGAGACAGCCACACAGACGATCCAGGCAGCCAGGGACCAGATGATGCGCCAGCGGAGTTCCTCGAGATGATCGAGGAACGGCATTTCCCCCTTGTTCCCTGGCGACATCCGCGGCTCGGTCTGGTTATGGATGCTTGTCCAGCCAGTCCGATGCCAGTGAGTATTCCTGGGACAGGGGATAGTTGCGCACCAGCTGCTGCATCATGGTTCGTGCATCGGCGATTCTACCCTGCCGTTCCAGCGACAGCCCCAGGCGATACATCGCGGTGGGAGCCGCATCGGATGACGGCCACCGGGTGAAGACGACCCGGTAGGCACTGTCGGACTCGGCTGTCCGCTGCTCGGCGCCCAGCGCGTCCGCTATCCCCGCCTGTGCCGCCGGCGCCAGATCCGACGTCCCGAAATTGACCAGCAACTGGGTGAAGGCATCCCGGGCAGCCCCATACGCCCCCTTCATGATCTGATCCCGGCCTATCTGGTAAAGAGTATTCGGGCCTTCGGTGGGGACCGGCATCGTGGGAAGTGTCGTCGAGTCCCCACCCGTAGCCGGCGGCGTGCCGGACGATGTCGTCGGCGGTGTGGTGGTCCCGGTCGCGCCGCCGGCTTGTTGAGCCGCGGCTGCCTGAATCGCCTGTTCCATCAAAGCCCGGTTCCGCTCTTCGATGTCGGCGCGGAAACGCTGCAGGGCAGTCTGACTCTGGCCCATGAGCTCGCCCAGCTGCGCCAGTTGCCGTTCGATGGAGTAGAAGGACTGGCGGGTCGCCCCCTGGAAACCCGTAAGCCGGAGACTCACATCCGTGACCGAGTCCCGGACGACACCAATGGTGCTGTTGAGCGCTGCAAGGATATCAGAGAGCTGCTTCGCTCGCGCTGAGTCTGCCTTCGCCTGCTGGGTTCGCATGGCGAAGATATCGCCCTGCAGGATGCGCACGTCGTTCCGCGTTGCGAAGCATGCGGTGCTGGCAAGGGCCAGCGCGGCGGGTACAAGGAAGCGCATGGGATACCGGGCACGAGTGACGGGGAACGGACCAGTTGGGTCCGTTCCCCGAAACATTGATAAGAGGCAATCTAATTCAGTTAGACTACTGTGGCGGGACGACGGTTCCCGCGGTTATCTCGAATTCAGCTCTCCGGTTCCGCGCCCAGGCGCTCTCGTCAGAGCCCATGACAGCCGGCCGGGTTTCTCCATAGCTCACAATGGCGATCCGGGACATGTCGATCCCGTTGTCGGTCAGGTAGCGACGCGCCGATGCGGCCCGACGCTGCCCGAGGGCATCGTTGTACTGATCCGAACCGCGCTCGTCGGCGTGACCCGAGATACGAAGCTGGACAGTGGGACTGGAGCGGAGGATCGGCAGCTTCTGGTCCAGCAGCGTGCGGGCATCACCCCGGATGTCCGACTGATCATAGTCGTAGTAGATGGTCTGCTTCAGGGTTGCGGTCGCTGCCGCTACCGCTGCAGCCACCTTGGCGCGCTCCGCTGCCGCGATCGAGTCAGCGCGGGCCTTTTCCGCAGCCGCAATCGAGTCCGCCCGACGCTGCCGGCATGCGGCATCACAGGTTTCCGCCGGAGGTGGCGGGTTGTCGGGAGGTGGAGTCACCGTCTCGGGCTTCTTCCGACAGGCGGAAAGCGAGGCGGCCGCGACCAGTGCCAGGATGGTACCGCGATAGGTCTTATTCATTTCCTGTCCTCTGGGCAGGGGGAACGGAGGGGAGGGTGAAGAGGAACATAAACTAGTTGAAGACGAGCAGGCGGGGCGACCAGGCACCGCCACGGGCTCCCGCGGACGCGTGCGTCAACTGGCGTACCCTGTTGGACTCTATGTCGAGAATCCAGAGCTGCCAGCTACCCGAACGATTGGATGTGAAGACCAGGTGGCGACTGTCAGGGGCCCATGAGGGATCTTCGTTCCGCATTTCACTAGTGTACTGCCGGATGCTGTGATCCCGCGGATTCACCGTGTGGATCTGCGCAAAACCGTCCTTTTCGGCCTGAAAGGCAATCAGCCGGCCATCGGGTGACCACGACGGATCCGTACGCTGGGACTGATCACCGAAGTTGAAGTTGGTCAGGAGTTCGGAGTTCGTGCCGTCGGCATCCGCGGTGTAGAGCTCTGGGTGGCCCGGTCGGTCCGAAACGTAGACTATGCGACGTCCGTCTGGGCTGTAGGATGGTGATACCGACACCATGTTGCGGCTTACGGTAACGCGTCGGGGTGCCGTCCCAAGCGACGCCAGGGGCACGGCATAAAGATCGGTCCCGATGTCCTTTCCGTAGGCGAACATCAACGTCGAACCATCCGGCATCGAGAACGTCGGTGACGTGTTGACGGACCCGGCAGCGGCGGGGAGCGTGCGCGTCGTCCCTGTCGCGAGATCCTTCACGACCACACGACGCCCATCGTCGGTCATCACCGTCCATGCCATGTGCGTGGCCCGTGGGTGCCAGGCGGGATAGGCCGCCGGCGGGTCGGCGTCGGTGAGAGCGGTGACGTTGGCGCCATCCGAATCGATCTGGAATACTCGCCCCCCTGACGTGTACAGTATCCGGGTTGCCGCGATGCCACGAACGCCGGTGACCCAGAACTCGATGGCATCGCTGACACCGTGCACCTGCTGCCGCCAGTCGAGCGAGAGAGGAGTGGCCGGCACCGGAAAATCCTTGACGCGTTCCACCCGCTGCGTGCTTACGTCATGGACCGCGACGTGCAACCCTGCCGCAGTCACCGTTACCTGAACCAGCGCAGCCGCGCCAAGACGGGCGTAGAGCGGGTAGTTGAACTCTCCCCGGGATACCGATCCGGACGTATCCGACGCGATGACATCGCTGTCGATGACGTTCACGCGGTCACTGAATCCCAGGTCGCGCTGCAGGATGGTCCGCACGGAATCTCCCATCGGACCATTGACCGGCAGTATGAGCACACCCGGTCGCGCACCCGGCGAATACCTGAGGCCGATCCGCACGGTCAAGGATGAATCCTGGGCACCGGCAAGCCCGCTGCGCGCAGCCAGAGCCAGCGCAACCATCAGTACCAGGACGCCCGGACGCCGGACCGACTGTCGCATCACCGTATGATTGTGGGATCGAACGAAAAAATAACCGTCAGCACGTCATCCGCGTACCCTTCCGGCAGCGGACCGAATGCATTCGCGCTGGCGGCACTCTCCACTGCCCCCTTGGCCTCGAGGTCGAACCCGTAGACGCCGGACCCCTTCACAACCGAGATCCCGAACACGCTCCCGTCCCGCCTGACGAAGAATCTGACATCCGTACGCAGCACCTGACGCTGACGGGGATCAAAGCGCAGGGCGATCTGATTCACGATGTTCTGCAGATATGCCGGATAGGGGAATGCCTCACCCTCGGTCTTGATTCCCGCGACATCCGTGCCCTGCCCACCAACGGGCCCTCCCCCTGCCTTCTGCACACCCTTCGGGTCGAAACGAGCGCTCTTCGCATCCGGGGTCTGCGTGGCCCTCGATGTCGAAGACTTCGTTTTGGTGGGCTTCCGGATCGGCGCCACCTCCTTCGGCGTCGTTTCCGCTCTCTTCGGCGGCGCCACATCCGTCTTCTCCAGCGGTGCGGCGTCGTTGACGATGCCAGTCTGCCTGGGACCAGCCGGCGCGGCCACCAGGTTCACCGCGTACACGGTCCCGGTCGAGACGCCGGGACGGGCAGCCAGCAGAATCCCCACGACGAGAGCCACGTGGACCGCCAGCGAGAGCAGGGCCGGCAATCGCAGGCGCTGACCCCTGCCTGACGAGCGCGCCGTCCTCGGGCTCATGGGCGCGACTCAGGCTCCGTGACGATCCCGACGTTCACCACGCCAGCGTTGCGCACCACGGTCAGAACCCGGGCGATCGTTTCCCAGTTGGAAAGCCTGTCCGCCTGGATTGTCACACCCTTCTCCGTCCGCTCACCCGCCAGGGCCTTGAACGCGGAGCGGAACTCCTCGTAGCTCATCCGGGTCCGGTCAACCCAGATGCTCCCCCTGGCATCCACCGTGATCACCAGATTGCTCTTGGCCTCGAGGGGACGGGCGTCGGCGACGGGCAGCTTCACGTCGACTCCTCCCTGCATCAGGGGCGCGGTGATCATGAAAATCACCAGCAGGAGCATCATCACGTCGATGAGGCTCACCACGTTGATATCGGCGTTGAGTTGCAGCCGCCCGCTGCGCCGCCGTCGCATCTCAGTCCTCCCCCATCCGGCAGGTCGTCGCCGTCAGATCCGCCCCTCGCGGACCAGCAACGCAATCAGTTCCGATCCAAACCCCTCAAGCTCGCCATCGATCCCGTTCAGTCGACTGGCGAAAATGTTGTACCCGAAAACCGCCGGAATTGCCACTGCCAGGGCCATCGCCGTGGCGGTGAGCGCTTCCGCGACACCAGGGGCAACCGCACCGATGTTACCGGACCCTCCCCGTGCCAAACCGAGAAAGGCGCTGATCACCCCCAGCACCGTTCCCAGCAGGCCCACCAGAGGGCTGACGGACCCGATGGTGGCCAGCCAGGTCAGGTAGCGACCCAGCAGGTCACGCTCTGCATCCATCTGCGAATCCATGACTTGTCTCAGCGCCTCGACCTGAGCCGCACTGAGCCTCGCCCCCCGGTCCGTGGTTGCCGCCAGGGCTGGCGTGGTCTCATGAAGAAACGCATTCGCCCTGGCAAAGACGCGGGTAAAGGGATTCGGCCTCCCCCTGGCGGACAACCGACCAGCTTCTTCCATGGTCCCCACGCGCTCGAACTCCAGAAGGTAGCGGGATCCTTCACGACGGACCCGGCGGTATTCCAGCGCCTTCGCGAAGATGATCATCCAACTGACCACCGACAACAGCGCCAGAAATCCCAGCACGACCTGGGTCACCAGACTGGACGCGGTGATCAACTCCAGCGCCGTGGTCGGCACCGGCTGACCGGTCTGCGCCCACACCAGGCCGGGAATCACGGCGCCTTCCTCGCAGCGCCGGCAAAGTATTCAAACGTCTTCTTCAGGCCTTCCTCGAGTGGCATCACCGGCTCCCAACCCAGAACGTCCCGCGCCTTGGCGTTGGAAACCGCCGAGCGGGGCAACTCGCCGGCCCGGGCTGGTGCGTGGCTTACCGGAATCGTGGTACCCGCCGCCCTCTGCAGCGTCGCGGCCAGGTCCACGACGGAAGTCTCCCGTCCGGTGCCGATGTTGAAGGCACGAGTGTCGAGCTGACGCTGCGGCGGGAGCTTCGCGGTGGCGGCGGACAGATTGGCTCTGGCAACATCGCCCACGTAAACGTAGTCGCGGGTCTGCAGCCCATCCCCAAATACCGTCAAGGACTCCCCCTTCAGGATGCGGTTGCAGAAAATCGCGACCACACCAGCTTCGCCGTGGGGGTCCTGTCTCGGACCGTACACATTGGAATAGCGCAGCGCCACGGTGTCCATTCCATGCACCCGGGCAAAGCAGGCCATGTAGAGTTCCACGCTCAGCTTGGCAATCCCATAGGGAGACTCCGGATCCTTGGGCATTTCCTCGACGCTGGGTATGGGCACGAAATCACCATAAATCGCCCCACCGGTGGACGAAAACACGACCCTTGTGGGGTATCCTCCTGCGCGGACGGCCTCCAGGAGGTTCAGCGATCCCACGATGTTGACGGTGGCATCCCACGCTGGATCCAGGACACTCTTTCTGACATCGATCTGCGCCGCCAGATGGCACATGACGTCGAAACGTCCTTCACGTACCACCGCCGCCGCTTCCACAGAACCGACGTCGAGGTGATGGAGACGTACTCCGGACGCCAGGTTCTCGCGCCTGCCCGACGAGAGGTTGTCGATGACTTCCACCTGGTATCCTTCGGAAAGGAAAAGATCAGCGACATGAGAACCGATGAAACCCGCGCCACCCGTAACCAGCGCCCGTTTTGTCACGATGCCCCCCGGTCCTTGTTTCCGCTGAGTGCGTACGCGTGGACCCGGATTCGGACCGGAGGCCTGAGGGAAACAGTGGCTGCGGGTTTGCTCACGTACTCATCTCCTGGCGTGGTGGTCTGGTGACATCCGGATTGAAGAACGGCGCCGGGTGGATGGCCCGGCGCCGCGACGGCATTCAGCTTTCGGCGCAACCGCACGTTTCAGCGTGGCCGCGCCAATCTAATCAACTTTCTGTTCCTCAGGGGACTCTCGCCGTGATGCGTGCAGTCAGACCCGCCACGATCGCTGCCTGCGGCCGACTGGTGATGAGTGCGCTCGACGTGCGGGTATCCACACGTACGATCGCAGCCGTTGCCACTACCGAGCCCGCCCCATCAGTGACGCTTATCTGATCGCCGGGTTTCGCCCCGCCGCCGGACCCGATGTCCACGATGAGAGTGTGCTGAAGCGTGGGCAGGAGCGCGTCGCTGTCCACCCAGACCACGCGACCCTTCGAGCCATTGGTGACCGGAGAGGTCGCCTGACCCAGTGGTGGTGCTGCGGCTGGCGGCAGGATCAGGCGATCGGAGCAGGAAATCGGGTCAAACTGCGCCACGATCTCTCCCTGACGCGTCGTCCCAGCGCCCGTCCCCAGAACCACCCCCGTGGGTATCACTACTCTTCCCAGTCCAGACAGGCCCTCCCCGACGCGGACAAGTACCAGTCGGTCACCGCCGGCGAACGCAACACCGCGGGGTGGTGCCAGCGTCATCTTCGCTCTCAGCAGTGCTCCACCATCAGCCCCCCCGGATACGGCGCCGGCACCGGCAAGCGAAACACAGGAGCCGGCGCGGGCGAGCTGATCCGCCCCGACAACGAATGGCACGGACAGTACCTCATATGCCCCGGGCGGTGCTACAGGCGTGGAATCCCCAGGCGAAGGAACCGGGCTGCTGTCGACGTCGACATTGGAGCCACCCCGTCCAAAGAATATCGTGCGTTCCGGTGGGTTGACGACGCGTATGCCCGGATCCGACCGGGGCACGGGTACACTGGTGGCCACGCTGTCATTCCCCGCCCTGGAAGAGTCCCGCATCGTGAGTCCTGCCGCCCGTCGTTCGGGCGGAGTGGGTGGAGGCTCCCTGGCGGGAGGTGCCTGACGCGGTGGTTCTTTCCGGACGACAGGCGGTGCCTCGGAAACTGCCCCGGGCGGCGATGGACGCTGCGCGGGAGGCAACGCCACCGGCGCTGCTGGAGGTGTCGTCGAGCGGGGACGGGCGCTCGTGCCTGCCGGTGGGATTCGCAGCGTGGCCCCGGATGGAAGCACGGTCTCGGACCGGATCACACCCCGGTTCAGCTCGAGGATCTCGCGCCAGCGGTGCCCGTTCCCCAGATACCGGGCTGCCAGGCTCCAGAGCGTATCACCCGGTCTCACCACGTGAGAACGTGAAGAATCTGCCTGTGCCTGGGCTGCAATTGTTGCGGGGACCAGAAGGGTCCCCGCCAACAACACCAACCCCAGTCTAGAACGGGAGATCGTCATCCTCATCTTCCAGCGCTCCCGGGAAGTCCTCGAAGTCACCGGAATCGGCCGCCGCCGAAGCTGCCGCGGGGGCCGCGTTGCGGGCGCGCCCACCACCGTTCTCGGCGGAACCCGCGGGTGCGCCGGTACGCGATCCGAGCATGATCATCTCGCGGACGCGGATCTCAGTGGTGTAACGCGTCTGTCCCTCACGATCCTGCCACTGCCGGTACTCGATGCTTCCCTCGATGTAGAGTCTGTCGCCCTTGCGAACGTAGCGTTCGACCACGTCGGCCAGGCCACCGCCCGGTCGCTGGTTCCAGAGAACGCAGCGATGCCATTCGGTCTTCTCCTGCCGCTCACCTCCGGGACCGCTCCAGGACCGCGTGGTGGCGAGATTGAGCTGTGCCACGCGGGCACCATTCGATGTTGCCCGTACCTCGGGATCGTTTCCCACGTTCCCGATCAGCATGACTTTGTTCAGGCTGCGACTCACGTTTCCTCCTGGCGAGTGAAGGTTAACCTCGCCCGAGACAGTATCCAGTGACCTGGGGCCTTGCGCAAACCGGGGAATGCACTCGGTGTCGATTCATTGCAGGCTTCCATCCCGAATTCGCCCCCCCGGGTGGCGGTCGGGTGGCACACCAGCCACCGCCAGGTCCACCCGCATGACAATGGCGTCCTCCGGTGGGTGGGAATAATACGTCGCGCGGAGACCCACGGCGCCATAGCCGCTGGAGACATACAGCGACCGGGCCTTGATGTTGGACGCACGCACCTCCAGGAACATCTCCCGGCACCCGCGCTCCCGGGCCGCTGCATGCGCCGCTTCCAGCAGCCTGCGCCCGAGCCCCGTCCCCTGGATTTCGCGCGCCACGGCGATATTCGCCAGCTCCGACGCCGGCGCGGTCACGAGAACCACGACGTAGCCGGCAACCGTACCCTCGGTGTCCGCGGCAACCAGCAGCACCGCCAGGGGTGAGGACAACATCTGCGCGAAAGAACTCCTGCTCCATGGTACGGAATACACCACGCGTTCGATCGCCACGACATGATCGATGTCGGTACCGGTGGCGGGTCGGATCCGGAAAGGATCCCGAGGGGTCTCCGCCGTCACGTTGTATCCAGCTCCCGTCCGTGAACCGCCTCCCACCGGACCTGCGCTTCAGCCTTCCGTCCATAGACTGGCTCCCACAGCCCGGCATCCTCCGCAACTGCCAATCCGCTGGATATCAAGCCGGCGAACCCGCGGGCGTGAGGAGTATGGCCTGTGACCAGCCCGACAAGTGTGGCCCCTTCCCGCTCCGCTCGCACCGAAACTGTGTTGGCATCCTGGCAGGCAATGGAACCAGCCCGGACAATGCGCCCCTCCGTGCCAACCGTGACATCCTGGCAGTAAAGGTCGCCGCGCAACGCATCGAGTACCGCAATGTAGTCCCCCTCATCCAGAACCGGCTCGGCGGCGGCGGGGATCAGAAGTGTCGACGGTGCCACGTACAGCGGAACACCCCGTGCTGACGCTATCGCTTTCGCAATGGAGGCAGCGATCCTGAGGGAAGTGAAGCTTCCCGGCCCGCCACCGCAGGCAACGGCATCCAGATCCAGCGGGCCGATACCAAGGTCGGCCGTGATCTCGTGAACGGCCATCATCAGGCGCTCCTCCCGGACTCCCCGCATCTCGACGGTTCGGGTTGCGAGTACCACGTCGGCCTCCAGGATCGCGACCGATCCTTCATAGGTGGAGGCATCGAGAGCCAGAACGGGCACCTCACTTCACCTCGATGTGTCGGAACCCCGGTCGTCCCGGAATGTGCGCCAGATGGATTCGGACAGCGAGGTCCGGCAGCCAGTTTCCGGCACGGTCCGCCCATTCCACGATCACGACCGACTCGCTGTTGACAATTTCCAGCCATCCTATGTTTGTGAGGTCCTCCGGACCGCGCAGTCGGTATAGATCCAGGTGATAGACGGTTTCGCCATTCACCTCATGTTCATTCACAAGCGTGTACGTGGGGCTGCTCACCTCCCCCCGGATCCCCATGCCACGGCAGATGGCCCGCGCCAGCGTAGTCTTCCCGACTCCCAGGTCTCCGGTAAGCGCGATACAAACCGGCGCCCGGACGGAACGCCCCAGGCGGAACCCCCAGTCCTCCAACTCACTCAGGTTCACATCTCCCGAGTCTCCTCCCGCCCCTGGGCTGGGGACCGGGGGAATGTCGGACCTTTGCGTCCTCGGGTTACCCATGGCTGACCCACCGATGCGCGCCCCCACTCACATCGTCCCGACGCACTACCTGGCCTCCCGGATGGCCGCGAAGGCATCCCGACGTCGCGGCCGCGCATCCCGGCGGGCCCGAAGATCAAAGACCTCATCCCGCAGCCGTGCGGCCGACTCGAAGTCGAGCTCTTCCGCCGCAGACCGCATCTGATCCTCCAGTCGGGAAATCATCTCGTCCAACTGAGCAACGTTGTACTCCCTGCCAGCTTCCGCCACCCTGCGATTCTCTTCCCGACCCTCCTTTTCGATCCTGGCATCGGCCACCCGGGTGATGAACCGGATATCATCCACGGTCTTGTGAACCCCCCGAGGGGTGATCCCGTGTGCCGCGTTGAACTCCAGCTGCAAACGGCGTCGCCGATCCGTCTCCTCCATGCAGCGTTTCATGGAATCAGTGACCTTGTCGGCATAGAAGATCGCCCGCCCGCTCACGTGCCTGGCGGCACGTCCAACGGTCTGGATGAGTGACCGCTCGCTTCGGAGAAAACCCTCCTGATCGGCATCCAGAATCGCCACCAGTGATACCTCAGGCATGTCCAGGCCTTCGCGCAGCAGGTTGATGCCGATCAAGACATCGAACTCACCCAGTCGCAGACCCCGTACGATCTCCATCCGTTCGATCGCATCGATGTCGGAGTGCATGTAGCGCACCCGGACTCCCACCTGCTGCAGATAGTCCGTGAGGTCCTCGGCCATCCGTTTGGTAAGCGTCGTGACGAGCACCCGTTCGCCCCGGCGCTCGCAGATCCTGATCTCGTTGAGCAGATCGTCCACCTGGCCACGGACCGGTCGTACTTCGATCTCCGGATCGACGAGTCCCGTGGGCCGGATCACCTGTTCCACCACCACCCCGTCAGAAAGTTGCAGCTCCAGTTCCGCCGGAGTGGCACTCACCAGCAGCGCGCGCGGGACCAGCGAGAGAAACTCGTCGAAGACCAGCGGCCGGTTGTCCAGCGCCGAGGGAAGTCGGAAGCCGTATTCCACGAGGACTTCCTTCCGGGCCCGGTCACCGTTGTACATGCCCCGGACCTGGGGAAGCGTTACGTGAGATTCATCGACCACAACCAGGAAGTCAGCCGGGAAATAGTCCAGCAGGCAGGCGGGCCGCTCCCCGGGTTTCCTTCCGGAGATGTGCCTGGAGTAGTTCTCGATGCCGGCACAGGTACCGATCTCCAACATCATCTCGACATCGAAGTTCGTCCGTGATTCCAGCCGCTGTGCCTCCAGCAGCTTTCCCGAGTTCCGCAGCACCGTCAGCCGGTCGGCCAGTTCTTCCCGGATCGCTCCCACGGCCCGCTGCAACGAAGGACGCGAGGTGATGAAATGCTTGGCGGGATAGATGCCCGTCCGATCCAGAACGGCGATGGTCTCTCCCGTAAGGACATTGATCTTGGAAATCCGCTCGATCTCGTCCCCCCAGAGCTCGATGCGGACTCCCTGCTCCTCATAGGCCGGCAGCACCTCGATCGTATCGCCGCGCACGCGGAACGTGCCCCGCTCCAGAGCAACGTCGTTGCGGGAGTACTGAATGGCGACGAGCTGCTTCAGAATGACGTTCCGGGCGATCTGCTGCCCCTGCTCCAGCATGACCATCTGCTCCCGGTACTCCACGGGATCCCCCAGGCCATAGATGGCGCTGACGGTGGCCACGATCACCACGTCCTCCCGTTCCATCAGGCTCGACGTCGCGCGCAGGCGCAGACGATCGATGTCCTCGTTGATGGAAGCGTCCTTCTCGATGTAGGTATCCGTCGTGGGTACGTACGCTTCGGGTTGATAGTAGTCGTAGTACGAGATGAAATACTCCACCGCGTTGGACGGGAAGAACGACTTCAGTTCACCGTACAATTGCGCGGCCAGCGTCTTGTTGTGCGACAAGACCAGCGTGGGACGTCCGTGTGCCGCAATGACATTGGCAACCGTCATCGTCTTTCCCGATCCGGTCACCCCCAACAGAGTCTGAAACCGATCTCCGCGTCGCAGTCCGGCTGTCAATTCCGCTATGGCCCGGGGCTGATCACCGGCCGGCTGAAAGGGTGCCTGGAGTTGGAAGGGGACGGACGCCATCCCAACAATTTATCGGGTTTTATTCGGGACGGCACCTGTGAGAGGGGGCCGCCCTCGGAACTCCCGGATGCCCCGCGAATTCTTCTGCGCCTGCGGTCTGGTGTGGGGCCACGGAACCGGACGGAAGACCACTAGTTTTCCCCAGCTGAGCGCTCCGGACCTCCTTCGCCGTGAATCTCCCCAACTCCGCTGATCGTGTCGTGCGTCGATGGCTCGTCACTACGGCTCTGGCAGTAGCCGCCACCGTGGCCGTGGGAGGCGGGACCCGTCTTACCGAGAGTGGTCTTTCGATAACCGAATGGAAACCGGTCACGGGGGTCATTCCTCCGCTGACCGATGCCGCCTGGGAGGACAGCTACCAGAGTTACCTGCGCATACCCGAGGCGCAGACGGTCCATGCAGGGATAACGCTGGCGCAGTTCAAGGGCCTGTACTGGTGGGAATGGGTACATCGGCAGGTGGCCAGACTGGTGGGCCTCATGGCTGCACTCCCCTTCTTCGTCCTCTGGCTGACCGGACGAATCCGGCGGTCCCTGCTGGTCCGTACCGCCAGCCTCCCGCTTCTGGTAGGGGCTCAGGGTGCGCTCGGCTGGTACATGGTCAGCAGCGGGCTGGCGGAACGCACCAGCGTGAGCCAGTACCGCCTGGTGGCCCATCTCACCCTGGCACTCATCATCCTGGCGATCGCCGTCTGGACCGCAGCATCCCTGAGCCGCTCCGATGACGAGCCCGCAAATCCCGCAGCGGGACGGCTGCTGTTGCCGATCCTGATCATGGTGGCCATCACCGTCATGTCAGGTGGCTTCGTCGCGGGTCTCGACGCCGGAAAGATCTTCAACGAATTCCCCTTGATGGGGGGAAGATTCGTTCCGGTCGGTTACGCTACGCTGTCGGGCTGGCGGAACCTGTTCGAGAACCCCATCGCGGCGCAGTTCAACCACAGGGTTCTGGCCATGGGCACTGCCCTCGCCGTATGGGTCACCTGGATCGCAGCAGAACGACGGATCCGTGGTGGGACGCTGCTGCGCTGGTTGCGAATCTCTGCCCTCCTGGCTGCCATCCAGTTGCTTCTGGGAATCACGACACTGCTGCTGGCAGTCCCCGTGGGAATCGCTGTGGCACACCAGATGGGGGCGGTAGCTCTGCTTTCGTCTCTCCTGGTTGCCGGCGGACTCAATTCCCGGAAGGATCTTCTGAAGTGATGCGTTCCCTCCTGGCGACGTCCACGATGCCTTTCACCCGCCGGATGCCTTTCATGACCTTCTGCAGGTGGGCCAGGTTTTCCACGTCCACCAGGGCAGCTCCCGTGACCCGTCCATCCACGGATTTCAGCTCCAGGCTGCGGATGTCGGTACCACTCGCGGCCACCGCCGCGGCAACGTCAGCGTAGAGTCCGCGGCGGTCATTCCCGTCAATGCCCAGGCGGACCAGGAAGCGTTCACCCGGCTGTTCCGTCCAGTCGATCTCCAGTCGGCGTTCGGGTTCGTGGGCCAGGATGAGCAGGTTGGGGCAATCGGACCGGTGTATGCTGACGCCACGGCCACGGGTCACATAACCCACTACAGCGTCTCCCGGCACGGGCTGACAGCACTGCGCATACCTGACCATCAACCCATCGGCTCCCTGGATCTTCACGCCGCGGGAATTGCCGCGGACGCGGTCCATGAGGCGCTCCAGCGCCGTCGGCTTGGGAGGTGGCTCGGGTGACGGTTCCTGCTCGGGGTAAATGGCCTTGATTGCCTGGGTCACTCCCAGGTCACCCTGCCCCACGGAAGCAATGAGATGCCTGGCGTCGTTGAGGTTGAGCCTTCTGGCAGCCCGTTCGATGGCGTCGTCTTCCAGTTTCGGCAGACGGCGTTTGCGCACCTCCCGCTCCAGTATCTCGCGTCCGACCCGGCCCGAGGACTGATGCTCCTCCTGTCGCAGCCACTGACGGATCTTGTGCCGGGCCCGACCCGTGCGAACGTGCGCCAGCCAGTCGCGACTGGGTTTGGCATTGGGTGAGGTTATGACTTCGACGGTCTCGGAGTTCCGCAACTGGCGGCTCAGCGGGGCGATCTTGCCGTTCACCTTGGCGCCGGCGCAACGCTGTCCCACCTCGGTATGCACGGCGAACGCGAAGTCGATCGGTGTGGCCCCCTTGGGAAGCTGGATGACGTCACCAGTCGGGGTGAAGACGAAGATTTCGTCCTGGTAAAGATCCAGCTTCAGGAACTCCAGGAACTCCGCGGGATCCTTGGCGTCCAGCTGCAGCTCCAGGACCTGCCTGAACCATTGCAGGTGACGGTCCAGTTCGTCGGCCGACTTGGCGTCCGTCTTGTAGCGCCAGTGCGCCGCGATGCCGATCTCGGCGGTGCGGTGCATCTCCCTGGTCCGGATCTGGATCTCGTAGAGCTGGCGACCAGGTCCGAATACCGTGGTGTGAAGCGACTGGTAGCCGTTGGACTTGGGCTGCGCGATGTAGTCCTTGATCCTTTCCTGGAGGGGCGTCCAGCCATCGTGGATGATGCCGAGCGCGTGGTAGCAGTCCGGAACTGAATTGACCAGCACGCGGATGGCGAGCAGGTCATAGATCTCCTCATACGGTCGTCCGCGCTTTTCGATCTTCTTGTAGATGGACCACAGGTGTTTGGCTCTGCCGGTTACCTCCACGTTCCTGATGCCGGCCTGGAGGAGAACCCGCTCCAGGGGAACCACCATCTGGCCGATCAGTTCTTCTCGCTCGACACGACGCGCCTGCACCATCCGGGCCAGCTTGCGGTACTCGTCAGGCTCCAGAAACTTGAAAGACAGGTCCTCCAGTTCCCAGCGCATCTTGGCCATGCCGAAGCGGTGCGCCAGGGGAGCATAGAGATCCCGCGTCTCCGTGGAGATCCGACGCTGCTTGTCCTCCGGCAGCGAATCCAGCGTGCGCATGTTGTGCAGCCGGTCGGCCAGCTTGATGATGATGACGCGGGCATCCTTGGCTATTGAGACCAGCAGTTTGCGGTAGTTCTCGACCTGCCGATCCTCGGTGCTGTGCATGGGCAGCACGCCGATCTTGGTCAGGCCATCGACGATCTGCGCCATCTCCGGCCCGAACTCCTGCTCCACCTGCTCGATGGTGACTGCCGTATCCTCCACCACGTCGTGGATGAGCCCGGCCGCCACCGTGATGGAATCGAGCTGGAGTTCCGCCAGGATCCGGGCGACTTCCACGCAGTGCGTGACGAAGGGATCCCCATTGCGACGGAACTGCCCTTCGTGAGCTGCGGAACTGAACCGCCACGCGCGCATCAACAACCCAACGTCGAGGCGCTCGAGGTTGGGGTCGGTCGTTGACCAACCGGGTATGAAATCGGTCTGGACGGTACTGGCCAAGCGTGCGGCGGTGAAAAGAGGAGGACGTTCGCGGATGGACGCCGACCAACTCGGCACTGGAGGGCCAACCATCCACGCTACGCCAGGAGGCCGGACTCCGCAAATGACGCGTATCGGCCCCTCCCTATGATTACATGATCGTGCACCGGAATGTCGAGCAGGCGGCCGGCCGCCACCAGCTGGGACGTGACCCGCTGGTCGTCCGGGGACGGGGTTGGATCACCACTGGGGTGGTTGTGGATCAGAATTATGGACGCCGCCCGCTCGGCTATCGCCTCCCGGAACACCTCACGAGGGTGCACCAGCGACGCGCTGAGCAGTCCCCGCGTTACCCTGACATCGCGTTCCAGACGATGCTGGGTATCCAGGACGGCGACGTGAAACTCCTCCACCGGCAGGTCCTCGAGAGCGGGCGCAAAGTGACGGTAGACATCCAGCGGGCCGGTCAATGGGAGTCCCGTGTTGCGAGCTTCCGCAGCCAATCGGCGACCCAGTTCCAGGGCAGCGTGAATCATGACTGCCTTGGTGGAACCAAGTCCCGGTACGGAAGTCAGGGAGGCCACGGGTGAGGTGCTCATGCGACGCAGGGACCCTGCGGAACGCTCGAAGGCCTCCTGGGCCAGGCCCAGGGCTGATCTTCCCCGCGCCCCACTGCCTATCAGGATGGCCAGCAGTTCCACCGCGGTCAGGGCGGACGGCCCCAGCCGGATCAGTCGCTCACGCGGTCGCTCCATGAGCGGCAATTCCCGAATCCTGAGGGTTGGCGTCCCCTCGTCCTGCCGCGGTTCCATATCGCGCATCAGTGCTCCCGGCTGAAAACACCGGGATAGCACGCCACAGGCCCTTTTGCGTGATCCCGGCACCGCATCCGGAACCACGGCTCGGCAGTGCATCCAGAGGATGCGATCCGGTTCAGCCTTGGCTCAAGCTCCGTGGCACTTCTTGTACTTCTTCCCTGACCCACAGGGACATGGATCGTTGCGCCCTACGTTCGCCCAGTCGGCAACGTTCCCCGCCGGGGCTCCGGGCCGCTTCCCACCCTGCGGGCTGCCTTGGTGGAAGTCCGACATCCTCCGGGCCCGCCCGGCTCCGACCACCGTCGGGTCCTGCCGCGGTGCAGCCGCCTGCGCCTCATTGTTTCCGGCGGTTGATGAATCAGCGGCCACTTCCTGAGGGACATCCTCCAGGACACCAAGAGCGTTGTACCGGCGACGCGGCCGCGCTCCGTCGCCCCCTGACTCGACTGGTGCGGGAGGCGGAGGCGGGGGTGGAGCATTGAAGACGAGCTGGGCACGAAGGAAGCGCTCGGTAAACGTCGTGTGGATGTCGGACATGAGATCCACGAACATCGAGTAGGCCTCCTGCTTGTACTCGATGAGCGGGTCTTTCTGACCCCACGAGCGGTAGTGAATCGCGCTGCGGAGCTGGTCCAGGTCATACAGATGGTCCTTCCACTTCTCGTCCAGGACGTTCAACATGACGAGCGAGAGCAGGCGCGACGCGAAGCCATGCCCATTCTCGTCGCGCACCTCGTCCAGCGAGTGCTCCTTGGCCTCGAATGCGCGGTTGGCGGCGGCCACCGCCGCCTGAACCAACCCGTCGATGGTTGCCGGCGGATCGTCACCCTCCAGTTCCGGAACCGTGAGCAGGTAATGCATCAGCAGTTCCTGTCTCAGAAGCGGATAATCCCACTGAGACTGGTCTTCGAACTCCGCCAGCAGGTCGCGCACTCTCTTGTCCAGTGCCTTCCCGACCATCTTGAGCGCTTCGCCGCGCAGCTCCTCACCCCCCTCCAGCGCGAAAGATCGCAAGGAGTAGATCACTTCCCGCTGCTGGTTCATCACGTCATCGTAGTCCAGCAGGCGCTTACGGGCCTGGAAGTTCTGCTCTTCCACCCGCTGCTGCGCCTTCTCGATGGACCTGGTGATCAGGGGATGGGTGAGAACCTCACCTTCCTGAGCCCCCAGTCTGTCCATCAAGCGGGCGATACGATCGGAGCCGAAGAGCCGCATCAGATCGTCTTCCAGGGAGAGGAAGAACTGGGAGGAGCCCGGGTCGCCCTGGCGACCGGCGCGTCCCCGCAGCTGGCGGTCGATACGGCGCGACTCATGCCGCTCCGAGCCGACGATGTGGAGACCACCGCATTCCTCGACATCCACCAGCTTGCCGTCGACGTCCTTCACCTGGGACGGCTTCGACACAGTCACACCAGGGCCGAGTTTGATGTCGGTTCCCCGGCCGGCCATGTTCGTGGCGATCGTTATGGCCCCCGGCTGCCCCGCGAAGGCAACTATCTCTGCCTCTCTCTGATGGTACTTGGCATTCAGGACGTTATGAGGCAGGCCGGCGCGCCGGAACAGTTTCGAGAGTGTCTCGGACACCTCCACGCTGGCGGTCCCGACCAGTACCGGGAATCCAAGCCCATGCAGACGCCCCACCTCTTCCAGAATGGCGTTGTATTTCTCACGTCGCGTCTTGTAGACCATGTCGTGTCGGTCATCCCGGATCACCGGCTTGTTGGTGGGGACAACCGCCACATCCAGCGTGTAGATCTGGTGGAACTCGGTCTCTTCCGTCTCGGCTGTACCGGTCATGCCGGCCAGCTTTTCATACATCCGGAAGTAGTTCTGGATCGTTATGGTAGCCAGCGTCTGGGTCTCGCCCTTGACCTTGACGGACTCCTTGGCTTCCACGGCCTGATGGAGACCCTCGGACCACCTTCTGCCAGGCATGGTCCGGCCGGTGAACTCGTCGACGATCAGTACCTCGCCATCCTGCACCACATAGTTGACGTCCTTCTCGTAGAGCGCGTGCGCCCGGAGGAGCTGATGCACTATATGAAGTTTCTCGCTCTTGAGAGCGTACTCCGCCTCCAGAGCCCGGCGCCTATCGATCTTTTCCTGGGGACTCAGCGACTCATCGTGATCGATGCTGTGCACCCCGGTGGAGATGTCGGGCAGCAGGAACTGATCGTGGTCCGACGGTGACAGGGCATCCACACCGCGGTCGGTCAGGTGCACCGTGTGGCCCTTCTCGTCCAGGACGTAGAACAGGTCATTCTCGAGATCGGTGAACTGCTGCTTCCCCGCACTCAGCTTCCGATCCGCTATGTAGTCCAGCTCCATCCGCAGGACGAGCTGCTTGACACCATGTTCCTGCAGCGCCTTTAGCAGGCGCTTGTTCTTGGGACTGCCCAGTTGCGCCTTGTAGAGCGCCAACCGGGCACCGTCCTCATCCCCGGCTTCAAGCAGACGCTCGCCCTCGGCGACCAGCTGGTTGGCCACTTCGGTTTGCCGACGCACCAGACGCTCCACGTTCGCGTTGTGTTCGGCGAACATGGAATCATTCTCATTCCCCACCGGTCCGGAGATGATGAGAGGAGTCCGCGCCTCATCGATCAGAACCGAGTCCACCTCGTCCACGATGGCGAACCAGTGGGGGCGCTGTACCCGCTGCTCCAGTGCCACCACCATGTTGTCCCGCAGGTAATCAAAGCCGAACTCGTTGTTCGTTCCGTAGGTGATGTCGCACTCGTATGCCGACCTCCGTTCCGCCGTACCCGGCTGGGTGTCGTCCAGGCACCCGACCGTCAGGCCGAGGTAGCTGTACAGGTGGCCCATCCACTGGGAATCACGGCGCGCCAGGTAGGAGTTCACTGTCACCAGATGGGCACCCTTGCCAGCCAGTGCATTCAGGTAGAGCGGCAGGGTGGCGACGAGGGTCTTGCCTTCACCGGTGGCCATCTCGGCGATACGTCCCAGGTGGAGCTGGATCCCCCCGATGAGCTGCACGTCGTAGTGCACCATGTCCCAGACAAGGTCGTGCCCCGTGACGCTGACTGTGGTGCCCACGAGGCGGCGCGCGGCTTCACGCGCGGTGGCGAAGGCTTCCGGCAGGATCTCGTCCAGGGTTTCGCCGATGATGCGTCGCAGGTCGCCCTCCAATCCACCCCGTCCGTCCGCACCCCCCAATTCAGCGTCGATCCGATCCCGTTCGGATGGATCCTTCGCACTCCTCTTGGCTTCCTTCAGCTCGGCAATGCGCCGTTCCAGGTCATCGATGCGTTCGCCGATGGTGCGTCGGAACTTCGCGGTCTGGCTGCGCAGTTCGTCCTCGGAAGCGTGGCGCAGCCGCTCGCCGATGCTGTTGATCTCATCGACGATCGGCTGTACACGCTTCCGCTCCCGCTCATGTCGGGTTCCAAAAACCGCGGTCAGGGCCTTCTTTATCATGCAGATGCCTCTACCTGTACAAGCCGTGGGACTCGATGTACTCCGCCACCGCATCGGCTACGAACCCCCGAATCGACTTTCCCGCGCGGACCCGGGCCCGGATCTCGGTGGACGACACGTCGACCCTCCGAGACTGAAGGCGCAGGGGCGTGGGGACCCGGGGACCGCCGATTTCCCGCACCCGTTGCGTCACCTCGTTCTCGGTCAGACCTGCCACTCCCTCTCCCATGTCACGTGCAAGAACGACGATCCGGGCCAGGGATACCACACGTGCCGGTTCCTTCCACTGATCCAGAAGCAGGAAGGCATCTCCCCCCAGCAGGAGGAACCTCTCTGCAGCCGGGAGCCGTCGGGCGTACTCCTCGAGGGTCTCCACGGAATAAGATAAGCCAGTCCGGCGGATCTCCACCTCATCCACGGCAAAGCGGCCGTCTCCCGAGGCCATCAGTTCGACCATGCGCAGACGGTCGTCCGGCGGTGTGGTGGGCAAGCTGGTCTTCAACGGCTGGCGGGCTGCCGGAATGAAGACCAGTCGGTCCAGGTCCAGATGATCCACCGCGTCGGAGGCCGCCAGCAGGTGTCCGACGTGGGGCGGATCAAAGGTCCCGCCGAGCAGGGCGATTCGCACGCTCAGGGGCGGGCCGGACCGGGAATGCCGGTCGTCGGCGGGCACGCCACCGCCACCTCCTTATCGGTGGGATACTTCTCCCGCAGTGTCTGGCAGACGTCGGCCCGGTCATCCCGATAATTGATGGCGGCATAGGCCTCAGTCAGTCTGAGCAGGGCGTCTTTCGAGCGCGCCGTGGTGGGGTACTTCTCCACCACGTCCTTGAGGTAGATGATCGCCGAGTCGTAGGCCTTGCGCCGCAGGTAGTGCATCCCGCTCTCGTAGTCCTTCGTGGCGAACCATTCCTGCAGTACGGCAATCTGGGCAGTCGCCGAGTCCTTCCACTCGCTTTCGGGATAGAGACCCAGCAGCAGGCTGTAGGTCGCCGCGGCTTCCGAACCGTACTGCGGGTCCAGCTGCGGATCCCGCCACATTTTCTGGTACTCGCGGGCGGCGTGATACATGGCGTCGTCAGCAAGCGTGTCCGTGGCAAAGCTCTCCGACAGGCGGGAGTAGGACTGAGCCGCCAGGAGATGTTCGCCTCGTCCCGAATACGCCTGCGCCAGGAAATACTGCGAAGGAGGCAGCAATGTGTCGCGTGCGGGCAGTTCCAGGGTCAGTTTTTCAAAGACCTGGACCGCAAAGTCCCACTTCTTGCGCTGCAGAAAATCCAACCCGGCGCGATAAAGCGCCGGATTATTGGGGTACTGGGACAGGTTCAGCGTCTGGAGACAGCCCAGCACGCCAAGCAGGAGCAAGGCGACCGGCAGGAAACGACTTTTTCGAATTGTTGCCATGCGGGTGAGAACGTACCCGTCGGTTTGCAGGTTCAGGGACCCGAACGACCGCAGTCGGCGTCTCGGGGCCAAACCTGAAAGCTAATCAGGAGTTCGCCCGCGCGGCGTGCGGATTTCCGGCGTCACCCTGCCCCAGTACCCGGCGGAAATGGGCGATGGTTCTATCGACACCTTCCCGCAGGCCGATGGTTGGCTCCCAATCCAGGAGTTCCCGGGCCCGGGAAATGTCGGGCTGGCGGACCCGGGGGTCATCGGTCGGCAGTGGCTGGGTCACGATACCCGCCCTGGAACCGGTCAGCTCGATGATGAGTTCGGCCAGTTGACGTACCGTGAACTCATCAGGATTGCCGATATTGGTGGGTTCAGCCCCGCCGCGGTGGAAGAGACGATAGATCCCTTCGACCTCATCATCCACGAAGCAGAACGACCTCGTCTGGGAACCGTCTCCATAGATGGTCAGCGGCTCTCCGGACAACGCCTGGACGATGAAGTTGGAAACCACGCGACCATCCCGGGGGCGCATCCTGGGGCCGTAGGTATTGAAGATCCGGACGATGCGGGTATCCACGGAATGGTAGCGATGGTATGCCATGGTCATGGCTTCCGCAAAGCGCTTGGCCTCATCATAAACTCCCCGGGGACCAATGGGATTCACGTTACCCCAGTAGGACTCGGTCTGCGGGTGTTCCAGGGGATCGCCATAAACCTCCGACGTCGAGGCCAGAAAGAATCGCGCACCCTTGGCACGGGCCAACCCCAGCGCATTGTGGGTACCCAGGGCACCCACCTTCAGGGTGGCTATCGGGTGCTCCAGGTAATCGACCGGACTGGCTGGTGAGGCAAAATGCAGGACCCCGTCCAGGGGACCAGCCACGTATGTATAGGTCGAGATGTTGTGCCTGACGAACTCGAATCGTTCCTGCCCCATCAGGTGCGCGATATTCTCCGCATTCCCCGTGATGAAGTTGTCGAGGCCCACCACGGAGTGCCCGTCGGCGAGGAAGCGGTCAGCCAGATGCGATCCCAGAAAACCGGCTGCACCGGTGATGAGGACCCTCATGCGTCTCCCCGGCCCATGGAGCGATAGATGAAACCCAGTTCCTTCATCCGGGCCGGTGCGTACAGGTTCCGTCCATCGATGATCACCGGTGACCGCAGCCCTTCGCGGATGCGCCTGAAGTCAGGATGGCGATACTCGTTCCAGTCGGTAACTATGACCAGCGCGTCGGCTCCCTGGAGTGCTTCATAGTTCGTGGAGGCGTACCCGACACGATCGCCAAGGCGGCGCCGGGCCTCGGCCATGGCAGCAGGGTCATGAGCCACGACGGTTCCACCGGCATTCAGGACCGACTCGATCAGCGTCAGGGAGGGCGACTCCCGCATGTCATCGGTGTTGGGCTTGAACGAGAGCCCCCATACCGCGATGCGGCGCCCGGCGATGGCCCCATCGAGAGCAGCGGACAGCTTTTCGAACAGGCGACCCTTCTGCCGCTCGTTGGCCGACTCCACCGCTTCCAGCACGGTAAGGGCGGTATCGTTCCGCCGGGCGGTCTGGACGAGGGCCTTTACATCCTTGGGAAAGCACGACCCGCCATAGCCAGGCCCCGGGAACAGGAATGACGATCCTATCCGGGCGTCGCTGCCGATACCCTTCCTTACCAGGTCCACGTTGGCGCCCACTCGCTCGCAAAGGGCCGCCACCTCGTTCATGAACGAGATCCGGGTGGCGAGCATGGCATTGGCGGCATACTTCGTCATCTCCGCGGAGGGAATGTCCATGAAGATGATGGGCTTCCCGGTTCTCACGAACGGGGCGTAGAGTTCCGCCATCACGCTGCGGGCATGGTCGGACTCGACTCCGAGGACCACCCTGTCGGGCTTCATGAAATCGTCGACCGCCGCGCCTTCCTTGAGGAATTCGGGGTTGCTGCACATGTGGAACGGCAGGCGGGCGTTCCGCGCAACCGCTGCCGCGACCTTGGCGGCCGTTCCCACCGGCACGGTGGATTTCGTGACCACGACCAGTTCCCTTCCCTGATGCCGGCCGATCACATCGGCTACGTCCAGCACATGACGAAGGTCAGCGGAGCCATCCTCGTCAGGCGGCGTGCCGACCGCAATGAAGATGACGTCCGCGCGCGAGACCGCGTCCGGGACATCCGTGGTGAATGAGAGCCGGCCCTGCTGCTGATTCCTTTCCACCAGGGTTTCCAGACCCGGTTCGTAGATCGGGATGATGTTCTTCTGCAACCCCTCGATCTTGGGAGCGTTGGTATCGGCGCAAGTGACATCGTTGCCGGTTTCGGCGAGGCACGCACCGACGACCAGACCAACATAGCCGGTGCCAATCACGGAAATGTTCATTCGACGAATCGGGTGTCAGGCAGCGCCGGCGGGCCGCCAGGTCGACAGCGGCACGATGTGCGCGCGTGAGGGGCGAACCCGCGCCATGGCGTTGCGGGTGTCGATCACCAGCGCGGAGTTGTCCGCGATCAGCTGAAAATCAATGGCGGTATGGTCGGTGATGATCACCACCGCATCCGCCGCCGCGAGAACCGCGGGGGTAAGCTCCACACCGCTGCGTGCGTGACCGTCCTCCCGGAACGCAGGCACATGAGGATCGTGGTAGTCGACGCGTGCGCCACGTGACTCCAGCAGCCGCATGACATCGAAGGCCGGGCTTTCCCGCATGTCATCAATATCCCGCTTGTAGGCTATCCCCACGATGAGGATATGGCTTCCCTTGACGGCCTTCTCCACCTGATTCAGCGCACCGGCGACCTTCCTTACCACGAACTCCGGCATGTCCGAGTTGACTTCGCTGGCAAGATCGATGAAACGGGTCTTGTAGTTCAGGGTCCGCATCTTCCAGGCCAGGTAGTGCGGATCCAGCGGAATGCAGTGGCCACCTATCCCGGGCCCCGGCGTGAACTTCATGAAACCGAATGGCTTGGTGGCGGCAGCGTCGATCACCTCCCAGACATTCACTCCCAGCTTGTCGCACACGATGGCCATTTCGTTGACCAGACCGATGTTGACCGCCCGGAATGTGTTCTCCAGCAGCTTCACCAGCTCGGCGGCCTCGGCGCTGCTGACCGGCACCACCGAGTCGATGCACTGCGCGTAGAGGGCAGCGGCCACTTCGGTGCAGTCGTCGGTCACGCCACCCACGACCTTGGGCGTGTTCTTCGTATGCCAGGTGGGATTGCCCGGGTCGACCCGTTCCGGACTGAACGCCAGAAAGACGTCTTCACCAACCCGCAATCCTGCCGCTTCCAGACGCGGCTCCAGGACTTCCCGGGTCGTGCCGGGATACGTCGTGCTTTCCAGCACGATCACCATGCCCCGGTGACTGTTTCGCGCCACCGTCTCGGTGGCCGCGTTCACATAGCTCATGTCCGGGTCCCGCGTCTTGGAGAGCGGCGTCGGGACGGCAATGGAGATGGCGTCGACTTCGCGAAGGGCCATCTCGTCCGTGGTGGCGGTGAAGCGGCCGGCCTGGACATGTTCCGCGACCGTCGCGGACGGAATGTCCTGGATATGGGAGGATCCCGCCATCAGGTCACCGCACACTCGCTCGCTGACATCGTATCCGATCACCCGGAACCCGGCGGCGGCGAACTCCATCGCCAGGGGAAGTCCGACATATCCCAGACCGACTATACCCACGACCGCCTTCCGATCCCGGATTCGTTCGAGAAGTTCCTGTTTCATTGTCTCATGAAAGGGGGCACCGCGTCTGGCTTAAGACGCTCAGCGGCCGTAGAAGGCACGAATGGCCGTGGCGACTTCATCCATCTGTGAGGACGTGAGTTCGGGATAGATCGGCAGTGAAATGACCTCCGACGCGGCGCGTTCAGCTTCGGGGAAGGCGCCCTTCCGGTATCCCAGGTGCGCGAAACACGGCTGCAGGTGAAGCGGCAGCGGGTAGTACACCGCCGTGCCGATCCCCTGCTTCTTCAGACTCGCCTGCAGGTCATCCCGGCGCTCGGCTCTGAGAGTGTACTGGTTGAAGATGGATTCGTTGGCCGGGTCCACGATCGGGGTGCGTACCTCCGGCACATCAGCCAGGGCGGAGTTGTAGTACGCGGCGTTGGCCCGGCGCCCGGCGCTCCAGTGCCGCAGGTGGGGAAGCTTGGCCGAAAGGACCGCTGCCTGCAGCGCATCGAGCCGGCTGTTGAAGCCCACCTCGTCGTGCACGTACGTCTTGAGACCACCATGTACCCTCAGGCGGCGGAGTCGGACCGCCAGCGCATCGTCCTGAGTGACCATCATTCCTCCGTCGCCGTAACCACCCAGATTCTTGGACGGGAAGAAGCTGAACGTGCCGATCGTCGCGCGTTCACCGGCCATCACCCGCTCACCGCCGATGCTGCGGCTGGCGCCGATGCTCTGGGCTGCGTCCTCGATTAGCGGCATCCCGGGCACCAGCGCCCACAGGGACTCCAGTGGAGCCATCTGACCAAAAAGATCCACCGGTATCAGGGCCCTGGTGCGCGAGTTGCACACCGCCGCCGCAGCCGCAGGATCGATATTGAACGTATCCGGATTGATATCACAGAACACCGGCGTGGCACCGACGTTATGGATGGTTCCGGCCGTGGCAAAGAACGTGAACGGAGTCGTCACCACTTCATCACCCGGACCGATATCCAGAGCCTTCAGCGCCAGAAGCAATGCGTCCGTGCCACTGGCGCATCCGATCGCGTGGGTGGTGCCCGAAAGCCTGGCGACCTCCTTCTCCAGTTGCTCCACCGGAGCACCAAGGATGAACAACTGATCGTCGACGACGCGCATCATCGCGGCAACCACATCGTCGCCGATGAGCGCGTGCTGGGCGCGAAGGTCCAGGAGCGGAACTGGCATCTGGGCTATTTCCCTAAGGAGTGATCTGCAGCGGCAGCGAAACCTCACAACCCGTTTTCGCGGACTGGTACATCGCGAGGATGAGTTCCAGCGATTTCCTGCCGGCCCGACCGTCGGTCTCGGGCTGCGCCTCACCATGAATCACGGCCAGCACATTGCGATAGTACCCCACATGCCCGAACCCATAGACGCTGGGCGGGTTGGTGGACACACCGGGCACCAGCTTGTCATCATCGTCGTAGTCCGCGAATGCCCAGTGGTCGATCCGGTTGACCGCCGTTCCACCCACCCGCACGGTGCCCTTTTCGCCCAGAAGCGTGAGCGAACCCTCGAGGTTCCGCGGGTACGTGAGCATCGTGACCTCGATGACTCCCAACGCGCCACTCCGGAACTTCAGCAGTGCCACGCCGGTGTCTTCGGCCTCGATCTTCCGCGCCAGCGTGGCCGTCCGGGCCATTACACTCTCCACGGGGCCGGCGAGCCACTGGATGAGGTCGACATAGTGCGAAGCCTGGTTCAGGAACGCGCCACCGTCCAGTTCCCACGTCCCTCTCCACGGGGCCTGATCGTAGTACTCCTGCGGCCGGGTCCACCGGACGGTCGTGTTCGCCAGATACAGACGACCAAACCTGCCCTTGTCCAGTGCACGCCTGACGAGCTGAATGCTGGCATTCAGGCGATTCTGCTTCACCACGAACAGATGGACACCGGCCAGGTCACACGCCTTCACCAGCTCGTCCGCCGAGGCAAGGTCGATCGCCATGGGCTTCTCGCAGATGACGTGCCTCCCTGCCTGTGCCGCCAGGATTCCATGCCGCGGATGCAACCCCGACGGGGTGCAGATGCTCACGATGTGGCAGTCCACCTCGTCCAGCATCTTCTGGTACGAGGTGTACCACGGAACATCGCGCGAGTTGCCGGCGGACCTGGCCCGATCCTCCAGGATGTCGCAAACGGCCACGAGTTCGATGCCACCCACCTCCTCGATGGCGTCGAAATGAGTCTTGCTGATCCGTCCACAGCCAACCAGCGCCAGGCGGACCCGGGTGCCGGTACTCATGAACCGTCCACCGGATGCAGACCTCCGGCATCCAGGCGGTATCGGGACCCGCACGGCGAGCACTGAACCGCCATCGGTGCGACCGCCCTGGGCAGGTTCGTACCGTCCTCCGACCGCAGCAGTTCTCCGCACTGACATACCCATCCCTTCTGCCGCGCCGGTACCCCCGTCACCAGGGCATAGGGCGGGACGTCTCTCGTCACGACAGCACCCGCACCCACGAAGGAATACTCCCCCAGAGTCACCCCGCAGACGATTGTGGCATTGGCACCTATGGAGGCTCCCCGTCGGACCAGCGTCCGCCGGTACTCATGCTTTCTGGAGACGTGGCTGCGCGGGTTCAGGACATTGGTGAATACCATGGAGGGCCCGCAGAAGACATCGTCCTCGAGTTCCACGCCCTCATAGATGGAGACGTTGTTCTGCACCTTCACATTGTTACCCAGACGAGTACCCGACATCACCACCACGTTCTGTCCCAGGCTGCAGCGCTCACCGATCACCGCTCCCGACAGGATGTGGCAGAAATGCCAGATCCGGGTTCCTTCCCCGATACTGGCTCCGTCATCGACCCAGGCCGATTCGTGGATGAACACGCCCGGCACTGTCATGGGTTTCTCTCGTCCGGCCGAGGTGAACGGGAGGCCGGGTTCAACACCTGGCGGGCGACCGGCAGGTCCACTCCCACGGATCCGGTCAGTACCGGAGTCACCACGGGTGGACGGCGCAGACCATCACGATGCCACTCCTGGAGAGAACAGACGCTGTGCTGGCGCGAACGGAGCGCCGCGATGGCATCACAGGCTGCCTTGGCCGCCGAAATCGTGGTTGTATAGGAAACACGCTGGGATATCGCGGTACGCCGCATCATGTAGTCGTCATACTGCGCGTGCTTGCCCAGAGGAGTGTTGATGAGCAGCTGGACGGTTCCATTCACCATCAGGTCGATGCCGTTGGGCCGTCCTTCGTGAACCTTGAGGACCGGCCGCGCCTCTATCCCGTGAGCCTCCAGAAAACGCGCGGTCCCTTCGGTGGCGTAAAGGGTAAATCCCATTTCATGGAAGCGTGACGCCAGCGGGAGCACATGGGCCTTGTCACCATCGCTCACGGTCACGAAAATCGCGCCTTCCAGCGGCAGCGAATTATCCGCCGCCTGCTGTGCCTTGGCAAAAGCCATCCCGAAGGAGTCGGCAATCCCCATCACCTCGCCTGTCGAGCGCATCTCCGGTCCGAGGATGGGGTCGAACTCCCGGAACTTGGTGAACGGAAAGACCGCCTCCTTGACCGAGAAGTACGGTGGCACGATCTCGCTGGTGAAACCGGTCTCCCGCAAGGTCTCGCCGGCCATCACGCGGGCGGCCAGAGATGCCAGTGGCTGTCCGATTGCCTTCGACACGAACGGTATGGTCCGGCTTGCCCGGGGATTCACCTCCAGGACGTAGACAACATCATCCTTGACAGCGAACTGGACGTTGATGAGGCCCCTCACGCACAACGCCCTCGCCAGCGCGGCGGTGTGCCGCTTCATGGTCTCGACATGGCGTGGCGCGATCCGGTAGGGCGGCAATACGCATGCCGAGTCCCCCGAGTGCACTCCGGCATCCTCGATGTGTTGCATCACCCCGCCGATAACCACATCGGTTCCGTCCGCAATGGCGTCAACGTCGGCCTCGAAGGCGTCTTCCAGGAAGCGGTCGATGAGTACCGGCCGGTCCTCGCTCACCCTGGCAGCCGTCTCGAAGTAGGCGCGCAGAGAGGGCTCATCGTATACGATCTGCATGGCCCGCCCCCCCAGAACGTACGATGGGCGCACCAGCACCGGATAGCCTATGCGGCTGGCAATGCCCACCGCTTCACCCACGCTTGTCGCCGTGCCGTTCTCCGGCTGCTGGATCCCCAGTCCGCGGGCAATCTCGTCGAACCGCTTGCGGTCCTCCGCCGTGTCAATCGCATCCGGAGTGGTGCCCAGGATGGGAACCTCGGCAGCCTCCAGCGCCCTCGCCAGCTTGAGAGGCGTCTGCCCGCCGAGCTGAACGATCACACCAAGCGGTTGCTCCCGGTGGACGATCTCCAGGACATCTTCCAGCGAGAGGGGCTCGAAGTACAGCTTGTCGGAAATGTCGTAGTCGGTAGAAACGGTTTCCGGATTGGAGTTGATCATGATCGCTTCGTAACCGCGTTCCCGAAGCGCCATTACCGCGCGTACGCAGCAGTAGTCGAACTCCACACCCTGACCGATCCGGTTGGGACCGCTGCCCAGAATGATGATCGACTCGCGACCGGTTCTGGGAATCTCGCTTTCTTCATCGTAGCTGCTGTACAGATAGGGTGTGGAAGACGGGAACTCGCCGGCACAGGTATCCACGATCTTGTACGCTGGCCGGATTCCCATCTCCCAGCGTCGCTTCCGGGCCACCATCTCGCTCTCTCCCCGCAGCGCCGCCAATTGCCGGTCCGAAAACCCCATCCGCTTCATGTCCCGGATGTCGGAGGCGCGCGGTGAATCCAGCGACGCGTACGCCGACTCCGCGGCAACCAGCTCCTGCATCTGGTGCAGGAACCAGGGGTCGATAGCGGTTACGTCATGGACCTCTTCCACCGACATCCCTGCAAGCAGCGCCCGTTTGACCTGGAAGATCCGCTCCGGCGTGGGTTGTCGCAGTGCGCCTCGCAGCGTTTCCATCGTATCATCAGGGAGGCCATCGTCTGCCAGGCGATCTCCGACGACCCATCCGGAACGCCCTGTTTCCAGCGCCCTGAACCCCTTCTGAAAGGCCTCCTTGAACGTTCGTCCGATGGCCATCGACTCACCCACGGACTTCATCTGCGTGGTGAGCTGGGGCCTCTCACTGCTGAACTTCTCGAATGCAAAGCGGGGACATTTCACCACCACATAATCGAGCACCGGCTCGAACGAGGCCGGCGTTGTCTTCGTGATATCGTTGGTGATCTCATCCAGCCGATAGCCCACAGCCAGCTTGGCGCCGATACGCGCGATCGGGAATCCGGTGGCCTTGGAGGCCAGCGCCGAGGAGCGTGACACACGCGGGTTCATCTCGATCACGACCATCTCCCCGGTGGCCGGATTGGTGGCGAACTGGATGTTGCAGCCACCGGCCTCTACTCCGATCTCCCGTATGACCCGACAGGCGGCGTCGCGCATCACCTGGTACTCCCGGTCCGTGAGAGTCATGGCGGGAGCAACCGTAATGGAGTCACCCGTGTGGACTCCCATCGGATCGAGGTTCTCGATGGAGCAGACGATGACCACGTTGTCGGCGAAGTCCCGCATCACCTCCAGTTCGAACTCCTTCCAGCCCAGCAGGGATCGCTCGATGAGCACCTGGCCGACCGGAGACTCGGCGAGGCCGCGTCGCACGATGTCCTCGTACTCGCTCCGGTTGTACGCTATGCCCCCTCCCGAACCACCCAGAGTGAATGAGGGGCGGATGATGGCAGGAAAGCCGGTGAATCCCGCGATCTCCTGGGCCTCGTCCCAGGTTCGAGCTATGCGTCCCTCGGGTACCTGGAGCCCGATGCGTCGCATGGCAGCGTCGAACTCTTCGCGGTCCTCGGCGACCCGGATGGCCCGCTCCTTGGCGCCGATCAGCTCCACCCCGTAACGGTGCAGAACACCCGTCTGCGCGAGCTTCATGGCCACGTTGAGCGCCGTCTGCCCACCCATGGTCGGCAGGAGCGCATCCGGTCGTTCCCTGGCGATGACCAGTTCCACGTATTCCGGCGTAACGGGCTCGAGGTAGGTCCGGTCGGCCACCTCCGGGTCCGTCATGATGGTCGCCGGGTTGGAGTTCACGAGGATCACCTCGTAGCCATCCGCACGGAGTGCACGGGCTGCCTGGGTGCCGGAGTAGTCGAACTCCGCCGCCTGTCCGATGACGATAGGGCCTGACCCTATGATGAGTATCCGATGGAGGTCGTCGCGACGGGGCATTACAGGAGCGTGTTGATGTCCGGGCCGGCGGGAAAGCTATGACGGGACCTGATCTTCCGGCTGATGGCCCGCGGACCGCTTGCTATCGCTTCCTGAGTCCAACTCGTGGCGAACCATCATGGAAACCAGGTCGCGGAAATCTACTTCGGGCGACCAGCCGAGTCGCCTCCTTGCCTTCCCCGGATCAGCCAGTCGCAGAGCTACGTCATCGGCCCGGACCAGCGCCGGATCGCTCACTACGTGGTCCCGCCAATCGAGCCCGGCCTCCTGAAACGCCTGCTCGCACAGCTCGGCCACTGAGTGTGCGGCTCCCGTACCCAGCACATAGTCGGTGGGCTCTTCCTCCTGCAGCGACAGCCACATGGCCCGGACGAAGTCGCCGGCAAAGCCCCAGTCGCGTCGCACATCCAGGTTCCCGACCCGCAGTTCCCGCTTTCTGCCAAGTGCAATGTCGGCAACCCCCCTGGCAATCCTGGCGGTCACGAATCCGGGACCACGACGGGGACTCTCGTGGTTGAACAGTATGCCATTCACTACGTACAGCCCGCCGTCCTGTCGATAGGTTCGTGCCAGGTCGTGGGCCGCGAGTTTGGCCTTCCCATAGGGTGACGTGGGGCCTCTCGTCGCGGCCTCGCTCTGGGCGCGTTCGGACGGCGCGAAGATCTCGCAGGATCCGGCCAGGAAGCAACGTGTGGGCGTGCCCGTGTCCTGAATGGCTTCCAGAAGGATCGCGGTGGCGCCGAGGATGGCTTTGCGGGTTGCCTCGGGGTCGGCCCAGGAATCGGGGATCCGCGACGGTGCCGCAAAGTGATAGACCTCATCCGGACGGATCTCTTCCAGAAGATTCTTCGCCGCAGTGAGGGTCACCAGTGGATCCGCTACCATTTCGACGTCCGTGAGGGCCGCCGCATGGGGCAGCCGGAGCGCCCGCACGGAGTCTCTTGTGGATCCGACTACGCGGTAGCCGCGTCCCCTCAGGAACTCAGCCAGGTAACTGCCATCCTGACCCGTCACGCCGGTGATGAGCGCGGTGGTCACAAGTGGCGTGGGCTGCAGGGGTCAGCAAAAAGGGGAGCGCTCGAAGCGCTCCCCTTCCGATACCGTACCAGGGAGCCTGCGGTCACGCCACGCGGGGGGCCCGGGGAGCACGTTGCACTTTGTTGGCGCCGAGGCAGCGGGTGCAGACGCGAACGCGGGTCGGCTTTCCGTCGACCAGGATGCGAATGGTCTGGAGGTTGGGCTTCCAGGTTCTGCGCGTCCGGTTGTTCGCGTGGGACACGTTGTTCCCGTAGGTTACTCCCTTGTCACACACGTAGCATCGGTTGCGGATGATCGGCATCGTCAGCCCTCCACCAGTTCAATGCGGGCCATTTCCGCGCCGTCGCCTTTGCGGTGGCCGATCTTGAGGATGCGGGTGTACCCCCCGTGCCGCTGCTGGAAGCGGGGACCGACCTCCTTGAAAAGCCGGTCAGCAATGGCGCGCTGCTGGATGTGACGACCCGCGATACGGCGATCGTGGAGCGTGCCGCTGCGCGCCTTGGTAATGAGCTTCTCCACGAAGGGCCGCAGTTCCCGGGCCTTGGCTTCAGTGGTTTCGATTGCCCCATGCTGAATGAGGGACATGGCCAGTCCGCGCATCAGTGCGAGCTTCTGCTCGCTGGTGCGTCGCAACTGACGACCTGCCTTGCTGTGCCGCATTACTCCAGATCCTCCATGGGCTCATCATCCGGCATATTGGCCGCGGCCTGACTCGGTGGGGTACCCCAGTCTATGATGCGAACGCCTTCGCCGTTGTCCTCGTAGCGCATGCCGAAATTCAGGCCTTCCGTCTCCAGGAGGTGGGCGATCTCCTGCAACGACTTCTTGCCGAAGTTCTTCACCTGGAGGATCTGATTCTCGGTCTGGCGAACGAGGTCACCCAGGGACCGGATATTGGAGTTCTTCAGCGAATTGACGGAACGCACCGACAGATCGAGTTCGTCGATCGACGTCTTGAGGCGGAGTGCCAGCCTGGCCGCATCGCCGGTGGCGGCCTCGCCGCCGGGATTCACGCTGGCCGAGGCGCTGGACCCGAACGAGGCGAAGTACTGGAAGTGAGTCTGCGCCAGGGCAGCCGCGTAGCTGACGGCTTCTTCCGGGCTGATGGTTCCGTTGGTTTCCACCGTCAGGGTCAGGCGATCGTAGTCGGTGCGCTGACCGACACGGGTTTCTGCTACGGTGAAATTGGCGCGACGGACCGGGTTGTAGATGGAATCGATCTTCACGAGATCGACCGGGAGGCCCCTGTCGGCGACGTGCTGATCGGACTCGATATATCCCCGTCCCTTGTTGACGTATAGTTCGACGCTGATGTCGCGGTCATCCTGCAGGGTGAAGAGATGGTGGCTGGGATCGATGACCCGAACGCCGGCATTCTCTTCGATGTGAGCAGCGGTAACGGCGCCGGACGCCGATCGCGAGATCCGCAGCACGACGTCATCGACATCATCCGCCAGGGCCAGGACGAGGGTCTTCAGGTTGCCGATGATGAGATGGACGTCCTCGACGACACCCGGTATGGTCTGGTGCTCATGCACCACGCCATCGATGCGGAATCCCCAAACGGCGCTGCCGCGGAGAGACGAGAGCAGCATGCGCCGCATGGCGTTGCCGAGGGTGTGTCCGTAGCCCCGTTCCAGGGGCTGAACACGGAACTCTGCGATGTTGGGATGGCCCTCGCGCTGGGAGACTTCCACCAGCTGGGGCAGGACCAGTCCCTTGAGATCGATTGTCTTGCTCATTGAGTCCATCCTGAATGTGGTCTGCCGGGCTGCGCGCCGCGGCAACGCCCCACCCCGCCCCTGGCGCGCGGTGGGCTCGTGAGGGAACCAGGGTCCCGACCGAAACTGCGAGACAGAGGCGGCAACCGGCATGCGGTCCCGTCCTGCTGACCCGGGCTACTTGGAATACAGCTCGATCACCAACTGCTCCTGCGCCGCGATGGGGATGTTGGGGCGGGTTGGCCGCTCCAGCATGCGTCCGCTGAACGACTCACGGTCAACGGCAAGCCATGATGGCGAAGCACCGCGCGACGCGTGTTCCATGGCCTGCTGCACATAGACGTTCTCACGGGATCCGGCACGGACGCGGATCTCCTGTCCCGGGAGAACCCGGAAACTGGGGATGTCCACCGTACGCCCGTTCACTTCGATGTGACGGTGGCGCACCAACTGGCGGGCTGCCTTTCGGCTGCCCGCAAAGCCCAGACGGTAGACCATGTTGTCCAGGCGGCACTCCAGGGCTGCCAGCAGGTTGTGTCCGGTGACACCGGGGAGCGCCGAGACGGCCTCAAAGGTATTCCGGAACTGCTTTTCGGAGACTCCGTATATGCGCTTGATTTTCTGCTTTTCACGCAACTGCTTGGCGTACTCCGACGCCTTGCGACGGCGCGCCGCAGCCTGTCCGTGCTGACCCGGCGCATACGGCCGACGCTCCACCGGACATTTCTCGGTGAAGCACTTGGTTCCCTTCAGGAAGAGTTTCGTCCCTTCGCGGCGACACTGCCGGCAGCTCGACCCCGTGTAGCGCATGGATCAGACTCTCCTGCGCTTTGGGGGACGACAGCCGTTATGCGGAATCGGCGTAACGTCCTTGATGGACTTCACCTGAAGCCCGGCGGAGGCCAGGGCCTGAATGGCCGACTCACGGCCGCTTCCCGGACCCTGCACCTGCACGTGCACGCGGCGGACGCCCAGGGACATTGCTTCTCGGGCCGCCTGCTCCGCTGCCACGGTGGCGGCGAACGGCGTCGACTTCTTGGATCCCTTGAAGCCAGCCTTCCCGGCGGAACCCCACGACACCGCATTGCCGGCGGCATCCGTGATGGTGATAGTGGTGTTGTTGAACGTCGCGCTTATGTGTGCCACACCTTCGGCCTCGATCACGCGCTTCGCTTTCTTTCCTGTAGCCATGCGTACCAGGTGGGAAATTGGATCCGGTGGCCGGAGGTCTGCTCCGCCCTGAGCTGCCCGAATTACTTGGTGACCTTCTTCTTGCCCGCGATTGCCCGACGTGGACCCTTCTTGGTCCGAGCGTTGGTATGGGTGCGCTGCCCGCGCACGGGGAGACCCCGACGGTGACGAATCCCCCGATAGGAACCGATGTCCATCAGGCGCTTGATATTCATCGCGATTTCGGTGCGCAGGGCTCCTTCGACGCGATAATCCTTTTCGATTGCCTGACGCAGGCGATTCACGTCCGCATCCGAAAGATCCCGTACCCGAAGCGACGGGCTCACACCCGTCTTTTCCAGGATCTCGCGTGCGGTCGCACGTCCGACGCCAAAGATGTAGGTCAGTCCGATCTCGACCGTCTTCTCACGCGGGAGATCAACACCAGAAATGCGAGCCATGTCAGCCCTGCCGCTGCTTGTGCTTGGGGTTTCTCTTGCAGATGATCCGCGTGACCCCGCTACGCTTCACCACGCGGCAGTGCTCGCAGATGGGTCGTACGCTCGTTCGGACCTTCACCGTCGTCTCCGTGTTCAGGCCGCCAAAATGGCCAAGACGCTGAAAATAGAGACGTTACAGCGGCTCTGCAAGGTCACCGCACCCTCCAGCCGTCACGAGTTCCCCGCCGACGCACCGGCTATCTGTCGGTTGACCTCCCGCATGGCGCTCAGTGGGTCCTGGGCCGCGGTTACCGCCCGGCCGATCACCAGATACGTGGCACCGGCCGCAACCGCGTCCGCCGGCAACATTACCCTCCGCTGATCATGTGCCGGGCCACCCGCAAGGCGGATTCCGGGCACCAGAATGGCGAAATCGGCAGGGCTTTCCGTACGGATGCGGGCTACTTCATGGCCCGAGCAGACTACCCCGTGCACACCCGCACGACCCGCCAGCGCAGCCAGTCGGCTGACCTCGTCCGACACCGACATGTCCGGCCTGCCCGACGCCGTACCGAGCTCCGCCGGATCCATCGAGGTCAGGATCGTCACCGCCAGAACGCCACAGTCATCACCCGCGCCTTCTACTGCCGCCGACAACATCCGCAAACCACCGGAGGCGTGAACCGTAACGAGTGAAGCTCCGGAACGACGCGCGGTGGCGCACGCGGCCCGGACGGTGTTGGGAATATCGTGAAACTTGAGATCCAGAAAAACACGCTTTCCCAACTGACGAATCTCGGACACCACGTGGGGCCCCTCGGCCGTGAAGAGCTCACTCCCCACCTTGTAGAATCCGCAGGACTCACCCAGGAGACGCACCAGAGCCATTGCCCGCCCCGCGTCCGGGACATCGAGCGCCACGATTGGAGTCGACTTCACGCCGGCCACTCCAGGACCCCGGTAAGTTCCGCCACGGATCGTACACCACGCACCTCACACCACGACGCCAGGTCCCGCAGCAGCCGCCCCGGCAACCTCGGATCCCGCAGGACCGCCGTTCCCAGCGCAAACGCCGCGGCACCCGCCATCAGGTACTGAATTGCATCCTCATGCGTCGTTATGCCCCCCAGACCCATGATCGGGGCCCGGGTTGCCCTGTAGACCTTCCAGGTCGCCAGCACTCCCACAGGCAGAAGGGCGGCGCCGCTCATCCCCCCGCTGCCGAACCCCAGCACCGGCTTTCTCTTCTCGATATCCACCAACAGCCCGGGTAGCGTGTTCACCAGCGAGAGGCCGGTTGCCCCGGCTTCCAGGGCCACACACGCTGCCCGGGCGATATCCGATACCGTGGGGGAAAGCTTGACGAACAGGGGCCTGTCGGTCACCTCCCGCGATGCACTCACCACCGCCCGCAACGTGGCCGGGTCGGCGCCGAACTCCATCCCACCGGCACGGGTGTTGGGACAACTTACGTTCAGTTCGAATCCGTCGAACCCCTGGCAGCCATCGAGCCGCCCGATCACCTGGGGGAAGTCGCCTACCGTACTGCCCACGACGTTCACCAGTACGCGGGTTCCCTGCCGCCTCTGGTGCAACCAGGGAAGATGTTCCTTCGCGACAGCCTCAACCCCGGGGTTTGCCAGCCCAACCGCGTTGAGCATGCCGGAGCGGAACTCCGCCACCCGTGGCGCTGCAGCACCCTGACGCGGCTCGGGACTCACCGCCTTGGTCACTATCCCACCCAGCAAGTCCAGGTCCAGCACGCCGTCCAGCTCTCTGCCGTAGCCCGCTGTCCCGGATGCCAGGAACAACGGGTTGCGGAGCCGGATCCCGGCCAGGTCTACCGCGAGTCGCTGACCGGAAGCCAGCTCAGTCATCGGCCACCGATGATCGCCCCACCCCGCCGCGCGTAGTCGGCCAGGTACTGCTCTGCAGCCTCGGCGATCGCTTCGGCCAGCTTCTTCTGTCCCGACGCACTCTTCATCCAGGCGGCTTCGGCGGAATTGGTTCCAAATCCGATTTCGACGAGAACAGCGGGCATGTGGGCTGCGACCAGCACCGCGAATCCCGCCTGCTTCACTCCCCGGTCGTTGCGGGACGGATGCACTTTCTTCAAGCCCGCCTGCATCGCCGCCGCCAGGGTACTCGACTCGCGCAGGTACTCATTCTGCATCATGTCGCTCAGAAGGAACGAAAGAGGGTCACCCGGCGCAGCATCCAGATCGAGAAAGCGATCGGCTTCGTTCTCCATTTCGGCAACGCGACGCTCGTCTTCGGTCTTGGCGTCGGAAAGGAAATACGTTTCGAATCCACGCGCCGACCGCGGATTCTTCCAGCGCGGGTTGGCAGCGTTCACATGAATGGAAAGGAAGAGCGAGGCGTTCTGCTCATTGGCAATGCGTCCCCGGTCCCGCAGGGCAATCAAGGTGTCCTTGGACCTGGTAAGCACCACGTCGATCCCGCGCTGTTGCAGGGCTGCCCGCACCGCCCGGGCGACGGCCAGCGTGATATCCTTTTCGTACACCTTCCGCCTGGACGGCAGGGTGCCGGTCATGCCCGGGTCACGTCCGCCATGACCTGCATCCACGACCACGACGGGACGCGCTCTGGTCCGTGGAGCGGAAGCCGCGGGCCGACCATCCGATGACCGAACTGGTGTCGGCAGGACGCCCGCACTTTCCCTCGACGTGGCCGACTTCACGATGACGGAACGCGCGGAGTCCCAGGTAAACCCCTCTCCGTAGCGGGGCAGCAGCTCGCTGACGAAGACGAACGGCAGATACAGATCACCGTCGCTCACCAGCGGACCGGTCGGCAGCGGGGCAGTACGACCGTCCACCCTTGCAAATGGCAGTCCCAGGGTGAACTCGATCCGGGCACCAGGTACTTCGACGATGAACCGGTCCGGTGGAACGCGGGTCAGGCGACCGCCCACAGCCGGGAGCAGGTCGTCGGCGCGAAGTCTGTCCCCCGTGCGCGTGGTCATCACGGGCACGATGCGATTCTGGTCACCATCCCGGACGGTAACGGCGCTCGCCGGCGCGGCGACCTGCATAGCGGCGACGACCAGCAGCGCAATCATCCGCGGCGCAGCGCCCGCGCGATGTCCCGCTCCGCATCCTGGCGGCGCGCCGCATCGCGCTTGTCGTGGATTTTCTTCCCGCGGCCCAGCGCCATTCGCACCTTCGCCTTCCCGCGCATGAAATAGAGTTCCAGCGGAATCAGTGTCAGACCCTGCCGTTCCACGGCCCCGATCAGCCGACGAATCTCCCGCCGATGCAGCAACAGCTTGCGTGAGCGCGTTGGTTCGTGGTTCACGTACCCACCCCTGACGTAGGGTGCGATATGGGCGTTGAGGAGCCAGAGTTCACCACCGCGTACGACACCGTATGCGTCCACAAGGTTCGCCCGGCCATCCCGAAGGCTCTTCACTTCCGTACCGGTCAAAACCAGCCCCGCTTCGAACGTATCCAGGATCTCGTAGTTGTGCCGAGCGGCTCGATTCTTCGCGATGGATTGCCGTTCGGTCTCTCGTTCGGCTGTGTCCGCCATGACCGCCCCCCGGTGTGGCACGTCAGCCGGCGACGGCGTCGCACAGGCGCTCGGCACAAGTTAGGCGGTGCCTCATCAGTCAGCAACGCACGGACCTAACGTGCTTCCCGACCGGCCCCGTACAAGTGCGATCCAGGTCCTCTGTATCCCGGGTCTGGCGAAGTCGATCCTTCGCCCGGGGCACCGAGAAGCCCGGGGAGGAACCCGTGCAGGAAGCGCCTGACTCCGACGGGCCCGTTGCTGCCAATACATCCCGGCCGCAACCCACCCCGGGGCGAGACCCGTCCGCGCGAATTGACTGGAGCCCTCCGCTCCGGTTACGTTCCGCACCCCCGCCGAAGTGGTGGAACTGGTAGACGCGCTGCATTCAGGGTGCAGTGGGCGACAGCCCGTGGGGGTTCGAGTCCCCCCTTCGGCATTGGAACATGATCGTGACAATTCGACCGCCAGCGGTGCCTGCCTATCGCGGGTTTCCGGGACGAAGGGTCGACGGCCTCTGATCTGGCGGCAGGTCCGCGGCACCAAAGGCGCGACGCAGTGCTTCGCCGGACTCACGCAGGTACTGTGCGGCAATGGCGGCACCTCTGTTCAGGATCTCGGCCGATGTACTGCGGGCATTGCCCGCCAGGACCCGCGCCAGTCGTCGCTCCGGAGCCTCGGCCAGGGAACGGGCCTCCAGGCCCGAGCGGTAGGCCCGGACTCGTTCGTTGAGCTGACGCTCCGCCACCTTGACGCGATCCGCCGCAATGTTTCGGTCGAGCTGCAGGGCTCGCTTCAACTCTCTGGCAACGGCCGATGGCGTACGGTCGTCGAGGGCGTCCCTCTCGGCTACCAGCAGCCCGATGGCCCGGCGCGCGTAACGCAACTCCCAGCGCGCCCGGTCGAGATCCCCGTCAGCCGAATCCGCCAGCCATTGGACGTCGTCCTCCGACGGCTCCTGGGAGATCGCGGCGACGTACATCTGCACCTTCCGCACCACCGCATCGCCGCGCAACGACTGGAAGAACCACACTGCCCCTCCGGCGTCAGGCCTGAAGCACGGGGAGTCCCACTCGCGAACGGACCACCCTTTCGTCCTGAAGCAGATCGCCCAGGTGGACACTCTCCAGAGCATCGTCGATCCGCTGTTGCAGCATCATCCATACCGGTCGGATACTGCAGTTGGACGCGTCGGAACAGCGCTCCTCCGCCACCGGGTGCGTGTGGCACCGCAGGTCGAACGTGGAGTGTTCCGATGCGGACACCACCTGGCGCACCGAAATGGTCGCGGGGTCGTGCGCCAGCACGTAGCCCCCGTGGGCACCGCGAATGCTGCTGACGATTCCGGCCCTCCGCATGCGCAGGAGGATCTGTTCGACGTAGTCCGCCGGGAGTCGCTCGACCGCAGCGATCTCCCGGCCAGTCACCGGCCCATCGCCGAAGCGGCGAGCAAGGTGAAGCGAGCAGATCAAGCCGTACTCGGCCCACGTGGTGATTCGCATGTCCTGAAGTTAGTCAGTAGGGCCCCCGGCAGGGATTGGGGTCACCCCGCGGCGGCGGGGCCATGCCGGCCTCCGGGCACCCCGATTTCGGTCATCCTGCGGAGGTCGAGCACTGCGTCGACCTCGGCCGCGGGAATCACACCTTCCGCCTTCACAAGATCGCGGATCAGCGTGCCCTCCTTGACCGAGCGCTTGGAGATCTCCGCCGCGGCAGCATAACCGATCTGGGGCGCGAGGGCGGTCGCCAGAGCGGCGGACCGTTCGACCCAGTACTCGCACATCGCCACATTGGCCTCGATACCCCGGACGCAGCGCTCGTCCAGAACGCGAACGGCGTTGGTGAGGATACGCATGCTGAGGAGTACGTTGTGTGCAATGACGGGCATCATGACATTGAGTTCCAGTTGGCCGTGCTCCGCCGCCATGGATACCGTCGTGTCGCATCCCACGACCTGATAGCAGACCTGGTTTACCATTTCCGGGATCGACGGATTGATCTTCCCGGGCATGATGGAAGAACCGGGCTGGACAGCGGGAAGGATGATCTCGTCGATGCCGGTGCGCGGCCCCATGACCATCAGGCGCAGATCGCTGGCGATCTTGCTGAGATCCAGCGCCAGGACGCGGATGGCGGCACTGAAACCGGCCGCGTCGCCCATGCTCTGCATCAACTGGATGCGATCACTTCCCACGCGCAGGTCGAGGCCGGTGATTTCCTTGAGGTGCTTGTTCATCAGAGCCGGATACTCGGGCTCGACCGTCACACCGGTACCGACGGCGCTGCCTCCTATTCCAAGATCGCGGAGGTAGTCCGCCGCCTCCTGCACCCGTCTCACACCGCGCTCGATGGTCCCTGCGTAGGCATTGAACTCCTGGCCGAGGCGTATCGGCATGGCGTCCTGCAGGTGGGTACGGCCGGCTTTCACGATGCCATCGAATGCCCTCCCCCGTTCGGCAAGGGAATCCCGCAACTGAAGAAACGCAGTGACGAACTGGTCCAACTGGGAGAGACATGCCAGGCGTATGGCGGTGGGGATCGTGTCATTGGTGCTCTGCGCCATGTTCACGTGGTCGTTGGGATGAACGGGACGGTATGTGCCTCGTTCACCACCCAGCAATTCGTTGGCGCGATTGGCGAGCACCTCGTTCACGTTCATGTTGTGCGAGGTGCCGGCACCAGCCTGATAGGGATCAACGACGAACTGATCATCGTGAAGCCCGGAGAGAACCTCGTCTGCTGCCGCCACAATGGCATCCGCCAGGTTGGGCGCGAGGCGGCCGGTTTCCCTGTGCGTCAGTGCCGCGGATTTCTTGATCCAGACCTGGGCGGTCACGAACGGCTGAAGGGGACGGAGACCACTGACAGGAAAGTTTCTTACGGCCCGGAGTGTCTGGACGCCATAGAGTGCCTCGTCCGGTACCTCGAGAGTTCCCAGAGGGTCCTTTTCAGTGCGCACGATACGGGGGGGAAGGTGTGGGGGTGTGGTGACAACAAAAACGGGGGCTACGGTCTGCTGCGCCGTCGCCCCCGTCGCGTCGTAACCACCCGACCTACGGATTGCGTACCGGCGTCGGGACCTGGAAAGTGGATATCACGCCGAGATTCGCGTTTCCGGCAGCAACGTAATTGGTTCGCAGCCGGGTGGCCACCACTTCGTGATCGCCGGTGCTTTCCGACCAGGTTTGGTGCCACCGGAAGGGAATGGAATCGACGCCGTCATCCACGAAGGTGCAGAGCACCTGCCGGTTGTAGGTGGCCGACCCACCGGACTTGTAGCGCAGGGACACGATGAACGAGCTGTGGCCTGGGACCTGCGGCGCCGTCCAGTTCAACATGATCCCGTCCGTACCCGCTGGAGGATCGATCGTGGGCAACTGAAATGCTTCGGCTGTCTTGGCGCGAATGCTGCCGCTGGGAAACCCGCCCGAAACCCCGGGCACGGTCACAAAAATGCTGTCGCCGGGCGTATACGGTGCATCCCCCGCGGGCAGCAGGTAGCTCAGACCGTCCGGGCTGGTGGTCCGGACCATTTCATTGGTGGTTCCGCTCAGCACCGCCACTACCTGTTCGCCGGCATCGAGGTGGGTCACACCTGCAAGGTTGTTGCCTTCGTGGTAGGAAGCGTCGGCGCAGGAGTCCAGCGCGATTTCCCCGTTCGGAACCGAGGCCAGATTGCCCTTGAAGAAGAGCCCTTCCGGTGAGGTGTAGTACTGTCCGTCCGACGCCTGGGAGGCGGAGACCATGATGAAGCCCCAGGTGTCCTGGCGATCGATACTCTGGAGGGAGTTGTCGCAGGCCGCGACCAGCGCAGCGGTGGCGACCGGTAGGGTCCACGCCCAACGGGATGGTGAGAAGTTCCTGCTCATGGCTGTCGATGAATGGTGTAGGCAGGCCGGCCAGTTCTCGCGGCGCGGCACCGGGGGGGAATCTGCAGAGCGGGAGATCGAACCGGCAGTCTGGATCCAGGCCCATGCTGACGAGCGCAGTCCCCATGGGCGGAGGGAGGCACGCCTAACGTTTTCCTCCGTTCCCGAGGGTTTGCAGAAAAGGGTTGGCACTTCGTTCGACCTGTACGGTCGTGGCGGGACCATGACCAGGCATTACGCGCGTTTCCGCCGGGAGAGACGCAAGCCGTATCAGCGAGTCGTTCATGTCCGCCGGGCTGGCGAAGGGGAGGTCCGTCCGCCCGATGGACCCGGCGAACAGGCAATCGCCCACGAACGCCACACCATGACCCACAAACGCCGTGTGTCCCGGTGAGTGCCCCGGTGTGTGCATGACCTGAAATCGCAACGAACCGCATTCCATCTCGTCTCCGTCGTGCAGCCGCTGGTCCGGAACCCGGTCACCTTCGATCTCGAGGCCCCAGGCCGCGGCCTGTTGCGGCCCCAGGACGAACAGCGGGATGTCCAACTCATGGATAAAGACAGGCACCTGGAATCTCTCCCTGACCGCGGCCACCGCTCCGATGTGATCGAAGTGGGCATGCGTCAGCCAGATGGACCGGAGGCGGGCTCCGGTGGCCTCGATTGCCGCAATCAGGCGGGGAGCCTCGGAACCCGGGTCGATCAGAACGGCATCTCCCGACCCGGGATCCCGGACGAGGTACGCGTTGGTCTCCAGCGGACCGACGGTGATGACTTCAATCGCGGGCATTCAGGTCAGCCGGAGGCCACTGCATTGCGCCGCGCCGTGAGATACTTCTCGGCGGCTATCGCCGCGGTCGTGGCGTCACCCACCGCAGTAGTGACCTGCCGCGTGAGCTGAACCCGAACATCTCCAGCGGCAAAGAGACCCGGCAGCGATGTCTGCATGTTGCTGTCGGTAATCAGGTAGCCCATGGGATCGTGTTCCACGTGAGCTTCAATGATGCCGGTATTGGGACGGAAGCCGATGAATACGAACATCGCCGCCGCTTCGAGCTGACGGGTGGCTCCAGTATTCACATCGCGAAGATCCAGGTGGTGGACCAGACCCCGGTCGTCTCCGTGCACACGTTCCACCACGGTGTTCCAGATGACTTCGATCCTGGGATTGTCGAAGACCCTCTGCTGCAGGATCCGCGATGCCCGGAACTCATCGCGTCTGTGGATGACATAAACCCGGGAGCCGTAGCGCGTGAGAAAATCAGCTTCCTCGCAGGCCGCATCTCCGCCGCCCACCACGGCGATCACCTGGTCCCGGAAAAAGGCGCCGTCGCAGATGGCACAGTACGAGACACCCTTACCGGCATACTCGGCTTCGCCCGGGATTCCCAGTCGTATTGGGGTCCCGCCCGCGGTCACGATGACCGCCGGCGCCCGGTAAATCGATCCATCATCGCAAAGGCACTCAAACGTGTCCCCCGTCTTCCGGATTGCGGTTACCCCTGCGGTCCGGAATTCGGCACCGAACTTCCGGGCATGACTCTCGAATTTCTGCGCCAGTTCCCATCCCAGAATACGCTCGAACCCCGGGTAATCCTCTATCACCTCGGTGTTCAGGAGTTCGCCGCCCGGCGCTCCACGTTCCAGCACGACTGCCTTCAGCATCGAACGTCCGGCGTACATGCCTGCGGTCATCCCGGCGGGACCCGCTCCCACGATGATCAGATCGAATTCCTGGTCTGTCGTCACTTGTTTCCTTCCGTCCAATGGTTCAGGGACTGAGAAACTGAAATGTGTCCCAGTGCCTGCCTGGATGGTATGCGGAGGAGAAGCGACGCCGTCGTACCTGATCTGCTACCTTGCCGCCCACCCGCCGTCCACAACCAGCGTTTCCCCCGTCACCCAGGACGCATCGATCAGATAGCGCACTGCCTGAAGCACGTCCGCGGGAGTACCGTGACGACCCAGCGGTGTCTGGCGGATCCAGCGTTCGGAGGTCGCTTCGTCGACACGTTCCGGCAGCAGTACGGTACCGGGAGCCACGCAGTTGACCCGGATGCGAGGTGCCAGCGTCACGGCCAGGGCCCGGGTGAGGTAGACCAGACCGGCCTTGCTTACTCCGTGGGGAACGAAGCGCCGCCACGTCTCGAACGCGGAGAGGTCGGCAATATTGATGATCACGCCGCCATCACAAAGATGTCGCGCCGCCTCCTGGGCGATCAGAAACGGGGCCCGAAGGTTCAGGTTCAGCACTGAATCCCAGGCTGCGGCGGTCACCTTGCCCACTGGGAGTGCCTCCATGACCGAGGCGGAATTCACCACGACATCCAGCCGCCCGAACCGATCCATGACACCTTGAACCAGCACCGCCGCGGCGTCCGGCTGGCGGAGATCCGCGGCCACCAGCGCTGCGGCCACCCCTGCCCCTGCGACGAGTCTTCCGGTTTCAGCCGCTTCGGCACCGGAGGAATGGTAGTGTACGGCAATGGCATAGCCGGATTCGGCCAGGCCGATCGCCAGCGCCCTTCCCACCCGGCGTCCGGCTCCGGTTACGAGGGCAACCGGCTGCTTCCCGTCAGGCACCCCGTCCTCCGCCGCCACCGCTGTTCCCGGCTCGGACCGCAGCGGCACGCTCCTCCTGCCGATCCAGCCATTCCGGCGGCACCCGCATTGCGCCGATTACCCGGGCTCCCTCCACGCCTCCGTGGGAGTCTGAGCCGCCACTCGGAACCAGACCAAAGTGTTCCACCAGGGCGAGCAGTCTGGCACGGTCCTCGGCACCGTGCGATGGATGGAGAACCTCGACCCCATCCAGACCCATTTCCACAAACCGCTGAACCAGCTCGCGCGAACCTCCTGAGGCGGGATGTGCCAGAACGGCGATACCACCACAGCGGTGCACCAGGGCAACGGCCTCATCGACACCGAGGCGCCGCTTCCCCACATAGGCCGGACGGCCGGCGCCAAGGTAACGCAGAAAAGCGTCGCGCAGGTCCAGTGCCCAGCCGTTCTGCACCAGAGCACGGGCCACATGTGGCCTGCCGATTGCCGCGTAGCCGGCTTCCGCCAGCACATCATCGAATGTGATTCGTACGCCCGCTGCGTTGAGCCGATTCACCATCTCACGGGCTCTGTCGCGACGCGCTTCCCGGAACACCGCGAGTTGCTGCTGCATGACTTCGATGTGTCGGATGTGCAAGCCCAGCATGTGGACTTCGTCGCTGCCATCGTGAGCGGAGAGTTCCACTCCGGGGACCAAGGTGAGGCCGAGCGATGCGGCTTCGTTCTGCGCCAGCGGCACCCCGTCCATGGTGTCATGATCCGTGAGAGCCAGAGCTTCCAGCCCAGCGGCGTGCGCGGCGTGCACCACGGCCTCCGGAGTGTTGACACCGTCGGAGGCATTGGAATGAAGATGCAGGTCGATGTGCCGCCGGCCTGCAGCCGCGGCTGGTCGACTCACTTCCGGTAGCCGCCTTCCGGGGAACGGGCGCTGTCCTGCGACTGGACGAACAGCCCCTTGAGGTCGTCGTCGGTCATCCCGGCCAGCGACTGTTCGCGCGATCGGATCCCCGTCGGGCTGTAGCGTGTGACCCGCACGACGCGGGCAGGGCCGCTCCCGCTGGCGAAGATCAGACCGAACTCGTCGCGGTCATACTGGGTGACGAATCCCGACGGGAAAACCCGCCAGGATACTCCGTCCACGGTCAGAACACGGCTGGGCACCTATACCTCCACTTCGCCAATCGTCTCGAGACGCCGCTTCACGAAGGCCATGAAGCTGTCGGCGTCCGAACCATCGACGATACGATGATCGAAGGAAAGAAAGAAGTTCGCACACGTCCGGGCGGCAATCGTGTCAACCCCATCCGGACCCTCGATTACGCGTGCTCGCTTCTCGATGGTTCCGGTCCCCAGTATCGCCACGGTTGGCTGAGGAATGACCGGGGTTCCCATCAGGGATCCGAAAACGCCGGGATTGGTGATGGTGAACGTGGCGTCCTGAACCTCTTCGGGTTTGAGTCGTCTCGTCCTGGCACGCTCGGCCAGATCGTTCAGGGCTCGGGCCAGACCGGAAAGGGAATAGCTGTCGGCATCCCTGATGACCGGGACAATCAGGCCCCAATCCAGCGCCACGGCGATGCCGACATGGTAGTGCTTACGAAATACGATGTCGCTCCCCCGGACAGCGGCATTGATGACCGGGAACTTTCGGAGTCCTTCCACCACGGCCTGAATGACGAAGGGAAGGTACGTCAGCTTGTCGCCCCGGGCCGCGAACTCCGGCTTGAGCCGATCCCGCACCCGGGAAACGCGCGTAAGGTCCACCTCGAAAACCGTGGTGACATGCGCGGATGTCTGCTTGGAATACGCCATGTGCCCCGCCGTGATACGGCGGATTCTGCTCATGGGCTCGACGACGTCACCTGGCCATGGAGTGACAACCGGTGGTTGATAATCGAAACCCGCGGGCGCGTACATCGAGGGGCGGGCCCCAGTCGGTCCAGTAGTGGGCCCAGCTTCCAGGTACGCCGTCAGATCCTTCCGGGTGACCCGCCCGGCAATACCGGATCCAGTCAGGGAAGACAGATCGACACCGTGCTCGGCCGCCATGCGCCTGACCAGGGGTGATGACCGGGTGCGGACACGTTCCTCGAAGGATCCGGTCACCACTTCCCGGACAGCCTGAGGTGGCACGGACACCGCACCACCATTTTCACTGCGGCGTTCCGGTGAGGCAGTCGAGGGTGCGGCAGCAGGTGCAGGGGCTGGTGCAGAAGTCGCCGCAACAGCCGAAGCGGCATCGGTCTCGATTCGTGCCACCACGGTATTCACCGCCACTGTCTGGCCCTCCGGAACCAGGATCTCCACCAGGGTTCCAGCGGCCGCGGCCTGAACCTCGGAATCCACCTTGTCGGTGGAAATCTCGAAGATCGTCTCGTCACGCTTGACGGTGTCTCCGATCTTCTTCAACCATTTCGTCAGGGTTCCCTCGGAAAGGGATTCTCCCATGGTCGGCATCAGAACATCGATTCGTGCCAACGATCCATCCTCACGATTTGGGTGGGGTGGCCGCGGTACGACGCAGCCGTCGATTCACCAGCAATGGCAGGGTAATGGCTCCCAGAATCATGCCTGAAAGGGCAAAGTAGTACCAGTCACAGGCCGGGGTGCCTTCGATCGGGACGCATTTCCTGACGTTGCCGACGATCTTGCCGACGAAAACGCCGATCATGCCGCCGCTTATGAAACCGACGAACACGCTGAAGCAGCCGATTCCCAGCCGCTTGGCCCGGTCCATCTCGGCGTCTGTCGGTTGGCTGGGTTTCGTCCCGGGGTCGGTGCTCACGACCGGCTAGTATGCTGCCGCGGGAGCATGCGACTGGTGCTCACTCCGATGGAGCGCGGCCAGGAAGCGCTTGGCATTCCGGTCGATCCGGCTCTCCCCGATCTGGTCGGTGGTGATTTCGACAAAGGTGTAGTGGCCACCTTCGGCGCGGGCTGCGATATGCACCGTGGAGACCACCTCGGGGTAGCCAACGGTTCCCGAGTAGGTCCGCGTGCGATCGCTGGAATCAATCTGCTTCAGGCCGAGCCCCGTGAAAAAGCTGTCGGCGGCTTCAATTGCCTCGGCCGGTGCAAGGTGCGAGCGGTAGAAGAGTCTCATGGCTTACTTGATCTCCACTTCACCACGGGCGGGGAAGATCTCCTGCATCCAGTCCACGCGTTGCAGGGGTTTCGTGGAATCGCGCTGGAATCGGATGGCCATGGCCCACTGGCCGGCCGTGATGAAATGCATGGTGGCGTAGTACGTACCCAGTTCAGGGCCCTTCACCAGCGGGTCGTAGGAATTGATACCGTCCTGGCTGGTGGCAAAAATCTGTCCTCTTCCGGATTCTATCGGCTCCCCGGTCTTGCGATCCCGGACAACGACGCGGTAGTGATTGGGCTCGCGGGCCCGGGGCGGTACGGGTTCGGGAAGGATTCGCAGCTCCATGTCTTCGGTGAGCAACCGCATGCTGAGGTCCATGGGTTGCGGCTTGCAGCCGAGCGCCAGCACGGCGATGGCGGCGGCACACGCGATGAGTCTCATGTCGCGTAGTACTCCAGGCCCAGGTGTGTGATCTGCTCTTCACCCATGAGGTGGCGGAGTGTGTTCTTCAGTTTGGTCTGCTGAATGAAAAGATCATGCTCCGGCTGGAGTCCGGGAGCGGCCATGGGAGACTTGTAATAGAAACTTAACCATTCCTGGATGCCCTTCATGCCGGCCCGATGCGCGAAATCCGAGAAAAGTGCCAGGTCCAGAACCAGAGGAGCGGCCAGAATGGAATCGCGGCACAGGAAGTTTACCTTGATCTGCATGGGATATCCCATCCACCCGACGATGTCGATATTGTCCCAGCCTTCCTTGTTGTCGCCGCGGGGCGGATAGTAGTTGATGCGCACCACGTGGGAAAAGCGTTCGTACAGCTCGGGATACATCTCGGACTGCAGGATGGTGTGCAGGACACTGAGCTTGGACTCTTCCTTGGTCTTGAAGGAGGCCGGATCGTCGAGTACCTCGCCATCGCGGTTTCCCAGGATGTTCGTGGAGTACCAGCCGGCCAGTCCCAGCATGCGGGCCTTGATGCCCGGGGCAATGACCGTCTTCATCCAGGTCTGGCCGGTCTTGAAATCCTTGCCGGAAATGGGGACCTCGCGCTGGTTGGCCAGTTCGATCAGGGCCGGCGTATCAACGGCAAGGTTGGGTGCCCCGTTGGCAAAGGGGACACCTTCCATGATCGACGCCCAGGCATAGAGCATCGACGGTGCGATGGCATCGTCGTTGCGCTCCATGGCCCGCTCGAACTGCTCGATGGTGGCGTGCTGCGGACCCGGCTTGATGTAGGTCTCGGTGGAAGCGCACCAAACCATCACCAACCGGTCGCATTCGTTGCGCGCCTTGAAATCGCGGATATCCTGGCGGAGTTGTTCGGCAAGGTCCCGGCGGGTCTTGCCTCGCTTCACGTTGGGCCCGTCGAGTCGGGTGACGTAACGCGGTTCAAACACCGCCGGCATCGGTCGAATGCCGCTGAGAAAGTCGGCCACCCGTGCCAGATCGCCTTCGGTGAGCACTCCTGCCTTACGGGCTGCGACACAGGCATCATCCGGAATTGGATCCCATGCGCCGAACACGATATCGTCCAGACCGGCGAGGGGGACAAAATCGCGGATGAGCGGCGAGCGCTGGTCGGTTCTTTTCCCCAGCCGGATGGTGGCCATCTGCGTGAGGGATCCGATGGGTCGAGAATAGCCTCTGCGGACACTCTCCACACCTGCCATGAATGTTGTCGCCACGGCACCCAGCCCCGGCGTCAGGACGCCCAACCTGCCCTCGGGACGGCGGATGGCCACCCGAGGCGTCGCGGTCGATGACTGCACGATTTCGTTCTCCTTGTTTGTTGTCGCGGCTACCTAACGGGCCGCGTCGAGGGACGGCGGCGTTGTCATGGGACCAGGCCGACCCGCCGGTTCCACATCGGGACGCGCATCGGCGAGACGCGGCTCCGTGGAGACCGGAGGTTCGCTCCGGGTTCCCACATCTTCGCGTGGGTTGATCCCAACCCGACCCGCCGCCTGCTGCCCGTTTGTACACCTGTAAACGTACGCAATGCGCTGGACCACCGTGATCCAGGCCGTAACCATGAGCAGAATGCAGATACCCATCAGCACCCACCCACCGAACGCCAGACCAAAGAATGCCTGCGGAGCGGACAGGAGCACGATCCGCTCCGGCCTCTGCAGGATCCCCACCTTGGCATCGATTCCCAGACCCTCGGCACGCGCTCTCGTGTAGCTGGTCAGGAAGGATCCAATGATGGCGAGCAGGACGACGGCCATCATCGGAGTGGACGCGCTGACCGGAACCGCGTGATGGACACCGTTGCGCGCGAAAAATACACCGATTCCACCCAGGACTGCCGCGTCAGCAATCCGATCCAGCGTCGAATCGTAAAACGCCCCGAAAACCGACGCCTTGCCGGAACGGCGGGCCATGGTTCCATCGATCACATCACAGATGGCGCTGAGGCCTACCACCCAGCCGGCGACGTGTATGTGTCCCCACCCATAAATGCCGCCGCCGATGACCGTCAGGAGGGTTCCGGTGGTCGTGACCGCATTGGGACTGACTCCTCTCCGGACCAGGAAATCCGCCAATGGCGCCAGCAGCCGCTGGAAGCCGGTCTTGGCGTGGTCGGTGAGCGCCATGTATGGGGATGCGGAGTCGTCGAAACCGTTACCTGGTCCGGACCCAGGCTGCGTCCGGGTTGCCCGGCAGGGATCGCTGGAAACTACGTGACCGGGTGGAAGGCCACAACGCCGGAAGGAGGGGTACGCCAGCGAGCGCGAGAACTCCAGGAAGCTCCCGCATTCGATGGAGGACTTACTTGCGTGCCGAGGATCCCGGGTGATCTTCTGCCTCTCATGTTTGCCTGCTCGCGAAAGACCGGAATGCTGCTGTCGCTCGCCCTGACGACCTCCTGCGTGGGCCCGTTCCGGAAGCCGGCCTTTGTCGTCGATCGGGCTACCGGGAGCCGGATCGACTCGCGACACCTTTCCGAGAAGCTCGATTCGATACTGACTGCCGGGGTTCGAGACTCGGCCTTCCCCGGGGCAATCGCGGTCGTGGGAACCGCTGATGGCGTTATTGCAGCGGAGGCACGGGGGCACCTCGACTGGCAACGGTCACCCCGGCCGGACGAATCGACACTCTGGGACTTGGCTTCTCTGACGAAAGTGGTGGGACTGACCAGCGCCATGATGCTGCTCGTCGAGCAGGGGAAGGTCGTCCTCGACGCTCCGGCAAGGCACTATATACCGGAGTGGGAAGGTCAATGGAAAGAACAGGTTACGGTACGGCACCTCATGACGCACTCGAGCGGCCTTCCGGCTTGGCGACCACTCTACAAGGAGGCTGACTCGCCGGCGGCAGCGTTGGCACTGGCCATCGCCACGCCACTGGACACCGCACCGGGGATCCGGATGGTGTACTCCGATCTGGGGGCGATACTGCTGGGGGAGATAGTCAGACGCGTGACCGGGGAGCCCCTCGACCGATACCTGGCAACCAACGTGTTCGAACCACTCGGCATGGTCGAGACCATGTTTCGTCCGCCCATTGGGATCCGAGGCCGGATTGCTCCCACCGAGGTCGACCCGTGGCGTGGCCGCCATCTGCGGGGCGAGGTGCACGATGAAAATGCCTTCGCTCTGGGTGGAGTATCCGCGCACGCCGGCCTGTTCAGTTCCGCCCGGGACCTGGTCAGACTGGCACGCATGTATCTCAACTACGGGACCCTGAACGGCAAACGCCTCCTCCGGCCGGAGACCATCAGGCAGTTCACCAGGGTTCAGGACCCGGGAACCTCGAACCGCGCCTTGGGGTGGGAGACACCCAACGGCACCAATTCTGCCGGCCATCTCATGTCGGCGCACGCCTTCGGTCACACCGGCTTCACCGGGACCTCGATCTGGATCGATCCGGACCGGGGAGTCTTCGTGCTTCTCCTTTCCAACCGGGTGAACCCGACGCGGCAGCATTCCGGGATCACGCAGATTCGCATCGCGGTAGCGGACGCCGCCATGGCGGCTTTCACCTCCCGCTGAAGCGCCCCCGCTCAGCCGGGGGATGACCTCGGGGAATGGCCTTCCAAGCTTGTATGCTCCTGCCGTTTCGAGGTATATATTCGAATCAGGAAATGCTGCCCGGACGGGTGGCAAACCAGATTCCAGGAGCGTACCGTGAGCACAATGCAGCAACCTGAGGTTACGGTGATCGTCACCGCAGGTGCCGGCACTGAAGTAAAGCGTTTCATGGACACCGAGGGGGTTTCTCCCGATGTCGGAGGTCTGCGTGTGAGCGTGCAGCCCGGTGGCTGTTCGGGTTTCAAGTACGGTCTGCTCATCGAGGACCGTCCGGCGGAAGACGATCTGATTGTCCAGCAAGAAGGGTTCCGCCTGTTCGTGGATCCTTTCTCGGCGCAGTATCTCAACAACGTCGTCATCGACTACGTGTCGTCCATGCAGGGTTCGGGGTTCACCTTCAAGAATCCGAACTCCTCGGGCGGCTGCGGGTGCGGAAACTCATTCTCCGCCTGAAACTCAGCCGACTCCGGTGACCGATTCCGGCACTGACGGAAGAAGTCGAACCGATAACGTGGCCCGCATTCCCTTCGGGAATGCGGGCCTTCCGCTTCTCCGAGGAGTACAGTGAACGGATTTTCGCTCCTCGACGGACTTGTGCTGGTTGCTTACCTGGCTGGGACCACGGCTCTGGGAATCTGGGTCGGGAGGCGGCAGGAGGGCGCCAGGGACTACTTCGTGGCCGGTCGGCGCATCCCCTGGTGGGCGGTTCTGTTCTCGATCGTGGCAACGGAGACCAGTGCGCTCACTTTCATCAGTATTCCCGGCCTGGCCTATACCGGAGACCTGGGATTTCTCCAGGTGGTGGCGGGATATATCCTGGGCCGGATCGGCGTCGCGTTCCTGCTCCTCCCGCGGTATTACGAGGGTGAGATCGTCACGGCGTATACACTCCTGGAGAAGCGCTTCGGGCTGGCCACGCGTCGCCTCACATCCATCGTCTTCATGGTGACCCGGGGCATGGCGGATGCAGTTCGCGTGTTTGCCACCGCGATACCGGTTTCGCTGATACTGGGTGATCGCGTTCCTGAAGCGTGGGCGATGCCGTCGGCGATCGTGGTACTGGGTGGCCTGACGATCCTGTACACCTATCGCGGCGGGATGCGCGCCGTCGTCTGGACCGAGATACTGCAGGCATCGATCTACCTGCTGGGTGGCATTTCGGCCATCATCATTCTGGGACGCATCGTTCCCGGTGGCTGGACCGGAATTCTTGCCCAGGCAGACAGCGCCGGCAAGCTGTCAGCGATTTCATTTTCGTTCGACGTGAGCAATCCGCATACGGTTTGGGCGGGACTCCTGGGAGGGGGCTTCCTTTCCATGGCGTCACACGGCGCCGATCAACTGATAGTCCAGCGGCTGCTCTCCTCCCGAAACCTGCGCGAGGCGCAGCGAGCCATTATCGGAAGCGGGATCGTCGTCTTCGCCCAGATGGCCCTGTTCCTTTTTGTCGGTATCGGTCTGTGGGTTCACTTTGGAGGCCAGACCTTCACGGTGCCGGACAGCATCTTCCCCAGGTTCATCGTCGAGGAAATGCCGACGGGTCTGGTGGGACTGTTGTTGGCCGCCATCGTGGCAGCCACCATGAGTACGCATTCCGGAGCAATAAACTCGCTGGCGGCCGCCAGCACGCACGATATCTACCTGCCGCTGACCGGTCGCTCGGCGGAGGACCCACAGACCTTCAGAGTGGGACGAAGATTCGCCCTTCTCTGGGGGATCATCCTCACCGGGGGTGCACTGCTTTTCCGGCAGCAGGGAACGCCAGTAGTGGTCGTCGCGCTCGGGATTGCCAGTTTCACATACGGAGGGCTGCTGGGTGTTTTCTTCCTGGGCAACTTCTGGGCGCGGGCCAGGCAGCGTGACGCCATAGCCGGTCTGCTGGTCGGGATATCCGCGATGGGCTTCGTCGTATTCGCCAGGCAGTTGGCAGCGGCCCTGCCGGGCCTGGCAACCGCTCTGGGTCCGTTCGCACGGATAGCCTGGCCCTGGTACGTTCTTATCGGTACGTCGATTACGATGATCGTCGGCATGGCGACATCGATTCTCTGGCCAACTCTCAACCAGGACGCATCACGGTGAGCGGCCTCTATGCGGGCGTGGATGCAGGCGGAACGCATACTCGCGTTCTGATCACTGACGCGGACGGCGCGGAGGTTGCCCGGAGCGAAGGTCCGGCCGGAAAGGTCGTACCCGGAATGACGTCTCAGGCGGCGGCGGTGATTCGGGACGCAGTGCACCAAGCGATGTCGGGAGCGAGTGCACGACTGCACGCGATCTGCGTGGGCGCATCCGGCACGGGTCGGGACGAGGAGCGGGACTCACTGGCTGCATCCCTCGAAGCCGACCGAATCGCTGGCACGGTCGTGGTGCTGACCGACGCAGACATTGCCCTCGAGGATGCCTTTGGTGCGGGGCCCGGGATCCTGCTTCTGGCGGGCACCGGATCAATTGCCTGGGGCAAGGGTCCAACCGGCCTTACGGGGCGATGTGGCGGCTGGGGTCCGTTCATCGGCGACGAAGGAAGTGGTGCGTGGCTGGGTCGCCGGGCCCTGGGGATGGCTGCGGCGGCAGCAGACGGGCGGGAGCCCGAGACCGCCCTGACCGGTGCGCTGGTGGCAGCAACACAGGTGGCATCAGTCGAGGGACTGATACCCTGGGCGGCCAGGGCGACGGCTGCCGACCTGGGGAGACTGGCGCCGACAGTACTGGAGACGGCCGCAACGGGGGACCTCAGGGCCAACACTCTGGTTACGCTCGCCGTGGAGGAGCTGGCGCTGCACGTACGCACGTTGGCCCGGCGATTGTTCTCCGACGAGCGTGCGTCATTCAGAGTCGCACTCCACGGAGGACTGCTGGTGAAGGGCACCATGCTCCGTCGTCGGGTAGAGCAAAGACTCAGAACCATGACTCCAGGCGCCGACCTCGTGACCGAAACGGTAGTGCCGGAGCGCGGTGCCGCGCGAATCGCGATACGCGAGGCGGGGCTGGTCAGAAGCGTCTGATCCGTCGGACGTGAAATCCGGCGGGCATCACAATCAGCCCCCTTGAAGGAACAGCAACAGTCCCGTCAGGCGGCGTGCGCGTCCATGCCTTCGGTGGTCGGCACCATCGAGGCATCCCAGACCTTTTCGGACTTGGCAATCCACGCCGTGGCGGTGAGGTCTCCCCAGACATTCACCGTGGTGCGCGACATGTCCAGGATGCGATCTATTCCCAGCACGATGGCGATTCCCTCCGGCGGGACACCAAACATCGCCAGGATTCCCACGAGGAGAGGTATGGAACCTCCGGGTACTCCGGCAGCACCGATTGCCGTCACCACTGCCATTATCATCACCACGATCTCCTGGCCCAGCGATAGATCCACACCGAAGACCTGGCAAAGGAAAATGACGGTGATGCCCTCGAAAAGGGCTGTTCCGTTCATGCACATCGTACTGCCCAGCGGGAGCACGAATCCGGCGATCTGAGAGGGGATACCCAGGTTCTGTTCTGCCACCGCGATGGCAGTCGGGAGCGTGCCACTGGAGGAACTGGTGGAAAACGCGGTCACCAGGGCGTTCCGGATCCGGGAGACAAACAGCCGGGGAGAGATCCCTATGAGGATCCGCTGAATCAGCGACAGACTCACCAGCGCGTGAATCAGCAGCCCGCCCACCACGACAAGCACGAATGCCGCCAGTGGCTTCAGGAGGTGGAAGCCGAAGCGGGATGTCACCACGAATATCAGTCCCGCAACGCCATACGGCCCCAGTCGCATGGCAAAGTCGACGATTCGTATCACTACGTCGTTTATCCCTTCCAGGAAGCCCATCATCGTGGACTTTCCGCGACCGTCGGGGATCTGGGTCAGTGCAGCACCGAAAAGCATCGCGAAGACTATGATCCCGAGCAGGTCCAGATCGGCAGCGGATTTCACGGGGTTCCGGGTGAAGATGCCTACGAACGTGTCGATGCCGAAGTTGGTCTGGGCTGCTGCTTCAACTCTCGAGGAAGCGTCGCTGGCATACGACGCAAGGAGTTCCTCCCGAACGGACGGATCCAGGCTCGCACCCGGCCGAACGGCGGAGACCAGCAACAAACCCAGTGAGGCGGACAGTGCCGTCGAAGCAAAAAAATAGGCGATGGCCTTGCCACCGACGCGCCCGACCTTCTTCAGATCGCCGATTCCGGCCACGCCCAGGGAAATCGATGCGAATACCAGCGGGATCACGATCATGAACAGCATCCTGAGGAAGATCTGACCCACCGGTCCGGCAAAATACTTGTTCACGAACTCCACGGCCGGGTGATCCCCGCCCAGCGTCTGGTTCGCGACGATACCAAGCACGGCACCCACCAGGAGGCCGAGCAGGATCTTGGTGTGAAGCTTCATTCCCTTGCCGGAATTGCCAATGGATTCAGCCATCAGACAGAGCCTCGGGTTGCAGGTTCCGGCACGACGTGCATCAGCACGGGATACGCCGGAGCATCAACGAACTGGAGTGTGGAGCCGGCATCAACCGTCGCTCGCGGAAGTTTCCCTGCCCTTGTTGCGCAGGGCGGAGTGTCGATAGCCGTACAGGAAGTAGATGACCAGGCCGATGGCCAGCCAGACAGCGAATCGGATCCAGGTCACCAGCGGCAGCTGGATCATCAGGTAGAAGCACGCCACGATCGAAATGAGTGGCGTCCAGGGCACACCCGGGACCCGGAACGGGCGGGGGCGGTCCGGCTCGGCCCGACGCAGAAATATCACTCCGGCGGACACCAGAACGAACGCGAAGAGCGTTCCGATATTGGTGAGATCCACCACTTCAGCGATGTTGGCGAAGGCCGAAAAGGTGGCGACGAAGGTGCCTGTGATGATGGTGCCGACCCAGGGCGTGCGAAACCGCGGATGCAGCCGGGAGAAGAATCCCGGCAGGAGCCCATCCCGGGACATGGAAAAGAAGATGCGGGGCTGGCCGAGCTGGAACACCAGAAGGACACTCCCCATCGCAATCACTGCTCCCAGGGCAATGACGAATCGCGAGAATGTAAGCAGGCCTGGCGGGCCGTTGGCCAGTTGCAGCGCAGTGATCATCGGTTCCGGTGTACCGAGCTGCTGCCAGGGTGCCATCCCTGTCAGCACCGCTGACAGAGCGATGTACAGCACCGTGCAGATCACCAGGCTCATGATGATGCCGAAGGGCATGTCGCGGGCGGGGTTTCGTGTCTCCTCCGCGGCGGTCGAGACCGCATCGAAGCCGATGTAGGCAAAGAAGATTATTGCCGCGGCGGCACTGACCCCCTTGAAGCCATTGGGTGCGAACCCACCCGTAGCGGGATTGTTCCAGTTCGACGGGTCGATGAGAAACAGCCCGACCGCAAGGAAAAACAGGATGATGCCTACTTTCAGCACCACCATCGCGGTGTTGGTGTTGGCCGACTCGCGGATGCCGATCACGAGGATGATCGTGATTACTGCCACCGCTGCCACGGCTGGCAGGTTGATGATTACGGGGAGCCCCAGCAGGTGCGGAGCGTTGCTCCAGGCCGATGCGAGGAACTGTGTTCCGGCGTCTGTGGCTCCGGCGCCCAGGGCAGTGAACGCATCATGCGCCGAGCGGTAATCCGTGGCGAGCCAGGCGGGGAGAGACACCCCGAAATGGCTCAGGAGTTCACGGAAGTGACCAGACCATCCTATGGCTACACCGATATTGCCGACGGCGTACTCGATGATGAGGTCCCAGCCAATGATCCAGGCGACGAACTCTCCCAGTGCCGCGTAGGCATAGGTATACGCCGAACCCGACACCGGGACCATGGCGGCGAATTCCGCGTAGCAGAGGGCCGCGAAGCCACACGCGATCGCGGTCAGGAGGAACGAAAAGATGATTGCCGGGCCGGCGCCCGGTCGGAGGGGATCACCCACGATGGCGGTGCCGGTCGTCGCGAAGATCCCCGCGCCGATCGTGGCACCGACACCCAGAGCTGTCAGATGCCACTTCCCGAGTGTCCGCTTCAGACCGCCACCGAACGAGACATCGTGCTCGAAATCGGCGACGGTCTTGCGGGCGAAGATACCCCTGGACATGTGGCCTCCGGATTTGTCAGGCGGCTACAGCCGGTCCCGATTCGATTCGCATGCCGTAGAACGAACGCCACACGAAATACATGGCTACCAGGAAACAGGCCACGGCAAGCATCCGGCTCAGCATGGCTCCCCGTTCCGCCGTGAGGTATACACCGAGTTCCACGGCGAGAAGACCGAAAAGAGTGGTGAACTTGATAACCGGATTCATCGCCACCGACGAGGTATCCTTGAAGGGATCACCCACCGTGTCACCCACCACCGAAGCATCGTGGAGTTCGGTGCCCTTCATCTTGAGTTCGGTTTCCACGATCTTCTTGGCGTTGTCCCAGGCGCCGCCGGCATTGGCCATGAAGATTGCCTGGAAGAGACCGAACAGTGCGATCGAAATCAGGTAGCCGATGAAGAAGAACGGCTCCACGAAAGCGAAAGCCAGAGTGGAGAAGAAGACGGCGAGGAAGATGTTGAACATCCCCTTCTGGGCGTATTCGGTGCAGATCTCCACCACCTTGCGGGAATCCTCCACCGATGCCTTGATGACTCCTTCCAGCCGGATGTTCTTCTTGATGAACTCCACGGCGCGATAGGCACCAGTGGTGACGGCCTGGGTGGATGCGCCCGTGAACCAGTAGATGACCGCACCGCCGGTCAGCAGCCCCAGCAGGAAGGGGGGATGCAGAATGGAGAGGTTCTCGATTCCAGTGCTGAGCCCCGCGGTCAGGGCCATGATGATGGAAAAGATCATGGTCGTGGCGCCGACCACGGCCGTGCCGATCAGTACCGGCTTGGCGGTGGCCTTGAACGTGTTCCCGGCGCCGTCGTTCTCCTCGAGCAGTTCCTTCGCCACCTCGAAATTCGGTGTGAAACCGAACTTCTTCTTCACGTCGTCCGCCACTCCGGGGATACTCTCGATCATCGACAGCTCGTACACCGACTGGGCGTTGTCCGTCACGGGGCCGTACGAGTCCACTGCAATGGTCACCGGCCCCATACCCAGGAATCCAAACGCGACCAGGCCGAAGGCAAAGATTGCCGGGGCATTCATCAGATCACCGAGTCCCATGGTGCTGACCCAGCTGGCGATGGCCATGAGGCCCATGATCGCCATTCCCAGCCAGTAGGCCGAGAAGTTCCCCGCCACGAATCCGGAAAGGATGTTGAGGGATGCGCCACCCTCACGGGACGACGTTACCACCTCGGATACGTGGCCGGATTGCGTGGACGTGAAGATCTTCACCAGCTCGGGAATGATGGCCCCGGCCAGCGTGCCGCAGGTGATCACCGTGGAGAGCTGCCACCAGAGGCTGGTGTTGCCACCGAGGTCAGGAATGGTGAGCCAGGAGATCAGGTACGTCAGAACGACCGATATGACCGAGGTGAACCAGACCAGGAAGGTGAGCGGCGCCTCGAAATCCATCTTGCCGGTCGCGGAATAGCGTCCCGAGGCAATGGAGTTGCTGATCAGGTAGGAAACTCCCGACGCGAGGATCATCATGATGCGCATGATGAAGATCCAGACGAGGAGCGTGGCCTGTATCGACGTATCGGGAACCGCCAGAACTATGAACGAGATGAGCGCCACTCCGGTGACGCCGTAGGTCTCGAAACCATCCGCCGTGGGTCCCACGGAGTCACCGGCGTTGTCGCCCGTGCAATCGGCGATCACGCCTGGGTTGCGGGCGTCGTCTTCCTTGATCTTGAAGACGACCTTCATGAGGTCGCTGCCTATGTCGGCGATCTTGGTGAAGATGCCGCCCGCGATGCGCAGTGCCGCGGCGCCCAGTGATTCACCGATGGCAAAACCCAGGAAGCAGGCGCCGGCGACGTCCGCCGGGATGAAGAGCAGGATCCCCAGCATGAACAGCAGCTCCACGGAGATCAGCATCATCCCGACACTCATCCCCGCCCGGAGCGGGATCTCGCAAACGGGCCAACCCTTCCCGGCGAGACTGGCGAACGCCGTGCGGGAATTGGCCAGGGTGTTGATGCGGATTCCAAACGCCGCCACTCCATAACTGCCAGCCATGCCGATCAAGCCGAACAGCAGGATGATCAGAATACGGGGAATGGCCAGCCCGGTGAGGAGAAAGTAGAAGACAATGACCACTCCGATGAACGCATACAGAATCAGGAGGAATCGGCCCTGCTTGTGCAGATACGCCTTGCAGGTCTCATAAATCAGGTCGGAGACTTCGGCCATGACCTGGTGCACGGGGAGTTTGCGTACGGCCGTATAGGTCATCATTCCAAAGAGCAGACCAAGGACACAGACAATCAGTCCGAACATCAGAACCTGGTGTCCGGTCATGCCGAAGAAGTTGCCCTGGTTGAGGTCGGGGAGGTGGATGTTGACCTCACCGCCGGGTCGGTGTTCAACCGCCTGAGCCGCCGCCGTAACCGCGGTGACGCCGGCTGCCTGACGAGCTTCCGCTCCGGAGGCGAGGAGCGAGACAGCCGCCCCGGTGACGGTCAGCGCCATGAACCCGAACACAAGCCGTTGGAACAGCCTTTTCATCTGACTCTCTCTTGCAAGGGGGAAAGGCCCGGGCGCCCGAGCCACCTTCACTGACGGGCCACGGCCCTTGCTGGAGAGTTGAATCCAGCGGGGTCTTGCCCGGCCACCGCCAAGTCGAAGGTGGAGGGTCGCCGGCAGGCGCGACAGCCGGGACTGGAAGAACCGCGCGGGAAGATAAGGTGGCCGCCCGCCAATGGCCAGCGTCTTGCGGCTGTTGGGCTTACATCGCTTCCGCGGTGACGATGGCCAGCGCCGCCACGGGACGTCCATCGGCGGTAACCGCAGGGCGGAAGCGGATCTCCAGCAGCATCTGCCGGATGCGCTTGTTGTAACCAGCGTCGCGCGAGGGATTGAATTCGATGAGGCGCGCAGCGCCGGTGCTGTCCACCTCGAACCGGGCGACCATCTTGTAGGGCCTCACCTTGGCTGGAATGGGGAGGGGCAAGATGGGCAGAGCAATCACGGTCGGGGGATAGACCGCCCCATCCCCCCCACCCGTTCCGGGACCGGTTCCCGATCCTCGTCCGCGTCCGACGCCGGATCCGACTCCCCCTCCCCGCCCAGGGCCGGCACCCGGGTCCCCAGACCGTCCCGGTCCAGCACCACCGCCAGAAGTGTCTGCCCGCACCGAATCGGCCCGGGATCCCGAATTTCCATTGAGGGTCGGTGGGGGCTCTACAGGCGGTGGTTTCAGCGCCGGAAGTGGCGGTGGCTTCGCTACCTCAGGCTTCGGAACCACGATCTCCGGTTTCTTCTCCGGCTCCGGGGCAACCCGCACAAAGCCCACACGTTCCTGGATGTAATGAACTCTTCCACCGAAGAGTCGTGCCCCACCACCGCCTCCACCACGCGTACTGGATGAATCACCGCCGGCGGGCATCGGCGAGATCAGGGCCCGACTGGCGTAAATGGCTGGCGCGAGGAGGGCCAGGACCAGCACCACGTGGAGGAATACGGCGGCAACCGTTGCCCGTGCGCGGGGTTCGCCCGAGGTGGGAATTCCGATCGGGGGCCGGTACGGCCTTCGCTTCCTGGACTCGTCGGACTGGTTCATTCGCTGTGGTTCCGGGCCACTGGACACTGCTGCTCTCGGCCGGGATGTCCAGAAAATACTACGGCGGGCGAACCGTGAAAGTTCACCCGCCGCCGTTCAACCAGAAGCAGGGAGTTCAGCTTCCGCCGCCGCTGGCGTTGTCCTTGGGCGGTACACCGATGACCTTTACGCCACCACCCCGCGCCACGTCCATCGACCAGATGATATCCTGGTAGAGGACCTTGGGATCTCCCTTGACAAAGAGGATCTTGTCCGGCCGGGGGTCGTAGATCTCCTTGATCCGGGCCGCCAAACCGTCCTTGGAGACCGGCGCTTTATTAATCATGAACTGAGGACCCGGCAGAACCTCGAGAACGATCTGGTCGGGGTTCTTCTGCGGTGGTTGATCCTTGGCCGCGTTGGGGTCCGGCAACTGCAGGTCGATGGCGACACGCCCCATGGGGATCATGATCATGAAGATGATCAGGAGCACCAGAAGCACATCGATCATGGGCACCACGTTCGGCTCGTTGCGGAGTCCGCCCTTGGCACCTTCCATTCCAGCCATTGTCGTTCTCCGGAATTACTTCTTGGTGGGTGAATCCGAGGTGAGAGCATCACCCTCGACGGTGGACTTGGTACCTGGAACCTGTTCCGATACCGCGCCCACTACGCGAACACCGTTTTTGGAGGCGATATCCATCGCATCCAGGATCTTTCCGTACGGCAGATCCTTGTCCGCCTTGACGTAGAGGACGTGGTCGTCACGGTTGGCATAGATCTCGGTCAGAGCCGGTCCCAGGGAATCGAGCGGGACCGGCTTCTTGTTGAGGTAGTAGTTGCCATCCATGTCGATGCCGAGCACCTGATCGGTGTCCTCTTCCGGATGGGACTTCAGATTGATCCCCTGTGGGGGCGTGGCGGTGAATCCGGACGTCAGTGCCGGCAGCACCACCATGAAGATGATGAGGAGCACGAGCATCACGTCGATCATGGGAACGACGTTCGGTTCGCTCTTCACCCCTTCCGTTCCAACTTGCATACCCATCGAATGGTCCTCCGCGAGGAGTCAGGAACGGCTTACTGGGAGACCGGACTGCCCGACGCAACCTGCGTGTTGAACTCGCGGGTGAAGCGCGACCGGCCGAACTCGCCCGACACGCCCTTGATCAGGTAGTCGATCATTTCCTTCGCGGTGTAGGTCATTTCCGCGGTGAGGTTGTCCAGCTTGGTAGTGAAGTAGTTGTAGAACCACACCGCCGGGATGGCCACGATGAGTCCGAAGCCGGTGGCGATCAGCGCCTCGGCGATACCCGCCGAGATGGCGCCGATACCGGCACCGCCCGATGTCGCCATTCCCACGAACGCGTTGATGATTCCGAACACCGTTCCCAGCAGTCCGACGAACGGTGCCGTGGCACCCACCGTCGCAAGGATGGAAAGACCACGCTTCAGCTGTACTGTTTCCATCAGCATCTCGCGTTCCACTGCCCGTTCCGCTGTGTTGATGTCGGACACCGTTACCGAGCCGTCCAGGATCAGCGGCTTGACCTCGGCCAGAGCACCGCCGAGCACCCGGGCCACGTGCGACTTCTTGTAGGTCTCGGAAAGGTTGATGGCCTCGGTGAGGTTGTCTTCCTCGAGGAACTGGGAGAACTCAGGAGCGAACTTGACGGTCTCCTTCTGCGCCTTGCGCAGAGTCCACCACTTTCCGATTGCGACCGACAGCGACCATACGGACATGAAGAGAAGGACGGCCCAGAGGAACTTCCCGAAGTAGGGGGTCTTCGCCCAGATCTCGGCAAAATCCAGATTCATAACGCGGCTCCACCAGAGGTTGGAAAGTGGTGACTACCTACTTGACGATGGCAAATGCAAACGGCTGCTGCACGAGCTGACGTACTTTCTTGTCGCCTACCTCCGCCGGAATGAAGCGCATGCGGGGGAGGGCGTTCTTCACGGCCTGGGCAAAAAGGTCGTGGGTGGCACGGATCACCTTGAAGGTGCTGACGTCCGCGCGACCGCTGGTATCCACCACGAACGAGACCAATGCCTCGCCCTCCACGCCGGCGGATCTCAGGATGTCAGGGTACTGCGGTGCCGGTGAGTTCGGGGCCTGCATGACGGGCTTCTCCACCTGAAACTCGAAGTAGGTGTTGTCTTCACTCACCTCGACTTTCTTGGTCGTCTCCACGCCGGTGGCAAAACCGCCTACAGCTCCCTTGCCAGTGAAGTCCGCCTCATTCGTGACGCGGCGGCTGAGATCGATGTCCGGAAGCACATCCGGGATCTCGACGGGTGCCGTGAGCACCTGGAACCCCTTCGGCGGTGGTGGCGCGGCAACCAGCTCCGGTGGAGGTGGCTCCTTCGGCTTCGGCGCCTCTTCTTTCTTTACTTCGACGAACTCGACCTTCTCCTGCTTGGGCCCCTCCTTCTGCGTCGCAGCCTGCGCCGACGCGTAAATCATGAAGAGGACGAGCCCGTAGTGCGCCACGAATGAGAAGATCGTACCTCCCATCCGCTTCTGCTTCTTCCGCTTCGACTCTACCAGGTTGTTGAACATGGCCCTCGATCCGATCGGGATTGCAGTATGGTTCGTCGTCCGCGTGGATACTACGCCTGCTGCCTGAACGCGGAATAGCGGCCGCATTACGTTTTGATGAAGAAAACCTGCCTCGCCCGGCGGAATGTCCCGTCGGCCCATGCCCAGGGATCGACGGACAGCACACCCCGGGTCCCGACATCACGGCTGAGAATCGGAACGGACCGGCGGGGCGTGGAGCCGCTCGGCCGCCGCCGTACCGGCCAGCGGGAGCGTTACGGTGAACGTGGACCCCCGATGGAGACGCGACTGCACCTTGAGCGACCCTCCATGCGCCTGCGCAATCCACTGCGAGATCGAAAGACCCAGACCGAAGCCCCCTCCCCCTCCCTGGCGGGATCGCACGCGGTCGGCCCGGAAGAAGCGATCGAAGACAAAGGGCAGGTCCATGGCCGCGATTCCAATCCCGGTGTCCCTCACTCCGAAAACCACCTCGGTCTCTGAAGCAATCAGTGACAGCTCGACGGCGCCTCCCCGGGGTGTGTACTTGATGGCGTTCGTGACCAGGTTCAGGAAGAGCTGCCGCAGCCGAGTGCGGTCGCCCTCCACCACGCACGGATCGGATTTCGAAAGGGTCACCCGAAGGCCGGCATTCTCACCCAGGATGGCGGCGGTTTCGAACACCTCGTGAGCGAGCGCCTCGATATCAATCGGCTCCCGGACTATGTCGAAGCGACCCTCGTCGGCCCGCGCCAGTGTCAGCAGACTCTCCACCAGGTCGGCCATGCGCGTCGTTTCCTGCAGGGCCTCTTCCAGGGCGATCGCCTGTTCCGTGGAGCCCCGCCGGGCCTGCATGGCGCGCTCGACGTCCGCCCGCAGCACTGCGAGAGGTGTCTTCAGCTCATGGCTGGCATCCGCCGTGAAGCGGCGGAGTGCCGCAAAGGATGACTCGAGCCGGGCAATCATCTCGTTCAACTGGCCGGTCAGTTGCGCCCATTCGGCTGCGCTTTCCTCCGGGTGGAGCCGGCGATGGAGACTGCGGCCGTCCGTGATGGCCGCAACATCACCAGTGATGCGGTGGAGGGGGTCCATGGCCCTGCCGGCAATGGCATGGGCGGCGCCTATGGACAGAAGGAGGATGATCGGCAGGACCAGGAGTGCAGTCGCCAGCAGCTCCGAAGGAGGAAGGTTCACCTGCGACAGTGGCACGGCAGCTACCACACGTACCAGTTGCCCGTTCGGAAGGGTCTGCTGACGTTCCACGAGTATGCCCGTCCCGGGCATGTGGACACGCGTGTACGGAGCGCCCACCCGCCGCATCTCCCGGAGGGCGGAGTTGATCTCATCGACCCTTGTCGAGTCCAGCCGGCGGACTGACGCAGACTGATACACGGGACCCGAGGCTATGGTGTCGGACAGGACCCACAGATAGCCTCCCATCTCGTTCAGGAGGTCCCGAACCGCCGGTTCCAGCTGCACTCGCTGCGGTGCCTCTGCCTCGCGACCCGGTTCCACCTGGGATTCCCGGACGGTGATGGGCGCTCCGGCAGTGCTGATGCGTCGCAGTACCACCTGTGCCAGTCGGGCTTGTTCCTCAGCCAGCTCACGGGCATCGCTGTATGCCGCGGATAGACGAACGGCGTAGATGGCACCGACGAAAAGCACCATCGAGCCGAGGATCAGCAGCGCGAAGCGGGAAGTGAGCCAGGAACGGATGGAGAGCATCAGCGCAACCGTCAGGGTGCTGGCGTGAGGGGATCCGGGTTACTCCCGCGTCGTCTTCACGCCTTGATGACGTATCCCACTCCACGTACCGTGGAAATCAGCTTCCTGTCGTGTCCGGCGTCCAGCTTTTTTCGAAGGTGGTTGATCACCACGTCGACGATATTGGTCCCCGGGTCGAAGTGGTAACCCCACGCGTATTCCGTTATCAGGGTGCGACTCATGACGCGACCCCGGTGCCTGAGGAGGTACTCGAGCACGTCGAACTCCTTGGGAGTCAGGTCGATCACCTGTCCGGCCCGCCGTACCTCCCGGGTATCCCGGTTGACTTCCAGATCACCCGCGGTGAGCAACGGAGAGGTGATGACCTTGGGTCGGCGCGACAGCGCCTCCACCCTGGCGAGCAGTTCCTCGAAGGCAAACGGCTTGGTGACGTAATCATCGGCGCCGGCACGCAGCGTCTGCACCTTGGCATCGACGGCGTCCTGTGCGGTCAACACCAGCACCGGCGTTTCGAATCCCCTGGCACGCAGCGACCGGAGCACTTCCAGCCCTGACTTCCCCGGCAGACGCATGTCGAGAATCACGACGTCGAATGACTCGCTGGCGGCTACGCGTTCCCCTTCCTCGCCATCGGAAACCAGTTCCACGCGATACCGCTGCTCCTCGAGTCCACGCCTGACGAAGGCGCCAACCGTGGGATCATCCTCGATGACGAGAACATTCACGACACGCTTTCCGGGTTTCCGACAGGGCCGGATCCTTCCGGCAGCGGCAGCAGGATACGGAACGTGCTGCCCGCAGCCGGCGCGCTGTCGACCTCGATCCGGCCACCGTGATCCTCCACGATGGAGTAGCATACCGAGAGCCCCAGCCCGGTACCCCGCCCTGGAGGCTTCGTGGTGAAGAACGGTTCGAAGATCCGGGGAAGGTCCGTACGTGCGATGCCGCTGCCTTCATCTATCACTTCGGCAATGACACCTTCGCCGGCGTCTCCGGCTCGGGTGCGGATCGTCACCCGTCCGCTTCCTGCCATGGCGTCGGAGGCGTTGAGAAGCAGCGCCATGAAAACCTGTATGAGCTGCTCTCCGTCACCGCGGACACCGGGAAGTTTCTCGTCCAGGATGGTCTGCACCTGAATCTGCCGGAACTGCGCGTGATGCTTGAGCAGAAAGAGCGTCTGTCGTACTACCGTATTCAGATCGGTGGCGGCCAGGCTGCGCGACCTGGGCCTCGAAAATGTAAGCAGACTGTCCACGATGTCCTTGCAGCGCTGTACTTCCTGCCCTATGACACGAATCGATTCATCGGCCTGGGGCGGGACGGGGCTGCCGGCCTGACGAAGATCATCCAGGTGATGGGATACGCTTTCCGCGCAGGCCGATACCGTGGCCAGCGGATTGTTGATCTCGTGCATCACACCGGCCACCAGCTGGCCAATGGCTGCCAGTTTCTCCGACTGGGCGAACCGCTCCTGGGCGTTGGCCCATTCGGTCACGTCCTCACCGATCGAAATGACGTGCGTCACCTGGGTGCCGTCGAGTCGCATTGGAATCCGGGAGATGCGAAACGTCCGACGGGTACCCGAGGCACTGGACTCCACGTTGAACTGCTCGATGCGGCCCGACTCGAAGACCGAGTCGAATGCCGCCCGGAGCTGGTCCGCGGGTTGACGGTGCAATACTTCGAAAATGGGCCTGCCTATGGCATCCTCGCGCGAAACCCCCTGATGACCGGTCTCCCTGTTGCGGTTCCAGGCGGCAACGCGGTAGTCCCGATCGATGACGTAGAGCCCCAATGGCAGCGAGTCGATTATTCGTGCCGTGAAGCGTCGCTCTGACTCGACCTGCTTCGTGGTGCGGGCCACTTCACCGGTCAACCGGTGCTTGTCCTCGGCATGCGCCAGCTCCGGCGCCAGCAGGTTGGCAACGATCCGGGTCAACGCGGGGGCATCCGGGACCATGTTCCGCGCGCTGCGTACCGCCAGGAGCCCGATCCCCTGGCCGCTGGCAGCCAGGCGACTGGCGATCACGTCCGCGCTCCCACCACTGTGCGCGGCCGCTGCCAGCACATCCCCGCCATCGAGCCCGGCTGCCCCCGCCAGAACAGTGCGCTGCAGTCCCTGACCCACGTCCATCCACAGGCTGGCCTCGTCAGCACCCAGGGCATCACGAAAACGTTCCACCACCTGCGTCACGGTCGCGACCACATCCCCACCCGCTGCAAGTCGGGATGCCAGCTCGGACAGCAGGGCCACCGGACCCTGATCAGGCGGTGTCACCGGGATTGAGTTCATTACAGAGCTGTGTCAGGGAACTTTCTGGTCGAATGCGAACCCCACCGGGAGCTCCGACGCACCACCGGGCTCCGGCATGTGCCGGCTACGCTGCGACAGTCATGGAGCGGACCGGGATCGAACCGGCGACCCCCTGGTTGCAAACCAGGTGCTCTCCCAGCTGAGCTACCGCCCCAACACGGACTGCAAAGTAACGCTCTCGGTGCGGCCCCCACAGCCCACCTCCTGTCACCAGAAGCCGTTCACTGCCGCGGGGTGGCGCGGCTGCCTAATGTACCTGGAAACCGACTGCTGCCAGATGGACCTCGGAGGAACAAGATGCCTGATGCCATGGCGCACCTCACCCTGCGCTGCCAATTCTGCCTGACCTGGAACCGGGTGGAGGCGGACCGTGCCGGCTCGCGGCCGAAATGCGGGAGCTGCGGCCGGCCCATTCTGCTCGATCGTCCGTGGATTCTGGATGAAGAGACCTTCGCGCGGACCATTGGCGAAACGGACATCCCTGTCCTGGTGGATTTCTACGCCGACTGGTGCGGACCCTGCAAGGTCATGGCGCCTTCGGTGGACCGGTTGGCCGCGGATCGAACGGGCAAGGCGCTCATCGCCAAAATCAATACCGACTTTGCGCCTCATGTTTCCCAGACGTACCAGATCCGGGGTATCCCGACCACGATCGTCTTTCGAGATGGGCAGGAAGCGACCCGGATCACGGGGGCGGTACCCTACGAGGAACTGGTACGACTGCTGGACACCGACAGAGCCAACAGCCAGGCGGGCTGACGACTGAACACCGTCAGCCCACCCCTGCTGGCTATTCGTGCGCCGGCAGCGGCTCCATGGTCTTCGGGTCGCACGGCACCTGCACCTCGTCGCGGTAGGGCGAGGTCAACAGGAAGACCCGCATGCGAGGGAAGGCATCCATGAACGACAGATAGGTGTATCCCCAAAGCCCGAGGTAACCCAAAAAGATCCCGATCTCCCAGATCCCCACCGGGACCGAGGTCACCGCCTGCTGGTAGATGACCGGGTAAATCTCCAGGTATCTGTGGATCCAGATCCCCAGGATGCTCATGACGGAAAACGTGGCCATCGTGGGCGTAAAGATCTTGGGGAACTTCCCGAGCAGCCCGAAGAAGGGAAACACGAACGCCAGGAGACCCACCGCCACAGTCAGACCGGTCCACGGCGCGATCAGTCTGAGACGGAAGAAATGTGACTCCTCGGCAAGGTTTCCATACCAGATGACCAGGAACTGACTGAAAGTCAGGTATCCCCACAACGCGGTGAACGCGAACGCCAGCTTGCCGATATCGTGGAGATGAGTGTCGGTGATGACCTCGTGGGCGCCCAGCTGGCTGCGCCAGAAGCGTACCAACAGGGCAACGAGCATGATGTTGGCCAGCCACCCACTGATGAAGAACTGCCAGCCGTACATCGTACTCTGGAAATGTGGGTCGATCGACATGGACAGATCCCAGGACAGATCGACCCAGCCGTAGCCAAACGCCAGTACGAGGAAGACAGCCAGCTTCCCCTGGAGTGAGTGCGTGCTGTGGAGCTCGCGACGTTCCTCACCGAAACCGGCACGCATCTTCTCCCGGATTCCCCGGGCCCACCTGGCACCCCACTCGGGCACGACCCCGACGTCGAGCCGGACCGCGGTATACACGAACCATACCGAAAGCGCGGTGATGAGTCCGAATATCAGGATCGTCCGCAACGACCAGAATGCCGTGCCCAGCCAAAGCGCCTTCTCCGGCTGGGACGGTGGTTCATGCACCCAGGGGAAGATATGCCCCTTGCCGAGGAGCACGGTGATGACGAGCATGACGAAAGCCACGGGCAGGAAGGCCACCTGGGCTTCGGAAATCCGGCTGACGGGTCGTGACCACCGCGCGGTGGTGATTCGCTGGACAGCCGAGTGCAGAACACCGGCCGAAGCAATGCAGGAGAAGAAGAGCCAGTTCACGTGCCATGCATGCCACGCGCGATCCTGGCCCGTGGCCGCACCGACAACGAAGACGGCCATCCCGATTACCGCCAGCAGCAGACTGATCTGCCGGTACCTGGGTGACAGCGGCCTCGCAATGATGGCCGTCAGTTCCTCCCGCGACGGAAGCTTGGCGTCGTGTTGACTCATCGGCCGTCTCCTGGAGGTACCGTACTCACTGCACGATAGGGGATTGCCCGGGTGGGTCCGATCTCGCTGGCACCGGGCACCTTGTCGCCGTTCACCCCGGGCTTCGCCAGTGGGCCGGTCGCAAAGGGGATTCCGGTGATCCGGCCCTGCAGCGCCATCAGGTAGTTCACCACGTCCCACCGGTCCCGTTCTTCGATCCTGTTGTACGAAGGCATGAAACCCCGGCCATTCCGGATGATCCCGAAGATGTATCCCGCGGTGCGCCCCTCGGCCGATTCACTGGTCAGCGCAATGGGAACCACACCGTACCTGGTGGCCAGGCCATCGCCCTTGCCGGTGTCTCCGTGGCACACGGCACAGTTGATCTGGTAGAACACGTGTCCCCGCGCCAGGGACGCTTCTGTCGGTTCCACCGGATTGGGGATATTGGCGAAGGAATCGATGGTGGCGGCCGTAGCGGCATAGGAAATCTCGAATGCCGGCACGGCGGACCCGGTGACAGGTACCGATCCCTGCGGGCTCCCCCGCACCACCAGCGAGTCGGCGGACCACGACTCCCACGTGACCACACTCGGCTGTCGCTTGAAGTCGCTGAACCACTCGCACCCTGCCAGCCCAACCACCAGGAGAGTCACCAGCACGGGGCGAATGTTTCGCCGAGTCATCCCTTTGCGCCTGGAGCAGGCACCAGCAGTGTGTCCGGTCCGAGGGTGTTCTCTCTTGTGGAGGACGCCGTCACTCATCCCCGCAGCGCCGTGTTCAGCTCTCATTCCGCACCTCCACCGCGCCCGTCTCACGCAGCGTGGATTCTGCTTCCTTCAGGCGCTCGGGATCCGCCTCCACGTAGATGCCGTAGTGGGCCCCGGTGAAGCGCTCATCGAAACCAATCGTGGTGGTGATCTTGGGTATGCGTGACAGAATGAACATGCCGTACACCGAGCTCAGTGCCCCGACCAGCACCATCACCTCGAATCCAATGATGGTGTACGGGATCCAGCTGGCTATGGCCTTGCCACCCACCACGAGGGGCCAGTAGTCCGACGTCCAGATCGCGATCCAGTATCCGAATGTGACCCCGCACAACCCGCCTATCAGGGCAAAGAGCCGGACCTTGCTGGTGGGTGGATGAACCGCGTGCTCGATCTCGTGACGCGGCGTGGGGGTGTAGACCGTGAACTTCGCGAATTTCCTTTTCTTGAGCGCCTCGATGCCATCGACCAGGGCATCGAGTTCGTAGTATGCGCCAATGAGTCCCCGTGTCATCAGTCGTGTTCTCCCGGGGTCTCGGGTGAATAGTCCATATGATGTCCGGTGATGTCCACTCCGCGGGGTACCGAGTGCGAACGGAGTCGGGGAGGCACTACTTCCTTCACTTCAGCTATGGCAATCACGGGAAGGTTCTTGATGAACATCAGGAACCACATGAAGAACCAGCCGAAGCTCCCCACCAGGATGGAAACATCGACCCAGCTCGGCAGGTAGGCGGTCCATTGCCACGGCTCGAACTCATGCGACAGCGACGGCACGATGATCACGAACCGCTCGTACCACATCCCGATGTTGATCAGAATCGAGAGGATGAAGAGCCAACCGGGATTGCGGCGCAGTTTCTGGGAGTAGAGCGAGAGGGGGAAGATCACGTTGCACGTAAGCATGATCCACGCGGCCCACCACCACTGGCCAAAGACCCGGTTCCAGAAATATGCCTTCTCGAACTCGTTCCCGCTGTACCAGGCCACCCAGAACTCGATCAGGTAGGCGCATCCCACCACAGTGGAGGTGAAGAGCGCCAGCTTGGCGGCCGCGTCCAGATGGTTGATGGTGACGATGTGCTGCAGGCGGAAGAACTTCCGTATCGGAATGATGATGGTGAACACCATCCCGATGCCGGAGAAGATGGCGCCGGCCACGAAGTACGGCGGGAAGAGAGTAGCGTGCCAGCCCGGGGTGATCGCCATGGCGAAGTCGAACGACACGACCGAGTGCACCGACAGCACCAGCGGCGTGCTGAACGCAGCCAGGAACAGGTACATCCTGGCGAAATGCCGCCATTCCGGCTCCGAGTTCCGCCATCCCAGCGAAAGCACCGCCAGGAGCCGTTTCCGCGTCGGGTTCTTCTCCCGGTCGCGCAGAACCGCCAGATCCGGTATCAGACCCACGTACAGGAAGGTGGCCGATACCGTGAGGTACGTAAGGATCGCGAAGACGTCCCAGACCAGCGGACTCTTGAAATTGGGCCAGATGAGGCGCCAGTTCGGATATGGGATCAACCAGAAGAACTTCCAGGGCCGTCCGATGTGGATCACCGGGAACAGGCCCGCCGTCATGACCGCAAACACGGTCATGGCCTCGGCACAGCGATAAATCGTGGTACGGAAGCCGGCGCGGAACAGGTAGAGAATGGCCGAAATCAGTGTGCCGGCATGTCCGATACCGACCCAGAAGACGAAGGTGATGATGTATACACCCCACATCACCGGGGGCTCGTACCCCGCGTTTCCCAGACCCCAGTAGATCTGGTAGATCCAGGCACCTGCGCCCCACAGGAAGAGCAGAATCGCGATGCCCAGCATGGCAAACCAGCCACCACTGGGTTTCAGGACCCCCGATATCTCGCGATCGACCTGCTCGTAGTTCTCGACGCCCGGCAACTGGACGTTGGCCGAGGCCACGTTGGGGCGCAATGACCCCTGGCCCATCGGTTCCACGAGAGACGCCATCAGCGTGTTCCTCCCGCGGCTGGATGATTCACCTTCTTCAGGTAGACCACGGCGGTGTATGTGTTGAGTTCCTCGAGCACGTGGTAGCCACGGGGATCCTCCACCTGTCGGGCCACCGACCATTCTTCGTCAGCTGCATCGCCGAAGACGATCGCCTTGGAGGGACACGCCTGAGCACAGGCCGTCGTGAACTCGTCAGGCCGGACAGCGCGATTCTCCAGGGTGGCGAGGTTCTCCGCTTCCCGGATGCGCTGTACGCAGAAGGAGCACTTCTCCATTACTCCCTTGCCGCGCACGGTCACGTCCGGATTGAGCTGGAGATGCAATGGTTCCGGGAAGGCGTACTGTCGCCTGTCCGTTTCACCGAATCCGTGCCAGTTGTAATAGCGCACCTTGTAGGGGCAGGCGTTGGAGCAATAGCGCGTCCCCACGCAGCGGTTGTATACCTGAACGTTCAATCCGTCCGGTGTGTGGTAGGTGGCAAACACCGGGCAAACCGACTCACAGGGCGCGTTCCCGCAGTGCTGACACATCATTGGCACAAAGCGGGTTTCGAAGTCGGACTCCCCTTCCTCTCCACCTTCGAAGTACCTCTCGATCCGCAACCAGGCCATCTCGCGGCCCTTCAGGATGTTGGCACCCGGACGGGTATCCCAGCCCCTTCCATCGGAGGAGTGGAATGGCCTCAGCGATCGACCCTGCCAACGGGCGCCCACCGTGGGGATGTTGTTCTCCGCATAGCAGGCGGTCACACAGGCCGAACATCCGGTGCAACGCGACAGATCTATCGTCATCGCCCACCGACGCGATGCCATCCCGCTCCAGTGATCCGGGTCGTACATGCCCTTGTCACGGGACGTCGCAACCCCCAGGTCACCCTGCGCATCGTTCGCCACAGGAGACCGGAGTCCAGGCAGAAACTCGTGTGACGCATCACCTACGAACTCGTGGTGCGCCTCATCCCCGGTTTCTCCCGCTGCGAGCTGTGCCACGGTGAGTGCCTGAGCTATACCCCGTCCGTGCTGTCGCGCTGATCCTTCGGTGGTTACCAGGGGGGAGTTGCCCTCCGCTCTGGCCACGCTGGCCTTCGTCTGCGTCCAGGCAAGCCGCCCGGCACCGTCCACCGTGGCGCCAAGTACATCGAGTGCATTCACTCCGATGTCCTGCGCGTACCGACCGTAGGCGGTATGCCCCTGACCCAATGCAATCGCGACCGTCTCCGGCTGGACACCCAGGAACGGCCATACCGGAGCGGTAATCGATCCGGATGCCGTCGTCACGGTCACGTGATCACCGCCCCGGACACCCAGACGGGCGGCCGTGGACGGGTGAAGTTCCACCCACGACTGCCAGGCAATCTTGCTGACGGGATCGGGCAGCTCCTGCAGCCACGGCTTGTTGGCACCAGCGCCGACACCCAACGCCGGGGATGGATGCACTTCGAGGAAGAAGTCGCCCTCCCCACCCAGCGGAGAGACCGTGCGAGCCAGCGGCGTTTCCGGCTGACCTGACCGGCCGAGCGCCGTTCCCTGGCCCATGCCGCCGGCAAGGGCGGCAGAAAATCCCTCACTGCCCGATGGATACCGGGCTATCAGGAAGTCACGATAGTTGGCGGCCCGGAACTTTCCGGACATGACGCTGTCGCCACGCGCCAGATCCAGCAGGACATCCGGCGTGGAACGGGTGTTGAAGACGGGATCCATCACCGGCTGCTGCAACGCCAGGGTTCCCCGCACCGGCTCGGAATCACCCCACGATTCCAGTGCGTGATGATCCGGCAGAACTACGTCGCACAGCTCCGAGGTCTCGTCGGGATAGCTGGAGAACGAGACCTTGAAGCCGACCTTGGCCATGGCTTCACTGAACTGCATCGACCGCGGCAGCGAGTAGACGGGATTGGCGCCACGCACAAGAAGGACAGGCACAGACCCAGCATTCATCTCGGCGATGAGATCGAGCATGGCCTGTGCCCCAACGGCGCCGTCGAGTCCCTGCAGCGCTTCCGCCGGCTTGACCGTCACCCCCACGTTTCCGGCGGCCTTGTTGATACGGGCGGCGGCCTGGGCCACGAGGTGCGCATCCGGAGAGCTTACGCCCCCCAGTACGAGACTGGGTCGCGAAGCACGAAGTTCGTCCGCGACTCGCTGAAGAGTTGCCTCGCTGATCCCGCTGGCCGTCGCCGCGGCAGCTACGGTCCCTCCGCCCCCACCACCAACAGCAGCCAGAAGTGCGTTGGCGATGGCGAGTTCACTGCCCGGCCGGCAGGCGATCCATTCATCTGCGTTCAGACCGGTGAGGGATCGGCGGGCACCGATGTACACGAAGCGTGGCGCCTCGACAAGACGGGCCCTGGCGTCCGCGAAAGAAAGCTGGTGGGCCACCGATGCTCCCCAGCCATCGAGGAAATCGGCACCTATGGAAACGATCAGTCGCGCCGCCGTGAAATCGTAGCCCGGCCAAGCCACACCATACTCCGCACGGTTCACCGCCCGGGCCGCCAGGTCTGCCTCAGGATCGTACGCCAGGTGCGCACCGAACCCTCCAGCCGCCATCCACTGGTCCACGAACCCGCCGAAGGACCCGTTCTCATGTGCCGTGACAAAGCGAACTCCGCGGGATGTCCCCGCGGAACGCACCGCAGTAAGTTGCTGCCTCACCAGGGCCAGGGCATCGTCCCAGGATGCCGGCTGCAGACGTCCGTCCCGCCGGATCATGGGTCCCCTGTATCGGTCCGGATTGTAGAGTCCCTGCAGCGCTGCCTGGCCACGCGCACACAGGGCGCCGCGGTTCACCGGATGGTTGACGTTCCCCTCGAGCTTGATCGCCCGTCCATCACGGACCTCTGCAACGATGCCGCAGCCCGCGGAGCACTCCCGGCAGACGGAACTGTAGTTGGTCGAGACCCCCGGTACGGTCTGGTCCGGTGAGTTGATATACGGGATGAGCTGCTCGACGTGCTCCTGACTGCAGCCAACTGCGGTCACTGCAGCGCCAGCGGTTCCCAGGACCTTCAGGAACTCGCGCCGCTTCACGCCGGGGTTGATGGGTTGACTCATGCGCGGCCTAGTAATGGCAGACGGCGCAATCATACCGCGCCTTTTTCGGTGGCTCGTTGGCAACGGCCTGTGCTCCGGCGGTGTCACCTGCCGCCAGCAGGCCGTCCGCCAGCTTGTAACCGTCGACGTGGCACCTCACGCACCATCCCATGTTGAGGGACGAGTACTGGTAGACGCGCTGCATCTCGGGTACCGGACCGTGGCAGGTCTGACAGGTCACCCCGGCGTTGACATGCCGCATGTGCGGGAAACGCACGTACTCCGGGAGTTTATGGATCCGGACCCAGGGAATTGCCTTCCACTTGGCGGGCTGACCAGCGGGCGCAAACGACAGCAACTGCGCGATTCCCGCGCTGTCCCGCGGCGGAACGCCCGCGATATCTGGCCTTTTGGGGGGAATCGCGTTGTGGCATCCCATGCAGGTTCCTACCGCGGGCAGGCCAGGATCCGGTGACTTGTCCGCCGAATAGTGGCAGTAGAGGCAGTTCATTCCGAGCTGCTGCACGTGCCTCGGGTGGGGAAAGTTCACCGGTTGGACCGGCGCAAACCCCTGGGACGACGACGCTCCGCTGTAGGCCGAGAGGCCTAACGCAGCGATCGCGATGCCGAAGAACCCGGAGACCAGCACCCACGATCGCCGACGGCTCATCGATAATGGATTCCTAAGGTTGGAAGGATGGCCTTGTGAACAAATTCACAAGGTCAGGCCAGCGGCCCAAAATTGCGACCCGGTCCGGGAACGCGCAAGAGACGACACCTGCACGACTTGGCAGAGCTTCGACGCACTTCCGGAATACCTTACCACGAAGCCGGGTCCGCCAGAGTCATCCCTCTCAGGTCGTCCGGAAGCAGCGCCATGTTTGCCCGCGTGACCTGCACCAGACGCATCGGCCACCCGGTGCCGTAAAGGAAACGCTCCGGGCCAATCGTCCGCAGCAGGTGCGCGAAGTCATCCTCCGGCGGCCCCCAGATCCAACTGGTGTCGTACCAGATCAGTCTCCGCTCGGGCTCCGTCAGCCCCCAGTGCACTTCCTCGATCAGACTGCGCCCGGCGCCGATCACCACTATACGCCCACCCGAACCGGATCGGGCCACAGACCGTATGGTCGACGCATCGATGTCACCCGCCACATCCAGCGGATGCCGCTGGCGGCTGTCCTCGAGTCGAACGGTGAGCACCATCGAGAGCGCATGGGATGCGCAGGCCGACGCAAGCTCACCCAGCGCACTGTGTCCTGCCCCCATCCCCCAATGGCGGGGCCATGCCCGGATTGCCACCGCGCCTTCGTCACGTGCCAGTCTGAGTTGACGTTCCCACGCCGGCCAGTCCGGCCGGATTGCGGGTACGGGCGAGAGCCTGTCGCGGAACGGCTCCAGCAGTCGATACAGCTCGGCATTGCCGTGCGACGGATCCTTGAGAAACACCGACGGCAGGTGTCCCACCCAGGCAGATTTGAGACCTTCCCGGTCAAGAACGCGAACCAGCACATCCGGATCGGGATGGGGAAGGAGCCTGAAGGGGTACTGCCCGATCAGAGCGGCAACGTCGGTGGGCCCGGGAAGGACACGCGTCACGGCAGGCCCGGGAACGTCCCGGCTGGAAAAATCCTGGCGGCATTGCGCCAGCGGACTGCTTCCCGGTCCTCCGCGAGAAGCCCGATGGCATCCAGCGCCCAGAGTTTGGCCAGCCCGGTCTCCAGCGTGAGGTCCGCCCCCCACACGATGCGCCCCGCACCGACGCAGTCCAGCGCTTCATCGAGCATGCCGCGATCGACTCCACTGCCCGAAAGGTCCAGGTACAGATTCGGTATATCGGCCACTGCCGCCAGGGTATGCTGCCAATCACCGCCACCACCTATATGCGCCAGGATCACGGCAACCCGTGGGTGGCGGCTGGCGAGACTCACGAGGTCAACCGCGTCAGAAGGATCCTGACCACTTACCGGACCCCGCCGATGCTGCCAGGCGTGATGCAGCACCGGCCAGTGGTGCACGGCGGCAAACTCCAATATGGGATCCAGCAGCCGATCACTGGCCGGACGGGCGGCAGCGAGCTTCACCCCCACGAAGCCCCGTCGGCGACAGCGCTCCAGCTCCGTCAGGGCGGTACTCTGGTCGTTAGGGTTCACCGCCGCCCAGCAGCGGATCAACCGGGGTTCCATCTCCTGCATTGCCCACATGGCGTCATTTCCGCCCACGGTGTCCGCCGGAGACTGCAGATACGTGGGCGACGTGGCACCCCAGCTTCCCAGGATGGAACCGACGTGACAGGTGATCCCCATCCGCCGCCCTGCCGCCAGGCGGGAAGCGTTGAGCTCCCGCCAGTTGGCTCGCGCACCGCCCTCCTGGAAAAAATGCGCGTGAATGTCGATCAGGGGCCCGGGGCCGCCGAGTGGCAGGTGCGTCACACTCGATCGTCGTCCCGACTGTCCATCACTTCCACCATGGCTGAACTGGCCGCCCTCTCGATCTCGATGAGGGTCGCTTCATCATCGTGCGCCAGCGCGGCGTAGTTGTAGGCTCCCCGCTTGAACAGCACTCCTTCCCGGACCGCCGCCTCCAGGAAGAGCCGTTCGATGCCGGCGTCCTCGAATCTCAGGAACCACATCGCTTCCGGCCCGAGTACGGATACTCCGGGAATGCCACTGGCCACAACCGCCTGTTCAATCGCACCGCGGATGGCCGCACCCACGTGCTTCAGGGTTCCACAGGTATCGGTTCCCTCCTCTTCATAGGCATCGAGCACCGCCAGTGCCGCTGCGATCGAAATTGCCTCGCCAGCCAGCGTCGCCGAGATCCACGTCCGTCGCGCGGCATCCATCACATCGCGGTGACCCGCTACGGCAGCCAGTGGGAACCCATTCGCCATGGCCTTGCCGAACGTCGCCAGGTCGGGCGTCACGCCCGTCACCTCCTGGTACCCCCCCACGGCGAACCGGAATCCGGTCTTCATCTCGTCAAAAACCAGTACGGCGCCCAGTTCGTCGCAGAGGGTGCGCGCCGCTGCCAGCCATTCGATCGATGGGGTCCGTTCCACTACTGGTTCGAGCACGACTGCTGCGAGCTCCCGTCCCACACCGCGGCAGGCTTCGGTCAAGGCGGCTGTGTCATCGAACGGCACCGTGCGGTAGTCCTGTCTGACGCCGGGAGGGACGCCTTCAGCGGAACTGGACCAGTCATGCCAGCCGAAGTAGCCGCAGCCAATCACCTGCGAACGTCCGGTCGCGACCCGCGCCAGGCGGACGGCCGCAGAAACGGCATCAGCGCCAGACTTGAAGAAGCGGACCTTTTCGGCACAGGGGATCCTGTCGCAAAGTCGTTCGGCAAGTTCCACCTCTGACGTGTGGGGGAGCCCTGCCACGTGCCCAAGTGACGCAACCGTCCCCACGGCGCGCATTACCCGGTCGTCGGCGTAGCCAAGCGAAACGGACCCGAGTGCCATGGTGCAGTCGATCAACGTCTCTTCCACGGGGGTGACGAGCCGGCACCCCGATGCCCGGCTGAAATGGGAAGGTCCCGATTCATTCCCCTCCCCATATATCGCTTCGGGCCGCTTGCTGCCGGTGGATGTGCCTCCGGCTATCGACTCCGCCGCTCGTCGTCGCCATGACTGTTCCACCTCATCAGCACTGGCTTCCCATTCAGGCGGCGGTTCTTCGCCCGGGAACTCCTCATCCACGTCCGGTGGAGCCTCGATGTTGCTGGCATTCTCGTCAGGTGCCGGTTCGTCCCGGCCGCGGCGGAAGAATCGTCCCAGAGGCATGAGCAAATAATATGGAGGGAGAGGTCGGCAGGCAGCAGCCCGGAATGACGTTACCGCGGGGGATCTGCAATAGTCCCCGTGCCCTCATTGCGACGACCGGTCCGGTCCAGATAGCGGACCACTTCTATGGCCATGGCACGAATGAGAGAAAGTTCCCGAGCGTCGGGAGCGGCCCGTGACACCAACGACCTGACAGCCCGGAGCACGTGTTCCGGATAGCGGGTCTTGAAGAACTCTATGGCGTGCAGGGCAGTCTCCACGTCCGCATGGAACCGCTCCACCTCGGCGGCTTCCGGTGGAGGAGCATCCTTCCGGGGCGCCTTTCGGGGGCGAGTGGCATCCCCCGCTGCGAGATGAAGCTCGTAGAGTGCCACCATGACTGCCTGGGCCAGATTGAGGGAAGCATAGTTGGTGGTGGGTATCATCACGTGCACATTCGCACGGTCGAGCACCTCGTTGGGCAATCCGCGGTCCTCGCGACCGAAAATGACGGCGACCGGTCCCTCCCGGGTCGCCTCCAGCAACTCCGGCGCCACGGCGCGCGGCGTCGTCAATGACCACTTTGCAGCCCGATACCGGGCGGTGAACGCCGCCACACGAACGCAGTCCCCAATGGCGTCATCCAGGCTGGAGCATTCCCTTGCATTCTCCAGCACGTCACCGGTGTCATGCGCAATCCCCTGAATACGCCACGCATCCAGCGGAACCGCGTTCACCAACCGAAGCTGCGTCAGCCCCATGTTCTTCATGGCTCTGACTGTGGCTGCGACATTGACGAGATCCTGCGTCTCGAACAGGACCACACGAATCGCGGCCAGCCCCTCAGACATCGTGGATCCGGATCGGGACGAGGCGGCTGGCCACCTGACGGTCGCCGCGGAGATACACCCACTCGTTCCGTGCCCCACTCAGAACGAGCTGACCGCGACGACGCTCCCGCAGCGGCGGCGGGGGCATCTCGTTCACCACGACGTCCAGCGAAAACCGATCATCCCTGCAGTTGGTCCGCGCCCGCACCACATAGCCCCCACTGATCCTCTTCCAGGTCGCCGTCCAGGCTGCCGGGTCTGCCCCCTGCGTGCGCGAAATTCGTACACTGGGGGATCCGGCTTCTGGTATCAGCAGCCAGGTACTCACGTCCGCGGGCATTTCACCAGCCCGGTGAAGTTGAATCCCATCACTGTTGATATCGGGGTTCTCATTGTCGAGCGGATTCTCGCTTCGGACCGGGGCGAAGTACAGGTCTTCCTTGTGGACCGTGACTTCGATGACCAGTTCATTGCCCGGTGCAGCAATAACCACGGAGGCCGCCGGCGAGCCCGCTTCACGCCAGGACAGTTCCGAGCGCCGATAATGGTCTTCACCCAATTCGAAACAAAGGACGTCGGTTCCCGGCGTTCTGCCAGCCGCCAGTTCACCGACGCCCCCGACTTCGGTTGATGACCTGACCAGGAGCAACGGTCTTGACGGACTACGTTCTTCGGGGTGGTTCGACGTGACAACCGGCGGTCGGGCACTCGTCCCTTCGAGCCGAAATTCCCGTGCCCTCCCTCGTTGGATTCTCCAGTCCGTGGCTCCCGGCATGTGCAGATGCGTCTCACCGCTCCCCAGTGCGATCGATAGCCTGCCGTCCTTCCATGTGCTGGACGCGAGAGCCGCACCCCATGTCCAGATCGAAATCACTTCACCCTCCGGCTGACGGCAACGGAGGATCAGAAACCGCCGGCTCCCGTGTCCAGGCGGGCCCGGTGCCACCGCCCGCCACCAGTCATGCGCTCCCGGGGTGTGGACGTGGGCGCGGACAGTTCCTGCGGTGAGCCGCGCCAAGGGCAGCGGTCCCGATGTCTCCACGCTCCGCAGGAACTCGAAGCCATCCAGTGGACTCTGACTCCCCTCCAGTTCAGCAGCCCTCCAGTCGGCGCCATCCACAGCCCCGTCGACATGCCAGGGGAGGTCCAGTGTGAACTGCTCATGCGTCGAGTACCAGGACAGGCGATCCACAAGGTAGCCGTCGCAAACCACGACACTGCGGCGCACCTTCGCTCCGTCAGGGAAGCCGATCTCCGCGTCGATCCAGCCGGGCCCGCCCTCTCCCTTCTGTTCCCAGGCCCTCAAGTGCCCATCCAGATCGGGCTGCGATCTTCGGTTCAACAGAGGAGCGTTATGCGCCAGCGTGCTGCGATACCAGAACAGGGAGGGATCCACGTAGGAACCGGTTCCGAAATCCTCGAGGACACGCTCACCCTTGGGTACCAGCCAGAGATTCAGCCTGTCAGGGTGCCCATGCCCTCCCCCACGCTGCCCATAGTCCAGCGCGATCCAGGTGGCGCCCCTGTCCCGACGGAAGACTCCCAGCCCCTGACCCGAGAGCAGCACTGACTCGCGCAGACTCCCACCCGGCGTCCCCACCGGCAGGCCCGGACGCGCAAATGACAGGGACTTCCACCCGAGATCGCTCCTTGAAAGCCGCACGCCAGGCACATTCCGCTCCGCCTCAGCGGTGGACCGCCACCTGGCACAATCACCGAATGGGCCAGCGCCATACATGAGTGCCACACCCTCACGGAGAAGCTCATCATCCGGCGTACGCGCCAGACCGAGTTCCAGGGATTCGGCCACCCGCCACTGCCGGAGTGATACGCCGTACCAGGAGTCCCTCCGCGCCGGAAACGTCAGGTCGGGCAGTGCGGTTCGAAGCGGTGCCACAAACCCCAGTGCGAACCTCCGGATGAGTTCGACAGGCAGTTTCGCACCCGCCGATTCCGCGATGGTCACCAGGTACCAGAGGCCGCGGTGGGCAAAAAGGTGATAGTTCTCCCCCTCGTACCAGGAGCCGTCTTCCAGCAGCCCGCCCCTGAGATGATCCAGGAGGCCACCGGGACCGGACAAGGCCTTGTCCAGCATCTCCTCACGGCACAACAGGACACCGCTGGCGGCCAGGGCCGCGGCATTCCACACCTGGCGGTTGGACGCTCCCTCGTTGAAGGAAGCGATGAGTTCGCTGGACGGCGATATGATCCTGTCCAGAATGCGGTCGCGGATCCCTGAGTCACCATCGTCCAGAAAACGCACCGCCATGGCTACCTGCAGAAGCCAGATCGACTCCAGGTAGGTGCTGAAGAACAGGCGTGTCGGGCCCAGCACGTTGTCCACGTTGGGATAGTCCGGATACTTCTGCGCCAATCGATCGAGAATGCCGACCGCCAGCATCCTGTACCGCGAGCCAATGCCGAGGCGAGCCAGGAGTGCGGCATGCGCCGCGCGTTCGGCCAGCCAGAGCTGATACCCCATTATCCACCAGAGATAGTGGTCCTGCCCCTCGTACTCCGAGCCGCAGCGGGCGCACCGGTGTCGGTGCGGTGAACGGGGATCGAACTCCAGCATGTCGCCATCACGAGTGCAGCGGCCGCCGGAGCGGCTCATGTGCGCCTTCTCCGCCGGGATGAAAACATCCTCGTCAGGCAGGAGTCGGTCCAGATCCGCCGCCAGGGAGGTCGCGAGTGGTGCCAGTTCCCCGTTCGCCACTTCCCTGCGGGCTTCCAGGAACTCGTCATCGAGCAGCAGCCTCACGGTCTCGCACCTGGCTGCAGGTACCAGTCATGTATGGTTGCCATCTCGCCCCGCAGATCCATCCGGACTCCTTCCAGACGTCGCGAAACGCCCTGCACACCTCTGGCGTGATAGATCCACGAGACCGGCACAGACGCTGCCAGGGCATCCTGGATCGAGAACCAGAGGTGTCTGAGATCCTCCCCATCGGCCGCACGATCGAGACTCACGAAAAGCGAATCGAGACGGCCGGTGTGGAACCCCGCATAGTCGAGGGCCCCACCGGCGAGCCGGGAGTCGAACATCGCCACTATGTGCGAGAGCGCCAGATCCCCGCCAATGCCCGTGTAGAGCGCGTCGAAGTCCTTCGGCTGCTGTCGCGCAGCAGCGAGGAAAGCGCCCAGTTCCATCTGGCGGATATTCATCTCGATGCCGGCGGAACGGAGGTCCGCCTGTATCAACTGCTCGGCGGGACTGTCCGAGGACCCCACCGTCAGCAACGTGAAGGAGAATGCGCTTCCGTCCCGTTGTCGCACCCCGTCGTGCAATTCCCAGCCGGCTTCGTCCAGCAGCCTGGCCGCCTCGCCAACCGGCATTCGTCGTTCCGCCCGGTAGTCGGGGTGATCCGGGCTCACCGGTCCGGTGGCGACTGTGCCATAGCCGGCGATGGCGACGTCGATGATCCGCTCCCGGTTGATCAGGGCATCGACCGCACGACGGACACGGACGTCATTGAAGGGCGGCCGCGACGAATTGAAGACAACCGCGGTGGAGAACAGCACGGGATAGGAGATGAGGCGCAGAGAAGGATCAGCCGCCGTGAGGGCAGCCATGGCAGGCGCGATCCCAGCAACCTGCAGATCGCCGCTTACCAGGCCGGCAAACTTCGTGGTCGCCTCATCCACGATGGCAACGACCAGACGCTCCAGCCGGGCGGGCCCGCCAAGTTCTTCGGGAAAGTCCTCCACCCGTTGAAAGATCCAGCGCCGCCCCGGCTCGCGCCGGACGAACCGGAAGGGACCGTTCCCCGTGGGTGAAGTGGAAAACGGATCCCGGCGGAAGGACCCGTGCGGCACGTCGCGCAGGAGATGCTCCGGCACTATCGGGAGTTCGCTGAGCAACAGGGGCAGTTCGGGAGGAGCACTGCGGAAACTCAGCACCAGAGTGGAGTCGTCCACGACCATCGCGGAATCGATTGCAGCGGCTTCGGCGAATCGCGGAAATCCCGTGGCTGGATCCCGGGCGGCGCGCAGTGTGAAGGCTACGTCCCGCGCTGTAGTTGGTTCACCGTCGTGCCAGCGAAGATCCTGGACGAGGTGCAACCGCAGCTCGCGCCGGTCAGCGGACCAGGACCACCGCCTGGCAAGATACGGTTGCACGACCAACGAGGAATCGAGGCGGGTGAGCGTGACAAACAGAACGTGTCGCTGAACCTGGCGTGCCAGCGGATGAATGGTCACCAGCGGATTGGCGGATTCGAGGTCCGCACCGGACGCGAAAACCACCGTGTCATGGGATGACACGGCGGAGCATCCCGGAAAAATGGCCGACACAGCAGTCAGCAGCGTCGCAGACCACGCCATGCCCGTCCGGCGCCAGGAAACCCTACCCCCCTGTGTCCTTCCGATTCTGTGGCGCATCTTCACCCGATGTCCGATCTCCTGCGTCGCGGCGGTGCCGCACTGGTTTTGCTCTGGGTCGTGGTAACGCTCACCTTTGCGCTGATTCGTGCGGCGCCGGGAGATGCCACTGACCTCCTGGTGGCACCCGACGCAACTCCGGAAGCTGCCGTCCGGCTTCGCGCTGAACTCGGCCTGGACCGCGCGTTGCCCATCCAATATGGACTCTGGCTGGCAAACCTGCTCCGGGGTGACCTGGGCGAGAGTTTTCAACGGCGTGAACCTGTCCTAACGGTACTGCGTGAGGCCATCCCGATCTCCCTTTGGCTGGGGTGTACTTCACTGGCGCTTACCTTTCTGGTCGGCGTGAGCGTGGGCGTGGTGCAGGCACGTCAACGGAACACGTGGACCGATCGGCTGCTGACCGGCCTGACCACCACGGTATACGCGGCGCCAAGCTACTGGCTCGCACTCACGGCGATTGCGCTGTTCACCTATGGGCTCTCCAGGCTTGGCGCTCCCACCTGGATGCGGCTTCCCGCGTTCGGGCTGACCAGTCCCGCGTCCGAAGTCACCGGCATCCGGGCCATTCCCGATCTCCTGCGCCACTCCGTACTTCCGGTGACCGTTCTGGCGGCCGTTGGTGCTGCAGGTGTCGCGCGCTACGCCAGGAGCGCGGTGCTGGACCTGGCTGGCCGGGACTGGGTGCGCACGGCACGGGCCAAGGGTCTGTCACGTTCTCGTGTCATGAACCTGCACGTTCTGGCCAACGCGCTGCCTCCGCTGGTAGTGCTCCTGACGCTCGCTCTCCCGGGCGTCGTAGCCGGCTCGGTATTCGTGGAAACGGTCTTCGCCTGGCCCGGCATGGGGCGCGTCATGCTGGGTGCGATTGCGGCCCGGGACTATCCCGTTGTCATGGGAGCCACGATCGCCTATGCCGGAGTCGTAATCCTGGCGAACGCAGGTTCAGATCTGCTCCTCTACCTCATCGACCCCCGACGCAGAAAATGACGAGGACCGAGCGCTGGACGCTGGCCGCGTTGGGTGCGTTGACGGTGGGCGCCATCGTGGTTCCCTGGGTATCGACTGCGGACCCCCTGGCCATTGACGACGTTCTACGGGCACGGCTGGTCGGTCCCTTCTCGGCCGACGCCGCGGGCCGGTTCCACCTGCTGGGAACCGATCGATTCGGCCGGGATCTTTTCGTGCGAATGATGCTGGCAGGTCGACTGTCTCTGGCCATTGGCGTCGGCGGTTCACTCATCGCCGGGTTGATCGGTGTGGCGGTGGGCGCCGCGGCGGGATGGTACCGGGGAGCCTGGGACCGAGCCGCGATGGCGGTGGCAGACGCAATGCTGGCCATTCCCCGGCTCGTGCTGCTGCTGCTCTGTGCCGCACTGTGGCAACCGGGCACGGCCACGGTCGTAGTCGTCTTGGCTGCCACTGGATGGATGGGAATCGCCCGGCTGGTACGCGCCGAAGTAATGGGGGCGCGACACGCCCCCTGGGTGGGAGCGGCCCAGGCACTCGGCAATCCGCCACTTCGCGTCCTGTTCCACCACGTCCTGCCGAACACCATAGGACCCGCCATAGTCGCGACCACACTCGGCGTCGGCAACGCGATCCTGCTGGAGAGCGGCCTGGCATTCCTGGGTCTGGGCGTGCAACCACCGCACCCAAGCTGGGGAAACATGATTGCCGGTGGACGTGACCTCATCGTTACCGCGCCCTGGGTGGCAATTGCACCCGGACTGGCGCTCATTCTCACGGTGCTGGCCTGTACCCTGCTGGGTGATTCCTGGCGTGACCGGCTGGCTGGTGAGAGCCCCATCAACCTGCGGGATCGCGCCTGAAAGGGTTCAGCGCACGAGTATGGTGGTCACCGATTCGGGTGGTGCCGTAAACGCCACCCGATCACACACTCCCCCGCTGCCCACGGCAGGGAGGATGCCGAGCGGTGTTTCATCGAGTCTCGCCAGCCTTGCCTCCTCGATTCCGGGAATGATCCAGGCACCCGTGACCTCCCGACTCAGAACGTTGCGACAGCGAAGGACCGTCCAGTCGCCGGATTCGGACGGCTTGATGGCACAGAGGACCAGTCCGTTGCCTTCGAGGCGGACTCCGTCCACCCGTTCCGGCACATAGACGACGCTTCGCCATGTGTCACCAGTCAGTGGGTGCAGGAAGTCGTCTGCCATCGACTCGTTGGCAACCCGGACATGATCGCTCATCCCCTGATGCAGGACAAATCCCATCGCTGCCTCGAATGGGCCCGACTGCTGCGCGTCAGGCGTCTCCGTCGGATATCCCGCGTGCCCCGGCCTCTCTGGCAGGTCTGCCCGGGATAGTTCACCAACCGCCCGCAACAGTGTCAGCGCCACGCTGCCATCTTCCCGTGCCTCGTATTCCGCCAGGCCGTCGCTGAACACCGTGGCTCCCAGGTGGCCGGACGAGAGCGTGACGAAGCGATGCATTGGACTGGTGGCGGGAGGAACTTCATTCCCCGCGACACCCCCGATGAGCGGGCTTCGCACCACGGTCGCAAACGCGGCGTCGGCATGGACGACGGGAGTTCTCAGCCCGGTACGGAAGACCAGTCGCAATCGGACGTCCGTAGCGGAGTTGTCACCCTGCACCAGGACACGGAACAGTCTCGAAGCAGCGTCCATCTGCACGCGCGTGCGGACCCTGACGACCTGGCGGCGGATACGACGGGACTCACCAGCGGCGCTTGCGAGGATTCGGGTCGGGACCACCACCTTCCAGTCGATGGACAGTTCCGCCCGTAGTGGACCGCGGGCAGTGACGCGGCAGCGCACCGGAACGCCCAGCGTCTTCGTTCCGGAGATGGTCGATCCGGTATAGAGATCGCCGCGTTCTCCCTCGGCCTCGAGCGTCAGCCAGTCAGGGATGATCCTGCCGTCATCCCCGTGCAGCAGGAGAGACTCACCCTTGATCTCGACGGTGGCCGTGCGACTGCTGATGCGCGTGCCGGATCCGGTCACCTTTACTGGGCAGGCGGACCTCCCGCGCCGTCCCACCAGCGGGAAGGTGGCCATTCCGTAGGCCGGGACCTCGGGAACCCATACCAATACCCGGCGACGTTCAATCAACCGGTTGACGGGATAGTGAAATCGGGAGTCCTCGCGTACGAAACGCCGCGACGTGCCCAGGACCTGAATCGGCAACGCCGGTGTTCCGACTGAGACCGCACCCGGCCGCCGGGACGCCTCGATCACACCCGCCGATTGCGGCCCTACCGGCGATTCCGCCAGCAGCATGTCCAGGTCGAGCTCTGCCAAACCGCCTCGGGGGCGACACGCGGGGTTCCGGACAACGACCGCGGGACTCCACCGGTCGCGGGCTTCGCGAGCCGTGACGGGATCGTGTCCCAGCAGGTCGGCCAGGGACGCTTCGCGCAGACTGGATGCGGCGGCGGTGGCCTCCTCCAGGCGCTGGTCCATGGCCCTCGCAACGGCGTCGATACTGCAGCCACATAGCGTATCATGCGGTTGACTCAGCAGGATCGGTTGCCATGCCGAGCGCAGCAGGTGACGGCGATCGATCTTCCGCATGCGATCAGCCAATGCGACCCACGGCTCCACGTCACGCAGTAGTTCTCGCTCAACCCGTTTGTAGCGACGCTTGAGGTTGGTTCGCGTGCCGAAGGTACCCTGGAGGGTCCAGGTGTAACCGTATGAGTCCCGCAATTCACCGGAAACGGTGGGGAGCGGCAGGGTGGCTGCGCGGGCAACCAGAGCAGCGCCGGCCAGCGACAGGGAACTGCGCCGGATGCAGTCGTCGCCCGCGGCCGACGCCAGCACGTTCAGGGCCTGCGGGAGATTTTGGGGAGGTGCGTGATGGTCGGCTCCGACGGTGAGCAGGGAAAGGCCGGCCGCGGACCGGGGTGGGCCCAGGACGGATCGAATCCTGGCCCATCGCCGTTCTGCCCCGGGTCCGTCAACCGGCAGGTTCGAACCGAACTCGTATCCGTCCGGGGGAAGATGGAAAAGGAGGACAGACGAACCGTCAGGCCCGTTCCAGCGTGCCGTGTCTCCGGCCGGGTGACGGGCTCCACCGTAGCCACGCCAGAGGACGACCAGGGGGCACCCGAAACCGGCCGCCAGTGCGGGAAGCATCGCCGGATGACCGAAGCTGTCTGGGCAGTACAGAACGGGGGGGGCGGTGGCCCGCAGAGATCCAAGGACACGGGCTCCGGCCAGCAGATTGCGGACCAGGCCTTCACCCGAGGGGATCAGCTCATCCGCGAGGACGTACCACGGCCCGGCTTCGATAAGTCCAGTGCGGAGGGCAGCGGAAAGGTCCGCGGCCCGCTCCGGTCGAACCCGCAGGTAATCTTCCAGCAGTACGCTCTGCCCGTCGAGGAGGAACGGACCGGTGGTCGTGCCATCCAGCAGGGAGTCGATCAGAGCCACAAGACGCTGCCGGAACTGAGGTTCGGGAAGGTACCATTCCCGGTCCCAGTGCGTGTGCACGACCGCCAGAACTTCCAATTTCGATTTGCGCGGGTCAGTCGTCATCTGGCGGAGTCTGCCGGGCCGCAGTCCGGGCGGCAAGGCACGCACCACCCGAGAAAAGCCACAACCCCCGGACCGCCGACCTCCCGATGCAAAGCATTCGTGAACTCTTCGACCTCCTGCGCGACCTCCCCGCCCTGGTGCAACTGGCAGGGTACGTGGGGCTGGTGGCGATCATTTTCGTGGAGACCGGGTTTTTCTTCGGCTTCTTCCTGCCCGGCGACTCGCTCCTGGTGACTGCCGGCCTCCTGATCGCCAGCGGTCTGGACATGAACCTTCTGCTGCTGGGCGTGCTCCTGAATATCGCGGCGATCCTGGGTGACGCCCTCAACTACTGGGTGGGACGGGCCACCGGTCCCAGGATCTTCGCCAGAGACGAGTCATTCTTCTTTCGGAAGAAGCATGTCGAGCGGGCCCACGACTTCTACGAGCGTCACGGTGCCAAGACCATTGTCCTAGCACGGTTCGTTCCCATCATCCGTACCTTTGCGCCACTCGTGGCGGGTGTGGCCGGGATGGATTACCGCACGTTCGCAACATACAACGTCATCGGCGGGACGGCATGGATCTGGAGCATGCTCTTCATCGGATACTCGCTCGGTAGTTACGTTCCGGGAATCGACAAGTACCTCGAAGTCGTGATCATCGTGGTGATCTTCCTGTCGATACTGCCCGGAATCATCGGGTGGTGGAGGGAGCGGCGTCGCGTCCGGCCCTGAGGCACCGGGGCGGCGTTGGTTCCCGGGAAACCTTATCCGGAGCGAGTCCATGTCGCATGCACTTCCTGCCCTGCCGTACGCATTCGATGCCCTGGAGCCCCACATCGACGCGCTGACGATGCAGATCCACCATGGCAAGCATCATCAGGGCTACGTCAACAACCTCAACGCCGCACTCGACAAGCAGCCCGAGCTGCACGACCGACCGCTGAGTGCACTCCTGGGCGATCTGGCTTCCGTACCCGAGTCCATCCGAACCGCTGTCCGAAACAACGGCGGTGGACACTGGAACCATTCGCTGTTCTGGACTTCGATGGGACCGGCTGCCGGCGGTGAGCCAACCGGGAAGCTGGCGCAGGCCATCAGCGCCAGCTTTGGCGATTTTGCCGCGTTCAAGGACCAGTTTGCCGCGGCTGGTGCCGGTCGGTTCGGCTCCGGGTGGGCCTGGCTGGTCCGGAAGGGTAACGCGCTGGCCGTCACTTCCACTCCCAACCAGGACAACCCGCTCATGGAAGGAGTGGCGGAGGGAGACATCCTCCTTGGATGTGATGTGTGGGAACACGCCTATTATCTGAAATACCAGAACCGCCGGCCTGACTACATCAAGGCCTGGTGGAACGTGGTGAACTGGGGTGCGGTGAGCGCCCGACTGGGCGCCTGAAGTTCCCGGAGTTGGAGGCAGCAAGGGCGATCGGCCGCCCCCCGTGCGGGTAGCTGATCGCCTGCAAGGCGCAGGCGGGCGGACCGGCTATCGCGCGGCTTCGCCTTCCAGGTAAGTGTAGCCCTCCAGTCCGGCCACGTACTCGGCGATGAACGCGTTCGACTCCTGGCGCGCCAGCCCCTGGGCAGCACTGACCTTGCGCCGGAAGGTGGCCAGCAGGTCGGTGGCCCGGAACTGAACGTAGTTCAGCACCTCGGTGACGGTGTCGCCGTGAACCAGGTCGGTGATGTCGTAGCCCGAATCCGAGAGACGTACGTGCACGGCGTTGGTGTCCCCGAAGAGGTTGTGCATGTCGCCCAGTATCTCCTGGTAGGCCCCCGTCAGAAAGACACCCAGCACGTACTGTTCGTCGTCCCGGAACTCATGCAGTGGGAGACTGGCGTCACCGTTCCTGCCGATGAAGTGCTCGATCTTTCCGTCGGAGTCGCACGTGATGTCCTGCAGGGACCCCCGGCGGGTAGGGCGTTCCAGGTGCCGGTGGATGGGCATGATCGGAAAGAGCTGATCTATGGCCCAGGAATCCGGCAGCGACTGGAAGAGCGAGAAGTTGCAGAAATACCTGTCGACCAGGACCGCGCGCAGATCGCCCAGGATTTCCTCGTACCCGTGCGTGGACTCTTCCGCGATCTGGGCCACCCTGTTCACCGTGGCGAAATAGGTCGACTCAGCAAGGGCGCGGTGGCGCAGCGATATCACACCTGCGGTGAAGAGCTGCTGGGCGCGTTCCTTGTCGAAGGATGCGTCGTGAAAGATCTCGATCACCTTTCGCCGGGGGAGACGCTTGCGACCCAGGGCCTTCCAGTCTTCCGCCATCTCGTGCAGCAGCGGGGGCGCATCGTCCGGCAGGTCCGGGATACCATGCTCGGCCTGTGACTCGACATCGATGACCTTGAGGAGCAGCAGCGCATGGTGCGCGGTCAGCGCCCGCCCCGATTCACTGATGAGATGCGGCGCCGGCATGCCGTGGTCACGGCATACTTCACCAATGGTATAAACGACATCGTTGGCATACTCCTGGAGCGTGTAGTTCACGCTCGCGTTGGAGGCCGAACTGCTGCCGTCGTAGTCCACGCCCAGTCCACCACCCACATCGACGTGGGTGATGTCGACACCAAGCTGACGCAGTTCCACATAGAAACGGGTGATCTCGGCCAGGGCCGTCTTCACGTAACGGATGTCGGTGATCTGGGAGCCGAGGTGGAAGTGTATCAGTCGCAGGATATGGAGCTGCCCACGCTCGCGAAGCTGGTCTACCAGCCGCATCAATTCCGCCGCGCTGAGCCCGAACTTGGATTTTTCTCCGCCGCTCTGGGCCCATCTCCCGGATCCCTCCGTGGCAAGCTTGATACGAACTCCTGCGGTGGGGACCACGTTGAGATCACGTGCCGCGTCCAGCAGCACGTCCAGTTCGCTCAATTGCTCCAGGACGAGGAACACGCGGTGGCCGAGCCGCTGGCCCATCAGGGCCAGACGCATGAACTCTTCGTCCTTGTAGCCGTTGCAGATGATCAGCTGGTCGCTCCTCTCGGAGATCCCCAGTACGGCCTGGAGTTCCGGCTTGGAACCGCACTCCAGACCCACATTGTACTGGCGACCGAACTCCACGATCTCCTCGACGACGTGGCGCTGCTGATTGACCTTGATGGGATAAACGGTGGTGTAACCTCCGGTGTACTCGAACTCTCCGATGGCATTGGTGAAGCGTTCGTTGAGCTGCTCGATACGCGCCTTGAGGATATCGGAGAAGCGCAGGAGAACCGGAAGCGCAATCCCCTGTTCCTCCAGGTCCATGGCCAGATCGAGCAGATCCAGGGTTCGGTCCGGTCGCGCCGGGTCGGGTCGGACGACCACACGCCCTGCCGGGTTGATGTCAAAGAACCCCGCGCCCCAACCGTCCACGTTGAACAGCTTCCTGGCGTCATCGACGCTCCATGCCGGACGTTCGCCGGTTTCCTGAACGGGGAGCGGTGTCTGGGGAACCCTGGTGCTTGTCATGCGGCGAAGAATAGGGGATCCCCAACCAGCGTGGTATCCTTCCGGCATGGCACCCGCGGACGGACTATCCCCGCTCTGGTGAACGGTCAGGCGTCCACCCGCCCGACCGAGGACCGGGAGGACCGGAACGGTGCCCTGCTCAACGCCGGCGCACTGACTCACGTTCTCCGACTTGCGATAATGCGTTCAATTGCGCACATCATTGTCCCAGAAAATCAGCTTCGGCAGCCGATCACCCCATCCCCCACTCCAGGTCATGAAACTCGTCCTCAAGCTCCTGGCCGGTATCGTCGTCATCTGCCTGATGATCCTGTCGACGATCTACGTGTTCGCCACACAAAAACTCAACCGGCCGGTGGAGTACGCTGACACCTCGCCGCCGACCCTGCATGACTCGACCGCCCTGGCGCGGGGGAAGCACATCGCGACGGCGATTTCCTCGTGCACGCATTGTCACGGGCCGGACCTCGGAGGCCAGGTGCTGGAGGACGCCCCCCCATTCAGGTTGGTGGCTCCCAACATTACCACTGGTCAGGGCGGCGTCCTGGCGGATCGCAGCGATGATGACCTGCTCCGCGCCATCCGTCACGGAATCGGGGTGGGGGGCCGTCCCCTCGCGCTCATGCCCGCGAAGAACTACTGGCGCATGAGCGACGGAGATGTGGGTGCGCTCATCGGATACCTCCGGGCGGCACCCGCTGTGAATCGTGAGTTGCCGCCAACCCACTTCACCCTGCTGGGGCGGTTCCTGCTGGTGAAGGGCGAGCTGGACGCCATGTTCGAGGCGCGCGACATGGACCACAACGCCCGTCGGGACGCGGCACCCGCCGCGGACTCCACGGCCGGGTATGGCCAGTATCTCGCCACCATTGGAGGTTGTTCCGGGTGCCATCGTCCGGACTTTGCGGGTGGTCCGATCGTGGGGATGCCACCGGGCACGACACCCGCGGCAAACCTCACTCCGGAAGGAATTGGTTCCTGGACGGAAACCGACTTCCTGCGGGCACTGCGTGACGGAAAACGTCCCGACGGCTCGTCACTCGACACCGTGGTAATGCCGATTTCAAACACAAGGCTTCTTAGTGACCTGGAGGTCAAGGCTCTCTGGGCATACCTCAAGACGGTTCCCGCCAAGGCCACCAATTCGATGTGACGCTGCGTTGGCAGGTCGGATCAGGAAGCGCCCCACCCCCGAGGGTGGGGCGCTCTGGTATCGTACCACACCACAGCGCGGTGGTCGTGGCCCTGCTGAAAGCTTAGCTTGCCCAGCAGGACGTTTTGGATGCCTCCTCGGGGAGGCGGAGGTCTGCTGTGCTGCTCAAGCGCTTTTATCACGATGGACTGGCCCAGTCCAGTTACCTGATTGGATGCCAACGGACCGGAGAATCACTGGTTGTCGACGCCAACCGGGACTTCGAGGTCTACCTCGATGCCGCGCAGGCCGCCAACCTGCGTATCACCCACGTCACCGAAACGCATATCCACGCGGACTACCTGTCCGGATCCCGCGAGCTCGCGGAAATCACCGGAGCCAGACTTCTGTTGTCTGCGGAAGGTGGACAGGACTGGCAGTATGGGTTCGCGCGCGAGTCAGGAGCCAGTTACCTCCAGGACGGTGATTCCTTTGCCGTCGGAAATGTGCGGGTCGAGGCCATGCATACGCCCGGTCATACACCCGAGCACCTCATCTTCCTTGCTACCGACACCATGGCGTCCAGCCAACCGGTCGGGGCTCTGACGGGTGACTTCATCTTCGCGGGTGACGTAGGGCGTCCCGACCTCCTGGAGCGGGCAGCCGGTGTGGAGGGAACCATGCGGGCCGGTGCCAAGCTGCTCTTCGAATCCCTTCGCCGCTTCACCGAACGCTGCCCGGACTACCTGCAGCTGTGGCCGGGGCATGGTGCCGGCTCCGCCTGCGGAAAGGCACTGGGAGAAATGCCCCAGACGACGTTGGGGTACGAAAAACTCACGAACTGGGCGTTCCAGATTGACCGCGAGGAACCATTCGTCGAAGCCGTCCTGACGGGGCAGCCCGACCCACCCAGGTACTTCGCGACGATGAAGCGGATGAACCGGGAAGGGCCAGCGAAGCTGCACCCGCGACGCGACCCGGAGTACTTCCCCGCGGACCGACTCGCGGAGGTGATCGGTCGGGGTGCGATCGTTCTGGATATTCGCCCGGCGTCCGACTTCGCGGCGCAGCATGTCCCCGGGACAATAACGCTTCCCTTGACCCGGCGCTTTGCGAGCCTCGCCGGCTGGGTCCTGCCTTACGATCAGGATCTGTTTCTGCTGACCGGGGACAACTCCGCGGGCGGTGTCCTCCGGGCCGCCCGGGATCTGGCCATGATCGGCCTCGATCGGGTCACGGGCTGGTTCGACGGCAGCGCCATCGCCGGATGGTCATCCTCCGCGGGAACACTCGCCAGCCTGAAACGCGTGCCCGTGGAGCAGGCCAGCGAACACATGAGCAGGGGCGCCCGCGTGGTGGACGTGCGGTCGACCGCGGAATGGTCCTCGGGACGCATACCGGGGGCGTTGTTTGCACCCCTGGGGCGGCTGGTTGAACAGCTCGCATCCGAACCGCGACAGCAGCGATTGCTCCTGGTCTGCGAGAGTGGCGGTCGGAGTGCCATCGGGGTCTCCCTTCTGCAACGGGAAGGGTTCACCGAGGTGGCGGACCTCGCGGGCGGCATGTCAGAATGGCGTCGGCTCGGTCTTCCGCTGGAGAAGGACACCTTGATCCAGGTCGCCAGATGAGAGAGCCATGGCAAGGCGACTGATTACGTACTTTTTCCGCGGACTGGTGCTGCTCGCGCCGGTCTTCGTCACCGCCTGGGTCTGTGTCTGGATTTTCACGACCGTCGATGGGTGGCTCGGCATCCCCATCCCCGGAATCGGATTCGTGGCAACGCTGGCGCTAATCACGATTTTCGGCTTTCTGGGATCCAACCTCCTAACGCGCGGCGCGGTCTCCATGTTCGACCGGTTCCTCAACCGGCTGCCATTCGTGAACCTGGTCTATGGATCCACACGCGACCTGGTGAAGGCATTCGTGGGCGAGAAGCGACGGTTCGACAAGCCGGTGCTCGTCCAGCTCTTCTCTCCCAGTCAGGCCCACGTCCTGGGGTTTGTGACGCACGAATCGATTGACCAACTGGGGAACTCCGGCATGGTCTCGGTCTACGTACCCCAGTCGTACCACTGGGCGGGCCAGGTCTTTCTGTTCCCGTCGGAATCGGTAACCCGTCTGGATCTGTCCAGCGCGTCGGTAATGGCGTTCATTGTCTCGGGTGGCGTCACGGAAATGACAGCCGACAACAAGACAGCGAACCCGATCCTGCCCCCGAGCGCGTGAACGAACGCTCCACTGCGATCACTGACCGGTCCGCCAAATATGGTCTATCCTGGTGCCTGAAACATGATGCTCGCACTGCTCATCATCACCCTCTTCCTCACGTCGTCGCCCGTTGCGACTTCAGCACAACCACCGGCAACGGAGTCCGGTCAGACATACGTCCTTCGGCCGGAACGCATCTTCGATGGCGTGGGACCGGAAGCTCACACCGGGTGGATCGTCGTGGTACAGGGTCAGCGTATCCGGAGCCTGGGGCCGGCATCCGAGGTTCAGGTTCCTCCAGGGGCCAGAGCCATAGATCTCCCAGGCATGACGCTCCTCCCGGGCCTTATCGATGCCCACTCGCATGTCCTGCTGCACCCCTATAACGAGACTTCCTGGGAGAATCAGGTTCTCCGGGAGTCCCTCGGCCTCCGCACCGCCCGGGCAGTGGTCCACCTGGAGAAAACCCTCCGCGCCGGATTCACCGTGCTCCGGGACCTCGGAACGGAAGGCGCCGGCTACGCCGACGTAGGGCTGCGACAGGCCGTCGACCAGGGAATCATTCCCGGACCGCACCTGATTGTCAGCACTCGCGCCATCGTGATGAAGGGGACATATGCCCCGACCGGATTCGCCACTGAACTCGACATCCCTCAGGGTGCGGAGGAAGCCAGCGGCATGGAGGACCTGGCACGCATTGTTCGCGACCAGATCCGGCACGGAGCGCAGTGGGTGAAGGTGTATGCGGACTATCGCTGGGGACCGAACGGAGACACGCGCCCGGGCTTCACCATCCCGGAGCTTCAGCGCGTCGTCGAAATCGCCTCGAGTGGAGGCCGTCCTGTGGTCGCCCATGCCTCGTCGGTTGAAGGAATGCGACGTGCGATACTTGCCGGGGTGGAGACAATCGAACACGGCGACAATGGAACACCTGAGATCTTCGAGCTCATGAAGCAGAAGGGTGTGGCACTCTGCCCCACCGTAGCCGCAGGTGATGCTACCTCGCAGTACGCCGGCTGGCGGAAGGGCACGGATCCGGAACCTGCCCGTATCGCGGCCAAGCGGGCAAGCATCCGGGCGGCGCTGGCCGCCGGAGTGACCCTCTGCAACGGAAGTGACGTGGGGGTCTTCCCGCACGGCGACAACGCCAGGGAACTGGAGATCCTGGTCGACTACGGACTGTCACCCCTTCAGGTGCTGCAGATCGCAACCAGCGGCACGGCGCGGGTACTCCACCTGGGTGATCGACTGGGCCAGGTGAAGGAAGGGCTTCTGGCGGATCTCATTGCCGTGGAGGGTGACCCGATCCGGAATATCGGCGCGCTCCGGAAGGTCCGGTTTGTGATGAAGGAAGGAAAGGTCTGGGTCGGGCCCGGTGGGGTTCTGGCACCCCCGGCTCCCTGAGCCCGCAGGCAACTGCGTAGATTTCGCTGACGGCACCCTGACCGTACCCAATCAACCCTTTCCAGTGCGGGCATGAACGAAAAGCAGATCCGTGCTCTTGCGAGGCGAAACGCCGCCAGAATCACCAAGGTAAAGCCGGAGCAACAGCGCAAGTACGATGAGACTCTGGAGGCCACCAGGCCACGCGACGACCGTGACCGGACTGACGCCGACCGTATCTTCAAGGAAATGAAGCGCCGTGAATTCTAGCTGGTGAGATTCCCGGCCTTGCCGAGAATCACGTACCACGGTGCTGTTGACGGACGGTCCCGCGCCCGACAGGTTCCGCGCATGCGACCATCTTCACGCGCCGGATTCGCGTTCCTGATTCTGCTGTCACTCCAGGCGTGCACTTCGCCTGATCCCCAGACACCCACCATCGTCTTCGAGCCGATGGAGTCACCCGCCGGACCCGGCTCCGAGACTCCCTACCTCGCCACCGACGACGACGGAACGGTCCACCTCACCTGGCTCGAACGCACTGGCGACTCCACGCACGCATTGCGCTATGCGTCCCAGAGCAACAGTGTCTGGTCAGTTCCGGCCACGGTGATCGAGCGGAACGATCTCTTCGTGAACTGGGCTGATTTCCCTTCGGTGCTGGTAACTCCGTCCGGACGCATCCTGGTTCACTGGTTGCAACGTACGGGCGGCGGACCGGCCAACTACGACTCCTGGTTCCGGCAAAGCACGGACGAAGGCCGCACCTGGTCCGCACCCAGCGTACTGAACACCGACGGAGTTGCTGCCGAGCACGGATTCGTTTCATTGGTGGCCACGACAGGAGATTCGGTGGAGGCCGTCTGGCTCGATGGACGCTCGGCGTCCGGGCACGGTGGAGGTGGCCATGGAGCGATGCAGCTCGCCAACTCCCGCATTGCGGCCGATGGCGGGACTTCCGTGAATACCATGATCGACACGCGTACCTGCGACTGCTGCCAGACCGCGGCGGCGTCCACGTCTCGTGGCACCATCGTGGTATACCGGGATCGGTCCGCGGCGGAGATACGGGACATCGCAGTGCTCCGGCGCGTCGAAGGACGCTGGACGGATCCCGAGATCCTGTATGCCGATAACTGGCACATCGAGGGATGTCCCGTGAATGGGCCGGCAATCGACGCCACTGGTGATCGCGTGGTGGTGGCGTGGTTCACCGGTGCGCGGGACACGGCCCGCGTGAACGTGGCGTTCTCCAATGATGCGGGCGCAAGCTTCACGGCGCCTGTCCGCGTGGATGAAGGGCTCCCGGTCGGCCGCGTGGACGTCGTGCTGGACGAAAACGGACGCGCTCTGGTCTCATGGCTGGAGCAGACCGGTACGGAGGAAGCCAGCGTGATGCTGCGGGCGGTGACACCCGACGGCGGGATTTCGCCGGTGGTTCCGGTGGCGGCATCCACCAGTGCGCGGCGATCCGGCTTCCCCAGGATCGCCCGGGTGGGCGATGCCATCATCGTTGCCTGGACCGATGCCGGGGACAGCACCCATGTCCGACTTGCCAAAGGCCGCCTGACGAGTCCGGAATGAGGTTTCTGCCTGCTCTGGTGCTCGCCTGCTCCTTGTTGGCCTGTCGGGGAGAATCATCCCGCACCCCGGCAGTGGAACCGGGGCGTGAAGCGCCTTCGTACTCCGCCCGTACGCTGGCGGGAGACAGCATATCGCTGGCTCGTCTGCGGGGGACGCCAGTGGTACTCAATGTGTGGGCCACATGGTGTGAACCCTGCCGGAGGGAAATCCCCTTCCTGGAATCGCTGTACCGGCGCCACCGTGACCGGCGTCTGGAGGTCATTGGCGTCAGTGTCGATGCTCCGGGTCAGAAGGCAGCAGTGGAAGATTTCGCCCGGTCCCTCGGGATGAGTTATCCGATCTGGCTGGATCCCGATGGGAGGGTGAATCTCCGTTTCCTTGCCATGGGCGTACCCTCCACCTATGTGATCGACCGTGAGGGGATCCTGTTGTGGAAGCACCTTGGTGAACTCCGTGAAACGACGCCCGGCTTTGCTGAAGCACTCGCCCAGGCGTTGCGCGATTGAGTCAGCGCGGAAACCTCCTGCCCTTCGCTCACACGATCTCCGCCGTCCTGGAAGAGGAAGCCAGGTACGACGCAATCCCGACGGCCTTGCCTGTCCTTCCCCAGTCTGCGCTTAGTTATCCCGCGCCAGTTCACCGTTTCGCCAGCAAGGCCCTCGCCGCGAGCTGGCCTGACCCACCACTGGGATTGGCGGGATGCGATCCGGTTCCACCGAGCCAGAACCCCGGCAGCGGCGTCGAATGGTTCGCGCACGAAGGCACCGGACGCATGAAGAGGAACTGATCCAGCGCGATGTCGCCGTGGGTCAGGCTGCCACCAGTGCACGCGTAGTCCCGCTCCAGGTCGGCGGGTGTCACAACTCGACGCGCAAGGATCCGTTCGGGGAGATCCGGCATCACCTCCGACATGATGCCCGTCACTTTGTCAGCCAGTGAGTCCGACGCGGCCCGGTCCCACCCGCTGGAGTTCCCGCAGGGAACCTTGTGCACGGTCACCGAGAGCACGTGGCGCCGCTCCGGCGCCAGAGAAGCATCCAGCAGCGTTGGGAATGCCAGGGTGAGTGGTGGTCTCTCGGGAACCAATCCCCGAACTGCGGAGTCGGCCGCTCGTTCCACGGCAACCACCGACCCAGCGAGCGTGAGAACGCCGCCGAGCATGTCGCGAGGCACCTCACGCCCACCCGACAGAACCCGCGGCAGGCCATCCAGGGCAAGGTGAACTCGGGCAGTACCACCTCGCATCCTCACATGGTCCAGGGAAAGCAGAAACTCCGGATCGAGCCATTTTGGGTCGACCCAGGACAGCGACCGTCTGGGGTCGACACTGGACAGCACGTCCCTCGCGTGGATCTCCTCACCGGTGTTGAGCACCACACCGAACGAGCAGAAGTCACGCACCAGCACCTGACTGACCTCCGCTGCCAACCGAATCTCCACGCCGGTCTCCCGGGCAGCAGCGGCCAGGGAGTCGGTAAGCGCCCCGTTTCCCCCCCGGGCGAGAAGCCGTACACCCATACTGCCCGCTGCGAGCCCCACGTGATGGTGCAGGAGGATCAGTGCCGTTCCCCCTGACAACGGACCGTGGAGAACATCCCGGGTGCCCTGAACGGCAAGCATGGTTCGCAGTACTTCGTTGTGGAACCATTCTTCCGCCAGGTCAGACACGGCCATGGGAACCAGCCGCAGCAGTTCCATCATGTCGTGCCGACCCAGACCACGGATCCGCCGCCCCAGCCCGGCAAGCTCCAACCAGTCACTCGTGGACTGCGGCCGGAGAGGGGGCGGGTCGACCGAATATGCCCACTCGAAGAGCGCCGCCATCCTTCCCATGAAAGCGCCGAACTCCCCCCACCGGTCGGCATCCGAGTTGGAAATCTGTCGCAGGGAATCGCGGGTCCGTCCCACGTCAGGGAAGGTCGCCACGGGAGGATTGTCGGGTGTCACCCCGACCAGGCCAGCCGGAGCGGAAATGATGTGCAGTCCATGCCGACCCAGATCCAGGTTCCGCACCAGGGACGTGGGTATCCATCCCACGTCATCGCGGCAGGTCCCTGCCTTGAAACCGGGGGCAAACTCCTCCGTCGCGTTCGTCCCACCCACCAGGTCGCGACGTTCGATTACCAGCACCCGACGCTTTCGCCTGGCGAGCAGCGCGGCCGCAGCCAGCCCGTTGGCACCCGCACCGACCACGATGACGTCGTAGTGCTTCATCGTTCGCGGAGTATCTCCTGCGCCGCCAGGCGACCAGAAGCACCCATGATACCTCCGCCTGGATGCGTGCCCGACCCGCACTGCCACAAACCCCTCACCGGTGTGCGATAGCGGGCCCATCCCGCCACCGGCCGCAGAAAGAAGAGTTGCTGGAGCGACAGTTCACCCTGAAAAATGTTGCCCTGCGTCAAGCCCGTGATCCGTTCGATATCCGGAGGAGTCAGGATCTGCCGACCCACGATCAGGTCGCGGATGTTCGGAGCAAAGGTCGCGATGGTATCCACCACGGTATCGCCAAACTCCTCCCGCCTGGCATCGCTCCAGCCCCCGGCAATCGTGGACGGAGCATACTGCACGAAAACCGACATGACGTGCTTGCCCGGAGGCGCCATGCCGGGATCGGTCATCGAGGGAATGACGATGTCCAGATAGGGGCGCCGGGAAAAGGAACCGTACTTCGCGTCCCTGTAGGCGTCTTCGACGTACTCCACCGAAGGTGAAATGGAAATTGCACCACGCAGGTGCGGGCCGACGCCAGGCAGGCAGCTGAAGTCCGGGAGGCCCGAGAGTGCCAGGTTTACCTTGCCCGATGAACCCCGGGTTCGGAAGCGCCGCACGGCAGCCAGGAAGTCATCCGGCAGACAGTGCCCATCGACGAGTTGAAGAAATGTGCGCCGGGGATCCAGCGACGAAACCACTGTCCTCCCTGACAATTCATCGCCGTTGGCAAGGACGACACCGGTGGCGCGCCCTCCGGTGACGCGCACACCAGCCACTTCCGATTCGAGGCGAATCTCCGCACCGTATGCCCGCGCCGCGCTGGCGATCGACTCCGAGATCGCCCCGGTTCCACCCCGGGCGAGACCCCAGGCGCGGAAGGCACCATCGATTTCGCCCATGTAGTGGTGCAGGAGTACATACGCCGATCCCGGTGAGCGAGGGCCCATGAATGTTCCGATGATGCCGCTGGCCGACTTGGTTGCCTTGAGCACATCCGTCTCGAACCACTCATCCAGGAAGTCAGCGGAACTCATGGTCATGAGTTTCCAGAGGATGTGAACCTGGCGCTCACTCAGCGACCTGGCATGACCCACCAGGCGCAGCATCCCTCTCAGATCCCCCAGTGACAGCGAGGCCGGGTCCGGTGGCACCATGCCCAGGATCGGCTTGACCGCCATGGCCATAGATCCCATGAGTCTGCCAAACTCCGGGTACGCCTCGGCATCCTTGAGTGAGTGCCGGGCAATCTCCCGCCGGGTGCGATCCGCATCCATCCAGGTTGCCAGGCAGTCGCCGTTCAACATCGGCGTAAGTGTGCTTTCCAGCGGGAGTATCTGCAGACCGTGTCGGGGCAGGTCCAGGTCCCGGATGATCTCCGGCCGCAGCAGGGAGACTACGTACGAAAAGACGCTGAACCGGAATCCTGGAATGATTTCCTCGGTTACGGCGGCGCCACCCACCAGATGTCGGCGTTCGACGACCAGGACACGCCGGCCGGCACGCGCCAGATACGCCGCGGCCACCAGGCCATTGTGCCCGCCGCCGATGACTATCACATCATACGGGCCGGCGCCCACCGTCATGCGCGCTTCCTCGGCGGATCAAAAAACGGCAACTCCTTCACACGACAACGCGCCCGCCGGTGACGGTGTTCAATGGACACCTCGATCTCCAGCTCCCGGCCGGGATCTGCATAACGTGCCTCCAGGTGCGCCAGCGCCAGGCAGCGCTTCAGCAGCGGCGACCAGCATCCGCTGGTGGCGTACCCCACCTGGTGCTCCGTTCCCCGCTCATGGATGGGAACGCTGCTTCGCCAGGGCACGGTGGGAAGAGAAACGGCGAGGCCGTGCTCCTGATACAGCGATTCCAGACTCTCCCCGTCGATTTCGACGCCCATGAAGTTCACTGCTACGCCGGCAGCGCTCGCGTCCGCCAGAGCCTTGCGACCCACGAACGCATCCTTTGAAAACGCCACCGCCCAGTCGAGTCCGAGTTCCAGCGGCAACGATTTCTGCGTTTCCACAAGAGCCTTCCTGGCGCTCACGTAGTCCACGTCCAGCAGCAGCAGGCCGGCTTCGATCCGCGCCACGTCCAGCGCCATCATGCCGGCCGGAGCAAGACCATGTACGCCTCCCACCGACATGAGCGCATCCCAGACCGGGAGGGCATGACCCGCGTCCATCCAGATCTCGTAACCCAGATCCCCGGTGTACCCCGTGCGGCTGATGGTCACGGGGACACCCCGGATCAGGGCGTTCGTGAGCCGGAAAAACGCGACCCCTTCCAGTCCGGAACCCGTGACCTCCTCGAGAATCATCCGGGCAGCAGGACCTTGCAACGCCAGGGCAGCAATCGATTCGCTTACATCCTCGATGTCGACGGACAAGCCCCGGCTATTCATCCACAACCATCGGAAGCCGGGATCAGCCGACGTCAGGCGCAGGAACTCCGGGGTCAGGATGGAGACTGTTCCGTCATCCAGCACCTTTCCCTGTCCATCACACCAGGGCGTGTACAGTACCTGGCCTGGCACCGCCCGACTCACGTCACGTGTAACGACACGATCCAGCAGCTTGACGGCGTCGCGACCCCGGATGTGATACTTGAAGAGCGGTGAAACATCGATGAGCGCCGCACTGCTGCGGATCGCGTGATACTCACGGTCATGCTGCAGCTCGTACGAGCTGGCGACCAGGTAACCAGCCCAGCGGCGCCAGGTCTGTCCCTGAACCAGAGGGGCCGTGCGAACGTGGAAGGGCGTACCGGGCAGATCCGACGTCATCCGATGTACCGGCGCGGTCGCATCCTTCGTCGAAGCCCGCTGTGCTCCACTCTCAACGCGGCAACGGTTGCGGCATGTCCGCCAGTACGTAGGCCATGACCGCCATCGTCGCCACGCAGAGCGACACATCGTGCGGGTCGAGCTTGTCCACCGTATCCGCTTCGGTGTGATGGTACCAGAAGTACTTCGTTCCATCCGTTACCAGTCCCAACCCGGGGACGCCCAACGCCATGATGGGACCGATGTCCGCACCACCTCCACCGCGCGTGATGGAACCAGCACCAATGCCTTTCAGCAACGACCCGATCTGGGTGACGATATCGAACGCGGCATCGGATCCCGAAAAACCGAATCCCTGGGGTCGGAACACGCCATCGTCGCTTTCGATGGCGGCCACATGTCGTTCGGCCTCCGCACGGTGAGCATCACGATACGCATTCCCGCCCCGTGTCCCGTTCTCCTCGTTCGTCCAGCCTACGACACGAATGGTGCGCCGCGGCCGGAGCCCCAGCTCCTTGAGCAGACGAACCGCCTCCCAGGCAGCCACCACCCCGCCGGCATCATCCATGGCGCCACGGCCGACGTCCCACGAGTCGATGTGCCCACCCATCACCACGATTTCGTCCGGCGTCGTCGTGCCCCGCAATTCCCCGATCACGTTCCGCGAGGCAGCGTCCGGCAGCATTCGCGCCGACATGGCAACCCTGACCTTCACCGATTCCCCACGTCCGATCATGCGCTCGATCATGTCGGCGTCTTCGACGGTGATCGCAAAATGAGGAATCCGGGGGACGCTGTCATTGTACGCCATGTTCCCTGTGTGAGGCGTACGGTGGGAATAGGGAGTCACCGAGCGTACCATGGATGCGACCGCTCCCACCCGGGCGGCCGCCACGGCTCCACCAGTACGATATCTGACGGTCTCGCCATAACTGGTGAAGGGAACATTGAACAGAATGATCTTTCCCTTTGCTTCCCTGCCCCGCGCGACGAGATCATCGAAGCTGTGCACCACCATGACTTCGGCCGTGATTCCACCGGGTGGCGTTCCCACGCTTCCTCCCAGCCCCAGCATCGGCAGCGCGTGGCGTCGTGGCGAAACCAGTTCGGCCGACTCCGCACCACGATCCCAGTGCGGCACCATCACCGGCTCGCCTCGTACATTGTCGAGCCCGTCCTCCTTCATCCGGTCGATCACCCAGTCGATGGCGCGCTCCAGGGATTCCGAGCCGGAGAATCTGCTGCCGAAGGTTTCCGTAAGGGTTGCGATCCGGTTCCACGCGGCGCTGTCCCGTGTGGCACGCGCAATGATTCGCTGAGCCTCGTCCCGGTAACTGTCCGCCAGTGACTGCGCGTGGGCATCCTGCTGAAGGACCGTCAACAGTGCGAAACTGAAGAGAATGGGATTCTTCATGGGTTGGTGTGGGATGCGAGGCTCGCGGAAAGATACGGCACCGGGTGCTCCCGCTCCACTCGTCGCGACTCCCCCAGACGGAGGTCAGAACGTCACACCAACGACCGTAATTGTGCGTTTCACCGGAGTGTGTCTGCGGATTTCGGCAAATACACCCAGTTCGCCGATCCCGACGCGCAGACCCCCGCCCAGATTCCAGCCCCCTGCCTTTTCATCCGGGGACCGCGCGTATGTGCCCCGACCACCGATGGCATACGGCTGGATCAGGGGAAACGACATCCTAAGCACGACATTCAGACTGTACGAAAGCGCGTCAGTATCGATGCCATTCCCCAGCAGGAGTGCGTCACCCCTGAGCGAAATGGGCAGGAGCGGCACCGAAACCTGGACGCCAACCTGCTTTGCCCCCTTGCCGAAGGTCGAGGATCCCTGGGTGGTCGACGATCCAACCCCCGCCCAGAGCTGCAGGAATCCCTGCGCGTGCGCCTCGCGCCCGCTTGCCGCGATAGACACGCACATGGCGGCGAGGAGCATCGCGGATCGGAATCGCCCCGCCATCCTCGTGGCGTGGCGCCTGGTCATGCCGCGAGGGGCATCGTCTGACGCACTCATCGTCTGGACACGTTGTACTTCTCCAGGATTTCCCTGAGGCGATCGAGAGGCAACGCTTCCACCGTCTGCCCCTGACTGGTCACGGTGGTCGCCCGAAGAAGGGAATTGTATATGGCTTCCTCCGTCGCCTCCACCACCGCCTGGAACAGGGCCGACATCTCATCATTGACCAGGTCCTGCACCTCTCTGGTGCTGGACGGCGATCCCGACCCTCCCAACCGTCGCCTGACACCAGGGGCCGTCGAGAACGCCAGCACGTAGTCCCCGGAACCATTGGACGCCGACGACCCGGTTCGCGACAACCCCATTATTGCCCTCGCGGCCAGACGCCGGAGATTGCGGTCGGAAAGCGGCGCATCCGTGGCAACGACGATCATGATCGACCCATCACCCCCATCGCGATCTCCCGGTCGTCGGAACGAATACCGGTCGAGTTCCTTGCCTACGGGCGCACCCATGATCTGGAGGATGCCGCCAAAGTTCGACTGAATCAGCACGCCCACGGAATACCCACCCCGTCCGGAGGGCAGTACCCGCGAGGAGGTTCCGATTCCTCCCTTGAAACCAAAGGCGATCGTGCCGGCACCGGCGCCGACAGCCCCCTCTTCGACAGCCCCGTCACGCGCCGATTCCAGTGCCTGACGCACGTGCTCGGGGCGGATCGGCCGCGAACGGATGGCGTTCAGCGTCCCATCGTTGGTTTCGCCCACCACGGGATTGATGGATCGGACCGACTCCATGCCAGGTTGCTCCAGCATCCAGCCGACCATGGCATCAGCGGCCCGCCAGACGCAGAGCGTGCACGTCAACAGGATCGGCGTCTCCAACTCGCCCAGTTCCCGAAGCTGCGTGACACCCAACAACTTCCCGAAGCCGTTGCCGACATGAAGCGCCGCCGGCACCCGATCCAGGAACGGGTTTCCCCCGTGGGGGAGGATCGCCGTGATGCCGGTCCGGACTGAATCACCTTCGATGATGGTGACCTGGCCAACCCTCACTCCGGCCACATCGGTAATGGCGTTGTTGCGGCCCGGCTGGAAGACCCCCGGCGCAATCCCCAGATCACGGGCGCGGGGTCTCTGTGCCTCCGTCGCGGTCGCGGCAAGCACTACGGCAAGCAGCCCAGCGGTCCAGCGGTCCATACGGCCTCCATCTGGTTCATGACCCAAACCCGCTACTCAAGCGGCAAAGGCAGACAGGTATCTGCCGGAAACCTGGATGCATCGCGGTGGAAGTCTCCCCAATCGGTGACGGAGCCGGCGACCATGTCTGGGGCCCGGAACCAGCGCTCCCTCAACGCAGCCCCTTAACCTTTCCGGCAGCCAGCCACCCTATACATAGTCGCTTTCGGTCGAAATCCACCCCCGGCCGAAGAAAACGCCCGGCTTCATGTCTGAACAGTCCGAATACAGCGTACTCCGGAAACTTCTGCTGCTCACCCTGGCGGTTAGTCTCCTGGGCACCCTGGTGGAACTGCTGCTGCTGGGTCACTTCGATGGAATCACGCAGATGATTCCCCTCATCCTCCTGGGAGCGACGATCCTCACCCTGGGCTGGTACATGCTCGAACGCGGACCACGCAGCATACACGTCCTGCGTGTGCTGATGGTCGTCTTCCTGCTGAGTGGTGCCCTGGGCACTCTCCTGCACTACAAGGGCAACGTCGAGTTCGAGCTTGAGATGTATCCCGACATGCACGGCTGGCAGCTTTTCGCCGCATCGATGACCGGCGCGACCCCGGCGCTGGCACCGGGAGCCATGATCCAGATCGGTCTCATCGGCCTGGCGTGGGCATTCCGGCACCCCGCACTCACCAGACGGAGTAACTCTTCACATCACAAGGAGCCCCAATGACAGGTCTGCGCACTTTTCTCCTCGGCGCCGTAGTGGTCGTTGCAACGGCTGGCACGGCATCAGCCCAGTTGGGCCGCCAGATGGGACTGGTGGAACCCAACGTCGCCACCGAGCAGCAGTTGCTTGGCGTTCCCAACCTGACCCCTCAGATCGTGAAGGCGCTCATGGCGAAGCGCCCATTCATGAACATCCTGGAACTCAACCAGTGGCTGCTGACTCAGGGGCTGACGCAGGCACAACTGGGTGAGACCTACAAGAAGATGTTCATTCATGTCAATCTCAACCTGTCGCCACGGGCCGAGATTCTGCTGATCCCCGGGGCCGGCCCGCGGTTCGCGCACGAGTTCGATGAGTACAAGCCCTATGACGGCGGATACCTGCAGTTCCGCCGTGAAATGGGGAAGTACATCAAGGACGATGAAATCGCCCGGCTCGAACAGTACACCTTCATCCCCATCGACCTGAACAAGGCGTCCGACGCCGACATCCTCTCCATTCCCGGCGTCGGCGACAGAATGCTGAAGGAGTTCAAGGAATACCGGCCGTACCCCAGCATCGAGAAGTTCCGGCGGGAGATCGGGAAGTACGTGAACGAGAAGGAAGTGGCCCGGCTGGAACGGTATGTCGTGGTGAAACCGTAGCCGTTGCCTGCGACGACCAGCGAGACGATGCCGTCGCACCATTCCTGGATCGGTTCCTGCATCGGGTGACGCCTGGAAGCAGGAGAGGCCCCGGGGGTCACACCCCGGGGCCTCTCACTTTCAGAAACAGCCTATCGCTGGTTCATCCAGCGGTCCTCCAGTACCTCGACGGTCTTGGAAAGGTTGAGCGAACCCACTGATAGCGTGACCTTGTAGGTCCCCGGCTCGACGTTCCCACCACCACCGAAGCCCCCACCACCACCCTGACCGGCGGCGCCATTGGCCGGTCGATTCGGGGCCAGATCCCACTGAACCCGGTTGATCCCCTGATGGCCGGTGCCCTCGATCTCCCGCACCACGCGACCGGAGATGTCAGAGATCGTGATCTTCACCGGTGAGGTTGCAGCGTTCTTCAGGTAGTAGCTGATCGCCGTACCTTCCGGCGCGTTCTCACCCTGGTACACCATCTGACCGGTCACCTGCTGGGAGAGTTTACGATCCGTCAGCCAGTCCACGGCCGGTCGGATGTCGAACAGCGTGGCGTCTGCGGCTCTGACAGCGGGAGTCAGCTGCTGGAGCGCCGTGATGTCGTCGGCGATCCAGATTCCACGACCATGGGTTCCCACGATCAGATCGCCATCACGAGGGTGAACAAGGATGTCGTCAGTACGCACCGTGGGATAGTTGTTCATGAACTTCTGCCACGATTCCCCGCGGTTCGTCGAGACGTAGAGCCCGAATTCGGTCCCCACGAACAGCAGATCGGGATTCCTGGGATCCTCGGCGATCACCTGGACGTTTCCGTATGCCGGCAGGTTGCTGGAGATGCTGGTGAAGGTGCGGCCGAAGTCATTGGTGACGAAGACGTATGGCTTCAGATCGTCGCTCCTGTGGCCATCCACTGCGACGTAGGCGCGGGCACTGTCGTGCGCGGAGGCGACCACCCGGGAAATCCAGTACATGCTGGCTGCCGGCGGCAGGCCTGGAAGGTTTCCACTGACCTCGGTCCAGGTGGCCATGTCGTTTCGGGTGACCTGCACGTTTCCATCGTCGGTTCCCGCCCAGATCACGTTGGGCGTCACTGGTGATTCGGACACCGTGATGACGGTGCTGTACTGGGAAAGCCCGTCATTCTTGGACAGCATCGTCACGTTGCCCGGCTGCCCCATGATGGTGTGCGTGTTCCGGTCATACTTCTTGGTAAGATCCGGACTGGCGACCCAGGTTTCCCCCCGGTCATACGACTTGAAGACACGGTTTCCACCCAGGATCACTACCGACGAGTTGTGATTCGACAACTGGTAGGGGGTGTTCCAGTTGTAACGGTACTGTTCGCCGGGAACCCCATTCACAACGTTGGGTGTGCCTCCCCGGCCACCGCCCCGACCCGCGGCCGCGGCTCCACCACCCCTCCCCGCCGCCGATGGCACGTCGACCTGCGGCTGTCTGGGCGCGCTGGGGCGGATGCTGCGGGCTTCTCCCGTGCGCAGGTTCATGCGACGCGTATTGCCGTTCTGCGATTCGGCGTAGACGATGTCATAGTCATTCTGGTCCATGGCGGTGTAGAAGCCGTCTCCGCCGCCGATGTTGAACCAGTCCGAATTCATGATCCCGACCGAGTTGCGACGCGAGCTCGGACCACACCATGAACCATTGTCCTGCAGGCCGGTGCAGATCCAGTAGGGTCGTCTCAGATCGGCGGAGACGTCGTATGCCAGGGAAGTGACCATCGTCTTGATGGACACCCAGGTCCGCCCCTGGTCATAACTGACATCGAGACCGCCATCGTTCCCACCCATGAGATGGTTGGAGTTCTTCGGGTCCACCCAGATCCCATGGTGGTCCACATGACCTGGATCGCCGTTACCACCCGCCTCGTCCAGGGTTACGAACGTCTTTCCACCGTCCAGTGACTTGGCGATGGGCAGTCCGGCCACATAGACGATATTGGGATTCTGTGGATCCACCCGTATCTGGCTGAAGTACATGGGGCGTGCGTTGCAGTTGCTCGTCAGACGCCATGAGCCGCCGCCATTGTCGGAGCGGAAGACTCCACCATTCGCCGGGTCCAGCGCCGGTGGTGTCTGGGGACCCTGCGGTGCCTGCCCTCCGCGGCCACGCCCGAATCCGGCGCCGGGACCCGCGTTGTTGCACCAGTTGTAGGCGCCACCGCCAAATCCGCCTCCGCGGCGACCCTGCCCGGGTTCGATGACTTCGCCGACCTTGCCGGCCTCGATCTGCGCATAAACGATGTTGGGATTGGAGCGGGAGACGTCCAACGCGATGCGACCATACGTCCCCGGTGGCAGTCCGCTGCCCGTCAGCCTGGTCCAGCTCCGGCCGCCATTGGTGGTCTTCCAGATGCCGCTGCCGGGACCGCCTCCATTGAAGCAGCAGGTGTCCCTGCGACGCTGATAGGACGCGGCATAAAGGATGTTGGGGTTCGAGTGATTGATTGCAATGTCGGTGAAGCCGGTGTTCTCATCCACGTACTTCACTTTCGCCCACGTCCGCCCGCCGTTGGTGCTCTTGTAGACGCCACGCTCCTCGTTGGGACCGAAAAGGTGTCCCACGGCAGCAACGTAGATCGTCTCCGGGTTTCGCGGATCGATGACCACACGTCCGATGCTCTGCGTCTCCCGCAGGCCAATGTACGACCAGGTCTTGCCGCCATCCGTGGTCTTGTACATCCCGGCACCAAACGAGGAAGTCTGCCGATTGTTTGCCTCACCGGTACCCACGTACACGATGTTGGGATTGGTGGGATGAATGGCGATGTCACCGATTGACGCCACCTCATACGTGTCAAAGACGGGTTCGAACGTGGTACCATTGTTCTCCGACTTCCAGACCCCACCAGTGGCGTAGCCGAGGTAGATGATGTTCGGGTTGCTTTCCGAGACCTCGATGTCGTCGATGCGACCTCCCATGCTGGCCGGTCCAATGTTCCGGAACCGGAACGCCTTCAGCAGTGGATCCGCCGACTGATTGATCATGGGTGTCGCGCTCGCCTGCCCACCACCCTGGGCCGCCAGCGGCGCCCCCGGCACTGTCAGAACGAGGAACAGGAGCGCGTGCCTTGCACGGATGACGTTTTTCATTGAAGAGTGGGTGAGGGTCTCGATGGATCGGAGTCGCTCATGGCGGAGCTCCCGTCTCCCAGCAACTCAAGTACGCAAAAACCCGACAAGGCGTTCAGTATCTTTCACGACGTCAGGCATGAGAGCCATACCACGTAGTTCATGAAATAGTCATGAAACACGTTACGGTATCAGTACTGGAAGCGTACCCCCGAACGTCCCCAGCCCCATGACGCCGGCTACCTGCCCCGTGGCCCGGTCGACTACCACCACATGGGTTTCCTGCGGTCCATACAGCGGTCCCCCTCGTGGAACACCTCCCAGGACATAGAGCCAGCGACCATCAGCGCTTGCTTCGGCACCCAGGACTCCCAGCGGCCGCTCGCTGGTCGGGAGGGAGCGCAGATCATAGACGGCCTTCAGTTCCAGGTCGGCGCCCAGTACGAAGACGATACCGGAACTGGAGACAACTTCCGTACCGGCATCGGCAATGATCAGTTCGCCAGTCATCCGACTCTGGTGGAAGGGTGCTGAAAGAGGTCTCGAAGCACGCTCCGTGAGCGTCATCGTCGCGATGTCGAACCTCAGCAGTTCCACTTCGGTCATGACGACCACGGCGGTCCCGCCGGGAGCCAGTTCCATCTGTCGGATGAAATGCGACGTCTGGGGCAGGAGGACCGGTTCGCGTACACTCGCGTCGCCGGCGCAGGCAGTCATGAGGAACGCCCGGCTGTTACCCCGTCTCCCGGAGTCGGCACCGATTATCAGACACCCGTCAGAGGTCCCCGCAAACAAGGCGACAGCCATGCCGCGGAAGCGACCGGGAATGGGACCGTAGAATCGCGTCACCCGACCACCACGATAGTCGAACGAGGCCACCCCCACTTCATCGTTCCTGCGTACCGGCCAGAGGAAGACTTCGCTGCGGGCGGGATGCGCGGCAATCACGTCGGCACCCAGTTCAATACCGTCCACGCTCTGCGCCTGACCGCTGACCTCGATGGGAACTCTCCAGAGTTCCAGGCCGGACGCCGCATCCACACCCACCATGATGCGATCTCCGCTCGCAAGGTCGCCCACACTGATCACCTCACCCTGCGCGCTGTACACACTGGGGCCCTGGGATGCGAACATCGGCCCCGAACGCCGGACTACTCCACGCCAATCCAGATCCAGCACCACTGTGCCATCCTCCGTCCCCGCAACCAGCAGCCTGCTCTGATGCTCTCGCACCGACGGTGCTGACGGAGTCGCGCAGGCCAGCGTCGCGACGGAAGCGGCAAGAATGATGTGCTGGAAACCATGAGTGCGAATCAAGCGCCGGGAACCAGGATGTCCGGTGTGAATCATGCGGTACGAGAGAAATACCTGACAGGGACAACCACCGTCAAAGCCAGGACTCGCAGGAATGTGCACCATCGGTATCGTTCCGCATACGCCATTTCGTCCTCCCGTCCCACCCTTCAGATTAGCGCCATCAGTCCATCCGGAGTTCTCATGAAGCCTGGTTCCCTCGCCGCCATTCTTTGCCTTGCACCGCTTCTTGCTTCGGCCTGCCGGGACTCAAGGCAGGCAGCATCGGTAACGGTTCACGAGGGCACATCCATGTCCGTGGGAATCTCGCCTGACGGACGCACCCTGGTCATCGATCTCCAGGGAACGGTGTGGACGCTCCCCGTCACGGGCGGGGAAGCACGTGCCGTTACGGACTACTACAACGACGCCCGCCACCCGGTATTCTCTCCTGACGGAAAGACCATCGCCTTTCAGGGTTATCGGGCCGGAGGATACGACATCTGGGCGGTCGCTTCCGACGGCAGCAATCCGAGGCAGCTTACGGAAGGACCCTGGGACGACCGTGAGCCGGCGTGGTCGCACGACGGAACCCGGCTGGCATTCTCCTCGGACCGGGGGCCATCCATCAGCGCCGGCGACACCGGGGCCGGCATCGGCAACTACAACATCTGGATCCTGGACACAGGCAGCGGCCAGCTCACCCAGATCACCACGGATGGTGCGGAAGACTACATGCCGACCTGGTCGCCGGATGACAGTGAACTGGCGTTCATCTCCACCCGTTCCGGCGGTCCCTCGGTATGGGCCGTGAACGTCACCACTGGTGCCGAACGCCGGCTGACCGGCCCCGACGTGCGCGCCGACGCCCCTTCATGGGGACCGGGCGGTCAGATCGTCTACCATTCGACGGGAGGAAGCGGGAGTCAACTGGAGATCGACGGCACCGGAATCACCGGCGACGAGAACGCCTTCCCCTTCCGCGCGGCGTGGGCCTCACCCACGGAAATCGTCTACGTGAGCGACGGGAAAATCCGGCGCCGCGCGATTTCCGGTGGCGGATCCAGCACCATCGAATTCACGGCGACACTTCCCGTGATGGCTTCCCGCCCGGCATCCTCCCCGGCGCCGGCGAATCAGCCGGCAGACGCAGCACACCCGGTCAAGGGGATCCTGTCACCATCCATCTCGCCAGATGGCAAGTCGATCGTGTTCGCGGCACTGAACGATCTCTGGGTCATGCCGATGGGAGGCACCCCTGAGAACCTGACCGGAGACCGTTTTCTCGACACTGAGCCATCCTGGTCACCAGACGGTCGCTACGTAGCATGGTCGAGTGACCGCGGCGGCCAGCTCCTGGACATCTGGATTCGCGACATGTCCAACGGCGCCGTGCGTCAGTTGACGCACCTGGAAGGATCCGCGATGGGCGCATCGTGGTCACCCGACTCCAGGGAAATCGCCTTCCTCGAAGTGGACGGTGTCTGGCGTCGCGCCAGCGTGAAGATCGTCGATGTAACCAGTGGAGCGGTCCGCGAAATACATCCATCCATGTTCGGGCCGGGAAATCCGAGCTGGTCGAAGGATGGGCGACACGTACTCATCGCCGCTCTCACTCCCTACTCTCGACGCTTCCGCGAAGGGACCAACCAGTTGCTTTCGCTCTCCACAACGGGCGGAGATTCCACATGGTACACCCCCGTCCCCTTTAAGTCGATCGACTCTCGTGTGGGGAATGGGCCGGTGCTGTCGCCTGACGGGACGAAAATGGCGGTGGTCTACGAAGGATACCTGAACCTCATCCCTGCTTCGGCCGATGGAGCACCCACAGGGCCACCCACGCGCGTGACGAACGAGATGGCCTTCATGCCGACCTGGACAGCGGATTCCCGAAGCATCCTCTATCAGTCGATGGACCACCTCAGACTCTTCGATGTTGCCAGCGGTACGGCGTCCGACGTGGCCCTCGACCTGACGTACACGCCAGCGGTACCCGAAGGGTCGTTCCTTATCCACGCCGGTACCCTGGTGGATATGACCAGTGACCAGGCCCGCCACGGCGTGGATGTCCTCGTGCGTGGAAACCTGATCGAAGCGGTCCGGCCCCACTCGGATGAGCAGCATCAGAACATTCAGGTTGTGGATGCGGGCACGCGCACGCTGATGCCAGGCCTCATCGAGTACCACTCGCACATGCAGAAGGACCTGGGCGAGGCCCATGAACGCGCGGCGCTCGCCTTTGGTGTCACCACGGTTCGCAGCCCCGGAACGACCCCGTACGAAGGTGTCGAAGATCGCGAGGCGGTCGACGCCGGCACCCGGATCGGGCCCCGGATCGTGACTGCCGGATACCTGATGGAGTGGCAGCGGCTCTACTACAAGATGGCGGTGGCTATCGCCAACGATGCTCACCTTGAACTGGAACTGGAACGGGCCAAGGCGCTGGGACACAATACCCTCAAGGCCTACGTGCGAATGCCCGACCTGCCCGCCAAACGAGTAGCCGAATTCGCCCGGGCAAATGGCATGCAGTCGTCGTCGCATGAGGTTTACCCCGCGGCACTCTCCGGTCTGGACGGCACCGAACACACCACCGGCACGAGCCGGCGAGGCTTTTCACCCAAGGTTGCCACTCTGCGGCGGAGCTATGAAGACGTCGCCCAGCTCTGGGGCCATTCCGGCATGACCTTCACGCCCACCCTGGCACTCGGCGGCGCCACGATGCGCGCCATGATCGCGCAGGATTCCTCACTCCGGACGGATGACCGATTCAACCTCTATCCATCGTGGCTGACTGGTTCGGTTACCGGACGGGGCCGTGCTGCCATGGGACGCTTTGGAGGACCAGGCCCCGCGCCGGCTGGCCGTGGTGGCGCCGGAGGACGGACTGGAGCAGGCGAGGCTCCGGATGGCATTGCCAGGATGATCGTGGACGCCCAGAACGCCGGTGCTCGAGTCGTGGCCGGAACGGACACCCCCGATGCCGCCAACGTACATGCCGAGATCATGGCGTATGTCGCTGCCGGCATGACACCGTTCCAGGCGTTGAAGACGGCCACGGTCAACTCGGCCCAGGCACTGGGTCTGAACGTCGGCACGATCGAGGCCGGCAAGCTCGCCGACCTGGTGATCGTGGACGGAAATCCTCTCGACGACATCAGCAACACCTACCGGGTCTGGCAGGTGGTGGCCAATGGCAGGCTGTTCAGTCGCGCGGATCTCGTTCGGGGTCAAATCGTGCAATAAGGACGCTCCAGGGACCAGTGCTCACTGCCCGGCTAAGGACCGGGGGGAGTCGCCCCCTCGGTGCACAATTCTCTCGCGAGCCACGCCAACCCGAACCGGATGTCACGCAGGACAGTGGGGCCACTACTGCCCACCGTCTGGCCAACTTCCTCCAGAGTCAATCCGCCAAAGTAGCGTAGCTCGATGGCACGGGCTGCCCGGGGATGCAGCGCCTCGAAGCGGCGCAGCTGATCATCGAGCGCCAGGAGCGCGTCCGGATCGGCGGTCTCGACAGCGAGGAGTCCCGCCAACTCCTCTGCCCGGAATGCAATCCGGACCCGACCACCACCCCGCTTGGCCGCGCTTCGTTCACGCGCGTGATCCACGAGAATCCGTCGCATCGCACGCGACGCTACGGCAAAGAAATGATGCCGGTCCTGCCACTTCCAGTTCGAGGCGCTCAGAAGTCGGAGATACGCCTCGTGCACCAGCGCTGTGGTCTCCAGCGTCATGCTGGCACCTTCCATCATGAGTCGCCGGTGCGCCAGACCCTTCAGCTCCGAGTAGGCGTCCTCAAAGAGCTCATCGAGAGGAGTCGACTCCTCAGCACTGCCTGGATTCGAGCCCATGCGACGTTCAATCCGCAGTGAGTGCCCGGAGAACTGCGCCAGCAAGGGCACGCCAGTCGCCGTTTCCCGAATCCGGTCTCGAGGGAGACGCCTGTACCGACTCCTCCCGAATTCCGCAGGCTGCGCTCGCCCCGGCCATGCGATCGGCCAGCCGCGGCAGACGGGTCGCGTGCAGGTTCAGCCGGATGACAGCCACCTCCTCCAGAAGTGGTCGAGCAACGCTGGGGCGACCCGCATGAATCAGCCACTCCGCGGCCAGCTCCGCACCTTCGACCACCCCCAGCGGTTCGCCGATACGCTGCCTGACCTCGATGCAGTCACGCAGTGACGCGGCCGCCTCGTCGGGCCGTCCCGCAGCCGCCAGCGCCTCCGAGAGAACGGCCTCGCAGTCCCCCGCAAGCGAAACGAGCCCTGCGGTTTCGGCGATTCGGATCCCTTCGTGAAGCGCGACCATGGCTTCGATCGGATCATCGGCATCGATCAGAAGACGGCCCAGTACACTCAGTGCATAGGCCAGGGACCAGCCGTGGTTGGACTCCCTGAGGATCGGCAGCAGGGTGTCTCGTACCACCGTGAGTGCCCCGGGTTCCTGTCGCGACTCATGCAACGCAAGCACCCTTCGGAGCCCGAATGTAGGGGCCGCAACCCGGTCCTCGAGTTTATCGAAGACCCTCATCCGCTCATGGTTCAGGTACGCGAGTGCGGCTGAGGGATCCCCCCTGCGGAGGGCCACCGTACCAAGGTGACCATTGGCGTAAGCGGCCGCACGCTCGTCTCCCAGCGATTCCTGGATCGACAATGCTTCCAGGAAGCATGACTCGGCCGCGCTGAGCCCTCCTCGCAGCAGGGCAACCCATCCCAGATTTATCAGCGACACTGCCTCACCAGCCACGTTCCCTGACTGCCGATGCAGGGCCTTCGCCTCATCGGAATACCTCCCGGAGTCGTCGTAACGACCCAGCAGCAGCGAACTCCAGCCCAGGTGGTTGAGCGCCAGCGCCTCTCCCCGGACATTGGCGGCCTTGCGATAGGCGGCCTGCGCCCGCCGGAAGTAGTCCCAGGGAACACTCTGGTGCTTCCCAGCCACACCGCTCAACGATCCCAGAACGTTGAGCAGGTCGGCGTGCAGTAGACCGGGGATCCCCCCCACCGACTGCCGGCATGCCTCGTCAATGCCTTCGAGCCGCTGGACGATCTCTTGAACCGAACGTCCGGACAGCAGCCAGTGTCGATGCAGGGCAACCGCCAGCCGGGCAGCGCGGACCAGATCATGGCTGCTTATGAACCAGTCGAGCGCATCGCGGAGGTTGACTCCGTCATCCCTGAGTCGTTCGTGTGCCGCAACCTCGCGCGGACCATGCATGGCGACCGCAGCGTCGGTTGCCCTATGCAGAAAAAGAACCGCGTGGAGGTCACGGGCCTTCGCCTCCTCACCGCATTCCCGCATCCGCGACATGGCGAAATCACGAATGGTCACCAGCAGCCTGCCGCGAGGCGGATCCGCCCTGTCATGCACCAGCATCACCAGGTTCCGCCCCACCAGTGAGAAGTAGATATCCTCGGCGTGGGCAGACAGACCGATTGCTCCGGCAACCTCCAGCACTGCATCCAGATCGAAACCACCGGAGAAGGGAGCAAGGTGCCTGAACAGACGCTGCTCGTCGTCTCCCAGGAGCTCATAGCTCCACTCGATTGCTGCCTTGAGTGTCTGGTGACGGGTAGGGCGCTGTCCGGCCACCGCATGCAACCAGCCAGTTGAATCTCCCAGTCGTTCCATGACCACCGCACTCCCCAGAGTCGGGACCCACGGGGCAGCCAGTTCCAGCGCAAGCGGGAGGCCGTCCAACCTGCAGCAGATCTCCGCAAGCGAATGCGCATTTTCGTCGTTGATGACGAAACCAGGGTCACGATCCCGAACCCGTGCCAGCAACAGCGCAATGGCCGGCACCCGAGAGAGGCGCTCGGGGTGGCTCTCTCCCGGCGGCGGAAGCGTCAGAGGAGCTACCGCGAACTCCTGCTCTCCATTGACACCCAGCGGTGAGCGACTGGTCGCCAGGATTCGCAGCTCCGGCGCGGATGAGAGCAGCAATGTCACCAGCCCGGACAGAGAGCTGAGATGTTCACAGTTGTCCAGAACCAACAGCCGCTTCACACCGCGGCACGAAAGCAGGAGCCGATCCAGCACGTCCACGGCACCCCCATCAGCAATACCCAGCGTTTGTGCGATGAGGTTGGGCACCTGACGCTCGTCATGCTGAGTAGCCAGTTCCACGAAGCACGCACCGCCTTCGTATGACGCTTCGGCGCGGGCAGCCAGCTCCAGTGCCAGACGTGTCTTGCCCGTTCCCCCGGCTCCGGTGAGAGTCACCAGACGTCGTTCCCCGAGGAGCTTCATGAGGCGATCCACTTCCAGCTCCCGACCGATCAAGGGAGTCGGAGCCACCGGACACTTCATCGTCCGCATCCGTGCGATGACTCCAGTGCGGATCTCCTCCAGTCTGGATGCGACCAGTGAGGCCGTTGTCGGCCGGGCGGCCGGGGACTTTCGCAGGAGGTCGAGGATGAGCGTCTCCAGAGAATGCGGGAGACTCGCGAGGGACCCAGGTGCAACCGGCTCGCTGCACACGATATCATAGAGGACAGCGGCAGTGGACCCGCCCGTAAATGGCAGCCGCCCCGTCAGTGCCTGATAGAGGGTGACGCCGAGTGCCCACAGGTCGGCTCGGTGATCAAACCCGCCGCCAAGCAGCTGCTCCGGCGCCATGTAGCAAAGCGTCCCCAGGGCAGGTGCGGAATCCAGGGCGTCTCCGACGCTTTGCGCCACACCAAAGTCCGTGAGCCGCACACTTCCATCTTCGCCCAGCAGGAGATTACCGGGTTTGACGTCGCCGTGCACGATACCGGCGTCGTGTGCCGCCTCCAGTGCGCGGCTTGCCTGGATGGCAACGTCCAGGGCGGCGTTCAAGGGGAGTGGTCCGGTCTTCAGGCGATCGGCCAGTGAGCCACCCGACGAGAACGCCATCGCCATGAACGGCCCGTCTTCCTCCAGGACTCCCGCATCGTGTACCACAGCCACGTACGGGGAATCGAGCCTGGCCGCCAGACGTGCCTCCTCTCGCATCCGGCGGATCGCCGCCATGTCGCGCCCACGGAGGAACTTCAGTGCCACCAGCCGATCCAGATGCGTGTCCCGTGCCAGCCAGACGACTCCAGCCCCTCCCTCGCTCAGCCTCCGCACCAGCCTGTAGCGTCCCGCAAGAACGCGATTCGCAGCCAGGCCGTCCGGAGCATCGCCTGCCACGGGGCTCGGGGAGAAACTACCCAGAAAATCGCCTGCAGCATCGGCGGCCGTCAGCAGAGCGCGGAGTTCATCCGCCACCGCCGGGGAGGCGGTGGCCAACCCCAGAAGGCGGGTCTGCCGGTCATCGGGAGGCAGACAGACGAGGTCGCTGAAGAGGAGCGCTACCCGCTGATCCTCTCCTTGCGCGTCTCCCGGGGCCGCGTAGGGCGGCTGCTCCGGAAGCCCGTCACCTCTCCCCAAAAAGGTCGAATTACCGCTCGATGAAATATCCACCCCCCGTTTCCGCTTGGGAGAGTCAGGCACCATCTCACCCTCTCAAGAACCCAATATGCAACGTACAGGAATGATTCTCGCTTTGCTCTGTGGAGTGTTGGTCACCCAGTCCTGCAGTGACGACCCCGCCAGCCCGGCAGATGAGCTGACCACGGTATACGGCGACGCCGTCACGATCGGGAACGGCACTGCGCGCAGCTACATCGTCAGCAAGAGTGGCACCCCGACAGAGATCGGCGTTGCCCTGTCTGAAACGGCGCTCGATAATCTGCCGCCCGGGCAAACAATGATGGATGCCAAGAGTTACCTCCTGCCACTGCCCGCCAACAACCCCACGGGCTACCAGATCGTCGAGGCCAACTGGAATCCGGTCGGACACCCACCTCCAATGGTCTACACAGTGCCGCATTTCGACTTTCATTTCTATGTCGTGTCGCTGGCGGCGCGCAATGCCATAATGCCCAGCGATCCTCAGTTCGCGGCCAAGGCAGCCAATCTTCCGCCGGTATCCGAAAGGCCAGCCGGGTACATCGTCATGGGAAATGGTGGTCAACCCGAACCCGTACCGATGATGGGGGTGCATTGGGTCAATCCGGCATCACCGGAGTTCCATGGCTCACCATTCACCAGGACCTTCATCTTCGGCTCCTGGGACGGCGACTTCACCTTCATGGAGCCAATGGTGGCGCTGTCGTACCTCAAGACCAAGCCCGACGCCGAAGAGGCTGTGCCGTCATCTTCCGCATTCGCATCCGCCGACCAACCGGGATCCTATCGGGTCGCCTGGAACGCTCAGACAAAGGAATACCGGATCAGCCTGACACACCTGGGGGGCAACTGACAACCGGCTTCCTGCCTCTCCACCAGCCCTTCACTCTCCTTGCGGCGCCGGGATCTCCGGTCAGCGACATTCGCCGACCGGAGGTCACCCGCGCTGGTCCACACTGTCAGAGCTGCCCCGGGAACACCCGGATGGATGCAACACCGCACGCGCTGCGCGGAACGTGACCGCTCAGGGATCGACTCGTTCTCCCGACTCCCTCGGCGGGAATCGATATGCCGCATGCTCCTCCTGGAGCCGCAGATAGGCGTCGACCGTATCGTCGATCCTTGACCGGTCGCCTTCCGTGGTCGTGCGCAGCACGCGCGCTGGCACACCTGCGACGAGAGAGTTCGGCGGTATCACCATGTTCTCGCGGCACACAGCTCCGGCAGCCACGATCGAACCGGTTCCGACATGGACTCCATTGAGGAGGATGGCTCCCATTCCGATGAGGCAGCGGTCCTCGATGACGCTTCCATGGATGATGGCTCGATGCCCCACGGCCACGCGTCGTCCCAGCACCGTTGGAAAGCCGGCATCGGCATGGACAACCGTACCGTCCTGAATGTTGGATTCGGCGCCCACGGATATCGACTCGGTGTCTCCGCGAATGACCACAAAGGGCCATATCGACACGCGGTTGCCGAGGGTTACGTGTCCGCAGACGAAGGCCAGAGGATGGATGAATGGCATGGTGGCGCGCGCTCCGGCAGGTGGTGAGGTGGTCCCGGGCGGACCGGTGACGGGGACCGTCGGTACTTCGTGTCTTCAGGCTGGAGGGTACAACCCCACCGATTGGGTCGCTCCCAGCCATTGGAACCAGGCCTCGAGGCCATCGGCGACCCCTCGCGCATAGGCGTCCTGGAACTCCGGTGTACGAAGCGCTGCTTCCTGTTCCGGGATCATCAGAAAAGCGCCTTCACACAGCACGCTGGGCATCCACGTGGGTCGCAGCACAGCCAGGTTGTCGTAGTTCACTCCCAGGTCGCGCAGGCCCATGCTGCGTACCATTCCCGCCTGTACAGCGCGGGCAAGCGGCTCGGAGAATGGGTTGAAGAAATAGGTGCCGGTGCCATTCTTCCCGAACGGGTTCACCCCATCGGGAAGCGCGTTGAGATGGATCGACACGAAGGCGTGGGCTCCGGCGCGGCGCGCCATCACCGGACGGTCCAGCAGAGGTACGGCACCGGGTGCAGTGCGGGTCATCACCACCGTGGCCCCGCGCTGTTCCAGATAGGTGCGCAGCCGTTCGGCAATGCCTAACGTTGCCACTGGCTCGTAGAGCCCGGTCGGCCCGGTAGCACCTGCGGGCGGATGACCGGCATCCACCACGATGACGATCCCGCGCAGCGGATCGGCGGTATCGATCACCGGCGCCTGCCTCACCCGAAGGACCAATGCGCCGCGGTCCCACATGACGAGGTATCCGAATGGTGGCTGGCGCAGTTCCACACGGTACTCCGCACGGTCGACCGTCACCTGCCGCCAGCTCACCCTCCTGACGATCGTGTCCGCCGAGGCAAAGTTGATGATGTCGGTATTGGCTACGGTGCCATGCAGCGTGAGGACCAGGACATTGTCTTCCACATCGACCGAATACGGCGGGACCGAGCCGGTGGGAATGCGTACGTCCGTCCAGCCACTGTCGTGAACCACCCTGGCATTCCCTGCCACGCGCCGGGGTTCCGGTGTTCCCGGGGGGAGCGGTTCGATTTCGGTCTGGTTCACGAACACCTGCAGATCCCGGTCCAGTCGGATCCGGGTGGCGGATCCGTTCCTTCCGGTTGCTTCGACCACTGTCCCCGGGAGCAGGAACCACTTGTATGTTCCACCAACCAGCGGCCGCCCGACGATCACGCGATCAGTATCCGGTACAGTGGATGCAGCCGCACCAAGCCTGACGAACCGCCGCCCGGCAGAATCGGCGAGCGCCACCCTCGCGGTCGGCAATCTCACCGTATCCTGTCCCCGCGTCACCTGCACCCATGCGTTGCTGGCCAGCCTTACCGCCGGAACTTCGGCAATTACGACCCGGGGAACGGACTCGTCGGCGAGCCCTGACGATAGCATCGGCACAACCGACCCGTCGGCCAGTTGGAGTTCTCCACGGGCATGTGGTGCTACACGAACGCTCACCCTTACGGGCTCCCAGCGCTCCAGGGCGAGGTCTTGCCCGGAAGTCAGACTGGCGCTGTCCACGATCTCCGGTCCCGACTCCGTGAGGACGGCCGGCACGTTGGGGAGCAGCACCCGGTGTGTCAGGGAGACAGTATCCGAACCCTGGATCGCGGTGAGTTCGTATACTCCGGGCGGATCCACCGGAACCGGCAACCAGGCGAGAAACGCCCCATTGGGAAGAACCCTCACCTGCACTCCATTGATCCTGAGGGATGCAGTTCCACTGCCCACGGAACCGAAGATGAAATTGGAGTCCCGCACGGCAATCCTGGCGCCTTCCGGCGGATAGACGACTCGAATGGCAGCCGGGCCGGTCATCAGCGGAATCTCTGGCAGGGGCCGTCCCAGGGCCGCCGATTCCGGAACCGCTGGGAGGGTCAGCACCGTGGGAGCCGGCCGCGGGCCTGGCTCCGGTCGAGGACCTCCGGCGCCAGGTGTCGAGACGGGCCCCGGAAAACAAGCCCAGAAAAGTCCGGCAAGTGTCGGCAGGACGGATTTCAGTGGGCGGTGAATCATGGGGCGCAAGCTACTGCTTGTCGGAGACTTGCGGCATCCTGAAAACCTGGCCACGGGTTGCTACGTATGTTGCATTGTTGCATTTTCGCGTCTTGAGGAGATTCCGCGGAACGGATCCGTCCAGCCGACGGGAGGAGCACCCGGTGGCCCAATGTGCCAACTGTGGTCGCGCCAGCGACCCAGCCCCAAACCAGCTATTCTGCCCCCACTGCGGCTGGCGGATGCGTCAGGCTGACCTTTCAACAGCCCCGGGGGATGCGCGCGATGTGCCGACGGCACGGGTGGTAAGCAGCGAGGTGCGTGCCGTACGAGCCCGAACCACTACACCCGGTGGTTCCCGCGCTCAGCGCTCGGCCCCCTGCCCCCACTGCTCCCGCAGCATCGACCGCTCACTTCATTTCTGCCCTCATTGTGGCCTCAAGACCGATTTTGGAGCCGCGCCTCCGGTCTTCTGTGGATCCTGTGGCAGCCGCACCGGGGAGGAGGATGCATTCTGCGCAACTTGTGGCGAGCCCATGCATGGGGGTCTGGATACCCCGGGTATGACAGTCGACACCCAGCCAAGAGGGATCACCCCCCGGGTGAGCCTCAACGGTGGCGGCCCGCGGCTGTCTCTGCTGACTGACGATGGCGACGTCCTGCGGGAGATCCCCATGGAGGGCACGGAACTGGTCGTGGGGCGCACCACCGGGGATGTTCAGTTCGGCGACGACGATGCGGTTTCGCCCGAACACGCCGTCATTTCCTGGCGCGACAACTCGCTCCATGTTCGCGACCTGGGGTCGTCCAACGGGAGCTGGCTCTACATCCTGGCGCCGCATACCCTGACGGACGGTGATGTACTCCTGATCGGCTCGCAGGTGATCCGCTTCCGCAAGCTGTCATCCGGGTTCCTTCTGGATGATGCGGAGTTGCGACAGGCCGGGTCACGGACCCCCACCCGCGATGACGCCATGCTGGAACAGCTCCGTGCCGATGGCAGTGTGCGTGACGTGCTCTATCTCTCCCCCGGTCGATCGATCCTGATCGGCCGTGACTACGGTGACTGGGCGTTCCCCTACGACCCCACGATGAGCGCCCGGCACGCGGAGATCCGTTCCTTCCCGGAACGCGACGTGTATGTCGTCCGGGACCTGGGAAGTCGCAACGGAATCGGGGTTCTCGTACGCGGCGAACGAACCGTTCACGCGGGTGAACGGCTCCTCTTCGGTCGCAAGATGCTCCGGGTCGACCTCGGCTGATGCATCTAGACCCCCCGGTGACGACTGGACCGCTGGCGTCACCGGGCGTTGTTTTCCCGGGGCTGCAGAACTCAGTCGATCCACCAGCCTCGAGAGCCGGATTCATTCGGCCCACCGGGACTTCAGAACCGCCATCCGCTCGCGCTTTGAACGGCTGACCCACGATGACGACGTTTTCCGGGGAACACGTGATACCCAGGTCTGCCCGGGCCGCCGCTCACCAGGCGGAGGCGGCTGTCACCGTCAGGGTCTTCGCTCAGACGGACGTTGGCAGGACCCGCGAACACAACGAAGACTCGCACGTCGTTGCCCTCCTGAGCCGGACCGAGCCACTCCGATTCGCCGGCGTCGTCGAGCAGCCCGCTGACCCTCTGGCGACCCTCTTCATGGTCGCCGATGGGATGGGCGGTGCAGCCGCCGGTGAGGTCGCATCGGCAACGGCCGTGGATGTGGTATTGCGACACCTGCGCGAGAGGCTCTCCGACCGGATCAAGAACGATCCGCGCGAACTGGTGGCCGCCATGACCCACGCCGCCGATGTGGCCAACTGGTCGATCTTCCAGCAGGCGGCCAGTCGCCCGGACCTGCGCGGCATGGGCACCACGGCCACCATCGTGGTGCTCCTCGGCGACACCATCTATCTGGCCCAGGTCGGGGACAGTCGGGCCTACCTGATCCGGGGTGGAGTCGCAACGCAGTTGACGAAGGATCAGTCGCTCATGCAGAAGCTGATCGAGGCGGGTGAACTGACCGAGGAAGAGGCCGCGCTGAACGAGCGGCGAAACATCATCCTGCAGGCACTGGGCCCCGAGCAGAGCGTGAAGGTGGACATTACGCAGCAACCCCTGCGCCGGGGTGATGTTCTCCTGCTATGCAGCGACGGGCTCTCCGGGTTGGTGAAAAAGGAGGAGATGGCCGACGCCGTCGGGGAGGAACCGGATCTCCCGTCGGCCTGCGAACGGCTCATAGAGCTGGCCAACGATCGCGGTGGGCCGGACAACATCACGGTGCTGATCGCTGCGTTCGACGGTCCCGGTTTGAGCGAGGGACGGCCCGGTGACGAGGTGCGATACCGCACCGTTCAAGCCGACGGGGAAACCGATACGTCAGGCCCTGCCGCGGGAGAGCCCACCTCCATTACCCAGCCATGGCCGGTACCGAAGGTCGACGACAGACGCAGACAGCGCGGTACGCTCTACGCCAGGGTAATCGCGGGACTGGGAGTCATCCTGGTGATCTGGGCGGCGCTGCGGCTTCTCATGCGTTAGGTGCGCCACCCGGAGTCCACGATCCCAGCACTCGCGGCCCACGGGCGCCCGTCACAGTGGTAACGTTTCCGGCACGACCCTCCAGAAAGAGCCGGCCAAGCATGGCGAACGCAACCGATTCCTTCGCCTCGCCCGGGAAGAACACCTCACTGAAAGGACGCACCGATAGCGGCGCCAGAGCACCCCTCAACGCCTCCACCAGCGCGGGATTCTCAGCTCCACCGCCGGAAAGGAGCACCTCGGACAATGGTTCCGGTATGAAACGCCGGTATGCGTCCGCGACGCTCCACGCCGTGAGAAGGACTGCACTGGCCACCAGATCCGCATCGGACGCAGCCGGTGCGTGACGCCGGCAGGAAGTCATGAACTCCTGAATCCAGACCGGCGTGAAGAGCTCTCTCCCGGTGGACCGGGGTGGCGTCACCGAAAAAAAAGGATGAGTCAGTGCCTCACGTACCGCCCGTTCCACCGGTACACCGGCTCTCGCCATGCGACCTCCTGCATCGAATGGCGCCCCGGAAACCGCCCTTACGACCGCATCGATCACCACCACACCAGGTCCGGTGTCGAACGCCCTTACACCCGACAGTTCACCGCCGGGCGGGACCACGGTCACATTGCCGATTCCACCCAGGTTCTGCAGACCCCGCCAGGACGCCGGGCTGGAGAAGAGCAGCGCATCCACCATGGGGACAAGCGGCGCCCCCTGCCCCCCCGCTGCCACGTCCCGTGCCCGGAAGTTCGCCACGACATCCATGCCAGTCCGCTCGGCAATGACCGCGGCCTCTCCCAGCTGCCAACTGGAGTGCCCCGGCACGTGCCATATCGTCTGGCCGTGGGACGCAATTGCCGCCACCTCGGACCGAGGTACGCCCGAGTCAGCCAGGACGGCAAGTGCGGCATCCGCCAGCCAATGACCAAGGTCGAATGACAGACGGCAGTACTCTTCAGGAGTCGTCCCCAGAATCGCGGTTGCCAGTCGCGCGCGCTGGGACTCGTCATACGCCGTCTGTCGGAATGCCAGAAGCTCCGCTTGACGACCATCGCCAAAACGGACCACTGCCGCTGAGATCCCGTCCAGGGACGTACCGGACATGAGGCCCACGACGACCGACGGAACGCCACCCGTCGGGAGCGCCGGTCGTCGACCCTCCTTCCTCACATTCCGCCCTGCACCACGGTCCGCTGGTAGATCACCCATCATGGCGGATCACCCACCACCGTCCGGAGCACACCACCGGCTGACTCGATGCGGCGCTCGGCCTCACTTCTGTCTACGCCCAGTCGATGCATGACGATCGCGGTCTTCACACTCGCACCGGCGGCATCCAGGAGAGTCCGGGCTGCAGTCCGTTCGGTGCCGCAGGTCTCCATGAGTATCCGTTCGGAGCGATCCTTCAGCTTCAGGTTCGTGGCCCGAAGGTCCACCATGAGGTTGCCCCATGTCTTTCCCAACCGAATCATCGCCCCGGTGGTCAGCATGTTCAGGATCATCTTCGTGGCCGTGCCAGCCTTGAGGCGCGTGGATCCGGTAACTGCCTCGGGTCCGGTTACGGCAATGATCGCCACATCCACCATCTCACTGATTTCCGGAGCAATTGGGGTGCAGGCGATGATGATGGTCCGGGCCCCCACTGCAGCCGCACGGACCAGGGCACCCTGCACGAATGGAGTGGTCCCCGAGGCAGCGATCCCGACCAGGACATCGCCCTCTCCAACACCATGGTCATCGACCGCAGCGGCCCCGTCTCCAGGCAGGTCTTCGGCACCTTCCTGCGATCGAAATACCGCCGCGACCCCACCAGCGATTATTCCCTGCACCAGAGACGGATCTGTTCCGAATGTCGGAGGGCATTCGCTGGCATCCAGTATTCCCAGACGTCCAGAGGTGCCGGCACCAACGTAGAAAAGGCGATGCCCGCTGCGAAATGCCCCGGCGATGAGATCGATGGTCTGTGCGATGGCATCCCGTTGCGTGGCAACTGCATCGGCCACCGAACGATCCTCGGCGTTCATAAGGTCGACGATTTCAGCCGCGGAAGCGGAATCGATCGATACTGTGCGGGGGTTCCTTCGTTCTGTTATCCGGGGATCGCGCAAAGATGTTCAGGGAGCGGGTGGCTGGAGACTGCATCGGAAACTATCGGACAAGCGACAGCCCGTCAGCAGTCCCCGGCCCCCACCTGCACTTTCATGCTGGAAAGACGGCTACCTGGAAACCGTGAGTGAAGAGTTCAGTTTTACCGAGATCGGAGCGCCGGCGTTGACGCAGCCGTCAAAGTCATCCCCACCCGCCTTGGCCGCTGCGGCGCCAGCGGCGGCACCGACAGCTGCGCCAATCAGGGTACCCTTGCGGTTGCGACCGAGGATCTGGCCCACTATGGCACCTGCAGCCGCACCACCTGCGACCTTCTTGGCGGCGTCCCCGCCGGACTGGGCCGCGACCTGGTCGATCTGGGCACTGACCACCTCGGCGTCAGGCGTATATGTCTGAGCGCCCGCGGTGATGGAGACCACCCGGAACCCCATCACGATCTGCTCGCCCTTTCCATTGCTGCCCTTGAGTTCAGTGAGCTCCAGTTCCACCACGGAGCTGTCGGGCAATGACACGCCATTCGTGCCATCCACGGAGGCCGTGAGGTACGCCTTGAAGCGATCACCAACCTTGCTCGTGTTGGTGCAGACTTTGCTCGCCGAGGCAAGCGAGAGGCTGGTACCCGCCGCAATCACACCACTGCGGGCAGACGATCCCGGCGCCGAAGCAGGCGGATTCGTCTCCTTGGGAGCTGGACTCTCCGGGGTCTGCTTCGCAGGAGGAGGGGGAGGAGCCTTCGTTGATGTCGGAGCCGGCGTGGATGGCCGCGTCGTCGTCTCCGGTACGTCTTTCAATTCGGGCTGGGCCGTGGAGTCCATACCGGCACGCGTCAGGTCGCGCGCGGTGGAATCGGCCACCAGAGCGGCTTGATCGCCGCCACCCTGGCCGCAGGCCAGCATGCCTGCGGCCGCGAGCAGGATGCAAATTCTGTTCATCGGGAGCTTGACCGTTGAAGGTGAAGGTAGAGCGCGATGTACCCGCGCATGCGGACTTCGCACCGCAGCCCGCCTCTGCAAACTGGTCGATCTCCGCACGCAGGTACAGCGATGCACATCACAAGTGCGACGCATCATCGGGCACTTCCGCAGCCCAGGTTCAGAGTCGCTGTTGCAGGAATTCCGGCGTGAAGGCCTGCAGCCACGCCGCCAGGATGCTGAAGTAGTTCGTGACCATGAGGATCCCGATCCCGATCAGCAGCAGTCCCGCAATCCGCGATATCCAGATCAGCTGGCGCCGCATCCGCTGGAAGAACGCAGCGAATCGCTCGATGGCCACCGCCGAGAGCAGAAACGGGACCGCCAGGCCGAGGGAATACGCTATGAGCAGGAAGATGCCCCTGCTGAAATCAGCCTGCGTGGACGTGAACAGCAGGATCGACCCCAGAATGGGCCCGATGCACGGCGTCCACCCCGCACCGAACGCCACTCCCACGAACACCGTCCCAAGATACCCCACGGGCTTGTCCACCAGATGGAAGCGACGTTCCCGGGCGAAGAACCCTATGTTGAGCACACCCAGCAGGTATAAACCGAAGATGATGATCAGGATGCCACCCACACGGCTGATCCAGGCCCGATAGGCGTAGAAGAGCTGGCCCATGGCTGTCGCAGTGGCCCCCAGCGCCACGAAGACCAGGCTGAATCCCAGCACGAACAGTGAACCATGTATCAGGGCACGGCGGCGGGCATGCTGAACGTCGTCCAGCGACAGGCCGGTGATGAAGGTGACGTAGCTGGGAATCAGCGGCAGAACGCAGGGCGAGAGAAAGGAAAGCAGCCCGGCGGTGAACGCGACCAGCACTCCGATCGTCGGAGCTTCCATGATTCTCCAGTCAGTGAGAGGGGTTGTTCAGGCGGCACGACTCGCAGACGCCATAAATGACCAGACGATGACTCTGGCAGAGATACCCACGGGTCTCGGCAACCAGAGTGGTCATTCGTTCGAGTCGCTCATCCTGGAACTCGGTCACGCGACCGCAACGGGTACAGAGCAGGTGTTCGTGGTTGGGCATGTCGCGCGCCGACTCATATCGGCGGAATCCCTCGCCGAAGTCACGTTCCACGACCAACCCGCTTCGTACCAGAAGTTCGATGGTTCGATACACCGTGGCGAGCCCGGTTCTGGAACCGCGGGCCTGGAGTTCCCGGGCAACCTCGTCGGCTGAAAGATGCCTGTCCGAGCCGAGTATCACGCTGGCTATGAGACTTCGCTGCCGTGTCACCGGCAGGTTGTGTGCGCGGAGATACTCGCTGAACGACTCAGCTACGCCGGGATCGTCCACCATGTTCCGGTAACGGCGTGCTGGAAGCTTTCCGGGGTCAGAAGTTCGGGATCACCATACTCGCCGGCCCTGCGCGCCACGCCCGCCACGACGCTGTCCACGGTCTCCAGTGGTGCGTCGGCGTCATGGACGATATCGAACTCCCACTTCCCGCGATCGGCACCCTTTACAGTGTGCCGGAATCGCGCGGTCAGGATGGAGTATCGGGCTGGTACCTCGGGCGCGTCCGGTCCCTTTGCCACCACGCTGTCCCGATCGACTGCTTCGTCAGCACCACGGGCCCGAGCAGCATGTCCTTCCCCGGATTCCACTGGTACCTCCACCTGCGGGTCCGTGGAGAGCAGTTCTTCCACTGCCACAACCGCAACTCCGCTGTCCAGCGGTCCGGTCCGCATGGTGGGAAAGAGTCTAACTTCCACCACCCGGCCCGTGGTCACGCGGGCAGCTATCTCCTTCAGGAAGCGATGCTGTGCTTCGGTCATGACGAATGTACTGGATCGGACGGCTGGTGGCTGAGCCTGGCTGGTGCATCCTGGTGCTGTCGCGCTGCCTGACGGCTTCCCGCTTCCCGCTTCCCGCTTCCCCCTTCCCGCGCCTAATCTATCAGCTTGTAACCCGGGTGGCCCGTCCGGGCCCACGATTTCCACGGTGGCGGCAGGGGGTCACAGAAGGGCAACCGGATCGCGGTCGATCGCCACCCTGAGACCGGAGCGGCTCTCCGGTTCAAAATGGGACGCGAAGTACCGGACGACGCGGGTGAGTTCCGACGAACGGGCCGTTCGAATCAGTACGTGCCAGCGCCAGCGCGACTTGATCCGCTCGATGGCGCAGGGAGCCGGGCCCACGACTTCCACCGAACCGGCCCGCCCACCACTTATCAGTTGCTTCAGATACTGGGCCCCACGTACCGCCAGCACCGCGGTCGCATCCTGATCCGTCCCGCTGAACACCACGTTGGCGAGACGAACATGTGGGGGATATGGCGGAGATTTCCGGTCCTCGATCTCCTGGCGTGCAAAGCCGACGAAATCATGCTTCACAGCGGCCCGCACTCCGTGATTATCAGGCAGCCGCGTCTGAATGAAGACCACTCCTCCACGGGGCCCGCGACCAGCACGTCCTGCCACCTGTGCCATCAATTGAAAGGACCGCTCCGTCGCCCGGAAATCCGGAAGATTGATGCCGACGTCTGCATCCACCACACCGACCAGAGTCACATTCGGAAAATCCAGGCCCTTGGCAATCATCTGGGTACCAAGGAGGATATCCACTTCACCCCGTCCGACTCGATCCAGGATGCGGGCATGCGACCATTTCGCCGACGTGGTGTCAACATCCATTCGGGCGATCCGTGCCCGCGGGAACCGTTCCCCCAGCAAGCGCTCCACCTGCTGAGTCCCCAGACCGAACTCCCGACTGGTCGCCTCACCACATCGGGAACAGCTGACGGGAATCGGCTCGGCGTGTCCACAATAGTGGCAGACCATGCGTTCCGGTGCCCGGTGCACCGTAAGCGATATCGAACAGTCCGGGCAGATGGACACCTGTCCGCATGCGCCGCACTGCAGAAACGATGAAAAGCCCCTTCGATTGAGCAGGAGGATGGCCTGCTCGCCCCTGTCCAGTGACTCCACGATTCCCCGCTCCAGCGGTTCGCTGATCACCCGCCGGAAGGGATCGACAGGACCGCCGCTGGGTCGCTGACGGAGATCAACTACATGGACCGTGGGAAGCGCACCACCACCGACTCGATCCGGCAGGGACAACAAGTGGTAGACTCCGCGACCGGCATTGGCCCAGGACTCCAATGAGGGCGTGGCCGATCCCAGAACGACGACGGCCCGCTCCTGACGGGCGCGAACAATGGCCACGTCACGGGCATGGTAGCGTGGTGCCTCACCCTGCTTGTAGCTGCTCTCATGTTCTTCATCGACGATGATCGCACCGACATTCTCCAGTGGGGCGAAGACCGCCGACCGGGCACCCACCACGATCTGTCGCTCACCATTCCGGATTGCGCGCCAGGCATCCATCCTCTCCCCGTCGCTCAATCCCGAGTGCAGCACCGCGATGCGCGCCCCGAAAGCAGCACGGAAGCGGTCCACCGTCTGGGGTGTCAGGGCAATCTCCGGCACCAGGACCATCGCGGTTCGGCCCTGCCGTATCACCACCTCACGCAGAAGTTCGATGTAGACCAGGGTCTTGCCGCTTCCCGTAACACCGTGGAGGAGAAAGACCTCACCGCTGTCCCCTCGGGAAAGCGTCTCTATCGCCTGCGCCTGTGCCGGCGTGGGGACAGGATTGCGAAGGGGAGGTATATCGCGCGAGGCAAAGGCATCCCGGGACCAAACCTCCCGATCCATTACCACCAGCCCGCGGTGGACCAGGGCGCTTATCACGGAGTGTGAAATCCCCAGTTGCTGCTCCAGATGCGCAACCGGTGCCTGCCCGCCCAGCGACTCCAGCAGCTCCCAGGCCGAGCGCTGTTTCGGTGCCCGGCGAAACACCTCGTCGCGCTCGGTGATCGTCTCCAGGGGCCGGGAGATGCGTAGCAGCTTCCGGGTCGGTGTACGGGGGACTGGTTCGGTGGGCTCCGTCAGCAGAACCGGGAGTGCCGCCCTCAGCGCCGGCCCTGGTCCACAGGCGTAGTAGTCACCCATCCACAGACACGTCTCCAACAGGGCCGCGGGAATCGATGGTACCGCATCCGGAGCACCCAGAATGGACCGGTATGACCGGCCCTCCTCCAGTGGTGGATCGATCCGGGTCACCACGCCGACCACGCGGCGGGAACGAACCGGGACTATGACCCGGGATCCCGGAACGATGGCGTCGGCCTGCGACGGATCGATCAGGTACGTCCAGGTACCGGGTATCGGCGCTGGAATCGCGACTGAAGCGGCAGTTGGCGGCACCGGTCAATCCTAACCCGGCGGCCACCTGGGTGATGAGTCCCGGACCGGGTCAGGACCGCTTCAGAGCGCCGCGTCGGTCGAAGAACCTGTGTGTCGCGCGTAGAAGGCCAGGCGCAACTCATCCGGTGGGGCCGCGGCATTGAGATGCTGGAGCAGCGCATCAGCCAGTTCGAAGCCCGTCTGATAGCGCTCGTCCGCCGATTTCGCGAGGCACTTCATCACAATGGCCGAGAGTTCCGGCGGGACGCGCGAATCCACCACTTCGGGAGCGACCGCGGTCTCATGTACCTGCTTGTAGCCCACGGAATAGGAGTCGGCACCATCGAAGGGCGGGAATCCGAGGAGCATCTCGTACAACATGACTCCGACGGCGTAAAGGTCGCTCCTCCCGTCCACCAACCGCCCCATTGCCTGTTCGGGAGACATGTAGTGGGGAGTTCCCATGGCACGACCGGTCTTGGTCAAACGACCATGGAATCGCGCCGTGGCAATCCCGAAGTCAGTGATGATGGCGTGGCCTTCCTCGTCGAAGAGGATGTTGTCGGGTTTTACGTCTCGATGGATGATCCCGCGGCGATGTGCGTAGTCCAGCGCGGTTGCCACCTGCCCCGCGATTGCGGCTGCGCTGGCCGGACGGACGGTGCGATCCTTCACGAGCACATCGGCCAGGGAACCTCCGGCCAGCCACGGCATCACCAGGAAGACCGCATCGCCCAGGGCCCCATAGTCCACGATGGGACAGATGTGCGGATGTCCGAGCTGGCTGGCGGCTTCAGCCTCCCGGCGGAAACGTTCCCGCATCTCCGGATCACGTGCCAGATGCTGGTGCAGGACCTTGATGACAAGAGGTCTTTCCAGCACCGCGTGCAACGCATGGTAGACGTGCGCCATACCGCCGGAGCCCAGCCGTCGCAGCACGCGGTAGCGCCCACCAGTGGCCTTGCGCAGCAGGGTGATCTCGGGGTCCGGTGGCTCCCTGGGCGCCTCTCGAAGTTCCGGAAGGTCTGCCCGGCAACGCAGACACTTCACGGCTCTCGCCCGGTTCCAGGTGCCGCAGGAAGGACAGAACATCAGGCTCCCAGTGGAGTTGTCGTGTCCATGGGGGCGCTCTGCCGCCATGACTCCACCGCGCCCAGGGCGCGGTATCCGCGGGGACTCACCTCCCTTGCCCGCACGCCGACCGCACCCGACCTCTCAGCCGCTGCCCAACCAGACATCGGGTCAGGCATTCAGATCCAGCCTCACGAAGTCATACGCAGGCCATGGCCCGGATTGCTCGAATCGGAAATCGGGGAGCCGTCGCTGTTCCTCCTTGATCAGGGTCAGGAATGCGTTCCAACGCTCCCGTTCAACCAGAAAGGCTGCTTCCGCACCGCTCTCGGAAGGACGGGCCTGAAGCGGGACCGGGACGAAAGCCACCGCCTGTTTTCGAAGCACCCGGAATGAATCGAACGCTGCCACCTGAATGTCTGCCCCTCGAACATCCTGCTCCATGGTATCCCAGGGACGGTGCGTTGCGGCTGGTGCCACCCTCACCCGGACGACCTGTCTGTCATGCAGATATCGCAGTGCATCTGCCAGCGTGAAGTAGTGGAGTTCCAGCCAGCGAAGCAGTGACTCCCTGTTCCGGAATACGGTACCGAACGGAGCCGGGATCACCGCGCCCCCTCCAAAAGCGGACTCCACCACGTCGCGGTACTCCGCGACCCGGTCCTCCGTCGGCTGAATGGCCTGGAACGGAACGGTTCGTACCACGCCGGCGAGGTCGCGGTACTCTACCGTGGTCGCCCCACTGCCTTGCGGCACGGGTCGGCCTTCACGGGAAAATATGCCGAAGAGCTGGAGCGCCTCCGGCTTTCTGCGACTGGGACCTCTACGCCGTACAGACACCACGATACCTCGATCTGTCCATGGTCCGGCCGGGAATCATGCAACGCGCGCAATCCCGATCGCGCGATGTCAACTCCGGATGAACGCGTCTGGTTGAGTCTGGCGCGTGCTGAATTATCGACCTCCGACACAGCTTTGGTGAGGGCCTGGGTGCCCTCACGGGCAATGAATCTGCAGACCGGAGTCTAACTGATGCGCTGGCAAAGCATTGGACGATTCATTCGCGGTCGTGGTTCACCGTGGAGTGGACGCAACAACACCCCCGTCCCAACGGGTGCTCAAAGAGCCCTTTGCCGTAACGGTCGGCCCCAACCAGTGGTGATTTCGGCCATATGCGTGACGTTACCGGCATCTCCATCATTGCATCGCTCTCATCACCGACAGCGCGGCATCCGCCAGACGTGCCGGGACGTAACCGCCCTCCAGAACCGCCACGAGCCGTCCATCGCACCACTCATCGGCAGCGCGCACCAGTTCCGTGGTGAAGGAAGCAAGTTCGGACGGCTCCAGCGTGAATCCGCCTAACGGGTCACCGGCCAGGCAATCGAAACCCGCCGATACGATGACAATCCCCGGACAAAAGTCCTCGGTAGCCTGGTTCACTGCCTCCCTCAATGCCTCCAGATACTTCTCGCTGGCCAGACCGGGCGGCCTGGGAACATTCCATACATTCGCGTGCGGCCCTCGATCCCCAGCCAGGCCGGTGCCCGGATACCAGGGCGCCTGGTGCAGTGACACGAAATGGACCCCGGGATCACCTTCCACCAGTGCCTGGGTGCCGTTGCCATGGTGCACGTCCCAGTCCACGACCAGAACGCGTTCCACACCGGAACGCCGCGCATGGTGGACTCCGATAGCAACGTTGCCGAAGAGGCAGAAGCCCATTCCCCGGTCACGCAGCGCGTGATGGCCGGGTGGGCGCACTGCGCAGAACACGCGACGTACGGGACCGCTCCGGGTCAGATCCACCGCTGTGATTACGCATCCCGCCGCAGCCAGCGCGGCATCCCAGGATCCCGCGCTCACTGGCGTATCGGGATCCAGATGCCCGCCTCCGGATTCCGCCATGCGCCGGACCCGAGCCACGTACCCCGGATCGTGGGTCAGCTCGATCTCCGCGGGTGTCGCCTGACGCGCCTCGACGTGCTCCAGAGCGTGGTACAGCTCCAGATCCAGTCGCAGGGCCCGCGGGATCGCCCGCAGTCGCCCCACATGCTCGGGATGGCCCCAACCGGTGTCATGCCGCCCACAGTCCGCGTGCGAGACGTACGCCACCCGACCCATCTTCGAAATGCCCGTCTTTCCCCGGTCAGCGGACCGGACGGCGGCGGGCCGATGTCACCAGGAAGATCGATCCGTCAAGGGCACCTGCCTGCGACAGGCTAACCGACTCGTCAGGCACGAGAATGCCGCGAAGCTTCACCACGTAGTCATCGCTGTTCGACGCAGCCAGCAACCGGGACAGTGCCTGCAGCTTCAACTGGGACACCGGCGTATCGGGCGACGTCTCGAAGAGAAGGGCATCCCATGCTTCGGGTATCTCGACCCGCACGAAGAACGGTTCGGCGCCCGGCGAACCGACCCGTATCGTCCCGGGCCGGACCCGGACCTGGGAAACAAACGGACGAGACGCCCTCATGCGCTCACCGCCGGTTCCAGGGTGGTGAAAAAGCGGGCGACCTGCATGTCGAACAGATACGATGAACCGGTGACAAGCGTGTGATCCCCCTCGGTCGTCGCGGCAATCACTATTTCCTCATTCCCCTGTCCCCGGAATGTCACGAACGCTGGCCCCGCTTTCTCCTCGTAAGTCGCATAGATGCTGTTGTGTCGCGAAAAGAATGTGCGTGCCCGTTGCAGGACATCCGCCGGAGTGACAGTGGTACGATGCTCCAGATGGGTGCGATACTGGTGGCTCATGACGTTTCGTGGTGGGTCAGTCCGAAGGTGAAGACACCGCACCAGGGCGGGACTGATCGATGGGCAGGTCGATGGTGAATGTCGAACCGGCACCCTGAATGGACACGGCTTCGATGTCGCCACCCATGAGCCGGGCCAGTTGTCTCGCCAACGCCAGACCCAGGCCCGCGCCGCCGTACTGACGCGTCGACGACCCGTCCACCTGCCGGAACTCCTCAAATATCACCCTCAGAGCACCTTCCGGGATACCCGTGCCCGTGTCGGCAACCCGGCAGAAGACCCGGTCCCCGTGACGGTCCACCCTGACCGTGACGGATCCCGCGGCGGTGAACTTGTAGGCGTTTCCCACCACGGCCTCCAGGAGACGGGTCAGCTTGCGACGATCTGTTCGCAACCTGGGCATCGGTTCGCCCGGAGCGACCACACCAACCTCGACTTCCGGTAGCCGACCCGGCGTCCGCTCCATCACCTGATGTACCAGTGCCACCAGGTCGACCTCCTCCACCTGCAGCTCCATCGTGCCTCGCCTGAGGGTCGTCAGATCGAGGAGGTCGTCCACCAATGTCAGGAGCCGCTCACTGGCCAGGCGTACCTGCTTCAGATCCGCTCGCTGGCCATCGGTCAGTGGACCGGCGAATTCCTCCTGCAGGAGAGCGATGTATCCCAGTACCGCCGTCAGTGGAGTCCGGAGTTCATGTGATATGTTCGCCAGGAACTCTTCCCGGACCTTGCGGGCTTCCAGCACGGCGGCGTACTGGCGCTCCAGCTCCTCATTGTTCTCCATCAACGCGGCGTTGGCCCGGCGCATTTCGTCCACCAGCGACGCCTTCTCCGCCGTAGCGGACATCTGATCCGCCACAATCCGCAGAAGCCCACGCGCTTCGGTCGTTCGGCTCCCCGGCTCGGCGAAATAGAACGTCACCGTGCCGAGCAGACGGTGCGCAGTGGCCAGCGGCAGCGCCACGAGGGAACGGAAGCCCAGCTCCCCAGCCACATCCCGCCAGTCCTCCAGGTCGGCATCTGCCAGGACATCCGGGACCTCGATGATCCGGCGTTCGGCAGCCGCCTCGCCACTGGGCCCGAATCCCAGTCGCACGCGCATCTGCCCCAGCCAGGGCCGGAACTTCTCCGGCCAGTTATGCGATGCAGCCAGTCGCAGAAGCTCGGATGACCCGTCGACGAGATAGATCGACGCGAAGGTGGCTCCCACCAGTGGTCCCACCCGATCCAGGGCAAACTGAAAGACATCCTCCGACCGATCCGCATGGAGAAACGCATGACTGATCTCCCGAACCGCCATAAGCTCCCGAATGACATGTTCGGCCGGGGCTGCGGGTCCGGTAAACCGCTGATGAGTCAGTACCTTGGACGTCCTGGGCACGCGGTATCCTAACGAAATACTGAAGCGGTGGGGAGACGTTCGACCAGGTTCAAACCCTCCTTCCCCCTGACCACATCTTACCGTTTTCCGGGGTTGGCCGCCCGAACCTCAACCTGATAGACCAAGGCCCACGGCGGTGCAGCAAGTACTCCGGCTATTGCCTCCGCTACGTCACCGGGTCTGAGTCTCCAGTCGTCATCGCCGAAGGCCTCACGGCCCGTGGCCACGGAACCCGGCATCACAACCGACACCTTGATGCCGTGCTCCCGCAATTCCAGCATCAGACACTCGCTGAAGCCAAGGACCGCGTGCTTGGTCGCTGCGTAGCCCGTACCACCGACGAAGGCGCTCCGGCCGGCAATGGACGCGACGTTGACGATGTGCCCAGTCCCACGGGAAAGCATTCCCGGAAGCACCGCCCGGACTACATGAAACAACGCGCTGAAATTGACGTCCACCATGTCATGCCAGTCTCCGGCCGTCAGCTCCAGCAACGGCTTCCGGATCACCAGGCCGGCGTTGTTGACCAGGACGTCCACACGCCTCCCGGACAGCCCCCCGCGGATTTCATCGGGACTGCGGAGATCCACGACGAGCGGATGACACTCACCGCCCCGCGTCTCGATTTCGTCCGTCAGGGAGCCCAGCAGAGCCTCATCTCGAGCCAGTGCCATGATGCGGTATTCGGACGCCAGACGCAGGGCCACCGCCCGTCCTATCCCCCGCGACGCGCCCGTCACCAGCGCCGTGGGCCGGTCACCGTGCCCCGCTTCAGGCACCGGCTGCAAGGCGTTGAATGACGTCGTATGTCAGCCGGACCGCGAAGTCTATGGACGAGACCGCAACCCGTTCGTCATTACCGTGCATACGGTTTTCGTCGGCTTCAGTCAGCGGGAATGGAAGAAGACCATACGCCATCACACCCGCACGCCTCAGCGGCGCACTGTCCGTGGCACCGGTACTCAGGAACGGAAGCACGGGAACTCCCGGTGCGAGGGTCGCCATGGACGCCTCGATCGCCTCAAACAGCGGCCCTTCGGGCGCCGATTCCGGTGCCTGTTCACCCGCGGCATGAACACGCACCTCCACCTGGGGATCAGCGATGACACCCACCAGTCGTCCGATCAGGTCCTCCAGATGTTCACCTGGCAGCAGGCGCACGTTCAGCGTGGCCGTGGCCTGACCGGGAATCACGTTGGACCGCACACCAGCCTCCAGCATGGTCGGCGTAATGCCGTTCCTCAGGATCGCATCGAATCTCGGCGTGGACTCCAGAACCCCGGCGCCTGCGGTCACCCTGGCTGGTTCGTCAGATGCCACATCCTTCATTGCGGCAGCAATCCGTGGAACGTCCGTGATTTCAGCCAGTGCATTGAAGTACCGTCTCGCCAGTTCGGTCATGACCACAGGCTCGCGATGTGATCCGACGGCAGCCAGCGCCCGCGCCAGGCGCACCACCGCATTGTCGGGAATCGGGATGGAAGCATGCCCCGGAATGCCCGAGGCCACGAGCTGAAGGACGCAGGGGACCTTCTCGGCGCACTGCACCGCCGCGTAGGAAAGCCTGCCGTCAACCTCACGCACCCGACCGCCCTCGTTGAGCGCAAACTCCGCATCGACGAGATCAGGGTGATTCTCCAACACCCAGCCGATTCCCGCCCGGCCACCTGCCTCCTCATCGGACGTGGCCAGAAAAATGACGTCGCGGTCCAGCCTTCCTCCACTTTCCTTCACGTGTTCGTTCAGAAGGAGCATGGTCTGAAGGTTCACCGCCAGCATGCCCTTGTCGTCGATGGCGCCACGACCGTAGACGAAACCATCCAGAATCTCCGCGCCAAAGGGGTTTGTCTGCCACTTGGCACGTTCCACGCCGACCACATCCATGTGGGCGACAAGCATGACTGGACGCTGATGGCCTGCACCCTGAAGCCGGCCAACCAGAGCTGCCCGTCCCGGTGCCGGTTCCAGGAGCGTGGTGGAGATCCCGGCACCGCGGAGCACGTCGTCCAGATACCGCGCCACACCCATTTCCCTTCCCGGCGGATTGACGGTGTCCATCCGGATCAGTGCCTGCAGGTGGGCAATGCAATCCCAGAGAGCGCCCTCCCAGTCAATGCCCCCGCCTCCGGCAGGCCGCATGGAACCCGGCTTCATCCCTCCTCCGGCAGTCGAAGTGGTATCCTCACGCGGCGAAGGGTAGCCCGATTCCTTCCAGCACGCGAGAGCCCAACGGACCGGCTGTTCTCCCCGGCAGCATCGCCCGACCCGTGAACCACCTCCGCCATCTGCTATCCGGCGGTACACCGGTTGTTGCCTGAAGTAAAATCAGTCAGTCTGAAAACCACGCGTCAGTACACTCCCACATACTCCAGACAAGCCCGCTCCTGCTGCGCACCGGCCTGGCCATCTTGCTGCTCACGTTTGCCCGATCATCTCTCGCCCAGTCGACGAGTGGTGTGGTGGTCATTCGGGGAGTGACGGTCGTTGATGTTCAGGCCGGAGTAAATGTACCGGCCCAGGATGTGAGCATCCGCGGCGACCGGATCATCTCGATATCAGCGAGTGGCCGCCTGCCGGTGCCGGCGGGAGCGCGAGTGATCCAGGGTCGCGGCAGGTTCGTCATTCCGGGCCTCTGGGACATGCATACGCACATCTCCGCTCCGCCCTGGCGGACCGACGGGATCCCAGTCGACACCGGCGACGTACTGGCGCGTACCTACTACGGAGGGCTGTTCGCCGCCGCGGGTGTCACCGGAATACGCGACATGGCGGGCGACCTGGAAACCATCCGGCGCCAGGTCACGGACGCCTCCAGGATACCGGATGGTGTGCCACTGCCCCGCGTGGTGGCCACAGCCTGGAAACTGGGGGAGAAGGCAGTCGTTCCCGGCGCTCCCTTCCCCATCAGAACCGAAGCCGACGTCCGGCAATCGGTGGCCCTCCTCAAGGAGTCGGGAGCGGCCTTGGTGAAGCTGGAGCCGACACCCCCGGCATGGCTGGTTCATGCCGCGCTCCGCGAGTGCCGCACCCAGTCCATTCCCTGCGCGGCTCATGTTCCCCTCAGTGTACCAATGACTCAACTGGCGCTGGAGGGAATGAGAAGCCTGGAGCATCTCTTCTTCATTCCCGAGAACACCTCCACCATCCCCTTCGAGGAGCTGCAGGCGGCCCGACAGGAACTGAGTGAACCCACCCTGTGGCAGAGGGTGCTCTACAAATTGCGACTCAGGTCCCGGCCATCGGACGCATGGCAGGACACGGCATTCGCGACTCATTCACCTCAGCGGGCGGCTGCGGTCTTCCGCGCCCTGGCGGAGTCGGGTACCTGGGTTACCCCGACACTCACGCTCCACGACATGATGCAGCACGTGGCGCCACCGCACCCCACGGCAAGAGACACGTCACTCATGCCGGAACCGCAAACTCCACCACGGGCGAGAACCCCCGAGTCGCAGGCCCGCGCGGTGCGCCGCTGGAATGTGTTCAACACCCTCGTTCGGGAGCTCCATTCCGCCGGCGTGGGCCTCCTTGCCGGTACGGATATCCCGCTGCAGGCGGTGCCCGGGCTCTCGCTCCACATGGAACTGGAACTGCTGCAGAATGCCGGTCTCCGACCCATCGATGCCCTCAGGACGGCCACCATCAATCCGGCCCGATACTTCGGGGCAACCGACACCCTGGGAACCGTGGCGCCGGGTCGCGTGGCTGATCTCGTTCTGCTGCGGGCCGACCCACTCCAGGATGTGTCCGCTGTAAATCAGATCGATCTCGTCATTCAGCGGGGCCGGGTGTACACGCGCACTCAGCTCGACTCATTTACCGCCCAGGCGCGAACCGCCCTGCGAACCTTTCGCCGAATTTCAGAGGCTGACCGGAAGGCAACGCCTCCGGGACCCACTCCGTGAGCAGCTTCAGACCAGCCGCTGGTTGATCCAGGAAGCCACCTGCTCCGCGGCCACCCGTTCCTGTGCCAGGGAGTCCCGGTCACGAACGGTCACGGTACCATCCTCCATCGTCTGGCCATCCACGGTGAGACAGAACGGAGTTCCCACCTCGTCCTGACGACGGTAGCGCCGTCCGATGGCCCCGGATTCGTCGTAGAAGACCGGGAAATGGGGACGCAGGTCGGCCGCCAGCTTCTCGGCAAACTCTGGCATGCCATCCTTTCTGACCAGGGGGAAGACACCGGCCTTGATCGGCGCCAGTGACGGAAGCAGTCGCAACACCACACGGCCCTCATCTTCACCCTCGACGGTTTCCTCGCGGTAGGCATTGGCCAGCAAGGCCAGAACGGTCCGGTCGCAACCCACCGACGTCTCCACCACGAATGGAACGTACCTGCGGTTCGCGGGCTGATCGAAGTATTCCAGCTTCTTCGAGGAGTACTGCTGATGCTGGGTCAGGTCGAAATCACCCCGATGGTGCACACCCTCGATCTCCTGAAAACCAAGCGTTCCACCGAAATCGAACTGCACGTCGAACGCGGCGCGCGCATAATGGGCGAGCTCCTGGGGAGTATGCTGATGGAACTGGAGTCGGCTGTGCTCGAGGCCCAACGCCAGATGCCACGCCATTCGCTGCTCCTTCCAGTACTCGAACCACTCCATGTCGGTGCGCCCGCCTGACGCCTGCCCCGGATCCACGAAGAACTGCATCTCCATCTGTTCAAACTCACGAGTCCGGAAGATGAAGTTCCCCGGAGTGATCTCGTTGCGGAATGCCTTGCCGATCTGCGCAATCCCGAACGGGATCTTCTGCCGGGTGGACTGCTGCACATTCAGGAAGTTGACGTAGATGCCCTGGGCGGTCTCCGGACGGAGATAGACCACCGACGCACTGTCTTCCACAGGCCCCATGAACGTCTTGAACATGAGGTTGAACAGGCGGGGCTCCGTGAGTTCGCACTCGGAATGCTCCCCGGGATGCCGACTGGGCTTGCGGGGACAACGGGAATCTGCCAACTGATCCGCCCGGAACCGTGACTTGCAGGTCTTGCAGTCCACCATGGGGTCCGTGAATCCCGCGACGTGCCCGCTTGCTTCCCACACGCGGGGGTTCATCAGTATCGCCGCATCCAGACCTTCGATATCCGCTCGGGAGCGGACCATGGCATGCCACCAATGGTCCTTCAGGTTACGCTTGAGTTCGACTCCCAGCGGCCCATAGTCCCAGACCGACCCAGTCCCCCCGTAGATCTCCGAGGACTGGAAGATGAAGCCCCGGCGCTTGCACAGAGAAACGAGCTTCTCGAGAACGTCGACAGACATGAAAACGGGGGTCGGAGGATCGGCGGGAATCGGACGATGTCCGCTTGTTGACTTCAAGATATTCCGACGGCTGGCCAGTCGGACGATTTCGGCGGAACGGAATGCCTAATTCAACCCCGCTACCCGTCAAGGTCGCGGCTCACCCCGGGGATAGCCGGCGAAGGTCTGCCGCGGAGCCGAGCCACGATCCGGTCACCATGGTATCGCCCGTTCTCGATGAACACCTTGTTGGCGTCATAGCCCGCGGTAAGCACTCCAGCGACGAACAACCCCGGGACATTCGTTTCCATCGTCGCGGGATCGTGCTGTGGCACCCCTGTTTCAGGATCGATTCCAACTCCGCTGGACCGCAACAGAGTCACATCCGGCGCAAACCCCGTCAACAGGTAGACGTGCTCGGCAGCCAGGCGTTCGCTGACGCCCACGGCATCCCGTATCTCCACCCAGTCCGGACCGATCCCGCTGACCCTGCTGTTCCAACGGACTGCAATGCTGCCTTCAGCAATGCGATTCTCCAGGTCCGGACGTATCCATGGCTTGATCTTTCGATCGAACGAAGGACCAAAATGAATGAGGGTTACGCGTCCGCCGGAACGCCACAATTCCAGAGCCGCTTCGGCTGCCGAGTTCCCGCCGCCGACCACTACCACGGTCTGCTGGAACGCCGAGTGACCCTCCCGGAACGCGTGGGTCACGTGGGGCTGTTCCTCACCTGGTACGCCCAGTCGGTTGGGAGACCCCCAGTAGCCGGTAGCCACGACGACTGATCCCGCCCTGATCTGCGACGAATCACCCCGCCGACGCGTGGTGACCAGGAACCCGCGATCCACAGGACGGATCTCTTCGACCTGCTGGAACTGCCTCACGTCCAGCGAGAAATGAGACACCACGGCCCGGTAGTATGCCAGCGCATCCCGTCGCGTCGGTTTGGCGTCGGCGATCACGAACGGCAGTCCACCCAGTGCCAGACGGGGAGCGGTAGAAAAGAATGTTGCGTCCAACGGATACTGCGTGATGGCGTTGACCACGCAGCCGCGATCGTATACGCGTGTCACCAGCCCATCCTTCTGGAGCGAAATCGCGGCGGCGAGACCACAAGGGCCCGCTCCGACCACGACAACGTCCACGAGGTCCGGCTCTGGTGATGAGATCGCGCTCATTCGCGTTCGATGATCTGGTCCCGCCGCGTACCCACGCTCACATATCTGATGGGCGCACCCACCAGTTGCTGCATACGATCCAGATACCGACGCGCCGCGTCCGGCAGGTCCGTCAGGTGACGCGCCTCTCCCGTCGGTGCCCGCCAGCCTTCGAACCACTCGTACTCCGGCTCGACGTCGTCCAGTTCCGCTATGTCGGCCGGGAACTCATCGACATGCTGCCCCCCGGTGCGATAACCGGTACAGATGGCCACGCGATCCAGGGTATCCAGTACGTCCAGTTTCGTGACAGCCACGTCGGAAAGGCCATTGATGCGTGCTGCGTAGCGCACCACCACCGCGTCGAACCAGCCGCAGCGTCGCGGACGCCCGGTGGTTGCCCCGAACTCGTTGCCCAGAACCCGGACACGCTCCCCCAGCTGATCGTCGAATTCCGTGGGAAGCGGGCCATTCCCCACGCGGGTCGTATAGGCCTTTACCACACCGAGGGCCGCATGATTCCCGGTCGGAGCAATGCCCGCCCCCGCAAAGGCCCCCGCCGCAGTGGTACTGCTCGATGTCACGAACGGATACGTCCCGTGATCCACGTCCAGGAGCGACCCCTGTGCCCCCTCCAGCAGCACGGCAGCCCCGTTCTGACGGGCACGCGCAATCTTCAGCCCCACGTCATCCGCAAGCGCCAGGAGGCGAGGCGCCAGTGACTGGAGGAGAGGCATGGTGCTGTCCACTTCGGCCCGCTTCGGGGAACCGAAACGGGCCAGTTGCGCATTGGCATGTTCCACGCCCAGAACGACCAGATCGCGAAGCCGGCTCGGGTGCTTCAGATCGCAAACCCGCACCCCGCGGCGTCCCACTTTGTCCTCGTATGCCGGACCGATGCCCCTGCCTGTGGTGCCAATCGCCTTGCTGGCAGTGCTCTCCCCGTCGACCAGCTTGTGGTAAGGAAGCACCAGGTGAGCACGGTCGCTCACATGGAGCCGCCCCTCCACCTCCACTCCATCGCTCAGCAGTTCATCCATCTCCGCGAAGAGCGTCTCTGGATCCAGCACCACACCATTCCCGATCGCGCACTGCACACCGTGGTGCAGGATGCCGCTGGGGATCTGATGCAGAACGAACGACCGTTCGCCGATATCGACCGTGTGCCCTGCGTTGGCGCCTCCCTGATAGCGGACCACCCAATCGGCCCGCTCGGCCAGGACGTCCACGATCTTCCCCTTCCCTTCATCGCCCCATTGGGCGCCGACCACGACGACTGTACGCGTGTGAGGATCAAACATGGCGTCGGTTGTCCAAGGGGGCGACGGTGAGCCCGGGACGGGTCCGGGTGACACAAAAAAACGCCCCGGTCATGCGCTGCGGGGCGTTGGCGAAAACTACATCACGAACAGGGATTCGGAAGCGCTGGCGGTCCCCAGGAACCGGGATTGCCGCCGATGCCGGGTCGTGCTCTCCTTTGATTCCACCCGGTGGCTTTGGGTTCAGCCCCGCGCCAGGGCGAACGACAGGATCACGCCTATAGCAATGGCGATCGCCAGCTTCACCGCCGTGGCGGCGGCCTTCCCAACGAGCGCCCCTGTCGCGGCTCTGGCGGCCACGGTGCCGTCTGACCCGGGTCGGCTGTATTCGCCCGCCAGCGCGCCGAGAAACGCCCCGACGAACGCGCCAATGACCGACCCGATCACCGGGACGGGTACCCCGACCAGTGCTCCGGCAAATCCACCGATCACCGCTCCCCAGGCTGCCCGCGACGAACCGCCATAGGTTCGGGTCAGCGACGCCGACAGCGTCCACTCGAAGACTTCGGCTAGCGCCGCCAGCACGGAGGCAATACCGATCGCGACCCAGCCTATGCCGGTGTGGAGCCAGATATCGGCCACCACGGCCAGACCCACCATGATGAACGTCCCGGGGATTCCCAGGGGTACCAGGGTCACACAGACGATCATGGCCAGCACAAAACCGATCAGCAGCATGGGCGACGAGTCCACTTGAACCTCCCCCTCCTACGGACCGGCGTGCCGCTGGGATTCCCGGGCCTGTCAGGCGTTGGCGGTATCCAGCACCGAAGCATCCCGCAACAACGTGCCCACCAGCGTCGAATCCGCCTGCGTCGACGGCAACAGAGGCAGTCGCACATGGCCGCCAGACAGACCCCGCAGCTCCATCGCGACCTTCACGCCCGGTACGCCCATTCGGCCTACGATCTCGGCACCCAATGGGATCAGCACCCGCTGCGCCTCGTCTCCGTCCGCGGTACGGCCGTCCTGATGGGCGCGCCACACCTCCAGCACCACCTCCGGTGCAAAGAGCGCAGCCGCCACTATCCCGCCACGCCCGCCCAGCCTGAGCGCCGTGGCGAGTGTGCCAGCATGTCCCGTCAGCACGTCAAAGGAATCACTCTGCGCCTCACTCACGTATCGGGCGAAGTAGGCCATGTCACCCGCGGAGTCCTTCATCCCCACGATGTTGGGATGCTCCGCCAAATGGGAGACGAGTTCCGGTTCCAGCCGGAAATGGGCGTACTTCGGGATATTGTAGAGCAGCACCGGGATGGGACTTTCGTCAGCCACACGCCGGAAGTGCTTCGTGAGTGCTTCAGCACTCATCGCCGTCGTGTAGTAGTGCGGTGACACCACCAGTACCGCGTCGGCTCCTTCAGCTGCCGCATCCCTGCAGCGGGATATGCATTGACGCGTCGATTCGGATCCCGTGCCGGCGAGCAACCAGCGGGATTCGGGCATTACCGCTCGGGCAGCGGCAATCAGGCGGCGGCGTTCCGAGTCATCCAGCAGGGCCGCTTCACCGGTGGAACCCGCCACCAGGACCCCTGCGAGGCCCGCGTCGACGTGAGCCCGGATGTTGGCCTGGAATCCCCCGAGGTCAAGCGATTCATCATCCTGAAAGGGCGTGACCACTGGCCCGAGGATTCCACTGAATCGAGACATCACATTCCTCCCATGGCGCCACCAAGGACGGCGGAGATGGCGCTGGATCCAGAGCCTCCCCGGAACATGTTCATCTTCAGCTCAAAGTCGGCGGGTTGCGTGGACGCCGCCAGAGCCACATCGAAAGACACCACTCCCTGGCTCACCAGATCGGCCAGGTGCTGATCAAAGGTCTGCATGCCGTACTGCTGGCGCCCCTCGGCGATGAAGTCCCTGATCTCGCCGATATGACGGTCCTTGATAAGCTCCCGGATGGTTGGCGTAACGACCATCACCTCGCAGGCGACCACCCGCCCGTTTCCGTCAGCGCGCGGCAGAAGCCTCTGGGATACCACCGCCTGCAGGGACTCTGCGATGCGTACCCGCGCAGTGTCCTGCTCCTCGGGCGGGAACATCGCGATCATGCGCGTTATGGTTGTCTGCGCATCCGGCGTATGCAACGTGGAAAGCAGGAGATGCCCGGTTTCAGCCGCTTTCATGCCCGTATCGATGGTCTCGGTATCGCGCAGCTCCCCCAGGACGATGACGTCCGGATCCTGTCGCAGCGCGGCACGCAATCCCATCCGGAATGTTTCCGTGTCGACTCCCACTTCACGCTGTGTCACGGATGAGCGCACGTCCCGATGAAGAAACTCGATGGGCTCCTCCAGAGTGACGATGTGCTTCTCCATGTTCTCGTTGACGTGCCGGATCATGGCTGCCAGAGTGCTGGACTTGCCCGATCCCGTCACACCCGTCACGAGAACCATGCCGCGTTCCACTTCGGCAATCCGTTCCAGAACGACGGGGAGCCCCAGATCAGCCACCCCCGGAATCCGGAAGGGAATCACCCGCATAACGATCATGAAGCTGGAGCGCTGCCTCAGGATGTTCACACGAAACCGGCCGATCCCAGGAGCCCCCCAGGAGCAGTCGTAGTCCGTCATCTGATCGATCTGCTCGCGGACCTTCTCCCGGGAGATGAGCCGCAGGGCGATGGCCCGGGTCTGCTCCGGCGTCAGAGCCTGTTTGGTCATGGCGACCAGCTTCCCGTTGATCCGCGCCCGGAAGACATCACCGGCCTTGATGTGCAGGTCCGATGCGCCACGATCCACTGCTGCCTTGATGATCTTCTCCATTGAGCGTCGGGCTGGGAACGGAAGTTCGACCGCGATGGGAATGCGCCTCAGGATACCCGTTCAGTGGCCTGCAGGGCAGCACTTCAATCTAACCGCGACTCGCCCTTCACCGCATGGGTCGCCACCTGTCAAGACGACGACCCCCGCCTACCTGCAATACTCCCCCGGCCCCTGGATTCCCACTTCCCGCCCGGCCGACTCCAGCGGCAATCTCAGTCGAGCCCCATCCTTGCCCGGACTTCTGCCATGGTACTCCCCGCCAGGGTCCGGGCATGGGCGGCCCCATCACCTAACGCTTCGCCAATGCCTTCGGGATTCGCATCCAGGACGGCTGCCCGTTCCCGGATCGGTGCCAGTTCGGCGTCCATGGAATCAAAGAGCACCTTCTTGCAATCCATGCATCCCCACCCCGCGGTCCGGCATTGGACGGCGACGTGCTCCACCGTGGCCGGTGCGGAAAACGCCTTGTGCAGGGAAAACATGTTGCAGACGTCCGGGTTCCCCGGGTCAGTACGTCGCACCCTGGCCGGATCGGTCACGGCGGGCCGCAGCTTGGCCCAGACTTCCTCCGGCGGATCAAGGAGCCCTACCGTATTGCCTATGGACTTGGACATCTTGGCCTGCCCATCCAGACCCATGATGCGACGGTTGGGTGTCAGGCGAGCCTTGGGCTCCGGAAAGACTCCCTCGCCAAAACGGGCATTCCACCGTCGGGCGATCTCCCGGGAAAGTTCCAGGTGCTGTACCTGATCCTCCCCGACAGGGACGGTGTCCGCCTTGTACAGCAGGATGTCCGCTGCCTGGAGGATGGGATAATTGAGAATCCCCGCATTCACGGATTCCTGCCGGGCCGACTTCTCCTTGTACTGTGTCTGCCGCTCCAGTTCACCAAGGGGAGTCACGGTATTGAAGATCCAGGCCAGTTCGGCGTGCTCCGGCACCCGGGACTGCACGAAAATGGTGCACACATCCGGATCGATGCCCGCCGCCAGCAGAGAGAGCGCCATCTGCCGCGTCCTTCGCCGGAGGTCTTCCGGTTCATACGGCGAAGTGAGCGCATGCAAATCGACGATACAGAAGATCGACTCCATCTCATGCTGGAGCTGCACCCAGTTTTTCACGGCACCGAGATAATTTCCGATGTGCAGCTCGCCGGAAGGCTGGATGCCACTGAATATGCGAGGCATGACGGCAAACTAAGGACCCAGTGAATGACGACGCAACGCACCCCATCCGACCAGGAATTGCTGGCACTCATCGTGCACGCTGCCCGGGAGGCGGCGGGCTTCATCCGATCGTCCGCCAACGACCGCACCAGGCTCGCAGTGCGGGAGAAACGACCCGCGGACTTCGTCAGCGAAGTGGATGAAGGTGCGGAGGCACGGATCCGCGCCGTCCTCCTGGAGGCCATCCCCCACGCCGCAGTGGTTGGCGAGGAACTCTCTCCTGAAGGAACGCTGGATGGTGATCTGGTGTTCGTCGTCGACCCGCTGGACGGCACCACCAACTTCCTCCACGGGTTCGCCGCCTATTCCGTTTCGATTGCCGCGATTCTTCATGGGAGGCTGACCGCCGGCGTGGTACTGGACGCGACCCGGGACGATCTGTACAGCGCCATTGCCGGGGGAGGAGCGTGGCTCAACGATGCACCTCTCTCGGTTTCGTTGGTCGACCAACCCGGCCAGTCCCTGATTGGCACCGGTTTCCCGTTCCGGAATCTGGAGAACCTGGAGGATTATCTGCATCAGTTTTCCCGTGTAACCAGGGCCCGGGCCGGAATCAGAAGGGCCGGGAGCGCAGCCCTCGATCTGGCCTGGGTGGCGGCAGGCCGTTTCGATGCATTCTGGGAGCAGCAACTCGCTCCCTGGGACATGGCGGCCGGAATCCTCCTGGTCCGCGAAGCCGGCGGTCAGGTCTCCAATCTGGCAGGCGCAGACATCGCGCCATCCCACACCTCCATCGTGGCCAGCAACGGACACCTCCACTCCTGGCTCCTCGGTGCGCTCGGTAACGAAGTTCGCTCCTCCAGCAGGTGAGGGACTCACCGCACCTCCGACACCGCAGGATACTAGATTCACCATCCGTCGGACGCGGACACCGCGGCGACGTCGACCCCCTTGTTCCCCACGGACAGGCTGACGGTCCGCCGGAGGACGCGTACGATGCCCTTCCGTCCCCATCCCTGCTCATTCCCAACAGCACCAGCTCATGAAACTCGTCGAATGCGTTCCCAACTTCTCCGAAGGTCGTGACTCCACGGTAGTCGAGGCGATACGAAATGCCATCGCGGATGTGAAGGGTGTGGCCATTCTGGATGTCTCCTCCGACGCTTCGCACAACCGGAGCGTCATCACCTTCGTCGCGCCGGTGGAAACGGCGGTCGACGCAGCCCTGGCTGGCATGCGCGAGGCCGCTGCGCGGATCGACCTGAACAGGCATCAGGGCGAGCACCCCAGGATCGGGGCCACTGACGTTGTCCCCTTCATTCCCCTCGACGGGACTACCATGGACGACTGCATCGGCCTGGCGCGGGCGTTAGGCGGGCGTGCAGCGCAGGAACTGGCGATCCCGGTATTTCTCTATGAACGCGCCGCCACGAGACCCGAACGGATCAACCTCGCTGACGTGCGTCGGGGAGAGTTCGAAGGGCTCCGCGACGAGATAACGGTCAATCCGGCGCGTCACCCGGACTTTGGGGAACCCCGTATCCACCCGACCGCCGGGGCCACGGCCGTCGGCGCCCGTCCGTTCCTCGTGGCATTCAATGTCTATCTCGGACCTGCCTCGAACATGCCTGTGGCCCGGGAAGTGGCCCGCGCCATCCGGCATTCGACAGGTGGCCTGCGTTACGTGAAGGCCCTGGCGCTCGAAGTGGATGGGCAGGCGCAGGTATCCATGAACCTGGTGGATCTCGAAGGCACCCCACTCCATCGGGCCTTCGAAATGGTGCGGATGGAGGCGGCCGCCCACGGCGTGCTTCCAACCTGGAGCGAGATCGTGGGGCTGGTCCCTGAACGCGCCCTTTTTGACGCCGCGGCCAGGCACATCCAGCTCCGTGGCTTCAGCCCTCAGATGGTCCTCGATCGAAAGGTGCGGGAGGCGATCTCCGAAGACCGGGTGACCCTGGGTGACTTCGTGGCCGCCGTGGCAGCGCCCACACCAGCGCCGGGCGGAGGTGCAGTGGCGGCGCACACCGGTGCGCTCGGCGCGGCGGTTGCCCAGATGGTGGCCGGCCTCACCGTAGGCCGGAAGAAGTACGCCGCGGTCGACGCCGAAATGCGGCAATTGGGACTCAGGGCCGCCCAACTGGTCGACGAGCTCCAGTCCCTGGTCACGCGGGACACCAATGCCTATGTGGGGGTGACCGAGGCCTACAGACTTCCCAAGGAAACCGAAACACAGGTATCAGCGAGAAAGTCCGCCATCGATGACGCACTGGTTCACGCGGCACAGGTACCTCTTGAAACCGCGCGCGCCTGTGCCGCGGTGGCGGAACTGGCGGCGCGAGCCGCCACCAAAGGCAACACCAACGCCGCCTCCGACGCCGGCGTGGCGGCCCTGCTGGCCGAAGCGGCCTGCCGCGGCGCTGCCTACAACGTAAGGATCAACGTGGCGGCAATGAATGATCGCACACGCGGAACGACCCTGGCCGAAGAGGCAGCCGCTCTGGTCCGGGTGGCCGCCGAACACGCGGCTGAAGCAACCCGGGAGGTCGATCGTCAGATTGACGCCTGATACAGCAAGGTTCGTGGAGTCATGACCAGCCAAGCCCCCCAGCAGATTCACTTGCCTGAAGGTCGCATAGGACCGGCAGATGTGCTGGTGGTTGCCACCTGTATCGCCATAGCCACCGGTCTGGTCGAAGCCGGACTCCTGGCCATCTCCACGCACGTGCTCGGACACTTCACCCGCGTCAGCCCCTATACCTCGTGGCAGGCCCCAATCGCCTATTCGGGCCTGTTCCTGGTTCTGGCGGTGGCATTGCTTCCGGGACTTCGCCTGGGGCAAGCTGCCCGCACACTGCAGGGAACCGTATTCCTGTGCAGCTGGCTGGGCGGAACCGGTGTACTGTTCCTGCATCCACGGATCCACCCGCTCGCTGCCACACTTCTGGCGGCTGGCGTTGCGGTGCAGGTGGCGCGGTTTGCGGGACGGCACCAGGCCCTGATCGTCCGCCTGGCGCGGTGGACCCTTCTGCCCGGGATACTCACCATCCCGGTCCTCTTCCTGGCCTCCACCGTTCCAGCCCGGCGCGCGGAGCGGCGTGCACTCGACGGACTGCCACCCGCAGCGGCGGATAGCCCCAACGTACTCCTGATCATCTGGGATACCGTGCGAGCGGCCAGTCTGAGTCTCTACGGTCACGACCGGGAAACCACGCCAAACCTGAAGGCCCTTGCCCAACAGGGTGTCACCTTCGATAACGCATTCTCGACGGCTCCGTGGACCACGCCTTCGCATGCCAGTCTGTTTACCGGCCTCTACCCATTCCAGACCTCGGTGGACTGGGTGAACCCTCTGGATGGTTCCCCCCGCACGCTGGCGGAAGCTCTGAGCGCGGCCGGCTACCGTACCGCCGGGATCACCGCCAACACCTTTGCCACCAGCCGTGAATCCGGGCTGGCGCGCGGGTTCAGCAGTTACCGGGACTTCACTTTCCTGACACCGGGCGACCTCGTTGCCTCGATGTCACTCGTACGATCGTTTCTGACGCGATACGAGAACTGGCGAGGTCGCCTGGGTGTGGGACACATGCCAGGTGCCAAATCGGGCGTGGTGGTGGAACGGGAGTTTCTGGCATGGCTGGATCGCGGAGAGGAACGACCGTTCTTTGCCTTCCTGAACTTTTTCGACGCGCACGCACCTTACCTCCCCCCGGAACCGTACGACACTCTCTTTGGACCGCGGCTCCCCGGTCGGGACCCGCACCTTTACACCGGCCGAAAGTACACCCCCCGGGAGCGCCAGGCTGAGCTGGACGCGTACGAAGGCGCCATCCGCTGGCTCGACGACCGTCTGGGACACCTGCTCGGCGAACTCCGGAAGCGGGGGCTTCTGGAGAACACCGTACTGGTGCTGACGGCGGATCATGGCGAGGAATTCGGCGAACACGCGCTCTACACCCACGGGCACAGCCTCTATGACGCCGTGCTGCATGTGCCCCTGGTCATCGTGGCTCCGGAGCGGGTGCCTGCAGGCAATCGGATCGACGACTTCGTGACCCTGAAGGACGTGCCCGCCACCATTCTTCAGGTGATCGGGCTCCAGGGTGGCCTGCCTGGCAACTCCCTGACCCGCTACTGGCGGGACGATACCCCGCCCGCTGCACCGGATACAGTTGTCTCCACGGTGGATCAGGTCACCGGAAATCCGCCCTGGTACCCGGTAAGTCAAAGCGACATGGCAGCGGTGTTCGCGGATCCACTCAAACTGGTGCGCGGCGCCAACGGGAGTGTCCAGCTCTTCGACCTGCGAACGGATCGCGGCGAGACCCACGACCTTGCCGACAATGTCCAGTGGCGCCCACAGCGAGACACTCTGGTCAGGTTTCTGGATCGACTAGGGGTACGACGCTAGGCCCGCCGCAGAACGAACACTCCGGGGTGCACCAGGACACTCGCCACCGTCCGCGACCAGCATCAACCGTGTACCCGAAAATCCCCCGGTGTCCAGCAGGCCTCGAAACCGGCGGGATGCCGGTCCGACAGTCTATCCCGATGCGGAAACGGGAAGCTGCGTCAGGACTCGAGGTCCAGCGTCCGTCACCGCCACCGTGTGTTCAAAATGCGCGGAACGCGAACCATCCCGCGTGACGATGGTCCACTTGTCCTTCAACGTGCGGGTCGCGGACTTCCCGATATTCACCATTGGTTCGATGGCAATGGTGAGCCCCGGGAGCAGTTTGGTGCCGCGTTTCGGTGTGCCGTAGTTGGGGACCTGAGGATCGCCATGTGGGGTGGATCCCACATAGTGGCCGACGAGGTCGTCAGCCGTGGTATAGCCGGCGCTCTCCACCACCGCCTGAATGGCGGCGCCGATATCACCGACATGATTCCCCACTCTCGCGGCATCGATGCCCTGTGCCAGCGCCTCGCGGGTCACTTCCATGAGACGGCGAGAGGCCTCATCCACGGTTCCCACTGCCACCGTTATGGCCGCATCGGTATACAACCCCTCGAACTTCACGCCAACGTCGAGTTTCACGAGATCGCCGTCTTTCAGAATCCGCTTGGCGGAAGGGATCCCATGCACGATTTCCTCGTTGATCGAGGTGCATACCGATCCGGGGAATCCGTAGAGCCCCTTGAAGGCCGGGGTGGCACCGGCGTGGGAACGGATAAACTCCTCGGCGATGGAGTCCAACTCCCGGGTGGAGATCCCCGGTCTGACTTCGCCGCCGATACGAGCCAGTGTTGCCGCCAGGATTTCACCTCCCCGCGCCATTATTTCGAGCTCGCGCGGGGACTTGAGGGAGATCACTTCAGCTCCTTCAGGACCCGCTCCAGCACTTCCGCGGTCGGGCCCACGGCGTCGATCCCCAGAATACGCAAACCGTTGGTTCGGTACCAGTCGATCACCGGTGCAGTCTGCTGCTGGTAAACCGACAGGCGATTCCGGATGGACGCCGGCTCATCATCCTTCCGGCGGACGAGGGTGCCACCGCACCCCGGGCATGGCGACCCGGCTTCGCGACCCGTATAAGGCGTCTGGCAGGTGTCACAGACAGTGCGTCCCCCCAACCGCCTGACGAGTTCCTCCGCATCCACCTCGAAAACCACCACGGCATCGAGGTTGCGATGCAGTTCCGCCAGCACCCGCTGCAGGCCGGCTGCCTGCGGCACGGTCCGGACCACACCGTCGAGAATGGCACCGTCCGAGGCAGAGGGGGCGGCAAGAGCCTCCTTCATGATTCCCAGAATTACCTCGTCAGGCACCAGATCGCCGCGATCCATGGCAGCACGGGCGGACAGCCCCATGGGCGTTCCCTCACGGACGGCGTTCCGCAGGACATCTCCGGTGGCGATGCGGGGAATCCCGAGTTTGCCGGCCAGCAGGTCGCCCTGAGTCCCCTTTCCAGCGCCCGGCGGCCCAAGCAGGAGGAGTATCATGCCATGCAGAGGAACGGGTTCTTGAGATATGACGGAAGAAGCGACGATCGTTCGGCTATCGGGCCGTCGCCACCCAACCGCCGACAGCCATGGGTCATCCCGCTAGAATCCCGTTCCCTGTCGCCCACGGAAGCGTACCCGACCCTTCTTCATGAAGCCGTCGTACTTGCGAAGCAGCAAGTGCTGCTGCATCTGGGCCAGACTGTCGAGCGCCACACCGACAACGATGAGCAGCGATGTGCCACCGAACTGGAATGGAACGTTGATCCACTTGGCGATGATGACCGGAAGAAGGGCAATGACGGTCAGGAAGATCGCGCCGGGGAGGGTGATCCGGGTGACCACCAGATCGATGTACTCCGCGGTCTTTGATCCTGGCTTCACCCCGGGGATGAATCCCCCCTGCTTCCTCAGGTTCTCTGCCAGATCGATCGGATTGAAGATGATCGACGTGTAGAAGTAGGTGAAGAACATGATGAGCACGGCCGACAGCAGGATGTAGAGCCAGGTTCCCGGGAGAAACAACTCCGCCATGCGCTGGGCGGAGGGATTCTGGCTGAACTGGGCGATCGCGCCCGGAACCACGATCACGGACTGCGCGAAGATGATGGGCATGACCCCCGCAGCGTTGATACGCAGCGGAATGAAGTTGCGTGCCGCCTCCCGCATCCTTCCCCGCCCCACCGTACGTTGCGGTATCTGGATCAGCACTCGCCGCGCTGCCAGGGTCGTCGCAACCACCGCTGCCACCACCGCCAGCATGAGCAGCGAGAATACCGCCAGCGAGAAGAGACCAATCGCTCCGGTGCTTACCAGACCGAAGGTGCGGACCATGGCCGGCCAGAATCCGACCACGATCGAGAAATAGATGATCAGCGAAGCGCCATTGCCCAGCCCGCGTTCCGTGATCTGCTCACCCAGCCACATGACGAAAATGGCACCAGCAGTGAGGAACAAGGCCATCTGAAGCTTGAACCAGAGCCCCGGAGTCGCCACGGCTCCCTGAAGCGATTCAGTGAATATCGCGAATCCCCACGCCTGAACCACGGCGAGCGCCACGGTACCATAACGCGTCCACTGCGTCACCCGTTTCCGGCCTTCTTCGTCCTTGTTCATCTTTTCGATCGTCGGGACCACTGCCCCGGCAATCTGAACGAAGATCGATGCCGAAATGTACGGCATGATGCCCAGCGCCAGTACGGTCGCGCGGGAGAGCTGGCCGCCCACGAACATGTCGTAGAGGCCGAGCAGCCCACCACCCTGCTGGTTCTGGAAGAAATCGGTGATCGCCACAACGTCCACACCTGGCGCGGTAACGACGGAACCGAGCCGGTAGATCGCCAGACACAGGAACGTGAACTTGATCTTGTCCCACAGCTCCGGCGTCTTGTAGATGTTCGCCAGGGCAGCAGCGGGGTTTGGCTGGGCCATTGGGCCTACTCCTCTATGCGGCCACCAGCCGCTTCGATACGCTGACGGGCGCCGGCACTGACCTTGATGCCCCGGACCACCAGCGGTCCGCTCAACTCTCCTGTCGCCAGTATCTTGGCGGGTCCCTTGCGGGCATGGATCAGCCCGGCCTCGACCAGGACGGCGACCGTGATCTCCGTGCCGGCGGGCAGTTTGGCGAGCTCACGCAGCGTAACTTCCTGAGCCTCTACCCGGAAAGGATTCGTGAAACCCCGCTTCGGAATCCGCCGGGTGATCTTCATCTGGCCACCCTCGAAGCCGGGCTTGCCCCCACCAGGTCCTCCGTGACCGGCCCGTGCCATGGAACCCTTGTGTCCCTTGCCGGCGGTCTTGCCCTGTCCTGATCCGGGACCACGACCCAGGCGCTTCCGGTCGCGATGTGATCCCGGTGCCGGAGCAAGGTTGTGGAGGCCGATTTTCTCGTGGGTCACGTTATTCACTCCTCAACGGGCGTCACCTGGACCAGATGACGCACCTTGTTGATCTGGCCGCGCAGCGCGGCGCTGTCCTTCTTCACCACCGAGTCCTGGTGATGCCGGAGGCCGATGGACTCCAGGACAAGGCGCAACCGCCAGGAATGGCCGATGCCACTCCTGACCTGCGTTATGCGCACCTGGCCGTTGGTTGGTTCCTGCTGCTTTGCGGTATGCCGCGGCCCGCGTGTCCGATGCCACACGAAAGTTCTAGCCATTGGCGGCCTCCTTCACCCGTGCCCTGGAACGGTAAGGGATGGTCGAAGGTTCGACACCCCTCTCCCGCGCCACCTGATCCTGTGTCGTGAGGCTCTCCAGCCCCTGGAAGGCGGCACGTACCAGGTTGTGCGGGTTCGTCGATCCCAGGCTCTTGGTGAGGATGTCGGCGATCCCGGCGCATTCCAGTACAGCCCGTACGGCGCCACCGGCAATCACGCCGGCACCCGGTGCCGCCGGTTTCATGAAAACGCGGCCCGCGCCGTGGTGTCCGACTATCTCGTGCGGAATCGTGGAACCCGTCAGCGGCACGGTAACCATGCGACGCCGGGCCCCCTCAACCGCCTTGCGAACCGCCTCGGAAACCTCGTTGGCCTTTCCCGTCGCGAAACCGACCTTGCCCTTGCCGTCACCCACGGCGACCAGCGCATTGAATGAGAAGCGCCGACCACCCTTGACCACCTTGGCCACGCGATTGATGGCGACGACGTTCTCCAGGAGGTCGGAACCCTCGCGCGACTGCTGGTCCGGACCCCGAGCGCCCCGCCCACCATCCCGGCCATCCCGTCCGCGACCAGCGCCTTCGCCACCACGACCGCGGCCACCACCCGGTCCACGTCCTCGCCCACCCCGTCCGCCACGCCCGCCACGACCGCCACCCGGGCCACCACCAGTACCTGTCGTCACGTTGGAATTGTCAGCCATTTCAGAACTCCAGTCCGCCCTCGCGGGCGCCATCGGCCAGCGCCTTCACGCGGCCGTGATATCTGTAACCGGCGCGATCGAAGACGACCTTCGACACGCCTGATTCCCTGGCCCGTTCCGCCAGTCGCTTCCCAACTGCGGCAGCGCGCTCCGTCTTGGTCCCTTCCAGACCATTGTCCGACACCGCAAGGAGCGTGTGCCGTGCCTGATCATCCACCAACTGCGCCGCGATGTGCTTCAGGGACCGATGTACGACCAGACGGGGTCTGCCACTCGTACCGGACACCGCGTTCCGCAAACGCACGTGACGGCGGCGACGCCGGTCGGAGTTGGTTCGCGGGATACCGATCTTTCCCATTACTTGCCTCCCGCCTTGCCCGCCTTCCGGCGGATCTTTTCATCCGAATACCTGATTCCTTTCCCCTTGTATGGCTCCGGCTTGCGCAGCGAGCGGATCTCCGCCGCGACCTGACCGACCACTTCCTTGTCCGACCCTTCCACCAGCACCTGCGTGGGCTGAGGGGCGGTGAGCTTGATTCCCGCGGGTGCCTTGAACTCGATCGTGTGCGAGTAGCCGAGCGAGAGGAGCAGGCCATAGGGTTTCGGCTCGGCCTTGTAGCCGACGCCGGTGATCTCGAGCTGCTTCCGATACCCCGTGGTGACACCCTCGACCATGTTGGCCAGCAGGGCTCGCGCCAGACCATGAAGGGCCCGATCCCTGGCTTCGTCCGAGGGCCGGGCAACCGAAATCAGGCCATTCTCCTGAGCGAAGGTCAACTGCTCCGGGAAGGTACGTACCAGCTCGCCGCGGGGACCCTTGACCCCCACCGTGGTTCCCTCGATGCGTACGGTGACTCCTGCCGGGATGGTTACGGGTCGTTTGCCTATGCGTGACATGTTCGCCCTCCTCTACCAGACCAGGGCGAGCAACTCGCCCCCCGTGTGAGCGCGACGAGCCTGCGTATCGGACATCAGACCGCTGGATGTGCTCAGGATCGCCATACCCAGACCATTGCGAACCCGGGGGATTTCCGTCACGCCAACGTAGCGCCGCAGTCCCGGCGTGGACACGCGGCGCAGTTCCCGTATGACCGGCTGTCCACCGGCATAACGCAGAATTAGGCGGAGCACGCGCCGGCCGCTCTCGGTATCCAGGACGCGGAAGTCCGTGATGAAGTTGTTTTCCTTCAGGATCCGCGCGACCTCGACTTTCAGCTTCGAGGACGGCATGTCGACGCGCCGATGCTTCGATCCGCAGGCGTTGCGGATCCGCGTCAGCATGTCGGCTATGGGATCGGTCATTGTCATCTTCTGTTCCTCTTTCCTCTCGTATCCGGCTCGCCGGACGTGGGGGAAACCTGCGAAAGATTCTTCTGACGGCCGCGCCGGCTCCCTTCGTCAATCCCGGAGGAACGCCGTCCCTCCAGTCCTGCCGGCCGCGGTCTCACGGTACCATCACCAACTGGCCTTTCTGACACCGGGCAGCAAACCCGCCAGTGCCATGTCACGGAGGGCAATCCGGGACAGCCCGAAATGACGCTCCACGCCGCGAGGCCGTCCGCTCATGGAGCACCGGTTGCGGATGCGGATCTTCGACGAGTTCCGCGGAAGCTTGCGAAGCCTGGCATACGCCAGCGCCCGCTCTTCGGGAGTGGTCCTCGGGTTCTTCACGATAGCCGTCAGCTCCTGCCGGCGGGTGAAGTACTTCGCCGCGAGCTTCTGACGCCGCTCGTTTCGTACGATCGCCGATGTCTTTGCCATTTGGTTTCCGGGTTCCCTGCCTTCGGGCTCTCGCCCTGCCTATCGCCTTTCCTTCTCGTCGCCGCGGAACGGCACGCCCAGTTCGCGCAGCAGCGCGAAAGCCTGGTCATCGCGGTTGGCCGTGGTGACAATCGTTATGTCCATTCCGTGGATCTGTTCGACCATGTCGAAGTTGATCTCCGGAAAAATCATCTGCTCCTTGATTCCCACCGAGTAGTTGCCCCGTCCATCAAATGAACGGGTCGACAGTCCGCGAAAGTCCCTGATCCGGGGTACCGCGGTCGAGATGAAGCGGTCCAGGAACTCCCACATCCTAGCTCCCCGGAGAGTCACCGACGCCCCTATCTCCTGCCCTTCCCGGAGACCGAAGTTCGCGATCGACTTCCGGGCGCGTTTCCTCACCGGACGCTGACCCGTGATGATTGCCAGCTCCTCGACCACCGTGTCCAGCATCCGGGGCTGCTTGATTGCCTCGCCCAGCCCGACGTTCACCACGATCTTTTCCAGTCCGGGTGCCTGGTGCGTGTTGCTGTACCCGAACTGCTGCATGAGTTTTGGCTTTACCGTCGAGCGATAGTGCTCCCGCAGGCGCGGTGGCGGTACGGGAAGCTCCCGGCCCGCGTGCGAGCCTTTCGGGAGCATGGACTTGCGGTCGCCTTCGCGACCGCCACCCTTTCCCGAAGAACCTTTCGCGCTGCCTTTCTTGTCGTCCTTTGCCATAACCGAAGAAACCAGGTATGAGGTCTGGGGTCGGATCCGGGGCCGGATAACCCGGTTCCCGGGCCCCGTCTGCTATCGCTTTCCGGAAATCGCGTCGCCGCTCTTCACGGCGATGCGTTCCTTGCTGCCGTCCTCTCCCACCTGTCGACGCACCCGCGTGGGGGCCCCGCTCCGGGGATCGAGCAGCATGACATTCGAGTGATGGATCGGAGCCGGCATCTCCATGATCTGGCTTTCTTCCTCCGCCCGCCGCGCCTTCCGGTGGCGCTTCACGATGTTCACGCCCTCCACGGTCACCCGTCCCGTCTTGGGATAGACCCGGATGATCTTGCCCTCACTCCCCTTCTCCTCGCCCCGCATCACGCGGACGGTGTCGCCCCGCTTGACCGTCAGCCTGACCCTTTCGGAATTGCGCTCATGACGAACCGCGTTCCGACCCCGTTCGCCCTTGCGGTATCTCAGACGGCGCATGCTACAGTACCTCCGGCGCCAGCGACACGATCTTCATATAGCGCCGCTCGCGCAGTTCGCGCGCCACGGGACCGAAGATGCGCGTCGCCTTGGGTTCACCCTGCTCGTTGATGATCACCACGGCATTTTCGTCAAACCTGATGTAACTCCCATCCTTCCGCCGGGTCTCCTTGGCCGTACGCACCACCACGGCGCGCGCCACCTCGGACTTCTTCACCGTACCGTTCGGCAGCGCATCCTTCACCGCCACGATCACCACGTCGCCCAGTCCGGCATATCGCCGACGCGTGCCACCCAGTACCCGGATCACCAGGGCCCGCTTCGCGCCGGAATTGTCCGCCACGCGGACCATGCTCTCCTGTTGGATCATTGCTCGGCTCCCTTACCGCGCCCGGTCCACGATCTCGACCACCCGCCAGCGCTTGTCCCGCGACAGCGGTCTCGTCTCCATGATGCGGACCATGTCACCCACCCTGGCATCGTTCGCTTCATCGTGAGCTTTGACCTTCACGGAACGCGTAACCATCTTGCCATATCGCGGATGTGCGAAACGGCGATCCAGCCGGACGACAACGGTCTTCTGCATCTTGTCGCTCACCACAACCCCGGTTCGCACCTTGCGCGTCCCGCGCTCCCTGGTGCCCTGGGCATTGGTCACTGTGCTCTCTGCCATGTCCTGTTCTGTCCTCGCTTAGCGACCGGCGGTCGAAAGGGCCCGCTCCCGCAGTATCGTCTTGAGACGCGCTATGTCGCGACGTACCTGACGCAGCCGGAGGGGATCCTCCAGCGGCTCGGTCGCGCTGCGGAATCGGAGCCTGAAGCGCTCTTCCTCCAGTTCGACAATCCGGGACCGAATCCCCGTATCGCTCATTTCCCGGATTTCCTCAACCCGCATGAGAACCACCTTCCTCGCGAGCGAGGAACCTGGAACGCACAGAAATCTTGGCGGCGGCAAGCGCCATGGCCTTCTCCGCGGTGTCGCGGGGAACTCCCTCCAGTTCGAACAGCACCCGCCCCGGTTTCACCACGGCCACCCAGCCCTCCGGCGATCCCTTTCCCTTCCCCATCCGGGTCTCGGCCGGCTTCTTCGTTATCGGCTTGTCCGGGAAGATCCGGATCCAGACCTTGCCACCCCGCTTGATATGGCGCGTGAGCGCCACACGGGCAGCCTCGATCTGGCGGTTCGTTATCCACCCCGGCTCCAGTGCCTGAAGCCCGAACGTTCCGAACGAAATGCCCGCCCCACGGGTGGCCAGACCCTTCGTCCGGCCCTTGAACATCTTTCTGAACTTGACTCGCTTAGGACTCAGCATTGTCTCGACTCGTTATGCGTGTTGGAATCCGCGAACGCGGAACAGCGACTCCCCGCACCGGGCAACCTACATCCCCGTGCTGTACGTCTTCCCGCGACGGTCCTCCACCACCTCGCCCTTGAACAGCCAAACCTTGACACCGATCGCCCCAAACGTCGTCCGCGCAGTGGACTTCGCGTAGTCAATGTCCGCGCGCAGGGTGTGCAACGGTACGCGCCCTTCGTGGTAACCCTCCACCCGCGCGATCTCGGCTCCACCAAGGCGACCCGAACACTTGATCTTGATCCCCTGAGCACCCATGCGCATGGCACTCTGAACCGCACGCTTCATCGCCCGGCGGAAGGATATGCGCTGGGCCAGCTGGTTGGCGACGTTGTCCGCGATGAGCTGCGCATCCACCTCGGGCCGCTTGATCTCCTCGACGTTGATCCCCACTTCCTTCCCGGTCAGCTGGGCCAGCTCGTCACGCAGCTTGTCCACCTCCGCCCCCTTCTTCCCGATCACCACCCCAGGACGGCCGGTGTGAACCGTCACCACGACCTTCCCTGGCTTACGCTCGATCTGGATATCCGAAATCGCGGCATGCTCCAGACGCGTCTTCAGATACTTCCGCAGCAGATCATCCTCCCGGACCAGCCGGGGATACTCCTTCGAAGCGTACCAGCGCGATCGCCACTGCCGGGTGATCCCCAGACGGAAGCCGATCGGATTCGTTTTCTGTCCCATTAGCGTCCTTCCCTCCCGGAGACGACAATCTCGATGTGGCTGGTCCTCTTGCGGATGGGAGTGGCCCGTCCCTGTGCAGCCGGCATGAAGCGCTTCAATGGTGGACCCTCATTCACGATGGCATGCGATACCACGAGATCGTCGACATCAACCGCATCGCCGGTCCTGCGGGCAGCCTGCTCGGCATTGGCCACGGCCGACTGCAATACCTTGGCGATCTGAATCGCGGCATGCTTCTTCGAAAACTTCAGAAGTGCCAGTGCCTCATTGACACTCATCCCCCGGATCTGATCAATGACCAGACGCATCTTGTAGGGTGACTGGCGTGCCATGCGCTGGATGGCGCGTGCCTGAGCTGCCATGGATCAACGCCCTCCCCTGGCTGCCGGAGCCGCGGGCGCACCCGCCGGCTTCTTCTCCGTCGCGCGCGCTCCCGTATGACCACGGAAGAGACGCGTCGGTGCAAACTCACCCAGTCGGTGACCCACCATGTTCTCGGTCACGTAAACCGGTATGAACTTGTTCCCGTTGTGGACCGCGAATGTGTGGCCCACGAAATCCGGAAGCACGGTACTGGCGCGCGACCAGGTCTTGATGACCCGCTTCTCGTTGCGCGCGTTCAGTGCCGCCACCTTCCTCAGGAGGCTCTCGTGAACGAATGGACCCTTCTTGACGCTTCTCGACATGACTCGCTCGATGCTGGACTCTAGAAGCCGCTTACCGTAGCCTTGCCGCGCTTCCGACCACGCACCATGAGCCGCTGCGATGGCTTCTTCAGGTTGCGCGTCTTGACGCCCTCCTTCCTGCCCCACGGACTTACCACGTTCCTTCCACCACGCGTCCTGCCACCCAGAGGATGATCCACCGGGTTCATGACCTCGCCGCGAACCTTGGGCCGACGACCCAACCACCGGGTCTTTCCGGCCTTGCCCCAGGACATGAGTTCGTGCTCGGCGTTGCCAACCTCACCAATGGTGGCCAGGCAACGACCGTGGATTCGCCGCATTTCCGTGGACGCCAGCCGCAGTGTCACGTAGTCACCTTCCTTCGCAACCACCTCCGCCGACATACCGGCCGAGCGGGCCATCTGACCACCCTTTCCCGGGTGCAGTTCGATGTTGTGCACCGCCGTTCCCAGAGGCATCTCCTTCAGGGGTAGAGCATTGCCCGTGCGAACGTCGGAACCCGGTCCGGACACGACGGTGTCACCGACCGAGAGCCCGCGGGGGTGCAGGATGTAGCGCTTCTCCCCGTCCGCATACTGCACCAGAGCTATGCGCGCGGACCGGTTCGGATCGTACTCGATCTCCCTCACCGTCGCCGGCACACCAAACTTGTCCCTGCGGAAGTCGATCTTCCGGTACATGCGCTTGTGTCCGCCACCACGACGCCTTACCGCAATGTGACCGTGATTGTCACGGCCGCCGGACTTCTTCAGGGGCTCGACCAGGGACTTTTCCGGCGTTGATCTCGTTATCTCAGAAAAGTCGGAGATCGAGCGGAAACGCGTGCCCTTGGTTATCGGCTTGAACTGTCGGATACCCATGATCGTCTAGCCCTCGAATCCGTAGCCTTCGATCCGGTCACCCTCGCGGAGGGTGACGATCGCCTTCTTCCAGTTCGGCCGGCGACCGGCAGCGCCACGCCCCACGCGACGCACCTTGCCGCGCGCGTTCAGCGTCCACACACCCGTCACCTTCACTCCAAACAGGCGCTCGACCGCCTGACGGATCGCCGGCTTGGTGGCGTCTCCGGCAACCTCGAACACGTATTCACCGCGCTGCTGATACGCCGCCGAGGTTGATTCGGTGACTACCGGCCGGACGATGGTGCGATGCAGCGTCGCCATGACCTACTTCCCCTTCTTCTTCGGCGCCGGCTTCTTCGCCGCCGCACTGGTGGTCTTCTTCGCCGTTTTCTTCGCAGCCGCCTTCTTCGGAGCCGCGGACTTCGCCTTGGCTGCTACCCTGCCGGTCGACTTGCGCGGAGCGGCCTCACCGGCACTCCCTGATCCGGCTCTTGCCTTCCGCGGAGCGGCCGCGCTCTTCTCGGCCACCGGCTGGAGGTCGTGCCCCAGCGCTCCTGCCTCTATCAGCACAACGTCCGACCAGAGCAGCTGGTAGGTCGACACATCACTGTACTGAAGGACCCGGACGCGCTGGAGATTCCGCCCCGACAGATAGACATTGGGCTTGAGACCGTCCGTCAGGATCAGAACCTTTTGTCCATCGACTCCCAGCCGGGCAAGGAGGTCGGCGAGGGCACGGGTGCTGGGTGCCTCATACCCGAAACTGTCGATGACGAAGATGGCGTTTTCACGGGCGCGCGCATTCAAGGCACTCTTCCGCGCCAGGGCGCGCATCTTCCGCGGCACCTGCTGATCATAATCCCGCGGCTGCGGCCCGAAAACGGTGCCACCGCCCGGCCAGAGAGGCGAACGGGTGGAACCCTGACGCGCACGACCGGTGCCCTTCTGTCGCCACGGCTTCTGGTTGCCACCGATCACGAAGCTCCGCGTCTTGGTGGCCGCGTTACCCTGACGCTGATTCGCCAGGTAAGCAGTCACCACTCGATGCATCACCGGCACGTTCACGGTGCCATCGAACAGCTCACCGGGAAGAGCCACGCTCTCGCGCGGGGTTCCCGAAGAAGTATAGGCAGCCGCCTGGAAGGTGTTCTCTGACATGCTCAGCCCTGCTGCTTGCGTACCAGCACCAGTCCGTTGATCGGACCGGCAACTGACCCGCGGATGTAGATCAGATTGCGCTCGGCATCGACTCTCTCGACCCGGAGATTGATCTGCGTATGACGTTCCGCACCGTAGTGCCCCGGCATCTTCTTGCCCTTGATCACCCGCGACGGATCGGTGCCGGCGCCCACGGAACCAGGACGGCGGTGCTTGGTGTTGCCATGCGTATTGGGCCCCCCACCGAATCCGTGCCGCTTCACCACTCCCTGGAATCCACGTCCCTTGGTGGTGCCGGTGACCTTGACCATCTCCCCGGCGGCAAAAATGGAGACGTCAACGGTATCGCCAACCTTGTAGGCCGGCATACCGGCATCCGCCGGCATGTCGTCCAACCGGAATGCCCGCAGGCTGCGCGGCACCGTCTCGAGACCGGCCTTGGCGGCGTGACCGACAGCCGCCTTGCTGGCCCGCCGGCCACGCGGTGAGCTCTCACCCTTCTTCGACGCCCGGCGCAAACGCTGCTGGCCGTAGCCGAGTTCGACCGCGGAGTAGCCCGGCTTGGTGCGCTCTCCGGAAATGACCTTCACCACCGGGTTGGGCGGAGCCTCCACCACGGTGCAGGGCACCTGATGTCCCTCGTCATTGAATACCTGGGTCATGCCCAGCTTCCTGCCAATGATCCCTAGCATTATCGCCTCAAGAGGAACGAGAGGATCCCTCCTCTCAACTCTCAACCCGGTCTACTGTACCTTGATCTCCACATCCACACCGGCCGGCAGGTCGAGCTTGGTGAGGGCATCGACCGTCTGGGCCCGTGAATCGAGGATGTCGATCACACGCTTGTGCGTCTTCAGCTCGAACTGCTCGCGCGACTTCTTGTCCACGTGCGGAGAGCGAAGGACCGTCCACCGCCGTGTCTTCGTCGGCAAGGGGATGGGTCCGGATACCTGTGCCCCGGTCTTCTCGGCCGTGCGGACTATGTCCGCGGCAGCGGCGTCGATGACCGCGTGGTCGAAGGCCTTCAGTCGGATGCGGATGCGTCCTGCCATGAGTCTGGAAACGGAAAACGGAAGCGCGGATCGAAAACGGGGGCGGCCTCTCCACCCCCGTTTCCCTTGCTGATCACGCGATGATCTTGGTTACCACACCTGCACCCACCGTACGACCACCCTCACGGATGGCAAAGCGGAGCCCCTCTTCCATGGCGATGGGCGAGATGAGCTCGATCTGCATCTGGATGTTGTCGCCCGGCATGACCATTTCGGTGCCTGCCGGAAGCTGGATGGAACCGGTCACGTCAGTGGTACGGAAGTAGAACTGAGGCCGATACCCATTGAAGAACGGTGTATGCCGGCCACCCTCTTCCTTGTTCAGGACGTAGACCTCGGCGTCGAACTTCGTGTGCGGAGTGATCGAACCCGGCTTCGCCAGCACCATGCCGCGTTCGATCTCCTTCTTGTCCACACCACGGAGCAGCAGACCCACGTTGTCACCGGCCCGACCCTCGTCCAGCAGCTTGCGGAACATTTCGACACCGGTAACGATGGTCTTCTTCTCGGCGCCGAAACCGACGAGCTGCAGTTCGTCGCCCGTCTTCACGATGCCACGGTCGATACGGCCGGTGGCCACCGTTCCGCGACCGGTGATGGAGAATACGTCCTCCACCGGCATCAGGAACGGCTTGTCGATCTCGCGCTTCGGCTCCGGTACGAAGGTGTCGATGGCGTTATACAGTTCCTCGATCTTGTCGATCCACTGCTGTTCACCCTGGATCGCCTTGATGGCCGAACCGCGGATCACTGGGGTGTCGTCACCCGGGAACTGGTACTGGTTGAGGAGATCACGGACCTCGAGCTCCACCAGATCCAGAAGCTCGGGGTCGTCGACCAGATCGCACTTGTTCAGGAACACCACGATCGAAGGCACGTTCACCTGACGGGCGAGGAGTATGTGCTCCCGCGTCTGCGGCATCGGCCCATCCACGGCGGACACCACCAGGATCGCGCCGTCCATCTGCGCGGCACCCGTGATCATGTTCTTGACGTAGTCCGCGTGGCCCGGGCAGTCGACGTGGGCGTAGTGACGATTGTTCGTCTCGTACTCCACATGTGACGTCGCGATGGTGAGAATCTTGGTAGAGTCACGACGACCCTGTGATTCGGACGCCTTCGCCACCTCGTCATAGCTGACGTACTTTGTTCCCCACCCCTTGTCCGCCGAGATCTTCGTCAGGGCGGCGGTGAGGGTCGTCTTGCCGTGATCGACGTGGCCGATGGTTCCCACGTTCACGTGCGGCTTCGTCCGCTCGAACTTTGCCTTAGCCATTGGTACTGTCCTGTTGTGGTGGTCACCAGATGGGAGATGGGAGATGGGAGATGGAAAGGTCCACCGCCATCATCCTCGCCCGGTTTACGCCTTGGCCTTGCTGACTATCTCTTCTGCCTTGCTCTTGGGAACTTCGTCGTAGTGCGAAAACTCCATGGAGTAAACCGCGCGACCCTGCGTCATGGAACGCAGCCGCGTGGAGTATCCGAACATCTCGGCAAGGGGTACCGTGGAAGCAATCACCTGGGCCTCGCCGCGCTGCATCATGCCGCCGATCTTGCCACGGCGGGCAGACAGATCTCCGAGGACGTCTCCCATGTACTGCTCGGGGACGACGACCTCGACCTTCATCATGGGTTCCAGGAGAACCGGATGGGCACGCTGTGCACCCTCCTTGAACGCCATGGATCCCGCGATCTTGAACGCCATTTCACTGGAGTCGACTTCGTGGTATGAGCCGTCGGTGAGCTCGACACGCACGTCGACCATTGGATAACCGGCCAGCACTCCGTTCTCCAGAGCTTCCTTGATGCCCTGTTCGACCGGTCCGATGTACTCCCGGGGCACCGTACCACCCACGATCCGGTCCTCGAAATGGAAGCCCTGCCCTGCCTCCATGGGCTCCAGCGCGATGACGACGTGTCCATACTGGCCCTTGCCACCCGACTGCCGGATGAACTTCCCCTCCACCTTCTCTACGCGCTTGCGGATGGTCTCCCGGTAGGCCACCTGTGGACGGCCCACGTTGGCGTCCACCTTGAACTCCCGCATCATGCGGTCGACAATGATCTCCAGGTGCAGTTCACCCATGCCGGAGATGATGGTCTGACCAGTCTCCGCGTCGGTGTGCACCCGGAAGGTGGGATCCTCTTCCGCGAGCTTGGCGAGCGCCAGGCCCAGCTTGTCCTGGTCGGCCTTGGTCTTCGGCTCGATGGCCACATCGATGACCGGCGCCGGAAACTTCATGGCCTCCAGAATGATGGGCTGGTCATCGGCGCAGAGCGTGTCTCCGGTCCGCGTGTCCTTCAATCCGATGGCGGCTGCAATGTCACCCGCGCGGACCTCTTCGATCTCGTCGCGCTTGTTGGCATGCATCTGCAGCAGGCGACCCACCCGCTCCCGCTTGTCCTTCGTGGAATTGTATACATAGCTGCCCGACTCCAGGACGCCGGAATAGACGCGGAAGAAGGTCAGTTTCCCCACGAATGGGTCGGTCGCAATCTTGAATGCCAGGGCCGCGAAGGGTTCGCTGTCCCCCACCTTCCGATGTTCAAAGGTTTCGTCGTGGTGCGGCAGGTGCCCCTCGATCGCCGGCACGTCGATCGGTGCCGGCAAGTAGTCCAGGATCGCGTCCAGCAGAGCCTGCACACCCTTGTTCTTGAATGAGGCGCCACAAAGCACCGGCACGAATCGCATGGCGATTGTCGCCTTCCGCACCGCACGCCGGATTTCCTCGTGCGTGAGTTCCTCGCCGGCCAGGTACTTCTCCAGGAGCTGCTCATCATGCTCCACCGCGGCCTCGATCAGTTCCTGACGGACCTGCTCCACGCGATCCTGGAACTCCGGTGCAATGTCGACGATATCGAACGTCTTGCCCATGGTCTCGTCATGGAAGATGTACTCCTTCCGTTCGATGACGTCGATGTGACCCGTGAAAAGCTCTCCGGACCCCACGGGCAACTGCAGCGGGTGGGCATCCCGGGTCAGCCGGTCACGGATCATGGCAAGACATCGTTCGAAATCCGCGCCCACGCGGTCCATCTTGTTCGCGAAGATCATCCGGGGAACGTGGTACCGGTCCGCCTGGCGCCAGACCGTTTCCGTCTGCGGCTCCACCCCGGCAACCGAATCGAGAAGCGCGACCGCTCCGTCCAGGACGCGCAGCGACCGCTCCACCTCCACGGTGAAGTCCACGTGGCCCGGCGTGTCTATGATGTTGATGCGGTACTCGGGTCCGTCTCCGCCATTGGCGCTGGCACCGTGGCGGCGCCAGAAACAGGTGGTCGCTGCCGATGTAATGGTGATTCCGCGCTCCTGCTCCTGCTCCATCCAGTCCATGGTAGCCGCACCATCATGGACCTCGCCAATCTTGTGCGACTTGCCGGTGTAATAGAGGATGCGCTCGGTCGTGGTCGTCTTGCCGGCATCGATGTGGGCCATGATGCCGATGTTACGATAGTTCTCGAGCGGAGTGGATCTGGGCATGTGTTTCTTACTGACAGCCTGCCGCGTGTGGCAGGCGTGGATTGCAGATGGGCCTGAATACAGCAAAAACGCGGGTGGACCAGGCGCTCCTTCACGCAGGAGTCGGTATCCATCCGCTGCCGCCGGGTGTACTCGCCAGATGCCGCACGAGGGGGACCCATGGCGCGCCGGGCACCATGCCCGACGTCAAATTGTCCTGCGTCGCTTTTCGGGATGAGACTGGCCATCCGGTCAGTCCCACTGACAATACCGTCTCCGCGACACTCGCGGACCCATAGGAGCCGACGCGCAGCTTCGTCGGCAGGTTCCCAGCACCACCAAGGCGTTGGAAGCCACGTAATGTGGTTTGGAAGAACCAAAATGTCAATCGCGCGACCCCATCGGGCCGCAGGGATCCATCCTAAACCGGACCGACCGCCGATGGTTCGTGCCAGGACCGCAATTCGGCCACTACTTCCGCCAGTCGTGTAAGATCCCGAGGGAAGCGCAGCAGAAAAACCGGGACCTGCGACACCACCTGGGTCGCGGTTCCCAGATACTGCGCGGCGAGCGATGAACCCAACAGGCCGGCGACCTTGGCATGCTGCACCAGCGCCAGCGACGCGGAAACACGATCCACATCGATTCGCTCCGTTGCCGCGTTCTCCCCCCGGTCCGGCCCCAGGACGTAAAGCGAAGTCAGCGGAGTCCACCCGGTGATGACGCGATGCTCATCATGTCGTTCGAGATACCTCCAGGCGCCGCCAACCTCGGCTTCGGAATCCTTCATCCGGCCCAGAAACACGGCTGACTGCTCGCGCAGCCGAAGAGCCGGAACTCCCGGTGCCGCCATGACTCCCGATGCATCACACCGAATGGCCAGTGCATCGTCGGTCACCAGTGCCGCTCCTGCATCGGTCAGGGCGCACGCCAGGGTCGACTTGCCAAAATACTTCGGCGCCATGAACCCGATGACGCTGCCGCCCAGTGAGACCGCCGATGCATGCAGCGTAATGATTCCCTGGGCCTGCGCTGCCAGCGCCATCACTCGCCCCAGAATGTCGGTCCGCGCCAACCCCTCGTCCACGTCCCGCGGCCGATACCAAGTCACCTGCGAGCCATCGGACGAGATCTCGAAAACCCCGGTATCGGTGTACTCGAGACGCAGTACTCCGCTCGAATCCTGACGCAGCGTCACCGCTCCAGCGCCAGGAATCACGTCAGTGCCGACGACCGGCCACTCCACCGGCCTGCCATCCTCTTCCCGGCGGACCTGGAGGCACCAGGTTCGAGCGCCGACGCCACCAACTGGGTGCAAGTCAGGAATATCGAGCACCGTCTCGAGCACTCCACCAAACAAGCGGTATCTCCAGGTCACAAATGTATGGCCTTCTGTCTCTTGTGTGAAATTTCCGTCACCAATACGGACGCTGCTGCATCACCTCAACGAGCAGTGATGGTGCCCTGCAACAAGAAGTGCCGATCGCAGCGAAACGACCGGCACTTCCACAAACTTCGTTGCTTGTCGGACTCCTGCCTCTGACCTAGCGGGAACCACCCGGTTCGGGACAATCGTAGCCGCCGTAGCTACCGTAGCCACCAAATCCGCCGAAGCCGCCGAAGCCGCCGAAACCGCCACCAAAGAAGTTCCAAAAGCCTTGGGTGAGGTCCCGGAACTGCCCGTGCCGCACCAACTTGGGAGTCTGATACACCTGCCTTCCTCCACGATTCAGGTTGCCGCTGCAAGGCCAGCCGTAGTGGGATTTTGGCTGTCTGCGAGCGAGGGGTGGGAACAACGTGCGCATGACGTCAGGAAGCGCGCTGGCGGCTGCTCCAGCATCCCCTGACTGCCGCGACATGGACAACCAGCAACAACGGTGCCAACGGCTGAGCCTGCCGCACCTGCTGTCAGGTCTGCTCGTTCACCAGCCCTTCGTTCGCCAGCGTCCCGAGAAGATCCTCTACATCGGAAGCAATGACATCGCGACTGACGTCGGGGTACTCCTCCGCCAAGGTCGCGACCATGCTGTCTCGATCCGGAGCGTCCTTCAGAAGACGCCAGATCCGGAACCCAACCGCGTTGAGGCTGAAATACACCTCGGTGGCTGTGGAGAAAAGCACCGCACCCTCAGCAACCTCGCGACAGATGACGGTCGAATTCGGACTGGGCAATCTCATGGAAACTCCGTTGGAGAATGTGCTCCACCGCCCGAAGGGCCGTCGACAGCGCCCGGCCGCGTCCATCGGGCACGGCTTCCACCAAGGACGAACAGCCTACCCCAGGTGCCACGAGTTGACGGTTCGAGCCACATCATTGATCCGACTACCCCAGGTGCCACGAGTTGACGGTTCGAGCCACATCATTGATCCGATCCAGGTCCCGCACCACCTCCAGGGAATACACCGGCACATCCACGGCCATCTCGGCCGTTCGGGACAACAGCCCAGCAGATTCCGGGCCAGTCAGAATGGGACCCAGCCGGGCGTGGGTGAGCATGGCCATCGTTGCCGGGACACTGTCCACGTGGGTTCGCGACACCGAAGCCCCTCCCGGAAGCGCGTCGACCGGGGTGAGGAGATATGCCGCGTGAAAGGGTACCGGCCGGGATTCGACCTGGGCGTCGGGCAGGGTGTCCAGCAGGTGCTTCCGGATCCCGGCGGCTTCCTGCTCGATCCCGAAGATCCGGTGTGCCGAATCGCTCCAGAGGCGCAGACGTGGCAGCCCGGGGAGAAGCATCGTTCGGGGGGCGAACTTCACCGGCACAGTGTCGTCCGATATTGCCCGGGCTCCGGCACGCACCAGCGCACCGCAGAGCGTGGACTTCCCATGAAACTTGGGTGCCAGGAACGCGATACCCGCTCCCGAAATCGAGACGGCGCTGGCGTGGATCGTGTGGAGCCCGGCAGCGTGGAGCGCCATCGCCAGTACCCGACTCGTGAGATCGGCTACAGCAGCCGGAAGGGAAGCACCGGCCGGCCGAAACCAAGTGATCCGGTCGCCGCCAGCAGAGATATCGAACCTTCCGGTGTCGTCGAACACCAGAGAGTAGCCATCGGGACTCCGGTAGCCGTGTACGAGCACGTCCCCGTAGACGATGTCGGATCCCAAGGCCTCTCCCGGAACGGAACCATCTTCGTCTCTCACCTCGAGCGACCACGTGGCCCGCTCCTCGGACGCTGCAGAGGGAAGCAGGTCGATGGGAATCGCCGATTCGAGAATCCCGCCAAAGACGCAATACCGATGGCTCACTCGAGCTCCCTCACCTGGACCTCCAGCGGCGCGTACCGGGCTACCATGAGCGGATCGTCGCCCACAACCTGCCCGGCATACTCCACCCAGGCGTGTGCGATGAAGGCGCCGTTCCGGAGGAGGACTCCCACTCTGACATTGGCTCCCTCGATCCCTTCACCGGCAAGCAGTTTCCTGAGTGCCATGGCGCGCGCCAGACAGAGGGGCCGGAACACGCCATAGGTTGCGGCCCTGTTGACCGCCAGGGCCACACGTCGCGCGTCCTCCAGCCGGTCCATTGCCATGTCGCGAGTCGGAACCGTATCATCGGAAACGAGTTCCCCCGTGGGGCGTGACCTCATTTCCCATTGGGCGCGCAACAAGGCAGCCTGCGCCCTCATCAGCATTCGCCAGGCGGCCCAGTCGAGCCGCTTCAGCCGGGGCAGCGCCTCAACGTACCGGCGAATCTCCCGGCGGGTCCGGCGCGGCAACAGAGACCAGGCCATTGGCGAGAAGCTCCTCGAGAAACCGTTCGACGTCATCCCTGATCTGGCTTGCCGCCACGTCATGGTATTGTGCCGCCAGGTGTGAGACCATTTCCTCCAGCGTCCTCGTGGCCGGCGGGAGCAGTTCCCAGATCTGTGCGCCGACGGTATCCACCCCGAAGTAAACCTCCGTGTCGGTGGAAAAAAGCACGCCGCCCTCCGGAAGTCTCCGGAAGATTGCGTCGGCTACCGGTCTGGGAAGTGGTGTTCCGCTGGCGTTGGCCATTGAGAGGCGAACAGGGGGTGGTCTCATTGGTCAGGTCGTGCTGGAAGTCGTCGGGTATCCCAGAATACCACACCCGGGCGACATCACACGCGTTGGAAACGTACTCCGGGAAGGAATGTTGAGAAGGGCCGGGACACTCCACGCATTGGAGTTTTCTTCTTCCGCCGGACCAATCAGCCACGATTCAAGAGTCGTACCGCGTAGGCGGCGGTGGACCAGGCGGCGCTGAGCGCGCCGCGACGCGTGCGTGAAGTCCTCGATCCTTCACCCGGAAGATCCAGTGCACCGAGTTCCCACGCCTGTTCGAGATCATCGGGGCCGGTTCCACGCATGGCAGTCAGCCAGAGCCACCGGCGCACCCGTTCCGCCGGTGCTCCGCCGGTCTCATCCTCCAGCAGTTGTCGGCTGAAGTGGCGCTCCAGCAACGTGCTCACAGGCCCGCCGTCCCGATGATCCAGTGAGTGGAGTACCTCGGGTGGCACCTCCAACCCGGCCAGAAGGCGTGCGAGTCGAAGAGTCCAGTACGCGCATCGACGGGCACGCTCCGAAGGCATGATGGCAACGAAGCGGGACCAGTCGAAAGTCGGGTCACCGGAAATCGAGTGGGCGTCGGAAAACGCGCGCCAGGCGGACCTCTGCAACTTGTTCGCCCAGGCAAAATGAAGACAGTTGTGCAACAGAAGGTCTTCGACCGACGGAACCCTGACCAATACTCCATCCACGGACACTGCATGGGATCGGTCCAGGAGCGCGCCCAGGTCCACACCCAGACTCTGCACGCCTGACATGAGGGAGCGGTGTATCTCCAGTCCGATGCGGATGCCGTCGGGATCGTTGAGGGGCGGCAAATGGTGGTGTGACCGGTAGAGTTCTTCGGTCCATTCCGCGTCCACAAGGCTCCACCCGTTGGCACGGCAGGCCTGCCATGCCGCCTCCGGAGAGCCTGTGATGACCAGGATGTCGATGTCGGACATGGTCCGTCTTACGGGCGGTGTAACCGCACCCACCAGCAAGGCTGCGCCCTTGAGAACCAGGATCTCGATTCCGGCATCCCGCAGCTGAGCGGTTATCCGACCCACCAGGCCTTTGATGTGGTAGCTGCGGAACTCGTCGATGACGGCAATCGCCTGGAGCTCACCGGCCTCCACCGGCAGATCCGGAGCACCCGCAACCAACTTCCAGACATCGGGCGTGGCGCGTGAAGCCACTGCAATCCTGGTAAGGCGGGCCCAGTCCAGACTGGTAGCCAGGAGCTCGCTCACCTCTCGCGGCGACCGGTCCTTCCGGGTAGCCGCAAGAACCAGGGCTAGTTCAGGGGAAGCTCCGTGATGGACCGCTGTCGACGATGTCAGGTGCGCTGTTGCCATGCCTTGGGTGGTCCGACGTCTCCAACGGCCCGAACTGGAATCACGACCTCCATCCCTGCGAGCGTGGTGCCCGCAGGACATGCAACGGGTGTGCCCACATACAGCGGAACTACTTCACTTTCCGGCATGACCGCAGTGGTGCGTGGATGCAACAAAACGCCGCCATGACCCAACAGCAAGGGACATGGCGGCGTCACATCAGATCGACGATGTATGGTCGGTTTCCGTCACCACCTACCGGCCTCTCCCCGATCAGAGCCCAGGAGAAGTACGACTTACAACGTCAGAGTTGTTCCCAACCAAAACCTTACGAGCGAGTCTCGCAGCCGTCGCTGGACTGGCCGGGGCCGAGCGCGACGTCCCAGTTCGGGTACGTCTTGGCGGGCCCGTAACCACACTGCTGTTGGGTCAGGTCGCGGAAGTTGCCATACCGCACGAGCTTCGGTGAACTGTACATTGAGGTCTCCATGGGTTCGACACAACCAAACACTGCAAACTTGATGCCGCCCCTGTAAAGACAATCGGGATGTGCACGGCCCAATCTTAACAGCCCCTGCCTGCCCGCGCAATCCACCGCTCCACCAGCAGGGCCGTATGGAGGGAGGATCCCGTCAGGTGATCATAGCCCCGGGCGAATCCTTCGACCGCCAACCTCATTTTCGAGCCCGAAATGATTCCCAACGCCTCCAGGTTGGATCCACCCACCGGAAAGGCGTCATCGAGGGCGCGGGCCAGATCCGTCCGCAACTGTCGTCCAAAATAGTCGACCGGTACCCCGGTCTTCCGTGGCCGGGGAGCCAGGACCTGATCAGGTATCAGCCCCTTCATGGACCGACGGAGCAGCCTCTTGGCGTCGCCTCCGTATCCGCGATCGCTCATTGGCCTGGTCGCCACGAACTCCATCAGGCGGCGATCGAGAAACGGCGACCGGACGACCACTCCTTCGTCCAGGCCAAAGCGGTGAAGATGCGACGCCACACGTGACAGCCGTGCCCCCGTCAGCAGGAACCGGACTTCGTACCTGGCGGGCCCCTCACCCGGAAGCCGCTGCACATTCTCCGCCCGCATCGACCGAAAAGCCATCGTGTCCTCAAGCCAGTCTGGCAGGGGATACTCCCAACTGCTTCGCAGCGCCCGTCCCCGCACCTGGCCAATCCACTCCAATGTGTCCTCTGCCAGGTTGGGAAGGAGGCAGGCCCGCAGGAGCTGGCGAAAAGGAGGCCGCGCCGCCCACAACAGGCGCGCCAGGTCGCGAAAACCACCATCCGCCAGCAGCTGAGCGTGAATGGCGGGACCGGAGGCCAGGAACAAGTGATCTCCCCCAGTTCCCTCGAAAGCCACCTGGTGACCCAGGCCCACGGTGGCCTGCCCAAGTCCTCTCAGGACTGGCTCAAACGGATGTGGCATGGGGTCATCGGCCCGCGCCGTATTCCTCCCGCTGTCATCGAACAAGCCGAAGTTGTCCACCGGCAGCCAATGAACCGGCGTCATCCAGCGGTCAGCCAGTGGTTGGATGAATCGGACTTCATTCCCCTGATCGTTGTCGGGATACTCCAACGAGAGGATCTCTATGGGATCCGGGATCGCCGCATCGCGCAGGGACGCGAACACGGACGTCGAGTCCCAGCCACCACTCATCCAGACGGTGGCTCCTCCCTGAGGTGGCAGGCGCTCCAGACAGGCGGCTCGGAGCAACGCCCTGAAGGCCTCCGCGGCTTCCCGATCCACATCCTGACGCCACTCGGTTGAAAATTCCGGTGGCTGCCAGGTGTCCCGGCCAACTGTTCTGCCGTCATCCGAGAGAGCCAGGACAGTACCGGCTTCAATGGCGTGAATGTCCCGGAACGCGGTGCGCCTTCCGCTGCAATCCAGTGTCGAGACCGCGGCGGTGACGAACACGTCATCGAGTTCGGAGGATACCCCAGGAAACTCCGCGACCGCCCGTGGGGCGCTGGCCACGACGAGGGTGCCACCCGGGACAGCGGTCCACGTGAGCGTCCGTTTTCCGGCGAACTCCCTGGCCAGAACCACTCGACGCGATTCACGGTTCCAGGCGATCAGTGCATAGTCGCCCTCGACATACCTGCCCAATTGGACGCCCCATTCGTGCAAGGCAGCAAGGAGCAGGTCCGCGGGAGCCGCGCGTTTCCCAGCGAGACGACGTGCCAGCCGACGACGAAGGTCATCGAGGTAGTACAGGGAGGCGTCCGCCGCCAGGACCCACTGCGCGTCCTCCACTATGAGAGGGCCGGCCCAGCCGCCGATGCCGGACTCCCAGGGGTGAGCCTGCGCCGCCAGGAATGCACCATCGAAGCGGCGGGTTTCCACCCCACCGGATCCTCGTCCCGGCATGGCATCCAGCATGGCTGGCAGCACATCCGGCGCCGCGGCGGCACCGGTACCGAAGATTCCGACGAGCGCAGTCATGGACGCTGCACCCCCACCCCCCGAACACAGGTCAGGCCGCATCTGAAGCGGCCTGAGAACCTTACCACCGGTAGTGTGCGAAGGCCTTGTTGGCCTCAGCCATTCGGTGCGTGTCTTCCTTCTTCTTGATGGCGTTGCCTTCTCCCTTCGATGCCGCGATTATCTCGGCCGCCAGTTTCTCGGCCATTGATTTCTCGTTGCGCGCACGGGAGAAGAGGATCAGCCAGCGCATGGCAAGCGCCGTACGCCGGTCCGGTCTAACTTCGACGGGAACCTGGTAGGTGGCTCCACCCACACGGCGGCTCTTGACCTCGACCACTGGCTTAAGATTGGACAACGCCTGCTTGAAGACATTTACTCCCGGCTGGCTGGTGCGTGACTCCACCAGGTCCATGGCGCCGTAGAAAATCCGCTCGGCGACCGCCTTCTTCCCCTCGTACATCAGAGAGTTGATGAACTTCGAGACTGTCTGGCTGTCGTAGCGGGCGTCCGGGAGCACCGGACGACGGACGGTCTTTTTGCGGCGACTCACTTGGCACCTGCCTTGGGCTTCTTGGTGCCGTACTTGGAACGGCTGCGGTTGCGGCCCTGTACCCCGGCTGCATCGAGCGTGCCCCGTACGATGTGGTAGCGAACTCCGGGCAGATCCTTCACCCTCCCGCCACGCACGAGAACGATGGAGTGTTCCTGCAGGTTGTGCCCTTCACCCGGGATGTAGGCGATCACCTCGAACTGATTCGTGAGGCGAACCTTGGCCACCTTTCGAAGCGCCGAATTGGGTTTCTTTGGTGTGGTGGTGTAGACTCGCGTGCATACGCCCCTGCGGAACGGGTTCGCCTTGAGCGCCGGAGTCTTTCCCTTGGCTTGCACCGCCCGACGTGCGCGCCGGACGAGTTGGTTGATAGTCGGCATCCGAAGTGGTCAACGAAAAAAAAAGCGAGCCCCGACCACGGGGGTGGGGCAGTCGGGAATGATAGGCTGTTGCCACAGGTAGAGTCAAGTCACGAAATGACTTGAACCGAACCGGCCCCAGCGTAGGAACCCGCCCCGGTCGCGCGAACCATCGCTCGACCGGCACCGCAGCCGCCTGTAGAACGATCCCCGGGCGTTCTTACCCTGGGGCCTACTTCCGGATCGTGGCGCCCACAAGCATACCAATGGCGCCAGCGGTCGTCTGGGCAGCATTCAGGCCCAGCCGAAAATCCTTGTCACTGTACGTGTCGTACCTGTCCGTGACCTGGTGCCAGTTGGGATCCCAGCCTGCCCCGACCTGCGAGCCACGTTCGAGTTCCCGTAGACTTATGGTTGGTACCAGGTCCTGAAAGGGACGGGAATCCGTGTTGGTCATGTGAGGGCCAACCGTGGCGGGGTAGTCGGTGGCGTACTTCTCGTTTGCGGCGTGGAAGAAGAACGCCAGCTTCATGGACGTGTCCGCCATGGCCGAGTTCGACTGAAATTCGATGTTCACGTCTGCCTCGGGCCGCTGCTCCGGACTGAGTGTGCCGTCCGGCCTGGGCATGCCGTGGTCCCACATCATCATGTCGTGCTGGATCATGCCGAGCCACCTGGGCTCCGGGTACTTTCCCGACCCGGGGGGATCTTCCCGTCCTTGCAGAGAGTGGCGCTGATCGACATACGCCTGCGCTCCGTTCAGCCCGGTCTCTTCGTTGTTCCAGAGCGCAAACCGGATACTCCGCTCGGTCTGAACATCGGGACTGCTGAAAATCCGGGCCAGCTCCATCACGAGGGCTGTACCGGAACCGTCGTCATTGGCGGCCTCACCCCACCCGTGGCCATCCATGTGAGCACTGACGATGTACATCTCCTCCGGGTGCGTAGTGCCGATCTTCGTGCAGTAAACCTCCTCCCTGGGTCCGTCCTTGGCGGGTTCAGCATTCAACGCGCGGAGTCGTGCATCGGTGGCCATGGAATCGGTATTGACGCCTGTCAGACCCCTGATCCCGCGGATTCGACTGCCACCCTGCCCGTTGACCACCTCTCCGCTGGCTACGATGCGTACGCCATTTCCACGCCCTCGGGCCGTTCCGGCTCCAGTGCCGGCGCGCCCACCGGCGCGACCGCGGCCGGCTCCTCTGGGGGCAGGCGACTTGTATTCGTAGCGAATGCGTTCAGTGTTGGTGCAACCGTACGACCTCAGTTGCTGTTCGATCCAGTCAACCGCCCGGCGGTTCCGCTCGGTTCCCTGCCGTCGGTCTCCGAATTGAGTCAACCCCTTGATGGTCGCCTTGTACTTCTCCAGATCGAGCCTCGAAACGATCATTGCAATCGGGTCATCGACCTGGGGCTGGGCGACGCGACCCTGGGACCGGAGAACTGGCGCCAGGAGCACCGTGGCGAGCGGGAAGCACAATGGTTTCAGGAAGCGCGACATTCGGGCACCTGTGAAAAGGTGACACCCGGGCGACTGGAACCATGATCCCAGTCACCCGGGCAGCCTGCCGGGGCAAGCATGTCAGGGCTGTACCGCCTTCGAATCCGCCTTGGGATTCTTGACATAGATATCGAACCAGGCCAGCCAGCGGGCCCACTGATCCAGGTCAGTCTGCCAGGTTCCCACGCTGTGATCCTCATAGGGGTACATGTAAAGCGCGGCGGTTTTCCCCAGTCCCTGTAGCGCCTGCATCATCCGGACCGAACTTAGCAGGGCCGTCCCCACGTTCTGATCCTCGATGGAGTGGTACATCAGGAGCGCACCGGTGAGTTTGTCCGCCCGAAGGAACGGAGACACATCGAGGTAGGTGTCCTGGGCGGTGTAGAACGTGCGGCGCTCACTCTGGAATCCGAAGGGAGTGAGAGATCGGTTGTACATCCCGTCACCCGCGATACCCGCCTTGAAGTATGGCACCACGGTCATGGCGTTGGCGGTGCTGAACGCTCCGTAGCTGTGCCCTCCGAGACCCAAGCGCTCACGATCGACATACCCGGCTGCCACCGCTGCATCGATGACCGCATCCAGATTCTCGCGAAGATCCTGGATGTAGTTGTCATTCATCCTCCCCGAATCACCGATAATGGGTGTGTCGGGTTCCAAGAGCGCGTAGCCCTGTGTCGCCCACAGATCGATGGACGATGCGGGTCGTGCCGGGGCCAGCCCGGGATACGCAAAAATGTTGGTACGCTCCCGGGACCGATCCACCTCGGCCTGAGTCGTGTATTCCCGGGGGTAGAACCAGATGATCCCAGGGAGTCTCGTCCCGGGTTTCCAGTCGGCCGGCATCGTGACATCCACCCAGAACTTCAGACTGTCGCGCTGTCGGGTCACCTGCATCCGCATCCGCTGCAGATGCACGACCTCCGGTGCCACTTCGACATTATTGGTGACCTTCCTCGTTGTGCCCGCCTCGACGTCGCGAAGCCACACATCGGGGATGACTGAAGGAGACTCATGCTTGTAGAGGTACTTCGAGTAATCATCGTCCAGCGCAGCCACGAATGTCTCCGATGCGTTGGCGGCGGCGTCGAAGACGCGCGTCCGCTGTCCGCTTTCAAAATCGAGCCTGTCCACCCAGGGGCGTGGACCTTCGGTCTGCCAGTTTGCGCCGGGCATCCTGGTTCCTGACAGAAAAACGGTCTTCCCATCCGAACCGACCACCACGACGCTGCCAGACGGGCCGGACCTGGTATCCAGCGCACCGCCGCTGTCATCGTTGTCGCCACCCATGCCGCCGCGGCCAAAGCCGCCAAACCCGCCGCCCCCCATACGGACACCACGGCCGAGGCTGTAGTGTCGCGATGGATCGGCAGTGCGTACGGCCAGCACGGTGCCACTATCCGCAACGAACATGGTACGGCCATCGGCGGAGTACATCACATTGGTCAGGCGACCGCTTCCCTCGTACAGCAGCGCAGTATCGCTGGGGCCGAAGGGTGGCAGCCACTGCATGAACCTTACGGATGACGGTTGCCTGGTCTGGTTCTGGGTTCCACGAGCCGGTGCACCGGCACCTCGAGCCGTGCGGCTCGCCGATTGAGAACCACTGTTCTTGTACACGGACTGGAGGAAGGTCAACCCGGGCCCCACGGGATTCCACTGGAAGCTGCGTCTGCTCGTGTCCGGTGCGGCTCCACCACGTCCGAAGTTGGTTCCACCATCACCCACCACACCCTCCCTGAGCGGGGTGCTGTCCAGCTGGACCAGCACTTGTCCGCTCAAGTCCCAAACCTGATCGAGAGACCCGAAGTTGCTGGTCGGGACGATATAGGAAAACGGCTCCGTCATCACGGAAACGCGCAGATAACGGCCATCGGGTGACAGATCCAGGGACCGGATCATGGCTGGCGTGCCAATCTTCTTCACCGACCTGGACTTGATATCGACGAGGGCTGCCTGGCCCCTGGTGTAGTACTTCAGAAGTTCCTTGTCGTGTGGATCCTCCAGGAGGCTCCAGTAGACACGTTGGGGCGCTGTCCTGCCCTCGGTGAGCCGAACCTGTGGTCCATCCTCGATGCCACCGTTGCCGTGCGTCGGCTTGAGGCCCCGCTCACCGGGCACGAGGACCACCGCAACTGATTTCCCATCGGCGCTCCAGTCGATGCCGGTCTCAAGGACGGCGAGCACCGGGGACTTCGTGAGGAGTATGGACTTTCCACTGGCCACATCCGCCAGATACAGCTGGGTCCGGTCGTAGAAGTTGGCCAGATAAGCTATGTACTTGCCATCCGGCGACCAGGTGGGCGAAGAAATCGTGGCATCGCGCGGGACCTCCATCGTCCGGGTTACTCCACCCACCGGATCGACGAGGATCAAGGCCGTTCCCGCGCGCATGGTGAGCTGACGGGCCCGGTTCGCGGTTGTGTCTATCGCCAATCCACCGAGGTAAATATGGGCCTTTCCATAGTCCGAAATGTCCCCGCGGTCCTTCATCGCAACACGCACGAACCACTTTCCATCGGGGGCTGGATTCGTGAAGGAGATATCCGTTCTGGGAGCAGTAATGATTCGCTCTATCAGCGCCGGCGGCCGGGCAAAAGTCTCCTGCTTGAGGACCTCTTCGGGATTCCATTGCCCCTGACCGGGCAGATTGCCAGGCAGCAGGACTGCCGCGCCACCAAGGACGAGAGTGAAAGAGGCAGTGCGCGAACGAGCTGACAGGGACATGCGATCCTCCGGGCGACCATTGTTCTGCTCAGGAATATGGAATGATACGACCGGGCGCGCAGTATCGCTGCGAGTTATTGAAGGACCGGTCCGGCCGCGATGTGACCACTGATTTGTCGCACCTGGGACCCTGGATGCCGGCGACGCTCATCCGCCGGGGCGTCACAACTTATGGCACAGGTCCAAGCGAGGTTCCCCCCGGAGTCTGGCGCCGCGGTCGTCGGTGGATGATTTTGGCTTCCCACCCCCGCCTCAACGCATGTCGCACGCCATCGACCGACGGCAACGGCTCCTGGCCCTGGATGCATTTCGCGGCGCCACCGTGGCCGGGATGTTGCTGGTCAACGATCCGGGGAGCTGGTCGGAGATATATCCACCACTCCAGCACGCCGTCTGGCATGGCTGGACTCCCACCGACCTGATCTTTCCCTTCTTCCTGTATATCGTCGGTGTGACCACGCACCTCTCCCGAGCCGCCAGGCGCGTTCGTGGAGATCCGGATGGGATCATTGTGCGGCAGGTAATCCGTCGATCCCTTCTCATCATTGGCGCGGGACTGCTCCTGGCGTCTTTCCCATGGTGGCCGCTGGAGCGGATAACTGAAGTCCGGATCCCCGGTGTTCTTCAACGAATCGGCGTGGCATACCTTGCCGGTGCCCTTCTCACGATGAAGGGAACTCTCAAGGCACAGGTTCTGGTTCTTGTCTTTCTGCTTTATGGATACTGGTTCGCGATGACTCTGCTGCCGGTCCCGGGGCGCGGGGGACCAGGGTACCTCCTCCTGGACAACCCCGAAGCATCGATCGCGGCATGGCTGGACAGGGCAGTATTCGGAACCCACCTCTGGGCGAGCTCGGTGACCTGGGACCCTGAGGGACTTCTCTCCACGGTGCCCGCCGTCGGAACCGTACTATTGGGGGTGTTCACAGGGCGCTGGCTGGGAGTCCGAAGGCCGCTTGCCGATCGCCTCACTGGGCTCTTTGGAGCCGGTGCCATCGCAATGCTGCTGGGTCTCATGTGGAACTGGTCGTTCCCGATCAACAAGCAGCTCTGGACCAGCTCATATGTGCTCTTCACGGGCGGAATGGCAGCGGTGGTACTGGCGGCCTGCATCTGGATCATCGACATGCATGGATATTGGCGCTGGACCGCCCCGTTCACCTGGTACGGTCGCAATCCGCTGATCGCCTTCCTCGGGTCAGGCGTCATGGCGCGGACGATCTATTCGCTGATACAGGTCGACTTCGAGGGGCGGCAAGTGCCGCTGCAGCAGTTTGTCCACGAGTCCGTCTTTGCGAGCTGGATGGCACCCCGGGACGCCTCCCTGGCATTCGGGCTCAGCTTCGTCGCGCTCTGGGCGATCATCCTTTGGGCGCTGGACCGACGGGGCATCTACCTGAAGATCTGAAGGCGTACGGTTGTCGCGTGGATCCTCGGTCGGCAGCCGGTTCAGACGCGTATGCGTCCGAAAATGAGCTTCCAGCCCAGCACCACGCTCATGACGACTCCCGCCACGAGCAGATACCTTCCCAGCCGCTGCTGATCATCCAGCAGGTACGTCGTGCACAATCGCACGGGAGATACAAGGTACAACCAGCCCAGCCGGAAGGCCGTGGCGACAAGCTCCAGCAGGAAAACGCCCTTCACCACGAAGCCGGCGCGGGGCCAGCTCAGTGCCAGCGGCAGCCCAATGAGGAATGGGATGCTGGTGTACTTGGCAAACGCGAAGCGGGTATCCAGCACCGAAGCATCCAGCATGCGCGGCAGCATCCAGACGAGGCTGGTCATCGACACCAGGATCAGCCCTGGTATGCCTCCCGCGTTCCACGAAGCCAGTCTTTCGGTGGCTCCGGAAGGGAGACCGCGGCATATCAGCCACCCCGACAGCACCAGCAGAGGCATCTGGATCAGCATCTGAGCGGTCATGGTGCCTTCCAGGGCATGCCGTGCCGCGGGAAGGGCCAGCATGCCTGCCAGCATACAGCCGGCGATGGCCTTGCCCCAAGCAGACCGGCTCAAGACCCCAACCGGGCGGTCACGTAGTCCGCTGCCGCCTGCTGGTCATCATAATCCAGGATGGCGACAAGATATCCACGAGGATCCAGGACGGCGATGGCCACGTTATGCACGAAGCCCCCCACGCCATCGGGGACCGCAGTCACACCAAAAGCCCGAAGCAGGGATGTCAACCCGGCCTCATCCACCGGACGCACCGCGAGCCATCCGTCACCGCGATCGCGGAACCGCGTCTTGTAGCCGGCCAGTTGCTCGGGATCATCATGACCCGGGTCGAAGCTGATGCTCATCAGAGAGACGCTTCCCTCCGCAATCGGGTCGGCCAGCCTGTCCTGCAGCTGGGCGAACACTCCACCCTGGACGGAGCAGTACGTCAGGCAGCGGGTATAGATGAAGTCCACCAGCAGCCACCGTCCCCGAAGGGAGGACAGGGTGATCCGCCGACCATCCGACGTCTGCAGAGTCACGTCGGGTACCGCACGCGGATGTTCACTCACCGAGATCCGGCGTGCGGTTTCCGTCGTGAATGCCTGGAAGCGGTCGGTTGCGGCCGAGAGTACGCCGACGCCCGCGGCCAGGACGACCGCGCTAGCCAGCAGTGCCCGCAGCGCCGGCACCGGGAATCCCTGGTTCAGGCAGTCTCCGGAGCAGACCCATGGTTATTCGGACAGCGAAGTAAACCATGCCCAGCACCACGAGTGCGGCTCCGATCGACCCGGTCTTGTCCGTTGCGGTCCACTCCGGCAGGTGCGTGGCCATTCGTCTGGCGACGCTGCGATGGCCGGCATCGAGGAACGCGAAGACAAAAATCAGGCCGCCAAGGAGATAAACCACTAAGCCGGTTCGATCGCCCGTAGAGTCCGGAGCCGCATTCGCGCGACTGCCGATCACGTGGTACATCAGCCCCAGCACCATCGCAAGTACGCCCAGGAGCAGATAGAAGTGGAAATGTCCCGGCACCCACTGCGTGTTGTGCATCACGAGATTGTTGCGCACCGTACCATCCAGAATCGCAGGGACGATCCCGGCGGCCCATCCGAAGACACCGAGCACCAGCAAGCGTGATGGCATCGTCCAGCGCACGCCCGAACCGCGGATGTTCCCGAGTGCCCCGTAGGTCGTGACCAGGAAGACCGGGAAACCGGCCCCCCAGGACACGACCTGGCCCATGATGGTCAGCCAGCGTGGCTGCGCGAAATCGATCATGAGATGGTGCGGATACACTATGATCACGAACAGGGTGCTGGCGGCCCAGGACCAGATAAACGGCCGGGAGATGGGGTATGGTTTCCCGGTATAGCGCGGCAGCAGTTCATAAACCGCTATCACTCCCATGTATATCGTGGCGTTGATATACATGTGGCCGAACCAGTACGTCAGGTTCTTGGCCAGCAGCGCATCCAGCGTGACCTGGGGGAAATAGATGTTTATGAGGCTCATCACGAGCACCACGGCGCCCGCCAGGATTCCCAGCGAGTTGGCGATGATCACCATGGTGCTGGCCACCACCGCCTTGGGGTGCTTGGGATCTATGGTCCCGCGGAACAGCCATTGCAGACCAAGCGCGCGACCCAGGTTTCCGTGAACCTTGATGATCGCGGCGGCCGCATCGAGGTAGAAGAGAAGACTGCCGACCCCGATGAACAGGTATCCGATCATGAACAGGGCAGCCGTCTGCGAACTCCATTGGCCCATCCCCTGCACCGGAAGCGGGTACAGGAACGTCCACAGGGCACCGTAACCACCCACGAAAATGGAGATGATTATGCAGACAGCACCCAGCATGAACAGCACGTAGTTGCCGAGAAACGCCCACAGGTGAAGCGGGACATACTTTCTGAGGAAGTACCACATCGTACCCGTGGTGGCGAGCGACACGGTACCAACCATGCCGGCGCCGTGCATGGACAGCAACTTGTAGAACAGGTCGATACGGAGCGTTATCCACGTGGCCTGCGACATACGCATGCTGAGTCCTATCAGCATCATGACCACGAACAGCACTACCGCGGTGATCAGGTAGAGATTGAACGTTACGCGGTTGCCGCCTTCGAGTCGTTCGTCGGGAGGGTAAAGAGTGAGCGGAGCCACGGCTATTCCTCCCCTCCGGCGACCACCTGGAACGTGCCCTTCATGGGGGCATGTCCAAGTCCACAGAACTCCAGGCACTGAACCACGTAGGTCCCCGGCTCGGAGAACGCATAGAGCAGTCGATTGGTGTATCCTGGCATGGCCTGCGTCTGGATCATGATGTGACCGTCCGGAGCGTAGATGGCAAAGCCGTGGTTGACGTCGGCGCTGGTGACGCGGAACTCCACCGTACCACCGGCCTGCAGCGTATCCGGGGTGATCTGCCAGCTCCACATCCGTCCTACCACTTCGACCACCTGACCCGACGGCGATGATTCACGCTGGGAGGGAATGGGATACTTCCGGAGCGTCTTCCAGCTCCCCACGACGAATACCGCTCCGAGCGCCAGAAAGAGCCAGGTGCGCAGACTTATCGATGCCTTCGATGCATCACCCTGTGCCTTGCCAGACTGCACTATCGCCGTGACAAAGACCAGCGCAACCAGGCCGATCCCCCCCACGGCAATCCACCAGACCACGTCTTGTATAGTCATGATGTCGGCGTAAGTGTACGTTATTCAGTTGCCGACACATAACGAAAACCTGCAAAACTGTCAAGGCATTTCGTCGCCGTCAGGGAACAGACTGCTCCGTCCTTGCCTCGCGAAGGCACCAGACGGAGCCGAGATTCCTGATACCCCTACTGGCCCGTCAGGACAATGCGGACGCACTGTCTCGATTCGCCCTACAGCAGGATGGATGCATAGTACTACCGGTACACTCGCGACTAGTGCGCTGATCGTGGTCCTGGCGGGAAAGCGAAAGCAACGGTCGCTCGTCGTGATCGCCGGCGTCACTGTCGCATCAAGAGGGCGACGTCAGACCCAGGCAGGGCCGAGTCCGCAAACGAGAACGTTCCATTTGCGACTATCTCCTCCCCCGCCCGCTGAACTGCCGCCAGCGCCAGACGGCTCAACACACCGCCAATGGAGATGCGGCGCACGCCCAAAGCAGCCAGCTCGGATACCGTGAATGACGTGCCTTTCAGCCCGACGAGGACGTTCACCGGTCGCGAAACCGCGGAGCACACTGCCGCGATCTCTTCCGCGGTCCTCAGTCCCGGAGCATAGAGCACGTCGGCACCCGCTGCCTCGAAGGCCTGCAGCCGGCGAATGGTGTCATCCAGATCCGGACGGCCATGGAGAAAGTTCTCCGATCGCGCCACGAGCATGAAATCGAATGGGAGCGACCGTGCGGCTTCGACTGCCGCGGTGACACGTTCGATCGCGTGCCCGATATCATAGATCGGGTGCTCGCTGTCTCCGGTCGAATCCTCGATCGAGCCACCGACGAGACCGGCCTCCAATCCCGCCCGGCGAATGGTCGTCGCGGCCGCCTCCGGCCCATGGCCAAAGCCATTCTCCAGATCCGCGGCCACAGGCAGGTCGACAGCCTCAACTATCGCCCTCGCGTTTGCCAGAGTGACCTCCAGACCTGCACGACCGTCGCGCTCCCCCAGGGAGAAGGCCAGGCCGGCACTCGTGGTGGTGAGGGCACGAAATCCGAGCGCCGAAAGAACCCGGGCGCTCCCGGCATCCCAGGGATTCGGGATCACGAATGCACCGGGCCCCTCGTGCATCGACCGGAAGCGCGCCCCCTTTTCCTTCTGCGAAACAGACATCACCATCTCGCTTTGCAAAGGTTGCCGTCGATCCATCAGGAATCTCTCCAATGAAAGTTACCGGCTTTTTCGCTACCCGTGCGGAGGGATTCCGTCAGGTGGACTCACTTCGGATCGAGCCTCGGGCCTTGCCATCGCGCCAGGTCATCGACACGGGAACCCGACTGTAGTCCATCACCTGACGGCACCAGGTGTCACCGCCGCGCGGCGGAACCGATCGGACCCACATGCGCCACCTTCAACAACGGCAGCGCTGAACCAACTCATGGCGCATGATCGAACCGGGTGGTACCTTCGCTTCACCCTGGACCGTTCCAACCGGAGTGAGTTACCATGCCCTTCTCCATTGCCCGACTGCTCGCCGCCGGCGCGCTTTCATTTTCAGTGTTGTCTACCAGCGTCGGAGCGCAAAGGATCATTGGCCCCCCGGCAGCGGATGAGCCGGCGCGCAACAACGTTCCCAAACCGGACGCCTTTTTCGGGTTCAGACTGGGGACTGACTTCAAGATGGCGCACTGGACCGACATCGTCCGCTATTTCGGTGCACTGGAACAGGCGAGCGACCGGATCCGCGTGGAGAACATGGGGCCCACCACCATGGGCCATCCGTTCCTGGCACTTTTTATCTCGTCTCCCGAGAACCTGCGGCGTCTCGACGAATATCGCCAGATGAACTCCATCCTCAGCGACCCGCGCGGGCACGGCGAAGCCGAACTAGAACGGATCGTCCGCGAGGGAAAGGCCGTCATACTGCAGTCGATGAGTCTTCACGCCACTGAAATCGGCGGTACACAGATGGCACCGGAGCTCGTCTATGACCTCCTGAGCCGGAATGACTCTGAAGCACTACGCATTCTCGAAAATGTCATATCGATCGTCATCCCGTCCTTCAATCCCGACGGGCAGGTGATGACGACGGAATGGTACCGCAAGACTCTGGGAACACCGGCCGAAGGAAGTGCACCACCATGGCTCTACCACAAGTATGCCGGCCATGACAACAACCGTGATGCGTTCCAAACGAACCTGGTTGAGTCCCAGTACATGGCAAGGCTGCTGTTTCGCGAATGGATCCCGCAGGCTTACGTGGACCATCACCACATGGGAAGCAACGGCGCCCGCATCTATCTTCCGCCCTATGCCGAGCCGGTGCGTCCCTCCGCCGATCCGATAGTATGGCGTGAGCTGAACTGGTTTGGTTCACACATGGCCACCAAGGAGGAAGAATACGGCATGTCGGGCGTGATCAACGATGCCGTTTATTCCGGGTGGGGGCACATGGGCTTTCACTGGATAACCCCGTTCCACAATATCGCTGGCATGCTGACCGAATCGGCCAGCACCAGGCTTGCGACACCTATCGAGCTCCCGAGGACCGAACTTCGGGGAGACACCCGGAACCTTCCTGCGTACGAGGAACAGACGAACTTCCCCAATCCCTGGCCCGGGGGTACATGGCGGTTGCGGGACATCCTCGACCGTCAGAAGATAGCGGCGTGGGCCACGCTCGACCTCGCGGCCAGGAACAAGGAAACGCTGCTACGCAATGCTTACCTGAAGGCGAAGCACCAGACCGAACGCGGAGCCAACGGTTCACCAAAGGCCTTCGTCATACCTCTTCGTGAACAGCACGATCCTCTTACTGCGATGAAGATGATCGACAAGCTGCTGGCTCAGGGCATCGAAGTCCTGCAGTCGTCGGATGGTTTCACCCTTGCGGGAGTGAGCTATGGTCCAGGGACATACGTGGTCCAGTTGGCTCAACCCAAGATGGGTGTCATCCGGTGGCTGCTGGGCGAGACACACTACCCCGACAACGTCTGGACACGCGACGCATACGGGAATCCCATCCGACCCTACGACATGTCCACGGATACCATGAATGAGTTCATGGGTGTCCGTGCCGATCCGGTGGATGTCTCCGTGAACGCACCGCTTGCAAAGGTCACGTCGGCGCTTCCAGCGCCTGGCAGGGTTTCCGTCGGATCGCGTGGTTACCTTCTGGACGGACGCCTCAACGATTCCTTCAGGGCGGCGAACGTCCTGCTCGCCAGGGGTATCCCCGTCCGGCGTGTGGACAGTGCAACGGGCACGGCGAAGCCAGGAGACTTCGTCGTTCCACGCGCACCGGCGGCAGTGGTCCAGGAAGTTGCCGCGACGATCGGAATCGACTTCAATGCCAACGCCGCCGATGTGACCAGGACCAGTCATGCATTGAAGCCGCTGCGTGTCGCCATGTACCAGAGGTTTGGCGGAGGCAACATGGACGAGGGGTGGACGCGTCTGGTCTTCGAACAATTCGGCGCCCCATATTCCTCGCTCTTTGATGCGGAACTGCAAGCCGGTAACCTGAACGCGAAATACGACGTAATCGTGCTGCCATCCGACAACCCAGCGGTACTCACAGGACTCCCGGAACGGAGAACTTCATCAAGTCCGCCTTCGCCGGCAGGACGCGGAGCAATCATCCGGGGTGGAGGTGGGAACGCTGCTCTTGGGCAGGGTCGACAGGGTGGCGGACCCGGGCGTGGCGGAAACGTTTATCCCAAGGAGTTCCAGACCGGATTCGGCGAGACTGGTGTCCGAGCCCTGGATGATTTCGTCCGGGCAGGCGGTACACTCGTCACCTTGGCCACCGCCGGATCGTTCGCGATCGAGTATCTGGGTATCCCAGTTCGCAATGTGGTTGATGGACTTTCGTCAACGCAATTCTGGAGCCCAGGATCGACACTGAAAATCAGCGTGGACTCCACCAACGCAATCGCGTACGGCATGCCATCGGCTTCCTTGGCGATATTCCTGGCCGGGAGCCAGGTATACGACATACTCCCTTCCGGAACCGGATCCGTGACAACAATAGCGCGGTACGTGGACCGGAACGTTCTCAAGAGTGGATGGCTTCTCGGTGAGGCCGTCATCGCCGGGAAAGCAGCCATCGTCGAGGCGACGCTTGGAAAGGGACGGGTGATAATGATCGGGTTCCGAACACAGCATCGTGCCCAGGCGCACGGTACCTACAAGTTCCTCTTCAATTCGCTCTGGGCGGCGAACTGACCGGGTGACTCCGAAATCATGCCAATACTGTTCTCTCCTGCAGGCGGGAGGGAACAGCATTGGCCGAGTCAGGCGGGAGACCACCTACCCACCGGAGGATCGTAGCATCCGAAAACCAGTGGCACATGCTCCAACGGCCTCCGGGAGATTGAACGACAACCTCCGTACCATACTCCTGGCCAAAGGCTGACCGAAACAGCTCTTGCGGAGCAAACTGGTTGCTCAGCGGATACCCCGGGAGTTCGATCAGCAGGGCATGACGTCAGTGAATAACCTCGCGGCTACACAGATGACACCGTGCGACTCGCGGCATCCGAGGATGGAGCACCCGTGCTGGTACTAGTGCGACTTCAGGAGGCGTCGGACCTCCAGTTCCAGCGACACCGGCGCAAGTGGCCCCACCACGCGATGAAGCACCTTCCCCTCACGATCGAGAAGAAACGACGCCGGAACCCCCGGGATACCTCCGAACGCACGCTCCACATCCGCGCCCACGATGGCAACGGGATAGGTTATCCCGCGCTCCTCCAGAAAACGCCGTACGCTTTCAGGCCCCGTACGGTCAACCGAAAACCCGAGGAGCACGAGTCCATCGTCACGGTGTCTCGTCCACATCGATTCGAGAAGGGGCATCTCCGCACGACACGGCAGGCACCAGGTGGCCCACACGTTCACCAGGACTACCCTGCCACGCAGGTCATCTGACGAAACCGGCCGTCCGTCGAGAGTTGCAACGGACCACGAAGGAAGGAGTTCACCCTCGCTCCGAAACCCCAGTACGGCACCCAGATGCGGCGCCAGTCGCGGCAGCGCCCAGACGAGGATCGCCGCGATCAGGATATTCCCTATCGTCAGTCGCTTCCGTACCCATGAAAGCGCCGAAGTCCCGCTCATCGACATCAACTGAAGATGACGTCCATCAGCGGTGAATTCCATCGCCCCTTTCGTGACGCGCCCGGCGGCGTGATAGTTCGGATGTTCCAGCCCACGTCAACGCTCCTGGCAGCACCCGGCGCACCACGTGAGGGTCCGGGATCCATCGAACACCCTTGCAAGAGGCCCTCAGCTCTCCAGACATGCAGATCATCATCTCCGCCATCTGCACCGGTGGTGGCAGCCTGCGGGAGGCGATAGGTACCGACCAACGGCTCGACCGGTTCGGTCTGCGTCTGGACAAGATGCAGACTCCGGGCCGGCAGCCCGGCTGGCTGAAGCTCCACAGCGCCCGTGACGAAAGGGGAGCCATAAACGTGGTCTGGGATGCCCGGGCGCATGTCCTCACCGCCCGCGTGGTCACCCGACGGACCAGCCGCCCCAGCCCCATAGTTGGCGACTTCATCACCTACCTGCTGGCCCGCCACCGGCGCCGCATCAGGGCCATAACCACAGCCGTCCGCGAGTAGGTCCCTGCGGTACGCAGTCCCCACCGACCCCGGTAACCCCGGTGGCATCGCCGGAAGCTGGGAACCAGCCGTCCAGCCGAAATGGGTGCCAATCCCACCGATGGGCTTCCCCGTGACCGCGACCTCCCAACCATTTTGAAACCGGCACTGTCCTATCGACGTTCTGCATGAGGACCCGTGCCGGATACCCATGCCACCGCAAAGCACCAACCTCCTCCAAGGCACCCTGGACCTCCTCATCCTCAAGGCACTCAGCACGGGCACCCTTCACGGTCTGGGCGTTTCGCGCAGAGTCGAACAACTGACGAGAGGCACGTTCCAGGTGAAACCGGGGTCGCTCTTCCCCGCCCTTCACCGCCTGGAGGACGCCGGCTGGCTCTCCGCCACATGGGGCGCAAGCGAGAACAACCGCAGGGCGAAGTTCTACCGACTCACCGCTGCGGGAAGGCGACAGCTCGACTCCGAAGTCAGCCTCTGGAAACTGGTTTCCACAGCGATATCCCTTGCTCTCGAGGCCACCTGACATGTCAATCCTTCGCTCCCTTCTGCGGCGCCGGTCCAGCGATGGGGACCTGGACCAGGAGATACGCTCATATGTGGACATGCTCACCGATGAAAAGCTGCGCGCCGGAATGTCACCGGACGAAGCAAGACGGGCGGCTTTCCTGGAAGCGGGTGCCGTGGAATCCATCAAGGACGACGTGAGGGATGCACGACCAGGGGCGCTGCTCGAGGCTGCAGCGCAGGACTTTCGTCACGCACTGCGTCAGTTGCGTCGCGCACCGGGATTCGCGGCACTGGCGATCCTGACCATCGGGATCGGCATCGGAGCGAACTCCGCGATCTTCAGTGTGGTCAATGGGGTGATACGAAAGCCGCTGGCCTATCCTGACCCTGGCCAGCTCATGTTCATAACGAGTCAATTCCCCACCCTGGGTTTCGAAAGGTTCTGGGTCTCTCCGCCCGAGTACTTCGAGTTCCGGGAACATACCCGGGCCTTTTCCGGCGTCGCGGCCTACACCACTGGGGCCATGAATGTCAGCGAAGGAGACCGACCCTACCGCGTGAACGCCGCCTTCGTGACCGCCAACATGTTTGAGGTCCTTGGTGTCAGGCCGGAGCGCGGCAGCGTGTTCAACGCGGAACAGGACCGGCCCGGTGCCGAACCCGTTGTGGTCCTGTCGCATGAAATCTGGCAAACGTCATTCGGGAGTGACCCCGCCATAGTTGGCAGGGCGCTCGATATCGAAGGGCAGCGTCGTGTGGTGCTCGGCGTAATGCCACCGGGATTCGATCTGCACGATGCCAAAGCTCAGTTGTGGATTCCGCTCGGCCTGGATCCGGCAAACCGGACCGACAGCCGTGCTTCACATTTCCTGTATCTGGTGGGGCGGCTCGCGCCCGGGAGGACGCCGGGTCAGGCAACCGCGGAAATCCGTACCATGATGCGCCAGTGGCGGGAATGGGTTCCACAGGGACACCAACCCAACGATTCGACGCATCGGTTCCAGGCTGCACCGCTGCACGACGAGGTCGTTGGTGGTGTGACCAGGGCCGTCTGGGTGCTGCAGGGAGCAGTGGGGTTGGTATTGCTGATTGCCTGCGCCAACGTCGCCAATCTACTGCTGGCGAGGGCGGAATCCCGACACCGGGAGTTCGCCCTGCGGACGGTTCTGGGGGCAGGTCGGAGTCGGATCCTCCGGCAGTTCGTAACCGAGGGCCTGGTCCTGTCCCTTCTGGGTTCGGTCGCTGGCCTGGCGCTGGCCTTCTGGGGACTCAAGGCGCTTCTGGCGGCGAACCCGGAGAGCATCCCGCGGGCCGCGGAGGTCACCCTGGACCCGACCGTAATCGCTCTGACGGTCCTCGTTGCCCTGGCGACTGGATTGTTCTTCGGACTCGCACCACTGCTCCACATCGGCGATCGCGCGGTAGCGTTGGCCATCAAGGACAGTGGCAACAGGGCTACGTCCGGTGCCAGTCGAACACGCATGAGAACCGCACTGGCTGTTGCGGAGATCGCCCTGGCGGTGATGCTGGTGATCGGTGCCGGGCTCTTGATCCGGACGTTCGACAACCTGACGGAGGTGGATGCCGGATTCGATCCCAGGGGAAAGGCAACGTTTGGACTCAATCTGCCGACGGCAACATACCCTGACGCCGAACGGGTGGCGCAGGTCATCGACGACCTCACCCGGCGCATTGCAGACATTCCCGGCGTGGAACGGGTCTCAGCCATGAGCGGACTTCCGCCACAGAGGCAGGTCAACGCCAACACCGTGGTCATCGAAGGCTATTCACCCGGATCCACCGATCCGCCGGCAAATATCGACTATTACCAGACCGTTGCATCGGATTACTTCGCGACCATGGGGATCCCGGTCCGCAGCGGCCGGCCCTTCAACAGTGGAGACGACATCGGCGGTCCGGTCATCGTGATAAACGAAGCGCTGGCGAAGCGGTTCTTCCCCGGGAAGGATCCACTGGGAAGGCGCATCAGGCCGGCCCCCAACGCACCGATGTTCACAATCATCGGAGTAGTGGGGGACGTGAAGCAGGGTGGACTCGATCTTCCCGCCGGTACGGAACTGTATTTCAGCCTCGAGCAGGCCGCCCGGTTCACCGGCTTTGCGCCTCGACAGCTGAACATCGTCCTGCAGACGTCACGAACGGTGGAAGCACTGCTGCCCGAACTGTGGGGAGCGCTCAAGGCGATCGATCCGGGGCTGCCCCTGATCCAGCCACGGAGCTTCGAGGCGGTGGTAGGGGACTCCCTCGTCAGGCAGCGCTTGCTGTCCACCCTCCTGGGGATCTTTGCCGGGATCGCCCTGCTGCTCGCCGCAATCGGTACCTATGGAATCCTGGCCTACATGGTGACCGAGAGGAAGCGGGAGATCGGCATCCGTATGGCTCTCGGCGCCGGTACCGGTCAGGTCGTGAGGCTGGTCCTGCGGCAGGGCATCACGATGACGTTGGCCGGCATGGCCATTGGTATCGCCGGAGCGCTGGCCCTGTCGCGCCTGACGGCGTCCCTGCTGTACGGGGTCACGCCATCCGATCCGCTGACATTCGCGACCGTCGCTGCAGTCATAGCGCTCGTCGCCGTCGGGGCGTGTCTCGTACCGATGCACCGGGCTACGAAGGTCGATCCCGTCACGGCAATGCGCGCCGACTGACGATGATCACCTGAAGGTGAGTGATCCTGTCGCGCCGAGGTCAGCGCGACGGGTTCATCACCAGGTTCTCGATGAAGAACTCCATCATTCGGGAGGTATTCAGGGCCGAGTGACCGGCATCCGGGCCTACCTGCACCTCAAAGCTCTTTCCAGCCCGCTGCAGCGCCTGTATCAACTGCATCGAGTTGTTGGGGTGGACGTTGTTGTCCGCCGTGCCATAGTAGATCATCAACCGCCCCTTCAGGTTGGCGGCATAGGTCATGGCGGATCCAGCATCATAGGCCGCCTTGTTGACCTCCGGCGTGTACATGTAGCGTTCGGTGTAGATGGTATCGTAGTTCCGCCAGTCCGTCACCGCCGAACCCGCCGACGCGGCCGCGAACACATCGGGATAGCGCAGGATCGCCATGGCGGACGCATACCCTCCATAGGACGTGCCGTAGATTCCCACGCGGCTGCAATCCACGTAGGTCCGCGAGCACAGTGACTTCACCCCGGCGGCCAGGTCATCGATTTCGGTGACGCCGAGCTTCTCATATATGGCATCGAGGAAGCGTTTTCCTCGCCCCGCGGCGCTGCGCGCATCGAGGGAAACGGTCAGGAAGCCATACTCGGCCAGCGGACTGGGCGGCACAAAGGTCTCCCGGGCACCGTTGGTGGCCGGCCCGGCATAGACGCTCACCAGAACCGGGTACTTGCGATTCGGGTCGAAGCCCGACGGACGCTGCAACAACCCGTAGAGAACCGTGGTGTCGTCAGCGGCCTTGAACGTGAACAGCTCCGCACGGTGGAAACCCAGGGAGTCGAACCGGGTGAGGTCACTTGCCGCCAGTTCCTTCAGGACGCGCCCGTCAAGGTCCAACAATCTCGTGACAGGGGGCTGATCATGGGTCTGCGCCACGTCCACGAAGTGCCTTCCGTCGGGCGCGAGATTGATGGTGTGATTGAACGCCGGGTCGGTGAGCCTGCGGTCGTTCAAGCCATCCAGGCCGACGCGATGCAACTGGAGCTTCATGGTGTTGTCACCGTCACGGGCCATGTAGTAGAGCGTGTTCCCGGGCTCGTCGACGCGTACTATCGAGGCCACCTCGAACTGATGACGGGTAAGCGTGGCGAGCTGCCGACCGGTCAGGTCATAGAGGTAATAATTGCGAAAGCCGTTGCGCTCTGATTCCCAGATGAAGCGCCTGCCGTCCGAGAGAAACTCGAAGGTCGGCGTGTTGTCCACCCAGCTGGGGAGCCATTCCTCATGGATCACGGTGCGGCAGGCTCCTGTATCCGGTCGACATGCCGCCAATTCCAGGATGTTCTGTCTCCGGTTGGTGCGGTGGATCAGGATCTCGCTGCCGTCCGGAGACCAGCGCACCGCGTAGACGTAGTGGCCCACCACGTCGTCGGCAAATGCCTTGCCGTCGCGCACATCGATTTTCCGGGACTTTGCCGTGGCAACGTCGTAGACCCACAGATCGACTATTGGGTTGGGTACCCCCGCCTTGGGATAGGCTTCGATGTCAACGGAGCCTTGCACCGTTGTCTGTCCCATCTGAAGGAAAAAGTCCGGGACTTGTTTCTCATTGAATCCGTAGTAGGCCAGTTTCCGGCCGTCCGGAGACCACCACATTGCCGTTCGCTGGCCGAGTTCTTCACCGTACACCCAGCTCGCGGTGCCGTACTTGATGCGACCGGCCACACTGCCGTCCGTCGTGACGGCCCGTTCGCCACTGCCATCCAGAGCACTCACGTACAGATTCCGGTCGCGATAGGTGGCCTTGAGGCCTCCCACCGGGGCCTCGGCCGACTCAAACTGCCGGCCGCGTTCCGGTCCGCCACCTCGTCCACCGAATCTTCCGGCGGCACGTGGTTCGGCGGCGCCGACGTCGACCGGCTGCGTCTGACCGATGGTGAAGCGCCAGCGCCGTCCGTTGCGCGTGTACTCCAGGGTCTTGCCACTGTCGACCCAGGTGACCTGCAGGGCGCCGGAAACAATGGATCCGCTGATCTGGCCCGCCATGCGCTGGTACTGGTCATAGCCCGGCATGGACGGAAGACGACTCTGCGCCCGGGCTACGAGCGGGATGAGGCTTACACCGAGGAGCAATCCAAGCTTCTGGCGACGGAACGATCTGGCTGCGGACACGGAAGTACTCCGGGTGTGGGATCGAGACATGTTATTGAGCAGAGACTGGCCTGTACAGCAGGCAATCGCCAACAACAGCCGCTCGCCGGCTGAGCCAGTCCCTCGGGTTTTCGTTACGGAACAGGAAGGTACTACGGGAGTCCGGGCCGTGTTCCGTGTCGCCCAAGGACTCTGTCAGGAGTCGCACCGCCGTCGACGGGCTGGGCCGGAGACTTCTTGCTGTGCCACCGAAGGGATATCTTTGCATCCCCTTTCCCGATACGCTGATGGCGTTTCACACCACGGCGCGATTCCCTCTCGGCTTCCGTTGCGCGAGCCGGAACTGTGGCCTCAAGCCGACCGAGAGGGATCTGGCCTTGTTCGTCAGCGCCTGCGACGCCAACGCAGCCGCGATTTTCACGCGGAACCAGTTTCCGGGCGCACCGATCGTTCTGGGTCGCGAAGTCATCCAGGGTGGGCGACTGCGGGCTGTGGTCGTGAACAGCAAGGTGAGTAACGTGGCCACGGGCGACGCCGGGCTGATCAACGCGCGCCGAATGGCGGCGGCGGCGGCCGCGGAGGTGGGAACCACTCCGGATCGGGTGCTGGTCTCGTCCACCGGGGTGATTGGGGTACCGTTGCCCATCGAAAAGATCGAGCGGGGACTCCGGGGTATGTCGGCCGACCTGACCGATGACCCTCTGGTGGGAGCCCGGGGAATCATGACGACGGACACTCATCCCAAGGCTCTTTCCCTGAGTGTCGGAGGGGTGACCCTGACCTGGATCGCCAAGGGATCGGGCATGATCGAGCCGAACATGGCGACCATGCTGGCCTACATCTTCACCGACGCTGCCATCAGCCCGACCACACTGGACGGCATGCTCCGCGCTGCGGCTCACGTGTCGTTCAACATGCTGTCCGTGGATACGGACACCAGCACGTCCGACACCTGTGCGATACTGGCCAACGGCATGGCTGGACCGGTGGATGAGACTGCGTTCCAGGCAGCACTCACCGCGGGGTGTACGGCCATGACCGAAATGCTGGCACGCGACGGTGAAGGTGCCGAACACCTCCTGCGGTGCACGGTGCGCGGAGCGCTGGATGAACGTGAGGCACGGAGGATCGCAAAATCGCTGGTGAATTCGCCGCTGATAAAGACCATGGTTCACGGCGCTGATCCGAATGTCGGCCGGATCCTGATGGCGGTCGGGAAGTGCTTCGACTGCACGATCGACCCTGCCTGGACCGACGCCTGGGTGAACGGCCATGCGGTGGTGTTGCGCGGAGCGCGCGCAGCCTTCGACGATGACGTGGTCCGGAAGGCACTGAAGGACGATGTCGTGGACGTCGAAGTATCGTTAGGAATCGGCGACGGCCGGGCTACCGCTTACGGCTGCGATCTCACGCGAGGTTATGTGGATGAGAACGCGGCGTACTATTCCAGTTGAGAGACCCGCCGGGTCGAATCCGCCTGCCGGACGGGCCCCTGCGCGTGAACATTTGAGGGGGCCGTGCCGGCGAGGACGACCGCGGCACCCTTCGACCCCCAGGTGACGGCCCCCCTGCCGTGTGCCACCGGTGGGTCGGGCCGGGTATTGGGTGAGGGGGGCACTGGAAGGAATGACCCGGGCCTGGCTGTCGCCGGGGACCTGCCAGCGACATTATCATCTCCCGCGTATTTCAGGGATAACCATCCGGGGCAGGTGCGTCCTGTCGTGACCCCGGGATCAGAGTCCGTCTCCTCCGGAGGTACTGTGGTCAGGATCTTCCGTCTTTTCGTCAGGGGGGTGGCCGGGATGGCATTGGTAGCCCCGGCACTGCCCGCCCAGGGTGCCGACATGCCCGTCGCGGAGCAGTTCAAGGCGCTCCACTTTCGCTCCATAGGTCCGGCGACCATGTCCGGACGCATCTCGGACCTGGCGGTGTATGAGGCGAATCCCGCGATCTGGTACGTCGGTACGGCACACGGTGGCGTCTGGAAGACAACCAATAACGGCACCACCTTCATACCGCAGTTCCAGAACGATGGGTTGATGTCCATCGGCGATGTTGCGATCTCGCAGACCAATCCGGATCTCGTCTGGGTTGGAACGGGCGAGTCCAACAACCGGCAGAGTACTTCCTGGGGTTCGGGGATCTACAAGTCGACCGATGGGGGCACGACGTTCCAGTTCATGGGATTGGGGAACTCGAAGCACATCAACCGCATCGTGATCGATCCCCGAAACAACGACGTGGTTCTGGTGGCGGCAACGGGACCGCTCTTCGGCTCCGGTGGTGACAGGGGCGTGTACAAGACCACGGACGGGGGCAAGACGTGGAAGCTGGTTCTGAAGGGCGATGCGTATACCGGTGCCAATGAACTGGTGATGTCACCCACGGATCCCAACGTGATTTTTGCCTCGATGTACCAGCGCCTGCGCACTGCCTGCTGCATGAATGGTGGTGGACCCGGAAGCGGAATCTGGAAGTCGACAGACGGTGGGGACACGTGGACCCGGCTGACCGGCAACGGCCTCCCCGAGGGTCCACTCGGACGAATCGCGATCGACATCTTCCGCAGAAGTGGGAACTTCATGTACGCCCTGATCGAGGGGCCGAGCACCGGGCGTGGCGGGTTCGGGGGCGGGGCGGCGGCGCCTGCGCCTCAGGGCGGTGGGCGTGCCGGCGGTGCTGGTGCCGCGGCTGCCCCTCAGGTTACTGGACTGTATCGCTCTGACGATGGCGGCGATTCCTGGCGTCGGGTCAACTCGGCAAACCCGCGTCCGATGTATTTCAGCCAGGTGCGGATCGACCCCAACAGTCCCGATCGGGTTTATCTGGGAGGTGTGGGTCTTCACATGACGGTCGACGGTGGCCGGACATTCGAAACGGATGCGGCATTCTCGACACATGACGACGTACACGCCATCTGGATCGACCCTGCCAATTCGGACCACCTGATGATTGGCAACGATGGTGGCGTGGCGGTCTCGTACGACATGTCGCGCACCTGGGTCTTCATACCCAACCTGCCCGTGGGGTTGTTCTACCATGTGGGGTATGACATGGAGATGCCCTACAACATTTGTGGCGGCATGCAGGACAATTACGATTGGTGCGGTCCCAGCGCGTCGCGACACGGCGCCGGGATCTACAACTACGACTGGTTCCAGATCCTTGGCGGCGACGGGTTCGTGGCCATTCCTGACCTCAGGGACTCGCGCATCGTCTACACCGAGTCGCAGGACGGGAACATGATCCGCCGGAACAAGGTGACCGGTGAGTCGCGGCGGATTCGTCCCACGGCGGCCAATACCACGCCGAGGCCCGATTCAGGCGAAACCTTCCGGTTTCAATGGGATTCGCCATTGATCATCTCCGCAGCGGACCCGGGCGTCCTTTATGCCGCGGCCAACAAGGTTTTCCGCTCCACAGATCGGGGTGACTCATGGACCACGATCAGCCCGGACCTCACCACCAACACCGACCGGGACACGGTTGTAACCATGGGGCTGAAGGGCGCGGACATCAAGATTTCGAAAAATGACGGGATCTCCCAATACTCCACTCTGGTTTCCCTGGCTGAATCGCCCCGACAGGCGGGTCTGGTGTACACCGGATCCGACGATGGTGTGGTTTCGGTCACGCGGAATGGTGGTCAGAACTGGACAAACGTGACGAAGAATCTCCCGGGATTCCCGCCGGGTGGGTATGTCTCCGAAGTTGTTCCATCGCGGTTCAACACCGGCACCGTCTATGTGACGGTGGATAACCACCGGCTCAACGACTACAACCCGTACATCTGGGTCAGCAACGACTTTGGTGCCACGTTCCGATCGATTGTCTCCAATCTTCGGGGTGAGAACGTCCGGACTCTGACCGAGGACACCAGGAACCCCGACATTCTCTACATCGGTACCGAAACCGGGATCTTCCTTACACTCGACCGCGGAGCGAGCTGGCAGCGTCTGCGGGGCGACAATTTCGTGGATGTGCGGGTAGACGAGATCACGATCCACCCGCGTGACAATGCCATGCTGGTCGCCACGCACGGGCGCGCCCTGTGGGTTCTCGACCATCTGGAACCAATCCAGGAGTACGCAACCGCCCAGGCTTCCGGGGGTGATGCGAAGCTTTTCTCCGTTCCGACTGCCCTCCAGTGGAAGGCAAAGGACGACAGGAATGACGAGTTCTGGGGCCAGCAGTTCTTCGTGGGCGAGAACCCACCGACCGACGCGGTCATTCAGTTCCACCTGAAGAAGACAGTTCCTGATCTCAAGGTCAGGATATCCAATGGAAATGAAACGATTCGCACGCTGGACGTACCGGCAGCAAGGAATGTCGCCGGAATCCAGACGGTTTGCTGGGATCAGCGCGTCGAACCCCTCCCGTCAACCACGACAGCGGCTCCTGGCGGTCGTGGGGCCGGCCAGGGTGTCGGGGGTGGACGTGGTGGCCCTCCAGCCGTTGCCGGTGTGCCGCAGCCATTGCCAACCCCGGGCTATCTGCCGAAGGACCCGTGCACAGCGGGGGAGGAAGTTGGTGGGCGCGGATTCAACTTCTTCGGTGGTGGTGGCAATGATGGACCACAGGTAGTGCCGGGCTCGTATACCGTCTCCCTCATGAGTGGGAATCGCATACTGGATTCCCAACCCATGCGGATCATCATGGACCCGGAAGTCCGGATGACTGCATCCGAGAGGTCACGCTGGAATGCGCTGGCCATGGATCTCCATCGTCTCCAGGGACGCGGCAACGAAATGCAGTCGCGCCTGAACTCACTCAACAGCCAGATGTCAGCCATCAGCGGGAAGATCAAGAATCAGTCGGACGTACCGGGGGACGTGAAGGCGCAGTTCGAGCGTCTCAATTCTTCGTTCGAGGCTGTCCGGGTGAAGTTTGGAGTACCACTGCCGGCACCGGGAGGACGCGGCTTCGGATTTGGCCGCGGGGGCGGGTCACCCGCTGACGCCCTTGCCGCGGTGAGCGCCGCCAAGAGCAACGTCATGGGGATATGGGAGGTGCCCAGCGCCGCCATAAGCCGTCAGGCCGCCTCAGCGCGGGCCGCACTCACGGCCGCCATTGCTGAAGCGGATGCCGTACTGTCGCGGGCACGGGCGTTGAGTCCCACGCTGAAGCGCTACAACCTGACCCTGGACGTAACACGTTAGGGGCCGGGAAGCGGGAAGCGGGAAGCGGGAAGCGGTCGCTGTGGGAAGACTTCCCACAGCGACCCATCACCCTCACGCCACCGACCGCCTCTTCACCAGCGTCAGGATCGTATAGGTCGCCACCAGCTCGTTCTCCTGGTTGGACACATTCACGTCCCATGCGACCACACCCTGCGGTACGCCACCCTCGGGCGTTTCCTTCGAGGTCCTGGACTTGCACGTGAGTCTGACCTGGATCGTGTCACCGGCGTATACAGGCTTCGTGAATCGCAGGTTCTCCAGACCGTAGTTCGCCAGAACCGGGCCTGGTGCTGGATCCACAAAAAGACCGGCGGCCGCACTGAGAACGAAGTAGCCATGCGCAACCCGCCGACCAAATATCGATTCCCTGGCGGCAACTTCATCCACATGGGCGTAGAAGTGATCTCCGCTGATGGCGGCGAAGTTCACGATGTCGGCTTCCGTGACGGTTCGCCGGTGCGTCGTATGAGTCTCTCCCACCCGGAGATCCTCGAAGTGCTTCCGAAAGGGATGAATCCCGTCGGACGACTGCTCCGCACCGGGAGTCCACTCATGCGTGATGCGGGTTAGCGTGGTGGGATGCGCCTGAATCGCGGTCCGCTGCATGTAGTGCAGGACTCCCCGTACGCCACCCATTTCCTCTCCGCCGCCGGCTCTCCCAGGACCGCCATGCACGAGGTGCGGCAGCGGAGATCCATGACCGGTGGACTCACGGGCCGCAGCACCGTTCACCACATACAGTCGCCCGTGCCACGGGGCCACACCCATCACCACTTCCTCGGCAACCCGCTCATCACCGGTGAACAGCGACCCACACAGGCTGCCCCGCCCTGCCCGAGCCAGCCCTATCGCGTCGTCGATGTTCGCGTAAGGCATGACCGTGTTGACCGGTCCAAACGCCTCGACCTCGTGGGGCTGCAGGTGTTCGTGCGGTCGGTTGCAGGCCAGCAGCGTTATGGGAAAGAACGCTCCCTGCCCCGGTTTCACCCCGACCAGCTCCACGTCACCGTCACCCAGAAGCAGCTCGGTACCGGCACGCAGCAGCTCCACCGACCCGGCCACCTCACCCACCTGTGCAGTTCCCGCCAGGGGGCCCATCCTGACGCCTTCCACGGATGGATCCCCCACCTTCACTCCCGCCAGTCTGTCCCGCAGGGCCACGACGACATCATCCATCACTGAAGCCGGCACGATCGTGCGGCGGATGGCCGTGCATTTCTGGCCCGCCTTGGAGGTCGTCTCGCGGACAACTTCCTTCACGAAGTGATCGAACTCACCGGTCCCGGGAAGCGCGTCCGGTCCCAGTATGGCGCAGTTCAGGGAGTCCGCTTCCGCATTGAAGCGCACACCGTTCTTCACAATGGCGGGATGCTGCCGCAGCAACCTCCCCGTCGCCGCAGAACCGGTGAAGGCTACCGCATCCTGCAGATCCAGATGATCGAGCAGATCGCCCAAGCCGCCACACACGAGCTGGAGCGACCCCTCGGGAAAAATCCGTGATTCGACCATGGCGCGGAAGACGCGTTCCGCCAGAAACGACGTAAGTGTCGCAGGCTTCACTATGGCCGGAACACCCGCCAGGATCGCCGGGGCGAGCTTCTCCAGCATCCCCCAAACCGGAAAGTTGAACGCGTTTATGAATACTGCCACGCCGTGACGGGGAACACAGATGTGACGCCCGACGAAGGTGCCCCCCTTCGAGATGGCTTCTACCGCACCATCTATGTAAAAGGTCTCATCCGGAAACTCCCGACGACCCTTGGAGGCGTACACAAAGAAGGTTCCGATTCCTCCGTCTATGTCGATTGCTGAATCGGTTCGCGTGGCACCGGTCGCCGTCGAGAGCTGGAAAAACTCCTCCTTGCGCTCTGTGAGATGGAGCGCCATGGCCTTCAGCATCCTGGCGCGCTGATGAAAGGTCAGCTTTCGCAGAGCCGGTCCACCAACGGTACGGGCGTACTGCACCATTCCCCGGAAGTCGAGCCCCCCCGAAGAAGCGATGGCGACTTCCCGGCCAGTGACGGCATGAAAAAGGGCTGTTCCTTCCCCCGTCCCACTTGTCCACTGCCCCTGAGCATAGTTCTGGAGTCTCATGCCATGGAATCTAAGGCTCAGAAAACACCACCGTGACAGCCGGGACTGGAGGACAGGGATACGGGCCACCCTCCTGCTGCTGCGAATCCCGGGTATTCAGCGTATGTTCAGACGTGATCCCACTCAGCCCGCTACATGCCATGACAGCAACCCGTAGAGCAATCCACTCCGTGATGGTCGCTGGTTGTCTTGCGGCCCTGACGAGCTGCACAACCGAAAGACCGGGCGCAGACGCAACTCCCGGGGTGGTGGAGTCGAAGGACGGAATGGTCGTGTCGGTATCTGCCCCGGCATCGGACATCGGAGCGTCGATCCTCGCCAAGGGTGGGAATGCAGTCGACGCGGCCGTTGCAACGGCATTTGCGCTGGCGGTGACGCACCCCAGTGCGGGCAACATCGGCGGGGGTGGCTTCATGGTCATACGTCTGGCTGACGGAACCGCGACCACGATCGATTACCGTGAGCGGGCGCCCGGGCGGTCCACACCCACGATGTACCTCGACAAGGACGGCAAGATCGACCGCTCCCTTACGGCAAGAGGCTGGCTGGCACCGGGCGTGCCCGGAACCGTACGGGGTCTGGAACTGGCGCACCGGAAGTTCGGAAAGCTGCCCTGGGCAGACGTGGTCCTGCCGGCGGCCGACCTGGCGAGCAATGGCTGGGCCCTGTCGCCGGCACTGGCACGCTCCATCAACGGTGTACTCCGTGGCAAGGCGGGTCGCTTCCCGGCAACGGTCACCGCTTACGGAAAGCCTGGCGGTGGAGAATGGGTGGAGGGTGACACCATCCGGCTCACGGATCTCGGGAAGACCCTGCGTGACATCGCCACCACCGGTCCCGATGTGTTCTATACCGGTTGGGTGGCCGACAGCATCGACTCCCAGATGCGCGCGAATGGCGGGATCATCACGCGGGAGGACCTGCGCGATTACAAGGCGGTGGAACGCAGTCCCGTAACTGGTTCATTTCTGGGCTATGACCTGATTGCCATGGGGCCGCCGTCATCCGGAGGTCAGGTCATCGTGGAGACACTCAACCTCATGGAGCGGATGGGGGTGGCCAATACAGCACCGGCATCCGCGGAGTACTATCATCGTCGTATCGAAGCCGCCCGCCACGCCTATCTCGACCGGGCCCGCTACATGGGCGACGTCGATTTCGTGAGCGTCCCTCTCGATCGCCTCGTTTCGGGAGCATACGCGGATTCGGTGGCAGCCACCATCCCGCTCGACAAGGCCGAAAGTTCGGTGGAACTGGGCAAGGATATCGTGAGTCCGGCACCCGAATCCGAAGAGACCACGCACTTCTCCATAGTTGACGCAGACGGGAACGCGGTCTCGAACACATACACGCTGGAGGCCGGTTGGGGCTCGGGCGTCGTCGTAGCCGGGACTGGCATGCTGCTCAACAACGAGATGGGTGACTTCAACAAGAAACCCGGAGAGACCAACACGAGGGGAGATATCGGCACTCCACCCAACCTGATCGAGCCGGGCAAGCGCATGCTCAGCTCCATGTCCCCGACGATCGTCACTCGTGACGGGAAGCTCGTACTGGTCACGGGTTCGCCGGGAGGGCGCACCATTCCCAATACCGTACTCGACGTGATCCTGGGCGTCACCCTTTTCAAGATGGATATCCGGGATGCGGTGGACCGGCCCAGACTGCATCACCAGTGGCTTCCGGACACGACATCGATCGAGGCCGGTGGCGCGTCGCCAGAGGTGATCGAAGTGCTTCGGTCCATGGGACACCGCGTTGGAGTGGGAGAGCGCCGCGGACAGGGTGATGCCCATTCCATATTCTTCGACGCCGCCACCGGGACGGCCTGGGGAGCCAACGATACCCGCAGCCCGGACTCCAAGGCATCACGGCCCGGTGGCATGAACTGACGGTGAGGGATTGCTGGCAGCCGGCGGCTTACGTCGCTTTCCAGACACGATAGCCCGCCGGCTGCACGGGGCGATCCGGTGGAACCCCTCGCAGGGGATCACAGGGCCGCCAGCCATCACGCATCAGTGCCGGAAGACTTTGATACAACTTCGTCCCCTCCGACTTCCACTGCAGCATCTCGTCACCGACATCGCGCACTATGCGGCAGGGAGCACCTACTGCCACCTTCCGTTCGGGGATCACCATCCCCGCCGGTACGAAGGTGAGAGCACCGACGATACTCCCGGCGCCCACTACAGCGTTGTCCATGACCACCGCATTCATGCCAATCAGCACGTTCCTGCCAATGTGCGCGCCGTGGATGACGGCTCCGTGGCCAATGTGGGCTGATTCCTCCAGGACAACCGTGGTCCCCGGAAAGGAATGAATGGTGCAGTTTTCCTGAACGTTGCATCCATCGGCTATCTCGATGCCTCCCCAGTCACCCCGCAAGGCTGCTCCGGGGCCCACGTAGACATCCTTTCCGATAGTGACGTTGCCGGTTACCGCGGCCTGGGGGTGAACGAACGCAGACTCGTGGATCACGGGGATGAACCCGCCAAACTCGTAGATCATGATGATGGCTTCAGATTGTTGATCATGCGGCATCAGGGTTCCCCAAAGTAAAGGGGGATCGCTGCACCCAGGCCCCGTCAACCGGCGAGCTACACCCGTTCCAGTATCATGGCAGTCCCCTGCCCCACTCCCACACACATGGTGCAGAGCGCGTATCTCCCCCGGGTGGCCTGAAGCTGACGGACGGCGGTGAGCACCAGTCGCGCTCCCGACATTCCCAGGGGATGACCCAGAGCAATGGCCCCACCGTTGGGATTCACTCTCGGGTCATCGTCTTCCAGCCCCAGCTCTCGAAGGCAGGCGAGTGCCTGGGCCGCAAATGCCTCATTCAGTTCGATCACGTCCATCTGATCCAGGGACAGGCCCGCGGCAGCGAGCACCTTGCGGCTCGCCGGAACCGGCCCCATTCCCATGGTTCGGGGCTCCACACCGACTGCCGCGGACGACACCACCCGGGCAACGGGGATCAGACCCTGGCGTGCGGCTTCCGAGCCCGAGGAGAGAAGCAGGGTGCAGGCACCGTCGTTGATACCGGATGAGTTCCCTGCCGTGACCGTACCACTGCCGTCCCGGCGAAAGGCCGGACGCAGCTTCGCCAGAACCTCCACGGTCGTGTCGGGTCGCAGGAACTCGTCGTCCGACACGACACGCTCACCCTCCTTCTTCGATCCCGCTATCGGAATGGCCGTGATCTCCCGTTCGAACCGCCGTGCGATCCTCGCCCCTCCAGCCTTCTGCTGGGATGCGGCCGCAAAGCGATCCTGGTCCTCGCGGGGGATGTGGTAGAGCGCCGCCACGTTCTCGGCGGTCTGCCCCATGGATTCAGTCCCATACAGGGACTCCATGCGCTCATTGACGAAGCGCCAGCCAATGCTTGTGTCGAATATTCTGGCATCACGCGCCCAGGGTGTTGCGGACTTGGACATCACAAAGGGGGCGCGCGTCATGCTTTCCACCCCTCCGGCGAGGTAAAGAGATCCCTCACCGGAACCAATGGACGAAGCAGCAATGGCAACCGCACTCATGCCACTGGCGCAAAGGCGATTCACCGTCAACCCCGGGACCGACACCGGCATCCCCGCCAGAAGCAACGCCATTCGAGCCACATTGCGATTGTCCTCGCCGGCCTGATTGGCACAACCCAGAATGACGTCGTCGACACGTTCCGTCTCCAGGTTCCGGTGCCGTGCCAGCAGACTCCTTATGACGTGTGCGGCCATGTCGTCAGGCCGGACACCGGCCAGGCTGCCACCGAACGCCCCGATCGGTGTTCGCAGGCCATCGATGATGAACGCGGATTCCACTGGATTGTCGTTCTGGGTCAGATCATGGCTGGTTCACATCGCGCCGAGCGAACGTCCCGTACGAAACGCGGTTCCCCGGAACAGCGCCACCAGTTCGTTCCGCTGATTCCGTACTTCGGCCCGGTAATACCCCAGCCGTCGCGAGGAAGCTTCCTCGCTGGCGACTGCAGTCAGCACGTCACCCGGATAGACCGGCGCAGGATAGGCAATCGAGTTTTCGATGGCTACTGTCACCGTCCCTGAAGTATTGCATGCGAAGGCAAACGCGGAGTCAGCAAGGGCGAATGCAATGGCGCCGTGCGCCACCCCGAATGCGTTGACCATCTCCTCCCGAACCGTCATTCTGCAGGTGCTGGCGGACTCCGTCAGCTCGATCACCTCGATACCGAGCCAGCGGCTGAAGTTGTCCTTCTGGAGCATCGCCCTCACCACGTCGTCCGCGTGACGCTGCCGTTCGTCCGCACTCGTCATGAGAAGAACCTGGCGCCTTCGGCAGCCATGCGTCGCAGCAGCGGACTGGGTCGATAGCGCTCATCCCCGGTTTCTGTCCGCAACCGCTCGATCCCGTCCAGCACCACTGGCAGCCCGATCTCATTCCCCCACTCCAGGAGGCCACGTGGGTAGTTGACGCCGCAGGTCATTGCCACGTCCACGTCCTCCGGAGTGGTGATCCGCCAGTACACCGCGTCCACCGCCTCATTGATGAGCATGCACAGTACCCGGTTGACGATGGCCCGTCCCACCACTGGGTCTTCCACCGCCGGGCGTGGCGGCGCATCGGGGCTGTAATCGTAGAAGCCTCGACCACTCTTGCGGCCCAACCATCCCGCTTCCACCAGCCTGCGTTGCGTATGTGAAGGTCGGTAGCGGGGATCGAAGTATGTGGCGTTCCAGACAGCCTCGGTCACTGCAAAGTTCACGTCATTGCCGATGAAGTCCATGAGCAGGAACGGCCCCATGGGGAATCCACCGATCTGACGCATCGCCCAGTCAATAGTTGGCGCATCGGCAACACCTTCCTCCAGCAGGCGCAGTGACTCCCCGTAAAACGGGCGAGCCACCCTGTTGACTATGAAACCCGGTGAGTCCGACGCCAGCACGGTTACCTTCTCCCAGCTACGTGCCAGCGCCGTGGTCTCCCTGACGGTTTCCTGACCGGTCTGAGCCGCTGGAATGACCTCCACGAGAGGCATGACCGGCGCCGGGTTGAAGAAGTGCATGCCGACCACACGCTGCGGCCGGAGGCATGCCGCGGCAATCCCCGTTACGCTCAACGACGATGTGTTGGTGGCGAGGATGCAATCTTCCCGCACGTCCTGCTCCAGATCGCGCATCAGTGCCTTCTTGACGTCGAGTCGCTCGATCACGGCTTCAATGACCAGGTCACACTCCCCGAAGGCGCTGAGGTCTCCCGTGGTCAGGCGCTCCATTGCAGTACCGTCACCACCGTCGGGAAGACGCCCCTTGAGTACGTCCCTTGCGAGCTTCGCGGCGATCGACTCTCGTGCCGAAGCGACCGCCTCCGGGTTCTGATCACTCAGGACAACCGTGTGCCCGTGGCGCAGCGCCAGTTGCGCGATCCCCGCGCCCATCGCTCCGGCTCCGACGACGCCGATCGTCTTCATCGGCCGGTGAAGACAGCGGGACGCTTTTCCCGGAACGCTGCGACCCCTTCGGCGAAATCCATGGTTCGACCGGCTTCCGCCTGAAGCGCTGCCTCCAGCTCCAGTTGCGCATCCAGGTCGTTCATGAGGGATGCGTTGAGGGCCTGCTTCGCCAGTGCCAGTCCTCTGGTTGGCTGCTTCGCCATTGCCCCGGCCAGGGCCCGAACCCTGGTCAGCAGTTCCGCGGGCGGAGAAATCTCCCAGACCAGCCCCCAGTCCCGGGCCTGCTCTGCCGTGAGCTTCTCTCCCAGCAGTGCCAGTCCGGATGCCCGACCAATACCGACAAGTCGCGGGAGCAGGAAGGTCCCGCCACTGTCGGGAATGAGACCGATCCGGCAGAAGGACTGGATAAAAGTGGCACTGGTGGAGGCCAGCACTATGTCGCAGGCGAACGCCAGATTCGCGCCAGCACCTGCGGCGACACCGTTCACCGCGCAAATGACCGGCTTCTCGAGACGCCGTATGGTGCGTATGATGGGATTGTACTGTTCTCGGACAACCTGGCCCAGATCGACCGCCTCTCCCGGATCGCCGAGATCCACGGCGGCAAGGTCCTGACCCGCGCAGAAGCCCCTTCCCGATCCAGTAAGCGTTACGGCCCGGATTGCAGGATCAGCGGATGCCACCGCGAGGGCATCCTGCAGTTCCCGCGACATTTCCAGGTTGAAGCTGTTCAGGACCTCGGGACGGTTCAGCGTGATGGCAAGCACACCCGCGGAGGTCTCCACACCAATCAGATGATACTCCATCGCCGGGGGATTATCGGTCAGCAGACAATGTAGTCGCATTCCAGAGCGGAGGGACGACGCCGGTCACCGCAAGCCATCGCAGTCACACGCCGATCCACGGTTTCGTCGGGGCCCGGCATTTCGCGGAGGCAGCCGGTCATCGCAATCCATCCGGGAGGATCCGGACAGTCTCCATGACATCACCCTCGAGGATTCCATCCACCACGTTCATGCCCGCCTCCACGCGCGCAAACACCGTGTAGTCGTGGTCAAGCCGGTAGTTATCCACCAGGTTGATGAACCACTGCGCGTCGCCGGTGTCACGACCGCGGGTGGAGATTCCCAGAGTACCGCGTTCATGATGCTTCAGCGACAGCTCATCGCGCAGAAAATACTTGTCGCCGGCGAATTCGTTCATGCCGGGGCTGCCGCCCTGAACGACAAAGTTGGGCACCACACGATGCCACGTCAGTCCATCGTAGTAGCCCGAGCGGATGAGCGACACAACACGTCGCACGGTGAAGGGTGCAACCCCAGGATCCAGCAACAGGTCGAAGTAGCCGCCCCCCGCCGCCGCCGCCATGGTGACGCGGACGCGAACGGGGTCTGACGGAATGGGCAGCGTATCGACGGCCACGGCGAAGTTCACGTTGACTCTGGTCTCCGGATCCAGCCTGCGCATCACCGCGACAATCCGCTCCGACACAACCGGGTCCACATCACTGACCAGACCTCGAAGGCGGGGCAGGACATCTGCATCTGCCCACTCCTCCACTCGGGCAATCAGCTCCATCCGGGGATCGCGCGACGTCTGACTCCCGACCCGCTGCAGTCGCTCCAGAGCTTCCAGCACGGGCTCCAGCACCGCCTTTCCGTCCGGGGCGCCACGAAGGGCCCTTGCCGCTGCCCGAATCACATGATGATCCGGGCTTGCGAGTGCCCGGACGTACGTCGCGTCGCCTGCATGCCCGATTGCGGCCGAAAGACCGGCAATCGCCACTTCCCGCACGCTCCCTACGGTATCCTCCGCGAGTCGGCGGAGGGTGGCAGTATCCCGGATCAGCGTTGCACCGCGTGCGACGTACATGCGGACCTGCCAGGCTGGGTGATGGGAATCCACCCGGAGGAGGGGAGCCGCCATCAGAGCATCGACGGCCGACAGGGTCACGAGTGCATGCGCACGGGCATGCCAGGAGACTGATCCAGGCTTTCGCGCTACCAACGTAGCAGGGCCGTCATCCATGACATCCCGAAGTGCCCGGATTACCCGGTCGCGCCCCTGACACTTTCCAGAGAGGGCATCGATGGCGGCCAGCATCACATGGGGTGACGGGTCACGAATGGCCTGGAGCAGCCCATCGCATTCGGCCGGGTAAAGGCTTCGCTGCATGCCTACCCATTCCAGGCGAACGATCACCGAGGTATCGCGGCGCGCGACACCGAGTATCGCTGGCTGGCGCGCCCGATCCCCGATCGATCCCAGGGCCTGCACGACCAGTCTGCGAACCTGGGGGTCGGAGTCCCGGATACCGTCTTCAACCGGTGGATCCGGGGCTCGGACAGTGTTTAGAGCAAGCCAGGCAGCCCGCCTGAGTGGCGCCCCTTCCGGCCATGCCTTGGCTGCTGTTGCGGCCTGGCGAAGCCAGTCTGTCGCGGCCGCCGGGGGTGGGCCATAGGTGCGCTGCGCCCGGGCGATCGAGTACAGCCCCAGGGCGATCCCAGTGACGGCAGGCACTTCTTCCTTTGAATGGGGCACCGGGCCTGCGGCTGCCATCAGATGCCTTTCGGCCAGTCGCGCCTGGTCTGGTGTATTGAAGGGCAGACGCGCGAGACTCTGGGCAAGAACACTGACCATGTCACTGGCCTGGCTGGACCGCAGGCTGGTGCTCAGGGACTGGAAAACCGTGTCCACCAGCAGGCGTTCATTGGCGCTGCGTCGATCCGCCGGTGGCAACCCTCGGAGCGCCTGAGCCAGTGCGTCAGCCGTCACCGCACGCTGACCGGGATCTCCCAGCCACGGAAGGATCCGGGACACGAGCTCTGGCCGCTCCAGCCGCCCAACGGCACGGATGGCGAGGGAACGGAGTTGCGAGTTCTGCAATCCTTCCAGTATGGGCGTGAGGCCGTCCGGTCCATTGCCACGGGCGTCCTCGGCGCGCTGAAGTGCGAGCCGTGCACTGGGATTGCCGGAGTCCTGCGCCGTCACGGGGGCGGTCCCTGTCAGGCACACGATCATCACACCCACGCTGACCCGAATCCTGCGACCTACCTGAAACCGGCCTTGTCCAGCGTGACACTCCATGGATGCACACCTCTCCTGATGGAACAAGCGACACTCCGCGACCGATGCGTTAACTTACGCGCTCACCAGCATTCCGCATCCGTCGATGACTTCGCCACCGCGGCCCCGGAAGAAGCCACAGCGGCCCATTCGCCGAATGGGTCGGGCCTTCGACTGGCGAAAGATCGCGTACCATGCCCTGGTGTCCCGCTCGATGGATGACATCGAGGAGGCCACCAACCGGGCCAGGTCGACGGTACCTCGGGAGAATCTGGTGCTGTATCAGTTCTCGGCGCGCGGTCATGAAGTGGCGCAGTGCATCCTGGCGTCCAGGATCGACCACAAGCATGACGCCATCAGCGCCTACTACCGGTCGCGACCCACGTTGCTTTCGCTGGGGCTCTCGATCGAGGACGGATTCGCCGCGCCGCTGGGACGGGCGGGTGGGTTCTCGGACGGCCGGGACATCGGAGTGGTGTGCAACCTCCCCAGCCGAACCGGCCCAATCGTGTTGCCGATGGCGGGTGACGTCGGTTCCCAGTACACGCCTGCAGCCGGCTGGGCGCAGGCCATCACGTATCATCGCGACGTCCTTGGGGATGCGTCATGGAATGGAGCCATCGCAGTGGTGATGGGTGGCGATGGCTCAGTGGCCACGAACGGGTTCTGGTCGGCACTCACCATGGCCACCACCCTGAAGCTTCCCATGCTGTTCTATGTGGAGGACAATGGGCTGGGGATTTCCGTAAGGAGCGACCTCCAGACTCCCGGCGGAAACATTGCCGGGAATCTTGGAAGCTTCGGGAATCTCCTCGTCATGGATGGTGACGGCACGGATCCGGGTGAGACTTCGGACCTGGTGGAGGAGGTCGTCTCCCACGTCCGTCAGGGTGTGGGGCCGGCGCTGCTGCGCCTTGCAGTACCACGACTCTCCAGCCATTCCGGTCCCGACAACCAGAAGGGATACCGCACTGACGCGGAAATCGCGGCCGCTTACAAGCGCGATCCGCTGCCACGCCTTCGCTCCCATCTGGTCCCTTCCGGAATGTCGGAAGCCGAGTGGACGTCAATGGAGGTGGAGGTCCGACGGGATGTGGAATCCGGGCTGGCAGCGGCAAGAGGTCGACCGCTGCCGGATCCGTCGAGGGTTCGCCGCTACGTGTATGCCGACGAGGACCGCAGTCGGGCGATGGGCGGAATGCCGGCCGAGATTCGGGAACGCCTTCCTGCATCCACTGAACCCGAGGAGTCGGCAGAGACTCTGCGATTCGCTGAAGCGATTCGGCGAACACTGGACCACGAACTGACCATCAATCCGCGGGTTCTCGTCTTCGGGGAGGATGTCGGGGTAAAGGGTGGAGTTCACCTGGTGACAGAGGGTCTGCAGCGAACACACGGGGTGGCACGTGTTTTCGATACGAGTCTGTCGGAGGAAGGGATCATTGGGCGTGCGGTTGGGATGGCGATTGCCGGACTCGTGCCGGTCGCGGAGATCCAATTCCGGAAGTATGCCGACCCGGCTGCCGAACAGCTCAACAACTGCGGCACCCTGCGCTGGCGAACGGCCAACAGGTTTTGCGCGCCCATCGTGGTTCGTCTGCCGGGCGGCTACGGCAAGGATGCCGGCGACCCATGGCACAGCCTGAGCGCCGAGGTGCAGTGGGCGCACGCCATAGGCTGGCAAGTGGCCATGCCTTCCAATGCGACGGACGCCGTTGGGCTGCTGCGTACGGCGCTGCGGTCGGAGAATCCCACGATCTTCTTCGAGCATCGTTCGCTTCTGATGACCGGAGATGGCCGGTCGCGATACCCGGGTGACGCATTCGTGGTCCCCTTCGGCAAAGGGCACCGGGTCACGACAGGTACCGATCTGACCGTGGTATCCTGGGGCGCAATGGTTCACCGTTGCAGGGAAGCCGCTCTGGCTCTGGATGCCTCGATCGAGCTCATCGATCTGCGTACCATCGCCCCGTGGGACCGCACCATGGTGCTCGAGTCCGTGACCCGGACAGGGCGCCTTCTCATTGTGCACGAGGATACGATGACGGCCGGTTTCGGCGCCGAGATCGCCGCGGTGGTGGCCCGTGAGGCGTTCTGGTATCTCGATGCGCCGGTGGAACGGCATTGCGTGGAAGACGTTCCCATGCCGCATCAACCGGGGCTCTTGGACGCCGTCCTTCCTTCGGCGCAGTCCATTGCCGCCCGGATGGAGGCCATCCTCCGCGTCTGATCGACTGAAACTCGGCCCTGGTCGGGTGCTGAGTGGCCCAGGTGCCAGCAGCACCCCGGATGCCGTTGAACCTCCGGCACACGGGTGCAGGCCGGTTCCTGTAAGCGCGGGCCATCACCACCGTAACGGTATCCCCATCGGTTGATCCGGTGCAGTCCATCGTGTTTCCGCTCATCACTTAGTCGTATGTCGTAGCATCCTGGGTACCGGGATTGATCACGACCTGGTTGGTGCTTCGGGAGTACGGGAATCGACTCGGCATCGCAGCCTCCCGGATTGCGCCGATCACGCCGGCAGGAGAGCACGAGGCCCGTCTGCCTGCGACGTCCATCCCGATTGGTGGCTTCAGGTCGAACGAGTCATGACAACCATCCGGGATTCTGACCGGCGGGCACAGAAGTCCGACAGCATGACCGATCAGTCCGCCAGCGACGTCAGTGCTCCTTCCCTCCGACGGGTGTTCATGACGCGGCGAAGGACTGCCCGAGGTCCGAAATGCAGCAACAGCCCGACTTCCTTGCCTGAGCAGCGCAGATAGTTCAGGAGCTGTGATCGGTCCGCGTCTTGGCTATCCGGCCCCGTCTTCACCTCCACGACGACGGTGTCTGACACCAGCAGGTCTGCCCGGTAGGTACCCACCGTGACGCCCTTGTAAAGGACCGAGATCGGCACCTCGCGGGTGACGCTCAGTCGCCGCGCGAACATCTCGATGGCCAGGGCACGTACGTAGACCGGTTCCAGAAAGCCGTACCCGAGTTCGTTGTAAACGGCGTAGAACGCCGAAATCACCTCACCGGTCAGCTCCCCGTGCAGCAGTTCACTCCCTGCCGCCATGTCGCTGCCGACTTCGATTGGTGTTTCCCGTTCCTGCAACACCGCCATAATGCCTCCCTTGAGAAACGTGAGCGCCAGTGTCTTCTGAGAGGGCGACACTAAGCTCCCGGCTTCCGGGACGCATAACCATACGAACGCACCCCACGGCCTTCCCTTGCCTGCCGGCTGGAAACATCGGCACCGCACACACGCTTCCGGATCCGGAGCACTTTGGGAACCAGGCGCAGGCCAGCACCGGGACGGCATCCAGAACGCTGAGATCCCGTACTGTCTCTGCCGGGACCGCAGTGCGGGGACAGTCGAGCTGCGAGCAGACTGCCCTACAGTGGTTTCATGTACTCGAACGGCTGCCGGCATTCCGCGCAGAAAAGGAGTGCTTTGCACGGCGTCGAGCCGAACTGGCTGCGCGTCTCGGTCCGAAGCGACCCGCAGTACGGGCAACCGACCGGGTCCGCGCGTCGCCTGAGCGGAATCAACTCATCACTGGCTGCAGCCCGTCCGGAAGGCGGCGCAATGCCGTACGCTCTCAGTCTTTCCCGGGCATCCTGGCTGATCCAGTCGGTGGTCCACGCAGGCTGAAAAACGGTGCTCACCAGGACACTCGTCGCACCGGCGTTGGTCAGGGCCCGCTCGATCTCATCCTCGATCAGCTTCATCGCCGGGCAGCCGGAGTACGTGGGCGTGATATCCACGGCGACTTCGCCAGGAGCCGACTCCCGAATCTCCCTGACAACTCCGAGATCGACCACACTAAGGACCGGGATCTCGGGATCCGGCACCTTCTCCAGCGCCTGCCACCAACGCGAAAGCGGGCCCGAGGTCACCAGCGTGCCCCGGGGAACGAACGTGCCACGATCTGCATTTCGGCCAGAAGATGACCAAGGTGTTCCGTGTGCTGTCCGACACGGCCACCGTGGTGCATGAAGCCATCCTCCGGCACCGACAGTGTTGCCTCCCTGAGCACCATCCCCACGCGTTCCCGCCATGGGGGCAATATCAGCGAAGAGTCCGTCGCCACACCATCCGCCGTGAGTCGTTTCTCCAGGTCGTCGCTGTCGAAGAGCTCCCCCGTGTAGGGCCACAGCTCATCCAGCGCCGCCTGTGTCCGCGCGTGGCTTTCACTCGTGCCCCCACCCAGCTTCAGCACCCAGTCGGCGCAGTGCCTGGCGTGGTAGCGCGCCTCCTTCAGGGCCTTGGAGGCGATCCCCGCCAGGTCGGCGTCGTGGGAGCCCTGCAGTTTATCCAGCAACAACGCAGAATGTACCGATATCAGGAACTGGCGAACCATCGTGAAGGCAAAGTCTCCCCGGGGGAGTTCCACGATTTTCGCGTTCCGGAACTCCACAGCCTCCCGGAAGTAGGCCAACGCGTCTGCGTCCCTGCCCTTTCCTTCTGTCCTGCCCGCCAGCTCCAGCAGGAGGCTCCCCTGACCCACTAGATCGAGGGCCATGTTCGTCAGGGCGATGTCCTCTTCCAGGATCGGACCATGACCGCACCACTCGGACAATCGGTGACCGTTGATCAATCGATCATCAGCGAGTCGCAGGAGATACTCGAACATTGGCTCAGGTTTCGGTTGATGACGCTGGACTACCGGCAAGGCATCACGCTGAGAGAAACCAACACCGGCCTCACGCCGAGCGACGTTCCGGAGTCGCGTCGACTTCCGTGCTCGTGGGGACTAGAAAACGTTCACTCCCTTCGGCGTCCGATAGAACTGAGGGTGACGATAGGCTTTGTCGTTCGCCGGATCGAAGAACGGACCCACGTCCTCAGGTGTCGATCCGGTGATATGAATCGACGGAACCACCCAGAGGTTGCTCCCCTCGTTGCGTCGGGTGTACACGTCACGGGCGTTCAGCAGCGCCTGCTCGGCATCCACCGCATGGAGGCTGCCGCAGTGTTCATGGGGTGCCCCGGGACGGGGCTGAATGAAGACTTCCCACAGCGGCCACTGTGAGTCTTTCTGGTCCGGTTTCTCGTTCATGGCAGGGTCTCTCCCGGTCGCCACAGATTTTCTCAGGATGCGAAATTCGTTGATGCCTGTTGTTGCCTGGTCGCCCATGCCTCCGCCGCCGCACGCACCCAGGCTCCGTCCTCATGCGCCTTCCGACGCGCCGCCAGCCGCTCCCGATTGCAGGGTCCGTCACCCTTCACCACCCGCCAGAATTCGTCCCAGTCAATTTCGCCGAACTCCCAGTTTCCCGTAGTCTCGTCGTAGCGAAGGTCGGGATCAGGAAGCGTCAGATCGACTGCCCTGGCCTGGGGTACCGTCAGGTTCACGAATCTCTGCCGCAGCTCATCGTTGCTCTTTCGCTTCACACCCCACCTGGTGAGTTCACCACTGTTGGATGAATCTGCATCGTGGGGTCCGAACATCATCAGCGAGGGCCACCACCAGCGGTTCACGGCATCCTGCACCATGGTTCTCTGCCCCGGCGTCCCTCTTGCAAGGATGGAGACGCTCTCGTATCCCTGCCGTTTGTGGAAGTTCTCTTCCTTGCAGATGCGGATCATGGCGCGCGAATACGGCCCATAGGACGCTTTGGCCAGCATCGTCTGGTTGACGATAGCTGCGCCGTCCACCAGCCAGCCGATGACTCCCACGTCCGCCCAGGTGAGGGTCGGATAATTGAAAATGCTGGAGTACTTGGCCCTTCCGCTGAGCAGATCGTCCGTCAGGTCATGCCGGTCGACACCCAGGGTCTCGGTTCCGCAATATATGTACAGCCCGTGCCCAGCCTCGTCCTGCACCTTGGCCAGCAGGGAGAGCTTGCGGCGCAGAGTGGGCGCCCGGGTTATCCAGTTGCCTTCAGGAAGCATCCCCACCACTTCGGAATGGGCATGCTGCGACATCATCCGGATCAGTTGCCTTCGATAGCGCTCGGGCATCCAGTCCTTGGGCTCGATCACGCCACCATCCGCAATACGCTTCTCGAAATCCGAGAGTCTGGCAGCGTCATCCACAGCGGTCTTGGAATCAGACATGGGAGTAGGATGAATGTCTAATCGCCGTACGGTCGCGGAACCCCTGGGCAGATAGTCACACCGTCGGCCCTGGGTGTCCATGCCCTGTGGCAAGAGAAAAAAATAGCGCCGAGAACCGTGAATCGGACATCGCCCCCATCGACCCCACCCCGACACGGGGTAGATTCCACAGCAGACGCTCATCCAACACCGGGACCAGATGCCTGACACGACCGAACAGGGTACCGTCGAAACGACAGTCGATGGCGGCGTGGCCACCATTGCTTTTTGGCACCCCAGGAAGAACAGCCTCCCGGCGGCGCTGCTCGCAAGGCTGGCTGCCGTGGTTGAGGAAGCGGGGAGGAACGACGCAGCCCATGTGATCGTCCTGCGCAGCGAAGGACCGGGCACATTCTGTGCAGGCGCCAGCTTTGACGAACTCAGGGAAATCCGTACACCGGAAGCCGGCAAGGAGTTCTTCAGTGGCTTCGCCCGTGTGATCCTGGCCATGCGACGCTGCCCCAAGCCGGTTATCGGAAGGATTCACGGGAAAGCGGTGGGCGGTGGCGTCGGACTCGCCGCCGCCTGTGACTACACGTTTGCGCTGGCCGGAGCGTCAGCCCGCCTCAGCGAGCTGGCCATAGGAATTGGCCCGTTCGTGGTCGGACCGGTGATTGAACGTCGCATGGGCCATGCGGCATTCGCCGCCATGGCAATCGATGCGGAATGGCGGGACGCTTCATGGTGCGAGAAGCATGGACTCTACACCCGGGTTCTGGACACGCAGCCGGCCCTGGATTCGGTGCTACCTGCCTTTGCCAGTCGACTGGCACACCAGAGCCCAGCAGCCCTGCGGGAGCTGAAACGGACACTCTGGGCCGGTACCGACCAGTGGGAGAACCTTCTATACGAACGAGCAGCCATCAGCGGACGCCTGATCCTGTCACGCGAAGCTCAAGCGGCCCTGAGCGGGAAGGCCTGAGTGCGCGGGAAGCGGGAAGCGGGAAGCGGGAAGGCGTTATGGCGCGGGAAGCGGGAAGCGGGAAGCGGGAAGGCGTTGTGGCGCGGGGAGCGGGAAGCGGGAAGCGGGAAGGCGTTACGGCGCGGGGAGGGTTACAGCCGCGCTCGTCACGACGTCGGCGGACTGAACCCCTCCTGCTGACCCTCCACCCAGCTCTGGTGATACTTCGGGTCCTCGAACGCCATCGCGACCTTCGCGATGTGAAGCGGACGGAAGGAGTCCATCATCACTGCCAGTTCGTTCGTGTACTTCTGCCCCACACTCCCCTCATACCTGCCCGGGTGCGGACCGTGCGGCAGGCCGTCGGGATGATGCGTCACTGACCCGTACTCGATTCCCTTCCGGCTCATGAACTCGCTGGACGCGTAGAACAACACCTCGTCCGAGTCCACGTTGCTGTGGTTGTACGGAGCCGGGATGGCATTGGGATCAAAGTCGTACGGCCTGGGGCAAAACGAACAGATGACGAATCCATCTCCCTGAAAGGTCTGGTGAACCGGAGGCGGCTGGTGGATCCGTCCCACGATCGGTTCGAAGTCGTGGATATTGAATGCCCACGGATAGTAGTACCCATCCCAGCCGACCACATCGAACGGATGATGGTCCAGCACCAGCTCATTGATCGCGTTGTACTGCTTCACCCATACAGGGAACTCCCCCTTCTCGTCATGCGGGGTGAGCTCGGTGGGGCGTCGGATATCCCGCTCACAGTATGGTGCACCCTCCAGCATCTGGCCGAAGGCATTCCGATACCGGGTAGGCGTGCGCACGTGCCCACGACTCTCGAATACCACCAGTTTCGTGGGCGCTGACAGGTCGTGGCGCCAACGATGGGTGATGTTCCGGTGGACGACAACGTAGTCACCAGGTTTGTAGGCCAGCTCGCCGAACGTGCTTTCCAGCACTCCGCTCCCCTCAACCACATAAACAACCTCATCCGCCTGCGAATTTCGGTAGAAGTGCTCGTCCACCCGATCGGGCTCGACGTAGAGCATGCCGATGTCGGCATTGAACAGGATAGGGACCCGATTCATCGTCGCACTGCCGACCGCAGATGCGCGCGCGGTAAGGAAGTGCCTGTGACGCAGCGAAGTCTCCTCATCCGCCTCCCAGACCACGTTCGCAACTCGGCGCGCCGTCTTCACCGTGGTCGGCGGATACGTGTGATAGAGTAGCGAGGATGTGCCGACGAACCCCTCGTGCCCCATCAGTTCTTCGCTGTACAAGCCGCCATCCGGCTTCCGGAAAACTATGTGGCGCTTGCGGGGGACGGAGCCGAGGGTGTGATAGATGGGCATTGGGAGCGGGAAGCGGGAAGCGGGAAGCGGGAAGCAGATGGTCGATACACTACATCTTACTCACACCGGCGGATTCATGCTTCGGAACCCCGGGCAGCCCGCCATCCCAGGCCCTTGACCCGGGGCATCGATGAACGCCCTTCCTGCCACCTCGCCAGCGCCAGATAGAGGGTGGGAAGCACGAAGAGGGTGAGTATCGTCGACGTCACCAACCCGCCAATCACCACCGACGCCAAGGGCCGCTGTACCTCGCTCCCCGGACTGGTGGACAGTGCCATGGGCACGAAGCCAAACGATGCCACCATGGCGGTCATGAGCACCGGACGCAGCCGGTCGCTCGCACCCTTCCTCACTGCCTCGAGAATTGAATCAGCCTCGGAGCGCAATGCGTTCATGTGCGACACCATCACCACCCCATTCAATACCGCAATGCCGAACAACGCAATGAAACCTATGCTGGCCGAGAGGTTGAGGTTCAGGCCCCGGAGCCACAGCGCGGCAACTCCCCCCACCAGTGCGAAAGGCACATTTGTGAGCACCAGTACCGACTGGGGAAACGAACGAAATGACGCAAAGAGCAGCAGGAAGATGAGCGCCAGAGCAAGGGGGACGACCACCATGAGACGCCGCATGGCCCGCTGCTGATTCTCGTACTGTCCACCCCACTCCAGAAAGGTCCCCGCAGGCAGCCGAACGTCCTGTGCAACGCGCGCTCTGACTTCCTCCACGAATCCCCCCAGATCACGTCCGCGGACGTTGCTCAGTACCAATGCGCGTCGCTGGCCGTCTTCATGACCAATCAGCTCGGGCCCCGTGGTGGGAACTACATCAGCGAGCACTCCCAGCGGAACCAGAGCTCCAGTGGCAGAACGCACTGTAAGCCGCTGGAGCGCATGCGCGTCGTTGCGTTCATCATCCGGGTAGCGAACCGCGATTCCAATGCGGCGTGGTCCGTCGATGAGCTCCGTTGCCACATGTGTGCCCATGGCCAGCTCCAGCGTCTGCTGCACCTGGGATACGGGGATGCCGTGCGCTGCCAGCGCATCCCGGTTCACACGAATCGCCACCTGCCCCGATCCTTCGGACACCTCCACGGAAGCATCCGCATTCCCCGGCACCGTCTGGATCACACGCAGAATCCGGTCGGCAATCAGGTTGTTTCCCTCGATATCGGGGCTCACCACCTTGATGCCGAGATCCGTCCGGATGCCGCTCTCCGCTTCGTCCAGGCGCATCGCCAGGGGCTGCGTGAAGGACACCTCGACTCCGGGTACCACTGCCAGCGCACTCTCGAAGCGAGCGACCAACCCCTCGCTGTCCTTCGCCGAGGTCCATTGGCTGCGGTCCTTGAGGATGACGTACATGTCGCCTTCGAAAAGCCCCATCGCCTCCGTGGCAAGATCCGGCCTCCCCTCCTTCGTCACCACGGTTGTGACTTCGGGGAACTGCTTCACGATGCGTTCCACCTGTGTGGAAATGCGGGTGGCGTCCTCCAGGGAGATGGACGGCAACCGCCGGGTCGTGATGAGGATGGCACCCTCATCCAGTCGGGGCATGAACTCGGTTCCAATCAGGCCGAGCGATCCCGCCGCCACGACCACCAGTATCGCGGCAGCAGCCACGATACGACGGCCGTGAGTAAGGGACCAGTCGAGCGCACGCTCGTACCGAGCACGGAGAATCTCGAACAGCCGGGCCGGCTTCTCCTCAGCGTGATCGAGCAGCCAACCACTCATGGCTGGGACATAAGTAAGCGCCAGAAGAAGGGAACCAAGCACCGCCGTCATGACCGTGAACGCCATCGGCTTGAACATCCTTCCTTCCATGCCTTCCAGCGCAAAGATGGGAATGTAGACCGCAACTATGATGGCAATCCCAAACAGAATGGGACGGCCGACTTCACGCGCTGCGTTCAGGAACAGCGCTTCCCGCTCGCCGGGGGCGGGTCTCGCCAGTTCCAGCCGGCGCACGAAGTTCTCCACCATCACCACGGACGCATCCACGATCAAACCGAAGTCCAGGGCGCCCAGGCTCATGAGATTGGCAGAGTACCCGAAGAAGTACATCGCCAGGAACGCGATCAGCATCGAGAGCGGGATGACCGATGCCACAATGAGCGATGCCCGTGCATTGCGCAGGAACAGGAACAGAACCGCGATTACCAGCAGGCCACCCTCGATCAGGTTCTTCTCGATCGTGTGGGTGGTGCGCCGTACCAGGTCCGTCTGATCGTAGAACGGCGTGATTTCCACGTGCGCCGGCAACCCGGAACGGATTTCGTCCATACGCTCCCGCACCGCGGCGATGACCCGGCGTGAATCAGCACCGCGCAGCTTGAGCACCATGCCGCTGACGACCTCACCGGTACCGTTCATCGTGACGGCACCGGCGCGAGGGAGTGCCCCGATTGCAACCGTGGCCACATCCCGGACGAGAATCGGCGTGCCATCGTGAGCACCCACGACTATCCGGCCGATCTCGTCGCGCTCCTCCACCCGACCCATTCCCCGCACCGTGAATCGCTCACCGGCGGTCTCCAGGTAGGAGCCTCCGAATGAGAGATTGTTCTCGGCCAGCGCGCGATCCACGTCCGTCAGCGTGAGTCGCCGTGCGGCGAGAAGCACCGGGTCGACCACGACCTGGATCTGTTCAGTCAGGCCGCCCCATGAGTTGACCTCGGACACGCCTGGAACGGTGCGCAGGCGGGGACGGATCACATAGTCATGCAACGCCTTGAGTTCAGTGAGGTTCAGTGAGTCCGACGTAACGACGTACTGATAGAGTTCACCCATGGGTGTCGACACCGGACCCAGCGAGGGCTCTATCCCAGCGGGCAACATCCCCTTCGCGTCACCCAGTCGTTGCTGTACCAGGGTACGCGCAAAGTAGATATCCACATCGTCGGGGAATGGGACGGTTATCAGGGATAGTCCATACTTGGAGCTGGAGCGAACCTCACTGGCGCCGGGCAGCCCCATCAGCGAAGACTCGATGGGGAACGTCACCAGGCGCTCCACATCTTCCGGAGCCATGCCCGGTGCCGTAGTTATGACTTCCACGCGCGTTCCGGTCAGGTCAGGATACGCGTCGAAGGGAACGCGCAGGACCGCGTAAAGACCGGCGACCACCAGCGCGAGGACACCACCAATCACAAGGAATCGGTTCCTCAGCGAGAACGCAAAGATCTTCTCCACTTAGTGTTCTCGCCCTCCCCCGCCGCGCCTCTTGAGAAGCTCGGCCTTGGCGATCGCGGCACCGGTGCTTATCACAACCCGACCGGTATCGATGCCAGCCAGTATCTCCGCATACTGACGGTTGATGCGTCCCACCCGCACCCGGACCACCTGGAGGTGCAGGCCGTCATCCCGCTCCTGTACCGCGATCACGACGGTGTCTCCCTCGAAAGCCTGCACTGCCTCGGCCGGCACCACCACCGCATCACCGCAACGTGAGCCGCAGTCGATCGCCGCGGTGGCAAACATCTCCGCGCGCAGTTGCTGTGAGTCCGCATCGCGGATCGCCGCATGTACCTCGACGGTACGTGTAACGGTATCGACGACGGGAAAGACACGGGTGATTCTGGCGTGAAACTCCCTGGATCCGGTTGCCGGAGTGCGAAATGACACATCTCCTCCCGGGGCGGCCTGCCCTGCTCTTTCCGCCGGTAGCTGGACTATCAACATCAGTGATCTCGTGCGGCTCACCGTGATGAGCGGTGCTCCAACCAGTACGACATTCCCCGGTTCCGCCTGCCGGGATACCACCTGACCGTCTATCGGCGCCCGGATGAGAACCCAGTGCTCATCATAGTCCGAAGGAAGGGCATCATGCCCTACCAGATGTTCGATGAGCGCATCGGAGCGGCGCAGCTCGGCCTGGGCGCTGGCCAATTTCGCATCGGCATCTTCACGCGTGGCGCGGGCCCGCTCGAGGTCCGCCAGGGAAAGCGCCTTGATACCGTACAGCCGTTCAGCGCGCTCGGCAGCGCTCACCGCAAGCCTCTGCTCTGCTTCAGCAGCAGCCATGCCGGCACGGGCCTTGGCGACGTCCGCACGCGCATCCATCAGTTCGTGCGAATGAATGGCCAGCAGAACCTCACCCTTGGCCACCCGGTCCCCGGGCATGGCATACACCTTGGTGACCCGTCCTTCGACGATCGAACCAATGGGCTCGGTCGTCGCGGGATCCAGGGCGATGCGTGCCGGGCTGGAAACCACGTCACGCCAGCCAGTGCGCGTTACGTTCACCAGCGAGAACCCGGCCAGTCGCACTGATTCCGATGAAAGGACCGCGGTATCGACTGTCGCCGCGTCCTCCTCTGGTGGCTGGGCGGGTTCGCCTCCCCGGCACGCCGTCCCGATGAACCACGTCACCCCGAAGAAGATCCTTCGCATCACGGACTCCCGAGAAACGGCACGCCAGTAACGCGCCGGAGTTCAAGAACTGCCAGGTGACCGTCCACGATCCAGCGCGCCACGGCAGCCCGCGCCTCGGCACGCAACCGCTGGGCCTCGATCAGTTCAATGAGCGATATGGCGCCCTCACGATACGACGCCTCGGCTATCCGGGCTATCTCGCTGGCACGGACATCCATGGTGGCCGCACCGGCCTCCCCGGCCGAGCGCAACGCGTCGAGCGTCCGGACGGCCGCCAGGATCTCCCCGCGGGCGCGGTTCTCCTCATCCAGCATGGCCGACAACGCGATGAGATACTCACCATATGCCTGCTGGCGCGGCCCCTCATTCCGATTGAACAGCGGGAGGGGCACTGAAACCCCCGCCACGCCGGTGGTATAGCCGTCGGTGCGCTTGTAGCCCCCCACGACGTGGAAGTCACCCAGGAATCCCCGCGACTCCGCGCGCCAGCGTCGTTCGCTTTCCTCAACCGTGAGACGCAGAGCAGCCAGATCGTGGCGCCGTTCCCGCGCGCCAACCCACGACGTGTCCGTCGCGGTGACTGCGGCGAGGACACCGGGAGCGAGCGCCGCCAGTTCTCCGATGGCGGCCGGATCCACACCCATCAGTCGCGCAAGCTCGGCGGAGGCACGGGCAGCATCCGCGGCCGCAACCGCTGCCGAGATGGCGGCTCGGTCAGCCTCCATTCGGGTTCGCATGGCGGCCACTTCAGCGACGGCTCCTTCGCGAAGACGCTCGGCATCGAACGTCGCGGTACGCTCGCGGGCGTCCCGTTCGCTGAGAGCTATGTCCGCCAGTTCCGAGGCCAGACTCGCCCGCCAGTATGCAGCGATCACGTCATGGTCGAGTCGACGCAGCACTGCCAGGGAATCGGCTCCCCCTCGTCGTGCGGCGAGTCCCTGGGCCTGGCGCAGGGCCAGACGTCTTCCAGTCAGGTCGATGGGCAACTGCAGTGTGGCGAAAATGTCCGGCGGCAAAGGGCTGGAATAGTTCTCCCCGCGCCATTCTGCCACGGGGTTGGGCCAGGCACCATCCGACTGTCCCCGACCCTCCGCAATCAGTCGGCGACCCGATGAAATTCGTACCAGAGGACTGCCCTGTCTGGCCATCTCGACCGCGCGCTCCACTGTCAACTCCTGGGCACGCAGGCCCTTGGGGAGACCAAGGAGGACGGCAACACCCATTGATACGGCAAGGCCGATCCCGATCACACCGGGCCCAACAGCAATGCCGATCCAGTCCTCCCGGCCCCTCCATCGAGGAGCCGGAGCGCGGCACCCTGGACCCCAGGTGCCGGAGCACGACCAGGGATCCCGATCCGTTCGGTCGCGCGCAGGGCCATGCCTTACGCGGAATTGGTCCACGGTCCTGCTGATGCCATCACGACTGATAATCGACATTCCGGAACCCATCAAGGACACGGGAAGCCTTGCACTGCGAAGCAGTTAACCTCGATCTGGAGCCGACACCAGCGTTCCAGCAGCCATGGGAGAATCCTGAAGGGTTCTCCCACTTACCGTCAGCGCGCGAATCCTCACAGGAGCGTACGGAACGCGCCTACGGCCATCCACCAAAACGTCTGACTGGCGACTTGCGTTCGACGGGCGGCTGCCACTCGGCGTTCGTCCCCTGGCGACCCCACCAACGCCAACCGCCATACCGAACGACCACCTGGTAAGGCCGCCACAGATACCAGAACGGGAACGCCACGAGGTGGACCAGGCGGGAGAACGGGAACAGGGCAATGACCAGGAAGCCGTTGAGCATGTGCAGTTCGATCACGCCCGGCAGGGAGGAGACATGCTGTGCCTGGGGGTGAAACGTGGCCAGTGAAACCAGCCATGGCACCGCTGTGTGGAGGTACCAGTCAGCACCCCACCGATAGACGAGAGAGACCCAGAATCCGGTGATCACCTGCAGCAGCAGGGCCAGGAGCAGCACCCAGTCCATGATGCTGGTCACGGCGCGGATCCGCGGATTGACGATACGCCGAACGATGAGAACGGACAACCCGAACAGCGCCGCCAGGGCCAGAGCAAACCCGGTCACCTCGAAGGTGTAGAGGCTCATGGGATTCGAGAGTATCCGCTCCCACACCCCGGGAATCAACAGAGCAATGAGGTGAGCCAGCAGAATGAGGATGATGCCGTAATGCCAGGGTACCGAGCCCCAGAACAGGCTCTTGTTCTCCAGCAACTGGGAAGAGAGGCTGGAATACGAGAACCGGTTGGTGCGATACCGGTGAATGCCGCCCCAGATGGCCACGACGAGCGCCACATAGGGCCAGACGACGAACAGAACGAGATCAAGGTTCGCCATTTCGGGACTCTCCATTGGTCGGCCAGCCGGCACTCAGGGCGATGTGCAGCGCCTGGAGCGCCTGGTGATAGGGGTGGGGGCGTCCGTTCTCGCCCGCCGGGCCGTCCTCATCAGTGGTAAGTTCCAGCAGAAAACCGCCAGCCAGCACCTCGCCGTGGCTGTGCCCATCGAGCTGCTTGCGTTCCACACCGGTATCGCCGTCGAAATCACCCGGGTGGTCATGGTGATCGTGACTCGACTCGCGATGCGTGATCATGCGCTCGAGGGCCGGGAGGAGCCCCTCCCGCACCAGTTCATCGGTTTCCGAGTCGCCACCCAGGGAGATGAAGCGCAGGATGAGCGAGAGCCGGTCCGCGATTTCACTGGCGCTGTACAGGTACCCCTTGGCGTTGTAGCGCTCCTGCAGGCCCAGCAGGAAACTGCTGCGCTTGTAGTTCTCTCCAAAGAGCTGATACCCGACGTACGGGTGGCATATCGGATTCAGGTCGAAGAAACCGCTGTAGATCTCCTCCAGCCGCTCGATTGAGTTCTCTCCGACATAGCCGCGAAAGCCCTGAAAGGCGGCGGCCGCGTCCGGGGAAACCTTCCGCAGCAGCTTCTCGCATTCCGCCGCCTTTTCCGACACACCCGGCATCGGGTAGTCCAGGACGTCGGCGAAAAGCGCGAATATCCGTTCGCGATCCGGGCTGTCCTTCAGGTTCACGGTCCCCTCCTGGGTGGCCGGCTGAAGCCGACACCCACCTCGCCCTTGTGGGTCGGGTAATTGCGCGAGATGGGGTCGAGGGACGGGAACTGTACCTCCAGCGCGACCTCACGTTCCATCGCGGGGAGTACGAAGCGTTCCTCATATGTCGGCAGGGATGTCAGGCGGTAGATGGCCTCCACCTCCCGCGGGTCGGTGCCTGCCTTCTCCAGCGCTGCCTGGACCTCGGACTTCGATACGTCATCGACCTTGGTCGACCGCATGTGCAGCCGTACCGCCATCAGCTTGTGGTAGACCTGACGGATGATCTCTTCGTTCCCCGCGGAGAAGAGGCTGGCCATGTAGCGCAAGGGCATGCGCGACTTGTCGAGTGCACTCAACATCGGTGCCAGTCCTTCGCTGCCGGCGTCCACCGTGTCATAGAGCCCCTTCTCCATCTTGGCGAGGACCGGCCCCATGGGTGGCACATAGAACAACATGGGAAGGGTACGGAACTCCGGATGCAGCGGGAGCGCCAGATTCCATGCCTTCACGAACTTGTATACCGGCGACTGCTGGGCTGCCTCGATCTTGAGATCCGGGATCCCGGCGGCCTTGGCGGCGGCGATGACCTTGGGATCAAACGGGTCCAGGATGATGTCCCGCTGGGCCTGCACCAGATCGGCTTCCGGTGCCATGGCTGCCTGTTCGATTCGATCGGCGTCGTAAAACAGGAGGCCGATATACCGGATGCGACCCACACAGGAATGAAAGCAGGCGGGTGGCTGTCCGCTCTCCAGACGCGGGTAGCAGAGGATGCATTTCTCCGCCTTGCCGGTGGACCAGTTGAAGTATGTCTTCTTGTACGGACATCCGGAGATGCACATGCGCCAGGCGCGACACTTGTCCTGGTTCACGAGCACCACGCCGTCCTCACCCCGCTTGTATATCGCGCCAGCCGGACAGGCCGCGACGCATCCCGGATTCAGACAGTGGTTGCAGATGCGAGGGAGATAGAAGAAGATGAGACGATCGATTTCCTGAAGCTCGCGGCGTTCCTCTTCCGTGGCACCGTCGAGGTTGGGATCGTTGTCGGCGTAGACCTGCGAGCCGCCGAGGTCGTCATCCCAGTTGGGGCCGGCCTCGATGGTGTCCATGTACTTCCCGGTCACCATGGAGACCGCGCGGGCCGTGGGTTGATCGTCTCCCTCCGGGGCATCGATCAGGTTCTGATAGTCGTACGTCCAGGGTTCGAAGTAGTCGTCGAGGGTGGGCAGGTACGGATTGTAGAAAATGTTGCCCAGTGTTCCCCACTTGCCCTGGAGCCGCAGGCGAAGCTGCCGGGACTTCCCGTTCCCGTCGACGACCCAGCCACCTCGGTACTTGTTCTGGTCTTCCCACCGGGTGGGGTACCCCGTTCCCGGTTTGGTTTCGACGTTGTTCCAGTACATGTACTCGGCGCCCTTCCGATCCGTCCAGATGTTCTTGCAGGCGACGGTGCAGGTGTGGCAACCGATGCACTTGTCGAGGTGGAAGACCATCGACACTTGAGAGTGAATGCGCATTATCTGAACGACCTCGATCCTTCCGCCGGTTGTTGAGCCTGATGCTGGGGAGCGTGGCGCACGGCGACGACGCTTATTTCGAATTCCAGCGTCATGCCGGCGAGGGGGTGGTTCGTATCCACCAGGACAGTGCCCTGCTCCTGGTCTATCTCGGTGATCATCACGTTCTCGACGTGCCGCCCATCTTCACTGCGAGCCACGAGACACATGCCGGAATCGAGGTTTTCGATTCCCTCGAACATGGCTGCCGGCACGCGCTGCTGCAGATCCGGATCGCGCGCTCCGTAGGCTTCTTCGGGAGGAAGCGTCACCGTGATCTGATCTCCCACCACCTTCCCTTCCAGCGCCCGTTCCAGCGCTGGCAGGAGCCTGCCTTCTCCATGGACGAACTCGAGAGGCTCGTCTCCCCAGGCGTTCGTCCGGATATGACGGATCGTTCCGTTGGTGCGCAGGATGTAGTTGATGGCCACCTGGGTACCGGGGCCGATCCGAGTCGGAGGCGGCCGGTACTGGGCCAGAGGAGTGCGGGTTACCATTCCAGCTTCTCCATTTTCCGCACCACACAGTAGGTGTCCCGCGTCATGATCCCCGTGGGGCCCCAGTAGTTGAAGGCATAGGTGAACTGGGCATACCCGCCGGCCAGGTAGACCGGATTGATTCTGGTACGGGTCAGGCTGTTGTGGCCGCCGGCCCTCCGTCCACCGCGCTCCTGTGACTTCGGGATATAGACGGTGCGTTCGACGGCATGGTAGTAGAGACACGTTCCCGGTTGCACCCGCCGGCTCACGTTCGCGCGACTGACTACCACCCCATTGTCGTTGTACACTTCCACCCAGTCGTTGTCCTCGATACCGACTCTCTCCGCGTCCTTGTCATTGATCCAGACCGGATCCATGCCCCGGGACAGCATCAGCATCCGATGGTTGTCCTTGTAGGTGGAATGGATGTTCCATTTCCCGTGGGGGGTGATGTAGTTCAGCACCAGGCTCTTGTCATCCACCCTGCTCTGCACGATGTCGCCGGTGCGACGCGGAATCAGTTTGGGCTTGAAGGTCGGTATATGCTCCCCGAAGTCGATATACCACTGATGGTCGAGGTAGAGCGACTGCCGGCCCGTGAGCGTACGCCAGGGGACCAGACGCTCTACATTCATGCACCAGGCCGCATAGGCACGACCATCATTCACCATGCCGGTCCAGCACGGACTGATCAGCAAGCGGCGCGGCTGGCGCGTGAGATCCGCGAAGCTGACTGATGCAGAGCGATTTCCCTCGGCCAGATCGGCAAGAGGCAGGCCAACTCTTTCCTCCTCGTGCTTGAAGGCCTGGTATGCCACCTCACCGTTCGTCTCCGGCGCAATGGACAGAAGGAGATTCGCGGCATCGAGTGCGTCTTCCACACTGGGGTATCGCTTCCCCCCCCATTCCACACAACGCATGTGCCTTGGGTCGGGCGTCCCACCAACCGGATTCTCCAGCAGACGGTCGTACTGCGCCTTGATGGGGATGTGGACACCATTCCCGGAAATGCCGTCCTCGCGTGCCCGTGGACCGAACGAGATGAACTTGTTGTAGAGGTTGGCATAGTCCCGCTCCACGACGCGCACATGCGGCATGGTCTTGCCGGGAATGGGATCGCATTCTCCCTCGGTCCAGTCGCGGATTTCCGTCTGTGACAGCTCGTCCGGAGTGTCGTGGGCCAGCGGCGTCGTAACGACATCCCGCACGGGCCCAGGGAATGCCAGCGGAGCAAGTTCGCTCACCTTCTTCGCCAGGAGCTTGAAGACCTCCCAGTCCGGCTTGGACTCCCACACCGGCGGGACCGCCTGGCCCAGCGGGTGGATGAAGGAGTGCATGTCCGTGGTATTGAGGTCGTTCTTTTCATACCAGAACGCCGCCGGAAGCACGATATCGGAATAGAGCGCTGACGAATCCATGCGGAAGTTGACGTCGACCACCAGGTCCATCTTCCCTCGCGGCGCCGGCTCCCGGAATTTCACCGTACGAACGGTATCCTTCGCCCGCTCCGCGGCTATGGCATTGTCATGCGTCCCCAGATAGTGCCGCAGGAAGAATTCGTGTCCCTTGGCGCTGGACTGGATTGCATTCCCCCGCCAGATGAACCACACCCGCGGCCAGTTCTCCTCCGCATCGGGATCTTCCACTGCGAATTGCAGTTCCTTCTTCGCCACTTTGTCAACCACGCGCTTCACGATCTCATCCGGACCCTTTGCCCCTTCTGCCTCGGCTTCCCGCGCAATGTCGAGTGGATTGCGGTTGAAGTGCGGAGCAAACGGCATCCAGCCCAGGCGCACGGCCTTGGACTGCAGATCGATGGAGTGCCCCTGGGCCCAGCGCGCATCTTCGGGTGTGGTTTCGTACTCGGTAAAATCCGCCTCGTAACGCCACTGATCGCTGTGCGTGTAGTGCCAGATCGGCGATTGCGCCTGACGCGGTGGCTTGTACCAGTCGAGTGCAAAAGCCAGCGTCGTCCACGGGGCCACCGGCGCCAGCTTCTCCTGGCCCACGTAATGGTTCATGCCACCGCCGTTCTTGCCACAGCAGCCGCACAGGATCAACGCCGTGATCGCGGATCGGTAGGACAGGTTGTTGTAGTACCAGTGATTCACGCTGGCGCCGACGATGATCATGGACTTCCCTTCGGTGGCCTCGGCATTGGAGGCGAACTCCCGCGCCAGACGGATCACCGTGTCGCGTCCGATACCAGTGTGACGCTCCTGCCACGCGGGCGTGTACGGCATGTCGTCATCGTAGCTGGTCGGATACGCACCCTCCAGACCACGACCAATGCCGAACTGCGCCATGAGCAGGTCAAATCCAGTGGTCACCAGGACTTCGCCGTCGAGTGTCGCCACCCTGCGAACCGGCACGCCCCGATGGATCGTGGTCTGACCGGCGAAATCATCGAACGACACCTGAACCACGGAATCGGACTGTTCCAGGAAGCTGAGCTGCGGATCGATCGGACTGTCGTCCACGCCGTCTTCCATGGAAAGATTCCACTTGCCCTTTTCTTCGCCCCAGCGGAAGCCCACCTGTCCCTTGGGCATGCGAGGAGCCCGGCTCTTGCCGTCCATTACCAGCATCTTCCAGTCGCCGTTGTCGACATCCTTGTACCGGGCCAGACGGTTCGCGCGCAGCAGGCGCCCTGTCCGATAGCTGTTCCCGTCGGCGGTCAGCTCCACGAGGAAGGGGCAGTCGGTGTAGCGCTTCAGATAGTCGATGAAGTACGGAACCTGGCGATCGACGTAGAACTCCTTCAGGATCACGTGATCCACGGCCATCCACAGAGCCGTGTCCTGACCGGCCTGAATGGGGATCCACCAGTCGGAGTATTTGGCCACCTGACTGAAATCCGGCGCCAGAACCACGAACTTGGCACCCTCGTGTCGTGCCTCAGCGATGAAGTGCACGTCCGGCGTGCGCGTCATGTTGAGATTCGACCCCATGGAGACGATGTACTTGGAGTTGTACCAGTCCGCACTCTCGCACACATCGGTCTGATCGCCCCAGATCTCGGGGAAGGCATTGGGGAGATCGGCGTACCAATCGTAAAAGCTCATGTTCACGCCGCCGAAGAGCTGCAGGAAGCGTGAACCACCGGCATACGAGAGGAACGACATCGCCGGAATGGGAGAGAATCCGAAGACCCGGTCCGGACCCCACTTCCGCGCGGTGTGGAGACTGGCAGCGGCGATGAGCTCCGCAACCTCGTCCCACTTTACTCGCCGAAAGCCTCCCTTGCCCCGCGCCTGCTGGAACCGCGCCCGCTTCTTCGGGTCGCCAACCAGGGACGCCCATGCCTGGATGGGATCGGCGTGCTTCGCTTTCGCTTCGCGCCAGAGATCCAGCAGGGCGCCACGAATATACGGGTACTTGATCCGGATGGGACTGTACACATACCAGGAGGCGGAGATACCCCGCTGGCAGCCCCGCGGCTCATATGGCGGCAGGCCTGACTCCAGTTGGGGATAATCGGTCTGCTGCATCTCCCAGGTGATGATCCCGTCCTTCACGTACACGGCCCAGGAGCAGCCACCGGTACAGTTCACACCGTGGGTGCTGCGCACGACCGTATCGTGCTGCCAGCGGTTGCGGTAGAACTCCTCCCAGGTGCGGGATTCGGGCTTGACGATCTCGCGTATCCAACCCATCAGGATCTCCTCATGGCATTCGCGGGCATTACCCGCGTGCTTGTCGTTGACTCATGACCATTGGGCGACGGACCCCATCGCGCAGTCGTCCGCGCCACACCATTCCGGCAATACCGAGCAGTACCGCCAGCCCCACGAGCGCCAGACCGGCGAGCTGCCAGATAGCCTGCGCCGGACGCTGGGCCACCGGCGCCTGGCCGAGGAAGGCCACCACGTCGGCACGCTCCTGGTCCGTCAGCGGCTGAATCGTCCAGATCGATCGCATGACGGGTGTCGGGATGCCCACGAGGAATGCGTTCAGACCGGCAACACCGCCATAACGAGCCGAGACGTCGGTGAGATCGGGACCGAGATTACCGCCTCCCAGAGCGCCGATCCCCACGACGCTGTGGCACGCCATGCATGACGGCCCACCGTTCTGCAGGCGGTCGGCTCCGGTAAAGTAGTTCTTGCCGGCCTCGACGTTCCCCGGAAGCATGGGTGCTGCGGCCGCCGAAATGGCCGCTGTGGCACCACTGGCTTCGGCGGCTTCCAGGTAGGCCAGCACGGCCGTGACCTGATCCGCCTTGAGCTGCAGATTGGGCATGGGAACTTCGCGGAACTCATGCAGCAGGGCCGTGGCGATGGAATCGCCCGACGCCAACACCTGGTCGGGAGTACGTATCCAGCGCTCCAGCCACTCGCGCGAGCGAAGCTGGGTCACCCCCTTGAGATCCGGACCAATCAGGTTGCCACCACCGATGGTGTGGCAGGCTATGCAGTAGGTCCTGTACACGGTCTCGCCGGCTGCAGCATCCGTCCCCTGGGCCCTGGCTGACGGTGCGAGACCGAACCCAAGCCCCACCATGGCGGCGACGGGTACGGCGGACCATTGTCTTCGTGGTGTGGGTACCCTGCGCGTCACACTGGCCCTCCAGGTCATGTCCAGACTCCGTGCTGGAACGCGTGCGTGTGTCATCAATGGGAAACGATCTCACTGAAGGGCCGACGGTCAGCCATACCCGCCATCCCTTTACCGGAAATACCGTATCGGCCAGCTCTTACAGGCCGCTTACAAACCCCACGGGGCCAACATCCCGGCCTTGAAGCCGGGGGAACCCCCCAGGGGCACCTCATACCTGCCCAGCGGCAGCGACGCTGGGTCGTATCGCAGGAATCCCCTCCTGGAGACGCCTCGTGGCGGGGGGTCGGGGAAGCTGCCCGGGGTTCGTCACGTCAATCCGGTCCCAGGACTGGAGGATTCCGCTTGTGAGTGCGGCCCGCCGGCCGCAACTTCCCAGTCGACTACACCCAGGCACGGTGTGACAGTGCGATCGGTCAGCCACCAACCCTCGAGCGCCCTGCGGTGCCCCGGTGTCCGCACCTCATGCTGCAGCGGCAAGAATGGCCATCGCTGACAGCCTCAGCGCGGAGCGGCGGCCCGTCCTCATTGCCATAGATCGCTCAGCCGCGCCGCATATTCCTGAGATCACATATGTGCTCCGCACTTTGCTGCGCACCGCGGCCTTCCCTTGGACATTCATCTGGTCCGACTCGACGGAGGGACCAGTGGATATCGCCTACGGCGATGGCGCCTGGGAGCGTGCCGCCATCCGCATACCCCGGACGCAATGGTCATTCCCGACGGTCACTGACCTCGAGCCGACGGATGTTCTGCGGTTCGAGTCCATCAGTTTGCTGCGCTTTCCCGGCGAGGATCTTCAGGCTCGCGCGGGCGCCCCGCTGACCTTTCCCGTCGACGTCCTGTTCGGCGCCTTCTGGTGGCTGACAGGAGCCCGTGAGTCAACCTATCGTCGTGACCGACGCGACAACCTGCGCCTGGATGACCGACTCATCCGCCGGGCCCGACTCCTGGAGCGTCCCATGGTATCACGCCTCGCCGCCTTGCTGCGTCGTCACCTGGAGAAGCTGGGACTGCGGCCGAGGGCTCCATCCTGGGAGAACGCGGGCCGGCGCCTGACATTCGTACTCACGCATGACGTCGACTATCCGCAGATAATCCGCTGGATCGAAGTGCCCCGTCTCCTCGCAACGCGCGGGCGTCAGGGTCCCCGGCTGGCTCTCGAAGTGGCTGCCGGACGCTCACACTTCTGGACTTTTGGTGAATGGGTCGACTTCGCTGACAGCCTCGGGACCAAGCCTGCATTCTACTTCATGGCCAGGCAGGGATCCCTCCTCGAGTACGCTCTCGGCACGCCTGACGATTTCTACGACGTGCGGAGTCCTCGCTTCACGCGGCTGCTGAAAGAGCTGGGTGACCGCGGATGCGAGATCGGACTGCACGCATCCTACAACGCCTTCGAGAGCAGTGAGGTACTCCGGAAGGAGCGGGAATGCATCGAGCAGGTATCCGGTGCGGCAGGTATCGGCAACCGCCACCATTATTGGCATCTCGATCCTGCCAATCCGAACGAAACCCTTCGTCGGCACGAGGACGCGGGACTCCTGTACGATTCGTCACTCGGGCTGGAGTTTCATCCCGGGTTCCGACGGGGTATCTGCCATCCATTTCGACCCTTCCATGCCGGCGAGAGAAGAGAGCTGGACATCGTTCAGCTTCCACCAACCTGGATGGACGACCATTTCGGCCGGCGACTGCGGAATAACGGCATCACCGATCCGGAAGCCACGGCGTTGTCACTGGTCAGCGAGGCGCGCGAAACCGGAGGGACCATTGTCGTCGATTACCATTCCCGTGGCGCCAATGCTCAGATCTATCCGGAGTACGGGCCCTGGCTCATGAACTTCGTGCGCACCAACCTCGGGAGCGACGTCGCTTTCCTGACACCCCGGAGTGTCGTTCAGGCATATCGTGAGCACTCTGACATGATCGATCGCTATTCGGAGGACAGGTTGTCGTCCGGCGCCATTGTTGCTGGTGTTGACGATATGGTGGAGATCGACCGTCTGCGCGAGACGGATATCACGGGGACCGCGACACTCCATCAGCTCCTGTTCGGTGACCCCGCCGTGAACGGCCATTCCGTGGGGACGCTCGGCATGGATGTTCTGGCCGGCGTTTTCTACAGACTCAACGTCGACAATGGTGCATTCTTCTGCGACGTGGCGCGGGCCAATGGCCGGATAGTCGGATTCAGCATCTATACTACCGACCGATCACGTGTCTTCCGGCACATGATACGGGTGCATCCCGCGTTGCTGGCATGGCGTTCACTCAAGGCCCTGATGAAACGTCCAGCGTTGCTGCGCCCCTTCACGGCCAACCTTCTCTACCTCCTCGGCGAGGATCAGCCCTTTCTGGCCGGGGTTCGCGGCTGGTGGATCGTGGCGGGCGTCGATCCGGCATGGCGAACGGATGAGATCGAGCGTCGTGTTGGTGGCCCCATTTCGGTGCGGCTGTTCCGTCGTATGGAGGAGCGACTGCGCGCCGCCGGCTGCGATGCGTGGTATGGTGTGGTTCGCCCCAGCAACGTGCCCATCAATCGTTTTCTCACGAGGGAGGGTGCCGAAGCCGTCGGCACTGCGACTGCCCAGGGCCTCGAGATGCGATACTACATCAAGCGCTTCCACTCAGCGGCAGGGAGCCGGAAGCAGCATGCGTGAGACACTCGTCGACAGAGCCACCTTCTATCGCGGCCTTGCGCTGGAAGCGATGCCTCGCCTCCTCGGCATGCTCGATCGTGAGCCATTTTCTCCCACGGAGGGAAGCTTCGACCGGGATCATTGGGGTTGGCACTTCCGCGACTTCCCGATCGGGATGTTGCAGGCCGGGCTGGCACCGATGGCTCTCCTGTGGGCAAACGCGTGGCCGGGGAACGCGTACGCCGGTTCTGGTCGTCTGCGCGAGTGGATCCTGAGGGCCCTGAAGGGAACCATTGCACGACAGCATCGGAACGGTTCCTTCGATTCAGTAGGACCGTATACTCAGGACCATGGTGTGACCCTTCAGATGGCGCACACGTTTGCCGTGACGCTCAAGTGCCTTGGTGACGCGGTGCCGGACACACTGGCGCGCCAGGCCTGTGAGGCAGTCGAGCGCGCTTGCCGCTTCGCCCTGGCTTCGGACGAGGATTACGCGTTCATCAGCAACCACCGGGCGCTGTTCGCGCTCGCCTGGCTGCGGTCGGGCGCCCTGCTGCACGACGATCGCCTGAAGTCTCGCGGAGGTGAAGAGCTCGCTAAGGTCCTGGAGCATCAGTCCGACGAAGGTTGGTACGACGAATATGGCGGCGCCGATCCCGGCTACCAGTCTCTGGGGATGGTCTACCTGACGGAGTATCAGCGCGAGCACCCTTCGGACCGGCTCGGGGAGTCCCTCCGCCGCGCCGTGGACTTCATGTCGCACATGATCCATCCCGATGGTGGACTGGGCGGCGTGTATGGCAGTCGCATGACTTCGCTCTGGTTTCCATCCGGATTCGAGCGTCTGGCGGCGCGGAATCCCATAGCCGCCGCCGCGACGGACGCACTCGCGGTGGGCATGCGCAGTGGCGCCGTGGTCACGACCGCCACGACCGACGCGCACAACCTTCCGTCCCTCCTGTACTCCTGCCTCCTCGCCGGTGAGGCGGCGGCAGAACGATCAGCAACAGCTACGTCGACTGCTGAGCTGCCCAGGGATTCCCTGCGCGGCACACGTTACTTCCCGGGGGCCGGCCTGGTAGTGACTGGAACGGACCACTACTACGCCATCCTCAACGCACGACGCGGCGGTGTCGGTGTGATATTCTCTCGTTCCACCGGACGGTTGGCCTGGCACGATTCCGGTTTTGTGGCGCGACGCGGATCCACCGTCTGGAGTTCCGCGATCGACACGCCGTCCAGCGTCGTGGAGGTCGGGGACGGAGATCTGAAGTTGCGGAAGCCGTTCACGGTCGCCAACCGTGAGACATTGACTCCGCTCCGGTTCCTCTTGCTTCGGTTTGCCAACCTGACCCTGTGGCGCAGCGTTCGATGGGGAGCGTGGATCCGCCGCTGGATCGTCCGTCGACTCATCACTCGGCGGATTATCGGACCGATCACCCTCGAGCGTACCGTTCATCTGGCACCCAACGAGATCACCATTTGGGATCTGCTCCTGATGCGTGACCGCGTGCAGGTAGATCTGCTCGCGCGGGTCCGGTCCTTCACCCCGCTCCACATGGGGTCGGCGCGCTACTTCCAGCACGCCGACCTGGATGACGTGGGGTTCTCGCAAGCCATTCTCGATGCCGCCCGTTTCAATCGTGATCGCTCCCTCGAGGATATGGTGGTCGTGGTGATCGACGACCGGGGGGGGGCGGTCCGGTCGCCGGTGCGACTCCACAACTGACATCATGCGGTCCGCCCGCTACAGGCGGCCCTGACTATGGAATCGCTATGATGAGCCCTGGGAAGAGCTTAGGAACGTGGCATTGTAGTTGCCGTATCAGCGTCCGTGTCAGTGGATCCACGACGTGCGTTGCATCCAGTCGGCAAGACTCCACCGAAGTTCCACGCAACCGGACAGGCTTCTGGCGAACCGGGGCCGGGAGTAGGTTCGACCTGGTTCAAGGCAGTCCCACATCGGCGCGCATATGATCTTCGTACTGCTGCCGGCCTATAACGAGCAGGATGCACTCCGTCCGCTGCTTCGGAAGCTGCACGGTGTGTTGCACGGGATGAACGCGCACTACCGGGTCGTGGTAGTGGATGATGGCAGCGTGGACCACACGCCGGCAATACTGACGGAACTAAGTGCCGAGTATCCCCTCGAGGTTCTCACCCACAAGATGAACCGCGGACTGGGAGAGACCGAACGTGACGGCTTCGAGTTCATTGCCGGGAAGGCATCTCCGGGCGACGTTGTGGTAAGGATGGATTGCGACGACACCCACGATCCCATGTACATCCCGGCAATGGTGGAGAAGCTCCGTCAGGGATACGAGGTGGTGATAGCATCCCGCTATGCACCTGGCGGAGGACAGGTCGGCGTGAGCCGCTACAGGCGTACGATCAGCCGCTGCGCCAATCTATTGATGAAGGTGTGCTTCCCCATTCGGGGCGTTCAGGAATACACCTGCGGCTTCCGTGCCTATCGCGCATCACTCCTGCAGGATGCCATAGCCATCTTCGGCAACCGGTTCATAGACCTCAAGGGTCTCGGTTTCACCGGCACGGTCGAGACGATCATCAAGTGTGAACGCATGGGAGCGCGTGTGAGCGAGGTCGGCTTCGTGCTTCGTTATGACCAGAAGTTGAGCTCGAGCAAGGTTGTTACGTCCATCACGACTCTTGGGTATCTGGTGCTAATCGCCAAGTACATCGTCTTCTGGGGCGAGATCGGGAGGGAGTGGCGCCGACAGATAGCAGTACGACGGCAGCGTGTGTATGGTGAAGATGGCCTTCCGCGGACGTCCATTGAACCCGTCGACCAATGTGCGGCATCGCCGGCATAGTAGCCCGGAACATGTCCCGGCCGGATCCCGACGCGCTGGACCGCATGCTTGCCAGTCTGTCGCATCGTGGACCCGACGGAGAGGGAACCCACACCGCCGGGCCCGCCTCCCTGGGACACAAGCGGCTCGCGATAATCGACCTGGAGACCGGTCAGCAGCCCATGTGCAACGAGGACGGCTCGTTGTGGATCACCTTCAATGGCGAGATTTACAACTATGTCGAGCTGCGTCAGGACCTGGCCCGGCACCATGCATTCCGCACCAGAAGTGACACGGAAGTAATACTGCACCTCTACGAGGAGCTTGGAGAGAGCTGCCTCGACCGTTTGAACGGGATGTTCGCGTTCGCCATATGGGACGCACGCCAGCAGCGCCTCTTCGCCGCGCGTGACAGGCTCGGAATCAAGCCGTTTTACTGGGCCATGACGCCGGACGCACTGGTTTTCGCCAGCGAACCCAAGGCCATCCTGGCCTCCGGGAAGGTCGCCCCAAGCGTGGAGCGGGAGCACCTGGAGGAGTATATCACGTTTCAGTTCTGCCTGGGGGAGAACACCCTCTTCCGCGGCATCCAGAAGCTGGAACCCGGCCACTACCTCACGTTTCGTCCCGGACGCGACAGTTCCCCTGCCATCGTTTCCTACTGGGCGCTGCATTTCGAACTCGACTTCGACCATACGGAGGACTGGTTCCGCGCCACGCTGCAGGAGTTGATACGCGACGCGGTCCGGCTCCAGCTTCGCAGCGACGTACCCGTCGGAGCCCACTGCTCCGGTGGCATGGATTCCTCGTCGATCGTCATGCTGGCGGCACAGCAGTTCCCGGCCAGGTTCCGGACGTTCACGGGGGCCTTCCACGAAGGGCCTCAGTACGATGAAAGTGCCTTTGCCCTCGCGGTGGCCGAAGCAGCAGGTGCTGAACCGCATATCGTCTACCCCACTGCTGCGGAGTTCGCGCACTCGCTGCCGTGGCTTGTTTACATGATGGACGAGCCCGCGGCCGGCCCGGGCCTGTTCCCCCAGTTCTGTGTGTCGCGACTGGCACGGGAACACGTCGGTGTGGTGCTGGGCGGTCAGGGTGGTGACGAACTATTCGGCGGATACGCGCGCTATCTGATCGCCTATCTGGAACAGGCGCTGAAAGGTGCCATCTACGGCACGGACGCGGAATCACGTTACCTGGTCACCTGGGAAAGCATCGCGCCCAGCCTGTCTCTGCTGCGTCAGTATCGTCCCATGCTCCAGCGCTTCTGGGCGGAGGGCATCTTCGGCGACATGGATCGGAGGTACTTCAGGCTCGTCACCCGTCATGAGCACGGAGAGAGCACTTACTCCACGGATGTCTGGTCACCACAGGTCTCCGAGCGGATGTTCGAGCGCTTCGCTCGTGTCTTCAACGAACCGTCGGCCAAGAGCTACATCGACCGGATGACGAACTTTGACGTGAAGACGTTGCTGCCGGCGCTGCTCCAGGTTGAGGACCGCACCAGCATGAGTGTATCCCTGGAATCCCGCGTTCCACTCCTCGACCACCGTATAGCGGAGCTGGTCATGCGCATGCCACCTGCAATGCGGTTCCAGGGTGGCTATTCCAAGCGCATCCTCAGGGAAGCAATGCGGAGTGTCCTCCCGCCGGGAGTCCTGGCGCGCGACGACAAGATGGGGTTTCCGGTCCCGCTTGCCACATGGATGAAGGAACCCCTGCGGGAGTTCCTGCACGACATCCTGCTCAGTCGTCGGGCCCGCGAGCGAGGCATCTACCGGGTGGCAGGACTGGAGCGTCTCCTGCGTGCCGATGCCCCGTTCGACCGTGAGGTCTGGGGTGTGCTCTGCCTGGAGCTCTGGCACCGTGCCTTCATCGATGGCGATATTCCGGCTGCTCCGCTGGGACTGTCCAGCTCCCATCGGGTCCTGTCGTCGCTGACAGCCACCTGACGATGCCCGGGTCCGGACGCGCCCGCTTCAGGACACACCGCATCGTCTTCCTTCTCGCGGCGCTGGCCTATCTCCCGGCTTTCTGGTGGGGCGCTCCCCACGCCACCGCAGAAGATCGCCGGAAGGCCTGGGGAGTCGACGACGAGCCGCCGCTGGGCCCGCTATCCCAACTCAAGGACATGCTGACTCCGGGTGTCGCCAAGGACGCCAACCTGGGGTACCCGATGCTGCACTCCTATCTGCTGATCGGCGCAATGGCACCGTACATGGGATATCTGTCAGCCACCGGGAGGTTCTCCTCGCCATCCGGGACGTTTCCCTACGGGTTCGCCGATCCGGTCACGGCACTACGGGATCTCTCATGGATCGCTCACTTTCTGTCGGTTCTGCTCGGCGCTGGTATAGTGCTGGCAGCCTACGTCACCGCCCGTACGCTCTGGGACGAGCGCGACGGGAGATGGGCAGCTGCCTTCACAGGTCTCTCGTACCCCATGTTCTACTACGCACGTACGTCGAACGTGGACGTACCAGCGCTTTTCTTCGTGGCGTGGAGCCTGGCGGCGCTGGCTACGGTTCTGGCCCGCGGAGTCACGACGCGACGCGTTGCAAGACTCGGAGCACTGGTGGGACTCGCTGTGGCAACCAAGGAGCCCATGGCTGCCACGTTCGTATCCATACCCCTCTTGCTGCTCTTCCCCTATGAGCAGTGGCGAGGAATTCGCGAACCTGGTGCCCTTGTCGGGGCGTCCGCGGCGGGACTGGGAGCGGCGTTGTCCACGTATGCCTTGGGCAGCGGCATGCTCCTGGATTTTGAACGCTGGCGGGAGCACATCATCTTTGCATTCCTCCGAACCGGTGAAGTCGCCAGGGGATCGATTGCGTTCCTGAATGGGTACCCCAACACCCTGGCCGGAAATGCGGCGCTGTTCCGGGACCTGATGTCGCGTGTGGCCGACGCCCTCACGTGGCCGACACTGTTGCTGGCAGCGGCAGGCCTCTGCCTCGTGCTGCGCAACGCCGGGACTCGCCGCACGTTGTGGGTGGCACTGGCTGGGGCAACCTACCTGATCACGCTCTTCGCCATGGTTCGGACCGTGCAGCTGCGCTACATCATGCCTGCCAGCATGGTGCTGGCTCTCTTTGCCGGCCATGCGGCAGCGCGCTTGACGTACGCGACAGCGCCGTTCATCCGAAGGACAGCTCTGGCAGCGTCCGGCGCGGCAGTGCTCACCAGTGCCTGGTGGGCGTTGGACCTTACCAACGCCATGCTCCGCGATTCACGCTATGAGGCTGGACAGTGGCTGGCGCGCGAAGGCCGCCCTGGCGATCGACTGGAATACTTCGGCGCCTTCCAGAAGAATCCTCCGCTGGACAGCACCATTGTGTCGCATCTTGCCGTCGAATACCTGGGCGGCACCAGGGACGCACCACGCGACGAGGGGACAGCCGAGCGTATCCGCGCGGGTTGGCGGGAACGCCGTCCTCGCTTCATCGTCCTCATCCCCGACCACACCAGCCACCCTGGTGAGCCGTTCGCCCGCTCCTGCCCGCCGCAGATATTCTTCGACCTGGAGCACGGCCACCTCGGATACGTGCGTGCCCGGCTGTTTCATACGCCGCCACTCCTTCCCGTTCTTCCCCGACCACGGCTCGACTACGGAGCGGTGAACCCGGAGGTGCGCATCTATGTACCGTCCGATGATCCGGCTCTCGGAGCAACTTCATGAAGCGAAGACGGCTTCTGGCTCTGGGGCGCTACCTCATTGGGGCGTTGCTCATCTACTGGCTTTCGAAGAGTGGGATGGTGGACTGGCAGGACATCCGCGATCGGCTGCGGACCTGGCACTTCCTGTTGCTCCCTTTCGCCTTGCTGCTGGCGAGCCTTGGCACGATGTCATGGCGGCTGTTGGAACTGCTGCGAGGGGGCGGACTGACAATCGGACCGGGAGATGCGTTCCGCATCAGCGTCGTTGGTACGGTGTTCAACCTGGTGCTCCCGGCGGGCGGCGGCGACGCAGCGCGCTTCTGGTATACAGCCGCTGACGCCGCCGGCAAACGGATCGAAATCGCGGCCATTCTCCTCCTCGACAGGTTGGTGGGAATGCTCACCCTTCTGATGCTGCCGCTCATCGCGCTCCCTTTCGTGTGGGCCCGCATGAGGCAATCGACCCTGCTGACCTCGGTTGTGTTGGCCGCTACGATCACGGCACTGGGAGTTGTGATTGCTCTGGCCCTGGTCATTGCTCCGCGCGGCGGGGCCGCTGGTCTATTGCAGCGGCTGCTCCAACGGATGCCATTCCAGGCATACCTGATGCGATTCGTCACTTCGCTGCGCGGCTACCGGGAGCATCCCGGCGCCCTCGCCCGCGCCTCCCTGGCTTCCTTCGCGACACATGTGCTCATAGCCGCCGCCATTTCGGCTCTGTACCTTGATGCCACCCACAGCCCCGGGCTGCTGGTGGGTGTCGTATCTCTCCTGGGGTTCGTGGCAAACAGCCTTCCACTCACGCCAGGAGGGCTAGGGGTGGGTGAGACCGCTTTCGCGGTACTCTACCGTGAAGCCGGTCTTTCTGGCGGCGCTGCGGCACTTCTGTCGTGGCGCGTCCTGCTGCTGACACTGGCGCCGCTCGCGGTGATCCTGCACTTGCGTGGGTATCGTGTGGCGCTCGCGACCACGCCGCGATGAGGGTAGTCTCGATCGTCGGGGCGCGGCCGCAATTCATCAAGGCCGCGACCGTCAGCCGGGCTCTGAGGGCAGCTGGTATCGACGAACTCATAGTACACTCCGGGCAGCACTACGACCCCAACATGTCAGAAATCTTCTTCGAAGAACTGGACCTGGCGCCACCGGTACGCTACCTGGGCGTGGGATCGGACAGCAACGCGCGTCAGATCGGACGAATGCTTCCAGCGATGGAGGAAACACTGACAGAACTGACCCCGGACATGGTCATCGTCTATGGAGATACCAACACTACGCTCGCCGGCGCCCTGGCAGCGAACACGCTTCATATTCCCCTGGCGCACGTAGAGGCGGGCCTGAGGTCCTTCAACCGTGGAATGCCGGAAGAACTGAACCGCGTCCTGACCGATCACTGCGCGGAAGTGCTTTTCTGTCCCACGGAAAGTTCGGTTGCCAACCTCCAGGGAGAAGGACTCACGATGGGCGTACACCTCGTCGGTGACGTCATGTACGACGAGCTGCTTAGAAGCCTCCCCCGCGCCCGCGAGCTGTCACGGATCCACAGCCGGATGGCCCTGAGACCGGGCGACTACTGTCTGGCCACCATCCACCGGGCACAGAGCACTGATGATCCCGCTGTGCTTGCCGGGTTGGTCGAAGCGCTGATGTCTCTGGACGTTGCGGTGGTATTGCCGCTTCACCCGCGCACTCGCGAGCGGCTGTGTCGCCAACCCGCGCTTCTGGAGAGTCTCGCTCGGTCGCGGGTACGACTCATCGAACCCATTGGCTACCTGGACATGCTGTGCCTGGAAGAGGGGGCCCGTGTCATCCTCACCGACTCCGGCGGCGTGCAGAAGGAAGCCTTCTTCCTGAAGAGACCTTGCGTAACGCTGCGAGCAGAAACGGAGTGGCCGGAGACCGTCGCCTCCGGTTGGAACGTGCTCGCGGGGAGCGATGCCAACCTGGTCCGCTGGGCCGTCAGAAATCCACCCATGGGGTCATCGACCGGAGAGCCATTGTTCGGCCGTGGTGATGCAGCCGTTAGGATTGCCCGCATCCTGCATCACGGCAGCTCTTGAAAGCTGGGGCGTCGTGCGCGGCCACATGAGCATTACAGGGCCACTGCCACCACCGCCGACATCACCCCGGCCTCCGCGCACGGCTATCGTAGTCGGGCCGCTGCGCCAAATCGCGGAAACAATGACTCCGTGTCCAGAAAATAGTGGAGATCGGTGATCCGCTCACCGGCGACCTGGAGCAACACGACCGCCCACGGCACGGCACCTCCCTGCCGGTACTGCACGAATGCCGGCAACCCATTGGCCTGCCCCACCGGCAACAATCGTGATCCCCGGCATCCAATACCATAGGTGAGCATCCAGCGGGCAATCGACGCGCGGCCGCGCAGCCAGAGTTCGTAAGGTGGCATGGACATCGTCGCTTCCTCGTGCAACAGCCTTGAAAGCGCCTCTATATCATAACGCTCGAATGCTTGCACATAACGCCTCAGGAGTTCTTCCTGCTGTGACGAAAGCGGCCGGGGCACCACACTTGGGTTGCGGGCGTCGAGTGTGGCGCGGGCTCGCTGGAGAGCACTGTTCACTGCCGCCACGCTCATCTCCAATCCCCTTGCCGCCTCCGCCGCCGACCAGTTGAGAACCTGTGTGAGCAGCAGAACCGCGCGCTGTCGGGGTGGCAGGTACTGCAGCGCCGCTACGAAAGCGAGCCGGATACTCTCCCTGAGAATCGCGTGCGCCGCCGGGTCCAGGCCATCGTCCGCCGGAATCGCGAGAGCGTCGGGGATCGGCTCCACCCAGTACTCGCGGGGTCGCGTTCCCAGCATCAGACCATCGACCACCTCCGTCGGCTCACCGATCAGATCCGTCGGGCGTACGCGAAGTCGCTTCCGCGCCTCGATGGCATCAAGGCAGACGTTGGTCGCGATGCGATAGAGCCACGTTCCCACCGAAGACTCTTCCCGAAAACGGTCGCGTGCGTTCCACGCCCGCAGCATCGTCTCCTGGACTGCGTCCTCGGCATCGAGGACGGACCCCAGCATCCGATAGCAGTGACCGGTGAGAGCCGCGCGATGCTCCTCGAACGAAGGAGCGTCGGGACGTACGGAAGTGCTCATTCCTCAATTATGTCCTGGCCGCTCGCTGCAGTGCAGCCAGGTCGATTTTCTTCATCTGGAGAAAGGCCGCCATGACGCGCTCTCCGCTGGGTCCGGCAAGGTCAGGCATGGATCGGGGGACCACTTGCCAGGAAAGCCCGAATCGGTCCTTCAGCCAGCCGCACTGCTGTGATCCGGGATCGCTACCTGCGGAGAGCTTCTCCCAGTAGTAGTCGATCTCTTCCTGATTCTCACAGAATATCTGAAACGATACCGCTTCGTTGAATCGGAAGACCGGCCCCCCGTTCAGCGCCGTGAAGGATTGGCCAGCCAGTTCGAAGTCGACGGTCATGACGGAACCTGCGGCCTTGCCGTGGACCTCCTGGCCGGCATCGGGATAGCGCCGCACCTGCTTCACACGCGATTCCGGAAAAATGCTGCAATAGTATTTGGCAGCCTCCTCGGCCTGCGTGTCGAACCAGAGGCACGGTGTCAGGAGCAGTGGTTGAGCCATGATCAGTCCTCCTTGAGGGATTTGGATCGGTATCAGGTCGGTCACTGGTGCCTGGGGGGCTTCGCTCGATCCATGACAGGTTCCGCGGTGGCCAGAGTTCCATCCTTCACCGGCTGCAATGATCGACCGTCAGCCATTGATGGCAGCAGGGTCCATCCAGAAGACTTCCCAGTGGTGACCGTCAGGGTCGTAGAAGCTCCAGGCGTACATGAAACCGTGGTCCTGCGGTTCCGCGGCATCTGCCCCGCCGGCGGCGATGGCTTTTCGGACCATTTCGTCCACCTCGGCACGGCTGTCAACCGCGATGGCGTACAGGGCGCTGGTTTCGTCCCAAGGTTCCCCGACTTCGCGGCGGGAGAACTCCCTGAAGCGGTCACGCGTCAGGAGCATGAACCAGCAGTCCTCCCCAACGAGCATGCACGCCCCTCTGGAATCGGTGAACTGAGAGTTGAAACCGAACCCGAGCGCCTCGAAAAAGTCGATGGAGCGCTGCAGATCCACCACCGGGATGTTTACAAAGAGCTTGTGCGGATGGGTCGGACGGGTCCCAACGTTCGTGAGCCTGGGTAGTGAGGCACCGGAAGCCATTTTCTCTCCTTGCGGGTTTCCTGCTTGGACCGCCATCGCATCCCAAACTCATCGGTCGCACGTAACCCGCTGATACTGCTGGATGTGGCAGGCTCCACAAGCCCCTCAGCCAACCCTCCTGATCTCATCGCCAGCCATAGTGCAGGTCGAGATACTGTGTCAGTGCCGTTACCAGGCGCCCGGCATAGCGGGCCCGGTTCCCGGGATCGTCCCGTATACCAGGAAAGGGATGCTCGATCTGGATGGCATCCATGGACCCGCCGTGCAGGGAACCATGTCGCCACACATTGTAGCCCCCCGAGAGGTAGTCCTGTCCCGAAAGTGGCGCACGATCCGACGGTGATGGTACCGCGGAGACGCCGACCGCGGCGAGCAAGCCGCCCAGACTCTGGAGACCATTGAGAAGGGCAACGGGACCGGCACCGGATCGGTCCTCGAGCGCCAGCCTCGCGATGCTGGACTGTGCCATCACCCCGGACGCGGCAAGGGATGAGTCATCCTGGCGAAGGGTACTGCCGTACAGCAGATACCCCAACTCCAGTCGATTCACAGGATGGGCGTGTCCGTGCATGTCCAGGAGGAGTCCTCGTCCATCGGTCCGGGCAATCGCCGCCGACGCCGAGTCAATGAACGCATGCCACCACACCCAGCTCGTTTCCACAACAGGATGTTTGTCGGTTGCTTCCGCGAGGTCGCGATTGGCGTCAAGCTTCCGCCGACGCAGCAGGTTCACCACCAGATGAGGTCGTCGTCCTGTCCTGCCCGCAAAGGAGTCGGCCACAGCGCGAGCCAGTTCCTGGGTGTAGGCATCATTGACCGTCTCGCAGCCGGAGCAGGTTCGGTCCGGAACGATGGCTGGAGAAAGACTGCCCCCGTGAGGTGCCAGCAGGATCAGTGGTGCGTCACCGGCCGTATACTCTATCCAGGCGTCCGGATCGTAGTACACGGAGCCCGCGGTGAACGGACCCAGAGGAACGCCCGGCACGTTGGGCACCTGGGGCGGCGGGATTGCACCGGGACCGGGACTGGGTTCATCGGGAGCGGTATGGGGAGTGCCGCAGGAAGTGGCCAGGATGATTCCCAGCGCCGAGCATGCGCGCATCGGTCGGCGCCAGTCCGTCCGAAGTACTCTGGCCCTTTCGGAGGGTGGTCTCCTGCCGGTTGCATCACGCCGGACTGTGAGGTCAGGATGCATCGTCTATGTTTACAGCGAGGGTCGCAGGGTTCGGGAGATCTTTCCGGTTTTTCATGACAGGATTTTCAACGCCCGAGAAGCAATGACGATGGCACCAGCCGGAGGCCGCGAGGATTCGGTACCCGCGGGAAGACGTCCCCGGGGCCGCGGCCCACGCGAGTGGGCACACGCCTTCACAGGTTTTTACCCGCCACTGGCCGACGATCTGGCGCTCCTCGACCCGATTGCACGCTTCCTGTATGCGGCACGCAGTGTCATCCTCGTGATTTCGTTTCAGGCGGCACTGATCGCCGGCCTCCTCACCGTTATCGAGGGAAGGTTCCGGGCGGTACCCTTCGTGCTCGTCCTCGTTGGCTACGTGGTGCTGCATATGATCAGCAACCTCTCCAACGACTACTTCGGGGCCCGGCGCGGTCACGATACGGCTGATTCACCACGGCGCAGGTACACCGTTCACCCGGTTCTGAGTGGAGCCGTAAGTCAGCGACTCCTGATCACTGGTCTCCTGATGCTTGGCGGCGTGGTGACTGCAATCGCGGCCTACTTCATTCTTCTCCGGGGTTGGATGGCGGTGCTCCTGGTCGCGATTGGCGCGCTTCTGCTCTGGTCGTACGACGCTGCCCCGCGGGCGCTGAAGGAGCTGGGAATGGGTGAAATTGCCGCCTTCGTGGTCTGGGGGCCACTGATGGTGGCAGGTGGTGCGTTCGTCATCGGGGGTCAATTCTCGATCGCTGCGGTGATCGCCTCGATACCTTATGGTCTGGGTGTCATGTCGATCCTCATAGGCAAGCACATCGACCAGCGGGGATTCGATGAAAGCAAGCGCCAGCGCACGCTGCCGGTGGTACTGGGTGAGCACCGGGCGCGGATCCTGAATCAGGGAGCCGTCATTGCGATGTACCTGGTGGTGCTTGCGGGTGTGGCGGCCGGTGTGCTGACTCCGTTTGCCCTTTTCGTACTGCTGGCCAGCCCACGGGCCGTCCGTGCAGTCAGGGTCATGTCGGTCCCGGCCCCGCTGTCGCCGCCACCGGGTTACGTTGGCTGGCCGCTCTGGTACCACCGTGTTTGTCTGGTGCACAACCGGGCGTTCGGGTGGCTATACGTGCTCGCGCTCCTGACGGGGGCCGTGGCATCTCTCCCCTGACGGCCCCCATCCCGCTTCCCGCTTCCCGCTTCCCGCTTCCCGCTTCCCGCTCCCTACAGGTTGCCGCGCAGTGCCTGCTCCCGCTCGATGGCCTCGAACAGCGCCTTGAAATTGCCCTTGCCGAAGCTGCGCGCGCCTTTACGCTGGATGATCTCGTAGAACAGCGTGGGCCGGTCCTGTACGGGCTTGGAGAAGAGCTGAAGGAGGTAACCCTCGTCGTCACGATCGACGAGGATCCCCAGCTCCCTGAGTGGCTCCAGGTCCTCGTCGATCTTCCCCACCCGATCGAGGAGGGTGTCGTAATACGTCGAGGGAACCTTGAGGAACTCGACACCGCGGCTTCGCAGAGCGGTCACCGTGGAGACGATGTCGTTGGTGGCCAGGGCTATGTGCTGCACTCCCGGACCCCGGTAGAACTCCAGGTACTCGTCGATCTGTGACTTCTTCTTGCCCGCCGCGGGTTCATTGATGGGGAACTTGATCCGCCCATTCCCGTTGGACATGACCTTCGACATCAACGCCGAGTACTCAGTCGAAATGTCCGTGTCGTCAAATGAAAGGAGGTTGAAGAAGCCGAGGACCCGTTCGTAGAAACCGACCCACTCGTTCATCGCGCCCAGTTCCACGTTCCCCACACAGTGATCGACGTAGAGCAACCCGGTGGATTCCGGTTCGAACAGCGAGGCGCGCGGCTCGAATCCGGGCATGAAGATCCCGCTGTAGTTCTTCCGTTCCACGATACTGTGGATGGTATCACCGTAGGTGCGGATGGCTGCGATCACGACCTCACCATGTTCATCCCGGAGCACTTCCGGCTCCCGGGCAGAACGGGCGCCACGCTCGATGGCCTTGGCGTAGGCATCACGGGCGTCGTCCACCCAGAAGGCGATGTCACGGACGCCGTCGCCATGCAGCGTCACGTGCTCCTGGATTTCCCCTTCGGGACCGAGGGCGGATGTCAGGACGAAGCGGAGCTTGTTCTGTTCCAGCAGGAAACTCGCCCGATCCCGTACACCGGTCTCAGGACCACGATACCCGGTGAGCCTGAAACCGAAGGCGGCCCGGTAGTAATGCGCGGCCTGTTTGGCATTACCGACCCAGAACTCGACGAAATCCGTGCCGTTGATCGGGAAGGTATCGTGCGCCGCATTCGGCGCTGGAGCAGTCGAAGTGGCCATGGCGTATTGATGTCGGTGAGACCCGCGAGGCGTCGTTCCTGGGGCTGGTCGAATATCGTAATAGTAACAGATTATCGGGACTTCGTCCCGTCCGGGGGACCAGCCTGCTCTGCACCCGGTATCCCAGGCTGTTCCCCGGCTTCCGACTGACACCGGGAGGCTTCCCATGCCGTACATTTCCGGGACGTCATGACGCCACAGGAAGCGCAACCACTTATCGAAGCCCTTCAGGGGCAGTATGAGGTGATCCGCGAGATCGGTCGCGGGGGGATGGGAATAGTCTTCCTGGCCCGCGACCTCAAGTTGGAGCGCATGGTGGCCATAAAGACGCTTCCGCCTCAGTTGGCCGGCGACCCGGTCGTGCGGGAGCGGTTCCTGCGCGAGGCCCGCACCGCGGCCGCGCTGGCCCATCCCAACATCGTGTCCATACACCGGGCCGATGACCAGCAGGGGACGGTCTTCTTCGTCATGGGCTACGTCGACGGTCCCTCGCTGGCACAACTGGTCCGGGAGGGAGGTCCCCTTACCCCGCGGACCGCCATCTCCTTCCTGTACGACGTGGCTGAAGCGTTAGGCTACGCCCACGCCTCCGGCGTGGTTCACCGGGATGTCAAGGCCGAGAATATCCTGATCGACCGGGCCTCGGGCCGCGCCATGGTGACGGACTTCGGCATTGCCCGCGTGGCCGAGGCAGCCCCGCTCACGGCAACCGGAACCGTTCTGGGGACGGTCCACTACATGAGTCCCGAACAGGTGGCCGGGGACCTGGTGGATCCCCGGAGCGACATCTACTCGCTGGGAGTAGTGGCGTTCTTCGCCCTCTCGGGCAGGTTCCCGTTCGAAAGCCCCACGGCTTCCGCCGTACTGGTCTCGCACGTCACCCGGGAGCCACCATCACTCGGTCAGGTGGCGCCCACCGTACCACGCGAGCTGGTCAACCTCGTGGACCGCTGCCTGACGAAGGATCCCGCCGGCCGGCTGCAGAGTTGCGGGGAGTTCATCCTGGAGCTGCGTCATGCCGAATCGTCCCTGCCGCTGGACGATGTCGCCGCCCCCCGGCCTTCACCAGTGGCGGTCTCCAGCAACGAAGCCAGAGCCATCTGGGAGCGAGCTGCCGAACTGCAGAACCACACCGGTCAGTTGCCGCCCCTGCAACGTGTACCGCGGGCGGAAGCGGCAAGTGCCACCGCAGCATCATCAGTCTACCAGCTGGATCAGGTGCGGGATTCCGCCCGGGAAGCCGGCATCGGTACGGAATTCGTGGACCGCGCCATGGCCGAACATGGACTCGCCCACGTTCCGGAAGAAGCCCAGGAGGGAATCCCTGCGATCCGTGAAGGCATCATGCCGCCCTACAGCTGGTGGGTGGGTGGACATCCCTCGGTGGCCTTCGAGGTCGCCATTCCGGGCGAAATGCCGGAGCGGGATTTCGATCTCATGGTGGACGTGATCAGTCGCGCTCTGAACGATGCCGGCACGGCCAGCATGGTTGGCCGGGCCCTCAAGTGGTCCCCGACGGATCGCCAGCGAAAGGTGCAGGTTTCCGTGCTGGTGCGGGATGGCCGGACCACCATCCACGTGGGTGAGCGATTCCGGGATCTGATCGGTGCTCTGTATGGCGGCATCGTCGGCGGAGGTGGCGGCGCATCGATCGGGCCCGTCATCGGGTTCTCCGTTGGGGTGATGGGCTCTCCCCTGTTCATCATCCCGGGCCTCGTCACGACGGTGGGCACCGCCTTCGGCATTGCACGCTACTTCCTGCGGCGAACCGTGCGTTCCCGCACCCAGGTACTTCGTCAGCTCACCGAGCGACTGGCCGAGCAGGCGCGGGACTCAATTGCACGACGCGGCGCGGTCCCGCGCCCACGTCAGGACCTGAAACTGCCGCGATAGCACGGCTCGGACGACGCTCACCGTCGCCGGGCAGCCCGACACCCGTCACACCTGCCATGCCAGGTTCGGCCAAAGACGAGCGTCCTCGACTCCAGCGGCTTACGCCTTCTTCTCCACCGCGTCCTGCCGGCGGTTCTCGAGCCTCAGCTCCGGGAGGTTGCGGAAATGTTCCAGAGCGGCGGGATTGGCCAGCGCATCGACGTTCCTGACGGGCCTCCCGTGAACCACTTCCCGGACGGCCAGCTCGGTGATCTTCCCGCTGATCGTCCGGGGAATATCGGCCACCTGGACAATGACCTTGGGGACGTGATGGGGGCTGGCGTTCTCCCTCACCTGGCGCCGGATCCGCGCACGCAGATCATCATCCAGCGAAAGGCCTTCGCGCAAGCGCACGAACAGTACAACCCGGACGTCCCGGTCCTTCGGGTCGCCGATCTCCTGCCCGATGACCAGACTCTCGACGATCTCCGGCAGCAGTTCCACCTGACGGTAGATCTCCGCGGTTCCGATGCGGACACCGCCGGGATTCAGCGTGGCATCGCTGCGCCCACTGATGACAAGACCGCCATGCTCCGTGATCTCCGCCCAGTCACCATGCCGCCACACGCCGGGGTATTGCTCGAAATACGCCGCGCGATACCGGGAGCCGTCCGGATCGTTCCAGAACGAAACCGGCATGCTGGGGAACGGCCTGGTACAGACCAGTTCGCCGGGTTCGCCCCGCACGGGACGGCCAGCCGTGTCAAAGACATCCACCGCCATCCCCAGACCCAGTGCCTGCAGTTCTCCGCGCCAGACCGGACCGGCAGGATTGCCACCGGCGAAGCAGGAGATGATGTCCGTCCCACCGCTGATGCTGCTGAGGCACACGTCCCGCTTCACGCTGGCATACACGTAATCGAAACCCGAGCCAGCAAGCGGACTCCCAGTGGAAAGGATGGTTCGAAGAGCGGAAACGTCATGCGTCCTGCCGGGTGACAAGCCTGCCTTCTCCGCCGCTGCGATGTACTTGGCGCTGGTTCCAAAGACGGAAACCCGTTCCTCCGCAGCCATATCCCAAAGGACTGCCGGACGCGGCGCCAGCGGCGCACCGTCGTAGAGAACCAGCGTGGCACCGGTCGCCAACCCGGTCACCAGCCAGTTCCACATCATCCAGCCGCAGGTGGTGAAGTAGAACAGTCGATCCTCCCGGCGCAGGTCCGCATGAAGCTGGTGCTCCTTGAGGTGCTGCAGAAGCGTACCGCCGGCGCCATGCACCATGCACTTGGGGAGGCCGGTGGTGCCTGACGAGTACATGATGTACAGCGGATGATCGAAGGGAAACCTGGGAAAGCCTGACAGCGGTTGTGCCGAGGGAGCAACCCATGAACTCCAAAGGGTGCCATTCCGGATCCCGGTGAGATCCGGCTGGTCGGCCAGCCAGGGAATGACGATCGTCGCCTCGATCGCCGGTATCTCCCTTGCAATCGAACGCACCCGCTCCAGCGAATCGATCGTCTTCCCGCCATAGCGATAGCCGTCCGCGGTGAACAGGACGCGGGGAGCGATCTGACCGAAGCGATCCAGGACACCCTTCACACCGAAGTCGGGTGAGCACGACGACCAGATGGCACCCAGAGAAGCAGTGGCCAGGGCCGCAATGACGGCCTCGGGAATGTTGGGGAGAAACCCCGCCACACGGTCACCGGGTCGAATGCCATGATCAGCCAGCGCCGCTGCAACCGCTGCTACCCGCGCCGTCAGTTCGGCATACGTCAGGGAGGATCTCCTTCCCCCCTCGTCCCAGGAAATCAGTGCCTCCTGATCATCCGACCAGCGGAGCAGATTCTCCGCGAAATTGAGGCGACTTCCGATGAACCAGCGGGGCCCCAGGTCCGGATGGGGTGGCGCCATTCGATCCAGTCCCCGGACGACCTCGTCCCACGGATCCCTGCCCGGTCTCTCCTCGGCAATGATGCCTGCAAAACGCCACCACTCCCGCCAGAAGACGTCCGGACGGGTGACAGACCACTCATGCAACCTGGCATAGTCGACCCCGCCCTGACTGGTCACGTCGACGCCATCGGGCAGACTCCGTATGAACTCCCCGAACCCATGGAGCCGGGAGCGACGGATTGCCTCCGCTGAGGGGGCCCACATGGGAGCGGCAGGATCGGCATGACCGGCTCCCGTGTCGAGTGGATCACCATTCATCCCAGGTCGACCTCCTTCACCACCATGTCCCTCGAGATCTCACGTACATTGCGTACGCCGCAGAGTCCCATGGCGAGATCGAACTCCTGTCGCATCTGCTCCAGAACCTGACGGACGCCGGCTTCGCCGTTCACGGCAAGCCCCCAGAGAATCGGTCGCCCCAGCAGCACGGCACGGGCGCCGAGTGCCAGCGCTTTCACGATATCGGTGCCGCGCCTGACCCCACCATCCACCAGGACTTCGGCGCGTTCTCCCACGGCGTTCACGACCTCCGGCAGAGCGTCGATGGCGGCAATGGCAGTATCGAGCTGGCGTCCACCATGATTGGAGACCACGATTGCACTGGCTCCGTGATCGACAGCGCGCACTGCGTCATCGCCGCGGACGATTCCCTTTACCAGCACCGGAAGCCCACTGACCTCACGCACCCATTCGATGTCGGCGGGAGTGACGGCGGCGTCATGCAGATGGCGAAAGTGGAGCATGAGACCCGAGGCGTCCTTCGATGCCGGTGGAACGACATCCATGCCGGCGTCGGCGGCGTTGGCGATGGTCAGCCCGGGTGGCAGGGTAAAGCCGGAGCGGATATCACGCTCGCGACGGCCCAGGAGGGGGGCGTCCACGGTGAGCATGACTCCGGTATAGCCGGACCGGACGGCTTCTTCGATTATCCGTTGCGTCGCAGCGCGGTCCGTGTAGATGTAGAGCTGAAACCACATGGGGCCGGGTGCAGCCGCGTACACATCGGCGAGCCGGGTCGTTGCGGTGGTGCTGGTGACCATCAGGCTGCCGGCGGCACGGGCGGCCCTTGCCGTGCCACACTCACCGTCCGGGTGGGCCAGTTTCTGCATCGCGGTTGGCGCGATGAGCACCGGCAGTGAGACCGGTACGCCGAGAACCGATGTGGAGAGATCCCGCCTGGTGACGTCCACCATGGTGCGATAGCGGAGGCGCAGGCGATCCCAGGCGACCCGGTTCTCGCGCAATGTCAGTTCGTCGTTGGCGCCTCCGGCGATGTATCCCCAGGCTGATGGTTCGAGCCGCGAGGCTGCTTCTTTTTCGAGGTCGAAGAGGTTGAGCACTGGCGTACCCGGTGGGGGATGGCGTAAACGGAACGAAGGTACTGTGTCGGTGGTGAGTCAAGGCGAATCAAGCGAGGCTCCCGTGGATACACCGGGAATACCTGACCAGCTCTCCCGCCTGCTCCGGTGCAACAGGGAAGATCATCGGCCATGTCACCGGCACGCAGCGACCTCCGCCTGGGGCACGTCATGCCTCCGATCCGCTGCCACGAACCGAGGCGGACCGGAACACCCGCTGCTATAATGCCCCGTGACGGTGATTCCATGTACAACGAGATTCCCAATGGCTGAACCACTCATCATCGCGCGTTCCGGACAGACCGAACTGGCTCTGCTCCCCGCGTTTGCCAACCGCCATGGCTGCATCACCGGCGCTACCGGCACGGGCAAGACCATTTCGCTCCAGGTCCTGACGGAGCATTTCTCCGCCATCGGCGTTCCGGTCTTTCTGGCTGACGTGAAGGGCGATCTGAGCGGGATTTCCAAGGCGGGTACCGCCACGGAAAAGCTGGCGGCCCGTCTGGAGAAGCTGGGGCTGCCCACGCCGGCCTGGGGAGGCTGCCCGGTCACCTTCTGGGACATCTTCGGCGAGCAGGGGCATCCGGTACGGGCGACCGTTTCAGACATGGGGCCGCTCCTCCTTGCGCGGCTCCTCAGCCTCAACGAAACGCAGGAGGGAGTCCTGTCGCTGGCCTTCAAGGTGGCCGATGACAACGGTTTCCTGCTGCTCGATCTGGCTGATCTGAGGGCCATGTTGCAGTTCGTGGGCGATCACGCCGCCGAGGTCCGTACCCAGTACGGCAATGTCTCCCCGGCCAGCATCGGGGCCATTCAGCGAGGCCTGCTGCAGCTCGAGGAACAGGGTGGTGAGAGGTTCTTCGGAGAGCCGATGCTCAACATCGCTGACCTGATGCAGACCAGCGCTGGCCGTGGTGTGGTCAATGTCCTGGCGGCGGACAAGCTGATGAACAGCCCCCGGCTCTATGCCTGCTTCCTGCTGTGGATGTTGTCGGAGCTGTACGAGAACCTTCCGGAGGTCGGCGATCGTGAGAAGCCGAAGCTGGTCTTCTTCTTTGACGAAGCCCACCTGCTCTTCAAAGACGCCCCTGATGCACTGCTGGAGAAGGTGGAGCTGGTGGTCCGTCTCATCCGATCCAAGGGAGTGGGCGTCTTCTTCGTTACGCAGAACCCGGTCGATATCCCCGACAAGGTGCTGGGGCAGTTGGGGAACCGGATCCAGCATGCCTTGCGCGCCTATACGCCGCGGGACCAGAAGGCAGTGAAGGCCACGGCCGAGACCATGCGTCCCAACCCGGCCATCGACATCGAGAAGGCGATCCTGGATCTGGGGGTTGGCGAGGCACTGATCTCCCTGCTGGACGCGAAGGGCGCTCCGGGGATGACCGAGCGCGCCTGGATGTATGCTCCGGGGTCGCAGATCGGTCCCATCTCTCCTGCAGAGCGGCAGACGCTCATGCAGCAGTCCCTGGTGGCAGGCGTCTACGAGGAGGCCGTTGACCGCGAGTCTGCTTTCGAAAAGCTGAAGGCCAGGGCGGAAGCGGCCTCTTCGAACGCGCCAGGCGGCCTGTCGGAGAAACCCGGGCCGTCAGCACGCGGAAATGAGAATACCGCTGGACGAGCGAGGTCAGGAGCAGAACCCGGCTCCTTGAGGGAACTGATCTTTGGCAGCACCGGCCCCCGCGGCGGTCGGCACGAGGGGCTGCTAGAGATGTTCGCGAAGAGTGCCACGCGGACGGCGGGCACCACCCTGAGCCGCCAGGTCCTGCGGGGTATCCTCGGTTCGCTCATGGGTGGCAGGCGACGCTGAGGAGTAGCCTGAAACAGTCCGGCAACGCCTCCTTCCTGGGAGGCCGCCAGCAGCGGCATCAGACTGCAAGAACATGTCAGGGCAGATCAGCTACTGCACCTGCTTGGCTGCCCGTTCGACCTGCCCCGCAAAGATTCCGTTGAACAGGAACTTGAAGGTGCCGGCCGGCTGAGCACGGAAAACCACTTCGGGCCCGAAGAGATACAGTTTGCCGGCGCCAACATCGGCCTCCAGCATGGCAGTACCACCCTGTAGATAGGCCTGACCCCACGCCCAGCCGCTGCGGAGGGGGCGCGGTGAGTCGAACCATGCCAGGGGTCTGACGCCTTTGAGTGCAGCATCGGGTTCCAGCCGGAATACCGGACTCATGTCGAAGAAGACATCGACCCGGTCTGGCAGACCGGCGGTGATCGGCAGCGTGTTGTCCACGGCCACGTTCATGACCGAGGTCGGCACGTAGTACTTCTCGGGAGGCAACGGCGTCTCCTTGCCGTCAGGTGATTTTTCCACCATGTAGTTGTCAACCGGCAGACCGAGTTGGCCGGCCAGGTTGGTGGACGATCCGATGGTAATGATCGTGCCTCCGTCCTCCAGGAACTTCTTCAACTGGGGTACGGTGCGTTCCGCAGTCACACTGCCCAGCTCGTCCTGGTATTCCGCCGGAATGTTGGCGGGGGCACCACCACCACGTCCACCGAAGCGACCACCACCACCGTTTGCTGACGGGATGGCGCCGGTGACGAAGATCAGGACATCGAACTTGGAACGCAGATTCCCGGCATCCAGTTCCTGCGGGAACACGACCTTGAACGGGAACTCGAACTGCTCCAGCAGCCAGCGTGTGTGGCCGGACGGCATGGACCCGCCATACTGGTCCCACAGGCCGATGCGCTGGGCATTCAGCTTCACTGCACCGGAGCTGGGGGCCTCGTTCGTGGCATCGAAGGAGAGGCCGATTTCCCGGGCTGCCTGTTCCGCAACCGTCCGGGCCTGTCCAGCAGCCTCGATGTAGAAGGAGCCGGCAGGATAGGAGTGGCCGTTGGCCGTCATCGGTTCCCTCAGCCAGTGCACCGTACCACCTGCTTTCATGACCCGATTGACCGCGATGAACGCGTCATTCTGCAGGTGGTTCAGGAGCAGGCCACGCGAACCCGTGCCGGCAACCGTTCCGGCTGGTGCTTCGGCCATGCCGGTGATGCGCTGACAGGGACAATCGAAGCCATCGAGGATGCGGTCGAACTGCACGCCCATCACCCATGCCAGCGTCCAGCCGGCATTGTCGTAAGGCGGCTTCGGTGGGCCGCCGGGGTACGCGAAGTCATGCGGATAGTCCTGGGGCTCGAACATGTCGATCACGTGCGGCCGGAAGGCCTGTGCCGTCTTGACCACGTATGAGCCTGCCGGATACTGCTTGCCGTTGACCGTGAATGCGGCGGTGGCCTTCTCCACCTTCACGTTCACCTTCCGGAGCGCGTTGATGAACTTCGTGGCGGTAAGAAAGTCCGGTTGCGACGACGGAATGATGTACCCTCTCGGATCCCTCTTGGCAGGATCACGCAAGTACTCGTTGAAGTAGCTGGCCTGTACGCCTCGACCGAACGGCGCCATGGCCCCGGCGAACGCATCAGCGGCTCCACCCGCCCGTCCATTGCTGCTGGCACGGTCACGCGCGACGGCGGCGTCGATCGAGTCGATCTCCGATGGCGTCGTGGTCCAGTGATCCTGGCTACCACGCTCGATGCCGTTCTTCCCCATCCTGTAGATGTTGAAGAGGAAGTCTTCCCGGCGCTTCGAGGCAATGTCGAACACCGCGTAGTTGGCGGTCACCGAATAGTCGATCGACTGCCGGAAGTGCCACTTCTGTGGCGCGATCGGCATGGGCAGATCGCCACGCGGCAGCTGATTTCTTACAACCAGGGGAATCTCGATCGGCGTCGGATTGCCGATGGTCTCCGTCAGCAATCCGATCATGTTGTGGAAGTATGTCGTGGTGCGGAGACCACCGTTCCACCAGGTGGAATAGCTTGCCCCGGTGCGCATCGTCACACCCGGCTTGCCTTCACGGATGAACCGTTCGTGCATTGCCGCCGATACGAGGTCGATGCCCACGACCACCATGGGGTCGAAGTTGTAGTTGAACGGGTCGCGGAACGGAGGCGCGAACATCACCGTTCCCGCCGGACCAGTCTGGTGGTGATTGTACACGATCTGGGGGTACCACTCGTGATACTGAATCCTGGCCATGTTGACCGTTTCCGGCTGGTTCAACATGTAGAAATCGCGATTGTTGTCATGCCCGATGTACTTCTGGTAGAGCCGCGGGATGCCGCTCGTGGTACGCTGCTCCGGATTGGGATTGCGCATGTACCAGTCTGACACCAGTTCCATCCCGTCCGGATTGGCATGCACCGCGAGGATGATGTCATCCTTCAGGATGCGCCGGGTTTCCTCGTCATTGCGGGAAACGAGCTGGTACGTGGTCTCGATGAGCTGGTGTGCCCCCAGAACTTCGGTGGCATGCAGCCCGCCATCGAACCAGACGACGGCCTTCCCTTCCTGCGCCAAGGCATGCGCCTGCGCGTCGGTAAGGCCCTCGGCATTGGCCAGACGCGAGGCAATTTCCTTGTAACGTTCCAGATTGCGGAAGTTTTCCGGCGCGGTGATGATGGCCATGAGCTGGGGTCGACCCTCGGCAGTCTTCCCGATCTCCACCACGCGCATCCGGTTCGACTCGGCGTCGATCTTGTGCCAGTAAGCCATGAACTGGGTGTACGTGGCGAGCTGGTAGTCATCGCCGATGTTGAACCCGAAGAACTCCTTCGGCGATGTGATCCGGCCCTGGGCCGCCAGCGGGGCGACGGTGACGCACACCAGCAACCCGGCGAGCTGTAACGAGCGTTGCAGACGTGACATGACGTCTTTCCTCTTCGTTGACGGTGACCCGACAAAGGTACCTGCGCGTCCCGGGCTACGCATCAGCCCCCCGGGATGCTGGCGACAGGTCTGCCGACCGGGGGGCGGGTGCGTGCCCCCCTGACTATCGTGATGTCGGATTTTCCCACACCTGCCGCCCATCACCCGCACGTTCACATATTGCACCGATGGCTTTCCCTGAGAGCGTTACCGCGTTCGCCCCCGGCTCCATCGGCAACCTCGGCCCCGGCCTCGATGTGCTGGGTTGTGCCGTCCGGGGGGCGGGAGATTCAGTCACCGCCCGCTGGCATCCCCAGCCCGGGATCAGTCTGCTAGATCCCGGTCATGACGACCTCCCCTCCGATCCTGCCAGGCACGCCTCCGCCATTGCCGCACAGTCGGTCGTTCGACGCGCCACAGGACTCGGCGCCACCAGTCCGGCCTCCGGAATCGCTCTCAAAGTGCGGAAGGGCCTTCCGCTGTCCGCCGGTCAGGGAGGGAGTGCCGCCTCCGCGGTGGCCGGCGCCGTCGCAGTGAACGCCCTCATCGGCAGTCCACTCGGACGTGACGATCTACTGCTCGCAGCACTCACCGCCGAGGAAAAAGTCGCTGGACGCCATCTCGACAATATCGCGCCGACGCTTATGGGCGGAATCGTGCTGATACGCTCCATCGATCCGCTGGACGTTGTGCCCATTCCTGTCCCGAAGGAGCTCTGGATTGTCCTGGCACACCCGTCGCAGTCGCTGCGGACCGCGGAAGCGAGGGCAGTCCTGCCCGAGAGCGTTCCTCGCAGTACCGCGCTGCATCAGGCGGCCCAGGTGGCAGCGATAGTCGCCGCCTGTCATGCAGGCGACCTGGAGCTCCTGGGCCGGGCCATCGACGATCGCATCGCCGAACCAGCGAGGACGGCGCTGCTGCCGGGGTTCCGCGAGGCCAAGTTGGCTGCTCTTGCTGCCGGTGCCCTGGGTGTCTCGATCTCCGGTGCCGGCCCAACCCTTTTCGCGCTCTGCCGTGACGAACCTGCCTCAGCAGCGGTCGCCAGAGCGGTGTGTTCCGCCTATGAACTGTCGGGCCTGGCCTGCATAGCCAGGGTCACTCGTCCCGATCTCGAAGGAACGAGGCTGGAAGTGATTCACGGGAGGAACAATTGACCCCAGGAATAGCTGAGCCCCTGCGCTGGCAGCAGTGCGCCGACTGTGACACCCGTCTCGGAGAGATGGATCCCGGCACTACCTGCCCTGCCTGTGGGGGAATGCTGGATATCCGATTTGAACTTCCTCAGGGCGACCTGCCGACATACCGATCATTCGACGAACGGGTAAGTGTCACCGGGACGCCCGCAGGAATCTCGGGCGTCTGGCGATTCCGGGAACTGGTGCTGGACGCCCAGCCCCAGCACATCGTCTCCTTCCCGGAAGGGAACACGCCACTGCTGAGCAACGAGAGAGTGGGGACATGGGCAGGTGTACCAGGGCTGCGACTCAAGCACGAGGGGATGAATCCCACCGGCTCGTTCAAGGATCGCGGGATGACCGTGGGAATGACGCAGGCCAGGCGCATAGGAGCACGAGCGGTAGCCTGCGCCTCGACGGGCAACACGTCCGCGTCGCTGGGAGCCTACGCGGCCCTGGCTGGGATGCCCGCCATCGTGCTGATGCCCGCTGGCAAGGTAGCTGTCGGCAAACTCACGCAGACACTGGCATCGGGTGCGCTGACGCTGGCAGTGCGCGGCGATTTTGATGCCTGTCTGGTCCTGGCGCGAGCCGCGTCGGCCGAGCTGGGTATCTATCTGTTGAATTCGGTGAATCCGTACCGGATCGAGGGACAGAAGACGATTCTGCTGGAGCTCCTGCAGCAACTTGCCTGGCAATCCCCTGACTGGGTTGTACTGCCCGCCGGCAACCTGGGGAATACGGCGGCTTTCGGGAAGGCGATCGAGGAGGCCGTGCGCTATCGCCTGATCGAGCGCGCCCCCCGACTCCTGGCCGTTCAGGCCGCGGGCGCCTCTCCCTTCCATCAGAGCTTCCGGGAGGGATTCGCCCGACGCTACTCGGTGAGTGCCGAGACGATTGCCACCGCCATACGCATAGGCGATCCCGCTTCCTACCAGCGGGGAGTTCAGGCCATCCGTTCAACCGGCGGAGCGGTTACGGTAGTGGATGACTCCGCCATTCTGGAAGCGCAGGCAGTCGTCAATTCAGCCGGGATCGGATGCGAGCCGGCCAGCGCCGCATCGGTAGCCGGGGTACGGCAGGCGATCCACGATGGCCTGATCCATAAGGACCAAAGGGTAGTGGCCGTCCTGACCGGGCATGTGCTGAAGGATCCGGGCGTACTGCTCTGGTACCACCAGGACGCCGACCCACCACCTTCCCGGCGGAACGCACCGGTGGAGATCGACGCTTCCATCAGCCAGTTGGAGCAGGAACTTCACCGGGCTCAGCTATTCAAGCCTCGTATGTGACGCCGCCGTCCTGAAGCGTGACCCCGGACACGGCCGCTGCGTCATTTCCACTGAATAATGCGGCAGGGAAAGTTTATCTTTTCCGCGGGGTAAACCACTCACACTCAGCCGTTTGCCCGGAATCCAGGCGCCAGCGCCTCGCGGTCCCGAACTCACGACGAGGTTTTCATGAAGAAAATCACACTCCTGTCTGTTCCTCCGTTACTCGCTGCGTTGGCCTTGCCGGTCTCGGCACAACGCCAATCAGCAGTCGAAGCAGGTGTGTTTGGACAGTTCACCCGCCTCGACGAGGAGCTGAAGCTGGACGACGCCATCAGCATTGGCGGACGCCTTGGCGTCTACGTCCTGCGGAATCTCGCGTTGGAAGTCGACGGTCAGATTGGATCAACAGACTGGCTCTCGCCCGCTGGTTCAAAATCCGTCACCTATTCGCCATACGCCTTCCGGCTGGTCTACGGACTGCCTATGGGTGAACGCCTGCGGCTCCTGCTGGGTGCCGGTTACCAGGAAAACATCTACCGGGGTCGCAAGATCGCCTACTCCAACATCGTGGCCGGTAATGAGTACGAGGATGCCTTTTCCGCTCTGCTCGGCCTGAAGTACTGCTTCAACGATCGCTGGAGTCTGCGGGGTGACGTTCCGATCGACTACAACCCTTCGCCCAACTTCAACGGGAGCGTTGTCACCCTGGATGGAACATCGACCAATATCGGTTTCCGGATTGGCCTTAGTCGGATGTTCCGGGGTGATTGTGGCTCGGCGCCATCGGTACCGGCGGTGCCGCCCGCAGCCGCGGCGACCCCGGGTCGTCAGACGCCTCCGGTAGCCACGCCTCCGGGACGTGAAACACCTCCCCCGCCACCGACACCACCGGGTCGGCAGACTCCACCGACTCCACCCGCCCGGGAGACGCCGCCACCTCCACCACCAACGCCGACTCCGGCTCCCGCTCCGGTGCCAAACCGTCCACCGGTGGCGACCATTACGTCTCCCGCCAATGGTGCCTCGATTTCCGGCCCCGCATCCTTCGCTGGGTCATGTCAGGATCCCGAACAGGGCAGTGTCATTTCCAGCGGACGCTGGCGCAGCAACCGTGATGGCGACATAGGGACTGGAGCATCGTTCAGCCACACGCTGACCCCGGGTACGCACACCATAACGCTGACGTGCACCGACGGTCCGGGGCTGACTGGGAGCACCAGCATCACCGTGACCTCCCAGGACCTTCTCGCCCGACTGGATTGGGTGTATTTCGATTTTGATCGTGCCGTACTGACCCAGGCCGGGCGCGATACGCTGGACAAGGTCGCGGCCACGCTGGCTCAGCGTCCGGAGATGAGGATCGCCGTCGAAGGCCACACGGATCCATATGGCACCGACGGCTACAACCAGACTTTGTCCGACAAACGCGCCCAGACCGTCGTCGGCTATCTCGCCAACAAGGGAGTGGCCCCCAACCGGATGGTGCTCAAGGGATTCGGCGAGCAGTGCCTGATCCTTGACGACAACCATGAGACCCCGGTGCGGTCCAAGGCGGAACATCGCGTGAACCGGCGAGTGGAGATCTGGTCGGTCGGCGATGGTGGTGTATCCATGGGATGCCGACCCAGACAATAGGACAATCGGTGAACGGCAGAGGGGTGGCGCTTCGCGGCGCCACCCCTCGTTCATTTTCACCTGCATACATCGACGCTGGCTTCCTCAGGTACCGGCGTCCAGCCTCTTCTCTTCCCCCTGAAGGCGCCCAAGTACCGCGATGGTGAATGCGGCAAGCACCATGTCCGCGGCGCCCACGCCAAGAAAGATGGACTCGTAGGCAGGCCGTCCGCTGTTCCCCGTTGCGGCGACGAGTACGCCACCCACCATGGGACCAAGCAGAAACCCGAGGGATCCAGCCACCTGAAATACACCAAACAAGCCTTCGCCGTGCCCCCGTCGTACCAGGTCACTTACCAGCAGCAGGCTGGGTGTGAAGATGCAGGCGCTGGAGAGTCCGGACAGTATCATGGACACCGGCAGCAACTGCGCCGGCGTAAAGCCGTAGCTGCCGTAGACCAGCCCGAACGCGATGTTGCCTCCCACCAGTAGTGGGAACCATCCCACCCTCTCCGCAAGTCGCCCCACCGGATAGCTCAGCACCGCGAATGGAACCATGAACAACGCTACCAGAATCCCCCGCCTCACCGGATCGATTCCATGCTCCCGCGCCAGGAAGAGCGTGAAGGTGGAAACGAAGATCCCAATGCTGAAGCGGTCCAGGAACGCATAGCCCAGGGGAGGCCAGGTAGTGGGATCGCGCCATTGCCAGTTGTAGCGGGAACCCGTTCGGGTTGCAGCCTGGACTGGTTCGGAGTCCGGCGTGAGGACAGACAACAGAGCGGCGACTCCAAAGATCGCCGCTCCGATCGGGTAAACCAGTGCGGCATTCCGGTGGACCAGCCAGCCACCCAATGGCGAACCGACGGTGATCCCCAGCATCAACGCGGTGGCCAGCGCCCCCATCGACGCACCCCTATGGTCACCTGCCGTGCGATTCACCGCCACCATGAGCAGCGTCACTGCGGGCAGATGCGCCAGACCATCCAGCGCCCGGAAGGCCATCAGCTGTTCCAATGAATCGGCCGCGCCCATTCCCAGGAAGGCAACGGCATCGACGGCAAAGAGCCCAGCCAGCCAGCGCCTCAGGTGAGGAGAGCGGCGCAGTCGCCGCATCACCAGTGGGACAGCTACCATGCCGGCAAGCATGTTGACACTCATGAAGACATGAGCATCAGCCTCTGACCCGCCATGACGAACAGTCACGAGCTCGTCCAGTCCCGGCACCAGAAGGGTGACAGGAATCAAGGCCAGGAACATGGCTGCGGAGAGAAGGAAGCGCTGGCGCATGGCGACCCCAACGATCGCGGAATGCGGCTTGTTTGGGAATGGCACCATGACTCATTCCGGCGGGTACCCACCGTGGCGCAAGCGGACCGTGGGTACCGAGACGGCACCCTATGTGTCTCATGTCCCACGGCCTGCGCAATTAACTTCCCTTCCCAGCCGACCTTGATTGCATCCCGGAGCCAGCCAACTCACATGCGAAACGTCCTTTACTTCCCGATCCTGCTGCTGGCCACCTTGGGTGCCACGGCTGTCGCCGCGCAGGATCAACCGATTCCACTGGACTCCGCGGTCCTGACCGGGACGCTGCCGAACGGGCTGCGCTACTACGTCCGGCAGAACAACAGGCCCGAGAAAAGACTGGAACTTCGGCTGGTGGTGAACGCCGGGTCCGTCCTCGAAGACGATGATCAACGAGGGCTGGCGCACTTCGTGGAGCACATGCTCTTCAACGGCACCCGGCGCTTCGCCAGGAACGACATCGTGAAGTATCTGGAATCGATTGGTGTCCGGTTCGGAGCCGATCTCAACGCCTATACCGGATTCGATGAAACGGTCTATATCCTCCCGGTTCCCACCGACAAGCCGGGGCTGGTGGAACGCAGCTTCGACATCCTGGAGGACTGGGCGTCAGGAGCACTCTTCGATTCCGCCGAAGTGGTCAAGGAGAGGGGCGTGGTCATGGAGGAGTGGCGCCTCGGGCTGGGAGCGGGGGCCCGGATACGGGACAAGCAGTTTCCGGTTCTCTTCAAGGGCTCCCGTTATGCGGATCGTCTGCCCATTGGTGACACCGCGGTAATCGCGCACGCTGAGCCCGGCCCCGTCGAACGGTTTTATCATGACTGGTACAGGCCCGATCTCATGGCCGTCGTCGCGGTCGGCGACTACGACCGGGAACAGCTCGTGTCTCTCATCCGGGACCGATTCGGTCGGTTGCGCAACCCCACGCCACCCAGGGTACGGCCGCGGTATCCTGTTCCACTGCATGACTCCACCTTCGTAACGATTGCCACCGATGCCGAGGAACAGGTTTCATCCATTCAGGTCATCTACAAACATCCACCGGCTCCACTGGCACGACTGTCCGACTATCGCACGCTCCTGGCACGGCGCCTCTACAATCAGATGCTCAATGCCCGGTTCACGGAAATCACCCGACGACCGGATGCTCCATTTTCGTTTGCGAGTTCATCCTATGGCTCCTTTGTCCGGGGTACTGACGTCTACTTTCTGTCAGCCACGGTGGGGGATGGGGGAATCCAGACCGGTCTCGAGGCAATGCTCCGGGAGGCCCGTCGCGTCGATCAGCACGGGTTTCTGCCATCGGAGCTCGAGCGGGCCAAGGCGTCACTACTGCGCGCGCTGGAAAGCGCCTACGCCGAACGCGACAAGTCGGAATCGGGATCGTATGCTGCGGAGTACATCAACAACTTCCTGACGGGCGAACCGACGCCGGGAATTGCGTGGGAGTACAACACCGCCCGGAGGGTTCTGCCGTCCGTAACCCTCGACGATGTCAATGCGCTTGGCCGTCAGTGGATCACCGATCGAAACCGCGTGGTGGCCGTTTCGGCACCGTCGGGCCAGGGCGCCAGGGTGCCGGAGGAACAGCAACTCCTCAACGCTTTCTCGATGGCCGACAGTGAAACCGTGCCCCCCTGGACCGAGACCGTGTCCGCGTCACCCCTGGTGGGGCGGACTCCGGATCCCGGGAAGGTTGTCAGCGAATCACATGACGACTCGCTGAACCTGACGGAGTGGCGCCTTTCCAACGGTGTTCGCGTCATCGTGAAGCCTACCGACTTCAAGGCGGATGAGGTCCTCATTCAGGGATGGAGCCCCGGCGGCACCAGCCTCGTGGCCGACAGTGACTACGTCGAAGCCTCGCTGGCCCCCCTGGCGGTGCAGTACGGGGGCCTGGGCAGCTTCTCGGCCATCGAACTGCAGAAGAAGCTGGCTGGAAAGCGAGCTGCTGTTTCAGTCACGATCGGCGGCATTTCCGAAGATGTGGGGGCCTCGGGTTCACCCAGCGATATGGAAACCATGCTGCAGCTCATCTATCTGAAGATGACACAGCCGCGCGACGACTCCACCGCCTTCAACGCACTACGGGCGCAATACGTGCCTCTCCTGGCCAATCGGGATAACGTACCGGCGCAGATCTTCCAGGACACCATCGTCCTGACCATGCAGCAGAACCATCCCCGGGCCCAGCCACTGACGGCCAGCGCGCTCAGCAACATGCAGTATGAGCGCGCCATGGCGATCTACCGGGATCGCTTCGCCGATGCTTCTGATTTCACGTTCGTGATAGTTGGAAACGTGGAACCGGATTCACTCAAGCCAATGGTGGCACAGTGGCTGGGAGCACTTCCGGCCATCGGGAGAACGGAGACCTGGAAGGATGTGGGTGCCGCCAGTCCCGCGGGTGTGATCCAGAAAGTCGTCCGCAAGGGAATGGAACCCAGGGCCCAGACAGTGGTCTTCTTCACCGGCGAAGCCTCGTACGATCCCGCCTCACGCTATGCCATGCGCTCCCTGGGTGATCTACTGGAAATGAAGCTGCTGGACAATCTTCGCGAGGCCCTCGGCGGCACGTACTCCGTCAGCGCCGCTGGCGCCCTGTCAAAGTATCCGCGCAGTGAGTACCAGTTCACCATCAGCTTCGGATCGGCTCCTGACAAAGCCGACACGTTATGGAGCGCGATTCTGGCCGTCATCGATACCGTTAAGCAACAGGGTGCTACGCCGGATGAACTTCAGAAAGTCCGGGAACAGCAACTGCGCGCCCAGGAAGTTGCCCTGAAAGAGAACAGCTACTGGTCAGCCAACATCGCGGCTCGTCTGGAGAATGGTGAGGATCCGCACGGGCTGGCCACCTACACGGCCGACTTCATCGAGAAGCTCACCAGTGATCAGATCCGGGATGCGGCGCGGAAGTATCTGGACACTGCCCGCTTCGCACGATTCGTGCTGCTCCCGGAAAAGCAGATTCCCTGAAGCAGGCGCGCGGCTTCCGTACAGCGGGGTGGAGGAATGATCCTCCACCCCGCCGATTTCTTCAGAACGGCTTTTCCAGGCTCTCGCTCTGTGGCGTGAAAAGTTCGGCGCCACTTTCGGTGATTACCATGTCGTCCTCCAGGCGACAGCCGAACTCTCCGGGTATGTAGATTCCCGGTTCGTCGCTGAATACCATGCCCGGCTCCAGCTTGAGCGTGTTCCCCCGCACCAGGTAGGGCCACTCATGACCGTCCATACCCATCCCGTGACCCACACGGTGGGTGAAGTACTTGTAGTCCGGCCCATACCCCGCGTCGGTGATGACCTTGCGTGCTGCAGCATCGACAGCCTGGCACTCCACGCCCGGCCGGGCCGCCTGCAGGGCGGCGGTCTGGGCCCGGTACTCGATCTCGAAAACGTCCTTCATCTTCTGCGTGGGTGCACCCAGAACGAACGTGCGTGACAGGTCGGATGAATAGCCTTCGGCCTTGCAGCCACCGTCGATGAGAAGGATGGTTCCCTCACGAACGACCTGGGGCGTGATGGAGCCGTGCGGCAGCGCCGAGTACTCCCCCACCTGAACGCTGGCGCCACCATCGAACCCAAGCTGCTTGTGCGCCTGCGTGACCAGGTTGGAGAAATCGTCCTGAGTCATCCCCTCCTTCAGCGACTTCCATGCCGCTTCATACGCCTTGAGAGTGGCCTGCGACGCCAGGCGCATGAGGGCAATCTCGTGCGCGTCCTTGACCCTCCGGCAACCGGCAGTAACCGGTGTTCCGCTGGTCACCTTGAGCGCCGGCGCGGCACTGGCGACGGCATGCGCGAAGGTGTACCGCACCGTCTCCTCGATTCCCAGGGATCCACTGGATATGCCTGCGTCCCTGAGACCCTCGGCAACGCGCTCCGCGGGGTTCTGGTCCTCTTCCCACGTGAGAACTCTGGTGCCGCCGCCAAGGGGACCGGTCCGCGCCTGTTCCAGAGTACGCTCTTCCTCGAACTTCGGCGTTACGATGAACGCCTCCCCGCGCACCGGAATGATCACGGCGGTCATGCGCTCCGAGAGTCCCCAGCGCATCCCGGTGAAGTACACCATGGAAGTTCCACCCATGAGCATGAGGCCATCCATGCGATTCGACGCCAGCAGGGACTTGGCCTTTTCGATTCGGGCGCGACGCTCGTCCACGGAGATGGGCGTCGCCTGATCATTCATGGGTGCCAGGGCCGCGATCGCAGGTGGAAGACCGGAACTGCTGCTTCCCTGCTCGGTCGTGCGGACGACACCACAGGCAGTTCCCGTAAGGGCGACTGATGAAGTCTGAACGAAGCGACGGCGCGAGATCATGGCGGTGGATGGGCTGGAGGAGTATCCTGGGGGGCGGAGACTAATGTGCAGCGGAACTCCGTCTCCGTCGAGACACCGTTTGATCCTTGCCCCGGCAGACGTCGGCACCGGGTTCCCCCTGCGGCCGGTCAGTGGCCGGGACGCGCTTCCGCAGGTTCGTCTGGAGCATCGAATAGAGAGAGTGGATCGACGGTGATTTCCCCATACCGCAGGATGACGTGAAGGTGAGGGCCCGTTACCCGGCCGGTAGCACCCACACGGCCGATCTGCTGTCCGCGTTCCACCGTATCGCCAACCTGCACGAGCTGGCGCGACAGGTGCAGGTACGCTGTGGTGACTCCCGCACCATGGTCCAGGTATATCACATTCCCACCGTAGTAGAACTGAGCGACGATCCGCACCACGCCCCTGTTGGCGGCCATGACCGGGGCACCGGTTGCACCGGCGAAATCGGTTCCCATATGGCGGGAGGTGATGGCGCCGTTGAACTCGCGCGCCGAACCAAAAGGACTGGTCACCCGGGAACTCCGGGGAACCAGGAAGTCATCCGTCCACAGCCTGGGTGTGGAGTGCGACAAACGGGCCACCGACAGGGCCCGGGCGGTCTCCCTGCGGGTACGGGCCGCAAGGGCGGAGTCTGGCGCGCGCCCGAACCGGGGGGCCACGCGGAGGCGCTCCACTGGATAGTCACCAGCCGAGAGGGAGACGATCTCCGTGATCGTGTCCGCCAGTGGTCCCGTGCCACACCAGATTCTCAGCGGACGCAGGGAATCACCATCGATGGGTGCGGCCGCCAGGGCAGACTGCCCCACGCTGTCCGCGGCAAAGTGGAGCGGTTCCCCGGCAAAGCTGCCGTTGAGAAGCGTGGACGCCCCGGTGTCGGAAACGTACACCCGGAAGATCGCACCCCTTCGGGGATTATCATCCCAGCGCACCTGGCCAGAATCCCGGCAGGGGCCTGGAGGTACCACGCTTCCCTGCCCGGCGCGAGGCGCCAGCCACCACGCCACGAGACCCAGGCCGGCAACCGGAAGGAGGAAGCGTCCTTTCACGTCCTCAACATAGCCCCGACACCGGGCCGGACCAAGGTCGCACCGCCTAACGTAGAACATGAAGGAGGGCAGAGGGTGACCCCCCTGCCCTCCTTCATGCAAACCTCCCGACTCTACCGGTTGTAGCCTTCCGGAAACGCCGCCACGGGAAGCCGGGTGATGCCCCGATCCTTCTTCTGCTTCTCGACCATCTTCGCCACATCATCGAGAAGCTTCCTGGCGTCGTAGATGATACCGTCCTTGATGGTGTACTTCACGCCGCCGACACGCTCGACCTTGTCCGTGGCGTCGTTGAGTCTCACGAAGCCGCTGCCATAGAGAACCTTCAGGTTCGCAATGGGGTTCTCCGGCACGATGACCATGTCGGCCAGCATCCCCGGACGGACCACCCCAATCTCGATCGGCCTGCCGGTGGATTTGTACAGCGTCTGCGCCGCGTGCAGCGTCGCTGCCCGGATCACTTCCAGGGGATGGAATCCCGCCTCCTGGAAGTTCTCCAGCTCCTCGATGTAGGAGAAGCCGTAGGTGTTGTATATGAAGCCGGCATCCGTGGATGGGGTCACGCGCCCACCCATGTTCTTGTAGTCGTTGATGAGTTCCATCCAGACGTTGTAGAACTTCCGCCAGGCCACCTCGTCCCACGTCGTCCAGTTGTAGAAATAGGCTCCGTGGTTGGTCCGGTTGGGAGTGTAGAAGTCCCAGAGCGACGGCAGCGTGTACTTCTCATGCCAGTCTGCGTTGCGACGGTACATGAGGTTGCGTCCCGACATGTACGTTGTCATGGTCGGATCCAGCGTCACGTCGAGTTCCTTCATCTCCTTCAGGAAGGCCCACCACTTCTCGCTGCCAGGTTTCACCAGGGACCACTGGCGCGCCACCTGTCCAAAGCGCCACTGCTCGTCATTGTAGTTGTACTCGGCCGGGTACGGCTGCAGGTCGGTACCTTCGTACAGCGACTCGAAGATGCCGTAGTAGTGCGTAACCGTTTCGAGGCCCAGCCGGGCAGCGTCGATCGCATTCATGTTGCCCACACCGAGCTGCGACAGGTGCGCCGTCGAACCCAGGTTCAGTTTCTTCGCCTCGTCCAGGATGGCGGCCATGAGCTCGGGCGCGTAGGAATCCAGCTTCAGGCCATCGATCCCCTGCTCCTTGGCCCAGCGAACCCAGGCGCGCGCCTGCTCCGGAGTGGTAATGGCGCCACCGGTCCAGCCCTTCCCACTCCCCAGGCGCTGATAGTTCCAGTGACGTGGCGCTGTTATCTGGTTCGCGTTGGCCCTCTTGGACTCCGACAGCGACCACTCGAAGCCACCGAATGGAACGCCCCGCACTGTGGTTACCCCATGGGCCAGCCAGAGCTTGTAGCAGTACTCCGCTTCCGGTGCCTTGGGAACCCCACAGGTATGCACGTGGAGATCTATGAACCCCGGGAGGACATACATCCCGGTCGCGTCGACCTCCCTGGTTGCACCGGTCGGTCTACGGTCAGAACTGATGGGTTGATTCGGAAAACCCACGCTCACCACTCGGGTGATCCGGTTCTGCTCCACCACTATGTCGACCGGTCCGCGGGGCGGTGCACCGGTTCCATCCACCAGGGTTGCACCACGAATGATGAGGCGCTCGAAGGGGCCTTCTCCCTCAGACCGATTGGGTGCTGGCCGGGCGTCCTGGCCGTGAGCCGCGGAGGGCATGACAGGCATCAGGCTCAGGGTAACCGCAATCAGGGCTGCGACTGGCAGCCGGTTCGGCCGCGTCGCCAAGTACAGCTGTCGCAAGGGGATCTCCAGGTTTCTGGCCAGGCCGTCCCGGGGTTCGACGGCGTTTCCGAACGGGGACACTTTAGCGCTGCGTCACGCGCATCGCGAGATCTCCTTCTGCAGAAAACGCGCATTGGGGGATTCGCTGGCGGGAAAAACGGGTTGGCGGGATCCTGATTGGCGGAACCCGGTGCGGGTCTGATATTGCAACCGCGAGGCTCGACCCGGCAGAGAGACCTCCGACCTGTCGCCCACCCGAACCGTGGAAACATGCATGGACTGGTACGTCAAGGCATTCATTCGTTCCTCACTCGTCTGGTTCACGCTGGGTATCCTGCTGGGAGTCGGCATGGCTGCCCGGCCCTCGTGGATCGTATACCTTCCCGCCCATGCACACATGAACGTGGTGGGATTCCTGACAATGATGGTCTTCGGTGTGGGCTACCAGTTGCTGCCGAGGCTCTTCGGACATCCACTGCGCCATCCGCGCCTGGCCGTCATCCACGTCTACATGGCGAACTTCGGTCTGGCAGGAATCGTGGTGGGATTCCTGCTGCGGCCACACTTTGCCTACTACAGCTACGTCACGACGGCGGGTGGTGTCATCTTTGCCGCTGGCGTCTTCTGCTGGCTGTACAACCTCTGGCGGACATTTGATGCTGCGGATGAACGACTGCGACAGAGAAATGCAGGCGGGCGGGGCAACCTTCCCTTTGCAAACTGAAGCGCCCCGGAACCAGTCCGGGGCGCCTCGATAGCGAAGAGAATGGGTGAGCGGGTGCCACCCTTCTGCAAGGGTCGGCAATCGGGCGGATCTATTTTTTGACGGAGGTTCCAGGTACCACGTCGATGACGCGGAGAACCTGCGTCAGTTTCTGGCCGGCGATTTCCACGACGACCTTGTAGTCGGAGGTAGTTGCCGGGGTGGAGCTCCCACGGCCGCCGCGACCAAAGCCACCGCCGAATCCGCGACCACCACCGCCGCCACCGGCAGCGAGCGCTCTGGCCTGCGCCGTCGGACTGCTGGAAGTATCAGCCGGTCCGCGGGATTCAGCCGGCCGGGGATTGAAGCCCGGCGGGAAGCCCGGTTCGTTGACCGGCCCCTGGAATCCACCTCGTCCGAATCCGAATCCGCGACCAGCCACCTGACCACTGGGTGATTCCATCAGGTTCCATTCCACGCTGTTGAGTCCGGCGGCACCCGGGCCGCGAAGTCGTGCCACCGTGTCCCCCGCTGCGTTGACAATCGCGATCCGGGCGGAATCAGCCGCGGCCGCCACCCGGTAGGAAATCACCGCGCCCGATGGGCCGCCGTCGACACGCCAGGGGCGCTGTGCGCGGGGCTCTGAAGGCGCGGGCATCTGTCCATACTGCAGGCCCGGCGCCGGCTCGAAGAGAAACGCCGAGCGGGCCAGGACCTGGGCGTTCATCTGCTGCAGGGGTGCCACGTCCAGGATCAGAATACCCCGACCATGGGTACCCGCGATAAGCTCGCGGTCACGCGGATGAACCTTGAGGTCGTATACCGGTACGGTCGGCAGGCCGTTCTTCAGTGCGAACCATGAGCCGCCACCGTTCAGTGAGGCAAAGACGCCCGTTTCGGTTCCCACATATACCAGCGCGGGGTTGACGGGGTCATCCGCCACCACGTAGACCGAACCGGGACGGTCGGTTGGCAATCCCGCCGAAATGGAGCGGAACGTACGACCATTGTCCTTCGACACGAACACGTAGGGCTGGAAGTCATTCACCCGGTGATTGTCGAAGCTCACGTACATGGTCGCGGTGTCATGGTGCGAAAGCGCAACCTTGCTGACGTGGGTAAGGGGTGGCACGCCCTGGAAACGGCTGCTGAGGTCCTCCCAACTGCCGCCGTCATTCCGCGTGAGCCAGACCTTGCCATCGTCAGTACCAACCATGAGCATGCCGGCACGAATGGGTGACTCTCCAATTGTAACGATGGTGGCGTTTTCCTCGGCCCCGGTGGCATCCCGCGTGATACCTCCCGAAGCGTCCGTGGCGGCGTTCCCCTCCGCATCGAAGCCGCTGGACACACGCATCCAGTCGGGATTCTGTGCCGTAAGATCGGGTGAGATCGCCCTCAGATCCTCACCACGATTGACTGACTTGAAGAGTTTGTTCGCGCCGACGTAGTAGACCATCGGGTTGTGCCACGAAAGGATGAACGGCGTATTCCAGTTCCAGCGGTTGGCCACGCCCGGCTCCGACATCTCCTCCTTCATCTTCTGGCGGATATCCGCAATCTGCTTTTCCTGCTCCGCGGTGAGCGGCTTGGTACCATCACCCTTGATCTGGGCGATCTGATTGCCGTACTGATTGACGCTCACCGTCCGCGGACGGAGCTGCGTCTGTTCGCCGGTGGCGAGATTCCGGCGGGCAATGTTCCCTCCCTGGGACTCGTAGTACACCCATTCCGGATTCGCTGGATCCTGCGCCGTCTGCAGCCCGTCGGCGGCGAAAAGGGCGAACCAGTCGGTCATCTGCAACTGTCCATTGCGCCGCCGGCTCAAACCGCAGGAACTCCCGTTGTCCTGCATGCCGCCACAGACGCGGTAAGGGACCTGAAAGTCGTAGCTGATGCCGTAGAACTGAGCCATGGCCATGTTGTTCAGGGCATCGAAGGTGCCACCGCGATCCCACGTCTGGAAGATTCCAGCGTCACCACCGACGATGTAGTGTTCCGGGTCGTTGGGATCGATCCACATGGCGTGATAGTCCTCGTGGATGCCGTTCATGCCTCGACGCCACGAGTACCCGCCATCGTCCGAAGACTGGAAGTCCACGGCCATGCGGTAGATCCGGTTCGGATCGCGGGGATCCACCCGGATCTGGGAGAAGTAGAAGGGCCGGTTGTTGGTGGTGTTCATCCACTTCCAGGTGTTGCCTCCATCCGCTGAGCGGTAGAGCCCGCTCAGGAGTCGCTGCGGCTTCTTTCCCCGGATGCTGTCGGCCTCGACCATGGCATATACGATCCGGGAATTGCTGGGTGCGATCACCACACTGATCCGCCCCTTGGTGGTCTCGGGGAAGCCGCCACCCTTTACTTCCCGCCAGGTCGTACCCCCATCGGTGGTCTTCCACAGGGCCGAACCCGGCCCGCCGCTCTTGAGGAAGTAGGGGCCACGCACGCGCTCGTAGCTGGCCGCGAAGAGGATGTTGGGGTTACGCGGGTCGATGGCGATATCGACGAACCCGGCCTTGTCACTTATGAACTTGCTCAGCTTCCAGGTCTTGCCGCCGTCGGTCGTCTTGTAGAGACCGCGCTCGGGGTTGGCCCCCCACAGCGCACCCAGTGCGGAGACCCACACGATGTCGGGATTGTTCGGGTGAACGACGATCCGGCCGATGTGCTGCGTTTTCTCCAGGCCGAGCGACTGCCAGGTTATCCCCCCATCGGTCGACTTGTAGATACCGTATCCCGGCTGGACCGAATTGCGGGAGTCGTCCTCGCCCGTCCCGAGGTAGATGATATTGGGATTGCTGGGCGCGATGGCGACATCACCAAGGGACGCGATGGGTCCGTCCTCCCAGAGCGGGAAGAACGTCGTGCCGGCATTGATGGTCTTCCACAATCCCCCGGTCGCACCCGCGACGTAGAAGATCTTGGGATTGCGGGGATCCCCTTCCACATCGGTAATCCGTCCCGCCATGTTGACCGGTCCGATGGATCGCCACTTCAGTCCTGAAAGGGTGGCACTGTCGGGTACCTGGGCATCCAGCAGCAGAGGTATCGCCAGGGCGGCTGCAACAAGAGCATTCCGGGTTCGAGCAGGCATTGGGGGATGGGTCAGGGTGCTGGTTTCAGTCTGGTTGTACAAGTACGTCAGGGCCCACTGCTTCGCTGGGGGAAACCGGGGATGCCTCCGGCCTCCCCGAACGCCGCCAGCAGCGTAATGTTGTCATGCCGGACAAACCCTTCATCCCGGATTCATGCGCCCACTGGAAGCCCTGCTGGCTGCTGCCCTGATCGTCGCACTACTGCTTCGGTGGATCAAGCCCCGGAGCCGGCAGTTTACCGCCTCCACGCTGGCCATGATCGGGATCCTTCTTGGCCTGCATCTCTTCTTCGACGGCCCCCGCTGGGAGATGATCCCGGCATACGGTATGGTCCTCGCCGCAGCCGCCATTCTATCCGGCGATCTACGTCGCGTGTCCGGGGCGAAAGCGGGCGAGAGTTCGCGGTGGATGGCGGTACCGTCCGCGGGGAAGCGCATCGTTACCGGACTTGCGCTCCTGTTCGCCGCGGTCATTGCCATCGTCCTCCCGCTGTGGGTCTTTCCCCGGATCGTTCTCCCGGTTCCGGATGGGTTGTACTACGTGGGTCGGATCGATGTCGACTGGACGGACTCGGCCCGTGCGATGGCCGGCGGAACGCCGCGGCCGGTGGGGATCTCCGTGTGGTATCCGGCCGAGTCGCCGGCTGGACGAGCACTGCGATATCATCCCCACCCCGGACTGCTCGGCAGGGATCTCGCTGCCGGGACGCCCCTGCCGGCTTTCACCTTCCGCAACCTGACGGCGGCGCGTACCCACTCCACGGCGGCACCCCGATTCAGCATCCGTGAGGGGCGTTCACCCGTGGTGGTGGTGTCCCATGACGTCGGCGGTGACCGCATGGAAGGCACCGCCATGTTCGAGGAACTGGCCAGCACGGGCTACGTGGTTGTCTCCATCGATCATGCCGGAAGTGCCGCGGGCGCCACGTTCGCTGACGGGAGCCCCGTCCCGATGAGCCCGGCTGCCGCCTCCGAGGAGATCGAACAGCGGGTCGCGGACATCCGCTTCGTCTTCGATCGGTTGAACCGACTCCCCGTTCACGACGCAACGGACAGTCTGTCCGGTCACATTCGTCTGGATCGCGTGGCGTTCGTCGGACGCGGACTCGGGGCCAGCGCAGCCGCAGAGGCCATTGTCTCCGACAGCCGGATCACCGCTGGTGTGGGACTGGCTCTCGACACGATTGCCCGGGGCGCGTCCGGCGGCGTGCACCGCCCCTTCCTGATATTCACGGTTCCCGGGAAGACAACCAACCTCGACGACATCTTCCGTTTCGGAGGCACCGAAGTGCGGCTGGATGGTGCGACCGCGAACAGCCTGTCCGATCTGGCACTGCTGGGTGAACCGATTGTCAGGATGCTGGGCATCCAGAGCGAAGATTCACCGGCGGACATACACGCTGCGGTGACCTCACTGACCCTTCGGTTCCTTAACCAGTACCTGAGGGACCGGCAGGAGACCAATGTGGACCTGCCCCCAGGAGTTCAGGTACAGGTGGTACCCCACGAGGCTCGCCAGTAGCGCTCACCCGGACGGCACGAAGAATCCCGTGGCCGACGTCACAGGTCCTTCCGTTCAGGACTCCAGTCGCCTGACGAAGCAGTGCTTCTGGCCCACGGTCCACTCATCAGGCGCATTCCTGGCATACCGGGCACGCTTTTCCGGATAGCGCGTGATGTCGCCGAACTGGAAGCCACAGTGCTGGAACAGGGCGTCCGAAAACGAAACTGCAAAGATCTCCGGATAGCCGCGGCGTCGGGCCAGATCCACGGCTGCTCCGATAAGCCGGGTTCCCATTCCCTTTCCCTGATGTACCGGGTCCACGGCCAGGGAAACGAGTTCGACCAGAGACGGGGAATAGTCATCCAGGCAGACTGAACCCAGTACGTGGCCCTGCTCGTCGCGAATCACGCGGTAATCGTCGATGTGGGATGCAACCCAGACTTCGCTGCGTACCAGCGTAAGCCCCTGCGGGGCAAACTGATTGTTGAGTTCAGACAGCGCCCGGATGTCCGAATCGGTGGCGGAAACGAGATTGTACACCGGAAAGGAGTGTTGGAGACGCAAGGAAGATAAGGCCAGTCCGGATTCCACGAAGGCACCAGCGGTTCGCTCCACGCAACCCGTTGCCTCCACGCTTCCCTATCCCGATCCCCCTTCCCGCAGCAGTTCCAGGGATTCACTCGCGGAAGTCCAGGCTTCGATGGCGACGTCCAGTTCGCTCCTCACCCGTTCCAGTTCCCGCCCCATCTTCCGGGCCCGCTCACTGCCATCCGGCTGGGTGTAGAGATCCGGATCCTCGAGCGAGGTCGTCAGCCGCGAGGCCCGCTCTTCCAGTTCGGCCACGTGCTGTTCCGCTTCAGCCAGCATCCGCTGCGCATCACGGATCAGGTTACGCCCGGTTTCCGGTCGTTCCCGGTCCGCAACCTTTACCTTCTGCTTCTCCCGTACGCGCCGCAGGGCTACCTCCTCCGCGGCACGAACCGATGCCGCATGTGCCCGCTCGGCGCTCGCCACCTCCCATTCGGCGAATCCGCCATCGTACTCGGTGATGTGTGCGTCGTGGAGGACCCAGACCCGCGTGGTAAGAGAACGAAGCAGTTCCCGGTCGTGACTTACCAGTATCACCGTGCCGCCATAGCGCTCCAGGGCATCTTCCAGTGCCTCGATCGACTCCACGTCCAGGTGGTTCGTTGGTTCATCGAGCACCAGGAGGTTGTGGCGTGAAAGCATGAGCATCGCCAGCGCAACCCGGGCCCGCTCACCACCGGAAAGAGCACCAGCCAGCCTCTGCACCTCGTCACCGCTGAATCCGAAGCGACCCAGGTGGCCCTGAATGAGACGACGCTCCCAGAGAGGACGCAGCGTCGCGATGGCATCGTAGAGACTGACGTCGAGAGGCACCTGGGACAGATCCTGTCGGTACCAGCCCGCGTCGATGGAGGATCCCAGCCGCAGCGTCCCGGCACCGACGTCGTGCTCCCCGAACAGCGCCCTCAGCAGCGTGGTCTTTCCAGCTCCGTTAGGGCCGACGAGACCCAGCACGTCGCCCCGGCGAACGGTTCCGGTGAAGTTGGACAGCAATGTCCGATCGCCGATGGAGACTGTCAGACGCTCTGCGCTCATGACTATGTCGCCACCCCGTTCCCCCGAATCGAACCGGAGAGACATAGTGTCTTCCTCCTCCACCGGCGGACTGAGGCGCGGCATCCGCTCCAGACGCCTGCGACGGCCCTTGGCCTGAGCGCTGTTCTGGCCGGCGATGTTCCGCGCTATGTAATCCGCTTCTGCGGCGACTCGCTTCTGCTGCTGATCGAACGCGCGTTGCTGGGTGAGACGCCGCTCCGTTCGCTGCCTGACAAAGCGATCATACGTCCCGGTATAGGACGTTGCGGTACCCCCTTCGAAATGCAGGACGTGGTCGACGGTGTCGGACAGGAAAGCCCGGTCGTGGCTCACCAGAAGCACTGTCCGGTCCGACCCGCGGAGGTACTCCTCCAGCCAGAGCGTCGTGTCGAGGTCGAGATGATTGGTAGGTTCATCGAGCAGAAGGACGTCGGCGGTGCTCACGAGCTGCCGCGCGAGTCCCAGGCGGCCACGCTCGCCGCCACTCAGCGACACGACCTTCTTAGTGCGGCTCTCCTGAGGATCGAACCCGAGTCCGTGCAGGACGGCATCGATTCGGGAGGTGACTTCGTATCCGCCCTCGCGCTCGAAGCGCTCCAGATCGTGGCCATAACGTGCCAGTGCATCGGGTGACGGATCCGCCCCCAGCGCGGCAGCCTGCTCCACGAGAGAAGCCTCCAGTGCCAGCAGTTCCCCAAGTTCTCCCGCGGCAGCTTGCCACACCGTACCCGCGTCACCAAAGTCGCGGTGCTGTTCCAGCAGGGAGACCCGCAACCCCGGTTGCCGAGCGATGGTTCCCCTGGTCGGCTTCAGGTCACCCGTGATCAACCGGAACAGGGTGGTCTTGCCCGTCCCGTTCCTCCCGATGATGCCCCACCGCTCCCGGGCCGCGACCGTGAAGGTTACCTCGGAAAACAAAGTGGTGGCGCCGAAGTCGACTCCGACGCCACCCATGGAGATCTGTGTCATCAGGTCGGACCGGTCCTGCTTCCGGAACCGCCAGGGCTCCCGGTCGCGACCGGTAGCCACTGACGGATCACGTCGTTCCCCTGCGTCATGTTCAGTACCACCAGACGCAATCCGGCTGGAGCAGACCCAGCCAGTTCATGGCCGGCTCGCCAATGGGTGCCCCCGGCGGCGCGGCCGGTGCCGGGAAGCGAATGGCCACCGGATCCGATGGCCGGGTAAGGAAGCGGGAGATGTCCGCCGCGAGCAGCAGCCCATGGGCAGAAGCGGAACTCGCTCCCTGTCCCGCCGCCGCCTGCGTCACGGCAGCCGCTCTCTGCTGCAGCTTCTGCGTGGCTATGGCGCGAACCTGTGGCATCGACGCCGAGCCTGCCAGATCCATGAGTTCGTCGATCACCACACGCTCCACCGCGCGCTGAATCTCCGCTTCATAAGGGCTGCTGGTTCGCGCGCCGAAACTGCTGGCGAAGACGGTATCGATCACCTCCGCCAGTCCCGGCAGCGTGGGATCGAGTGCCTTCTGCTCCACCAGGCGCGCAGCCCGATCACTCTGGAACAGCAATTCCACCACACTGGTGGCGCCCACTACCGCCGGTGTGATGGCATCGAACATCAGCCCCGTATACCTCGGGAAGAGTTCCCGCGTGCGGCCGTAGCCCGAGGGCCGCGGTGGAATCTTCTTCAAGAGGCTGGCCGGCAGTGCCAGTTCACCGGGTGAAATCGAGCGCATCAGTGCGGCCAGCGCCTGATACTGTTCCTGGGCACTCGCCATCCGCACGGGATCGCGTCCGTCGCCCTTGATGGCATAGATGTAGTGCATGCCACCCACGACATTCGTGGCCGCGTCCACCTGGTAACGATGATGCAGGTACAGCGGGACCAGCACCTCCTCTATCTGTGCCATCGGAGTACCGCGCTTGATGGCGTTCTCTCCGAACCTGTTTAGAGCCGCCCGGCGGACGTCCAGCATCCGCATCAGTTCGGCGCCTGCGTTGGTGCCACTCGACCACTGATTGACCCGCGCATGCGCACCGAGGTCCTGATTGGTGAAGTACCGCAGATCCTTCGCCCAGGCGTCATCCAGAATCTTCTGCAGCGCCGCCGTCTCGTTGGAACCAGACGGGAACTCGGCGTAACCGTACCGGATGGCAACCTTGTCCCACTCACCAATCTGGTTGGTGTAAACCTGCGACGCATCGAGCGACCCGTCGGCCCTGAGTGTCACCACGGGGTGCGGATAGTCCATGACGCTGATGAAACCCGCATCGCTGTCATAATAGTTGTGTCCCAGCCCCAGCGTGTGGCCCACCTCGTGCGCCGCGAGCTGGCGCATGCGCTGCAGTGCCCAGGCCCGCACCTCCGGAGGAGCCGAATCACCATTGGCGTACGGTTGCAGCAGGCCTTCGGCGATCATCCAGTCCTGCCTCACGCGGAGAGAGCCGAGTGTGACTACGGCCTTGAGGATCTCCCCGGTGCGGGGATCGCTGACACTGGCTCCACTGCTCCATCCACGTGTCGACCGGTGCACCCAGTTGATGACATTGTAGCGAATGTCCATGGAGCTCACGCCCTCGGGAAGCAGCTCCACCCGGAACGCGTTCCGGAAGCCCGCAGCCTCGAAGGCCTGATTCCACCAGCGCGCCCCGTCCATCAGCGCTGACCGGATGGGTTCCGGCGTTCCGGGGTCGAGATAGTAGACGATGGGTTCCACAGGTTCGCTCACGGCCGCACCCGGATTCCGCTTCTGCAACCGGTGACGGGCAATGAATCGCTGCGTCATGGGCTGTCCCAGCGGCGCGGAGTAGTCCTCCCACGTGGCGCCGAAAAAGCCGCTGCGCGGGTCATAACGCCGGGGCGTGAAACCCGGACCCGGCAGTTCCACGAAGGACTGGTGAATACGAATGCTGGCTGCCGCGGAGGTTGCGGCCACGCTGCCCACCCCTTCAAAGAACCCACCACCGCCACCCCGTCCACCTGCACCACCTCCCGGTTGTGCGACGAAGGTAAGCTCCACCTCCATCTCGGTGTTCTTCGGGAAGTTCATCGTCATGGGCATGTAGATCGAGCTGCGCGACTCATCCAGTCGATACGAACCCGGCGTCAGGCGCGGGGCGATGTTGGTGGCATCGCGCACCAGAAACGGGGTCATGTCGACCAGCACGCGGCTGCCGCCATCACTCTCCGCAACCACCGGGAAACCCCAGAGAACGGAGCGCGCAAAGGCATCCCGAACCGATCTCACCTCTGCGGGATTGGTCGAGGACGCCCGGTATTCATAGTTGGGCTGGACCATCATCACGCGGGGGCCGTGACGCTCGAACGTCACGATGCGTGATCCCTGCGAACCTCCCCGGTCGATTCCTATGTCATTGGATCCCAGTCCCGCTCCCAGACCGGTCACATTGAGGACTTCCGTATTGAGCCGCGGGATCTCCATGAAGAGCTGACCCGCCGCCGAGTCCCAGTAGAGCGGGAAGAACCCGTCCAGCTTTCGCAGTGTCGCGGTGCGCTCCTCTATGGAGCGCAGGGGTGTGGCCTGCCCTCCGGCCCGCCCCTGTTGCGACAGAACCGGTGCCGGCGTCAGAGTTGTGACGGCGGCCAGAATGCCCAACACGGCCCAGCGGACCGGGTGGACGCATCTGATCATTCCTCGAACTGACATCGTTTCCTCCGGGTGATGGCGGCGACTGACCACCTGGCTCACGTGGAACCTGAAAAGGAACCCGGTCGCAGGCGCGAAGCCAAGGGGCAGATCACCGCAGCCGGCCGGTCGGGAACAGTCGTCTCCTGCCGTTGTCCCGGCGAGATCATCCCAGCGAACTTTCTCCACCTGATCTTCTGCAAGAACCGGAGACCCCCAATGCGTTGCTCCCGACAGATAATCGCCCTGACAATGGCCTCGGCGTTGACCCTAGCTGCCTGTAACGACGGGTCCGGCCCCAACGAGTCAGTACCGCCGGCCTTGCCGTCCGTCGCCTCCATGGACGCAGACCTCGGCCTCTTCACGACCGAGGGCAGCGCACTTCAGGCCGTGTCGCCCACGCCCGGCAGCAACTTCGTGGCTGCAGCACTCTCGGTAACGGTGGCAAGACTCTGGACCGGAGCGGTCCTGGCAGTACCGGTGGCAACCTGGGCTGCGGCTACGTCGGCCACGCCCGTCTTCCACGATGGAGCGTTCCACTGGGAGTATTCCGTAACCGAGAACGGCCAGACCGTCGGCGCCCATCTGACGGGCCGCGGCGACGGCGACGAGTCCGTCTGGGAGATGCGGGTGACCTCCACCGCCCTTGGCCTGGACGACTATCTCTGGTACACCGGACGCGCCTTGCTGAGTGGCGAGAGCGGCGAATGGCACATCTTCGACGCCGCCAACCCGGATACCCGTAGCGAAGTCCTCGCCATCGACTGGACGCATTCCCCGGCGAACGCATGGACCCTCCAGTTCACCAACATGAAGACCGGTGCTGTCGAAGCAGGCGACCGGCTGCGCTACGAGTCCAACGGAGAGCAGCGTCTGGTGAGCTTCACCGATGCGTCGGCGCAAACCACCGCGGAGATCACCTGGAACGCCACGACACGCTCGGGTTCCATTCACGCACCCGGTTTCAATGGCGGGCTGAAGAGCTGCTGGGACTCAGCGCTCCAGAACGTCGCCTGCCCGTGAGAAGTGTGTTGTGAATACCCGGTGAGTCCGGACCGGTGACTCGGTTTGCAGCGGTCACCGTCTGATCGACGTGGCGATGGCGTCCAGCGCCAGATCGATCTCCGCCTCGGTGTTGTAGTAGTGCGGTGACAGCCTGATGCCGGAGGAGACCCCCTTCTCCGACAGGTCCAGCAAGGCGAACTCCCTTTTGATGACCGAGGTATTGATGGAGTCCTGGCGGAGTCGCTCGTGCAGCACTGCGCCCTCCATCGCCTTCACCTGGATGGAGACGATGGCACACAGCGTCCCGCCCCGGTCCAGCACATCGACTCCCTCGATGTTCCGCAGTCCCTTCCGCAGGCGTTCGGCCAGCGCCGCCGCCCGGTGCCCCGCGGACTCCACACCTACCGACTGCGCGTACCTCGCGGCTGCGCCAAGTCCGCTGACCAGACCGTACGCAAACTCCCAGTTTTCGAAGCGGCGCGCATCCGGCGTGAGTTCGAATGATTCAGGAGAAGTCCAGGTGGCGCCGCGCATGTCCGGGAACAGTGGTGCGGCTCCCCGTTCCAGAACGCGGTCCGAAACATAGAGAAAACCAATGCCACGGGGACCGCGCAGGAACTTCCGGGCCGTGGCAGACAGGAAGTCGCAGTGCAGACGCTGAACGTCGATGGGGAGCTGTCCCACCGCCTGGCAGGCATCCACGATGAACGGGACGTCAGCCGCTTCGCAGACTGCCCCCGTCGCTTCTACATCCTGGACCAGTCCCGAGTTCGTGGGCACCCAGGTGACCGCGACCAGCTTTGTCCGGTGCCGCGTGACGAGATACCGCACGGAATCAGGATCGATTCCTCCCTCCGGCAGGTCTGCAGCGTGCTGGATGACCACGCCGTGCCGTCGTTGCAGCGAGAGGTAGAGGATCTGATTTGATACGTAGTCGTTGCGGGAGGTGACGATCACGTCACCCGGTTCGAAGGTGAAGGACGACATGGCCTGGGAAAATCCCACGGTGGCGTTTTCCACGACTGCCACGTTGCGTGCCTGCGTGCCCAGGAGTGAGGCCACGACGTCCCAGGTCGCCGAGATGTCGGCCTGGTTCTCAGCCGCGGCCTCGTAACCGCCCTTAAGGGTCTCCCGTTCCAGGTGATTCCTGACCGCTTCGACGACGGGAGACGGCATGAGCGCGGCCCCCGCGTTGTTGAGATGGTTCACGACGGAGCATCCCGGCGTCTCTTTCCGAAAGCGGACGATCTCAGGATCGGAGAGCGGTTTCATGGATGTTGCTGAAGGTGGGTTTCGTCGCTTCCCGGGATGCCGCGGTGGTGCGGGCCAAGGTGCGGGTGCAGGCATTGTGTGCTTTCCAGGGCAGCCACGGAAATCTGCATGACGCAACTGCCCGTCGTGCAGGAGGTCATAAGGCGGCCGACCGAGTTCCCCTGACCAGAACGCTCCGGTATTGCGAATACGGTGCACCCGGGCATGTTATTGACTGCCTCACCGAAGAATACTGATCCGGCGAGCACAGGATTTCCCTGCACCGACTGGATATGGCGAACCCTCAAACGCGGGAGCGCACGATGACGGAAGGCAGCGATCAGGCCCCCAGAGATCTCATGGGGTTTCTGGACTACTACCTGGTCAGGAAGGCACCATTTCAGATTCCCGATGGTGCCCGCGAGTGGATCGTCCGCTACGGTCCCTGGATCATGCTCGTGTTGCTGGTGCTCTCACTTCCGGCGCTGCTGGCCGCGCTGGGGCTGGGTACCTTTGTTCTTCCGCTCGCCGGCGCGTACGGCGCGGGTTTTGGAATCGCGACCCTGTTCTTTCTTGCGGGAGCAGCCCTGCGGGTGCTTTCCCTGCCAGGTCTTTTCGCGCGGAAAATGAGCGGCTGGAGTCTGGCCTTTTATGCGACCCTGGTCTCGTTCGTCGGGAGCCTTCTGGCGGGTAGCATCGTGAGTGGAATCATCGGAACGCTGATCGGATTGTATATCCTGTTTCAGATCCGGTCGTACTACAGCTGAGCCGGCGAACAAGTGGTTTTCTGGCCTGGTTGAACCGACAGGCCCGCACCGTCCCCCCGGTGTGACCGGATCAATGACCAGAGTCCGGTCATCCGAGGGGAACGTGCGGAGCCTGGTGCAGATCAGCGAGGAGGTACCCTGATCCCCAGGTGTTCCGCTCCCTTCACCTGGAGAAGGTTGCTGGCCAGGTCGAACGCGCCATTTTCCTCCACGAAGATCTTCACGGACTGATCCGGCCGGGTGAGTTCCCTCGGGATGACAAGTGTCCGGCGACTTTGGGCGTTGACCACACCCAGGCGGGTGTCGAACGCATCGCGGCTCGCAACAACGGAGACCGGTGAATTGCGAAGGTTATCGACCGTGATGGTCGCGTCCCGGTACTCCGCGGCTGGCACCCGTTGTATCATCGTGTCCCTGGGAGCTGGCGCAAACACCTTCACCCTCGGCACCAGCAGGCTCAGTTGCCTATGCGGCGCAATCGAGAAGGCCGGCGTTTTCATCTCGTCGGATCCCTCGGATCGCACGAAAAGACGGTAACTCTCGCCTCCCGGAGCGACCCAGCGCGGAAGCGCCAGCGCTGCGGTTCGAGTGGCCGGTACGGTGCCCAGTCGGTGATCGAACGGTCCATACTCGAGGATCACGGTGACCGGTACCTTTCGGTTGTTCTGGACGAGCACTGTCCTCGCAGTCGTGCTCGTCGAGGTTTCCTTGCTTCCCGGCGTGTGACCCGCCAGTGACACGAGTCCGGCCGCGGCGAGCGTCAGAATGGTGAACATGCTACCTCCATTGCCTGACGAAGCGGGCTCAAGTGGTTCCACCGGGTTATGCCCCCGGCGTGTCCAATGAAGAAGGCTCAGACAATCGGGTGTCCGGACATCGTCATTGCACACTGTTCAATGTGGGGATACGAACCTGAACAGCGGATGAACGGCGACCCCGATCGGCCTGCGAAACCGGACCCTCGAACCCTTCCACTGCCGGAAACGCCAAACGACGCCCCGAGACTGGCCCGGCCGATGCTACCACCCTCCCATCTGTTTCCTCCATACCGTCCTCCTCAGGTGACGGTGGGGAATTTCAGATGTCGGAAAGTGGGGAATTCGAGATGTTGGATGACAGCTGGCGGTGTTGTTGTATGGGAGCGGCTTGCGGCTGCTCGAGTGTCTTCAGCTGCGGGTGAAGGACGTGGACCTCGAGCGCGGCGAGCTGCGGGTGCGGGACACGAAGGGGGGGACGCCGCGGGTCACGGTGCTGCCCCAGGTGGTGCGGGAGCCCTTGCGGGCGCATCTGGAGCGGGTCCGGTACCGGCACGAGCGAGAGGTGGCGCGGGGCGGCGGCGCAGTGGCGCTACCGGGGGCGCTGACGACCAAGTATCCCGGGGCGGCGCGGGAGTGGTCCTGGCAGTGGGTGTTCCC
>CAYPLP010000006.1:0-239118 GCA_964411635.1 uncultured Gemmatimonadaceae bacterium
TAGGTGGCTGCGGGTGTTGCCGGGGCGGAGTTCGCGCGAAGGTACCCAAATTCAACGTGGTGTGGGCATGGTCACTGTAGCGCGGGTAGACCCCGACTCGATTGCCGATGAACTGGGAATAGTCGCCGGTACAGAACTGCTTGCGGTGAACGGTCGAGCAGTCGATGATTTTCTGGACTGGGAGTTCCTTACGGCAGATGACGAGCTGCTGGTGCAGGCCAGGATGCCCGGTGGGGAAGAGATGGAGTTCGATATCGAGCGACCGGTAGGGGAACGGCTTGGAATCGAACTGGTGCCCCCACGGGTCCGAAGGTGCGCCAACCGATGCGAGTTCTGCTTCATTGAAGGTCTTCCCAAGGGACTTCGCCCCAATCTGTATGTCCGGGACGATGACTATCGGCTCTCCTTCGCCTATGGGAACTTCGCCACGCTGTCCAATCTGAAGGAACGCGACGAGCGGCGGATTCTGGAGTACCGGCTGTCACCACTGTACGTGTCCGTTCATGCCACACCGCACGAAGCCCGGAAGACGCTGCTCAATAATCCCCGTGTACCGGACATTGTCGGACAGCTCACGCGGCTGGCTTCGAATGGGATCCAGTTTCATACCCAGATGGTGATAGTGCCCGGTCTGAACGATGGTGCGGTCCTGGAGCAGTCGCTGACCGACCTCTGGAACCTGGGCGATTCCGTAATCACGGTGGCGGTGGTGCCGGTGGGGCTGACGCAGTTCAACCATCTATTTACCGGCCAATCGATGAGCCAGATCGATGCCCGTCGGCTCCTCGATCAGGTCGGTGTGTGGCAGGAGCGAGCCATTCGTGAGCGGGGGCAGAGATGGGCCTTCGGTTCCGACGAACTGTACCTGCTGTCAGAAGTCGAGATACCGGAAGCCGACTTCTACGAGGATTTTGTGCAGGTGGAGAACGGCGTCGGCGCAGTGGCCAAGCTGCGTCAGCGCATCGCCGAGGGCATGCCGGCCCTGCCCAGAATGACGGGGATCCGCGCCGGTGTGATAACCGGTGTTGCCATGGCGCCGCTGATGGAACAGATCGTCAACGACATCGGATTGCGGACCGGTGCGACCTTCGAAGTGATTCGCACCGGGAATTCCCTCTTCGGGCCAGGGGTGACCACCGCGGGGCTGCTCGTGGGGGCTGATATCCGGCGTTCCCTGTCGGAAAGGAACGACTTCGATTTCGTGCTGATCCCGGCGGAAACGATCAACGATGATGGGTTGTTCCTGGATGACGACACATTCGTGGCGGTACGGGATGCATCGCCAGTCCCCGTGCAACCGTCCCACGATTTTGTCGATGTCCTGTCGGGGCCTTTCAGTCTGCCCTTCCGGACGGCAGCATGACCACACCGGTAGTGGCCATAGTGGGTCGGCCGAACGTGGGCAAGTCCGCCCTCTTCAACCGGATCATCGGGAAGGACACCGCGATCGTCAGTGAGGAGGCGGGAACGACGCGGGACCGGCATTTCGGCAGGGCGGAATGGAATGGACGTTCGTTCTTCCTGGTGGATACCGGAGGTATCACGGGAGACAGCCGTGGCCCTATGGAAGCGGCCATCCGACACCAGGTGGAGCAAGCCGTAGCCGAAGCGGATCTCCTGCTGATGGTGACAGATGGCGTCGCCGGGCCTCATCCAGTCGACCGTCGCGTGGCGGATATCCTCCGTGAGTCCGGGAAGCCCTGCGTTCTGGCGGTGAACAAGATCGATGACCCCGCCGATACGGGTTGGTACGAGTTCTTCAGCCTCGGCCTGGGAGATCCGGTGCCGGTGTCCGCGATGAATGGAAAGCAGTCCGGTGATCTCCTCGATCTTGTGGTTTCGAGAATTCCGGAGGGGAGTGTCGAGGCTGCCGGCGGGCTGCGTGTTGCCGTGATCGGAAGGCCCAACGTGGGGAAATCGTCCTTTGTGAACCGCCTCCTCGGTGAGGAAAGACTGGTCGTGTCCGATACCGCTGGCACCACACGGGACGCTATCGATGCATCGCTCCGGTATCACGGTGAGGACATCATTTTCGTGGATACTGCCGGCCTGCGCCGGCAGTCGAGAGTGGGCGATGGTATTGAATTCTACGCCACCCTGCGCACCCGAAAGGCCATCGAGCGGGCCGATCTGTGCTGTCTGGTGATTGACGCCACCGAGGGCCTGCACAACCAGGATCTGAAGATTGCATCCCTGGCCTGGGAGGACGGACGCGGCCTGATAATGGTCATCAACAAGTGGGATCTCGTCGAGAAGGACGACAAGTCCGCGGCGCGATTCCAGAAGGAATGCTGCGAGAAGGCTCCCTATCTCGCCTTTGTGCCCTTTCTGTTTGTCTCTGCGCTCACCGGTCAGCGCGTCAGCAAGGCCCTGGAGGTCATCATGGAGGTGGCGGCCGAGCGAAACAAGAGAATCGCCACCTCCGAGGTCAACGCGCGTCTGGAGCAACTGGTGGCAAGACTCCAACCACCCCAGGCGGCCGGTCACGAGGTCAAGCTGAACTACGCGACCCAGGTGGAGGTGGCCCCACCCACATTTGCGGTGTTCGGAAACCATCCCGACATGGTGCAGGAGAACTACGTACGCTACCTCCACAACGGGTTCCGCGAGTCCTGGGGTTTCCGGGGGAATCCGCTGCGTATCCTCCTGCGGAGGAAGGCGGCGTGACCGCGGGGCCAATGATCGCTGTTGGTGTGTCGTACGTGGCCGGTTCGATTCCGTGGGCCTATATCGCCGGTCGTGTGATGGGAGGTGTGGACCTGCGGACGTACGGCTCGGGCAATCTGGGAACCACGAATGTGCTGCGATTGCTCGGCGCACCCGCTGCGATCATGGTTTACGCACTGGACGCGTTGAAAGGGATGCTTCCGGTGTTGCTGCTCCCCAGGGCATTCGGCTTCCCACCGAGAGGGGAGTGGGCGATTCTCTGTGGACTTGCGGCCATTCTCGGACATGTTCGTCCGATCTTCCTTCTCTGGCATGGTGGTGGCAAGGGAGTCGCTACTGCCTCCGGCGTTTTCTTCGGACTTACGCCGATCGCGACGGCGATCGCGCTGGCGGGTTTTCTCACGGTCATGTTCGCCACCCGGGTGATGTCTCTTGCTTCCCTGACCGGCGCAGCAATAATCCCGATTGCCGTAGGTCTGACGGTCGGCTGGAGAACACCCCTCTTTGCGGTATCCCTGGGTGTCGCGACGTTCGTGTTCTGGACGCACAGAGCCAACATTGAACGTCTGCGCCGGGGTGAAGAACCGCGATTCGGGAAGCTGGAGAAAAAGGGCTGATGCGTGCCGCTGTCGTCGGTGGTGGAGCATGGGGAACGGCGATATCCGATCTGCTGGCCGGCGCGGGGCATGACGTGACTCTGTGGGCGCGCGAACCGGATGTGGTGGAACTGATCAACCGGACGCACGCCAATCCGCGGTTCCTTTCGGGTGTCGCGCTGAGCCCCTCCGTTCGCGCGGGTGGAAACCTCGAATCAGTGCTGGAAGGGGCGCGGATGATCGTCTATGCAGCGCCTTCTCACGTGTTTCGGGAAGTCGTCCGTGCCGGCCGCGGTGCAACCGGTGCAGATGCAACGCTGGTGATCGCGACCAAGGGCATTGAACCTGAATCGCTGTCACTGATGAGTCGGGTGGTGGAGGAGGAGGTTCCGGGTCCCTCGGTGGTCGTACTTTCCGGCCCCAGCTTTGCTCTGGAAGTGGCCCGCCGACAGCCGACCGCCGTGGTGGCGGCATCCACGGATCACAAGGCATCGTCAGCCGTCCAGCAGGCGTTCAGCACCCCGAATTTTCGCGTTTATACGAGCGACGATGTCTGTGGGGTGGAACTGGCGGGAGCACTGAAGAATGTCATGGCGGTGGCAACAGGAATTGCCGAGGGGCTCGGACTCGGGCTGAATTCGCGCGCTGCCCTGATAACCCGGGGACTCGCGGAGACCACGCGTCTTGGTCTGGCATCCGGAGCCCGTGCGGAGACATTTGCTGGTCTGGCGGGGCTGGGAGACCTGGTGCTTACCTGCACCGGTGCGCTCAGCCGCAACCGCGCTGTTGGGGTGGAAGTGGGGCGGGGACGACCACTCCAGGAGGTACTGGCCGGAACCGAGAGTGTGGCGGAAGGCGTGCGGAATGCCCGAAGCGTCGTCGCCCTCGCAGCCCGGGCCGGAGTGGACATGCCGATAGCAGAGGCTGTGCATCGGGTGCTGTTCGAAGGACAGGCGCCCCTCGAGGCGATCGCTGGTCTCATGCAACGGGAACTGCGCGCGGAGCGGGATGAATGACGGAAAAATCAGTCCAGGAGTTCTTCTCGATTGGTGAAGTATGCGAGCTGACTGGTCTCAAGCAGCACGTGCTGCGCTACTGGGAGAGTCAGTTCCGATTCCTCAATCCGGCAAAGAACCGATCAGGGAATCGTGTCTACCAGCGCAAGGAAATCGAGCTGATACAGTACGTGAAGCATCTACTGTATACCGAGAAGTACACGATCGAAGGCGCCCGCCAGAAGATCGATGAACGGCGACGCGATGGGGAGCTCAGGACCGAGGCCCGAGGGGCACTGGCGGCCGAGTCGGTGGCGGAGGTTGAACGACGGCTCCGGGAGGCGCTCCGGGTCCTGGACGGGTCCGCTCCAGTACCCCCTCGCGATCCCAAGAGCGCCTGACATGCGCATACTCTGTACCAACGATGACGGAATCCTGGCAGCGGGCCTCGATTGTCTGGTGCGCGCAGCGGAGCAGATTGGTGATGTGACGGTGGTAGCTCCGGATCGGGAGCAGAGTGCCACCAGTCACGCGTTGACCATGCACCATCCGCTTCGGCCGATACGACGTGGTCCGCGTCGCTTCCAGGTGGACGGCACGCCGACGGACTGTGTGATGCTGGCGGTCGAGGCACTCATGCCCGAACGTCCTGACTTCGTGTTCAGCGGAGTCAATCACGGGCAGAACATGGGTGAGGACGTTCTCTACTCCGGGACGGTGGCGGCGGCCATGGAAGGACTGGCCCTGGGTATCCCGGCGATTGCGGTCTCGTTCGCCGGTGGTGACCTGCGTGCGGATGCCGTGCGACTCAACGAGCTGGTACCCCGTCTCGCTGTGCTCCTGAAGCACCTGACGGGTCTGACACCGTTCCCGCCCGACACGCTCCTGAACATCAATCTCCCTCCGGTGTCGGCTTCCGATTCACCACCGGTACGACTCACGCGGCTGGGTCGGCGGGCGTACTCCAATGCCATCCAGCCGACGCAGGACCCCTGGGGACGGGAGATCTACTGGATCGGTGGAGGCGAGGTGTCATGGCAGGGCGGCGGGGATTCCGATTTCCTGGCTGTGAGGCAGGGTTGCATATCAGTGACGCCCTTGCACCTCGATCTTACCCACAGGGAAGCTCTGGAGAACGCGGGAGAATGGTGGCGGGCTCCCTAGGTCCGGAGTATCGCGGCGCAAGACGACGTCTGGTCGAGACGCTGCAGGACAGCGGCATCTCGGATCTGGCCGTGCTTCATGCGTTCGAAGCGACGCCGCGCCACCTGTTCGTGCCCACCGGTCTGCGACACCGCGCCTACGAAGATTCCGCGCTTCCCATCGGCAGCGGGCAAACCATCTCTCAGCCCAGCGTACACGCCCGTTACCTGCAGCTCCTTCAGTTGAAGGGAACCGAAAGGGTACTCGAGGTCGGGACCGGTTCAGGATATCAGACGGTCCTGCTGGCTCATCTGGCGTCTCAGGTGTTCTCGATCGAGCGGGTGCCGGAACTCCTGGAACGTGCCCGCCGTGTGGTGGCGGAGTGTCAGGTGCGGAACGTGTCACTGTTGCTTGGTGACGGAACGGTGGGTTGGCGCCAGCATTCACCGTATGACGCGATCCTGGTGAGCGCCGCCGCTCCGGAGGTGCCGCAGCCACTGCTGGACCAACTGGCGGACGGGGGGCGCCTGATAGTGCCTCTGGGCGACAGGGAAGAGCAGATGCTGGTCATGGTGACTCGACGGGGAGACGGTTTTGACCGTCGTGACATCGCTCCGGTTCGATTCGTCCCGTTGCTGGGGACACATGGCTGGTCCGTCCCGGACTGAGCCGCCCCGTTTCCGAATCCTGAATCCGGAGCAACTTCATGTCTCCCACGTCACCGGGAAGTGGGGCATTTCAGGGAGTAGCGGCCCGTCCATTCGCGGGTGTACTGGTGGCAAGCGCTGATCCCCAGCCGCTCAGATCGACTGCGCCTGTCAGACCGTTCGCTCCGGGAGTGACCGAGAGGACTCCGGCCCGATTCATGGAATCCTGGTCTGTAGCAACCTACCATTCCGGGCTGGAGGACCTCCTGGAAGGTGCGCCCGCTGCATCGGGAGCGTCCGCGGTGGTCGATCCGGTACCCGCATCGCCGGCGTCATCCATTCCCAGTGCTCCGGATCCCGATTTTGCCGGGCGAACATGGGATGGAGAATGGACGGTTCGAGTGGTCGACGTTCTGGAATCGTTGGTGAGGCGTGTCCGCGCAGGTGACATCCGACCCCTGGTCGGCATGTCCGCCGATATGTCGGACCTTGAGGTGCTCTCGGCGTTGGTGGAGACGATGTCGGGAGACCGTCGCTGAACCGATAGCGCAATCATGGCGGAATTGAGGGTCAGGGTGTCCGGATTGGTTCAGGGCGTCGGCTTCCGCGTCTTCGTGCGCGACCGTGCGCGGGCACTGGGGATTGCGGGATGGATACGGAACACTGAGGATGGGGATGTGGAAGTCATGGCCAAGGGAGAAGAGGGGGCCCTGAAGCTTCTTGGCATCGCCGTGCGTGAGGGTCCACCCGGTGCCCGTGTCGACCGGGTGACACCAATTGAATTTTCCGTGATCCCAGAGTACCCGGAACCATTCCGAATCATTCCGTGAGCACGCCTCCTGGCAACGACACACACGTCGCGAGACTCAAGGCATTGGTGCGCGATATTCCCGACTATCCTCGGGCCGGAATCATCTTCAAGGACATCACCCCACTACTGGCCTCGGCCACGGCCCTGGCGGATACCTGTCACGCGATGGCGGCACCTTTCCGGAATCTTGGTGTCAGCCACGTGGCGGCAATCGAGAGCAGAGGTTTCCTCTTCGCAGCCGCTATCGCGCTGGACCTGAGTGCCGGTGTGATCCCGATACGCAAGCGCGGCAAGCTACCGTTTCATGCCGCGGCCGAGGAGTACGAACTCGAGTATGGCACCGACGTCCTGGAGATGCACATCGACGCAGTGAACCAGTCGTCGCGCGTACTGGTGGTCGATGACGTGCTGGCAACAGGTGGCACATCGGCGGCGGCGTGCCGTCTCGTGGAGAGGTTGGGTGGGACGATTGTCGGTTGCAGCTTCCTGATTCGTCTGGGTTTTCTGGAAGGGCTCTCCCGACTGGCGGGCAGGACAGTGGCCAGTGTGGTGACTTACGCGGGGACGGCAGACAGCTCCCCGTAGGGCTCTCGATCGCCTAAATTGTACGGCTGCCCGGGCCCATCGGTGGCGCACTTGCGGTTCCGGGGGTTGAAGCGCCCCTGTAGCTCAGATGGATAGAGCAGCGGTTTCCTAAACCGTTGGCCGGGTGTTCGAGTCACCCCAGGGGCACTGTCGTTCCTGAGCGCGGCACCGCTGCGCCGCCACCTACAACGCGGACAAGAGATCAATGGCCAGAAGCGGATCGGACCTGCTGGATGGGTCCGGAGAGACACTGATGGAATGGGCGCGAGCCAACGCCAACAAGCTGGCCATCGGTGGGATCGTGGGCGCGGTGCTGCTCACGGGAGTGCTTCTCTGGAGGGCGTCGGCGGAGAAGAAGGAAATCAACGCCAGCGTGGCGTTGGCCCGCGCCGAAGGGGTGGTACGTTCGGGAAATGCGGCCCTGGCCACGTCCGACCTGCAGTCTTTCCTCCAGCGCTACGGTGGAACCAAGGCTGCGATCCCAGGCCGGTTGCTCCTGGCGAAAGTCCAGTTCGAGCAGGGCAAGTACGACGAAGGCCTGGCCACCCTGAGTGACGTGGGGAACCCCGGTCCGTTCGCGGCGTCGTACCATGCCATGAAGGCCGCGGGCCTGGAGCAGGCCGGGAAACCAGCGGAAGCGGCTGTGGAGTACGAGGCCGCTGCAGCCTCTGCGCGTTCAGACAACGCCCGTGCTCAACACAACGCCGACGCCGCCAGGGCGTACCTGAGTGCCGGCAATGTCGATGCGGCCAAACGTCTGTGGTCCGCCATGGCAGCTGATGACGCCAACCCAATGGCTGGAGAAGCACGGGTGCGACTCGGCGAGATCAACGCCAGACAGCCGTCCTGAACCTCGGGTTCCTCCACCTGTGACCGGCTTGGGGCTACTGGCCCGGAGCGTGGGGCAGTGAGTTGCGCAAATGAACTCGAACGGACCGCTTGTTGTTCCTGATCATAACGGCGGATAATATAAGTTATGTAAACTAACCCTGTGGAAAGCTGTGGAAAACCACTCCCAAGCCAAGGCTCAGATCATTCCTAAGAGCTTGCTGCCCTAGGGTTTGGAGCGTTATGCACGGGAGCGGCTGGTCGACTCCCGGGAGCACTGCCCAAGCGGCGGAAGGCCCAAACCATGCCTGGGGCGCCGTGCCCCAGGTTTTCAGCGCGTGACGCTGCGGAGCTCGCCGCGGAACACCAGGCGGCCCTCTCCCTCCAACCTGGGGGCCGTCGGCGGACCGGTGACCGTGAGGGGCGCACCGGCGCGAGTGATGAGTCTGACGCTGTCTCCCGCCAGTCCCCAGGCCGACAGCATTGCACCGATCGCAACGGATCCGCTGCCACAGGCAAGGGTCTCCTCCTCCACTCCACGCTCATACGTCCGATACCGCCACTCGTCACCTGCCCGGGCGACGAAGTTGACGTTTGCCCCCGCCGCCAACAACGGGTGGTGACGCAGCTCGCGACCTCGACAGTCGAGGTCCACTCTGTCCACGTCCGCGCAAAGCACCACCAGATGCGGTACGCCGACGCGGGCGAACCCTATCTGCTTCTCCTCCCCTTCCAAGGCAGCCGGAAATGTGGGATTGCCTTCGGCAACCGACGGCATGGATATCCTCGGACCCGTTGGCGTGCTGATACCCTCGAGGCGTCCCGTCGACGTCTCGAAGTCGAACGGCCGTCCCTCGCTCACTATCCCAAGCTCGGCGGCCAGAGTGACTGAGCACAATGAGGCGTTTCCGCATAGCTCGGCCAGGCTGCCGTCACGATTGAAGTAGCGGATGGCAAAGGCAGCTTCAGGGTGTGTTTCGAGAAAGACAACACCGTCCGCGCCGACGCCCATCCGCCGGTCACACACCGCACCAATCAACTGGCGGCTCTCCAGCTCACCGGGGGGCTCATGGCGGGCATCGAAGAATACGAAATCGTTGCCCGAACCGGTCAGCTTCCAGAAGGTACGGTTCCACATGTCAGACCTTCCCTGCGATTGCCCACCAGCGGAGTCGCCAGACCATCCAGACCGCCTCCCTGATGATTTTCCGGGACATCTTGCTCGTCCCCTCGGTACGGTCCACGAACACAATGGGGATCTCGACGATTCGAAACCCCTTCTTCCATGCCCTGAAGCTCATCTCTATTTGAAACGCATAACCATTTGATTTGACATCGTTTAGCGAGATCGATTCAAGTACTTTCCTCCGAAAGCACTTGAAACCGCCTGTGGCATCGTAGACCTGGAGGCCGGTTACAGCCCTGGCATACACGTTCGCAAAGTAGCTCAGGAGCAACCGGCCTATGGGCCAGTTCACTACCGTGACCTTTCCATCCCGATAGCGCGAACCCAGCACCAGATCGGCACTCTGGGCGGTTTCCAGGAACTGCGGCAAGTGGCCGGGATCGTGCGAGAAGTCGGCATCCATCTCGAAGATGAACTCGTACTCCTGCTGGAGGGCCCATCGGAACCCGGCCAGATATGCCGTCCCCAGTCCCAGCTTCTTTTCACGGTGCAGGACATGGATCCTGGGGTTGGACCCGGACAGCTCATCCACGATCTGACCGGTGCCGTCGGGGGAGCCGTCGTCAACCACGAGCACGTCGAGGCTCTCCGACTGCGAGAGTACGGCTTCAATGAGCCGGGCGATGTTCTCGCGCTCGTTGTATGTGGGCACTATCACCAGGGCACTGTCACCCACGCCGAAGAACTCCGACTGTCAGTCCCCCTCCCCACCAGAACAGAGCGAGCGCCAGTGCCAGAATGGTCACCAGCTTGCCCTTTTCGTACGGCTCCGAGGAAAAACGCAACGTGATGTTGCGGGCGCCTTCGGGCAGCTCCACACCAATCAACGTCATGTCCGCGCGCCCGACGGCCGCCGCCTTGCCGTCCACTTCCGCGGTCCAACCCGGGTAGTAGTTCTCACTTACCAGGAGTGCCGAACCGGCCGGTGCCGGTTGATCCAACTCGATATCAATCGCGCCTGGATCATATCGTTTGGCCGTTGCGTCGATCGTCAGGGGTTCGGGAAGGGCACTTGGCTCGACCCCCTTCACCGCGGCGGACGTGTCGAAGAGTGCTGCTCGCCGAACATCGAATCTGGGATCCAGTACTGTGCCCAGCACCGCATCATCCGGTGCCTTGACGATGGCCGGAACCACCCAGGCAGGGGGGTTGTTTCCGGGAATCTCGTAGAGAAATACCGTGGTGCCGTAGGCATTGGTGACGGGACCGGCTACGCGCTTGAGTGAAGGTACGCCGAGGTCGGCAGCGTCGGTGAGAATGTACCGGACGTTCATCAGATGCCAGAAGTTCGGGTTGGCGATCTGGCCCTCACCAAAGTAGACCATCTGCTGGTAACGACCCAGTTCGTTCCCGTGGTATCCGAGAACCGTCCGGATCCGGTGCACCATCAGTGCGTCACCACGGAGGAATGGATCCCGGCTTGTCTGCGGATTCGGAGTCGCGAATTGCAGTACCCGACCGGGGATGGGTTGACGCTTCACATATTCGATGGTGGAATCGGAGGCAAAGATCACGGATGCGGGTGGCGAGAACTGCCAGTACTCGCGCTCCACTGACCAGAGATCCACTGCCACGATTCCAGCGATGAGCCAGGCACCGGCTTCCCGGCCCAGCCGTCCGCTCGAGAGCAAAAAGAGGCAGGCCAGCGCCATGGCTCCGAACAGGAGAGACCGCAAGGAGCCGATCCGGAGTGCGGTTTCATTCGCCAGCACTCTGTCAACCTGAGGCGCCTGCGCCAGTGAAACACCAAGGTTGGTCAGGCCACCCAAACCTCCGATCAGTCCGAGTGCGCCAACCACGACCACCCATGTCAGGAGATAGCGCCTTCCCACGTCCCGACGGGCGGCCCTGTCAGCACCGAACCCGGCCAGTACGGCAACTCCGAATGACACGACGTACAGCATGGTACTCGGCGCGCGGAAGAACTTCGTTCCGGGCACGATGGCGTAAACGAGGCGGTAGAACGGCGTGTAGCCGCCCAGTGACCACAAAAGGGCAACGATAGTTACTCCGGCGAAAAACCACTGCAGCCGGCGGCTCCCGGTCCGGTCCCCGCGGGCAAAGGCGAGCGCCGCCAGGAGGATCACCGCGACGCCCAGGTACTCCGAATGGAGGTGGATGCCATTGTCACCCCAGTAGTGGTCCAGGATGCCGGAAAACTGGGGGATCCAGAAGTTGATCATCTCTTCCGGTGGCATGGAGTAGGAGACGGCTTGTTCCCACGTATGCCCACCGGCGCGGGGCGACCAGGCTACGTACTCTTGCACCGGGAGGTACTGGATCGCTCCCATGGCGCCGCCAACGATTACTGCCAGGGCTGATGCTCCGAGGCGGCGGATGGCGGTCGGTCGCGGCAGGCTGGGACTGCCGAAAGCCAGGAAAATCCCGGTGGCGCCAGCGACCAGCAGCATGTACTGCAACAGTTGCGGATGCGGGCTGAGGACGGCCAACCCCACCGTGATGGCCAGGGCCCCCCAGGACCATTGCCTGCCGTCGCGAACGCCCCTCACCACGAAGAAAAGGGCCAGGGGCAACAGAGCCGAGATGAAGAGTTTCCCATCGTGGCCGGGCGACACCAGACCTGCCACGTTGCCGCTCATCATGTATGCAAGGCCGCCGACCAGTGATCCGAAGAAGCCCAGGCCGAACGACCGGAGAAGCAGGAAGGTGAAGAGGCCGGCGAGGTAGACATGGATAATGAATCCCCATGTCATCCCCACATCCGTACCCACCAGCATCCTCAGGAACGCTGTCGGATAGAAAATGTCGCCGTGCATGGCGGCGACATACGGCATGCCACCAAAAAGGTAGGGATTCCAGAGGGGGAAGCCGCCAGTGTCGCGCAGGGTGGCAGCGGCGAACTCACGGAAGGCATAGCCGGCGATGAACTGATCGCTGCGTGGGTTGACGAGGAATTGGCCGGAGAGTGCCGGCCACGCCAGAGACAGTGTCGCGAGCGCGTAGGTGACGGCAGCCCAGAGCAGTCCGCGGCGGGGGAATTCGACCGCCGTTTCCGCAGTGTCCCTGGCTCGTTCGATATTGGTCATGATCGACGTACTGGTGGCTCCGGCTCTTGCCGGGACAAACCTATGCTCCGGGGCTCTCATTCACGACTGCCCGCTTCATTCCCGTCGCGTGACCGCAGATTCGTACAGAAGCCGGTACTTCCGGGCCACGGAGTCGGGAGCGTAGCGGGTGAGTGCCGCCTGTCGTGCAGCCTGCCCGACCTGATTGCGCTCACCGGACCCGATGACCTGGTCGAGCGTGCGGGTCAACGCGCCGGGGTCCTCCGGGGCCACCAGGTATCCGGTAACGCCATCCTCGATGGCGTCGACGAGGCCGCCGGAGCGGAACGCGACTACCGGAGTCTCGCAGAGCTGTGCCTCGACGGTCACCAGTCCGAAGCCTTCGTTACGTGAGGGAACCACGAGGGCCAGAGCCTTTCGGTAGAACTCCGCCAGTCGTGGCTGGGGCTGGGATCCGTACCAGTTGATCCGCGGCGCGATCCCCAGGGATTCGGCCTGATTCTGAAGTGCCAGTCGGTCCGGTCCATCTCCCACGACGTCCAGCCCGACGGCATTCTGCATGGCGGCCATCGCCTGGAGCAGTGTCGCAATTCCCTTTTGTGCATTGAGTCGGCCCACGAACAGCAGGCGACCGTTCCTTGGTTCCTGGTCTGGCTTGAAGAGATCCACCGCGACCGGCATGGGGAGGACCGTGGGCGTGGCGTCAGGTGCCATCGCCTTGACCTGCTCGGCAAGCCACGCGGACACGGTCGTGACGGCGCGCGAGCTCGACAACACCCGCCGGAGGATTGACCGACCCAGTGCGCTGGTAGCGGCGAGTCGCACGTCAGACCCGTGCATGGTGGTAATGAGTGGGATATCAGCCAGACCGGATATCCACGATCCCACCAGTCCACCGGGAAACCACCAATGCGCATGCACCAGATCGGGCCGAAACTCCCGGCGGAGCCGGGCTCCGCTCACGAATTCCGCACCCAGGAAACCCAGGAGGGCGAGCTTGGAGCTGAAGGATCGGCTGACTTCCTGCGCCATCTGTCCGGTGTACGCCAGTCTCTGGAAGCGACGCGGGGCGTAACGGAATCGATGGACTGGGATCCCTTCGATGGTGTCGGTGGCTGGCAGTCCGTTGCCCGCTGGTGCGACTACGCGGACCTCGACATCCTGGGCACGGAGCGCCACGGCCAGGTGAAGCAGGAAAGAACCCGGCGCGTCACCCGGGATTCTCGGCCACGAATGCGTGAGGAACAGGACACGCATGACGGCCTAGCGATCACCCCGGCTGGGATCACCCGCATGGCGCACTTCCTCCAGCCGGCGTCGCAGCTCGCGGAGTTGCGCCCGTTGGCCGGCAATCAGTTCTCCCAGCAGCCCCGCCACCAGGAAGACCGCCCCCAGGATCAAACCCGTCTGGATCGCCACCCAGGCTGCCCGGACTCCCTGCCCCGTCGCCAGCAGCATGAGTCCCGTCAGACCGCTCGCCAGCAGCAACCCGGCGCCCAGCATTCCAAAAAAGAGAAGTGGTTTGGGGGCGAAGCGAAGCTCGAACCAGACCGAGAGCATGTCGAAAACCCCGACTGGGATCCGGGTTACGCCGAACTTCGACTTGCCGGAATGCCGCGGGTACAGGTTGACGGGAATTTCCCTCACCGAGAATCCCTGTGCGGCGGCCAGAACGATGAGATAGCGGTGCCAGTCGGGCCGGACGGGGATGTGCTCCATGACCTCGCGTCGGTAGGCCTTGACGCTGTTGAGGTCCTTTACACGAATGCCGAAAAGTGCCCGGCTGAGGGCATTGTAGACCCGCGATACGAACGCCTTGTCGTACTTGCCCTGCTTGAATCCCGTTACCATGTCAGCCTCACCACCGGCAATGGGTGCCACCAGCCGGGGAATGTCCTCGGGAAGGAACTGAAGGTCGGCGGGATAGAAAACCAGTATTGCTCCCCGGGAATACAGAAAGCCGGTGCGCAGAGCATCAGCGATGCCACGTCTCGTACGGTGCCTGACCGATCGGAGAAAGGGATAGCGCGACGCCAGATTCTGAAGGACGCTCCAGGTGTCGTCTTCTGAGCCATCATCGATGACGATCACCTCGTAGCGGAGACTGTCGTGCGCAAATGCCTGCTCCGCCAGTTCCATGAAGCGGGCAAGGTTCCCTGCTTCATCCTTGGCGGGCACCAGTACGGATACGTCGATTCCACCGGGGCCGGCGGTACGGGGTGCATCCATGCGTTCCACGTCCACCGGAGTGGTGCGCACGATTTCGACAGACGGAACTTGGTGTACGCCCTCCAGGGGCCGCCGCATGGTTGGGTCGGTCCTCGGGCCTGACAGCGGTTGCGTGGCTTCCGCTGCCGGTTGGCGGGTGCCCGACGGTTCGGAATCCGGCGTCATACCCTCTTCCGCATCCGTGCGGAGAGCACACCAAGCTGATCCCGATACTTGGCGACGGTCCGACGGGCGATCTTCACACCCTGACTCTTGAGTATCGCCACAATGGCCTGATCGGTCAGTGGATCCTTGGGGTCCTCCCCTTCAACCAGTTTCTGGATGGTGTCCTTGATACCCCGGGCGGACACATCCTCGCCACCGGTGGTACTGAGGCCCGAGGAGAAGAAGAACTTGAGTGGCAGCACACCGCGCGGTGTCTGTACGTACTTCTCGTTGGTTACCCGACTCACCGTGCTCTCGTGCATGCCGACATGTTCGGCGACCTCGCGAAGCGTCAACGGACGGAGATACTGTATTCCCTTCTCCAGAAAGTCACGCTGCCGGTCCACGATGAAGCTGGTGACCTTGAGCATGGTCTGGCGTCGCTGCTCGATAGCCTGGATCATCCAGTTGGCGGAGTTCAGCTTGCTGGAAATGAACTCCTTGTTCTCGCCTTCGAACTTTCGGCGATCCCGGGCGATCTCCTGATACACTTTGCTCAATCGGAGACGGGGCAGGTTCGCGTCATTGATGAAGACCATATAGTGTCCGTCGACCTTGTCGACGACGAGATCCGGGACGATGTAGCTGTCGGTGTTGTCGCTGTAGCGCAACCCCGGTTTGGGATCCAGTTTCGCCACCTCGTCGGCCGCGGCCTGTACCTCGGCGACACCCACGCCAAAACGTCGGGAGATCTCACTCCATCGATGGGCGATGAGTTCGTCGAAGGCTTCCCTCACCAGCCGGTCCGCGAGGCTGTTCTCCCGGCCGGCCTCGGTAAGCTGGAGGAGAAGGCACTCGCGCAGATCACGTGCTCCCACACCAGGGGGATCCAGAGACTGAATGATGCGAAGCAGGTCTTCCGCTTCCGGCAGAGTGTACCACGGGACCTCGTCGTCTTCCGCCTCTGCGCCCAGCGCCGCCCGGACACTCTCGTTCAGACCGACGAGGAGCTCGTCGAGCGAACAAGTCAGCCAGCCATTGTCGTCGATGTTGCCGATGAACTCTTCGGCCAGCAGCAGTTGCCGTGGGGAGAGATCCAGCAGCGCCACCTGTTCCCTCAAGTGGTCGTCCAGGTTCCGGCGCTCGACGGAAACCGGTTCGAAGAACTCCCTTTCTTCATGTTCTTCGCGTCGTCCGACGGTGTCGAATCCGTCCAGGAGGATATCCTCCCAGTCGATCTCCTCTTCCTTTTCCCTGGCCGCTTCCTCTTCGGGGGTGGGTTCGGCCGGTTCCTCGGTGGCGGCGCCATCATCCGCGGATTCCTGCTCCGCCTCGGCTTCCTCGTCCTCCGGTTCTATCATCTCCAGGAACGGATTGACGAGGAGCTCCTGTTTCAAGTGCTGCTGCAGGTCCAGCAGGGGCATGTAGAGCAGGTCCATCGCCTGGTAAAGGCGCGGGTTGGCCTTCAGCTCCTGGCGGAGCGAAGTGCTCTGGCTGAGCCCCGTCTTCACGTGCCTGTGCCCTCGGCTGCAAACCGGGCGCGGAGGCGGGATGTAAGTGTGGGTCCCAGGTAGATGTGGGACACCTCCTCGTCATGGACGAGTTCCCGCACGGTTCCCGACACCTTGACCTGCCCGTCGAACATGATGTACGCCCGGTCGACGATGTCGAGAGTCTGTTCCACATTGTGATCGGATATCAGCACTCCGATCCCGCGGCGGCGCAGGTCGGCCACTATGGTCTGAATGTCATGAACGGCAATCGGATCCACACCGGCAAAAGGCTCATCGAGCATCATGAATCGAGGCTGGGTAACCAGGGCACGGGTGATTTCCAGGCGACGGCGCTCTCCCCCGGAAAGGGAATATGCCTTGTTCCTGCGAAGGTGTCCGATATTGAGTTCCCTGAGCAGGCTCTCCAATCGTTCCCGACGCTCGGCTTTGCTGATCGGCAACGTCTCCAGGATCGCCAGGATGTTGTCTTCCACGGTGAGTTTGCGGAAAACGGACGGTTCCTGGGACAGGTAGCCGATTCCCCGGCGCGCCCGCTTGTACATGGGCATGCGGGTGATATCGGTTCCGTCAAAGAAGATCCGGCCCTCCAGTGGGTCAATCAGGCCGACGATCATGTAGAACGTGGTGGTCTTCCCTGCTCCGTTGGGACCCAGGAGGCCGACTATTTCGCCCTGACGGAGCTGCACGTCCACGTTGTCCACGACGCGCCGCCGCCGGTAGGCCTTGCTCAATCCTTTGGCTTCGAGGACACTGCCTCCGGCGGCACCCGGATCGGGTCCGGGCTCATGGGTGGCAGAGACGTTTTCGGCAAGCCTCAGCAGTTCGTCGGCCAACCCGGCTCGGTGGGCGTCAAGCCTTCGCCAGACTTCGGGCGATACCCGCAGCCCTGGATCGCCTTTTTTCCCGACGCCGACCGGATACGTCACGATATTGTGTGCGGCCAGGCGGGGCAGCACCGACGCCGAGAGAAATTCACGCACCTCATCCAGGCTGAGACGGCCTGCCTCCTGCGTGGCATCCAACCCACGTGCGCGCAGGGAGTCGAGATAGTTGTCCCTGAAGCGATGTGCGACGCGATTGAGTGAAGCGCTGCCAGTCCCGTCGCATTCCGTGAGGATGGCATGGAGCGCCAGGGCCGCGGATCGATCTCCCTGCGCCAGTTCGATGAGGAGATTGCGGACGTCGCCTGAAGGTTCGGTCATCGGGGGCGTCCGGTCAGGAGAGCGGGTGGGGGACGGCGCAGGGGGATCGGTGGCCGTGCCGGCCGGCCAGGTGGTCGTGACACCACCGTATCGGCGACGACAGGGGTCAGGTAGATGCCGCTCACCTGTCCAGTGACAGCAACGTCACTCACCTCTCCGTCCTGAAAGGCAAGCCGGATGACGTTGCCGGTCACATAGTTTATTCCCGGGCGGTCTCTCATGGTGGTGTCGCCTGCGGCCACCTGGTAGTAGGCACTGGCCTCCTGGGAAGCAAAGAGGGTGCGCAGGACCGGTCTGCTGGTGTCACCCGCGGCCACGGAGTCAAAGATCGCGATCAGCGTATCACCCCGCATCCAGTCGCGCTCATCGGTGCGAATCCTGAGGGTGTCGGGATCGGATTCGGCGTAGGCCTTCCCGATGGCGCGCAGCTCGCGAATCCGTTGGTCCGGCATGACGATGTCTAGAGAGTCGGCCACGACGTCCCTTTCGGGTGTGATGGCATAGGCCCCGGTCGTACCGAATGCAAAGGCGCGCTGAAGGCGGTTGTCCCTCAACCGCACGTCAATGGTATCAGCGGTGAGGTTGACCTGGGCGCTTACGGCGCTGGCTGAATCCAGAGCGATGATGCGGTTCAGTTGGCTGGACGAACCGTACAGATCGATCACGCGGCCCTGGAGAGTGAATGGCTGGGATCCCTTGCTCTCGATGATGGGCCCACGCATCAGGCGGGCGAACTGCCCTCTTGCGTCCAGCACCGCGGAGTCCGCGGTCGCGCGGACGTCGGTCCGCTCCAGCAGGACGTCGCCAGAGGCATGGAAGGTGGAATCCGCCTCGCCGACGATGGTATTGGCATCGAGGGTCACTGGTGGCTGATCTCTGCCCGAAGAGTCCTTCTGGATCAGGATCAAGTGCGGCCGCCGCACTGCGGTAATCCGGCCGCCGGAGCGGAGCCCCTGCACCGCGCGGAAGTACTCCAATTGGGGGCCATCCAGCGTGGCACCGTTTGCCGGGATCGCCGCGTGCACGTTTCCCTGGAAGAGCAGGCGTTCCTCGGCCCGGAAATAGGTCACGCGGTCAGCATCGATCGCGTAGCGCGGCTCGCGGTACTTCACATGGCCGATCAGGATGTGAAGGTCATTGATCTCGTAGCTTTCCGCGCTGTCGGCCTCGATGGTGATGTCCTGACCCCGGCAATTTCCGGAGATGCCTCCACCCACATACGTGAAGTACTTCTTCGTCGTCGGATCCTGAATGGCCTGCATCCGTGTCGTGGGTGTGTTCACCATGTCCAGGATGCAGCGGCGCTCGGGGGCGACCACTTCACTTCCGGGTTTCGGGGTCTGGCCTGGTTCCCCGGGCGGTTTCGTGACTGGTGGTGCCTCAGGCGCCGCGTTGGCCTGACGTATTGAATCCTCCACGAAACGGGCGCGTTGTTCCCGGAGGATTCGCTGAGCCTGGGTATCCGGCAGTACCGCCGGCGAGGGCTCCGACTGCCCGGCCGGGCCACCGCGACGACACGCCGCCAGGAGCGCCGTCAAGGCGATGGAGCCGGCGAGGAAGCGCGCCCGATTCATCGCCGGGGGATCCTGACCTGGGATCCGGTGACCTTGGCGGCACTCAGGATTCGCAGGTTCGTCATCTCCGGGTTGGAAACGAACCCGGTTCCCTGAGTTACGCGTTCACCCTCGGTGAGAGTGAAGGCGCTGTCCGAAGACACCTCATTGCGTGATGGATCGTACTTCAACTGCTGGGTTTCGAGCGTACGTCCGTCCGTTGCCACAACCATCACGTTACCGCGGGCTTCCATGGTACCGGTGCGCATGAGGTAGGTACCGCGATGAGCCGTCAGGACTGCATTCTGTTCGCCGGTGGGCGTGAAGAAGATCGTCCGCACCGTGCGAAGTTCGGTCCGGGTATTGTCATCGTACATGAGCATGGTGTCAGCGATGACCTGAGCCCGTTGTATGCCACCATCGGTCAGCAGCAGTCTGGTCCCGATCAGCATCTGCTCGGCGGAGTCAGGCAGAACCGACTGTTCCACGATGGGTGGGGATTGCGACTCCCGGCAGGCCAGGGTTCCCAGGATCAGCAGGATGGTGACTGCCCTCACGACACACCTGCCCGCATCAGGTCATGCAGGTGGACGACACCGGTAATGTGCTGGGATTCGTCGATGACGGGCATGGCCATGATGCCGATCTGTTCCATCCGGTACACTGCGGCGCTGGCAAGTTCCTCCGTGGTCGCCACTCTTGGATTGCGCGTCATTACCGATTCGAGCGGGATTGAAAAGATGTCGCTGGTGTGCTCCAGCAGGCGGGTAAGGTCGCCGGCCGTGAAGACACCGGCGACATGGCCCTCGTCGTCGGTCGCGATAACGATGCCGCGGCGACCCGCCAGCCACACGACCGCCTCACGCATTGTGGCCGATGGCGGCAGAATGGGCAGGCGATCCGTCTCCATGACCTCGCGGACACGCATCAACAGGCGACGCCCCAGGGCACCCCCCGGATGGAACCGGGCGAAGTCCTCCCGCCGGAACCCCTTGCGTTCCAGAACGGCGACGGCCAAGGCGTCGCCGAGTGCGAGAGCCACGGTAGTGCTGGTGGTGGGAGCCAGATCGTGCGGGCACGCCTCCTCCCGGACCCATCCGTCGATGTGGACGGCGCTTTCACGTGCCAGCGTGGAACCGGTATTTCCGGTCAGTGAGATGGTGGGCACGCCGAATCTGGTCAGGTGCGAGAGAAGCGTCAGGATTTCGTCGGACTCTCCGCTTTTGCTGAGAAGGAGTGCCACGTCTTCCGCGCCAACGATACCAAGGTCACCGTGAACACCCTCCACCGGATGGAGGAATGACGCTCGTGTTCCGGTGGAAGTGAACGTGGCGGCGATCTTCCGGGCAACATGACCGGACTTGCCGACGCCGGAAACGATTACCCTTCCGCGGCATTCAGCCAGGAGCGCAACCGCGGCCGCGAACGGTTGTCCCAGGCGGCGTTCTGCCTCGACGAGGGCATCCGCCTCGATTCGCAGGACACGACGGCCGGAAGCAATGGTATCGGCGTCGCTCATCGGGCCACCTCTTCGATGCGGGAGCGCACATACTGCTCCACGAGGTGCTCCCATTCGCCACGGGCGCGAAGAAGCAGCTCACAGAACTCGCGAACCGCACCCCTGCCACCTCGTTTCGTGAGGCGCAGCGAGGAAGCAGCTATTGCATCCGGACTGGCGTTGGCCACGACAACCGGGAGTCCCACTACCCGCAACACGGCCAGGTCGGGCAGATCGTCACCCACGAAGGCAACTTCCGTCAGATCGATTCCCTTGTCGTCGAGGATCCGCCGCAACGCGGGAAGCTTCCGTGCCTGTTCATCCTGGACGACGTCCGATACTCCGAGTTCGCGGGCACGCAGGGCGACGCTGTGGGAGACCCTGCCGGTGATGATGACCACTTCGATGCCGGCCTGCTGCAACAGCCTGATCCCCACTCCGTCCTGGATATCGAATCGCTTGATCTCGATCCGCTCACCGCTGAGGTCACCCAGGTAGATGCCGCCATCGGTCAGGACGCCGTCCACATCCAGGCAGACCAGGCGGATACGGTGGGCCGCAGCGGGATCAATTCCGGGAGGCAGCGACTGGCCGGGAGGTCGGCCGGGCATCCCGTCTTTCACGACTGGGCCGCCTCGCGCACCGCGATGGCACGGCTGACGAGAGCCGGGAGGTCCGCCAGACAAAGCATGTTGGGCCCATCGCTAGGTGCGGAGTCCGGCGATGGATGTGTTTCCAGGAACAGGCCATCGGCACCGGCTGCGACGGCCGCCAGAGTCAGCGAAGGGATGTACTCCCGGGCCCCCCCGCTGGCTCCCCCTTCCCCCAGTCCTGGCCGTTGCACCGAGTGTGTGCCGTCGAAGATGACCGGTGCCTGGGTTGCATGGCGGAGCCGGGGTATGGATCTCATGTCCACGGCTAGATCGCCGTAGCCAAAGAAGGTTCCGCGTTCCGTCACGGCCACCGTTGGCGAATGTCCTGCCATGGATGCCGCCGAGCGTACCTTTTCGACGGCGCCACGCATGGCTTCCGGCGCCATCCATTGTCCCTTCTTGATGTTCACGGCCTTCCCGGTGGCTCCGGCCGCTTCCAGCAGGTCAGTCTGACGGCATAGGAAGGCGGGTATCTGCAGAACATCCACCACTTCCGCGGCAACGGCGCATTGTTCCGGAAGGTGAACGTCGGTGAGCAGCGGGAGTCCTGTGGCGGAGCGAACCCGGGCCAGGCGTTCGAGGCCTTCTTCGATTCCCGGTCCGCGGTGAGAACCGGGGTTCGACCGATTCGCCTTGTCGAAGCTCGCCTTGAACACGATTCCGCCGGGTACGCGGGCTGACAGGCGCGCCAGCTCCTCCCCCACGGTGAGGTTCAGGGTGTCATCCTCCAGGACGCATGGTCCGGCTATGAGGAAGAACCGGTCCCGGGGAAACGTCCACGCTGCTGCGTTCAATCGGCCGCCTCGACCAGCGCGGGGGATTCGGTTGCGGTGCCGGAGCGCCGCCTGGCGGATGCCGCAGCGGCGATGAATCCGGCGAACAGTGGGTGTGGGCGGGTGGGGCGGGATCGCAGTTCAGGGTGGAACTGAACCCCGACGAACCATGGGTGATCATCCAGTTCCACGATTTCCACCAGGGATCCATCAGGAGAGAGTCCGCTCAAGCGCAGTCCCGCTGCGGAGAGCTGGTCCCGATAGGCATTCGAAACCTCGTAACGGTGGCGATGGCGCTCACTCACCTCGGGGACCCCGTAGATCTCGGCCACCCGCGATCCACGTTGCAGGCGACACGGATAGGCCCCCAGTCGCATCGTACCGCCCATTTCCTGCAGGTGCTTCTGCTCCTCCATGAGGTCAATCACCGGGTGGGCGCACTCCGGTGCGAACTCACTGGAATGAGAATCATCGAGCTTCAGCACATTCCTGGCGAACTCGATGATGGCCACCTGCATGCCCAGGCAGATACCCAGGAACGGTATCCCTGCTTCACGGACGGTGCGCACCGCCTCGACCATCCCATCGACTCCCCGCACCCCGAAGCCGCCCGGAACCAGCAATGCATGGTACCCGGAGAGCAGTTGTCGGGTACGCGCTCCGTCAGTGAAAAGATCGCTGGAGAGCCAGGAGACGTCCACGCCGACGTCATTGGCAATACCACCATGGACCAGGGCTTCCTGGATGCTCTTGTAGCTGTCCACCAGCTCGGTGTACTTGCCCACCACGGCGACCCGGACACGATCCCGTGGCGTGATCACCCGGGTGACCATTTCACGCCAGGCTGTCAGGTCAGGTTCCCGGCCCTCCAGTTCCAGCCGTCGCATCACCCTGTCGTCCAGTCCCTGATCGTGGAACGAGAGGGGAATCTGGTAGATGGTCGGTACGTCGCGACTCTCGATGACGTTCCCGAATTCGACGTTGCAGAAGAGTGCGATCTTGCGCTTGACATCCTCGGACAGCGCCCTTTCGGTGCGGCAGATGAGGAAGTCAGGCTGAATACCGATCTCCATCAGCTCGCGCACCGAGTGTTGCGTGGGTTTGGTCTTCACCTCGCCAGCGGCGGAGATGTAGGGGACCAGCGTCAGGTGGATGAAAATGGCGTTCTGTCGTCCGACTTCATGTCGGAACTGTCTTATGGCCTCGAGAAACGGCAGCGATTCGATGTCACCGACGGTGCCACCAATCTCCACGATCACGACGTCGTTTCCCGGTGCCACCCGCTTCATATGCGCCTTGATCTCGTCCGTCACGTGGGGGATCACCTGAACGGTGCTGCCGAGGTATTCGCCCCGGCGCTCCTTGTGAATCACGTTCTGGTAGATCCGGCCCGTGGTGACATTGTTGGCCTGGGACAGGGAACGGTCGATGAAGCGTTCGTAGTGACCCAGGTCCAGGTCTGTTTCAGCGCCGTCCTCGGTGACATAGACCTCACCGTGCTGGAACGGGGACATGGTGCCCGGATCGACGTTCAGGTAAGGGTCGAACTTCATGATGGTGACCGTCTGACCGCGCTCGACCAGCAACCTGCCGAGAGAGGCAGAGGCGATTCCCTTGCCCAGCGAAGATACGACACCACCGGTGACGAAGATGTAGCGTGTGGCCTGCTGACGGTTCTGGACTTGCATCAGGGTCGTCCGGCGTAAAAGTCATCCCACAGTGTGTTGGCGCGCTTCAGGTCTTCTTCGGTATCAATGCCGCCCAAGGGTGGCACTTCCAGCAGGAATACGCCGATGGTCAGTCCCGCTGCCAGCGGTCGGAGCTGCTCGAGTCGTTCGGAACGTTCCAGAGGGTGCTCCGGCAGGGACACCCATCGACTCAGGGCCGGGCGGGAGCAGGCGTACACGCCCACGTGCTGCCTGACGAGTCGGGAATGCACGGATGCATCCTCCCGATCGCGCAGAAACGGAATGGGCGCCCGTGAAAAGTACAGCGCCCGCCCGGCGTCGTCGGAGACCACCTTCACCACGTCACTGTTTTCCAGGATGGCTGGTGCAGCAGGCGTGGCACAGGTGGCCACCGGAACGTGCCCTTCCCGCACCAGAGAGACGGGGCCGGCTATTGCTTCGGGACGAATGAATGGTTCGTCGCCCTGAACGTTCACGATGATGTCGTACGCCTGGAACGCGTCCCGCCCAGCCACTTCCGCGACCCTGTCCGTGCCGGACGGATGCCGGGGATTCGTCAGGATGGCTTCCCCACCGCGTTCGCGGATCACGGCGGCGACTTCCTCGGAATCAGTAGCCACCACCACGTGCTCCACCGTGGCGGTCTCTCTTACCTGCTCCCAGACACGGACGATGAGGGGCGCGCCAGCAAGCAAGCGCAGAGGCTTCCGGGGAAGCCTGGTGGAGCCCAGTCGTGCGGGGATCACAGCCAGCACACCAGTGGTCTGGTGGCTGTGGGAGGCGCGCGTCGATGCAAAAGGCACGCCATTCAAGCTATCCCGCAGCCTGGTGAAATCCAAGCGACGGGCCGCGGAAAGGCCACCTTAGGTTGCCTGCCCGACAACCTCCGCTACCGCCACGCGATAGCCCCGCAGTCCTGACCACGCTGCTCCCGCCGTCAGGATCCTGCCCGCCACGGTCACCGCCAGCAGCGACATACCCACGGCGGCGGGATCACCGAACACCCGATCCGTCAGGACGGCCACCGCCGGAGGACCCAGCCCCAACCCAACGAAGTTCAGCACGAACACGAGAACCGCAGCTGCCTGTCCCCGCATGGCGGGGGGTGTCATTTCCGCCACTCCGGCCGCCATCGGACCGAAGGGCATACCCGCCGCAAGATTTGTGATCATGAGCGCTGTGAGCATGACCCGATCCGATGGTGGCAGGAACAGTGGGACCGATGCCGCCAGCGACACAACTGCCGCAGCAATCACTACCCACAGGTTGCCATCGGATCTGTTCGCCCGCTTGAGTCGATCGGCCAGCCATCCCCCCGTAAGGGCCCCCAGGGTACCGAATCCAGCCGTCGCCAGGCCCATGACTATTCCCACCTTGGTAGGTGTCCACCCATGAGCCCGGAAGAAGTATGCGGGAAACCAGAACCCGGTCCCGTAGTTGACCACCGCAAACAGCCCGATGCTGATGAAAAACCATCCATATGCGGATCGATGGCTCCGGAACCAGTGCCAGGCAGCGAACGACGATCTGCCGTATTTCCGGCCGTCTCTTGTCGCCCCGCGGCGCGGTTCTCTTATCGTCAGAGCCAGCAGAACCAGAGCCAGACCTGGAACGCCCAGGACCAGAAAGACCTGCTGCCAGGGTCGAATGAGGCCGACCAGGGGCAGGTTCCACGGTGTTCCTGACTGAGCGAGGTCGGTAATCACCCCTCCCACCAGATACGCCGCACCCGCACCCAGGAAAACGCCGGATGTGAAGACACTCATCGCGGTGGCCAGTCTGCGCGGCGGGAAGTAGTCCGGAATCAGGGAGTAAGCAGCCGGTGACAGAGTTGCCTCGCCGGCACCGACTCCCACGCGGGCCGCGAACAGGTGCCCAAACGTGCTGGCCACACCGGAGGCCGCACACATTGCACTCCAGATGGCCACACCCCACGCAATCACAGCCGGCCGGTTGATGCGATCGGCGACGCGCCCCATGAAGAGAACCGCAACAGCGAACGTGAGTCCAAACGCGGGGCCCAGAATTACTCCAACCTGAGTATCGGTGAGGCCGAGGTCCGCCTTGATGGGGTCGACCATCAGGGACATGACCTGACGATCGACAAACGAGGAAATGTTCAACAGCATCAGTACGCCCACGACATACCATGCGTACCGCTGCCCCCCCGGAGGGTTCAGATCAGGCACCGGCAGCGCTGCGCGCAGCTGCGGCGAGCTCCAGGAAGCGACTCAGGAGATCTTTTCCCAGAGGGGTCATGATCGATTCCGGATGAAACTGTACACCCCACACCGGATTGGACCGGTGACGGACCGCATGAATTTCGTCCGGGGCGTCCTGGGCGACAGCCAGTACGTGCAATGAGGATGGAAGCGTTCTGCGCTCCGCGATCAGCGAGTGATAGCGCATGACTTCCATGGGGGAGGCCATCCCTTCAAAAAGATCACTCCCGTCATGTACGATCTTCGACGTCTTGCCGTGCATGAGCCTTCCGGCCCGGACTACCCGTCCGCCATACGCCTCCACGATGGCCTGGTGCCCCAGACAGACTCCCAGAATGGGGATGGTGTCTCCCCATCGGCGGACGAGCCCAACGGATATGCCCGCCTCGGCCGGGGTACATGGCCCCGGAGAAATGACCACGGCATCAGGCGCGAGGGAACCCACATCCTCGACTCCAAGGGCGTCGTTCCGGTGGACAACGGGGTCACCACCCAGTTCGCCGAGGTACTGAACGAGGTTGTAGGTAAACGAATCGTAGTTGTCGAGGACTAGTATCAACGGGCCTTGGGGGCGGGGCTAGCTGCGCGGGTGGAACTGCCTGTGGACACTACGAAGATACTCACGATCCACGTGCGTGTAGATCTGTGTAGTCGATACGTCGGCGTGCCCCAGCATCTCCTGCACGGCGCGAAGGTCGGCACCACCTTCGAGGAGGTGCGTGGCAAACGAGTGCCGTAGCGTGTGTGGCGTGACGGTGCGCTGGATTCCGGCGTGGTTCACGTGCTTGCGAAGGATCTTCCAGGCCCCCATCCGGGACAACGGTTGCCCCCGGGCACTGAGAAAAAGGATACCCCGACCCTGCCCGCGCTCGAGGCGGGGTCGCAGCTCGCGCAAATAGATGGCGATGGCTGACAGCGCTGATCTTCCAAACGGGACGAGGCGTTCCTTTCCGCCTTTCCCGAAGATGCGGACCATGTTCTCGGACAGATACACATCCTTCACGGTCAGCGAGATCCATTCGGAGACGCGCAATCCCGCCCCGTATGCCAGTTCCAGCATGGCGCGGTCACGGTAATACATCGGGTCCTCCTGGCGGGGCGCTGCCAGGAGGGTCGAGACTTCGTCGGTGGTGAGGACCTCGGGGAGGGTCCGCCAGCGGCGCGGGAGCTCCAGTCGATCGCTGGGATCCACAGGAATCACGCCTTCCGAAACCAGAAAACCGAACCAGGTGCGGATTCCAGCCACATTCCGACGGATGGACCCGGGTGCGAGGCCGAGGTCCTTCAGGTGATATACGAAATCGCGGAGGTGTCGCGATTCCAGATCGCGAGGGGAGGTCAGTGCCCGGGCTATCGCCCAGGATGCGAGGCGCTCGATATCGTGGCGATAGGCAGCCCGTGTGGCGCTCGCTCGCCCCCGTTCGAGCGCCAGGAAATCATCGAAGCGTTCGAGCTGGAAGGCTCGGGCAACCCGGTCAGGCAGCATGGCGGGAGGAGCGTGCCAGGCGGCGCTTTCTGACATACCAGAACAAACCCGCGACCAGGCCGGCCATGGCGACGGCAATCATCGCGGCGATTCCCCCCATGCGCCCAATCGTGCGTGCCAGGTCGTCCCAATTGGATCCCGCGCGGTAGGCAACCCAGGTCACGAAACCGTACCAGACTCCGGAGGCGGTGGCAATGGCCAGGGCTGTGCCTGCTGCCGACGCCCTCAGTGCCCCTGCAAACGGTGCGACAATGGCTCGGATCCCGGGAATGAAACGCGCAATTACCAGCGCGAAGAGGCCGTAGCGGGCATACCAGGCCGAAAGTGCGGAATCAGCGTCCGAGCGAGCGCGGAGTCGGAAGCGCTTTTCCGTCCAGTCAGCGCCGAAGCGTCTCCCGACGGCATAGACTGCCATGGCACCTGCCACGTTGCCGACCAGCACCACCAGGTAGGAGGGGATCGGGGAGGCACCGGTGCGGGCAGCCATGAAGGCTCCCAGGGCAATCAGTACGTCCGCCGGAATGGGTGGAAAAACGTTCTCCAACATTGCCAGGATCCCCATGGCGGGAAGGAGCAGCGTCGGCGGCAGCCCCAGCAGCCACTCGAACGCGGTCTGCAGGTTCACCGGGTGCCATCTCCACCAGGGTCAGGCATTCGCCAGATGGCCGCGGTTGCAAGGCACGCCAGCCCCTCGCCTCTCCCCACCCATCCCATCCGTTCGTTGGTCTTCCCCTTGACGCTGACCTGTGCCACCGATGTTTCCAGTGCATTGGCGAGAGCCGAACGGATCTGGTCTCGCCAGGGCGCTATCACCGGCTTTTCAGCGATGATCACCACGTCGGCATTGCCTGCCCGGAATCCGTGATCGTGCAGCAACCGGACTGCTGCCCGGAGCATTTCCAGGGAGTCGGCGCCGCGATTCCTGGGGTCACTATCTGGGAACAGGGCACCGATGTCTCCCAGAGCGGCGGCTCCCAGGATGGCATCGGTCACGGCATGTGCAACTGCGTCGCCATCAGAGTGGCCGGAGAGCGAGAAATCCACCGGGATCCTGGTTCCTCCCAGGATGAGTGGTCCTCCGGGGGCGAACTGGTGCGAGTCGTAGCCAATGCCAATTCGGAACTCCGGGAACCGGTCAACGCTCTGGCTCATACCCGACTCTGCGGCTTGGGAGTCTTTCGGCAGGTCTCGGTGCGTACACGTTCAGGCAGGCACTGCCGGGTGCAATTGGGGCCACTCGCAGGCGCAGCAGCCGCGTAGCCGCCAACCGGGGCCAGCAGGCAGGTTAGTGCCGGAATCGCCGGATGGCGAGCGTGCAATTATGTCCCCCGAATCCGAAGCTGTTGGAAATGGCGACATCGACATCGTGCGCCACCGACTTGTTGGGAACGTAGTTGAGGTCGCAGTCCGGATCCGGTGTCCGATAGTTGATTGTCGGCGGGACCATGCCATCGCGAACCGCCAGTGCGCAGACGGCAAACTCGATTCCACCGGCAGCGCCCAGGGTGTGCCCGGTCATCGATTTGGTGGAACTCACCAGGAGTTCCTGAGCGTGCTCTCCGAATACCGCCTTGATGGCCTGGGTTTCGTTGGCGTCGTTGTAGGGTGTGGATGTGCCGTGGGCGTTGATGTACTGCACGTCATTGGGGCGGATTCCCGCGTCGCGCAGGGCGCGGCGCATGGAACGCTGGGCCCCTTCCCCCTCCGGCGCCGGCTGGGTGATATGGTACGCGTCACCCGTCGCCCCATAACCCACGACCTCGGCATAGATCTTCGCGCCGCGTGCCAGGGCGTGTTCCATCTCCTCGAGGACCACGACGCCGGCCCCCTCACCCATCACGAAACCATCCCGTTCCTTGTCGAATGGACGGCTGGCGTGAAGATACCCTTCGTTGTTCTCGGACATCGCCTGCATGTTGGTGAATCCACCGATCGACATCGGAGTAATTGCCGCTTCAGTCCCACCGGTGATCATCACGTCGGCGTCGCCGTACTGGATTATCCGGAAGGCATCTCCAATGGCGTGGGCCGATGTGGCGCAGGCGGAGACAGTGGCGTAGTTGGGGCCCTTCGCATTGTAGCGAATGGACACCACACCGGCCGCCATGTCGGGGATGAACATCGGGATGAAAAACGCCGAGATCTTCCCTGGTCCCCGTTCGCGGTAGACATCGTGCTGAGCCTCGAAAACCTTGAGGCCGCCGATCCCCGAACCGATGATGACTCCGGTATTCTCGGGGTCATATCCTCCGTTCTCGAACCCCGCATCAGTCATGGCCTGGACTGATGCGGCCAGGGCCATCTGGGTGAAGACGTCGTTCCTCTTCACCTCCTTCCTGTCCATGTACGTCAGCGGATCAAAATCCTTCAGTTCACAGGCGAACTTCACCGGGAAACGACCGGTGTCGAACCGGGTGATTGGTCCCACGCCGTTCACACCGTCAAGGAGTCCGCGCCAGGTGGTCGCCACGTCGTTGCCGACCGGCGACAGCAGACCCATTCCCGTGAGGACGACGCGGCGCTTCACCTACGCTCCGACCTTTTCGTTGAGGTACTTGAGCGCGTCGCCCACCGTGCGGAGCTTCTCGGCGTCTTCATCCGGAATATCGATGTTGAACTCCTTCTCGAATTCCATTACCAGCTCGACGATGTCAAGGCTGTCGGCGCCCAGGTCCTCGATGAAACTCGCCTCGTTGGTCAGCTTCTCGCGTTCGACACCGAGTTCCTTCTCGATGATGTCCTTGACCTTATCGGAATTGTCAGCCATGGGGTGCCTCGGGGGTTGTGATTCGGGTGACCGGAAAATCTAAACGACTGGTGATGAAATCGTTACATGATCAGGCCGCCGTCCACCACCAGCACCTGACCGGTGATGTATGCGGCATGCTCGGACGCCAGGAAAGCCACCACGCCAGCCACGTCGCGGGCGCTCCCCAGCCGTTCCAGCGGGATCCGGGCGCTCATGGTCTGCCGGGCCTCCGGTGCCATCGCATCCGTCATTTCGGTTTCGATGTAGCCGGGTGCAATGACGTTGGCCAGAATGTTTCGCGAGGCGAATTCCCTTGCCACGGATTTGGTGAGGCCGATGAGGCCCGCCTTGCTGGCGGCGTAGTTGGCCTGTCCCTTGTTGCCGGTAATACCGACGACCGACGAGATATTGATGATCCTGCCCCAGCGACGCTTCATCATCCCGCGGGTGGTCGCGCGGATGGCGGTGAAGGCACCGCGGAGATTGGTATCGATCACGGCATCCCAGTCATCGTCCTTCAGCCGCGGCAGGATATTGTCACGGGTCAGCCCGGCGTTGTTCACCAGGATGTCGATCCTGCCGAAATCCTTCTCGACGGCCTCGACCAACGCGCCGACCTGCGCCACCTGGGAAATATCACACGCGTATCCCCGGGCATCGCGGCCAACTTCCTGCGCGGCGACCTCGGCGCGGGCCTGTTCCCTTCCGGTAACCGCAACCTGGGCACCGCAGTCAGCCAGTGTTTCTGCAATGGCGCGTCCAATACCCCTGGTGCTGCCGGTGACCAGTGCTACGCGCCCGGAGAGATCGAGCTGAAGCATCATGATACCCTCGCGAGGAGCGCTTCCACATCCGCCGCCGTGCCACAGGAAAGCACCTCAGCCTCCGGCGCGATTTTCCGAACCAGGCCTGACAGTGCAGTTCCAGGCCCCATTTCGACGAACAGAGCGCCGGGGAAATCAGCAGCCAGTTGGCGGACCACGGCGATCCAGCGCACTGGTGCGGTCAATTGCTCCAGAAGGAGTCGTCGGGCCTGAATCGCCGTTTCAACAGGTTCGCCGCTCACGTTCGCGTAGACGGGGAAGACGGGGTCATCCAGTGGCGTGGCTTCCAGTGCTTTCCGGAAGGCATCCCGGGCGGGTTCCATCAGTGGTGAATGGAATGCTCCGGATACCTGCAGCCGGATCGTTCTGCGGGCACCGGCCTGACGGGAGAGCTCCATGGCGCGTTCCACGCCCGCGGCTTCACCGGAAATGACGATCTGTCCCGGCGCATTGTAGTTGGCTGGCACCACCAGGCCGGCACCGGGAGAAGCGGACGCCTCGCGACAGATTTCATCCATGGTACTGGAGGTATCACCCAGAATCGCGGCCATGGCACCGGGTCGGGCAAGCCCGGCTTCGAACATGAGAGTGCCGCGCTGCCTGACGAGCAGGACGGCGTCACGGAGTGTCAGGGTATCGGCCGCATGATATGCCGTGAACTCGCCCAGGGAGTGACCCGCCACGGCTCGCACGTGCGGACGCAGGGTTTCACCGGTTACGGCCCAGAGCGCGGCCCCGTGAGTGAGCAGAGCCGGTTGGGCGTTCTGCGTAAGAGTCAGCGTTTCCGCCGGGCCCCAAAAACACAACCGGGACAGTGATTCCCCGAGCGTATCATCCACGGCTCGGAAGACTTCCGCTGCTTTCGGATGGGTCTCGGCAAGATCCCGGCCCATACCCGGCTTCTGAGAACCCTGGCCGGGGAACAGAAGGATGATGTCCATTCAGAACCGTACGACCAGGGAGGCCCAGGTGAAACCCGCACCAAACGCCACCAGGAGAACCGTGGACCCCTCTCGCACGCGTCCGGCGGCCATGGCTTCTTCGAGAGCGATCGGGACCGAGGCAGAGGACGTGTTGCCGTAACGATCCACGTTGACGAAGACCTTTTCCATCGGGATGCCGGCGTGCTTGGCGGTTGCCTCGATGATCCGGATATTCGCCTGGTGAGGAATCAACAGGTCTATGTCGGCACCGGTAAGCTTCGCACCGTCGAGGGCCCTGTCGCAGGCATCCGCCATGGACCGGACGGCGTGCTTGAATACCTCCCTGCCCTCCATCTGGATGTAGAACGACCGTTCCTGCAGTGCTTCCGGGCTGAATGGCCGCGCTGCTCCGCCAGTGGGCCGGTGAAGGAGATCCGCCAGTGTGCCGTCGCTGCGGAAGTAGGTTGAAAGAATCCCTCTCTGCAGTCGGGAACGCTTCAGGATCGCGGCTCCCGCACCATCTCCGAAAAGGACGGCAGTCGAGCGGTCCTTCCAGTCCACGATGGCACTCAGCTTCTCTGTTCCCACCACCAGTGCCGTTTCGGCGTTCCCGCTCATCATGAGCCCCTCGGCCACTATGAGGCCGTAGAGCCAGCTGGAGCAGGCGGCGGAGACATCGAAGGCAGCCGCGCGCGAAGCCCCGAGTTCCGCCTGGAGTTCCACCGCGGTGGCCGGAAGCAGGCGGTCGGGTGTGGCTGTCCCAAGTATGATGAGGTCGATCTCCCCCGAAGCAACCCCCGCTCGGTCCATGGCCTGACGGGACGCTTCCGCAGCCATGGTTCGATTGGTCTCTTCGGGTGCTGCGATTCGTCGCTCACGAATACCAGTTCGCTGGACTATCCAGTCGTCGCTGGTTTCGAGTCCCATGGCCTGGAATTCGTCATTCCGCAGAATTCGCTCTGGCGCCGCGCGCCCGACGCCGGCCAGGTACACGTACGGTCGTTTCACGCGTTCACTCCTGGGGCGTCGGATTGACGAAGCCTCTGACCTACATGTTCGTCCAGGTGGGCATCGGCGGCCCGGGCCGCGACCAGTACGGCATTCTTCAACGCGCGCGCCGAAGACTTGCCATGGGCAATGATGCTGATTCCGTTGACCCCCAGCAGCGGAGCGCCTCCGTAGGCCGAGTAGTCGAGGTGGCCCAGTGATCTGGTGAGGGTGTCCGGATCCAAGCCCGTTTCACGACGAAGAAGCCCCATGACCATTGGTGCGATCCCCTCGTAGAACTTGAGGATCACATTGCCCACGAACCCGTCGCAGACCACCACGTCGAAGAGCCCCCGATCCGTCCTGCCCGCGGGGAGATCCCTGCCTTCGATATTGCCGACGAAATTGAGGCTCGATGCCGCCAGGAGCCGGTGAGCCTCCTTTACCGCTGCGTTGCCCTTCTCGGCCTCCTCGCCGATGTTGAGCAAGCCGACAGCGGCACGGTTGCGGCCCAGTACAGACTCCGCGTATGCCGTCCCCAGCCTGGCGAACTGAACCAGCTCGTCTGCATCACAGTCGACCGTGGCACCGGAATCGAGAACGACGACGGGCTGAGTTCCGGTGGGGAAGACGGTCGCGATGGCGGGTCGCTGGAGTCCGTGGTGCAGCCGGAGGATAAGCATCGAGATCGCCATCTGAGCACCGGTATTTCCAGCGGACACGAACGCATCGCTCTTCCCCTCGGCCTGGAGCCGGAGCCCCACGTGCATGGACGACTGGGGTCTGCTGCGCACTGCGACGGAGGGCTTGTCCGACATCGCAATGACGTCGGGGGCATCTACAACGGTGATGCGGTCCGCGAATGACGCCAGGCCGGCATATTCACCTGCCAGATGGGAAGAGATCTGGTTGCGCAGTACCTCCTCCCTGCCGACCAGCTGGATTCCATGATCCGCGCCGAGTTCTTCCGCTGCCAGCAGGGCAGCCGCTACTGGTTCGGCGGGGGCCAGGTCCCCGCCCATTCCATCGAGCGCAATCAGCGCCAATGTCAGGCTTCCTGCGCGGCGATTCGTTGCTTCCCGGCGTAGTACCCGCACTCACCGCAAACGCGATGAGGTCGCTTGGGAGCCTGGCAGCGGGGACACTTCTGCAGCACGACAGCAGCGGCCTGCTTGTGGGTCGAGCGCGCCCGCTTGCGGCGCTTGGAGGTTCTTCGCTTCGGGACGGCCATGGTGGTCTTCCGGCAATAGGAAAGTAAGACGCCTCAGGTATCACCGGCGTTCTGCCGGAGTGCTGCCCATCGGCTGTCGGTTTCGGGCTCGCACGCGCAGGGCCCGTCGTTCAGGTTCGCACCACATCGGGGACAGAGTCCCTTGCAATCTTCCCGGCACAGAGAGAATCCCGGTATGGCCAGGATCCACTGTTCCCTTACAGCCGCACGCAGGTCGATCATGCTGGCGCGCGGTTCCATCTGGTAGAAATCCGATTCGTCCGACTCCTCGTCTCCCGCGTCGGCGAAAAGCAGATGCAGCTCCTCGCTGACCCGCACCCTGACAGCCGTCAGGCAGCGCCGACACTCCGCGTCCACCTCCCCGGACATGTGGCCGCTGAAATAGAAGCGACCTTCCCCGGCCGAGGAGAGCCGGCCCGTGACGACCAGGTCGGAGGCTGGTCTGGGGTCACCATTGAGCCACACCGGGTCATCGGGTGCCAGCTTTCCGTCGACGCGAACGGCCTTGGTCTGGAGGGACGATCGGTCGAAGGAGAGCATGGGAAGCCAAGAATGATAGGGACTTCCCGGAAAGCGGTCAAGTCGTGGCGACTACACCACTTAGGGACGCCCCCCGGGGGCGTGCTCCTTTCCGGGAACCGCTGTCCACGAGGGCTGGAATCCTGTCCTCATCCGGACCCGCGGCTATCGCGCTGACCCGACCCCGCCTGCCAGTCTATCGGGTTCCTGCACCTGCGATGTCCGCCTCCGCAAAGAAGAAGCGCGCTTCTCTCGCGGCGTTTTCGTCGGAATCCGATGCATGGATGGCATTTCGCTCCTTGGATTCCGCGAAGAGCTTCCGGACAGTTCCGGGTTCCGCCTGAGCGGGGTCCGTGGCACCGATGACCCGGCGCAATTCAGCCACCGCGTCCGCACGCTCCAGTACCATGGGCATGCAGGGTCCGCTGGTCATGAAGCTCACCAGCGAAGCGAAAAAGGGTCGTTCCCGGTGCACCGCGTAAAACTCCTCGGCCTGTGCCCGGGAAAGGTGCAGGACGCGGGCGGCCAAAACGCGGAAGCCGGCGCCCTCCAGCACCGCAAGGATCTTTCCCGCCTTGGCGGTGCCGAATGCATCAGGCTTGATGATGGTCAGAGTCTGGCTCATGGAATCACAAGAAGGGTTGTCACGTTTGCTGGATAGTGGTAGCGGTCCGGTTCACCGACCGGAGATCGAGCCTTCGCCTGAGTGCATCGGACGGGATCAGATGCGCTGCTTCACGAGGCTGACGAAGTCCAGCGGTCTCCTGGCAACCGCGATCCCCGCCTCTTCGAAGGCCGCGACCTTCTCTGCAGCGGTACCTGAGGATCCACTGATGATCGCACCCGCATGGCCCATGCGACGCCCCGGCGGAGCCGTCTGTCCGGCAATGAACCCCACCACTGGTTTCGTCATGTGCTGTCGTACATAGCGCGCGGCGTCCTGTTCATCGGTCCCCCCGATCTCTCCCATCAGGCAGATCACCCGTGTCTCGGGATCAGCTTCGAATGCGGAAAGACAGTCGATGAAGTTGGTGCCATTGATGGGATCACCGCCTATGCCGACGCAGGTGGTCTGTCCCAGTCCGGCGCGGGTCAACTGATGGACAACTTCGTACGTCAGCGTTCCCGATCGTGAAACGACTCCCACGGAGCCGATCTCGCAGATACGCCCGGGTATGATTCCAACCTTGGACTGCCCAGGCGTGATAATCCCGGGGCAGTTGGGTCCAATCAGGCGGGCACCACTCTCCCGAACGAATGGATAGGCACGCGTCATGTCCAGCACCGGAACGCCCTCGGTGATACAGACAATCAGGGCTATGCCGGCATCGGCTGCTTCCATGATCGCGTCCGCCGCATACAGAGGCGGAACGTAGATAACCGAGGTGTTGGCGCCCGTGGCTTCGACCGCTGACGCCATGGTATTGAAGACCGGTACCTTTCCCTCGAATACCTGCCCCCCCTTCCCCGGTGTAACCCCCGCCACGACGTGGGTGCCATACTCCAGCATCTGCTTCGCATGAAATGAGCCGTCACGGCCGGTAATACCCTGGACGACCAGGCGGGTCTCGCGGTTGATGAAGATGCTCACGCGACCTTCCCTCCGGTGGCAAGGGCCACAGCCTGCTTCACGGCCTCGTCCATGTCAGCGGATGCCGAAAACCCATTCTCATCGAGAATCCGCATTGCCTGTTCTTCGTTGGTGCCGGTCAGCCGTATCACGATTGGAACCTTGAGCGGGTTGGCCCGGGTGGCCGCCACGATGCCGTTGGCCACATCGTCGGTTCGCGTTATGCCGCCGAAGATGTTGAAGAGAATTGCCTTGACATCCCGGTCCGACGTGATGATCCGGAGAGCCGCAATCACTTTCTCAGGAGACGATGATCCTCCGATATCCAGGAAATTGGCCGGTTCGCCACCGTAGTACTTGACCAGATCCATCGTGGCCATGGCCAGGCCTGCCCCATTCACGCAGCAGCCGACGTTGCCCTCCAGCTTGATGAACGTCAGGTTGGCGTTTCGGGCGTCGACTTCGCTTGGGGCCTCGGAGCTGGTATCCCGCAGGGCGGCAATCGCGGGGTGGCGATCGAGTTCGTTGTCGTCGATCACCATCTTGGCATCCAGAGCAATCACATCACCGGCGGGCGTCACCACCAGCGGGTTGATCTCGGCGAGAGAGCAGCCGCTGTCCACAAAAGCGCGATACAGCTGGTGCATGATCTTTGCCGCGGCGCGGGCCTTGGTGAGGTCATCGTACAGGAAGAACCCCAGGCGCATGGCCTGGAATCCCTGAAGGCCATAACGAGTATCGATCGGCAGCTTGAGGATCCTGTCCGGCGTCGTGGCGGCGACTTCTTCGATGTCAATGCCGCCCGCGGGACTCACCATGAAGACGGGCTTCTTGCTGGCCCGGTCCATGATTATGCCAACGTAGGCTTCGGACGCGATCTCAGCGGCCTCCGTCACGAGCACCTTTTCAACGGTGAGACCCTTGATCTGCATGCCGAGTATGGCCTTTGCCTTCTCGCGCGCATCCGCTGCCGTCCTGGCCAGCTTCACGCCGCCTGCCTTGCCGCGGCCACCGGCGTGTACCTGCGCCTTGACCACCACGGTCTTTCCGATCCTGGCCGCTGCCTTACTGGCCTCGTCTGGCGTAGTGGCAACTTCCCCGGGCGGCACCGGGACGCCGAGGCTGCGAAGAATCTCCTTCGCCTGGTACTCGTGGATGTTCACGCGTTCTCCACTGAATCTGGTCGGTCGAAGCAATCGACGATCCTGGGAGGGATCGTGGAGCGCGGCAGGATCAGCGCAATTGGATCGGCCGCAAGCTGCTGAGCGGTCGCGCCTGCCCGCTGGTTCCGCGGTGGTCGCGCGCCGAATTGCCGGAGGCGCAAGCTATCGGGCCCGCGCGCCACGATCAAGGTTTGCGGACGCTTCGCAGCAGTCTGCCGAGGGCATCATAGGCGGCGCCTATTCCCCGCCAGTCACCACGGCGCATCGCCTGGCGCATCGATTCATAGAGTCGGCCTGCCTGAACCAGGAACTCCTCCGGCGTGATCGGACCTTCTGACACGACGGGTTCCGGGAGGCCGGCCGCGTCCAGCAGCGACTTTCCGGTCACGACGCCTTCCGGCCGGCGCAGTGACAGCAGCCGGACCTGCAGGCGTCCATCCGGTCGCATGTCGTAGAGCGTGGCGAAGGCGAGGGGTCCCTGGGAGGAGGGAACCATACGAACAGGGCCGGACACGGGTCGCGTGTCCGGTGACGGGACCCGGGCCGAATCCATCGCCACATACAGTTCATCCGCAACCCGGATCCACTTGGGGCCCGGTGCGGCCATGCGCTCGAAACGGGCCTCGCCATCTGCCCCACCAGCCACCACGAGGAGGCCGCGAAGCGCGTCCGAAGGGTCGAGCACTGGGATCGCCAGTGCCAGTCGGCCAGTGGCCGCATCCAGAAAGGGTGGCATGGACGCGCGGGTGAAGAGCGAATCCATGGATTGCGCCGGCAGGTGTCCCCGTGGCTCGTATTCGCCTCGCAGTCCCGCCAACGACAGTCCCTGAGCCAGTATCCACGCACCATCCACCGGGGGGGGAATCCTGGCAAGGAGATCGGGTTCCAGGGTCCCGGCATCGGTGAAGAGTTCCGGAAACTCCTGGATCCACGATGCCGCCACAGGGCTGGGTTGCGGCGAGGGTAGCGCCATCACCCTCCCAGTCATGGCGTTCACCAGTGCCACCGCCGCGTGATGCAGATAGCGCACCTCGGTTCCACCAGCCAGCATCGGAGCGCTCAGAGGATATGCATCGGATGTCGCATACAGGTGTACTGACCAGAACACCGAGTCTCGCCAGACAATGGGGGCTGCGTGAGTGTCCTGCAGAAAGAACGGGTACAGGGAGCGCACCCGGTCGCGTAAATCGCGACGCAGGATCACCCGTCGGGGCGGTTCTCCCGGACGACGCGACAGGAGTGAGGCGTTCTGCAGGTGCCAGGCATGCGCCAGACGATCGACGAATGAACCCAGTCGCCTTCCGGCCACAACACCTCCCGTGTCCGGAACGACGAAGTACGTGGGAGCGGAATCACTCACGATGATACCGGTAATGGACCGCGTATCCCGGGGAACCACGTCTCCCCTGTCGTCCGCGATGTCGGCGGCCACTCGCGTTATGACCCACGCCGGATCGACACCGGAGGGATCGGGCCCGAGAGGTTCTTCCAGAACGTACGCAGTGAGTCTTCCGCCCTGAGGCTCCCAGCCCATCGACCCACTGGGGCGAGCGCCCTGGCGTGCTTCACCGATTGCTCTGCGCAGAGCCTCGCCGTCCCAGATGGAAGCGCCACGGAGGACCGAACCTCCGTCGGGATCATCCTCACCCACTCCCACCGGGGCGATCTCGTCCACCGCGTACGCCCGTCGCGTGTAGGCATTACGGATATTGCGATACGCAGCTTCCTGCGCCTCAATGTCCGGCCCGGTGACGAATCGTGAAGCGACCGCAGGTACCAGCTGCCGGACAGTAAGCGTAGCCAGCAAGACGAACGTGATCGTGATGAAAGCCAGGCGCACCTGACCGCTCCAGCCGGCCCACGCCACCAGCATCGATGCCGCGACTCCTATCAGAGCCAGTGCCAGGTTGGCGGGGATTCCCACGCGATGATCCTGCGCCGACAGGGCACCGGATGGACCAGTCCCGTTGTGGAGCAGCTCCAGTGCGTCCAGTCGATAGCCCCAGGCCAGCAGGAGGAGCAGTACCGCACCCAGCAGAAACAGGTGGCGCCGCACGTAGCCGCTCGTGACCAACCTGCCCTGTTCCCACTTGAGGCTCGGCGTCAGCGAGTACAGGAAGAGAACCACCACGGTCATCGACAGGAGCGCCACCATGCTCCATGCCTGGACAGAGTTTTCCAGGGGGTACTGGTATACCCATCTCCCGAGATCCAGCCGGAAGTACGGATCTGTCTCGCCGAATGGGATCCCACTCCGGAGAAGTTCGACGTTCATCCATGCTTGGTGCGGCAATGACAACGCGATTCCCGCGATCGCGGCGAGGACGAGGGCGGTAACCGTCAGTATCCTCGACGATACTTCCTCACTGAACTCCAGATTGCCGACCCTCCGGGGAAGCCGCAGGGAGCGCACTGAATGGCGGACTGCCAGCAGGTTGCAGGCAGCGAAGCCACCGCCAACGAGAAAGGCAGACCCGCGGAGCAGGGAGAAATCGATTGCCCTGGCCACCCAGAGCCTCCCAGCTCCCTGTGCTGCATACCACTGGTAATCCACGTACCAGCCTGCAAGCACGCGACCGGCCAGGAGCAGGGTCGCGATGACTGCAACGGTCCAGAGAAGCCAGCGTCGGGAGGTCACGTCACGGGGAGACGCCCTGAGCGCGGAGCCACCCCTCCATCTCCTGCTGGATCTCCGCGAGACGCTCCGGTGTCCGGGCCTCGTACCGCGTGACCAGAACGGGTTGGGTGTTGGATGCGCGGATGAGTCCCCATCCATCGCCAAACAGGACCCGTACTCCGTCCACATCAATTACTTCATGAGTGGCCCGGAAGTGCCGTACAGCATCGTCGACGATGGCGAACTTCCGCTCTTCGGGGCAGTCGACCCGCAACTCCGGTGTGGAAACGAACTTCGGTACGTCAGCCAGCATGCCACTCACGGACTTGCCTGATGCCGCCACGATGCGCAGCAGCCTTGCCGCACCATACAGCGCGTCGTCGTGTCCGTAGAAACCCTCGGTGAAGAACATGTGGCCGGACATCTCCCCCGCGAGGGGTGCGTGCAGCTGCCGCATGCGCTCCTTGATGAGTGAGTGGCCAGTCTTCCACATCACCGGGGTTCCACCCGCCTCAGCGATGGCATGAGGCAACGCCTGGGAGCACTTCACGTCGAAGATGACAGGTTGTCCTTTCCCCGTCCGCTGAAAGACATCCCGGGCATAGAGAATCAGTATATGGTCGCCCCAGATGACGTTGCCGCTGCCGTCCACCACGCCAATCCGATCGGCGTCCCCGTCGAAGGCGATCCCGAGATCGGCATTCCGGGCTCTCACCTCACGGATCAGATCCTGGAGGTTCTCCACGACAGTGGGGTCCGGATGGTGGTTGGGAAAGGAGCCATCACTCTCGCAGAAGAGGTACGATGCGTCCAGGTCAAAGCGGGAAAAGAGCCTCCCTGCGACGACCGCGCCCACACCATTGCCGCAGTCCAGCACGACGCGGAGCCGCCTGGCCAGGGGACCGGTTCGATTGACCACGTCATCGACGTACCGGTCGACAATGGACTCGCTCCTTGTCGAACCCGCCCCTGCCGGGAAGGCGCCACCGGCGATGATATCGTGGAGGCCGGTGATGTCGGCACCGTGTAGGGACTCGTGTCCCACGCACAGCTTGAACCCATTGTACTCCGGCGGGTTGTGCGAGCCCGTGATCTGGATCCCTCCCACCACCGGCAGGTGATGCAGGCTCCAATAGAGAAGCGGCGTGGGGACGACTCCGATGTCCACCACATCCACTCCCGCCGAAGTCAGGCCGCTGACGAGGGCATCGCGCAGAACCGCACCGCTGGGTCGATTGTCCCGACCCACTGCGACCTCACCGGAAATTCCCAGTCGGGCCAGGTGCGTCGCGTAGGCTCTGCCGATCAATTCCGCTGCCTCGACAGTCAGGTCGCGGTCAGTGATGCCACGAATGTCGTACTGCCGGAAGATCCCGGGGGAAACCGCCATGTCTGGCCTCTCTGTTTCGGGCAAATGCCACCGGCCGGCTTCAGGCTGGATCAGTCGATACCAGCGTGGCGTTCCGGAGGGTGCCTACCGGATTCCTTCGGACGGGGCAGCGGAGATGAGTTGCGGGTTCACAGTGTTGCCTATGCGGGCCCATCGCACAATGGGATCCGGGAAGATCCCGAAGATCAGCAGAACGGCCGCTGACCCCACGATGACGGCGCGGGTAAGGAGGCCCGTGGCCGGCAGCGGTTCGGTGTCCTCAGGGCGTGGCTTCATGAACATCACCATCACCACGTACAGGTAGTACCCTGCGCTGATGGTGGTGGCGAGTACGAGCAGAACCGCCAGTCTGACCTCCGGTGCGGGTGCATCGATGGCTGCCTGGAGGACGTACCACTTGGCGAAGAAACCCATTCCGCCGAACACCGGGAACCCCAGCATCGCCAGCATGAAGACGCTCATGCAAACGGCCATGCCGGGTCGTTCATGCCAGAGTCCATGGTAGTCCTCGACGCGCTCTCTCGGTTTTTCGAAGTTGCCCAGGCTGATGATCACGGCGAACGCGCCCATGGTCGCCAGGGTATAGGCCAGGAGGTAGAACAGAAACGCGCTGGTGGCCTGAGTCGTGGCCGCAGCAACGGCTACCAGCAGGAAGCCTGTGTGCCCAATGCTGGAGTATGCCAGCATCCGCTTCAGGTTCCGCTGCTGAAGGGCAATGATGTTCCCGGCGAACATGGTCACTGCCGACAGCCACCACACGGCATCATGCCAGGATGAATACAGGAGACCGAACGCCTCTATCCATACGCGCAGAAACGCGGCAAACGCAGCAGCCTTCACGGCAGCAGCCATGTATGCCGTGATCGGTGTGGGCGCGCCTTCATACACGTCGGGCGCCCACATATGGAAGGGAGCTGCCGCCAGCTTGAAACCAAACCCAACCAGTATCAGAGCGACGCCCACCAGCAGCATCGGATTGTCTCCCAGCAGTGCCCCGGCGATCCGTTCGCCTATCATCTGGAGATTGGTCGTCCCCGTGGCACCGTACACCAGCGCTATACCGTAAAGCAGGAAGGCGGTCGAAAAGGCTCCCAGCAGGAAATACTTCAGCGCCCCCTCGGCCGAGCGTGTCTTGCGGCGGTCCATTCCCACGAGGACGTATACCGCTACCGACATGGTTTCCAGACCGAGGAACAGTACCATCAGATCCCTTGCGGCGGCCATCACCATCATGCCGGCAGTGGCAATCAGCAGCAGGACGTGCGCCTCCGGTGGGTTGATGCCTTCCCGCGTGTTGTAATCCACCGAGAGCCCGATGGTGACGATGGTGGCCAGCAGCAGAATCACATCCGAACCCCAGCGGAACCGGTCCACCGCCACCGGCCCGGTCGACGCCGTGAGATCTGATGCGGCGAACCACGCCACCGCAGCGAGAGCAACCGTTGCCACGATCATGGACCCTGCGGCGACCCGCCGTGAGTGAGCCGCGCTCTCCCTCTGCCATGCAGCGTACAACAATAGTATCATCGCTCCGGCGAGGAGGATGAGCTCGGGTGCGATTGCCAGGGATAGATCCACCGGGAGGGAAAGGTCCAGTGTGCGCGCGAAGGACGCCTGCAGGAAGCCGGGTATCATCTCAGCGCTCCCCGGTGATGGTCGAAGCCTGCAGGGACAACGCACCGCTGCCCACCGTCTGCACCAGGCGCTGGACTGATGCCTCCATCCTGTCCAGAACCGGCCTCGGGTACACGCCCAGCCAGAGGATGCCCGCCAGAATGGGAATCAGAAGTCCGAGCTCCCTGCGGTTCAGGTCTCCCAGGTGGAAGTTCCGTGGTTTGTCGAGGGCATTGTATATGAGGCGCTGGAGCGCCCAGAGCAGATAGGCCGCGGAAAGGATCACACCCGTAGCCGACACCGTCGTCAGCAGTGGATACGTCCGGAACGAACCCACCAGCACCAGAAACTCCCCGATGAATCCGTTGGTGCCGGGAAGTCCGATACTGCTCAGCGCAACGACGCTGAAGATGGTGGCGAAGAGCGGGACCACTCTGGCCAGGCCGCCATAGTTGTCGATCAGGCGAGTGTGGGTCCTTTCGTAGATCATCCCCACGAGGAGGAAGAGCGCTCCCGTGGACAGGCCGTGTCCGATCATGACCATCAGGGCACCCTGCACGCTTTCCACCGTGAGGGCAAAGATGCCGAGCATCACGAATCCCAGATGCGCCACGGAGGAGTACGCCACGAGCTTCTTGATGTCGGGCTGAACCAGGGCCACCAGGGAGCCATAGACCACGCCAATGACCGCCAGCACGATGACGATCGTGCGTACCGTCGGATCCAGCGCCACTCCTGGAAAGAACGGCAACGCCACCCGCAGGAAGCCGTAGGTGCCGAGCTTCAGCAGGATGCTGGCCAGGACCACCGATCCCGCGGTTGGGGCCTCCACGTGGGCATCAGGCAGCCAGGTGTGGAGTGGAAACATGGGCACCTTCACCGCGAAAGCGACGAAGAATGCTCCGAAGAGCCAATAGGTACCGCCGGGAAGCCCATGAGCGGTTGCCACCACCGTATCGTAGTCAAAGTTGGGCGGTCCACCCGGAGCTCCGGCCTGGATTCCGAGATACACGATGGCAACGAGCATCAACAGCGACCCGGCCATCGTATAGATGAAGAACTTCAGGCTGGCGTAGATGCGCCGTTCACCACCCCAGATCCCGATGATGAAATACATCGGGATCAGCATGACCTCCCACATCACGTAAAACAGGAACAGATCCCGCGCCACGAAGACTCCCAGCATTCCCATGGTCAGCAACAGCATGAGAGTGTGGTATGCGTGGACCTTGGTGCGAATGCTGGTCCATCCGCCGAGGATGGCCAGCGGCATCAGAAGAGTGGTGAGGAGTACCATCATCACCGAAAGTCCATCCACGCCCAGGGTGAAGCGCGAGCCCCAGGCTTCGATCCAGGGGAGATCGAAGGTCGCCTGCCAGCCGGCAACAGTGACATCCAGTGACCACCACAAACCAACGGATATGAAAAACTCCACGACCAGGATTGCCAGCGTCAGGCGACGAGCCGTCATCGCTGCCGCCTCACCGTCGCCAGCCATGACCCCGTGCATCCAGACCAGAAACGCGCCCAGTGTCGGAATGACGAGGAGCGCGGGCAGAACCCACGCGTTGTAACTCAGGGAAGCCAGGAAGTCGGCCATTCGTCAGCGGATTGAGAAGGCTCCAAGGACGGCCAGGACACCGATAACCAGCACCCAGGCGTAGGTACCCAGCCGTCCGGACTGCAGGCGGGCTCCCAGCCATCCGAACGCACGCATCAGGTACGCGCTTCCGTTCACAACCAGGCCATCTATCAGTCCCGAGTCCATGCCGCGCCAGAGAACCGAACGGGATATTCCCACGACCGGCTTGATGATCGCACGGTCATATGCTTCATCCACGTAGTACTTGTTCTCCAGCAGCTTTTCGATGCCGGTCGCTTCGGGTGCCTGTGCCTTGGGCACCAGGGATGCCGGCTTCAGGCGTATCCACGCCAGCGCGATTCCCGCCAGCGCCACCAGTATCGCGACGCCGATAAGGACCGCTTCGGTACCAGCGGGGAGATGAGCCTCCTCTCCCAGAGTGATGTGAGTGCTGGCCGCGCCGGTCACCGGCTCGAGCCAGTGATGCAGGGCCTGGGCACCAGGGAGAAAAGCCGGAAGGTTGATGGCGCCCCCAACGATGCTCAGAATCGCCAGTCCGACCAGGGGAAGGGTCATGACCAGGGGAGCTTCAGTCAGGTGTGCCCGTTCGGGCTCACCGGTCCGGTTGGGGCCATGGAACGTATAGAGCATCATGCGCGTCATGTAGATCGCCGTCAGAAGCGCGGCCGTCAGTCCCATCGCGTACACCAACAGGAGAATCACGCTTCCCGGTATGCCCAGCCACGATGCATCCGCCAGCGTGGAGTGCTGCGCGCGCTGGAACACCGAGGCAAGTATTTCATCCTTGGAGAAGAAGCCCGCGAATGGCGGGATACCGGCAATTGCCAGTGTGGCCACCCACATCAGTACGAACGTCCACGGCATGAACCTGCGCATGCCACCCATGTTGCGCATGTCCTGCGCGTCGTCGTGCGATCCGGTGGCGTGATAAGCGCGGTGCATCGCGAAGATGACCGAGCCGGACCCCAGAAACAGCAGAGCCTTGAAGAAGGCGTGGGTTGCGAGGTGGAAAATGCCGGCAGCGTAGGCTCCGACACCGACGGCCACGAACATGTACCCCAGCTGTGAAACCGTGGAGTATGCCAGTACCTTCTTGATGTCCCACTGCTTGAGCCCGATTGTGGCAGCGAAGAGCGCGGTCACTGCTCCCACCAGCGCCACCGTGAGGCTGGCCACCGGCGCGATCGAGAAGACCGCCGCGCTGCGGGCCACCAGGTAGACGCCAGCGGTAACCATTGTAGCTGCATGGATCAGCGCTGAAACCGGGGTCGGACCCGCCATGGCGTGCGGCAGCCAGGTGTAGAGCGGAATCTGGGCGCTCTTGCCAGTGCAGCCCAGGAAGAAGAAGAGGCCTATGGCGGTGACTACGGCGCCTCCTTCGGTCAGTCCGCTGATCCCCGCATTGACGCCGGCAAAGTCCAGGGTACCGAGGTTGGCAAACAACAGGAACATCGCGATCAGATAGCCAAAGTCACCAATCCGGTTGACCACGAAGGCTTCCTTGCCGGCATCGGCATTCGCCTTGTCGGTGTACCAGTAGCCGATCAGGAGATAGGAACAGAGGCCCACCCCCTCCCACCCCACGAAGACCACGGCGTAATTCGCCCCCAGCACCAGCACCAGCATGAAAAACACGAACAGGTTCAGGTAGGCGAAGTAGCGCGGATACCCAGGGTCATCCTGCATGTAACCCACGCTGAACACGTGGATCAGGAAGGCCACACACGTGACCACCAGGGCCATGATCATCGACAGCTGATCGACCTGCAAGGCCGCATCGATGTGAAGCCCCCCCGTCACGATCCACGGGAAGAGCTTGAGTACAAACGGGGTCTCGGTGTGCGCGCCGGCGAGCACACCAAAGATCACTGCCGTCACCAGGAAGGCGAGACCCAGCACCAGCGGTCCGACAATGCTCACCACACCGGCAAATCTGTGCCGCACGGGGTGGTGGCTGTCGTGCGCGGCGTGGCCCTCGTCCGGCGCCGGGTGAGAGTCGTGACCATGTCCTGCAGCCGATGGGTCCGCGGGGCCCCACGTGGTGGCCGATACCAGCGAGAGCAGTCCGTTGATGATGAAACCGATCAGCGGCAGCACCGGAACCAGCCATATCCATTCCGCCAGCGTTCCCGCCAGCGGATGCGCCACACCTGTAGCTTCCTGGAGCAGCATCACCCTTTGAGTAGGTTGATGTTCTTGAGGTCCACGGTCTTGCCGTGGCGGAAGATGGCGATGATGATGGCCAGTCCGACGGCTGCCTCGGCCGCGGCAACCGTCATCACGAACACGACGAATACCTGGCCGGTCATGCCGTACAGCCTTGAAAGGGCCACGAATGAGAGATTGACCGCGTTGAGCATCAGCTCCACGCACATGAAAATCAGGATCGCGTTTCGGCGCGTCAGTACCCCGACGGTACCAATGGTGAAAAGAACCGCGGACAGCGCCAGAGCTTCGGGAATCATGATGCCGTGGTCCGTCGTCCGATCATTACCGCCCCTATTATCGCAGCCAGGAGCAGTATGGAGGTCAGCTCAAAGGCCAGCAGGTGCTCCCGGAACAGCGGGTGAGCGATATCGCCGATCGCCCCACGGTCGGGAGCTCCACCAAAAATCGGGGACTCGGGCGCCTGGAACATTCGCATGAAGCGCGCCCTGGCCAGGACCATGATCTGCGCCAGCAGGATTACCCCCACCAGACCACCCGCCAGCCGGCCCCAGTGTCCCCTGATATCCGACAGTTCGTCCGGTCTTCCCAGGTTCAGCAACATCACCACGAACAGGAACACGACCATGATCGCGCCGGCATACACGATTACCTGGATGACACCCACGAAGTGGGCTCCCAGCATGACGTACAACGCGGCCAGGTTGAACATGACCACGACGAGCCACATGGCCGCGGCGACCGGACTCTTGCGGGTCACGAAGGCAATTGCCGACGCAATCGCCAGCAGACCGAAGATGTAAAACTGAACCTGATAGAAAAAACCCGGTGTGGTGGGCATCGGACTACTCGCCTTTCGGGTCTGCCGGATCCCACATCTCGCAAACCGGATGGGTCTGCGCCATGAGGCGCTCCAGATCGTAGACGAATCCTTCGCGGTTGTACTCGGCGTTCTCGTAATGGCGCCCCAGATGGATGGCTTCCTCCGGACACACCTCCTGGCAGTAGCCGCAGAAGATGCAGCGGAACTCGTCGATCTCGAAAATAAGGGGGTACCGGTTCCCCTGTTCGTCTTCTCCGGGCACCAGCTTGATGCAGTTCGCCGGGCAGATCGAGGGACATAGACCGCACGCCACGCATTTTGCCCGGCCATCTTCCGTCGTCAGCATCCGGTGAGTGCCACGCCACCTGCGGGACAGGGGCTCGCGCTCGTCAGGATACTGCGTTGTCACCTTGTGCGGCCGGACCAGGTGCCGGAGAGTGAGTCCCATGCCCGACAGGGTCGCGCGCACGTAGCTCGTATCCGCGATGGGCCGCTCCAGTACTCTTACGCCTATTGCCATCAGCCACGCCCCGTGGGTGAGAGTCTGGCCCGCGCCTCCGCCAGTTCCCGCAGGCGCACCAACCGCGCTCCGGTAACCGGCGCCGAGGCCGGACTCACGATCCGCCCCCGATCCAGAATCAGGAAGAGAACCGCCATCAGCACAACGTTGACACCGGTCATGATCAGTCCGTATGTCAGACCCCGGGCCAGTCCCGACGCATCCAGCGCCAGGATCAACGCCGCGGTGATCACGATGTATGCCAGGCCGATGGGCAAGAGCACTTTCCAGCCCAGAGCCATCAACTGGTCATATCGGAACCGCGGAAGCGTCCAGCGGATCCAGATGAACAGGAAGAGGAAAAACCCTGTCTTCAGCGCGAAGATCAGGATGGACAGCAGCACCATCCCGAACGATACGGCAGCCACATTGTCACGCTGCGTGAAGGGGATATCCCAGCCACCGAAAAACAGCGTTGCGATCATGGCACTTGCCGTGATCATGTTCGCGTACTCGGCAATGAAGAAGAGCGAGAACTTCATTGCGCTGTATTCCGTGTGATATCCGGTAATCAGCTCCGACTCCGCCTCTGGCAGATCGAAGGGCAGCCTGTTCGTCTCCGCAAACGCAGCCGTGATGAAGAGGAAACAGGATACCGCAAGGGCCAGGGCATTCCAGACGTGCAGGGTCGCCTGCGTGTTCACCACCTGGTTCAGCGTCACGTTGCCGGTCAGCAGGAGTACCGGAATGAGTGACAGCCCCATGGAAATCTCGTACGAAACCATCTGGGCACTGGACCTCAGACCGCCGAGAAGCGAGTACTTGTTGTTCGATGCCCATCCCGCCAGGACGATCCCGTACACGCCGAGAGACGAGATCGCCAGAACGAAGAGAAACCCGATGGGCAGATCGGCGAGCACCAGATCGATACGCCCCCATCGGGATGCCCATGAGGCACCAATGGGGATCACCGCCCAGGCTATCATTGCCGTCCCGAAGGAAAGCATGGGAGCCAGCATGAAGATCGCGCGGTTGGCGTACGGCGGAAGTGTCTCCTCCTTCATGATATTCTTCACGCCATCGGCAATCGGCTGCAGGAGCCCATGGGGCCCCACTCGGTTGGGACCGCGCCGGTCCTGGATCCAGGCCGATATGCGGCGCTCTGCCAGGGTCATGTATGCCACGCTAACCATCCACACGGTGAAGATTCCGATCATCTTCACGATCGTGGCCACGAACCAGGGACCAAAGGCAGCCGGCACCTGAGGATCAGGCACCTGGACCAGTGAGGCAAGAACCGGGATCATCGGGCGGCTCCCGCGGCTGCTCCAGAAACCATCCGCCCCCGCAGTCCCAGACTCTCGTAGGACATGCCGCTGAATTCGGGGTGGATCGCACTCATGGCGTCAAAAACCTGGGACGGAGTCAGCATGTCCTGCTTCTCTCCCAGGGCGCTCACCAGATCCGTCAGCACGAACCAGCTCGGACGCGCCAGGCCAGGCGCCGCCTTGGCCTGCAGGAATCGTTGCACCCTTCCACGGAGATTCGTGAAGGTGCCCTCTTCTTCCGCAATGTTGCAGATCGGAAGCACGACTTCCGCCCGGGCCAGGGTCACAGGCATGAACGTGGAGATCAGGACAACCGCCGAGGCCTTCGTCAGCACCGCAGCTTCTTCGGTCGTGAGATCCTGATCCGCAATGATCACCGCGTCACCGGCTCCGAGGTCTTCGAGCGGGTTCTCCGACCGGGTGAAGCCGAGCAGTTCCGCTCCACGACCATTGGCGGCACGGTCGGCACGGAGTGCGAGATCAGGTACCCCGGGGAGCGGCGCTTCCGGGCCCTGCGGGACCCGGAAGGCTCCCTTCCCCTTCGATGTCGTAATCAGGCGTCCGAGCAGGAAGAGTGCCTCATTCGACAGGTTTGGAGACGCCAGCACGAAGATCCTCTTTCCCCGAAGCACCCGGGCCGCACCCGCGATGGCCGCATCCCAGTCCGCAATCGTCTGGCCGGCAGGCCCAAGGATCGTGGGCATCTCGAGTCGGTCGGGTCGATTCATCCACCGATAGTTGAGCCGCCCCGGATCGCAGAGAAAGTTCTGGTTCACTTCGGGATTTGCCCGCGGCCGCATGCGCACCACCACGTTGTCGCGGGTCTCGAGGATCGCGTTGCAGCCCTGGCTGCAACCAGTGCAGACAGAGGCGCTTCGATCCAGTTCCCAGGAACGCGCCTTGTTGAGGAAGTCCTTGGAGAGAAGCGCGCCCACGGGGCAGAGGTCGATTACGTTCCCGGCCCAGGCATGCGTCAGATCCCGCCCCTCGAACTTTCCGATGATGGCGCGGTCGCCCCGCTCGCTGACGTTGAGCACCGTGTCCCCGGCGACGTCGGACATGAAACGCACACAGCGCGTGCAGAGGATGCATCGGTTGGGGACGTACATTACGTCGCCACCGAAATCCTCCACTGGATTGAAGCGTTTCGGCTCCCGCAGCCGGGATTGGGCGGGCCCTTCCTGGTACGTATAGTCCTGCAGCTCGCACTCGCCCGACTTGTCACATATGGGACAGTCCAGGGGGTGGTTGATGAGAAGCATCTCGAGCACACCCTGGCGCGCGCTTCGCGCCTTTTCCGTGTGCATTTGCACAACTTGTCCCTCGGCGACTGCCGTGGCGCAGGCCGGCGTCAGCTTGGGCGACTTCTCGACGCTGACAAGACACATGCGGCAGTTGCCCGCCACCGGTAGGGTCGGGTGGTAGCAGTAATGAGGGATGAGGATACCAACGGTCTTGGCAGCCTCCAGGATGGAGGTTCCGGCCGGGACCGAAACCGCCCTTCCCTCTATGGTCAGATTGACCAGTGGCGTGTCGGCCATCAGGTAAGAATCACGGGAACGGTGTGAACGGTCTTTCGGGTGATCAGCGCCTCGAACTCGTGACGGAACTTCTGGAGACCCGACACTACCGGCACTGCACAGGAGTCACTCAATACGCAGATGGTCGTGCCTGTCATGTTGTCAGCGATCCCCAGCAGTGTATCCAGGTCTTCCGCGGTTCCATCACCCGCGACGATACGTTCCAGGATACGGGTGGTCCAGCCAGTGCCTTCCCGGCATTGCGTGCACTGCGCGCAGCTCTCGTGGGCATAGAATCGCGTCAGTCGTGCCACCTGCCGGGGGATGCTCTGCGCGTCATCCAGAACGATGCACCCAGCCGATCCCAGCATGGTTCCAACCGCGGACATTCCCTCGTAGTCCATGAGGGCACGATCCGCCTCTTCCATCGTGATGATGGGAACGGACGATCCCCCCGGGATTACTGCCTTGAACTTCCGCCCGGGCGTGGGCCCGCCGCACATGTCATGGAGGAAATCCCGGAAGGGGAATCCCATCTCAACCTCATAGTTACCCGGACGGGCCACGTTTCCACAGACTGACCAGAGCTTGGTTCCCGTGCTCTTGGGGTTGTCGGGGCGGGACATCCTGCGGTACCACTCACTCCCGTTGTTCAGGATGTGCGGTACCGCGGTCAGCGTTTCCACGTTGTTGATCGTCGTGGGCATGCCAAAGAGACCCGCCGCCGCCGGGAAGGGTGGTTTGATACGTGGATTGCCACGTTTCCCTTCCAGGGAGTTCATCAGGGCAGTCTCTTCGCCACAGATATAGGCGCCGGCGCCCTTGTGTACCCACACGTCCACACGCCGACCCGACCCCATGGCATTCTTCCCGATGAGACCTGCCTTCCGTGCCTCCGCGACCGCCTTCTCCATCCATTCCAGCGGTTCGGTGAACTCCCCTCTGATGTAGATGTAAGCCGTCTCCGCACCGATGGCGTGAGCCGCTATCGCGCAGCCCTCCACCAGTGCGTGCGGCGTCCATCGCATGATCTCGCGGTCCTTGAATGTCCCCGGTTCCGATTCGTCGGCATTGCAGCACAGATAGTGTGGTTTGCCGTCGTCCAATTTCATGAAGGACCACTTGATTCCCGTGGGGAATCCGGCGCCGCCGCGCCCCCGGAGCCCGGATTCCTTGACGACAGCCTGAATCGCCACCGGGTCCATGCTCAGGGCCTGTTCCAGTGCCCGATATCCGCCCCGCGCCCTCCACCCGTCCAGCGTGCGGGCTTCGGCGTCGCCGAAGTATCGGGAAAGGACCTGGGTTTCGCGGGGATGCGGTTGGTGGGGATAACCCATTCTGAAGCGCGGGAAGCGGGAAGCGGGAAGTGGGAAGCGGGATGTGATCAGAAAAACCGATGGTCAGTCATACTTCTTCAGCACTTCGGGTACCTTGTCCGGAGTGATTGATTCGAGAAAATCCGAGTTGACCATGACAGGAGTGGCGAACCCGCAAGCGCCCAGGCACTCGACTTCGATCACCGTGTACTTCCCGTCCGGTGACGTGACACCGAGTTCGCCGCATCCGGTCTTCTCCAGAAATGCTTTCACGACATCTTCCGCACCACACACGTGGCACGGGGTTGTCGTGCAGACCTGGATAAAATGCTTCCCGGGCGGGTGCTGGTGGTACATCGTATAAAAAGTCACCACACCCTTCACGTACGCCGGGGTAAGATCAAGTACTTCCGCCACCTCGACCATTCCTTCCGGACTGACCCAGCCCCGCGCCTCCTGTACCATCCAGAGCGCCGGAAGGAGGGCCGCCATCTTCGTTGGGTACCGTTCCAGGAGTTCGTCGAGCCGGGCACGGGCGGATCCCGTGAAGACCGGAACGTAGGGTTCCTGGGAGTGCCCGGCCGCCTGGGTTGAAATGATGCCGGGCGCAGACGGTCCGTGGCTCACGTCCACACCCCCAGTGTCCCACGGCCCATGACCATTGGCATCATCTGTCGATCTCTCCCATGACGATGTCGATGCTGGCGTTGATCGCGATTACATCCGAAAGCAGGTACCCCTCGGCCATCCGGGGAATGGCAGAGAGATTCACGAACGAGGGTGGCCGGATACGCCACCGGACCGGCTTCGGGGTTCCATCCGACACGAAGTAATATCCTTTCTCGCCCTTGGGGCTCTCCACCGGCACGTATACCTCGCCCGCCGGTGGCCGCGGACCCTCCATCACCTGCTTGAAGTGATGGATCATGGATTCAATCTCGCTGGTGGTCCTGGTCTTGGGTGGCAGTATCACCCTGTGGTCGTCCACGTTCAGCGGGCCATCCGGGAGACGGGCAGCTGCCTGCTCCAGGATGCGCACCGACTGCCGCAACTCCTCCATGCGGACCAGGTAACGGTCGTAAACATCGCCGCTCGTACCCACCGGCACATCGAAGTCGTACGTCTCGTAGTCGAGGTACGGGAAATCCTTCCGGACATCATAGTCCACACCTGAGGCACGCAGGAGTGGTCCGGACAATCCGTAGTTGACGGCCTCCCCGGCACTCATCGCGCCGATACCAATGGTGCGGCCGACCCATATCCCGTTCCGGGTGACCATGCGATCGACTTCCGCGATCGTTTTCGGGAAAGTGCGGATGAAGTCACGCAGGCCGTCCATCCAGCCGTCGGGGATATCCGCACCCATACCGCCAACTCGGGTCAGCGTCGTGGTGAGACGCGCACCGATCCACTGCTCCAGGAGCGTGTAAATGCGTTCCCGTTCCTCGAACGACCAGAGAAACGGGGTGAACGCACCGATGTCTATGCAAGTGGTCCCCAGCCAGACCAGGTGGGACATGATCCGCGACAGCTCCAGCGCAATCACCCGCAGTACGGTGCAGCGCGGCGTGATCTCCACGCCGAAAAGCCGCTCAGCTCCCAGGGCGAACGCGATGTTGTTTCCCGGGGAGTTGAGGTAATCCTCCCGATCCGTCCAGGGGATGATCTGATTGTACTGACGATACTCGCCGATCTTCTCGAATCCGCAGTGCAGGTACCCGATGTGCGGGATGCACCGGATCACGGTTTCCCCGTCGAGTTCCAGCACCAGCCGCAGAACTCCGTGAGTCGCCGGATGCTGCGGTCCGATGTTGATCAGCATGTGCTCACCTTCCAGCTCCGGCTCCAATGCCGGTGGTGGCTCCAGTGCGGTGATCACCCCTCCCTCGTTCACCGTAAGCGGGCTGCGCTGGGGACGGCCTTCCGCATCCAGCCCCGAAGTACCCAGCGCGACTTCCACCGTGCGTCTGGACATCGTCGTCTATTCCCCCGTCCGCTCGCCGCGGGCGAGCCGCTGCCGCATGTCCCGTGGCAGGTCCTCGAATGCGTCCGCGATACTCAGTTCCTGCATGGAGTAGCGGGATTCAGGCTCCGCTGACAGGGCCTGCCGGAGTTGCTCCGACCGACTGAAGCGACCCCTCAGGGGGAAATCCTTGCGCAACGGATACCCTTCCCTGTACTGCTCCCACATGAGTATGCGCCGCAAGTCGGGGTGCCCCTCGAAAGTGATGCCGAACATGTCGTAACACTCCCGCTCCAGCCAATCGGCGCCACGATAGACCGGCCAGACACTGGGGACGTTGAGGGGTGCTCCCCGAACCAGTTCAGCCTTCAGCCTCAGGAAACGGCGCCAGGGAAGCGACCGCAGGTGCCAGACCACCTGCAAGGGCAGGTCCGGGTCGCGATGCTCCACTGCCGTTACGTCGACGAGGTAGTCGTATTGCTCCGAGGGATCATCGTGCAGATAGCGGACCAGATCCAGCACCGTTTCCGCTCGCACGAGAACAGTCGTGTCTCCCCAGATCACTTCGCTCCGCAGAATCGCCTCGGGGAATCGTTCCCGAAGCCTTCCCGCGGTTGGGTTCTCGTCACCACCCCGATGAGGAATGCCCCGGCGTGTAGCGGGCGCGGAGCCGGCATCCGCGCGGCCAGTGACCACCCAGTCCGGCCCGCTCACAGCCCGGACCGTGTCTGGTGCACCGAGTTGCCGAATGGTTCAGACAGCTCATCGATGAGTGGTGGTGGCAGGTACAGCTTGCTCTCCGGATCCGGCTCCATTTCCCGGCGCAGATCCGCATCGGAGAGGCGCTCCCGCTTCACCTTCTCCTGGAGCATCAGAATTCCATACATGAGGCCCTCGGGTCGCGGCGGACAGCCCGGTACGTAGACGTCCACGGGAATGATGGTATCGATACCCTGCACGACCGCGTAATTGTCGAACATGCCGCCGGTGGACGCGCAGGCGCCCATCGAAATGCACCACTTGGGTTGCATCATCTGCTGCCAGATTCGGCGCAGCACCGGTGCCAGCTTGAAGGGTACCCGACCGGCGCAGATGAGTACATCTGACTGCCGTGGCGAAAACGACATCCGTTCCATTCCGAAACGGGCGAGATCGAACTTGCTGGCAGCCGTCGCCATGAACTCGATCGCGCAGCACGCCGTGCCAAACGGCATCGGCCACAACGAGTTTGCCCGCCCCCAATTCACCAGAAAATCAAGCCTCGTCGTCACCCAACCCTCCTGTGACGGAGGCGTGATCGCCACGATCGGCTTTTCGACCGGAGGATTCAGTCCCACTCGAGAGCTCCCTTCTTCCACACGTAGAGATATCCCACCAGGAGGATGATCATGAAGACTATCATCTCTCCCAGTCCAAAAAGGGATATGGCGCCCTGGGGACATGCTCCTCCAACCAGGTCGGTGGCGCAGGACAGCTCCTGAAACCATGTGCCCCAGGGGATCATGAACACGGTTTCGATATCAAAGATGATGAACAACACGGCGACCATGTAGAACTTCACCGAGAAACGCTCCCGGGCGTCGCCCAGGGGAGGGATCCCCGATTCATACGGAGTACTCTTCACCGGCGTAGGCCGGCGCCGGATGGTAAGGTGCGAGAGCGCGACCATAAGGACCGCGTTCAGCGCCACGAATCCCAGCAGAAACAGAACAGGCAGGTACGTTCGGTCCATTGGGTTCCGGACTTAGTGAAAAAATTCACTTGGAGTGGAAGTCGAAGTTATCGCTCGTTGCGAGAAGGTGTCAATCCAAGCGCGTCGCGACTCGGTCATGCGGTGGAAAAGCGGACCGAGTACCGCATGTTCTGTGGTGATCAGTCTACCCGGGCAAGCTGTTCCCCACACCTCACGCAAAGGCCTCCCAGCGAACCCCCGAAGCGCATCGTCCTGAAGCCCGTACCGCGACGGTCCCGGGTACCACGGCATGGCGCGCACATTGAAGGAACCCGACGGTTCACCCGCCTGTCGGGCGCCTGACCCTGGCAGCACATCCCGGGCACTCCGACGGGCGTTCCGGACGAAGGCGGTTCCGGCAGGGACGAAACGCCCCCGGGGCGGGTCGAGCCGGCCATTTTCCTCCGAGTTGCCTGTTGCGCAATTCGTGTTGGCTCCGCACTTTATGGCTCGTGCCGGAGGGCTCGGCATTGCTTCTCGATTACGGATCGCGATGGGACCGCTCCGGATGGAGAGGTTCCGGCTTGGCAGGCAGCGTGCGGGCCGCTGTGGAGCCGCACGTGATGATGACCCCGACCCCCTGTTGGAGGTACACATGAAGCGTGTCCTTTCGTTTGGTGCTGTGGCCTGTCTGCTCCTGGTTCCGGTTGCAGGTGCGTCAGCACAGGGCAAGCTGTCCGGATTCGCCGCCGTTGGCGGTTCTACTACCGCCGGGGACCTGAAGACTGCCGACAGCACGAAGTCCGGCTTCTTTGCGCAGGGCGGCTTCGAGTACAAGCTTACCGAACCACTCTGGCTGCGTTTTGACGCATCGATGGGGTGGAATGAACGTATCAGCGTCTACGCCGAAGATGCCTACATCTGGACCTTCGCCGGACGGCTCGAGTACTGGCTCCCCTTCGGTTCGGAAACACTCCGTCCCTACGTCACCGGCGGTGCTGGCTGGATGATCTACAAGAGGAACCCCGGGGAAACTGGTCTCGAAGACACCGAGACCATGAAAACCCGGAACCGCATGATGGTCTCCGGTGGCGCCGGACTGGATTACCAGATCGGAAGCACCAGCATCTTCGTGGAAGGGCGCTACGATATGGCCCTCAAGAAGAGTGACGAATCTGGTTCCGCCAGGACGCTGATCCCGATCATGATCGGAGCACGTTGGGGCGCCCGGTAGAAAGCCCGGTACCGGCTGTTCTGGAATTGGAACGGGGCCCCGCCGATTCGGCGGGGCCCCTTCGCTTTCTGTCTCGGAACAACCGCCGGGCGCCTGCCGTTACCCTGCTCCGTGATGGCTGCTCTCCTCCCGCTCGAACAATGCGGCTGTCCAGTAATCCCGGTTCATGCGCGCGATGACGTCGATCGAAATGTCCTTGGGACAGGCGGCCTGGCATTCGCCATGCCAGGTGCAACTGCCGAAATGCTCCAGATCCATCTGCTGCACCATCGACAACGCCCGCCGTCCGCGTTCCGGTTGACCCTGGGGCAGGTGCCCCAGGTGCGTGATCTTGGCCCCGGTGAACAACGACGCCGACCCGTTGGGACACGCAGCCACACATGCCCCACATCCGATGCAGGCGGCCGCATCCATCGCTGCATCCGAATCTCCCTTGCTCACCGGCAAGGCATTGGCGTCCTGCGGGGCCCCGGTACCCACGGAAATGAATCCGCCCGCCTGCACTATCCGGTCGAAGGCGCTCCTGTCGACACACAGATCCCGGATCACCGGAAACGCGGCGGCCCGCCACGGTTCCAGAGTGATGGTGTCGCCGTCGCTGAAACTGCGCATGTGCAGCTGGCACGTTGTCGTCGCCGCCATGGGACCATGTGCCACACCGTTGATCATCATGCCACACATCCCGCAGATACCCTCGCGGCAATCGTGATCGAAGGCTATGGGAACCTGGCCCTTCTCGCTGAGTTCTTCATTCACCACGTCCAGCATCTCCAGAAACGACATGTCCGGACTGATGCCGGCAGCCTCATAAGTCACGAACTTCCCTGGAGCCGCGGGGCTGTCCTGACGCCAGACCCGAAGGGTCAGTGTCATCGCCGTTGCGCTCATTTATAGCTCCGTGTGGCGAGGTGCACGTTGTCGAAGGCGAGAGGTTCCTTGTGCAATCTGGGACCGCCAGGGCTGTACTCCCAGGCCGCAACATAGGCGAACTGGTCGTCATTTCGCTGGGCTTCCCCGTCGGGCGTCTGATGCTCGGTGCGGAAGTGCCCTCCGCAGGATTCCTCGCGGTGCAATGCGTCGGTACAAAGGAGTTCGGCAAGTTCCAGAAAGTCGGCGACTCGCCCGGCATGCTCCAGGGACTGATTCAACTCATTCCCGCTCCCCGGTACCGTGACATTCTCCCAGAACTCCTGTCGCAGCGCCGGAATCCTCTCCAGTGCCTCGCGCAGGCCCGCTCCGTCGCGCGCCATGCCGCACTTCTCCCACAAAAGGGATCCCAGCTCACGGTGAAACGACTGGACCGTTCGCCTGCCTCCAATTCCCAGCAGTCGTCGGGTGCGGTCCTCCACAGCGGTGACTGCTTCGCGAGCCTCAGGACAATCCCGGTCAGCCGGATCGAAACCTCCACCGGCCAGATAGTCACCGATGGTCACAGGAATGACAAAATACCCGTCGGCCAATCCCTGCATCAGCGCACTTGCTCCCAGCCTGTTGGCCCCATGGTCGGAGAAATTGGCTTCACCAAGGACGTGCAGCCCGGGAATAGTGCTCATCAAATTGTAGTCCACCCACAGTCCGCCCATCGTATAGTGGACAGCCGGGTAGATCCGCATGGGAACCTTGTAGGGATTCTCGTCGGTTATGCGTTCATACATCTCGAAAAGGTTCCCATACCTCTCCCGGATGGTATCCTCTCCCAGCCGGTTGATGGCGTCGGCAAAGTCCAGATACACACCGCGTCCACCAGGACCGACTCCTCGTCCTTCATCGCACACTTCCTTTGCCGCCCGTGACGCGATGTCGCGAGGCGACAGGTTTCCAAAGCTGGGATACTTCCGCTCCAGGTAGTAGTCCCGCTCCCCTTCGGGAACGTCCCGAGGTGCCCGCTTGTCGCCCGCGGATCTTGGCACCCACACCCGACCGTCGTTCCGCAGAGACTCCGACATGAGCGTCAGTTTCGACTGATAGTGCCCACTCTGCGGGATGCACGTCGGATGGATCTGCGTATAGCATGGATTCGCGAACCAGGCACCCTTCCGGTGCGCCCGCCAGATCGCTGTTGCGTTGCTTCCTTTGGCGTTGGTACTGAGATAGAACACGTTCCCGTAGCCGCCGGTCGCCAGTACCACCGCATGGCCCATCTGCGCCGAAACGGCACCCGTAATCAGGTCCCGGACCACGATCCCGCGGGCGCGTCCGTTTACCAGAACGAGGTCCAGCATTTCGGTACGCGGATACATCGTCACGCCGCCGCGGGCTATTTCCTTCTCCAGTGCCTGGTAGGCACCCAGCAGTAGCTGCTGCCCGGTCTGCCCTCTGGCATAGAACGTCCGCGAAACCTGGGCTCCACCGAAGGAGCGGTTCGCCAGAAGACCTCCATACTCCCGGGCGAACGGCACGCCCTGGGCAACACACTGATCGATGATCTGTACCGATACCTGTGCCAGTCGGTAAACGTTGGCCTCCCGCGAACGGAAATCACCGCCCTTCACGGTGTCGTAGAACAGACGCCAGACGGAGTCCCCGTCGTTCCGGTAGTTCTTCGCCGAGTTTATTCCACCCTGCGCTGCGATGCTGTGGGCACGCCTCGGTGAATCCTGGAAGCAGAAGCACGAGACCCTGTAGCCCAGTTCAGACAGCGTTGCCGCTGCAGACGCTCCGGCCAGGCCGGATCCCACCACCAGGACGTGGTACTTTCGCTTGTTCGCCGGGCTGACCAGCTTCACCTCGGCCTTGTGCCGATCCCACTTGTCCTGGATCGGGCCTGCCGGAATACGGGCATCGAGTGTCACAGAGCGCCCCTAACGATTGGATGACGCCATTGCGCCACTGGGTTGTTCCGGACCTATGGCACCCACCAGGACACCCACCGGTACCGCCGTGAATCCCAGCCAGAGCCCGATGGCCAGAATCGTTGCCACCGGTCGCACGAGTGGATTCGGCCGCGGGCGGGAAAGTCCCAGAGTCCGGATGGCACTCCATGTGCCATGATACAGATGCAGTCCGACGACCATCATCATGAGTATGTAGAAGACCGCCATGACGCGCTGTGTCCCGAACGCCTGCACCAGGTTCTCGTAGGGATTTCCCGGCACGAACCCCGGCAGCAATTGCCCGGTGGTGAAATGCAGGATGTGTATCACGATGAACAGCGCCAGCAGCACGGAGAACCAGCGAATCGTGCGGGAGGCCAGCGTGGCCGCCTGGGGAATTCGCTTGTCGTAGTCCACTGGTCGGGCAGCGGCACTCACGCGCGCGAGCTGCAGCGCGGACCAGGCATGCACGATCACCGATACCACGAGCACCAGCCGTGCTGTCCAGAGCAGTTCCGGTACCGAATGCAGGAACCGGGAGTAGGCGTTGATGTGCTCCGGTCCGCCGAAGGCCAGCAGGTTTGCCGTTGCGTGGGTGACCAGGAACCCCGCCATGATCAGACCCGTCACCGCCATCGCGATCTTTCGTCCGATGGTGGACGTCGCCAGTGTGGTCGGTCGCCGGTTGGACCGCATTGCAGTTGATACAGTCGCCATGGGGGTCGGGAAGCGGATCGTGCCAGGGGGGCTGCTTCGCGGGCAGCGCCCACCCCGGCATCGTTCCTCGGGTTGGTCAGATACTCAGTTTGGACATCGGCTCCCGGACTGCAACGGCGCTCGCCTGGAGAGCCGCCTTTTCCTCCGGAGTCAAGTCAACCTCCAGGATCCTCGCCAGGCCGCTCCGGTCCAGGACACATGGAACACCCAGGAACAGGCCTGACTCGCCGTACTCACCATCCAGCCAGACAGAACAGGGAAGGACGCGCCTTTGATCGCGCACCACCGATTCCGCCATCTGCACCGCGGCCGCCGAGGGTGCGTAGTACGCTGAGCCGGTCTTCAGTAGCGAGACGATCTCCGCTCCACCCTTTCGCGTCCGGTCCACGATGGCATCCAGCCGTGCCCGATCGATCAACTGGGTGACCGGAATGCCACTGACCGTCGTGTAGCTGATGAGCGGGACCATCGTGTCACCGTGTCCGCCCAGGACCATCGCCTGAATATCCCGCACGGATACGTCCAGCGCCTCAGCCAGAAATGCGCGATAGCGCGCCGTGTCGAGCACCCCGGCCATTCCCAGAACACGTTCTCTCGGGAAGCCTGACGCCTTCATCGCCACATAGCACATCACGTCGAGCGGATTGGAAACGATGATCAGGATCGCGTCCGGCGATGTCCTGGCCACCTCCTCGCTCACGGTCTTCACGATCGAGGCGTTCGTGTTCATGAGGTCATCGCGGGACATGCCCGGCTTCCGCGCAATGCCAGCGGTGATGATCACGATCTCGGAACCGGAGGTCTCCGCGTATCCATTTGCTCCGATCACCCGGGTATCGAACGTCTCCACAGGTGCCGACTCCCACTGATCGAGCGCCTTGCCCTGCGGTACGCCTTCAAGGATATCAACCAGGTAGACGCTTCGAGCCAGTTCCTTCTCGGCGAGCCTTTGGGCGGTCGTTGCACCGACATGGCCGGCGCCGACCACCGTGATCTTGTTAACCATGAGTACCTGTTCGTTGACGGAGGATGCCTGATACCCAGCGCAAGCTAGCGCGACGCTGTCGGTCGTTCAACGACGGCCCCGTCAACCACCAACCTGCGACAGGGCACGCAGCCCGCCAACCTTCATCTGCAGCAGCGCATGCTCCTTCGGCTTGTTCGCCAGCGCCTCCCGGAACAGCGGCTCCAGAGGCTCGCCCCGTCGCAGAGGATCCCGCAGGTTCACCTCGTGATCACCGTACAGGCAGGTGCGCAGCCTGCCATCAGCAGTGAGACGAACGCGATTGCAGGTGTGGCAGTAGGTATGTGTCATCGGGGTAATCACCCCAACGGTGCCCGCCGCGCCGCGAAGGCGGTGGTACTCCGCCGGTCCGTTCCCCCGCGCCGGGCCGTCGTCACGCTCCAGTGGAGCAATGCCGGCTATCCGTTCCAGGACCTCATCACTGGGCACCACATGCTCCCAGGTCAGTTCCCGAAGGTCACCTACTGGCATGAGCTCGATGAACCGCACATGCCAGGGGTGGTCCAGCGTAAGACGGGCAAAGTCCTCGATCTCGTCGTCATTCTGACCGCGGAGCACTACCACGTTGATCTTCACCGGAGTCAGGCCAGCTGCTTCAGCCGCCGCCGCCGAGACCACAGGATCGAATTTCAGGTTGCGGCGTGCAATCGCCGCGATCCGGTCCGGCCGAAGCGAATCCGCGCTCATGTTCACCCGGTCCAGACCGGCTTCCTTCAGGGAGGCCGCCATTACCGGAAGCCGCACTCCGTTGGTCGAGAGGGAGATATCCTCTATCTCATCGACCGTCCGGAGCTGCCGGATGAGTGCCTCCAGATCCGGACGGATCGTTGGCTCACCACCGGTGATGCGAATGCGCCGGAGTCCCAGTGGCGCCAGTTGCCGCACTACCGCGGTTATCTCCTCATACGTCAGGATACTGGATTTCGGCAGCCAGGGCAGTCCTTCCACCGGCATGCAGTAGACGCACCGGAAATTGCACCGGTCCGTGATGGAAATCCGCAGATACTCGATGCGTCTCCCCCACTGGTCCAGCAGTGCAGTAGTCATGAGGCAGTCATCCCTGTTCTCGGACGAGTGGGATCCACCCATTCGCGGGTCCCATCGGCGTACAGTTCCCTCTTCCAGATAGGTACGCGCTTCTTCAGCTGCTCGATTACGTACCGGCAGGCGTCCAGCGCCGCCGCACGATGGGGGCTGGCACACGCGATGGCAACGCTGACCTCACCAACTCCCAGTTCGCCGAGGCGGTGTACCACCGTGATCCGGATTCCGGGAAACTGACCGACTGCCTCGTCCACGATGCGCGTCATCTCGGCTGCTGCCATGGCATCGTACGCGTCGTACTCGATACCGATTACGTCGCGGCCATCGTTGTGGTCGCGCACCGTTCCGGCAAACAACGTGATCGCCCCCGCTCCATCATGGGCAACGGCCGCCAGGAGGCCGGCAATATCGATCGCGTCCCGCGTGAGGGTGGCCGACTTCATCCGCCTGCGACCGGGGGAATGATTGCGATCTCATCCCCGTCACCCACGGTCTGATGCTCGCTGGCGTACGCCTCGTTGAGTGCCAGCAGCGGTGTTGGCGGGAGCGTCGTCGTACCCGCCATGCCACGCACCCGATCCACTACATCGCGCAGAATCGAACCGTCGGCCATCTCGACCGACAGTTCGCTCTGACCGACCGCGTCGGCATAGGAAGCGAACAGCAGTACGCGCACCCTCATGAGGGTTCAATATAAGGCGAAGACCAGACTCCGTTCCGCAGCCCTGGGTCTGGTACCTGGAGCCTTCAACGCGTCCCCTCCAGCGGTCAGGCAATCCCCTGCACCGTCGCGCGTTCCTTGCCCTTTGATCCTCGCGGAAGCTTCCTGCGGTCCACCAAAGCTTCCCGCACCCAACTCAATCAGTGACCTGGGGCTCAGGAGGAACCAGATCAGCAACCATGGCGCGCAGTTCCTTCGATGGTTTGAACACCGGCACCGGTCGCGCCGAGACCTCCACAGGTGAACCGGTTCGCGGGTTGCGAGCCATTCGAGTCTTGCGGTGACGGATCTTGAAGGTGCCGAATCCGCGGACTTCGATGTTCTTCTGTTGCTTGAGGGCGTCCTTGACCGCGTCGAGAAAAGCATCGACCACCCGGGCACAGTCCTTCTTGGAAATCATAGGACCCGCCGTCTGGGCGATCTGTTCGGTTACCTGCTCGACGAGGTCTGCCTTGGTCATTGGGTGGCCTCAACGAAGAAAGGGGCCCAAAAACGCCCCGAACTGCGACCGAACTTAGGTCGTTAATTATTGCGTGTCAAGCGGTTGGCTCGTGTTGACCAACCTCACTTCTCACCGCCTTCATGAACTCCGCGAAGTGGGGACGCGCGTCATGTGGGCCGGGGGCGGCCTCGGGATGGTACTGGACCCCGAACACGGGCAGGGTGCGATGGCGCAACCCCTCTACCGTCTGATCGTTCAGGTTGACGTGAGTCACCACGAGGTCCGGCGCGCCCGGAATCCCGGCCTCCGACCCCTCCACCGCGAAGCCATGGTTCTGTGACGTTATCAGCACCTTGCCGGACGCCAGTTCCTTGACCGGGTGGTTCCCACCCCGATGACCATAGGGCAGCTTTTGTGTCCTGGCGCCGTAGCTGAGCGCAATCAACTGATGTCCCAGGCAGATGCCAAAGACAGGCACTTGGCGTGCTGCGATCTCACGGATGGCGCCAGGAGCGTAGTCGACCGCCGCCGGGTCGCCGGGTCCGTTGGACAGAAAGACCCCGTCGGGGTTCATCGCGAGGACTTCCTCCGCCGACGTGGTTGACGGCACAACCGTAACCCGGCAGCCCTGTTCTTCGAACAGCCGGAGGATATTGCGCTTGATGCCGAAGTCATAAGCCACGACATGTGGAGCGTCTTTCGAAGTTCCCCAGTCGTAGGGATCCTCGGTGGTAACCACACTGGCGAGATCTAGTCCCTCCATCGCCGGGCAGGTGCCGAGAGCCTCCAGCGCTTCCTGGTCGGGTGCGTCACCTGCTCCGATCACGCCCCTCATGACGCCGACAGATCGCAGATGCCTGGTGAGACGCCGCGTATCCACTCCCTCCAGGATCGGCACACCGGCGCTGCTCAGCCACGATCCCAGGTCCTGCTCGGCTCGCCAACTCGAGTATCCCTTGGACAGTTCCCTTACCACCACCCCAGCCACCTGTGGCCGGGCGGACTCAGGGTCCTCGGTGTTGACCCCGTAGTTGCCAATCATGGGAGCCGTCATCACGACGATCTGCCCCCTGTAGGAGGGATCGGTGAACACCTCCTGGTAGCCCGTCATATTGGTGGTGAATACCACCTCTGCCGCCCTGACCTGCAGTGTTCCCGGGAGGGAACCAGCAAAAAGGGTCCCATCCTCGAGGAGCAGGAACCCCGGTTTGCTGCTCAGGCGGTCGGTCAACGACGGATTCCCTACGGGTTCTTCGCCGCGCCGGAATCCTTCCCTGCCGGTGCGAGTGGCACCACCGACTTGGGAGCCGGTATGCTGGGGGCCGGCGAGGTGGCCGGGGACTGGCCCAATCCCTGATCCAGGATGGACGACGGCGTCCGCCCCCGGGTCGACATCATCTGAAGGACGAACGCAATTCCGAGAAACAGGCCCCCCGCCCACCAGGTGACCTTGGTCAGCAGGTTCCCTGCCTGACGCGATCCCAGAAACGAATCAGCAGCGGTCGAAACGCCGCCGAACGAGGCCGCGAGTCCTCCCCCCTTTGCCGATTGCATCAGTATGGCAGCAATCAGTACGATGCTGTCCAGAATGAGGAGTACCAGCAGAAACGTGTACATGTGGTCGACTGGGTGATATGAAACGCTAACCCTGTAATATCACCACACTTACACAATGAATCAAGCGTGTACGATTGCAGACCAGCCGTCCGGATCCAGGCTGGCGCCGCCGACCAGGACGCCGTCCACTTCCGGGGCTTCGAGAAGCGCGGTCACATTCCCGCGGTTTACGCTTCCTCCGTAGAGAATGGGAACCACGCCGCCGCGCTCGGGCGATCCCTCGCGCAGCTCTCGACGAATGACGTGGTGGACTGCTGACGCATCGTCCGGGGTGGCGGTTCTTCCAGTGCCGATGGCCCAGACCGGCTCATAGGCCACGATGAGGTGCCCGATCTGGCTGGCATCCAACATTGACAGCCCGGCTGCCAACTGCCTGACCACCACGGTCTCGGTCGCCCCGGACTCCCGCTCCTCCAGCTTCTCCCCCACGCACAGGACCGGGACCAGCCCGGCACGGAAACAGGCCGCAACTTTCTTCGCCGTTTCCTCTTCGGATTCGCCGAAAACATGTCGCCGTTCAGAATGCCCCACCAGCGCATAATGCGCCCCCCCATCGCGCGCCATTGCGGCGGAGAGTTCACCGGTGAACGCACCCTTGTCTTCCCAGTGGATATTCTGGACACCGACACGAACGTCCTGGCGATCCCGTGCGGCCTCCACCACCGTGGTCAAGGCTACCGCGGAAGGAAAAATCAACACCAGCCTATCAGAACGGCGGGAATGATGGCGAAGGAAGGAACGCATGAACTCCCGGGCGTCCGTCGGCCCATGGTTCATCTTCCAGTTGGCTGCGTAGATCGGTCGGGGCATGTTCAGAGATCGTCCAGGGCTGTGACGCCGGGCAGTTCCTTGCCTTCCAGAAACTCGAGTGATGCCCCGCCACCCGTTGAAACATGGCTCATTCGGTTTTCCAGTCCTGCTTCGGACACCGCGGCTGCCGAATCACCGCCTCCCACGATTGTAGTGGCACCTCGTTCCGTGGCGGCTGCCATGGCGTCCGCAATGGCCCGCGTGCCAGCGTCGAACGGCGGCGACTCGAAAACGCCCATGGGTCCGTTCCAGAGTATGGTCCGGGCAGTGCCTATGGCCCTCCCATAGGATGCTGCGCTGGCTGGCCCGATATCGTACATGGCCGCATCGGTCGGTATGGAGTCCCGTCGTACGGTGCGGGCAGTCGTCGGTCGATCCAGCGCATCAGCCACGACGGCGTCATGCGGAAGCGTCAGGCGCATTCCCGCCTTGTCCAGCAGATCCTTCGCCACGGAAACGCGATCTTCTTCCACGAGCGATTTTCCCGTCTCCAGTCCCATGGCCCGGTAGAACGTGCATGCCATCGCTCCGCCGATCAGCAGTCCGTCCACTTTAGGTAGGAGAGCCTCAATTACGTCGATCTTTCCTGACACCTTGGCGCCACCCAGGATTGCCACGAAGGGGTGTCGAGCGTTGCTGATCGCGTCGCCCAGGTAATCAAGCTCCTTCTGCATCAGGAATCCGGCCACCGCGGGCTTGAGGTACTTTGCCACTCCTGTGGTGGACGCATGCGCCCGATGCGCAGACCCGAAGGCATCGTTCACGAAGAAGTCACCCAGAGCCGCAAAGGCTTTCGCCAGAGAGTCGTCGTTCTTCTCCTCGCCGGCAAGAAAGCGGGTGTTCTCGAGGACCAGGATTTCTCCATCCTTCAGTTTCCGGGTGGCAGCTTCGGCTTCCGGTCCCGCCGAACTTCCCTGGAACGTTACCGGTCGCGACGTCAGCGTGGCCAGGCACTGGGCTGCCGGAGCCAGAGTGTACTTCGGGTCAGGCGCACCCTTCGGTCTCCCCAAATGGGAGAAGAGGATAACGCGAGCGCCGTGCTGGCAGAGGTATTCGATCGTAGGCAACGCGGCCCGGATGCGTGTGTCGTCGGTAACCGCACCGTGGGAATCCAGCGGGACGTTGAAGTCCACACGAACGAGTGCACGCTTCCCATGGAGCGTGCTTTCGGGCAGATCGCTGAGGCGTTTCTTCATCCTGGTCCGGTGTCAGGTGGGTAAGCAGAACCAACGGCAGCAGTGGGCCCGGAGATCAACCCACTGCATCCGGCGGAACCGCTGCAGGAAGTATTGGAACGTTCCGCTGCTGCCGAAAACCACCTGCGCTCAGGCAATGAACCGAAGCAGGTCCACACACCGATTTGCGTAGCCCCACTCGTTGTCATACCAGCCGCTCACCTTCACCAGCGTCCCGTCAATGACGTTGCTGCTGTGACTGTCGATGATGCAACTGTTGGGATTGCCGATGTAATCCGAGGATACCAGCTCTTCGTCCGATACGGCGAGTATTCCCTTCAGCGGACCGGTCGCGGCCGCCGCGAAAGCCGCATTCACGGCATCCCGCGTGGTGGCCTTTTCCACCTCCACGGTCAGTTCCGTGATGGACACATCCGGAGTGGGAACCCGAATGGAAAGACCGTCGATCTTCCCCTTCAACTCCGGTATCACCAGCGAGGTGGCCTTGGCTGCGCCGGTGGTTGTGGGAATCATCGACAGCGCGGCAGCACGTGCTCTCCGAAGGTCCTTGTGTGGCAGATCCAGGATGTTCTGGTCGTTGGTATAGCTGTGGATCGTGACCATGCTTCCATGGCGGAAGCCAAAGGAATCCCGTATCACCTTGACCATCGGCACCAGGCAGTTGGTGGTGCAGGATGCGTTCGAGATGATGGTGTGTCGGGCGGCGTCATACTTGTCATGATTCACACCCATCACGATGGTGATGTCCTCGCCCTTCCCCGGCGCCGAGATCACCACGCGTCTGGCGCCAGCGGTGATATGCTTGCGCGCATCCTCGGCCTTGGTGAAACGACCGGTGGATTCCAGCACCAGTTCGACACCCAGGTCCTTCCATGGCAGCGCCGCCGGATCCCGCTCCGCGAAGACCTTCATGGTGTCACCGTCGATGGTGATGCCATCGGTCGAATGAGCGACCGTACCTTCGTAGGTCCGGTGCACCGAATCGTACTTGAAGAGGTGTGCCAGTGTGCGGGTATCGGTCAGGTCATTTACCGCCACGAAGTCGATGTCGACCTTGCGTTCCTTCGCTGCCCGTACGACCTGTCGGCCGATGCGTCCGAATCCGTTGATGCCAACCTTGATTCCCATGCCGGAAAGTCCTCGCTCAGAGAGCCGCGTCGCCCGGGAGTCGGGCGCGGCCGAAAGTTACGTAACTGACCACCCGGGCCCCACCGGCAAACAGGGCGGCAGCACAGGCGTTCAGGGTTGCCGCGGTGGTCACGACGTCATCCACGAGAACCAGGTGTGCGCCGCGCAGTCGCGCGGTTTCACCGCCGACCCGAAAGGCGCCGGAAACATTGTGGCGACGGTCATGGGGAGTCAACCGCGTCTGGGACCCGGAAAAATGGGTACGATCGAGGATGTCATTCCAGACGGGGACTCCCTCACATGCGGAGAGTGCCTGAGCCAGGACCCGACTCTGGTTGAATCCGCGCTCGCGCTCCCGTCGGGGGGTCAGGGGCACCGGTATCAGGGCAGTCCGCTCGGCGACTACGTCCTCGGGCCACGCCAGCCGGGCCATGCGCTCGGCCATCCCTCGTGCCAGCGCAGTCCATCCGTCGTACTTGAACGCGTGTACCAGGTCGCCAGCCACACCGCCTGGCACCCAGCAAAGCGACCGCACGGCCCGAACGTAGGGCGGAAGCAGCGGGCACCATCGGCAAGGGGCCTCGGGGCAGGGATAACCGCAGCGGTCGCAGTGCGGATGCGGAAGGCGGGCGAGACGCGACCAGCAAGGTCCGCACGCCAGGCTGGCACCTTCCCCATCGTGATGTGCGCTGCACACAACGCAGCTCCGCGGCAGGAGAAACTCAAGAGCGGCCCTGATCCCGTCCTGCCACAGCGGTGCGTCAGGTCGTAACAGCCTTTTCCATGGCCGCTCTGTCAGCCGGAATGCCGAACCATAGTTCAAAGGCGTGCGCTCCCTGCTCGATCAGCATCGGAAGTCCATCGCTGGCGCGGTGTCCCGAGGCCCGTGCCTGGCGAACCCAGACAGTTTCGCCAGGACGATAAGTCAGGTCCATCACCGCCGCGTCACGCGGCAACTTCTCGACAGGAAAAGGCGTGCCCTCGCCATGCACCCCCACGGGGGTCGCATTTATGACCACATCGGCGTCCTGAACCGCCTCTTCGGGGGTTGCCACATACCGCACCAGGGCTGGGAAGCGCGCCTCCAGCCGAAGAGCGCGCTCGCGCCCCCGGGCGTTGACTCTTATCCTGCACCCCCTCCACTGCTCCACTGCTGCGCACACTGCTGCCGCCGCACCACCGGCGCCCAGCAGTGCAACATGTGATCCCGTAGGCGTGTCGCCCAGGACCCTTCGCGTCAATTCCTGAAACCCGGCGACATCGGTGTTATGACCGATTCGAACGCCCTCCTCGTGAACGAAAGCGTTGACTGCCCCGGTTCGCTGCGCGATCGCGTCCAACTGGTCACAACTCAGTGCCACTGCGCTCTTGTGCGGCACGGTGACGTTTCCCGCTGCGTTCTGGCTGCGCAACGTGGCAAGAAGGACGTCCAGATCGCCCGGCCTCACATCCAGGAGCTCATAGTGGAGGTCGATGCCCGCGGCGGCGAGGGCCGCATGCTGCAGGCGCTGCGAAAGGGAGTGTGCAACGGGATGGCCCAACAGAACGAGGCGCCCGGGAATTGCCCTCATCCCGCGAGACTGTCAGGGGACATGCTGATCCGGTCAAACGCCCGCCGGATCTCCTGCTCGAGTTCCCGCAGTGTCTTTCGGTATTGCTCGAGGTCTCCCCCGAACGGGTCGCTTATCGCCGTGGATACCGGCGCCCCAGCCGCAAAGGAAGTCAGCAAATACGTCCGCCCGGCACCCCCCAGAGCTTCGGCCCGCTCTACATGATGGGGGCCCATCCCAAGGATAACGTCGTTCGACTCCACCAGAGCTCGGGACAGTTGCTGGGCTCGGTGGGTGCTGAGATCGAGATTCCGTTCCAGTCCCACGAGGAGGGCGCCGTCGGAAGCTGGAGAACCGTCCCAGGCAGAGGTTCCGGCGCTGGCAACCTCGACGCTGACCATGCCGCGTTCTATGGCCTCCCGCCGCGCCAGAGCTTCCGCGAGGGCGCTTCGACACGTGTTCCCCGTGCACACGAATAGCAGTCGCATTCCGGTTTGGTCAGTCGTCGCTGGTCAGATCCCGCACCGTTTCCCGGAGCTGTTCCACCGTGATGGCACCCCGTCGAATGAGCCGCGGGCGGAAACCGGTGCAATCCACCAGCGTGGAAGGGTCTGATGGGTCCAGTCGGCCTCCATCCAGAACTCGCAGTTCCCCGCGCGAAATGGCATCACCCCACTCAGCCACAATCTCGGTCGCTGTGGCTGCTGGTGGTAGCCCTGGTCGATTGGCTGAAGTCGACGTGATCGGGGCTCCATAGGCCGAAATCAGCTCTCCCAGCCCCGGATGCGACGTCCACCGCACGGCCAGTCCCCCTTCCAAGCCGCGCAATCGCGATGGGGCAAGACCTCCACCTGAGAGAACCAGTGTGAGTGGCCCGGGCCAGAATCGCGCCGCCATGAGTTCTGCGCTGCCTTCAAGACGAAGACCCAACCCCCGCAGCATGCCGACGTTGCTCACCAGCAGCAGGAATGGCTTGCCTGAGTCTCGCTCCTTGAGCTGCAGGAGGCGCTCCAACGCCGCATCGTCGATGGCGCAGCCAAGTCCGTAGACCGTTTCCGTGGGGTAGGCCACCACCCTTCCGGCTGCGAGGTGCGCCACCGTTCCCGTGATTGCCTGGCTGACTTCCTCCCTGGTGCGAAACGGAACCGAAGGCGTCGCCATCAGTCCGGAAGTGTGGCCAGACGTTCCGCCAGGGCAAAATCAGATTCTTCCGTCACCTTCATGGCTCTCTCACTCCCGCGAACCACCACCACCTCCATGCCCAGTCGTTCACAGAGTGCCGCATCATCCGTGGCACTGATTCCGGCACGCTTCGCCTCCACGTACGCTGCTTCGATCATGCGCAGCGGAAAGGCCTGAGGCGTCTGAGCCCGCCAGAGGCTGGTCCGGTCCACTGTCCTCACGATCCGGCCGGTCTCATCGACTTCCTTGAGCGTGTCGACCACGGGAAGTGCCGCCACGGCTCCGCGTCCCCGGCGTGCTTCGGCAATCACGGCATCTATGGTCGCGTCGGTGACGAGCGGTCGCGCGGCGTCGTGGATCACTGCCACGTTCAGTTCTTCCGGCAGATCCTCCAGTCCACTCCAGACCGACTCACCCCGGGTTGCGCCACCCTGCCCCACCAGAAGCCGATCGAGGTCCGCCTGGAACAACCAGGGCGGCGGATCGCCGGCATGGGATCGCGGCAGCACACAGACTACGAGCGCCACATCCGGACGCCGCTGGAAGGCGTGCACCGCATGCAGGAGCATGGGTTTCCTGCCCACCCAGCGAAACTGCTTCAGCTCACCTCGTTCATTCGCGGTTCGAGAACTGGCGCCAGCCGCAACGATCACCACACCCACATCAGGAACCACATCGTCGGATCCCCGGAGTTCCAGCGGTGTGGCATCGCGGGGGAGATTCCCGGGAGCGCGGGGATCGTTCATCGCCGGAACACCTCGGCGAACAGGGAGTCGAGGTGCTCGTGCCGGGAAAGCCGCAGACCGGTGGGTGGATTCACGGCACCGCCGCGCTTTCCTATATGCGCCACGGTCATTCCCAGCTGCGCGGCCTCCGCCAGTCGTCGCTCAAGCTGGGACACCGGACGGATCTCGCCACCGAGTCCGACTTCACCGATGAAGACCGCCCCTGCGGGCAAGGCCACGTCCAAGACGCTCGAAGCCAACGCCACAGCAACCGCCAGGTCTCCCGCCGGTTCGGTGAGGCGCAAGCCACCCGCCACGTTCACGAAGGCATCCAACTGCGCCGCCTGAATGCCACTGCGCTTTTCCAGTACCGCCAGGATCAGTGCCAGGCGGCGCGGATCGACGCCGGTGGCAACTCGCTGAGGCGTGCCGTATCCCGCCTTCGCGGCGATAGCCTGGATCTCGACGAGGAGCGGACGGGATCCCTCGATGAGCGCGGTAAGGGCCGTTCCTGAAACGGCGCCCTCGCCCGCACCCATGAAGAGCGACGAGGGATTGTCCACCGCGACAAGTCCCCGTTCCGTCATCCGGAATACCCCGATCTCGTCCACACTTCCAAAACGATTCTTGGTAGCCCGCAGGATCCGGTAGTCCAGCGATGCATCACCTTCGAAGTAGAGCACGGTGTCGACGATGTGTTCCAGGGTTTTCGGGCCCGCGACTCCGCCTCCCTTGGTTACGTGCCCTACGATGAAAACCGCACACCCCGTTTCCTTGGCGAAGCGCATCAGTCGTGCGGCGCATTCACGTACCTGGCTCACGTTGCCCGGCGCACCCTCGACGTCCTCCGAGAAGATCGTCTGGATCGAATCGACAACGAGAACCTCGGGCTGGCGGTCGCGCGCCACGGCGAGGACGCCCTCCAGCAACGTTTCCGCGAGGAGTACCACCTCGTACGCCGAACGGTCCAGCCGCTGTGCCCGGAGTCTCACCTGTGGTGCTGATTCTTCTGCCGTCACGTACAACGCCCGCTTCGGGGTGGCTGCCACGGCTGCCGCCGCCTGCAACAGCAGGGTCGACTTGCCAATGCCCGGCTCACCACCGACGAGCACCACGCTGCCGGCCACGATGCCACCACCCAGCACGTAATCCAGCTCGCGCAGACCCGAAGAGAGTCGCACGCTGCCTGGCGTATCGATGTCGCCGACCCGCACGGGGACCGCAGCTACACCCGATGGTAGAGGCTTCCCCCGGTGTCCCCGGCTTGCAGCGGGCGCGCGATCCGTTTCCTCTGCCAGCGTGTTCCACTCACCACACGTTTCACATCGGCCACCCCACTTTGGATGCGTGGCGCCACACTCGCTGCAGCGATACACCGTGCGGATGCGAACCGTCACGGACCCTGCCGCGGTGTGTGATTGTCGAAGCGCGTGTACTGCTTGTGGAAGTGCAGACGGATGGTATCGGTCGGTCCGTTGCGCTGCTTGCCGATGATCACTTCCGCCAGACCTTCGATCGGAGTACCGTCGTTCAACTGGCGCGAATCGGACTGCCCCTTCCCCGTGGTGTCGGCATAGTACTCGGGGCGATACAGAAACATCACGACGTCAGCGTCCTGTTCGATTGCACCGGATTCACGCAGGTCGGAAAGCTGAGGGCGCCGGTTCTCGCCAGAACGCTGTTCCGGAGCACGTGACAACTGCGACAGGGCCACCACGGGGACGCGCAATTCCCTGGCCAGCGTCTTGAGCGATCGGGATATGTAGCTGATCTCCTGCTGCCGGTTCTCCACACCCGCAGGGCCGGCAATCAACTGGAGATAGTCCACGATGACCAGGCCTATCTTGTTCTCGATCTGAAGCCGCCTCGCCCGGGAGCGTATGTCCAGCGCCGTCAGGCCCGGGGTGTCGTCGATCCAGATCGGCGCCGAACTCAGGATTCCCGTAGCCTTGGCCAGCCGGGAAAAATCGTCGGGAGAGAGTCGGCCGTTTCTGAGGCGCTGGGCGTCGATGTATCCCTCGGCGGCAAGCATCCGTCCGACCAGTTGTTCCTTGGCCATCTCCAGCGAGAAAATGGCAACCGGCACCTGGGCCTGGATCGCGGCGTTCTGTGCAATGTTGAGCACGAACGCCGTCTTCCCCATCGAAGGCCGGGCCGCGATGATGACCAGTTCCGACTTCTGAAAGCCAAGCGTCAGTCGGTCGAGGTCCATGAAGCCGCTGGGAACCCCCGTTACGGCTCCCCCCTCTCGCGCCATTTCCTCGATCCGTTCCATGGCCGGCCAGAGGAGTTCCTTGATCCTGTGGAATCCCTCCCTTCCACGGTCGGTGTTGATCTGCAGAATGCGTTGCTCGGCATGATCCAGCAGTTCCACTGATGTCCGCCGTCCGTCGTACGCCTCCGAGATCAGTTCGGTCGATGTCTCGATGAGCCGTCGGATCATGCCCTTCTCGCGCACTATCCTGGCGTGATACTCCACGTTCGCCGCGGTGGGTACAGCATCCAGGAGCTGCGAGAGATACTCCTTTCCACCCGATGCATCGAGGTCACCGCGATGCGCCAGTTCGTCAGCGAGCGTCAGCAGGTCCACCACGACACTCCGTTCGCTGAGCGCCACGATGGCCCGGAAGATCCGCCGGTGGGCCTCGCGGTAAAACAGCGTGTCATCCACGAACTCCGCGGCGCGCAGAATCGCGTCGCGATCCATGATCATTGCGCCCAGGACGGCCTGTTCCGCGTCCTCCGACCATGGAGGGCGGCGGTCGCGATAAGGGTCAGTCTTCGGCGGGGCGATCGAGGAGTTTTCGAGCAAGCTGGACATCTTCCCACGTCGGCCGTTTCCAGGCCGGATTCCGGAGGAGGGCCGCAGGGTGATAGGTCACCACCAGCGGGACTCCATAATAACGATGTACCCGCCCTCGCAGCTTGCCGATACCTTCACGGGTGTTCAACAGGGTCTGCGCGGCGAATGTCCCGAACGCCACTATGACCCGCGGTCGGATCAGCTCGATCTGGCGGACAAGGTAAGGACTGCAGGCTTGCACCTCATCCGGCATGGGATTCCGATTCCCGGGTGGTCGGTGCTTCAGAACATTGCAGATGAAAACCTCCTCGCGCGAGAGCTGGATGGCACCGAGGATCCGGTCCAGGAGCTGGCCAGCCCGACCCACGAACGGTCTCCCCAGCTGATCTTCGGTCTCGCCGGGTGCTTCGCCAACGCAGACCAGTCGTGCCTGGGGATCCCCCTCACCGGGCACAGGATGCAGTGCCTCCCGGTACAATCCACACCTGGTGCATCGGGCCACCGCTTCGGCCACAGCCTCCAGCGTGCTCCAGTGGCCTCCCTCAGCAAAGAGTTCCCTGCCAGGCCCCCCTATCACGATTCCCCGCGGGAACCCGTCCAGGTCATCGATCACATCCGGCCGAACACCGCTCCCCTCAGGAATGGTCTCCGGGATTCCGGATGGCGCCATGGTGCCGGATCGATCCACAGGTGTCGTCCCACGCGTTTCCGCGGTGTTGCGTGGTCCTGCGGGTCCGTCACTGGATGAAGCTGTGGATGGCCCTGCCCCGGCGCTCCGCAAGGTGCTGCGCCAGTCAGGCATTCCGGCCGGAGTTCCTTCGAGTCCTGCCGCACCGCGCTGCCCAGCAGCCGTCTCCTTCCCTGACGACGGAGTCACGGTCGGGGTCGCGCCCAGAAGACGAAGCGCGTCTTCAACGCTCATCCGATCGAGAATAAGGTCCGTCTCTCCGGCATCGCGTCGTTGTTCCAGGAACCGACGGAGCCGCTCACGCGGGTTCAACGAAGCAGCTCCTCCACCTGGTCAAGGATGGCATCGGCGACTGCCGACTTGTCCATCAGTGGGAGATCGGTGCGCATCCCGTCCCGTCCCAGCAGCGTGACACGGTTGGTGTCGACCGCGAACCCGGCTCCGGGTTCACGGGCATCGTTGACCACCAGAAGATCGAGTACCTTGCCCGACAACTTTGCCTGGGCATTGGCGATGACGTCGTCGGTCTCCAAAGCGAAGCCGACGGCAATCATTCCCGGAGGACGTTCCCCGATGGTTGCCTTTAGAATGTCGGGAGCCACTGCCAGCCTCAGGGCCCCCGGAGCCTGTTCCTTCTTCAGCTTCGAAGCGGCGGGCTCCGCGACGCGGAAGTCCGCTGGTGCGGCGGCCATTATGAGAACATCGGCATTCCCGAGTTTACCACGAACGGCCTCCAGCATCTGCTCCGTCGTTTCAACCGTGATGACCGTTGGTCCGGTCGGTGGATCAGTTGCCAGTGGGCCGGTCACAAGCACCACTTCGGCACCACGACGCCAGGCCGCAGCTGCAAGGGCAACTCCCATCTTGCCACTGCTCCGATTGGACAGGAACCGGACCGGATCCACTGCCTCGCGGGTCGGCCCAGCGGTTACCAGCACTCTCCGGCCACCGAGGACGCCATGCGGCTCGAGAAGACGGCCCACATGGGCCATGATGGTCTCCGGTTCAGGCATCCGTCCTGGTCCGGTACCTTCTCCAACAGCGAGTTCTCCGGTATCAGGATCCAGGACCGAGTATCCCAGTTCCCGCAGATGGTTGACGTTGCGAACGGTCTGACCGTGAGACCACATACGGTCATTCATGGCCGGCACCGCGAGGACAGGAGCCGTTGTCGCGAGCAGGATTGCGCTCAGAAGGTCATCAGCCCTTCCTGCGGCAGCCCGGGCCAGGAAGTCCGCAGTTGCCGGTGCTACCACCACCGCGTGCGCTGCGCGCGCCAGTCGGATGTGATCGAGTGCGTGCCCCGCCTCGACGAGGCTGGTGTGTACCGGGCGGCCGGTGAGCGCCTCGAACGTCACCGCACCCACAAACTCGGTGGCCGAACGTGTGAGAACGACGTCGACCTCCGCTCCTGCCTGCGTGAACAGACGTGCCAGCCACACTGACTTGTAGCTGGCGATCCCTCCCGTCACACCCAGGAGTATGCGACGTCCATCGAAGGGTCGGACGGCGACTTACTCCCCGCCGCGCTGTCGCGGTACCACGCGGAACTCGATGTCTCCGGCGGACAGGTTCTCCATGGCACGCGTCGTCAGCTTCTTCTCCCGCGCGGATCTTTCCCGCGGGAATTCGTTCAGCAGGCGCGCCTGCTTGGCCGCCACCAGAACCGCGAGGTACTTGTTGGCGGCCCGATCCTCGACGTCCGCCGGCGTGAATACTCTCATTGCTTGTTCTCAGGCTGAGGTGTGATGCAACAGTTGATGATCGAGTCCGGCAACCAGCGCGGCGATCCTGCGGTTCAGCTCCGGTTGTCGGGAATGCCTGACGATCTCCGCGTCTATGATCGACGAGACGATCCGGCATGCCTGATCGAGGTTGTCGTTTACCACTGCGTAATGATATGACGGAGCCGCCTGTAGTTCCTCCCTGGCTGCCCGAATGCGCCGGTGAAATGCTTCGGTTGACTCGGTCCGCCGCGCAGCGAGTCGCTGCAGGAGGACATCGGCTGAGGGCGGCAGGAGAAATATCGTCACGGATTCCGGGAACATGGCCTGAAATTGACGGGCACCCTGGACGTCGATATCCATGATCACGTGTGCCCCACCGGCCAGTACCTGATTCACCTGGGCCGCCAGCGTCCCATACCAGTTCCCATGCACCATTGCCGATTCGGCGAACTCCCCCTTTCGCTGGCGTTCCTCGAACTCCGCGGGGGTCAGGAAGAAGTAGTCCCGACCATTCACTTCTCCCGCACGCGGTGGTCGCGTGGTGCAGGATATGGAGTAACCCACGTCAGTCCGGAGCTCCAGGAGTCGGCGCGATATGGTGGTCTTGCCACCCCCGGACGGCGATGAAAGGATCAGTGGGAACGGGCTCACTCGAGGTTTTCCACCTGTTCGCGAATTCGCTCCAGTTCCTCCTTGACCGTAACGACCTCAGCCAGGATGGCAGCGTCGTTCGCCTTGGCTCCTGTTGTGTTCGCCTCCCGAAGCATTTCCTGCAGCAGGAATCCGAGCCGCTTTCCCACAGGCTCGTCTCCCTTGCTTTCGAGTGACCCACGGAAGGCTGCAATGTGGGATCGGAACCGGGACAGTTCCTCCTGGATGTCCAGACGGTCGGCCTGGATCACCATCTCCATGGCAAGCCGCTGCTCGTCGACCGAAATCGTCTGGGCGAGCTGCCGAAGGGACTCGCGCAGTCGTTCGCGGTGCTCCACCAGCCGGGCTGGAGCGCGTTCAGAAATTCGGGCCAAGGCGGATTCCACCAGACAGAGGTGCTCCCCAATGTAGTTCTTGAGCCTCGCCCCCTCGTCCTCACGGGAATTCGTCAGCGAGTCGAGGGCACCCTGCACCAGGCTGACCAGACCCTTGACGTCGTCCTCCTGCACGTCGTTGACACGCGACATTACATCTGGCATTCCAAGTACAGTCGCGATATCGACTTCCCCGTCAAAAGAATACTCCTCCTTGAGTTCCCGGAGGAGAGCCAGGTAGGCGCTGAAGCGGTCCCGGTCCAGAAGCAGCGGACCCGAGACACCGCGATCCAGGCGGGCAGTAAGGGTCACGTGCCCCCTCGAAATCCGCTGGCGCAGTGTCTCCCGCACCTCACCCTCCCAGCGCGACAGTTCGACCGGGAGTTTGATGGTTGCATTGAAAAAGCGGTGGTTTACAGACCGCAGCTCGACCGCCACCCGGCCGGAGCCGAGGGCGCCGTCAGCAGCGCCGTAACCGGTCATGCTTCTGATCATGAGAAGCTAGCTAAGTTACTGTCCCACAACGACCTTGTCAATTGATGAAGTTCCAGCGAATGCCGTAGTACGATGTGATTCCTGGCATGCGAAACCCGGGCACCTGCTGGTAGTCAGCACCCATGAAGTTCCGGTAGAGAACCGTGATCGTCGCGGACAGCAGCCGGATCTCCAGTTCCGCTCCCCATACCCTGTACTGGCTCGATCGGAGCAGTTCCGCAGTGGTTGGAAAGAGAGCATCACTTCGATACTCGTGTGTCAATGCCAGCAGAATGTGGAGGTTGCCACTCGGGAACTTCGTCCGCATGTCACTGTCCACGAAGAGGCGCGCCGTGGTCTCGTACTGCGGTCGGAACAGACCTTTGTCCGGGTAGCGGATTCCGCTGAAGTCGATCCCCACGTCGCGGTAGAACTTCCCTCGGATGTTGGCGAAGAGGCCCGTCACCCGACCCTGGCTTCCCCCGGTGAAGGAGGTGTCGAACCCGACCGGTGGAAGGAGGACCGAAGAATCGCGGGATATTATTCCGGCCGTCCACCAAACCCTTCCCAGGCGCGTCCCTACGGCGCCACGGTACGCGAGACTGGCGGCCCCCGGGTTTCCCTGCAACGGAGATGCACGGCTGACCGACCCGCTGAGTGACAGGTTCCCCAGGACATTGATTCGGCCCATGGCTTCCAGACGCTGTACGCTATCCAGTGCAGACCGTTCAGCGAACGTGGAAAGCGCAAATCGCCCATTGTCGTAGGACGCCCGGAGGGCCGGGGCCAACCAGGATCTTCCCTGCCAGCGTCTCAGGCGTGCCGCGCCGGACACTCGAACCGGGCCGCTCGACAGGCCGCCGGTCAGAACCAACTGAGGCCGCGACTGCGTTGTGTCATTGGAGACCTGGATCGTGTCCGGCTCCTCAGCGGAGCCACCACTTCCGCCCCCACCCGGTCCGGGAATCGAGTCAACTACAGTTCCAGGGGCATTGTTGATCGCGAAGGACTGAGCCGAGGCCAGCGCCTGCCACCAAGCACCCTGGTCGGGGTTTCCCCAGGCCACTCTGCCGGTGGCCACTATCATGGTGCCATCCAGGGTTGGCAGCGTGTCGGTTCTGGTAAGCCCATCGGGCGTGCGCTCGGTGAATTTCCGACCCGAGCGCAGGATCGAACCGTCCACCGTCCACTTGCCGCCTGCCCATCCAGCACGACCCCACAGCGAGGTGTGATCCCCGGCTTCATCGGTACGGCGGTTGGTGGTTGCAAAGTGGTCGCCACCCGCCTGAAGCACGTGCCCCGAAGGGAATCGCCGGCCGTAGTAACCCCGGAACACGTTGGTCTGCAGGTCTCCGGTGTAGACGTCGATCCTGGTGGTGGGAATCGTCTTGTCTACACGCCAGCTGCGCAGGTGTACTCGTATCTCGCCCGCACCTGGTTCGATGGTGGCATCCTCCAACTGCCACATGTCGATCACCGACAGGTCTGACTGTCCTCGTAACCGCGGGTTGAGGGCATCGAGTTCCACACCGTCCAGGAAGATTCGTACCCGGCCGAATGCACCCAGCCACGCAGCCATCTCGGGCGCGGCGATCCATCCGGATCGAAACGAAGTCAGCCCCGGGACCCGGTCCACGAGCTCTCCCAGGGTCAGGGCGCCCGTTGCGACAAGAGGGTCGCGTCCCCAGGAATAACCCGGTCCGATCGATGGGATGACCGGAATCTCGGCTGGAGCAAGAGGGGCCTTTACGGTATCCGCCTTGTCAGCGACGAGATCGACCTTGCGGCGCGCTGAATCGCCGGCCATCGAATCCGCCGTGACGCTGTCGCGCCTGGTGCTATCCGGTGGGGGAGGGGGCGCGGATACCTGTGCCCGGGTGCCGACCGGTGACATTGTCAGCGCCAGCAGAATCCCCAGGCAGCTCAAACAGTGACCTCTCAGCGCACCCTCCCCCGGACGAACTGCACGAACGTACCCATCGGTACGCCGGTTGGTCCTCGCGGGATCATCCCAAGGTCGGATTCGGAATAGGCCGTACCGGCCACGTCCAGGTGCACCCACGGGTAGTCCGTGAATTCCTTCAGGAAGAGTGCCGCGGTGATGGTGCCCGCTGCCCGCCCGCCGGTGTTGCGGAGGTCGGCGACATCGGACTTGATCTGCTCCCGGTACTCATCCCACAGGGGAAGCTGCCAGGCCGGTTCGCCGGCGGATGCCGCTGCCTTGATCACCTCACGTACGAGTCGCTCGTCGACACCCATCGCCCCGGTGGCGTTGTAGCCCAGGGCGATCACACATGCCCCGGTAAGTGTTGCGGCGTCGACCACCGCGGCAGGATCGTAGCGCTTCACCCAGGAAAGAACGTCGGCCAGTACCAGGCGTCCCTCGGCATCGGTGTTGATCACCTCTATGCTCTTTCCGTTGGACGCCTTCACCACGTCGCCCGGCTTCACCGCCGTGCCGGACGGCATGTTGGTGGTGCTTCCGATGGCACCCACGACATTGATGCGCAACCCCAGCCTGGCAATGGTCTCCATGGCGCCGAGCACGGCGGCCGCTCCGCACATGTCAAACTTCATGAACTCCATGCGCTCGGCGGGCTTGATGGAGATACCTCCGGTGTCGAAGCAGAGTCCCTTGCCTACGAGTACGACTGGTTTCGCCTTGGCGGGTCCGTGGCGGTATTCCAGGGTTATGAGCTTGGGATCCTGGGGCGTTCCCTGTGCGACGCAGAGAAAGGATCCCATGCCGTGCTTCTCCATTTCGGAGCGTCCCAGAACCGTCACTTCCATCTCGTGCCGCCTGGCAATATCCCGGGCCGTTTGGGCCAGGGTTTCCGGCGTGCAGAGATTGCCCGGCATCATGGCCAATCGGCGGGTGAGCGCATAACCTTCGCCCATTGCCGTTGCCGCGGAAGCCGCCTGTCGGAGCGAGCGGGCATTGGCGGCAACGATCACAGCCCCGCTGAGCGGTGCTCGACGCTCGTCTGGTTGAGGCGGTGTCTTGAGGTCAGGGTAGTCCCAGCACCCCAGGTTGAGTCCCACACCCAATGCTTCCGCGGTGGTGGAATCGAGTCGTGGGGTCCATGCTGCGAGTCGTCCCACACCCATTCTGTGCGCCTGGCGTGACGCTACGGCGCCAGCTCTTCGGAGAGCCAGCGCAGGGGCGGTCCCCTTCCCCATTCCGACCAGAAGGATCCTCTCCACCCCGCGTGGCGTTCCCTGAAGCAGAAGGGTCTCGTCGCGATCACCCCGGAAATCGCGTCGGGAGAAAACATTGGACAGGGCACCACCGAGGGTTCTGTCGAGAGACTTCAGTCCTGGTGGAACGGAGCCCGTTGGCGGGAGCAGTACCGCAAGAAGGGGCGTGGGGATCGAGGACGGATCACCAGAGCGAACAGAGAGATCTAGTGTCATGGCGGGTTCGGACGGGGGCGCTGACAGCCGCGCGAAAGTTACTCTATGCGATCCTATCGGGCAGATCCCGTCCCTCGAGAAACGCTTCAATGTTGGCCAGCGCACGGCGACCCATGGCCACTCTGCCTTCGACCGTGGCGCTGCCCAGGTGGGGGAGCAGGAACACCCGCCGGGACGCGAGGAGGCCGGGATGAACAGAAGGCTCGCGCTCGAAGACGTCCAGGGCCGCGCCAGCCAGTTTTCCCTCGGCGAGCACGTTGACCAGGGCCGACTCATCAATGACATCACCCCGGCTGGTGTTGACGAGGAACGAGTGCTGGGGCATCAGACTGAGGCGTCGTTGGTCGATAAGATGGTGCGTGTCCGGAGTGGCCGGCGTATGAAGCGAAACCACGTCTGACTGCTGCAGGAGCTCGTCCAGGGATGGGCACCAGGTGGCGCCATATTCTTCCTCCACCTGTTGGCTGACGCGATTCCGGGAGTGGTACAGGATACGCATTCCAAAGCCATGGTGAGCGCGCTGGGCGACAGCTCTGCCGATGCGACCAAAACCGACTATGCCAAGGCTCTTGCCTGTGACGCGAGTCCCCAGCAGGTGTGTGGGACGCCAACCCGTCCAGGTTCCACCCAGCAATTCGGCCACACCCTCCGATGCGCGCCGGGCCGCGGCCAGTATCAGCAGGAGTGTGAGGTCGGCCGTGTCTTCCGTGAGAGCGCCAGGAGTGTTGGATACCTGGATGCCCGCGTCTCGGGCGGCAGCGAGGTCAATGTGATTGAAGCCCACGCTGAAGTTCGCCAGTAGCCTGCACCTCATGGGTTCTGCCGCCTCGAACACGTCACGACTCAACCTGTCCGTGAGGGTGCACAGCACGACATCGGCTTCCTGGAGAGCCGCCACGAGGTCCGTGAAGCCGAACGGGTGGTCGTCGTCGCTCAGTACCGCTCCCCAGCGGTGGCGCAGTTCGTCTTCCACCGCATCGGGAAGGCGTCTGGTTACGATGATGCGTACCGGTGACTGGTACCCGTTCGTTGCCATTGACCTCGTCCATTGTGAAGATCCGCAGGGCCTGCCTGGCCCGGCAGGTCACGGTCGCGAACACCCTCTCGGCCTGGCCGGTAGTCCGCCAGGGGATCGCGGGGCTGGCCTGGCCGGGGCATGACCTTGCAGCATGGGCGATGGAAAACGCGGGAGGAGAAAGCGTCCTCCCTCGTTGGGTTGATCGCACGATGCCCAGGACGAGACTCGAACTCGTAAGGGCCGAAGCCCGGCGGATTTTGAGTCCGCTGCGTCTGCCAGTTCCGCCACCCGGGCGCAAGGCCCGGAATCTAGCAGGACGTCAAGCCGGGGTCAGGCGCTGCCAGTCCGACGGTGGGCGCCTTCGGTCCCGGTCGGAATCAGGTTCAGCGTCGAACCTGGAACTTCCGCGCATCCGGAACATGTCTATCTCCCGGCGCATCTGCTCCTGGACCCCCAGATACTGGGCACGCTGAATGGGAGTCAGGAAACCGGCCAGTTCACGCTGTTCCGCCTCGTTGAGATCCAGTTGCTCCCTGTCGAGCCGGAATTGTTCCGTGAGGAGCGAATCGACGACTGCGGCATTGGCGGAATCCTTCTTCATGACTTCTCTGCGGAGCGAGTGTCGCGTCCTTGCCTCCTGCTCAACAAGCTCCCTCCGACGGGCGTCAAAACGCTGGTTGACCTCGGACAACTGCTTCATCTGCTGGTCGTTCAAGCCCAGTTGTGCTTTCAGCAACCATGCAAGTCGCGCCTGCCACCTCCGGACGAGTTCCTGTCGATCCGGCTCTCTGGTACGGGTGCGCCCGGGGCGTTGTGCCCAGCCTTCAGTGATTGGCGGGAGCAACAGCATTCCGGCAAGGAGCATGTACTTCAAAGAAGCGCGCATGGTCACGGTTCCTGGCTGCCCTGCCCTTCGGCGACGCTGAGTATTACCGCATCGGGCTCAGCTACCGGAAGGGCGTCCATCGATTCGATCGCCGCGATCAGCGTCTGGATTTCACCATCGTCGAGGTCACTTACCCCGCCCGCAAAACTGATGGCGGGCATCCCCATAGGCCATTCTGAGGTGGAATCCTCCGCGGCCCCCTGGGTTCGCTGCTCATCCACGGCAAAGAACGAGCGGGTTACCGAAAGGGATACTCCACCGAGTGCCACAAACGATATGGCCGCGGCGATCTGAAAAGCATGACTGCGGGCCCACGAGCGCATTGGCGGGCGGGATACCGACCGCGGCCGTGGTCCGGGAAGTGCTGCCACTATCGATGCCACATCCACTGGCGCAGACACGCTGGTGAACACCTCACGTACGAGGCGTATGGTTTCCAGCTCCGCCCGGCAGTCGGCGCAACTCGTGAGGTGTGTCTCCACGAGAGTCTTGCGCGAGCCTTCCAGGGCACCGGCAAGGTACTCCGGAAGCAGTTCCCGGATCTCAACGTTGGGGCAATCAGTCATTGAGGTTCTCCTTCACTGTCCGAAGGGCGTTATGGTAGTGCACCCTTGCAGCTCCTTCTGTGGTACCCGCGACTTCCGCGATTTCCTTGTACGAGAGTCCTTCGTTTACACGCAGAAGAAACACCTCGCGTTGGGTTGGTGAGAGCCTTCCTACGGCCGCCCAGACCCGCTTCTTTGCTTCACCCGCGATCATGCTGTCCAATGCCGTGTACGTTGTGGCGGCGTCCACATCATCCAGATTCCCGACTTCCCGTCTCCGCCTTGCTGCCTGCCGTCTGTCGTAGACCAACCGTCTTGCGATGGTGAAGAGCCAGGTCCGCAGAGAACTCTCTCCCCGGAATGACTCCAGCGATGCGAATGCCCGTACGAACGTATCCTGTACCACTTCTTCCGTCGCATCCCGCTCCCCCATGCTGCCTATGTACCGGCTGAGGGCGTAGGCGTGCCGCTCCACAAGGGCTGTTGCCGCCCGTTCATCCCCCTCTCGCCAGCGAGCTATCAGGCTGGTATCGAGGGAGTCGTCCCGTCCGTTCAGGTCCTCAGCCATTGCGGAGTCGTTCGATGGGACGTCCGGGGGCGCAAGTCGTTAAGAGACAATATCTGGACCGGTCTGTCCGTTTGGGGGATTGCCGCTGGTCTGACTGGGACCAGCTTCAGGGTGGTGTTCTGACGACTGATACAACGGGCGCGCTCCTCCCACCTCTCGCACCTGCTCAAAAAGTATTATGTGCCAAATAGTTGCGCACCGTGGCGATACCACCTCATCACCCGAAAATTCCATCCAGGCGTTCCAGGACGCAATTCTGGCCGGAGCCGACGGGATCGAGCTTGACGTGCAGCTGACGAAGGATCAGGTACCGGTGGTACACCACGACCCTGTCATACCGGACCCCTCCGGGGCTGGATTGATACCTATAGCTGGTCTCCATCTGGCAGAGCTGCGCCGGTCAAGACCGGTTCCTGACCTGGCGGAGGTCGTTGCCCTGGTTCGGGGTCGATGCCAGCTCCATGTGGAGCTCAAGGCAGCCGGGGCGTTGGGTCCGGTCGGCGAACTCCTCGCTGGCCAGGAATCCTGGTGTGCCATCCACAGCTTCGACCATAGAACCATCGCTGCGGCCGCTCGGCGCTTTCCTGCGATTCCGCGTGGCATTCTCCTGGTATCGCGACTCATTGACCCCGTCGCCGTTCTCGAGAGCAGCCTCGCCCGGGATCTCTGGCAGCAGGCGGACATGATCGATCAGGCGCTCCTGACCGCTGTTCACCAGGCGGGGAAGCGCGTCATCGCCTGGACGGTGAACGACGAATCCCGCGCCCGGGATCTGATTCGCCTCGGCGTGGACGGAATCTGCACGGATCGCCCCCGATTGCTGAGGAACATGTCGGTGCGTGAAGGGCCGACTGGATAGACCCGCGGTGCCGTCCTAGTTTCCACCTCAACCAGACCACGGAGTATCCGGTGTTTCAGCGTCACCATTTCTGGGTTGGGTTGGTTGTGTCCCTCGGCTGTTCGGCAGGGCGACCTGCACCCGAGACGGTCACACCGCAGGTTCCGGTGTCCCCACCAGCGGTAGCTGAGGAGAAGGCAGACAGCAGTCCGGCCATTCCGGCCGGTCCCGGGGCCCTGTCGCTCCCCAACGCCAATCCCTTCCCCAGCACATACCGACGGTTCCCATCCGGACCCGTCGCCATTCGCAACGCAACCATTCTTACGGCGGCAGGCCCGACCATAAGGAACGGAACCATTGTGATGCGGGATGGACGGATCACGTCGATCGGGACAGAGGTTACGGTGCCACCCGATGCCAGGGTGATCGACGGCACGGGCAAGTTTGTCACGCCGGGCATCATCGACGACCATTCCCACCTCGGAGTCTACGCCGCCCCGGGAGGAGACGCCCTTTCGGATGGCAACGAGATGACCAACCCGGCCACGCCCCAGGTGTGGGCGGAACACTCCGTCTGGCCCCAGGACCCACAGTTCCCACGAGCGCTTGCATCCGGCGTGACCACGGTTCAGATCCTGCCCGGTTCCGCCAACCTGTTCGGGGGGCGGTCGGTTGTGCTCAAGGTCGTGCCGTCACGCACCGTTCAGGGGATGAAGTTTCCAGGTGCCCTGTACGGACTGAAGATGGCCTGCGGGGAAAATCCCAAGCGCGTCTATGCCACACGTGGTCCGTCCACGCGCATGGGGAATGTGGCCGGGTATCGTGGCCAGTGGATTCAGGCGGAGCAATACCGCCGTCGCTGGGACCGCTGGCTGGCGGACAGGAAAGGCGATCCGCCAGCGCGGGACCTGGCCATGGAAACCCTGGCCGAGGTGTTGCGTGGAAACATCCTGGTCCATAACCACTGCTATCGGGCTGACGAGATGGCGCAGATGATCGACATCGCCAAGGAGTTCGGCTATCAGATCCGTTCCTTCCATCACACTGTGGAGGGTTACAAGATCGCGGATCTCCTGGCGGGGAACGGCATCGCGGCCTCCGTATGGTCCGATTGGGGCGGCTTCAAGATGGAGGCGATGGATGGGGTGCGCGGAAACATGGCGATGCTCGACGCGGCCGGGGTCCGGACCATCGTGCATTCCGATGATGCCAGCGGGATGCAGCGGCTCAACCAGGATGCCGCAAAGGGCATGGAAGCCGGACGCGAGTTGGGCATCAATGTGACGGAAGACGAGGCCATAAAGTGGTTGACCATCAACCCGGCATGGGCACTTGGCCTCGACGACCGGATCGGTTCACTGGTGATCGGGAAGAACGCCGACGTCGTCCTCTGGAGTGGCAATCCCTTCAGCGTGTACTCCCGGGCGGAGAAGGTCTGGGTGGATGGTGCGATGTTGTTCGATCGCCTTGATCCGAGTCAGCGCTGGCGCACTGATTTTGAGCTGGGCTACGTACCCGGGGGACAGCGATGATGAGGGAATCGATCGGATCCAACACACAGCGGGGGTGGATCGTGTCGGAATGGTGCCTGTTCAGCAGTGCACTCATGGCGGCGCTGACCCTCGCCTCACCGGTCCTGGCTCAGACGACGGCAATCACGGGTGGTCGGGTCTATCCCGTTAGCGGGCCGATGATCGAGAACGGCACGGTGATCATGCGGGATGGGAAGATCCTTGCGGTTGGCGGTCCGGATCTCGCGGTCCCCACCGACGCCATCCGGGTCGATGCCCGGGGAAAGTGGGTGACGCCGGGCATCATCAATGCAGTCACCACGCTGGGAGTCGTGGAGATTGGTGCTGTTCAGGAGACCGTGGATCTGCCGGCCAGAGGCAGCGGTGACGGGATTACGGCGTCGCATCGAATCTGGGAAGGATTCAATCCGAACTCGCCGCTGATTCAGGTTACCCGGAATGATGGGATCACGTCTGTTGGCGTCCTGCCGGCGGGCGGGCTGGTGGCCGGGCAAGCCGCATTCTTCGACCTTGCCGACAGTTCCGCGGCGGGAATGCTGTTGCAGCCAGCGGTCGCCATGGTGGCGGACATTGGAAGCAAGGGAGAAGGACTGGGGGCGTCGCGAGGCGAAGTACTGGATCGACTGCGAAACCTCATTGCTGACACGCGGGTCTACATGTCCCGGCGGGCGAACTATGAGCGCGGGGCGAGCCGTGAAATGGCCGCGGACCGCACCGAACTGGAAGCCATGATTCCGGTTGTCAACGGTGTCATGCCGTTGATCATCCAGGCAAATCGCGCCAGCGATATCGAATCCGCGATGGATCTGGCCAAGGAACAGAATGTGAAGGTGATCGTGGCCGGTGGTGCAGAGGCCTGGATGCTTGCCAGCAAACTGGCTGCAACGCGGACGCCAGTCATCACGGGAGCATTGAACAACATCCCTCTGAACTTCTCCGTGCTGGGCGCGCGTCAGGAAAACGCGGGATTGCTTCAGAAGGCTGGTGTACCAGTGATCCTGAACGGTGGTGCCGACGGGTTCAATGCCCGGAATGTCCGCTTCGAGGCAGGCAATGCGGTTGCCTTTGGCATGTCGTGGGATGCGGCACTCAGGGCGGTCACGCTGACGCCCGCGGAGGTTTTTGGTCTGGCGGATCGCGTGGGCTCGCTGCAGCCTGGCAGGGAGGCAAATGTGGTGATCTGGGGGGGCGATCCTTTCGAACCTCTCACCATGGTCGAAGCGGTCTACGTTCGTGGCCAGATGGTCAAGCGCCCGAGCCGGCAGGATGAACTGATGCAGAAGTACAAGAAACTGCCACCGCCGTAGATTCGGCGCCTGGCAGAAGGGTCACTGGGGCCGGCAAGAGCCGGCCTTTCAGTTTCCCGGGGTACGATCGGTCGGGCTGGTTTCGGGTGCTGTTGGCTCGGTGGGTGGGGCTGCTGGGGGTGATTCGGGCGCAGTGGCCGGGTCGGTTGCGGTTGTTGAGGCCGGCGCTCGCAGTTCTGCTTCCAGGCGCTGCACTTCTGATTCCTTGTCAGCGAGAGCGTTTACCAGCCGTTGCAATGCCTGCCAGTCCACTTCAGCACCATTCTGGCGCGCCCGGAACACAGCGTAACCCAATTCCTGAGCGGCCTTGTCGGCCTGTTGGCGGGCACGGAAGGCGTCCAGGCGGGTCTTCCCGTCATCGATGGCCTCCTGAGCCGCTTTCCCGGCCCGATCCAATTCCGTCTTGAGCTTGTCCCAGATTGCCATGGTCTGCTCCGAGTTGTGGCTTCACACGATAACGGGGGGCGGCAATCGAAAGTTGCGAGCAAGTCGATGTCAAGCCAAGTCGTCTCAACGTTTGGTGGCACGAAAAAACCCCCGCGAAGCGGGGGTTCCCTGGGATGTCTGTCCACACGGTCAGGGCGTGACCACGCTCACGCGGTAGCGCTTCTTGTCCTTGTGCTCGAACCTGACAACACCGTCCGTCAAGGCATAGATCGTGAAGTCCGAGCCCAAGCCGACGTTGTTGCCCGGGTGCCACTTGGTTCCGGTCTGACGGACGATGATGTTGCCGGCACGGACGGATTCACCCCCGTACTTCTTGATTCCGCGGTACTGTGGGTTGGAGTCGCGTCCATTGCGGGTGGAGCCTACCCCTTTCTTGTGCGCCATGTTTGCCTGCCCTCAGCCGAGGCTGATGCTGTTGATTCGGACCTCGGTGAAACCCTGCCGATGTCCCTGTTTGCGAGCGTAGTTCTTCCGTCGCTTGAACTTGAAGACGACGATCTTGTCATCCCGTCCATGCTTGACGATCTCCGCGGAAACTGACGCTCCCGGGACAGTGGGAGTGCCGGTCCGGACGGTGTCACCGTCGGCACTCAGGAGAACGTCGCCGAAGGTGATCGTGGCTCCGGGATCGCCCTCAATTGAAGGAATACGTAGTCTGGCGCCGGGCTGGGCCCGGTACTGCTTGCCGCCAGTCTTGAAGATCGCGTATGGCATTGGCCTGCAGGAGGAATAGAGCCATTAACTATAATTGACGCGCAAGGTTAGGGTCAAGCGGCAATACGCCTTCGGATACCACTGCTTCGCTGGACGGGGAACCTCGTGGCATCGCCGGGCCGCGCAGTGCGAGCGCGAAGGATGGCGCCGGATCAGGCTACCGCGTACTGCTGCGTCACGTCCCTTCCCGCTCCCTTCACGACCAGCTTGAATTCATCCGGGCGGAGCGTGGGATCGTCCCTCAGTTCGAGGGGGAATCCGGCGGCCTTTTCCAGTCGTTTGAGGAAGTCCTTCTCTTCCTCGAGGACGTGCAGTGCAACCTCCGGATAGAGGCGAACCAGCAGGGGGTCACGCTTGCCTTCGACGGCGATTCTTCGCACGGCCCGCTCTATTCTCCGAAGGATGGTCTCCGGGGTGAATACCCTACCGGTGCCGTGGCAGGTCGGGCAGGCATCCGTCATGGACTGGAGATGGCTCTGCCGCACGCGTTGCCGGGTCATTTCCACCAGCCCGAGGTCGCTGACGGCGAAGGCGCGTGTCCGCGCCCGGTCCCGGCTCAGGTGGGTTCGCAGTTCCTGGAGAACCCGGTCGCGGTTTGCCTTCGTTTCCATGTCGATGAAGTCACACACGATGATGCCACCCACGTCCCGCAGACGGAGCTGACGCGCCACCTCCCGCGCTGCCTCCAGATTGATCTTCAGGATGGTCTTCTCGGGATCCCTCTTCCCCGTGAAGCGTCCCGAGTTGACATCTATCGACACCAGAGCCTCGGTGGGTTCGATGATGAGGTATCCCCCGGAGGGAAGATCGCAGCGACGCTTGAAAAGGTCGCGGATCTCGGTTTCGATGTCCGCCTTGTCGAATAGCGGTACGCTGTCCTCATAGAGTCGGACACGCTCCACCAGCTCGGGTGCGACACCCTTGAGGTACTCGACTATCTCGTTATGTACCTGCCGGGAATCCACCTGCACGCTCTCCACCCGGGTACTGAAAATATCGCGCACGATCCCGCGTGTCAGACTGGTCTCGCGATGGAGCAACGACGGGGCCCGAACGAACGATGTCTTGCGCTTGATTCGCTTCCATTGCGCCAGCAGTGTCTGCAGCTCCCGCTGGAACGTCTCGACGGTGACGTCTTCTCCCACGGTCCGGACTATTACGCCGCCGGAGGCGGGAGGCAGCACTCCCTGTACCAGATCACGTAGCCGGGCCCGCTCCGATCGGTCGCCGATCTTGCGGCTCACTCCCACACGGGAAGCGTGAGGCATGAACACAAGGAAGCGGCCGGCCAGGGAAACCTGCGCGGTCACCCTCGGTCCCTTGGTTGAGATGGCCTCCTTGGTCACCTGGACGATGATATCCTGCCCCTTCTTCAGGACCTCCTGAATTGCAGGAGCCTCCGGCCGGCGGCGACCACGTCGATTGCCACGCTGGTCTTCCGCATGCGACTCCTCGTCGTCATCGCCGTCTTCTGAGTCGGAGTCCTCGTCATCGTCCGTTGCCCCGCCGAACACCAGGTCGGAGGCGTGCAGGAATGCACTCTTTTCGGTACCGATGTCGACGAAGGCTGCCTGGATCCCCGGCAGAATGGCTTCGACCCTTCCCAGGAAAATGTCACCGACCATTCGCTTGACGTCCGGTCGATCTACCAGAAGCTCAACCAGTTGATCGTCTTCGAGGATCGCTACCCGGGTCTCCCGGTTTGCTGCGCTTATTAGGATTTCGCGTTTCATCGTGCGCGACCCGCCCGGATGCCACGCGCGACTCGCGCGATCCGACAAGGCCGACCTGAAGGTGGGGGGGCGCGGGTCGGCTCTGCCAAAGCCACCCGAACCAGTTCTGCACCATGCGCAGCCATCGGATTGCGATCGTCCATGCCCACCCTGTCCGTCTGTCTCCCGTACCTGCTTTCGCAAGTACGGCAAACCACCCCAATGGGTGCCAGACCGGCTTCATGAGGAGAGTCATGCGATCAGCAACTCCGTTGACCAACCCGAAAACCGCGCCTCCGGAAATCCGCCGATGGCGGCAGGCGCCATCGCTTTCCGGAACAGTACCCGGGCCCGGCAGCACGAGTCGCGTACTGCCGAAGCCCTGCATCCCTGTCCTGGGCAGGCAACCGAAATGATTCTGCCCGGACCTGTATCAAGAACCCGTTCTGGCCCTCAGGAACAGCCAGACCACGACGGCGACGAATGCCAGCGCGGCCTGCCACTCCCGATGACGCATGTAGAGCTCAAAACTAAACAAATTCTCACCCGTCCGCAGCGGGTTACGCCACGGTGTGAGCCGTGGAATGAAGACCGGCACGTTGCGGGCGTACTCCGGATACTCGTCCGGGAAGCGCGCCAGAATCTGCCGACGTTCCTGCTCGATGGTCGGCCCGTAAATCAGTCCGAAGAGGACAATCGCCAGCAGGAGCATGGACCAGTGCGCCATCAGCGCGAATCCGGCCGCCAGCAGAAATGATCCCAGGTAGAGTGGATTCCGGGTGTGAGCGTAGGGTCCGGTGATCGCCAGTTTCTGCTCCTTGACGATGTGGCCCGCTGCCCATGCCCGGATAGCCAGTCCCGCAAGTGCCACCGGCAAGCCCATGAGGATCGAGCCAAGCGTGGGCCGGACGAACACCAGAAAAATCAGCGCGAGTGCGAGTCCACCACGGAGTCTTATCTGACGGGTGATCTCCAGCCTCAAGCGTTGAGTTCCCGAAGCAGGTGGCGCGCTATGACCAGGCGCTGAATCTCCGATGTCCCTTCGCCGATCTCACAGATCTTGGCATCACGCATCATGCGCTCCACGGGGTACTCCCTGGTGTATCCGTATCCGCCGTGAATCTGGACCGCCTTGATGGTGCTCCGCATGGCCAGTTCGGAGCAGAACAGCTTTGCCATGGCCGCCTCCTTGGAAAAGGCCTTTCCGTTCTGCGCCAGCCAGGCAGCCTGATACACCAGATGCTTGCCGGCCTCGATTTCCGTGGCCATGTCGCTGAGCTGGAACTGCACACCCTGAAACTCCGCGATCGGCTTCCCGAACTGCTGACGTATCGACGCATAACGCAGGGCCTGCTCGAAAGCCCCTTCCGCAATGCCCAGCGACAAGGCGCCGATCCCGATGCGGCCACTGTCCAGCGTCTTCATGAAGTTCACGAACCCTTCACCCTCATTGCCCAGCATCTGCTCCACAGGTACCTCCACATCCTCCATGATCAATTCCCGGGTATCCGAAGCGCGCCAGCCGAGCTTGTCCTCCTTTCGCCCGGATCGGAAGCCGGGCATGGCGCCCAGGCTATCGTCATGGCCGATTCCGTGTGGGCGGGCGCGATCCATGTCGTCGTTATGCTTGGTGAGTATGAACGAGGAAATCCCCCGCGTTCCCCGCCCGGGGTCGGTGACCGCGGTTACGACGAACACCTCGCCGACACCAGCGTGGGTGATGAAGCGCTTGGATCCGTTGATTACATATCGGTCACCCTTTCGGACTGCCCGCGTCCGGGTGCCCGCTGCATCACTGCCCGCCCCTTCCTCCGTCAGCCCGAATCCCCCCATGACCCGTCCGGATGCCAGCAGCGGTACATATCGCTGGCGTTGATCGGGGGACCCGAAGTTCATGATCGGCGAGGTTCCCAGGGTGGTGTGCGCCGAAACGGTCAGGCCATGCGACGCATCGACCTTCGCCAGTTCGTGGATCGCGATTACGTAAGAGAGGATGTCCAGCCCGGCACCGCCCAGTTCTTCGGGCCAGGGTACCCCGAGGAGCCCCAGCTCGCCCATGCGTCTGACCGTCTCCCAGGGGAACTCCGCCGCCGCATCGTACTTCGCCGCCACCGGAGCAACTTCGTCGCGCGCGAAGGCGCGGACCATCTCGCGGACCGCGAGGTGCTGCTCCGAGAAAAAGAGTTGATCATGCATCGCAGCAAAGTAGCGGGTGGTGGGAGGATGCGGTTCGTCACGTTTCGTGGCTCCGGCGGGAACCGTTCGGCCACCCTCACGATGGCTTCCAGGCTCCGCCACTCCGGCAGCAGCGATCACAATTACCGCACTGTGTCCGGCTGCTTTCGTATTCCCCAAAGTACGCCAGGATGAAAGCTCGACGACAACTCTTGGTTAGAGCGTAACCGACCATTGCATCAAGCTTTAGCTGCCCTGCTTTCTGGTGTGTTGTGAGGTTGGTCAGGCAGTTCTCCAGGCGCGCGACTGCCGCGGTGTCACGTCTCACCACGAGTGCGGGGTGAAGCCGGTCCGCGAACGCCAGCTGCTTCCCCTCCAACTCCTTCACAGCCCCCGCTACCTGCCAGGGAGGGATTCCGCAAGCTGCCATCGGGACATCGATCCAGTCGTGGCTTTCGGCGGAAGCCATCGCTTCCAGGATCCGTCGGGCGGGCACAGAGAGGTGTTGTGCTTCATTCCTGGCTCGCGACGATGACGCCAGGAGTCGCAAACGCAACTCCGCTGGTTCCGTTTTCGGCAACAGGCGCTGTTCGATGAAAAAGGCCAGGACACGACGTATCGCCTCCGGGTCGGCCTTTCTGGAGAGCTTCTCCCATATCCAGGAGGGATCCAGCACCACTGGTCTGGCACCTCCCGAGGCGTTGACCAGAATACTCCACACATTCCGGGCGAGTTCGATCGAGATCCGGGACGCTGCCAGCATGCGGTCATGGACTACCCGATCCCCTGGGTGGAACAGCAACAGGCACCGGGAGAGAAGTCCGTCGCGGCCGGCCCGCCCCGCCTCCTGGTAGTAGTCCTCGAGCGAGCTGGAGTGAAGGTAGTGCAGCACCATGCGAACATCGGGCTTATCGATTCCCATCCCGAACGCATTCGTTGCCACGATGACCCGCGCGTCACCCACCATGAAGGCGCGCTGCGCGTGGTCGCGCCGGGTCGGTGCGAGGCCCGCGTGATAGGCCACGGCTTCCACGCGCGATGCCAGAAGGGCGCGTGTCACCTGCTCCACCTGTGCCCGCGTGGCAGCGTAAACCACGCATGGGCCTGGCTCGCCACCAAGTTCCGTGAGCAATATCCGCAAGCGATCGTTGCGGTCACCTGCCTGTCTGACGGCGAAGGTAAGGTTGGGTCGATCGAACCCACCGACCACCTCAACAGGGTCCTTCAGGCCGAGCAGCCGGATTATGTCCCGGCGGACAAGGGGTGTGGCAGTCGCGGTAAGGGCCATGGTCTGTGGATCTCCCAGATTCCGGCGCGCCTCCTTCAGCCTGAGAAAATCCGGTCGGAAATCCCGCCCCCAGGCGCTGACACAATGGGCCTCATCGACGGCGAGCAGGTCCACGCCCATTTCCCTCAGCTTCCGGGTGGTCGCTCCCAACGCCAGTCGCTCTGGAGCCAGGTAGAGAAGCTTGATTCGCCCGCTGCGGATCAGGTCCCACCGGTAGGAGGCTTCCGCCACTGTCAACGTACTGTTCAGGAAGGTGGCTCCAATTCCCTTCCGCGAGAGGGCCTCGACCTGGTCAGCCATCAACGAGATCAAGGGCGAGACCACAACCGTAAGCCCGGACAGGAGCAGGGCCGGCACCTGAAAGCAGATCGATTTGCCTCCCCCGGTCGGGAGCACCGTCATCACATCCCTGCCATCGAGGACCGCCTGGATAGCGGGAACCTGCCAGGGGCGGAGATCAGGGTATCCGAAATGGCGGCGAAGCATGGCTCGCGCCTCACCGAGTCCTGGACGCGGCATGCACCATTCTTGGTGTCGGATGGCTGCCACTTCGTCATCATCAGAACGCCCATCCCAGCGAGGCATTTCGCGGGAGTGGTCGTGACGTTGGTCTCCGCGTTCGTCGCGATTGCTTCCGCACAAAAGTTGAGGGCCGCATCCTCATGGGACGCGGCCCTCAGCGGGCACCGTGCCACCCTCACCGGGGCGGCGGAACTTTTCTCGGTCGGGTGACCCCTGAGAAGCCAGCAGACACGGGTTTGCTCCTGGGTGACGCGGTACGAACCGAGGAACCAATGGTCTGGGGAGCATTGAATGACGTGCGTTGCGGCGCCGCTGTTCGATTGTTCAGTCCCGGGGAAGACCGCAACTGCGGCTCAGGAGTCCGGGCTTTCCTTGTCGAGGCGGAAAACGCCGAGAAAGATCGTCCAGACGTTCCTTCACCCGAAGGACGGGATGCCTTGGACTTTGCGGTTGGTGAGCTGGGCAGGGACCGAGCGGATGGAGACGAATTGGATGAACGGCTGGGAACGGAGAAGGTCGTACGGGAACGAGCCGAAGGTCTTACCTGATCACGTTCCGTACCCCCGGGTCTTGCGGCACCGGATTCTGAGAAGCCCGGGACCTCGCGCCTCTTGTTGAGGTCGCCGAATCCAGGAGACACGGCGCCAGAGCTGGGTGCGGACGTAGATCGCCTGGGTGTGGCGACACCGCCAAACCCGGTCCTGTTCTGGTTGTCGACGCGGCTTCTTGTCGCTGCGGGAATATCAGAGAACGTTCTTCCATCGGTACGACTGCTCCGGGAACGATTGTCATCGTCGCCATCACGGAGCCCGGCGCGACCCCAGCCTCGGGAATTGTCCTTTCCCTGATTGAGCGCGCGATCGTTGACTCTTTCGTAGCTTGCGAAGGTGACTGTCTTGTGAATCCGCCGGTGGGACCGGTCCAGGTTCACGAAATTGATCACCTGATTGTAGACGTTCCCGTATCGAATGGTGTGATAGCGCGGCTGCACATAAATGTTGGTGATTGTGATCCATGGGCGGGCCCGGGTACGCCATCCCCCACCCCGCCAGCCATCGTAGTACACGCGTCGTCCGTACCAGTCGCAATCGTATACCAGCCAGTCACCAATTGGGAAACCGGCACCGAATGAGAAGAACTGAGTACGGAACCCCACGCGGAAGATCGGCCGGAAATAGACAACGGATGGCTCGTACCACGGCACATAGATGACCCGCGGGTTGGCTGGCACGATTACAATCCGACCGCCGCGTTCCACGGTCACCTGCTGCTCTTCGGTTGATACAAGATTGCCCTGCTCCCGGGCCATCTCGCGCAGTCTCTGAACGGCATCCATGACGTCGGATGACTGACTGGCGTAGGCCTGGCCCAAAGCCAGGCTCCAGTCTTCATCCCGGGCGAGCATGTTCAGTACGGGTGGATAGTGGGCGACAGCCTTCACGCTGATGTCCCATGCTTCATCGTCCACACCACGCGTTCCCCGCGCCCGGACGAAGTCGGCCGCTACCGCCACCTGTTCGGGGTAGGTTGCCGCAAGAAGGATCTGCGCCAGCAGTGCGTCGGGGTACAGGGCGACGGGCGCGACGAGGTTGTCCAACTCGGCAGCGCTGAAAACAATCCTGTTCTGTGATGTGGGTGGATTCTGAGCGAGGCTGGTGCCTGCCGGGATCAGGAACAGAAGCAATCCGGAAAGCCGGATGCCGAACGGAGATACATTCATGGCACACCTCACACAGGTCCGCTGCATCGACCCGGTCAGCAGAACACCGGATCGTACGATCGCAATTCCCTGGTCGACGCCTTGCATCATGCATGCCGCAGAGGTGCGGCCGGCGATCCGGTTAACCTGCTTGAAGTCCGCTGGCCAAGCTGTTGCATGAAAACATCTTGCGTACAAACTTCCCAGGGTAGTGGAAGAGCTGGTTTCGCCGGTTGAATCCAGTTCCGTCCCCATCCGCGGACAGCCGCCTGTCCCACGCGGGATGGACGCGTCTATCCGCAGGACGGGTAGGAGGGGTCAGGTCCCGTGATCACTGGTCGTTTCGCCCTTTGGGAGACGGCCCACATTACGTCGTATATGAACCTCCCCAGACGGGCACCATGGTCATAGTCAATGTATTGGGGCTCGTCGGTCGCCTGGTGGTAGTCCATCGCGTAGCCGAGTGACATGTAGACGACCGGGACGTTGTGTCGCACGTAGTTGACCTGATCGCTACGACAGAAGCGATTGAGCGGATTGGCAGGGACGTCCCAGGACTTGTCGATCGCCATTACCTCTGTGCGGACCGCGTTGACGGAGTCGATGATGTCGCCAAACTCCCTGGAAAGCCGCCTGGCACCCAGCATCTGCACCGAGGCCGGCCCGCCGAACTTCACTTCGTTCACGCGGCCCTTCCCCACCATGTCCATGTTGATGGCAGCGGCAATGCTGGTCAGTGGGATGGTGGGATGATCGGTGAACCAACGGGATCCGCGCAGGCCGCCTTCCTCGCCATTGTGCGAAACAAAAATGATGGATCGTGCCGGTCGCTCGCGGGCGAATCGCTCGGCGAGTTCCAGAAGTATCACGGTTCCTGACCCATCATCGTCCGCACCGTTCATGATCGAGTCCGGTCGAGGCGGCCGGATACCGCGGGCCCGATTGATAAGCGAATCTATCACGTGCTGCTGCGCGTCCGTGGGCCGACAAACCGGGTCGTTGGCACCTTGACGCCGTGTCACGATATTGACTGCGCGCAGAGAGTCGTGTTCGAAAACGGTACCACTGATACCTACGTGGTCGTTGTGGGCACCGACCAGCACATATTCATGGGCCCGGGAAGGATCCGAACCTGGAAGGATGGCAATGACATTTCGTGCCGGGCTGGCGGTTGGCCTCCACTGGTGATTCCAGGAGCCACTGACTGATTGGCCCTCCTGACCTGGGCGCAGCGCTGCGGTTGGTCTCCCGAAGAGCTGCCGCGCCGCAGCACTGGTAACGAGCGCTGCACCCAGCCCGGAAGGGTTGGATGGCGTAGCGGGGGCCAGACCCATGCGTCCGTTGAACACAGTCTCCAGGAGATCCTGCGGGAGCGCTCTTCCTTCGTCCGCAACGAAGATGACGGCAACTGCCCCCGCATCGACGGCCCTGTGGTCCGTTGAGGGGGACGAGCCCCCCCTCCCGGCCCGGCCTCCGGCTGCTCCCCGGCCACTCGCGCTGGCACCGCGCGCGGCCCTTTGAGCCGCCTCCAGAGCGATGGCGGCATCCGCACCAAACCGATCCGGCACGGAATCGCACCGGGGCAAGACTCGCGGGGCCCGGGATACCGCTTCGTTGTTGGTGAACGGGCCCCCGACAAAGACTGCCACCTTTCCACGGAATACTGACGGATCCAGGGCCACGGTATCTCCCCACCGCCCGGCGAAGACCGTGCGTACCCCCGTTAGGTCTGCCCGGGATCCGATGCCATTGGAGGCGGACGGCGTCAGAGGGATCCAGTCCACGGACGGGCGAAGGGAGCGTTTGCCAATGACGAGACGAACCGCGCTGCTGTCGAATTCCGTCGGTCCCCATGGAAGAACCTGGAACCAGGTGCCGTTGTCTCCACCTGGCTTGAGTCCCAGTCTCTGGAACTCACGGGCGATATAGTCCGTACCCTTCGTGTTTCCGGGTTCCCCGATCCGCCGACCCATCATCGAATCATCAGCGAACTGGTAGAGCCGGGTCCGCAGGTCATTGGCGGTGATGGCGGTCTCGGTGGGTCGAGGTGGCCACTTGAAGGGTCCCTCCTCCGGCCAGACCGGTGGGACCGAACCGGAGGTGCCCTGGGCGACCAGTGACGGAACGACACAGGCGGACAATGCGAGGATGTGGCACAGAAAGCGGAGAGTTCGCATGACGACTGGGAGGTGGAGAGAAGCAGGGCAAGGGGTTACAGGGGCAAGCTCTCGTTTTGGTGCAGTCCACGCAAGCGCCTGTTTCAGGCGCGCTCCACGAGCCTGTCGATGAGGTAGCTGGATTGTTCCAGTGCTTCCGTGGTGAAGTCACCCAGGAATGATCTGACTTCATCGAAGAGGCCACGGAACAGATCCAGGTCCCGGTTTTCGAGCATCGACGCAATCTCCTCGGAGGAGCGCCGGAACTCCGCCGTAACTGCAGCGGTTTCTGGATTGAGCATCTCGATTGGGCCGTACAACTCGGCCGACTGTGCGAAGTGTCGACCGGCCATGTATAGCTCCATCAGGTAGGCTGGTGACGTGAACCGCAGCGATTCGGACAGCGGATGACCGAGTCGGGCGAGCGTAAGTCCGTGTACCTGTGTCTGGAAGTGGGTCAGCACCTGCACGGCAGCCATCATCCGGTCGTGATGAGCGGGAGTGGCTTCGACCGTGGTCAGTCCGCGCGCGTGCAGCATCCCCGCCACCCAGTCCGCCCAGTCGTCTCCGCGGGCGCGACAAATTACCACGCGCTGTCCCTGCAGCGAGTGCACCGAAGGACCGAACATTGGATGGGTACCGACCACGCTGGCCTTCGTGGAATCCATCATGGCGGCCACCGGTCCGGACTTGACGCTGGTCACGTCCATGAGGAGTCCCGACTCCCGGACATGGGGACCAACCCTCCGTATCACCTCTTCAGTCGCGAAAATGGGCACGGCCACTACAACGACCTCGGCGATGGCGGCAGCTTCCTGCGGGGTGAGGGAGGTCTCGTGGTCGCTGACCAGGACCTGGTGACCGAGATCGCTGAACAGGCGGGCCATTACGGCGCCCATGCCGCCGCGTCCTCCGATCACCGCCACCGTGCGGGATTCTGCGTCGGAGGGCAACTCCGCCCGGAGTGCTGCCTGGTGGTCGCGGCTGGCCCGGAGAAGGACTCGGAAGAGAGACTCGACTTCAGCGCGAGGGAGTCCCATTTCCGCTGCGCGATCGCAGCGGTCCCGGAGAACTTCCCGTTCCCGTTCGAAATCCCGAATGCGTATCTGATGCTGTCGCTTCCAGACGGCGATTTCCGCTACGACGGCCATGCGACGTGCGGTGAGCTGCAGAAGTTCGTGATCGAGAGAGTCGATCATGGCACGGAGCAGAGCCAGCGGTCGCTCGATGGGTTCAGACACGGATGGACTGGTGGGGAGCCGGGAAGGTTGGAAATCGATATTCATTAACATTCGATCGCCGACGGTCAACACTCAACCGTACTCCCGGCGGGTCAGGACTGGCTGATTCCCCTATTGACTGTTCCGCAGTGGCCGCGGTGATTCCACGGCATCCTTCAACTTTGGGGAGCCAATGAGTCTCTTGGGTCTGATTTCGGGGACAGTCGGGTGCGTGAGGCCCCGCCGCCCAGCAACCGGGCTGAGTATCACCCTGGTTGCGGCCCTGCTGGCCGGGGCGGGGTCCGTGGCAGGCGCACAAACGGGACGGATAACGGGTGTGGTTACGGATTCCGCGAGTTCGCGGCCGGTCGGGGATGTGCAGGTCTACGTGTCAGGTACCCGACTGGGTGGGGTGACGGACAGGGATGGTCGATTCACCATTACCGCCGTTCCGGTGGGCACCCGGACGATCGAGGCGCGACGGATAGGTTACCGCCTCGCGAGAGTCGAGGGGGTCAATGTTGCGGCGGGAGCGACGACTACGGCGGACATCGTCATCGTTGCCGCTCCGCTCACCCTTCAGGCAGTGGTCACGACGGGTGTGGTGGACCCAACAGCCGGGACGAGGGTGCCCTTTACGGTGGGAAAGGTGGATGTCGAGAACCTGCCGGTTCCCTCCACGAACGCCATCGAAGCCATCCAGGGCAAGGTAGCCGCTGTCACGATCGTTCCACCGGGCCAGCCGGGGAGTGGCACCAACATCCTGCTGCGGTCTCCCACCAGCATCAACAAGTCCAACTCACCGCTAATTGTCGTGGACGGAGTGATCCAGAGCCAGTCCTTTGGCGCATCCAGTTCCGATCTGGAATCGCTCGACATCGAGAGCGTGGAGATAGTCAAAGGTGCCGCAGCGGCCTCGCTGTACGGCTCTCGGGCACAATCCGGCGTCATACAGATCAAGACGAAACGTGGCGCGTCACTCGCCGACGGTGCCACGCGACTGGACGCCAGATCCGAATGGGGGACCAATTCGCTTGCCGGGAAGGTCAACTGGGCTCGGTATCACTATTACCAGACTGACGCCAACGGCAACTACGTCGACGCCAACGGACAGATTACCGATCGGGACAATCGGATTGCCAAGCCAGTCTACACCCGTTTTCAGGATGTGACCTACAAGGATCCGATCTATGATCAGGTGGACCGGTTCTTCAATCCGGGACAGTTCTCCAAGAACTCCGTGAACATGTCGCAGAAGGCAGGACGGACGAACTGGTTCCTGTCCCTGGTGAGCACACACGAGGACGGGGTTGTCCTTGGGAGTGGGCAGTTCGAACAGAAGGACGGGAGGCTGAACCTGGACCACATCCCCAGCAGTGTGCTCAGCTTTTCCTTCTCGGCGTATCACAGCCGTTCGGTACGCAATGAACTCTACTCTGACACGTTCTTCGATCTGATAAACCAGGCCCCGGACGTGGACCTGCGGACGCCGGATCCCGACGGGACTCCGTACGCGTTTCAGCTCGACCCGGAGGGACGGGAGGAGAATCCGCTGTACGTGTTGTTCACTGAAGACAGCTGGCGTCGACGTACGCGTACCCAAGGGAGCCTGCAGTCGCGATATGCGCCCTTTACCTGGCTCACCTTCGACGGCAACCTGAGTTACGATCGGTCAGACAGGCGGAACGACTTCTTTCTGGATCAAGGGAAGAAGACCGAAGGATTTGCCACCGGCGGTCCGGGAGAGATTTCCGTAACGAACGGTGGTACGGGTGCAACCAATGCTTCGCTCAGCGCCAACCTCATCGGCATGCTCGGTGGATTTACCCTGAGGTCTACCGTGCGAGGGCTGCTGGAGCGGGAAGACAACGAGGTTGTCACGGCTGACGGTACCGATCTGTCGACCCCGGGGGTGCGCAGTCTGGACAATGCTCGGACCCGCTTCGTCTCGTCGGAGATCGAGTCCGTGCGATCCAGCGGATTCTTTGTCAGTGGTGGGCTCGATTATGAGGGGCGCTACATTGCGGACCTGCTGTTCCGTCGCGACGGCAGTTCGCTTTTCGGACCGGAGGAGCGCTGGAACAGCTACTACCGCTTCAGCGGTGCCTATCGAATGAGCGAGGAACCCTGGTGGGGCTTCCGGGACCTGAACGAGTTCAAGTTGCGCTTCTCGCGGGGGACGGCCGGTGGTCGGCCCAGTTTTGCCGATCAGTATGAGACATTCAGCTACAATACAGCCGGAGGCATCCTGAAGCAGACCCTGGGGAATCGCTATCTGAAGCCGGAACTCACGACGGAAACGGAGATCGGCCTGGACCTGATCTATCGTTCGCGATTCTCACTGCAGCTGTCTCACTCCAGCACCCGATCCGTGGATCAACTGATCCAGATTCCACTGGCTGCGTTGTACGGGTTCACGTCGCAGTGGCAGAATGCCGGGACCATAGAGGGAAGTTCAGTCGAAGGAACCATAGAGGCCCAGTTGATAAGCCGACCGGATCTGAGCTGGCGCGTCGGACTCGTGGGAGACAGGTCCCGGCACGAGATCACCGAGTTCAACCGCCCGTGTTTCCAGACACAGACGATTGCTTTCCGATGTGCCGGCGTATCACTGGGAGCCATGTACGGCTTCCACTTCATTCAGAATGCAGCCGAGTTGCCACAGGACGTGCAGGCACGTGCCAACGAATTCGACGTGAACGACGAAGGCCTTCTGGTCTGGGTGGGACTCGACGGGACGGGCACTCCGCGGCGCTACACACAGGGTGAGGTTGACGGGGAAGGATGGGGCACCAGCACCACCATTGGAACAACGGTGTACGGATGGGGCATGCCGATCACCCTGCGGGATTCCAGCGGCAGCAACGCCGTGGTGAAGATGGGTGACGGCAACCCACGATTCCACTGGGGCGTGAGCAACGCGATCAGCTGGAAGAGCTTCGACCTGTTCGCGCTGGTGGACGCACAGGTGGGGGGTGACGTCTACAATCAGACCAACCAGCGCATGTACCAGTGGGCCAGGAGTGCTGATGTCGATCAGGCCGGAAAGCCGCAGGAACTGAAGAAGCCGATCGAGTATTACGTGGCTCTCTATTCCGCCAACAACCCGACCGACTACTTCGTCGAAGATGGTAGTTTCGTGAAGCTGCGGGAACTCTCCCTGCGGTACAGGCTGGGAGGGAGCGTGCTCTCCTGGTTAAGCAGGTTCGGTGCCACGCAAGCGTCGCTATCCCTGATCGGCCGCAACCTTCTGACTTTCACCGATTACAAGGGGTACGATCCCGAGGTCGGCGGCACTCTAGTTCGCATGGACAGCTTTGACTATCCGCGCTACCGGACCATCACCGGCAGCATCGAGATCATCTTCTGACGCGAGTGATCACAATGCGCACAGCTACACCGATCCTCGCGCTGGCCATTGCGGCATGCCAGTCGCTCGAGGTAACCAATCCCAACCTTCCGGACCGCAGCCGTGCAACTCAGCAACCCACGGCCGTGGAATCCTTTGTCTCAACAGCATTTCGCACGTGGTGGCCGGTGGCAGGTCACGATGACTATCCGTCATGGGCGCTGTCGACCGTGGCCCGGGAAATCACATCCGGGTTTGCCGACTTCGGTCAGCTGGAGCTTTCCCAGGAGCCACGGATAGCGTGGAACAACAGTCCCGTGAACGCGCGCCGAGGGGTGAATGAGAACCCGTGGCGAGGACTTTATCGAACGATCTCGTCGGTGAACGACGCCCTGATGGCTATTGATTCCGGTCTCGTCATTGGTGACGAGGAACGGACGCAGCGAACCAGGGCAGTTGGAAAGTTCATACAGGGGATCTCGCACGGATATCTGGGCCTGTATTTCGATCAGGCGTTCATCGTGGATGAGAAACTGGCGCTCGACACTGTGTCGAATCCCACGTTCCATCCGTACACGGAAGTGATAGCCGCTGCGATTGCACAGATCGACACCGCCATAGCAATTGCACGGCAGACCGATTTTTCGCTGCCGGTGGATTCCTGGCTTTACGCCGACATGACTCGGGATCAGTTTGTCGCGCTGGCGAATTCCTTCGTTGCGCGACTGCTGGTTTATTCCGCCCGGACGCCGGCGGAACGTTCAGCAGTTGACTGGAACGAGGTTATCCGCAGGATCGATCTCGGGATAACGACTGACTATGCGCCAGTGGCACAGGTGGACATCCTCTGGGATGACTGGAAGCGGCTTGTTGCACGAGTGCGAACCAGCACGCGACCCAGTGATTTCGGGCGGCCGAGCTACTGGCTTCTCGGTCCGGCTGACTCCACGGATGGTTTCGTCGACTGGGTGAGGACTCCGGTGGCGGATCGCGTTGCCTTCCAGTTGAAGACACGGGATCGTCGGATTCAGGGACCAACGGGGCCGTCTTCCCCCGGGACGTACGTCGGGTACAACAAGAACAACATCTTTGCGGTCAGCCGCGGGACATATCGATTCTCGCACTACTATTTCCGACGCTACGGAACGGGCACATCGTGGCAGGAGGGACCGGAACCTGCCATGCTGGTATCGGAGATGGACCTGCTGAAGGCCGAGGCCCTGATCCGCCTGAACCGACCGGCGGAGGCCGTTCCACTAATCAACAAGACCCGGATCGCAAATGGCGAGTTGCCGCCCGTGTCAATCGACGGTCCTCCTGATGAGCGAGGTTGTGTCCCGCGCAAGCAGAATGGGTCATGCGGAAGCTTGTGGGATGCCCTCAGGTACGAGAAGAACATCGAAGGTCTGGGGGTCAGCGGTGTCATAGCTTATTTCGATGCCCGAGGCTGGCAGGCGCTGCCGGAGAACAGCATCCTTCAGCTACCGGTCCCGGGGAGCGAGCTGGCGACCTTGCAGAGGCCGAACTACACATTCGGCGGCCCGGGTGGTGAGTCCAGCGCTCCTGCGCCGGATCCGGAACATTGCCCCGTCGCTCTGGCGCGCTGTCCCTGAGGTTGTTGCTTCCCAAAAGGAAACAGTCCCCCGGTTCCACCGGGGGACTGTTGGCAACTGCAGGGCCGCCTCAAACAGCTCGCTGGAAGTGGCCACGTGTGAAGGCCCCGCCGACGATACTACGTGGTTCATCAATGGATGGTCCGACTCCAGAGACCAGCGCGTCGAGCACGCGTCGATAAGCGCCGATCAGACCAGGCACATCGTCGCCCGGAACATTGAAGATGGCCCGATAACCCCGGATACCATTCTGCCAGAGCCGCGGTATGAACTCGGAACCCTCGATGGGGCGTGAGTGAAGCAGCCGGTTTCGACAGTCGGTGTCGGTGGCCAGAGGAAATGCGTATCCGGCCGGGTCCGTCAGCGACACCAACGGGTGTGACCTGACGCAGAGGTCACGACAAGTCGTCGGTTCCCGGTCGAAGGCGGCGGACAGGACACAATGCTCCATGGTCATGCCTTCAGGCCGTCCGTAGACAACGACGTCGAAACCGCTGCCCTTCCACGGCTGAACGAGGTTCTCGATTTCATTGACCGTGAGTTCCACGGAAAGAGAAATCCTGCGAATTCCCCGGGAAAACAGTTCGGATGCCGTATGGGAGTTGAAGCAGTTCACGGCGTAGTCAGCGACGACCTCGTGGCCGGTACCCGAGAGTTCGCAGGCCAGCCCGACATGCCCGGAGAGCAACGGAAGACCCAGGTCGAGCCACTTGTCCAGGCCTCCCCGGTCCTCGGGTCGAACTATCGTCGGGGTACGCAGCGCGAGCGGGATTCCGCCATCCCGCAGTTCCTGCGCCAGCGCCCGGACCCGGCTCAGTGGCGGAACGGGATGACGGAGGAACGGATCGAACACGACCTCGGTTGCACCGGCCACCACCGCGGCACGGGCGTCCTCCAGTCGATATGTCTCAGCGATGAGCCTGGGCAGTTCGCGTGGCGGTTCGACGGTGCCTGCCTGCTCTGGGCCGACGCTGCTGACGGCGGCATCGATGGCCTCACTGCGCTCGCGCAGTCGCACTTCCAGGCGATGCTCTCGATGGTCAAGGAGTCGGTCAACCGCTTCCCTGCGGAGCCGGTTGAGTTCGCTCACGGGGAGAAAGAGGCCTTCCTCGACCCGGTCGCAGTTCAGCTTTCCCAGTGTGAAGGGTGTGTTGCCGAGCCGTCCAAGCTGTTGTCTCAGCCTCTGTTCATCCAGAACGTGCATGGCGGCCGTGGTCAATGCGATTTCACTCTTCACCGTGACGCGATCGCCTTCTGACTCGAAGACGGCTGTCAGGTGTGTGCCCTGACGTCCCGACAGCGATATGTCCAATCGGATCCGACGGGTACCCTGGACATCCAGATTCCTGAAGGACTCGCGAGCCCTTTCCATCAGGGAAGCTTCGGAGCTCAGAACGACCCGCCACCCCGGGGGAACTCCGTGACGTGCGGCCAGCGCCTGACGTACCATCGGGCGCTGGGAAATGGTGCGGACCCGGGCCACGGAGAATCCGAAGGTGCTGCCCGGAGAACCGGCCGGGGGCTCGAACGCAATCCCGTCACCGGCCTTTATGGCGCGGTTGACCTCAACGTGAACCTCCCCTCCGTCAAAACCCGTGACCAGCCCGATGTCAGTTCCCCGGTTGTCAGGCTGGGTGCGGGTGACGTAGTTCCGACCACCACGACCGCGGAACATCCCTGTTGTAAACCCACGGCTGTATATCTGTACCAGAGGCTGAATCTGTTCGGGGTCGACATGCCCGCCCCGCCCGCGGCCCACCTCGCTGATGAACTCACGATAGCGCTCGGTGGTGACGGCAACGTACTCGGGCTTCTTCTTGCGTCCCTCGATCTTGAAACAGGCGACGCCAATGTCGACGAGATCGGGGAGCACGTCGTACGCAGCCAGATCCCGTGCAGAGATGAGGAAACCGCGATCCAGAATTTCCCCCGACGTGTCATCCCGCAGCCGGTAGTCCTTGCGGCACGCCTGAGCGCAGGATCCACGGTTGGCGGAGCGCTCCGAGATCATGCCCGACATGAGGCATTGTCCCGAATAGGAAATGCAGACCGCTCCGTGCACGAATGTCTCGAGACCAGCATCCGGCATCTCGGCACGGATGGTTCGCAGGTCAGCAACAGTGTTTTCCCGTGCCATGACCACTCGATCGATGCCGAGGTCGCGGGCGAGTCGCATGCCGCTTGTGTCATGCACGGTCATCTGGGTGGATCCATGTATCTCGAGACCGGGATACACCTTCTGGATCAGCCTTATGAAGCCCAGATCCTGGACGATCACGGCGTCGATGCCGCGATCGATCGCCTCGCCAAGGAGATTCAGCGCGTCACGAAGCTCGGAATCCTTGAGCAGGACATTCAGCGTCAGATAGACGCGGACGTTGTGCTGCCTTGCGACCACACAGGCCTGGTCCAACTCCTCCATGGTCAACTGTGCCCCTTCATCACGGGCGTTGAACCGTTCCACTCCGAGGTAGACGGCGTTGGCACCGTTGGCGATTGCCGCGCGAACGGCATCCAGCGAACCCGCCGGCGCGAGGAGGATGGGAGCAAGGGGCGATGTCAACGGAAGTCGGTATTCTGGAGGGGCAGGCTCAGCGTTCGGAGCGCTGTTACCGGTGCTGATCCGCATTCTCATGCCCGTGATCCGTCTTCACGAACCTGAGCAGCCAGGCAGCGGCCACAAAGCCGATACCGGCGAGGCGGAGTCGGTTGTCCTCGAAGCGTACTCCGGTTCCAAAGAGAAGCACTCCGACCAGCGCCAGGGCAATCTTGAGCTGCGTCAACGCACTCAATTGATCCTCCTATCGCACCGCATCCGGCTGGGGCGGCAGAACGAACGCACCGAGATGCGGTCCGTCATTGTTGAGGGCGGTGCGGAGTGCCATTGCGAGGACGGCCGCTGTCTCCTCGGGGTGGATGACGGCGTCCACGAATCCACGGGCAGCGGCATATCTGGCGTCGAGTTGTGTCTCGTAGTCCGCCCGCATGGCGTCCACCGCGGCAGCGACTTCCGGTGACGGCGGATTCCCTTCCCTCGCTGCCTTCTGAAGAGCGGGGCCATGAACCGCCTGAACGGCGGCTTCGCCTTCCATCACGCCCATCCGTCCCGTCGGCCATGTGAAGATGAAGTCAGGGTCAAATCCCTGACCCGCCATGGCATAGTATCCCGCACCGGAGGCATGGTTTACGGTAAGTACTATCTTGGGAACACGGGCGCATGCCATTGCCTCGACCCATCTGGCCCCGGAACGGATTATTCCTTCATGTTCGGCTTCCGGTCCCACCATGAATCCGGAGACGTCCTGAACGAAGAGCAGCGGGATGCCTTCCCGGTCACAGCGATCAATGAAGAATGCGACCTTTTCGGCGCTCTCGGCGTATACGATGCCACCGAAACGCGGTTTTTCGCCCTTGCGCCCGGCCACCAATCCGCGTTGGTTCGCAATGATTCCGACGGGAATACCATCGATCCTGGCATCGGCACAGATGACCTCGCGGGCCAGAGTCTCCTGGAACTCGTCGAGCGAGCCCCCGTCCACGATTGCCCGCAGCACCGCGTGCATGTCGTAGGACATGCGATGGTCAGAGGGAAGGAGGTCATACAGATCCTCCCGCGGGTTTCCCTGGATCCGGGCGGTGCCTGCCGGTGATGCGGAAGCGGTGCCGTGCGTTCCACGCCGGGGAATGCGTTCAACCAGATCGCGCACTTTCGTCAGACAGGCGGAATCGTCCGTGGCCAGATAGTGCGCCACTCCCGAGATCTCGTTATGCATGCGCGCCCCGCCCAGCGTTTCGGCGTCCACCGACTGCCCCGTGGCTCCTTTCACAAGGTTGGGACCGCCGAGGCCCATGAACGAGGTGCCCTCCACCATCACAATGACATCGGAAAGCGCCGGAAGGTATGCTCCACCGGCAACGCACTGACCCATTACTGCCGCAATCTGAGGAACACGCAGGTAGCGCCTCATGATCGAGTTGTAGTAGAAGATCCGCGCGGCACCATACTGCCCCGGAAAGACGCCATCCTGGTGGGGAAGGTTTACACCAGCCGAATCAACCAGGTAGACAATCGGCACGCGACAGCGCATGGCAATTTCCTGGGCGCGGAGGATCTTCCAGATCGTTTCCGGCCACCATGATCCGGCCTTCACGGTGGCGTCGTTGGCCACCACAACCACTTCACGGCCATGTATCATGCCGACGCCGGTCACGACCCCTGCCGCCGGGGCATCGCCATCATAACGATCATGTGCCACGAGCAGACCGATCTCGAGGAACGAGCTTCCCTCGTCGAAGAGCAGGGCCACTCGTTCCCGGACGGTGAGTTTGCCCTGCTTCCGCTGGCGCTCGGCGCGGGCAGCGCCACCACCCTCACGAATACGAGCCTCCAGTTCCTTGATCTCCGCGCCGAGCTGCCTGAGTCTGCTCATGCCTGCTGTTGCTGCCGGGACTCGAACCAGGCGCGGATGTAGTCCACCAGAGCCGAAGTCGGGGTGCCCGGTCCGAAGAGCTGCCCGATACCCTGAGCATGGAGCGCGTCCATGTCCTCCTTCGGAATGATCCCACCGCCGGTGATGAGCACATCATCCCGACCCGCCTGGAGCAGCAATTCGCGAACGCGGGGAAAGAGCGTCATGTGGGCCCCGCTGAGGATAGAAAGTCCAATCACATCGACATCTTCCTGGACAGCGGCGCTGGCGATCATCTCCGGCGTCTGGTGCAGCCCGGTGTAGATGACTTCCATCCCGGCGTCGCGCAGAGCGGCAGCGACCACTTTTGCGCCACGATCGTGGCCATCCAGGCCGGGTTTGGCAATGAGAACGCGTATTGGTCGGGACATTCGGAAGCCTGACTGGCAGGATAGGCAGGGCGCTGACCCAAGATCCGCCCGGAGACAGCCCGAAGTCTACCCGGATGGCGGGAGAGATGGAACGCCGGGTGGATCATTCCCTGGCTCAGGCGCGCTGACGCCGGCAGCGGGGTGGTGGATGCGTTCCGGGCTTATACGCTGGCGCTCCGACGACCGGGTGAGTCCTTACCAGTACGCCCGCCGATGAAGCTGAGGATGAACGCCAGACCGAACGCAGCCAGTATCGACCAGAAGCCTACTTCATGACTCAGGGTGAGAACCCCGAGGCCGCGATTCTCCAGCTGCTGCCCGATCCTGTGGCCGGCAAGGAGCAGCAGCACGGCTCCAGCGGATGCCAGGATGAGAGACAGCGCTCTGCCCAGGCTGCCACGTGCCAGTCCGACCAGGATGCCAACCACGGCACACGCCATGGCGGCCGCCGCCAGCGGTTCACCACCAACCCGTTCAGTCCGGGGAGGACCACCGATCTGGGGAATCTCGACCGACGTGCCCGACGCAACGCTGTAACCGCTGAAGGTGCGGGAGCCACCGGGACACGAAACCGTCAGAAGCGGAAGGAAAAAGAAGGCTGCTGCGGCAAGGAACGACATCGATCTAAGGCGCGCTACGAACAGTGACATGGATTACCAGGCAGTAGGTTAGGGGAACCGGCCGGATGGACGTTGGATCCTACGGCGCGGCGGGAGTTGTGCAAGAATCCGGCTTGACACTCTGGTAGCGCCCTGCTATTCACCATACGTCATGAACACCAGCCTCACCTCCGGGAAGTCAGTTCCGACGTCGCCAATGGCGCGATTTTCGCGCTTTTTTGGGTTCGTGCGGATCCCCGGCGGCTGAGACCCTGCGGACAGCAGTTCCGCATCCACGATCAAGCCGCCGAACCCCGGCGGCTTTTGCCGTTCCGGGGGTGCGGTGGAAGGAGGGGCCGTGCCAGAACAAACCGCTTCCGACGAACCGCTGACGGGCGATCCCGGCAAGGATACCGTGCAGCTCGCCGAACTGCGCGCCGCAATCGACCGAGCAGACGATGAACTGGTGGCAGTCCTGGCGAACAGGCTGGCCCTGGTGGACAGGGTGGCCCGAGCCAAGGCGACGGCTCCGGAGCCGATACGTGACCGCCGTCGCGAAGAGGAAGTGCTCTCGCGTGTGGAAGATCAGGCCCGAAACGCTGGAGTGTCGGCCGCCCTGGTGCGGAACCTCCTGGAGAGTATCATGGCTCATGGTGTGCTGCGTCAGGCAGCGCACGTATCCGGTCACGAGCGTGGTGGTGCTCCCGTGCGGGTGGCTTTCCAGGGGGCGCCGTGGGCCTACAGTCACCTGGCGGGCCGGGCTTACCTCGGAAACCGGGGGCTCGACGGCGAATACACCGGACATCGCACCTTCGTACAGGCCGCGGCGGCGCTTGGCACCGGACAGGCGGATCTCGCAGTCCTTCCCATCGAGAATACCACCGCCGGAAGCATAAACCAGGTCTACAACATCCTGCACTCCGATGATCTGCACATAATCGGGGAAGAGGTCGTCCGCGTGGATCATTGTCTCGCGGCACCCGCCGAGGTCCCGCTTTCGTCACTGCGACGGATCCTTTCGCATCCTCAGGCACTGGAGCAGTGTGCCGCGTTTCTGGCGACGTTGCCGGGAGCCGAACCAGTGACCTGGTTCGACACCGCGGAGGCGATGGCGGCGGTTGCGAACGAGGGAACCCCAACGTCGGCAGCGATCGGATCGTCCGCCGCGGCTCAGGCATATGGCCTCACTGTGCTGCGCCGCGGCATTGCCGATCAGGAACAGAACTGGACGAGATTCATCGTCTTGTCCCGGGATCCGGTCCGATTCGACCCGCGCGTGCCCTGCAAGACGAGTTTGCTGCTCGTCACCCGGCATGAACCCGGTGCCTTGTTGCGCTGCTTGACGGTCATGTCGAACAACGGTCTGCAACTCACCAAACTGGAGTCGAGGCCCCGTCCTGGAAGGCCGTGGGAGTACATGTTCTTCATCGATGTGGAAGGGAATGTGGCGGACGAGGCGGTGGCCGCAGCGCTGGATCTTCTGCGCGGCGAGGCTCTGTACCTGAAGATTCTGGGATCCTACCCGATTCAAGCCGAGCCGATGGCGGCGCGCTCCTCTGGAATCCAGGCCAGCCCGATCTCGGGGCCTGTCATCGAAGGTATGGGCCGGACGGCAAACTCCGTGGAGGCCGGCCTCACCGTGTCGTCGAAGCCAGCTGTCAGTACGAGCTCCGTGTACCGACTCGTAAGTCGTGCCAGCAGGGCCGAGGATACAGTCGTCCGGGTGGGCAACGTGTTGATCGGTGGATCGGGATTCACATTGATGGCGGGGCCGTGCTCGGTTGAATCGCAATCCCAGATAGAGGAGACTGCTCGCGCGGTGCGTGACAGGGGAGCCCACGTACTCCGGGGGGGCGTATTCAAGCCGCGGACCAGTCCCTACGCGTTTCAGGGCCTGGGTCTGCGCGGCCTGGAACTGCTGGCGGCCGCGGGTCGGTCCGCAGGACTTCCAGTGGTCACGGAAGTAATGTCAACGGAACAGGTACGCTCCGTGGCACAGGTCGCGGACATGCTGCAGGTGGGGGCGCGGAACATGCAGAACTTCGATCTGCTGCGAGAGCTGGGTCGCGTGGATCGTCCGGTTCTGCTCAAACGGGGCCCTTCAAGCACGATCGACGAGTGGCTGGCGGCAGCGGAGTACATCCTGGCTCACGGGAACGGGCAGGTCGTTCTCTGCGAACGGGGCATCCGGACGTTCGAGAGTGCCACGCGGAACACGCTGGACCTGTCAGCGGTGCCGGTGCTGAGGGAACGCACGCATCTGCCTGTCATCGTCGATCCCAGCCACGGAACGGGTCGGCGCCGGTTCGTGGCTCCGATGGCCTGGGCTGCCAGGGCGGCGGGGGCGCAGGGGCTGATAGTGGAAGTTCACCCGGATCCGGACCGTGCCCTGTCTGATGGAGACCAGAGCCTTACGCCGGATGAGTTCGGCGCAATGGTAGCTGGTCTGGCCCGTGTGCCGGGGCCGGCCTGATTCCACGAAACGTGCGGTTAGTTGCTCACCCAGACCGGTGTGCTGGGGCCAACGTGTGTCCGGACCTGTCGGGGCTTCCTTTCTGGCCGGGGAGCGTATTGAATCGCATTCTAGGTGGTCCAGCCACTATCCCCCCATAACCTTCCGAACGATGCGCCACATTTCCGCCCTCGTTTTTCTGGCCGCAATGGCGGCCCCGTCGACCGTCGTTGCACAGGAGACGCCTACCGAACGGGAGGCTGCCCGGGAGGTTCTCCGCAAGATGGCGGCACTGGAGGATTCACTGGACGTGCCCGCGCTGGTGAAGAAGCTTACCGCGACGAATCCCGCCCGGGACCAGGTTGCAGCGCGGGCAAAGGAGCTCATGGACAGCGAGCTTCTGGCGATGGGGGACGACATCACCCGGAATCCGGAGATCGGGTTCGTGGAGACCCGTTCGGTCAAGGTGTTGACGGACTGGCTCAAGAGCCATGACTTTGACGTCACCCTGGGCGTGGGGGGCCTTCAGACGGCATTCGTGGCGCGCTATCGCCGGAGCAACGGCGCTCCCAGTCTGGGCATAATCGTGGAGTACGATGCGCTACGGGGAACCAAGGGTGCGTTTCACGGGGATCAGCACAGCACCCAGGGTCCCATCGGGCTGGCGGCGGCCGTGGCGATGGCCGAGTACCTCACCAGAAACAGCCTTCCGGGGAGCGTGACCGTGTACGGCACTCCGGGAGAGGAGATGATGCCGCCTAACGCCAAGACAGTCATGTACAAGGCCGGCGTTTTTGACGGAGCCGACATACTAGTCAGGAGTCATGCCAGTGGCGCCACCACCCGCCCCGCACCTGGATTCGGGACGTGCTGCATGAACATCAACGGCACGAAGTACACTTTCGTCGGCGCGCCGGCCCACCAGCTTACGGCCTGGAACGGACGAAATGCCCTGACCGCCGTGATTCACCTCTTCAACAACATCGATGCCATTCGGAGCAACATCCGCCCCGAGGCAAGGGTACAGGGCGTGATCGTGGAAGGCGGAGCCGCACCCAACGTTGTTCCGGACCGAACCGTGGCGGATTTCTATATCCGTTACCCGGACGAGGTTTACCTGGAGCAGCTCACCGAGATGATCGACAATGCCGCACGCGCGGCGGCGCTCGCCACGGGCACCCGGGTGATCATTGACCACTATGGCCAGGCCCGTGATGGTATTGCAGTGGCGACTCTTGCCGAAGTCGGTTTTGCCTACCTGAAGAAGTACGGCGCCACCGGAATCAGGCAGGAGCCGGGGAAACCGCAGGGTTACGAGGAGACGGGCAGCGTTTCGAGCCAGATACCGGGTTTGGGCTTCAGTGCGAAGTCCTCGAACGCACCCAACCATACCTACGAAATGGAAGCGGATGCGCTCACTGATGTGGGTCATGCCGGTTTCATCACCGACGCACAGGCGATGGCGGCTTTGCTGTTCGATTTTGCCACCCGGCCGGACTATCGGGCGGCCGTAAAGCGCGAGTTCGCTGGGATCAAGGCCTTGTTTGCGGAGTACCAGGCTGCGCTGAGGCAGACGTACGTGCTGCCCAATGTACCTTGATGGCGGGAAGCGGGAAGCGGGAAGCGGGAAGCGGGAAGCGGGTCCTCACTCGCTGGCATCACGATGGACGCTGCTTTAGCGTTCTCCTTCTGGAGAAACCACCGCGAAGGAGACTCTCATGAAGGTGCTCGCCCAGGCCACATTGTGCGTTGCGCTCGGGGCTGTTGTGGGGCAGGCTCAGGTCAACGCCGGCACGAAAGCGCCGGAGACTGACCTGCCGTTCACCATGACGCAGGTAACCACGCTCAACCTGCCATGGCGGATCGCCTTCCTGCCGGATGGGCGCATGCTCATCACCGAGAAGGTTGGTCCTGTCTGGGTGGTAACCCAGGATGGCACCAAGACACCCGTGGCCAATGTCCCGGCCGTCCGGTATGGCGGCCAGGGAGGCATGCTGGGAGTCTATCTTTCCCCCACCTACGCTTCCGATCACAACGTTTATCTGACGTATTCCGAGCCGGACGACGGTGGCAACGGGTCCAGCCTGGCGTTGGCCATGGCGCGACTCGACCTGTCGGGTGGCAAGGCCAGTCTCGAGGATCTGAAGGTCATCTGGCGGGATGGTGCGGGCGGCCGTGGGGGACAGTTTGGTGGCGCGATAGCCTTTTCCCCGGACCATCGGTTCCTCTTCCTTACAGTGGGGGAACGCCAGCGGATGACACCGGCGCAGGATCCCAATTCGCCGCTGGGCAAGATCCTTCGCCTGACGCTGGACGGCAAGCCGGCGCCCGGCAACCCTCAGGCCGGCAAGATCGGCGCAGCCAGTGTCCCCATAATCAACCCACCGCGGAACACCGAACTCGCCAAGACGGCCCCGGTCGTCTACACATACACATTCCCGGGGCCGAACCTGACGCCGTCGGAAACCTGGAGTACCGGTCACCGCACACCCTATGGCCTCGCGTTCTCACCGGATGGGAGACTCTGGGAAGTGGAGCACGGACCCAGGGGTGGTGATGAGCTGAACCTGATCGAACCCGGGAAGAACTACGGTTGGCCACTGGCATCCTACTCGGTGAACTATGATGGTACACCCATCCCGAGCCCTGACACTCGGCCGGACCTCACCAAACCAGTGATCTACTGGACGCCGGTCATCGCTCCCGGGAGTCTGACGTTCTATGAGGGCAGGATGTTCCCGCAATGGAATGGTTCGGCGCTGATCGGGGGCATGGGGAGCGAGACACTCAACAGGATCACCTTCGATGGCAAAGGAGGTGCAACACCTGCCGAGCGATGGGCGGTGGGACACCGAATCCGCGATGCTGCGGTTGGGCCTGATGGCGCCATCTGGTTGATCGAAGACGCGAATCCCGGTGGTCTTTTCCGCCTTACACCCAGGCGGTGACTCTCCGGAGCATGCGGTGACGCCCGGTCTTCTCAGAAGAAGACAGGTTCACGATAGGCACCGAAAACGCTCTCCATGGCGTATCGGATCTCATAGAGAGTGCAGTCCGCCCGCGCACAGTCCAGGATATGGGGGATGAGATTGGCCGTGGTGGCGGCAGCGCTTCGGAGCGCATCGAGGCTGGCTGCGACCCGTGCGGAGTCCCGGGATGCACGAAGCGCGCTTAGCCGTTCACGCTGGTCGTGTTCGACCTGCTCGCCAATCCGCAGCACCGGAATGGTCAGTTCCGGTTCATCCGTGGCGAATTCGTTGACTCCAACGACCAGGCGGCGGTGCTGCTCGATCTCCCATTGCTGTCGAGCCGCGGACTGGGCAATGCGCCTCTGAAACCAACCCTGTTCGATTCCCTTCACCACACCGCCCTGCTCCTCTATGGCGGAGAACATCTCCTCCGCTTCCCGCTCCAGCTTGTCGGTGAGTGCTTCGACGTAGAATGAACCCCCCAGTGGGTCGCTGACGTTGGTTATGCCCGTCTCGTAGGCAAGTACCTGCTGAGTGCGCAGGGCGACCTGCACCGCCGCTTCCGTGGGGAGCGCCAGTGTCTCGTCCATGGAATTGGTGTGGAGCGACTGCGTTCCTCCGAGTACCGCGGCCATTGCCTGATAGGCGACCCGCACCACGTTGTTCATGGGCTGCTGCGCGGTCAGCGTGACGCCGGCTGTCTGCGAGTGAAAGCGTAACGTCCAGGAACGGGGATCGCGGGCGCCGAAGCGCTCCTTCATGTGTCGTGCCCAGATGCGACGAGCAGCCCGAAGCTTGGCGATCTCCTCGAAGAAATCGTTGTGGATGTCGAAGAAGAAGGAAAGCCGGGGAGCAAAGCGGTCTACATCGAGACCGCGGGCGGCGCCGCGCTCCACGTAAGTAAATCCATTGGCGAGCGTGAAGGCCAGCTCCTGCGCCGCCGTGGCACCGGCCTCCCGGATGTGATAGCCGGAGATGGAGATCGTGTTCCAGAGAGGGGCATGCTCCGCACCCCACTCGAAGAGATCCACGATCAGGCGCAGCGCCGGCTCGATGGGATAGCACCAGGCGTGCTGCGCCATGTATTCCTTCAGGATATCGTTCTGTACGGTACCACGCAGTCTCGACGCGGGAATGCCCTGCCGTTCGGCAGCGGCGACGTAGAAGCAGAACAGGATGACGGCCGGGCCGTTGATGGTCATCGAAGTGGAGACCTGATCGAGCGGTATCCCGTCGAAGAGAATCTCCATGTCTTCCCGGCTGGAAATCGCCACACCGGTCTTGCCTACTTCGCCCTCCGATCGGGGATGATCGGAGTCATACCCCATCAGTGTGGGGAAGTCGAATGCCGTGGAAAGACCCGTCTGTCCGTGTTCCAGCAGAAACTTGAAGCGCTCATTGGTATCCCGGGCGCTGCCGAAACCAGCGAACTGGCGCATCGTCCAGAGGCGGCCGCGATACCCTGTGGGATGGATGCCGCGGGTATAGGGATACTCACCGGGCATGGGAAGTCCACCGACCTCATCGGAGCCAACGTCGAGAGCGGTGTAGACGGGCTCGACTTCGCCTTCGGAGTTCACGAAGTCCAGGTCCCGCTTGTCACCTGATTCGTATCGCGCTCTCCAGCGGCTGACCTCCTCGCGCAACCTTTTCAGCTCAGCCTGGACCTGTTCGTTCAGCTCGGATGTCCTTGTCATGGCACGTTTCCGGTGATGGCTCGGAGACCCCTTTGGAGCAGTTCGTCGGCGACTCCCCACGGGGAGGCCTCTCCCCGTTCGATACGAGGCAACACGTCGTCCAGGAGCCGTGTCACTTCGGGGTTCCCCCAGAGTCGCCTGCGGAAGCGGTGTTCCGCCACTTCCACGATCTGGTCCCGTAACCGGTGCCGGCGGCGCACGCGAAGTTCCCCGCTGGATTCAAGATAAAGTGCATGCCGGTCCATGGCGCCTGCCAATTCATCAACGCCCACGCCTTGCTGGGCGCTCGTGAGCTGGACGGGTGGTGTCCAGGATTTGTCGTCGTGCCTGAGGGCCGCCTCCCGGGCTGCCCGCCCCGGGTTCGCCACGGCCTTGAGATCCACTCCGTGGTGTGCCGTTGCGTCCCCCGCCAGCCGGTATCGCATGCCCAGCATCAGTTCGATGTCGTTGCGCACGCGTTCGGCGCCCGGCCGGTCTGCCTTGTTAACGACATAGATGTCCGCGATCTCCATCAGCCCGGCCTTGAGGGCCTGAATGGAATCACCGCTCTCCGGAACGACGACTACGACCGTGGTGTCGGCTACCCGGGCAATATCCAATTCGCTCTGGCCGACCCCCACCGTCTCCATGATGATACGGTCGAAACCAAAGGCATCCATCACGTCCGCCACGGCGCGTGTGGCTGAGGAAATGCCCCCCAGGGAGCCGCGAGTGGCCAGGGATCGAATGAAGACGCCAGTGTCGAGAGCAATGGCTTCCATTCGGATCCGATCGCCCAGCAGGGCGCCGCCGGTGAACGGAGACGTGGGATCCACCGCGATCACACCAACCCGGAGCCCGGCGGCACGCCACGAGGAAACGAGTCGTGCGGTAAGCGTGCTCTTCCCGGCGCCTGGTGGCCCGGTGATGCCGATCCGACGCGCCCGCCCCAGTCGGTGATGCAGCGTCATGAGCAGCTGGTCAAATCCATCACGCTGGTTCTCCACCATGCTCACGGCCCTTGCCAGGGCACTCTGCTTACCGGCCTCGAATCCGGCAAGCAGCATCTTGAGAGCGTCCGAGTTGGCCGTGGTGCTCATGTTGCCCTTGTGGCGTGCGGCCGGTCGCTGACCGGAGCGGAAGGATGAGCTGCAGGTTCAGGGTGTGTTGCCCCGGATGGAGCACCGCTACCCGGTGAGGGTTCGTCGTGTTCATCCCGGATGTCACCCACCAGTTCCTCCAGGAGATCCTCCAGGGTAAGCATGCCGACCACGGAACCAGCCTCATCCTGCACGATGGCAAGGTGTCTTCTTTCGCGAAGCATGCCGGAGAGCAGTTCCTTGCACGGTGTTCCGGGCCTGGCGAAGGCAACCGGTCGAAGCCTGGGTGCCGCCGTTCCACCGTTCTTGAGGATGTCAAAAACCCGGACCATCCCGATCACGTCATCGAGGGAGGTTCGGTAGATGGGAACGCGGCTGTAGCCCGATGCGGCCACTCTGCGCGCGAGTTCGCCTGGGTCCAGGCCGACGGGAACGGCAAAGATGTCGTTCCGCGAGGTCATGACGTCGCGCACCCTTTTCTCGGAGAACTGTACGACGCCACTAATTATCGCGATTTCCCCGGCCTCACCCACTCCCTCCATTTCCCCCTCCCGGAGAAGTTCCTCCAGTGTTTCCTCGTCCGACGGGTCGATGGTGCTGTCGTTGGACGATCCTGGGCGGGTTACATGCGTCACCACGCGCAGCACAGGGGCCAGGAGGAAGGCCACCAGTTGCAGGGGTGGCAGCAGGACAGGAATGAGCGGCGCGGACCACCGTCGGGCCACGGCCCGCGGAATGAGCTGTCCGAAGACGAGCAACGCCATGACATATGCTGCCGCCTCGACGGGCAGGAGGAGCCCGGATGTACTTCCACCTACACCCAGAACGACACCCGCGCCGAAGACCGTGAGTGCCACGCACGTGGTGGAAGCAAGCAGGAGTCGTTGTGGACGATCAAGGTACAGTCTGGCCGCACCTGATCCGCTGAGTTGCTGCTCCACCCAGTGGCGCAGCCAGATGCGACTGGTCGTTCTTACGGCGGTGGCAGCGGCCGTGAGCCAGGCCACGATGGCGATGCTGAGCAGAAGAAGCGACGTCGACGTCACGCGTCCCTGTCCTCGCTTTCAGTCGGGCGCCGGAAGATCACGCGCTGAACGCGGCGTCGTTCCACGCGTTCCACCACGACATGAAAACCGGCGATGTTGCAGGTCTCACCAGCGCGCGGGGCGCGGCCGAACTGTTCGTAAACCAGGCCACCCACCGTCGAAATATCGTCGCGCTCGAAATCGTGGCCCAGGAGGTCGGAGAGCTCATTCAGTGTAAGCCGGGCGGACACGCGTATTCGATTGGCGTCCAGGTGTTCCACCGGCCGCTCGTCCACATCATACTCATCCCGGATGTCACCAACGATTTCTTCCAGTACGTCCTCGATGGTGATCATGCCGGCCGTACCGCCGAATTCGTCCACGACAATGGCCAGATGTGTATGGGTAGCCTGGAAATCGCGAAGTTGCTGGTCCGCGACCTTGGACCGCGGAATGAGGACGGCGGGCCTGGTGAGTTTCAGCCACCCATTGGGCGGTTCGCTGCCGGCAAGCACATGTGGCAGGATATCCTTGGCATAGAGGATGCCTACGATGTTGTCGATTGTCTCGCGGAACACCGGTAGACGGGAGTGTTCTGCAGCGCGTACCTGATCAACCACTTCACTCCATGAGGTGGTTTCGTCCACAGCCACCATGTCGACGCGAGGTACCATGATCTCATGAACTTCTGCCTGAGCCAGGCGGAAGACCCCATTCAACAGCACCTGTTGATCGGCGCTGACTTCTGCTTCCGCCGCCACGACCTGCTTGAACTGTTCAGCAATGGCCTCACGTTCTTCCTCGTCCACCGCCGGCAGCGGCAGGAGCATGTGCAGGCCGCGGTCGAGCCATTCCCCGAGCGTGACGACAGGCATCAGGAGCCCCTCGACGCCGGTTACCAGGCGCGACAGGCGCAGCAGAGTGCCAGTGGACCGGCTGTCTCCCATGGAACGGGCAGTACTCTCCGTGAGGCCCACCAGGACAAGCGCGGTGGCGACAATCGCACCACCCAGGCGCCAGCCGTGCAGTTCCAGTCGGGTAAATACCAGTGCGATTCCCAGTCCCGTTCCCAGATGGGCCGCGACGCGGGCGAACGCCAGCGCACGGTGAACACGTTCCCGCCTCATTCTCAGCGCCGAAATCCGTGGCGGCAGGGGTTCCACGGGATCCAGGGACAGCAGTGCCCCGTCAGCGGCGGCACATAGCGATGCCAGGAGGGAAGCCAGGACCGCACCCAGCAGCCCGATGAGACTCACCAAAGTCCTCCAGCCCGGGCCGCAACCAGGTAGCGCTCCTGGCGCCGCCACATCGGCGATTCCTCCCTGTTGTCCACCTCGGGGTGGTCGTGGCCCAAGGCATGAAGCGTACCGTGGATCACCACACGGGCGAACTCCTCCCGCACGTTCACCCTCATCTCCCTGGCGTGCTTCCGGATCACATCCGGGGCAATGTAGATGTCGCCCACGAGCGGCAAATGTCCGCCGGGGTTGCGGAGTGCGAAGGCAATGACGTCGGTAGGGCCGGAGTGACCGAGGTGTTCCCGGTTGAGTCGCGCAATGGTGCGTGGCGAGACGAAGGCAAAGGAGAGCTTCGCCCGTCGAGCCCGCTCCCGGCGGAGCACATGCTGGGCCAGCGCGCGCACCGCCGACACGCCGAGAGGCAGGCGATGTCCGCCCGCATCGACATCCACCTCGGGATCAGGCATTCGGAGTGGCTTCGGTCGCATAGGCCTTGATGATCTCGCGCACCAGCCGATGCCGCACCACATCCGCATCACTCAGGTAATGGAAGGCGATGCCGTCTATTCCAGTCAGTATCCGTTCTACCTGTACCAGGCCGGACTCTTCCCGTGGCGGCAGATCGATCTGTGTCTTGTCCCCGGTGACGACCGTCCGTGAGTTTACCCCGAGACGCGTGAGAAACATCTTCATCTGCGCGCTGGTCGTGTTCTGCGCCTCGTCAAGAATGACAAAGGCATCGCTGAGAGTCCGACCGCGCATGTAGGCGAGTGGTGCGATCTCGATCACGCGCGTTTCCAGCGCCTTCTGCATCCGCTCCGGCGGCATCATGTCTTCCAGAGCATCGTACAGCGGACGGAGGTAGGGATCGACCTTGGCCTGCATGTCGCCGGGGAGAAATCCCAGGCTCTCGCCCGCCTCCACGGCAGGTCTTGCCAGGATGATGCGGCGCACTCGCTTGCGCATCAGACTGTCGACGGCAGCCGCGACGGCAAGATAGGTCTTGCCGGTCCCGGCCGGTCCAATGCCGACAACGATATCGTTGTCGGCAATGAGTCTCAGGTACTCCGCCTGTCCCGGCGTCCGCGGCTGGATGATGCGACGGACACCCGGCAGGACGATACGCTCACCGCCATCCGAACCATCGCGGTTGGCTTCCAGGCTCATGCGCAGCACGTCGTCCGCTTCGAGCCCGATGCGCTGTCTGGCGGCGTCGATCATTCGCTGCGCTATCGCAGCTGCTCGCTCCACGCCGTCCGCGGAGCCGGTAAGCGTGAGCTGGTCGCCGCGGAGCGCCACGCGGGCGCCGCTTTGGCGTTCCAGTTCCAGCAGGTTCGCATCATTCACGCCGGAGAGGGTCAGCGGGTCGGCCCCTTCGACACCGAGACGCTGGACCACGATGTCACCATTGCCTGTCTGCTTCATTTCACCACGATGTGGAGGTCCGCGAGGTCATCATTGGACAACGGAACGGGGGCGCCTTCGAACAAGGCGCGTGCCGCAGTCGTCTTGGGGAATGCAATGACATCCCGCAGTGAAGGCGCACCGGAGAGGAGCATCGCCATGCGATCGAATCCCAGGGCAAAGCCACCGTGCGGAGGAGCCCCCGCTGCCAGCGCCTCGAGGAGGAAGCCGAAACGGCGTTGCTGTTCCTCAGGCTCGATACCGAGAAGCTGGAAGACGGTTTGCTGGACTCTCGGATCGGTGATCCTGATGGACCCACTTCCCAGTTCAGTTCCGTTGTAGACGGCGTCGTAGTGAAGAGCCCGGCACCTGTCGGGGTCGGATTCCAGGTGTCCGATGTCGTCCGGGTGCGGTGATGTGAACGGGTGGTGAGCAAAGACCCGCTCTCCGGTGACGGGATCGACCTCGAAAAGGGGGAAGTCGACTATCCAGGCGAATGCATGGTCGCTGACGCACTTCACACCCGGCCGCTTCACGACCGCCGTGCGAACGGCGTGAAGTGCCGGCGACGTGACATGATCCGGTCCCACCACGGCAAGCAGGAGTTCGCCGGATATTCCTCCCAGCTTTCCCAGAGTACTGCCACCCAGTGCCTTGACACCCTGCCCTTCCCAGCCGCCGCCGGAGTGCTTTGCCCATATCAATCCCCCGGCACCGGCCTCCCTTGCCGTAGCCGCAAATGCGTCGATCTCCCTGCGCGATGCGTCCGCAGAGTCCGGCACCCGGAGCGCACGCAAGCGACCACCTGCCGCAACGGCGTCCCGAACAAAGGGCGCGGCGTCGTCCCCGATCATGCCGGTGAGATCGGAGATTTCCTGGGAGTAGCGAAGGTCCGGTTTGTCCACACCGAAGCGTTCCATGGCGTCACGCCATTTGATGCGGGGAAAGGGTCTCGTGACGGAGAATCCGCCTTCGTCCCAAATGGCGACCAGGACAGTTTCGATGGCTACCAGGACATCTTCCTGGGTGACGAAGCTGGCTTCGACGTCGAGCTGGGTGAACTCGGGCTGACGATCAGCCCGCAGGTCTTCGTCACGAAAGCAGCGCGCTATCTGGAAGTAGCGATCCATGCCTGCCATCATCAGCAACTGCTTGTAGATCTGGGGACTTTGGGGCAGGGCGTAGAACTCACCCGGATGGATGCGGCTGGGTACCAGGTAGTCGCGGGCTCCTTCGGGGGTGGGCTTGGTAAGTATTGGTGTCTCTACCTCCAGAAAGCCGAGAGCAGTCATGGTCTCACGGGCTCTCCGCATCAGGCGGTGGCGCAGGACCAGGTTCCTCTGAAGATCCGCACGACGAAGATCCAACACTCTATGCCTGAGGCGGAGTTCTTCAGCAGCCAGCTTCTCTCCCTTGCCGCGCGCCACGGGAATGGTAGGCGTCACCGCGGGTCCCACGACGCGAACGGTCCGACCGCGAACCTCGATGTCTCCGGTTTCGAGATCCTGATTCCGACCCTCTGCGGGCCGCGCCACGACCGTGCCTTCGATCAGGACAACGGATTCCACGGTGAGCGCGCTGGCGGTTTCGGTTACCTCCTGACCGGCGCTGCCGGGGTCGAAGGAAACCTGGACTATGCCGGCGCGATCGCGCAGGTCGACGAAAACCAGTCCGCCGAGGCTGCGGGTCCTGTGGACCCACCCTCCCAATCGAACGTCCTGCCCCACCTGATCCATCCGCAGCGCGCCACACATGTGCGTGCGCAAGCCCGTCGAAAGCGGACTGGCTTCCGTCAAATTCGTCCTCCAGGGGAGTGCTGGGTGGCTGGATTGACCGACAGGTCCGGGATTCCGGGTGGCCGGCGGTCCGCGACCACGACGCTCCGCGACATCGCAAGTGATGGCGTCAGGGGCTCAGCGGCCTGTCGGAGTTCACCACGTGTGGACACCATACCCTGGGTCACCGATCCGGGTGCGCAAGAAGCGCCACGTCGAAATGATGCGGGGGGAGGTTGGTCCTTCATGCGCCCCCTTCGGGGTGCGCCCAGAGCGGCGACGCGGGAGAACTCATCGTGGATCGGTGAATCTACTACCGCCGCCGGGATACCGGTAGCGATCCGCGTTGACCGGGACAGGGGAGATCGATAAGCTCAAAGTGATGTCTCACAACAAGTTTCAGCACTCCGAGGAGGTGAGGACGAACCTCCTGAACATGGCTCCGGACAGCGCCAACCGCGCTCTTCTGGACTTCCTTGAGCACCGGGGGGAGCCAGCGTACCGTGTGCGTCAGATCGTAGACCACCTGTGGCAGAAGCCGGTAAGGAGTTTTGCGGAGGTCACCACCCTGCCAACGGATCTACGCGAGGCTCTGGACGAGAGCTTTGCCCTGCCGGCCCTGACCCTCGATACGGAACAGACTTCCAGTGATGGAACCCGGAAGTTCCTCTTTCGGATGACCGACGGACAGGCAATCGAGACGGTTGCGATACCGGACGGCAAGCGCCTGACTCTCTGCATTTCCTCGCAGGCTGGCTGTGCCCTGCGGTGTGCTTTCTGTGCCACGGGAGCTATGGGATTCGCACGCAACCTCGAGGCATTCGAGATCGCGTGCCAGGTTCGCGAGTTGGCCTTTCTGGATCCTCCGATTCGCGTGACCAATGTGGTCTTCATGGGGATGGGAGAGCCGCTCCTGAACTGGGGCGCGGTGGACGTCGTCCTGTCGATACTCAACGATCCCGATGGTTTTGGGATAGGGGCCCGGCACATAACCGTTTCCACCGTGGGGGTGCTCCCTGGTATCGTGGCACTGTCGGACCGTCCGGAACAGTTCCGTCTGGCGATTTCGATTCATGCGCCAGGCGATGCCCTCCGGCGGGAGCTGATGCCGATCAACGTGAAATACCCGCTGGCGGATGTTATCGAGGCAGCGCGTCGCTTCGACCGGCGGGTGACGTTCGAGTACGTGATGCTGGCGGGTGTGAACGATGCCGAGGAGCACGCAATTGCTCTGGCCCGCATGGCGCGGGAGTGCGGGGCTTTCGTGAACCTTATTCCTCTGCATCCGGGCGGATCCCAGGGGTTCGTATCCTCGTCCCCTGTCGTTATCCGTCGTTTCGGGGCGGAGCTTCGCCGCTCCGGAGTGGAGATGGCGGTGCGGAAGAGTCGTGGACTCGACATAGCCGCGGCGTGTGGCCAGCTACGGGTGGAACGGCTTCGTCGGCGCGCGCCAGTCTCGTCCCAGCAGAACGGTGACATCCAGATAGCGTGACGTGTCGGGGCGCGACTCAACGTGCGCTCCGCCCAGCGCCCTTGCGACGAGCAGGCCCCAGTCGTCGTGCCCGGAGCGAACGAGGACAAGGGTGCTGTCGCGACTCTCGGACGCATTCCCGTAGGACACGACGTCGAATCCGGCATCTCTCAGCGCGAATGTGGCCCGGCGAGCCAGGCCGCCAACCTGTGACCCGTTGAGTACCTCCACCCTGATGCGCACTCCATCCGGGACCAGAACCGGTACTCGCGCGGGAGGCTTCAGTCCGTCCGACCGGATCCACCAGAACCCGGCAGTCGCGACGAGAAGGACCAGCGCACCCGCGGCAACGAGTCTGGTCAGGCGAGTCCGTTCCATAGTGCCGCGGTCTCTGCAAATACCGGGTTGCCAACGCGGATGGCCCACTCCAGGCGGAGTTGGACAACGCGCCGGAAGACACCGGCGAAATCGTTCTTCACCTGCCGGGCCAGGAAGGCGCGTTCCACGGCCGCAAACGACCGACCGGGTTCAAGAAAGTCCGCCATGTAAAGCGCCCTCCCCGTCCGTCCCCACGAGGCGCAGCCCAGGGTGTGCCATCGGACAGCTTCCAGAACGTCTTCGCGCTGTTCACCCTCGCTGGCAAGTCGATTTGCCGCCGCGGGGCCATGGAGAACCGATACAGGTCTGCTTTCATCGGGCGCCCAGAGACGGAGCGTGGCCTCGTCGGCATCGCGCAGGGCGTCGTGCCAGGCACCGGCGTCGTGCCAGGCTCCGGCTTCCTCGTCAGGCAGGCACATCTCGGAACTCCATTTGTCCAGAAGAGCCGTAACACGGGCTATGTGGGCTCGCCGTCGATCAGTAACCATGGCCCACTGTGGGAGTCGAAGGTCGGGGTTCATGCGGCGCGGCTCACACGACGTGGCATCACTCACGGGATCCTGGCAATCTGGCTGGTGAGGTTCGAAAGATATGTAGCCAGCTCGCGGAGTTCCCGTGTTGCCGTCTCCAGGTCCTGCAGCGCCCGTGCCTGATCCTCCGCCGACCTGGCAACCTCGTTGGCCCCTTGATGATTGCGTCGCGAAATGACGTCCATCCGCTCGGCTCTGTCGCGCATGTCCGCCACGACGCTTTCCTGGTGACTGGACGCCTCCGCGATGCGCTTCGCCCACGCCATGGCGGCCTCGCTGGCGTTCAGAATCACCGCCAGTGCCTGTATGGCAGAACTGGAGAGCGACTCGACATCACTCACCATCTCGCGGCCACGATCCATCTGGCGGACGGCGCGATCCATCTGAGTGGCGAAACCTGCCAGGATTGCATTGGCGTCGTCCGAAGCGCGGGCGCTGGCGGCGGCGAGGCGCCGGATCTCTTCCGCTACGACGGCAAAGCCCTTTCCTTCCTCTCCGGCACGAGCTGCCTCGATCCCCGCGTTGAGGGCCAGGAGATTGGTCTGATCCGCCAGGTCACGTATGGCTCGAATGAAATCCGTCATCCGTCCGGCACCCTGTTGCAGCTCGGTCATGAGATGCGAGGATTCGGATACCATGTCACGCGTCGTGACGAGGCGCTCTATGGCCGTTTCCACCACCTGCCTGTGCTCCGCGGCCAGGGCAGCCGCTCGTTCGCTGGCTCCGGCAGCCTCACCGGCGTCACGAGCGATACCCACGCTGGAGCGGTAGAGATCATCAGCCGCGGCCCGGCTTCTGGACGCCTGGTCGGCTTCATCGCTGATGCCGCTCCGAATGCCCGCTACGAGGCGCACGGTTGACTCGGCGCCGCTTCGAAGGAGACTCGTGGAGTCATCCAGACGGCCAATCTGACCTTCGATCCGGTGAACCGCTTCGCTCAACGGCCGACGGAGTTCCTGAATCTGAATGGTGGTCGAAAGCTGGGCCGCAAAGCGCTGCATCACGGCCACATGTCGCTGGCTGTAGGCTGCCCGCCGGGGGTGCTCCAGTTGCACCAGGCCGAGGAGGCGCTCGCCGAACCGCAGCGGGGCGACGATATGACTCCGCGCGTCCAGCTCCCGGAAGCCGGGCCACGAATCCCGTCCGGCATCGTCTATTACCACCAGCTCCCGACGCTGTAGGGCCCGGTCCAGGAGTCCGACAAGTTCCGGAGGAGCTGGCAACGGCGACGGCAGCAGGCCACCGGTCCCCTGAAAGACGAGACGCGGGTTACCGTCCATCATGCGAAAGAGGCGAAACTCACCCCAATTGACCAGACGATCCGCCAGATCGGCAATCCGCCGCAGTGATTCTCCAATACTGGGGTCGCTGACGAGCAACTGGTCGGTCGCATGAATGCGATTCAACTCCTCGGCCGCGATTGCCTCCTCCAGAATGCGTTTGAGCAAGGCGCCTGCGGCAAGCAGCAGTGCGGCGAAGACCAGCCAGCCCATGTAGCCGACACTCACCAGCGCGGTCAGCACTGCCAGAGTGATTCCCACACCCGCGAAGAAGACGATGATCTCATACCTCAGTATGAGGGCGCGTTCCTCGGGGTACAGCTTGTCGCGGAGGAGCAGGTTGGCGTAGAGTACCGCGCGATTGAGCAGGAAGTGCGCGACCATGAAGACCGCGATTGCCGGGGCGGCCTGGGTTGAGAATCCGGTGGCCGATCCGTTGGGGAAGAAGAGCACGACAGCAGTATAGATCCCGTAGGCACCGTAGAGCGTGAGAAACTCACGGGATGCGTTGATCCAGGCCGCCGCAAATGGTTTGCCCAGAATGGTGACGTCAGCGACGACCATGCCGGCGAAGACGGCGATTGCGGTCGGTGTGAGACCAGACGCCAGGGCTCCCGCAACAACGACCACCTGTACCAGGGAGAGGGTGGAGAATTTCGTGATGGTGATGGAGTGGGCGCGGAACAGGACGGCCGCGAGGAACATCACCAGGATCGCCACGGGGTGGTCCGTCCATCGCGGATCGCGCATCGCGCCAAGGATCAGCACGACGGTTCCGAGGATCGCGAGGATGCGCGACCCAAGCGGGATGCGCACGATCAGATGTCGTCCAGGGCCGTGCGCAAGGAGGATACCAGACCGACGGCCTGGTCGATTCCCTGTGACGCGGCATGGACGATTGCGCTGCCCACCACGATCCCGTCAGCGAGGGCCCCGACCCGGCGGGCCTGATCCGGCGTGGAAATGCCGAATCCGACGCAGATGGGGAGGGTGGTTGCCGTACGGAGCCGGGCTATGGTACCAGGAAGTTCGTCAGGCACGTCGGCGCGCGCGCCGGTAACGCCCAGCCGGCTGATCAGGTAAACGAATCCCCGGCCATGCGCTCCGACCTCCCGCATCCGGTCCGCCGGCGTCGTTGGTGCCACGAGCCGGATGAAAGCCAGCGGACCGTTCCCCAGCCAGGCTTCCATCGATGCGTCTGCCCCCAGCGGCAGGTCGGTGATCAGGATACCGCTGGCGCCGGCCGCGGCCGCGAGCCTGAGGGAATCAGGTCCCGCTGCCACGATCGGATTCAGGTAGCTGAAGAGCACTACCGGAATGCGCAACCCCGCTTCCCGGATGGTTTCCAGGACGCGCTCAAAGTGCATTCCGTGACGCAGGGCGACCTGGGAACTTTCCTGAATGACGGGCCCGTCGGCCATGGGATCGGAAAACGGAACTCCCAGTTCGATGACGTCCGCGCCGGCGTTTTCGATCGCGCGCAGCAGCGTGAGGCAGTCATCGGGCGTGGGGTAACCCGCCGTGAGATAGGGAACGAGTGCCTTGCGCCCCTTGCCTGCCAGCCGGCTCAGATGAGCCTGAAGAACGTCAGACGAAGTAGTCGCCGACGGTAATGCCATACCGGTCCGGGTTTTCGGTCTTGATGATGGTTCGGCGGAAGACGCCGGGTGAAGTCTGCTCGGTCAGGTCAGCGAGTTCACCGGGGAACAGGACGTTGCCGCGATCATCGCTCACGATGCGCACCAGGGGACGGGAGACGGCTGCCGGGTTGGGGTTGACCGAATGCACGATGGCGAGTTCGAACGTATCGAGAACGACCAGGGTTCCCACGGGATAGATACCGACCAGATTGATGAAGCCCTTGACGATAACCGGGTCGAAGCCGCGTCTCGGATTGTCCCTCATTCCCGCCAGCACGGCGGCTGGCGAGAGCGGGACGGTCTGGTATACGCGACGGGACGTGGCTGCGTCGAAACCATCGGCAACGGCGACGATCCGGGAAAAGATGTCGGGTACCCTGGGCCTGATGCTTCTCGGGTAACCCGAGCCGTCCGTTTTCATGTGGTGCTCATAGGCAGCGATCATCGCACCATAAGGAACCTCCTGAAGTCCTCGCAGTTGAAAGAGGGCCAGCACTCCCAGCCAGGGATGGGCGGCCAACCAGCGCCAGTCCTCATCGTTCAACCCTTCGGCCTTGTTCAGAACGCTCAACGGGACACGTGACTTTCCGATGTCGTGGAAGAGCGCCGCCAGCCCCAGGTCATAAAGCTGCAGTCGGCTCAGTCCCAGGCGGCGTCCCAGAGCCACCGAGAAGATGCAAACGTTGACTGAATGGGTGAACGTGTACTCATCATAGTCGCGTATGGTCGTGAGTCCGATGAGCGACGTTTCCTCATTCAGAATCTGGTCCACGATGGTCTGAACGACCCGCTTGATCTTCTTGATGCTGGGAGCCTGACCCATTCGCACCGAACCCATCACCTCGCGGGTAACGGCCACGGACTGAGAATAGGTGCGCTTTGCTGCCTCCCGGGCACGCCGCATGAAATCGGAATCATCGTCGGTGGCGGGGGGCGGTCCCAGTTCGAAAGCGGTGATCCCCGCAGCGTCGAGTCGTTCAGCAACGTCGTGGACCGTGACCTCCTCACCGGACGCACTCAGCGTCATCAGCTGCGAGAGCAGTACCAGCCAGTCCCGCGGCCCGGCGGCACTCGACAGCCGCACCGTTCCGACGCCGCACTTTCGCAATACCGAAAGCAGATGGCTGAAGCTGGCGTAGTTGTCCAGATCCAGACGGAGTCGCGTGGAGTTGACGAAAATGAACTCACCCGAAGCGCGCAATTCCATTTCCTGATCGTGCTCCAGCAGCGCACCCGCTGCCGCAACCAGGTCATGAAGCGCGTTCTTCACGGCTTCGTTTTCGGGTGGGTAGAGCCGGATCACCCGCATCGCACCGTAGATGGTGACAATGAGTTGTCGTCCAGCCCGTCGGGTGAACGATTCCGAAGATGAATCCGCGCTCACTTCGCGGACATGGCCGGGACTCGGCCGGGGACTGCGGGGTTCCGTCACGACTCACTGCCTCCACGCAGTGCCCGTGAGACGGCATTCCGGACCAGTACGTCCTTGTCCGATCCCGCACGGCGCAGGACTTCGAGCGCTGCCGGAGAACCGATGCGGCCCAGGGCGCGTGCCGCGCAGGCTCGTACCTCGGGGTCCTCACGCCGGCCGAAGAGACTCTTCCGGTTCAGCAGCCCGTCCAGCATCGGCACACCAGCATCCCCACAGAGTGCACCATAGGTTTCGAACCACGTCATTTTCTCGGTGACATCCGCCGCCTGAAGGCGCTTGCCGGTCAACGCCGCTTCGATCCTGGGCATCGCCGCGCGATGCTGCCGCGCGCCGAGGGCCCGGACCGCTGCAATGCGTATCTCGCGTTCCGGGTCATCGATTCCCCGTTCCAGGTGCTGCAGCGCCCCCGGTGTGGCGATCTCCGCCAGGGCCGTGGTCGAGGCGAGGCGTACGGCGGTTCCTCCCTGCTGCGAAACGCGGCCCAGGGCCGGAACGGCCGCCGCCGCCTTGAGTGAGCCGGCACGGCGGGCAGCCGCCAGGACTACTCCTTCATCCTGACTGGATATCAACCGGACCAGTTCCGCGGTGTTGGAGCTTGCCAGCCGATCGGCAGCACCCTCGAGCAATTTGGCGACGGCAGGACTGGTGACCTTCCCGAGCCACGCAAAGATGGTTTCCAGTGCCGAGACGCGCAGCTGCTCGAAGAGTTCGTTGAGATCCTCCTGGGGAGGAATGTCCGCGCGTTCATCCAGGGCCTGGAGCAGTTGCGCGACCGCGGCGGGCTCGCTCATCCTGCTGGGGAGAGCCAGTATCGCCTCGCGCTGCTGCGGTGTGATGTCCCGCGCCCTGGTGGCCGCAATGCTGACTTCGCGCAGCAGCGCAGCAACAGCCCGGATATGACCTCCACCGAGGAACGTGACGAGCAGGCCATCGAGGATTCCGCAGAGCTCATCCCGAATAGCGGGGTCGGTCTGGTGTTCATATACATCGAGCAGCACCGCCACCACGCTCTGACGCAGGTCGGCACTGTAGTGACGCTCTATCTGCTCCCGCAGAGAGTGAACCTCGCTGTCGTCGAGGAAGTAGAGCGTGGAGTCGAAGTCATCCATGCTGACGACCCCGGGGGGGGCGATCACTTCCTGCGCGGGTTCCCGAAGGGCGCTGGGATCCACCAACCGCGGCCTCTCTTCTTCGTCGCTCCCCACAATCGGTTCAGCCGAATCGAAGCCGGCGTCCACGTACCGATAGCGCACGCAGGTGAACTCATGCTCCCAGAGGAGCGTCAGAAGGTCGTCTTCGTGCGCACTCGCCTTCCGCACCCGGGCAACAATCTGGAGGAGCCTGACGATCTCCTCGTCCTCGACACCCTTCATCAGACGCAGTTCGCGGATACCATCCTTGTACAGCACCCAAGGGAGAGCATCGCCGCTCTTGTCGGGTTCGTTGACTACGGGGTGCTGCTCCAGACGCAGCTGCGTGTCCGTGACCTCGAAGACCAGCTCGTCCGTGTGTGTCCAGATCGGACCGAAGGCTCCCCGCAGGTTCTCCACGGCGCGGAGATAGGTCGGGTTGTTGTGGAGATACAATTGATGCGCCCGTACGGCCCGGGAGAGGAGACGCAGCATCTCCTCGACCGGCGCCAGGTTGAATGGCGGTTCCGGTCGATCGGCGTCCCGCTGACCTGACGTGGCGTACGGTGTCGTCACGGTGGCAAGATATTGGATTCGCTGAGTTGTGCCACGTCCTTGTCCCCCCGGCCGCTCACGCAGATGACAACATGCTCCCGGGGCGTCCAGCGACCGCGGGCAGAATCCACCCAGGCAACGGCGTGCGCCGTTTCGAGCGCGGGGATTATGCCTTCCAGGCGGCTCAGCAGGATCAACCCCTGCACCGCTTCGTCATCTGTAACAGACACATACTCTGCCCGTCCCGAGTCCTTCCACCATGCGTGTTCCGGACCAACTCCAGGATAATCCAGCCCCGCTGAAATGCTGTGGGCCGGATGTACCTGGCCATGGGCATCCTGAAGCAGGTAGCTCAGCGACCCGTGCAGCACACCCGGACGTCCGCACGAAAGGGACGCCGAATGGCGATCCGTCGTCAGCCCCTCGCCGGCTGCCTCTACACCGACGAGTTCGACCTCCGGATCGTCAACGAAACCAGCAAAAATCCCGGCCGCATTCGACCCCCCGCCAACACACGCTACCACCGTGCCGGGGAGCACACCCGCATGGGCGAGAATCTGCTCCCTGGCCTCGCGTCCGATGACCGATTGAAACTCCCGAACCATCCGGGGATACGGCGCCGGCCCGACGACGGATCCGATGATGTAATGGCTCGTCCGGACCGTTGTGACCCAATCCCGGATGGCCTCGGTCGTGGCGTCCTTCAAGGTGCGAGTACCAGTACCTACCGGCACCACCGTTGCACCCAGCAGCCGCATCCGGTAGACGTTCAGCGCCTGGCGGCGCATGTCCTCCTCACCCATGTATACCACGCACTCCATGCCGAATCGCGCACACACGGTCGCGGTCGCCACTCCGTGCTGGCCGGCGCCGGTCTCGGCTATGATGCGGTGCTTCCCCATCCGTCGGGCAAGGATGGCCTGGCCAATCGTGTTGTTGATCTTGTGAGCCCCGGTATGGTTCAGGTCCTCACGCTTCAGCCAGACATTCGTTCCCACTCGCTCACTCAGGCGGGGAGCGCTCGTGAGGGGGTTGGGACGGCCTGCATACTCCCGGAGCATCTCCTGGAATTCGTCCACAAAGGCAGGATCCGACATCGCCTTGTCGAATGCGGAATCCAGCTCGTCCAGGGCGGGCATGAGAGTCTCGGGGACATACTGCCCGCCGTACTCCCCGAATCTTGTACTGGTCATTCGACCTCGCCGGCCGCACGGGCCGCAGTCATGAAATCCGCCATCAAACGGTGGTCCTTTACTCCGGGCGCCACCTCGACACCCGACGAAACGTCGACCACGTCGGGTGAGAGGCGGCGGACCGCAACTGCCACGTTACCAGGCCTCAGGCCGCCGGCCACCACCAGCGGATGAGCGTTCCGCACCGCCGCCAGCTGGTCGGCAACCTGACCCCAGTCAAAACTTCTGCCGGTTCCACCAAGGGCCCCCGAGGCCATGGTGTCGAGCACCGTCGCATCACCCTCGCTGAACGCATGTCTGTTCTGGATGTTGAGCCCTTCGGGCCCGATGCGAACGACACGCCAGGTTCGCACACCCAGCGTCTCTTTCAGCATCTCCAACTCCCTGGCTTCACGCTCCTCCTGCAACTGCACCACATCCAGCCTCGCAATGCGGGCGATTTCCACCACCTCCGGGAGCGGTTCCCGTCCGAACACTCCCACCCGACGTACGGTCGTACCGTCCGCCGCTTCCAGGATCCGTCGCGCTGCATGGGGCAGCACCCGGCGTGGGCTGGCGGTGAAAATCACCCCCACGAAGGCCGCTCCCAGGCGTACGGCTTCCCGGACGTCCAGAGCCTGGGTCATGCCGCAAAACTTCACCGCCGTCATGTCGGCCTTCCAACCCGGGGAACGCCCAGCAAGTCGCTGGCTGCTCCTGCTACATCGCCAGAGGTAGAGAACCTGCTTCCCACCAAGACTGCATCGGCACCGAATCGGGCCACGTTCTCCACGTCGGCCCGTCCCGTAATCCCGCTCTCGGCGATGGCAATGCAGTTCCCCGGAATCCGGGGGAGGAGACGCTCCAGCACATCCGGTTCCATCTCCAGGGTTTCGAGATTGCGTCGGTTTACTCCCACCAGTCTGGCACCGGCCTCGAGGGCCCAGTCGAGTTCGGCCTCGTTCCGGACCTCGAAAAGAGCCTCGATGCCGGCTTCGTTCGCGGTCCGTGACAGCAGACCAGTGTCCACCGGTCCCAACGCCCGAACAATCAGGAGTACCGCGGACGCGCCCAGGCACCGTGCCTCCCAAATCTGCAGGGGATGGACGTGAAAATCCTTCCGGAGAATGGGGCAGGTTACCGCGGACCGGACCTGGCGGAGATCCTCATCGGACCCACCGAAGGAGTCCGGTTCGGTGAGTACCGAAACCGCAATGGCCCCTGCGCTGACAAGTGTCCGGGCCCTTTCAGCAGGGTCCAGGCCTTCATCCATGGATCCACGGGACGGGGACCGGCGTTTTACCTCACCGATGAGTCGGATCTCGGGTCCCTGGGACACCGCATCGGCCAGTGAGGGGCGCGGCTCCGCTCCCTGGGCGGAAACGAGAACACTGGCCTCACATTCCTCCAGCACCCGGGCTCTCTGCCGCGCGGATGCAGTCAGCCTGCCGAGGGTTCCGGTTGGTGGTGACCAGGGAGCGTGTGCTTGCACTTCGGGCCCTATTCGGCTAGAGTTTGCTTCGGTTAATTTTCGGTGACCGCACGCCCAGTCCCGCTCGCCACCAGGGAAGAGTGACAATGCCGCTGACGAAACGCCAGAAAGAAATCCTTGTGTACCTGCAGGCCTACGCCGAAGAGAACGGGTACGCCCCGAGCTTCGATGAGATCGCGCGGCATTTCAACTATAACTCGCTTGCCACCGTCCACGAGCACCTCACCAACCTGGAGCGGAAGGGGTACATAAAGCGCACGTACAACGAAAGCCGGGCCATCGACATCCTGCCGTCGGATGTTTTTCGACAGGCAGTCGAACTGCCGCTCTACGGGTCGGTCGCGGCCGGCGTCCCGATCGAGGCAATCCCCGGGAGGGAGACCATCGCCGTTCCCGAAGAATTCGTGCGGCGCCGTGGTGAGCATTACGTGCTTCGGGTTCGGGGAAGCTCCATGATAGACGAGCAGATCCGGGATGGAGACTTCGTGATCGTCAATGAGCGGAAGAGTGTCGACAATGGCGAGATGGTGATAGCGCTCCTCAACGGCGAGGGGGCGACGATGAAGCGCTTCTACCGGGAGCATGACGGTCGTATCCGCCTGCAGCCGGCCAATGAGACCATGAGTCCCATGTACGTGCACGAGAATGACATCCTGGTGCAAGGTGTGGTGGTGGGGGTCATCCGCAGGTACTGAACCCGACGTGGTCCGTCGCAAGGCTGATTTCAGCCGGTGCCGGGCGCTGCTACGACCGACTTCCGTAAGCGTTTCGAAGTCGCGCCAGCGCATCCATACCTGCACCCGAGTCCAGGGCTGACCGGGCCAGGTCCAAGGCATCCGTCATTCCATTGGCGCGTCCACTCACGTGAATAGCCGCTGCGGCGTTCAGGAGTACGGCGGTCCTGGCACCATCTGTCCCCCTGCCGGAAAGAACCTCCTCCACTATCCGGGCGTTCTCGTCCGGCCCCCCGCCAGCCAGTTCCTCTACCCGGCAATATTCCAGACCGAACTCCGTCGGGTCCATGACCCATTCCCTTATCCTGCCGTTACTGACCTCGGCGATGCGGGTGGGTCCCAGAGGTGAGATTTCGTCCATTCCAGGTTCACCGTGAACCACCAGTACGTGAATCGATCCCAGGGCGGCCAGAGCGCCGGCAATGAGGGGCATTCGATCCGGATCGGAAACACCTACGACCTGTCGTGCCGCACCGGCAGGATTCGCCAGTGGGCCCACGAGGTTCATGATCGTGGGAATGCCCAGCTCCCGTCGCACTGGCCCGACATGACGCATTGCCGGGTGCAGGTTTGGCGCGAACATGAAGACCAGCCCGGCCTCCGCCAGCACTCCGGCCATGACCTCTGGAGAGGCATCCAGGGGTACCCCCAGGGCTTCCAGGACGTCGGCGCTGCCACAGCGGGAGGTGAAGGAGCGATTCCCATGCTTTGCGATGCGAACCCCGGCTCCGGCGGCCAGGAGTCCGGCGGCGGTGGAAATGTTGAACGTGGTGGTGACGCCGCCACCGGTACCACAGGTATCGACGAGGGATGCAGGGTCCTCGGCCTCGATGCGTATCATGGCAAGACGAAGCGCTCTGGCGGCGCCGGCGACCTCAGCCGGTGTTTCACCCTTGACCCGAAGCGCCATGAGCAGGGCCGCCACGTGGGAAGGCGTGGCATCGCCTGCCATGATCTCCCCGAACGCTTCAGTGGCCTGTTGTTCGGTGAGCGACTCGCCGAACGCAAGTCGGCGAACCGCGGCGTGCAGCGCCTCAGCCGGCATCGATCCTGGCCAGGAGGCGCTCCACGAGTCCAGCACGGACAACGATCAGTGAGATCACCAATCCCAGCAGGCGGACGCGCTCCACATCCTCCTCGATGAAAACGCCACGCTTGGCCCGGTTCGTGAGATTCACTACTCCCAGCAGGGAGTCGTGATATATGAGGGGGAAACTGATGAACGAACCGGTTGTCAGGTACTCATCCCGCAACAGCGGGTGCATGGCACCATCCGTGACGTCCTGTACCAGGAGCGGCTCGCGCGTCGCGGCCACGATTCCCGCGACCCCCTTGCCGAAAACCGTGCGCTGGCCCAGTCGGATGTGAGGCAGCAGACCCCGCGCCGCGGCGAGGTAGAGCGTGTCCGCTTCGGGGGCCTTCAGCATCAGGGAGCAGCGCTGCGCCTGCATATCGTCTCCTACGAGTGCGAGCAATCCATCGACCAGGATTCCGACGTCGCTCGTGGAGTTATCCAGTCCCAACGCGCGTTCCAGCAGATAGAGGGTCCGGGTTTTCTGTCGAAGGTTCTCGTGACGGCGGTGGAGCTCGACATGGGCCTGCTCCAGTTGCCCTACGGCCGCCATCAACTGACCCTCCAGGGACTGCGACTTGTGGGCGGCGCGCCGGGCCTGCTCTTCCGCTTTCCGCAGCGCCTGCTCCATTTGGATCAACTGGCCGCTCTGGTGCGCTCCGCTGTCCATTGCGTCCCGGGCCTGGCTGAGCTCCCGCTCGAGTTCCGAGAGGCGAGTCAGGTAGTCGGCGTGGACGCGCTGCGTCACTTCCTCCAGGGTCGTCACGGCTTCGTCGCGGGATTCGCGGTCAGCGAAGCGAACGTGAGACAGGTCGAACAGAGCCGCGGCGGAGGCAAAGCGCTCGCTCGTGCGGGTTCCGAACATCTTTCGTTGTTCGTACAATGCCAGTACGGCCGCGAGTGAGCCGTCCACGGTCAGCCCCCGCAGGGATAACAGGCCACCGTCGGCAAAAGGCGAGAGACCGAGGAGCCGGGCATATTCCGGCGATCGGTCGCCCAGGTCGACGAACTGTCCTCCGCCGGTGACGAGGGTCCGGATATTGGGGGGCAGGTGATCGAATGTGGTATCCACCCTCCCCTGCTCCACATGCCCGCCCGCAGGTGTGAGTTTCTCTCGCAGCATCTCACGCCGGCCGTCGAAGCGGAACAGGGAAAGCGTCGCGCTCCGATCCGTGTCGGCGAGAGCCTCGCCCAGCGCAACCAGTGCCGCGTTCAGATCCGGTGCCACTGCCAGGGCGTGAGCGAGCGACGGGAGCGCGCGAGACATTTGGTTTGGCGGGTTGGTTTCGGGCGGGGGTGATCGGCCGTTCCGGGAGGGTGCTCGTCGGAGAGACGCTGCCGAGAGCCACTCCCCTGCTTCCGACCGTCCGCCCGGCGCCGCAATGTGAGGACGTACGTCAAGTCCTGTCAATCGCTTCCGTGATGTCTGCTCTTGCTTGACTAAGGGTGCCTTCCGGCTAATTTCTTCCTTGATGACGGCGCGCACCGTGCAGCTCGTGCTGCACTACGACGGGTCCGCGTTCGCCGGCTGGCAGATGCAGCCTGAACAGCGGACAGTCCAGGGTGAGGTCGAGCGTGTGCTCGCCGGTCTGTGCGGAAGAAGGATCGTGGCGCAGGGGGCTGGCCGAACCGACGCAGGTGTTCACGCCCGGGGCCAGGCAGTTGGTGTGGGAGTTCCGGAGCGGTGGACGGCGGCAACGCTCCGGCGTGCAATGAACTCCCAGCTCCCCGGCGACGTGTGGGTCGCGGCGGCGTATGAGATGCGTCCCGAGTTCCATGCTCGCTTCAGCGCGACGTCGCGGCGATATGCCTATCGGATTGGTACAGACGAGGACGCGTTGTCTCCCTTTCGGCGTCACACCGAATGGGCGTACCGCCATGCGCTCGATGCCGATTCCCTTCACAAGGCTGCCGCGGAACTACTCGGCGAGCACTGCTTCCGGGCCTTCGCGGTTCGCGGTTCGGCGCGGGAAGGCGATTCGCACCTCTGCCGGATCATCGAGGCCAACTGGGAAGAGCGGACTGGTGGCTACACTTTTCACATCGAAGCCAACCGGTTCCTTCACCACATGGTTCGCTTTCTTGTTGGCACCATGCTGGAACTTGCCAGCGGGAAACGTGGCGGTACGTCCATGACTGAATTTCTGGAGAGCGAGACGAATGATGGCACCTCGCCTCCGGCGCCGGCCCGGGGGCTGACTCTCGAACGCGTCCAGTACCCACCTGAACTCTACCTGGAATCCGAATGATACGGCGACATTCACTCCGGTGGTCGTGGCTCGCTGCCATGCTTGCGACGGCATGCCATGGCGCATCGCCGGCGGACTCCGTCACCCAGTCGCCGGCATCTCCGCCTGGGACAGCGGTTACCGCAGCAAGCCAGGTTGCGGTGGCCAATCAGCAGGTTGCTTCTTCACGCCGGACGGCTCTTACTGAAGCCACTGCCAGGGTGGCGCCGGCAGTCGTTACCGTGCAGACCGAGACGGTCGAGCAGGTACCGGTCGACTTCTTCGGGATGTTTTTCGGGGGCACGCAGCAGAGGGTGGCACCGGGCATAGGTTCGGGCTTCATCATTCGTGATGACGGAGTGATTCTCACCAACGCGCATGTGGTGTCCGATGCCACGAAGATCGAGGTAATGATGCGCGATGGCACCGTTTACCCCGCCCGCAAGCTGGGCGAGGACCAGACGAATGACCTGGCGGTACTCAAGATCGACGCGAAGGGGCTGCCCGTAGCTCCACTGGGAGACTCCGACCATCTCCTGATCGGTGAATGGGCAATTGCCATCGGGAATCCATTCGGCTTTGTACTGGCGAATTCGGAACCCAGCGTCACTTCCGGCGTGATCTCGGCAACGGGACGAAACCTGCTGGGAAGCGCCGAGGGCTCGGGGCTGTACGTCGATATGATCCAGACAGATGCCTCCATCAATCCAGGAAACTCGGGGGGACCGCTGGTCAATGCCGCGGGTGAAGTAGTCGGGGTGAACAGTTCCATCTACACACCTTCCGAGGGGTCTGTCGGTCTGGGATTCGCAATCCCCATCAACAGGGCGAAGCGGGTGGCGGAGGATCTGATCGAACACGGCAAGATCCGGCGTCCCTGGGTTGGTGAACTGCTGAAAACGGCAGCGACAGACAATCCGCGTGATGTGATCAATTCCGGCGCTGTGCTTCGCGACGTCGTTCCGGGTTCACCTGCGGCGGCTGCGGGTCTGCGAGCAGACGATCAGATCCTTCGCGCCGGGACACGTACCATCCACAACGCGTTCGACTGGGAGGCAGCGCGACTCTCATTCAGAGTGGGCGACCGGGTGCCACTGCTGGTCAAGCGTGGCAGTCGGGAGCTCACCGTCACGGTTACGGTCGCGGATCGACCGGAAGTGAGCGCGCCCAAGGTGACCGTGCTGCGGGAGATTGAACTCACCACACTCACACCAACGTTGCGGGCGGAACGGGGCATCCGGAGTTCGCAGGGAGCGCTGGTGACCAGTGTAAGCCAGCGCGTAAGGGACGAAATCGGCCTGACCGTCGGCGACGTGATTCTCCAGATCAACCGGACCAGGATCCGGACGGCGGAAGACGTTGCGAGAGCGATCAACGCGGTTCCGGCGCGGACCGCAATCCGCGTTTCGTTCGAACGTGGCGGCATGCTCTACTACTCTGACTTCACGATACGGTGAGCGCGAGTCAACCCCCGTCCACGGAATCCTGGTCATCGCCCCTGGCGGAGCGGTATGCTTCCAGGGCAATGCTCTCCCTGTGGTCGCCGGCACGGCGGTATGGTCTCTGGCGCCGGCTATGGCTGGCACTGGCCGAAGCGGAGCGCGACCTGGGAGTGGAAATCCCGGAGGCAGCCATCATCGGAATGCGTGAGCATCTCGATGATATCGATTTCGATGCCGTGGCTGCCTACGAGCGAAAGTTCCGCCATGACGTCATGGCTCACGTCTACGCCTTCGGAGACGTGGTACCGGCAGCACGCCCCTTCATCCATTTTGGCGCCACCAGTGCGTTCGTCACTGACAACGCCGATCTGATCCTGATGCGGGAGGGGTTGAAGCTGCTGCGTGACCGTGCGGCTGCAACCCTCGATGCCCTCGCCGCCTTTGCCGGCAGGTGGCGCGCCGAACCGACGCTGGGTTATACCCACCTCCAGCCGGCTCAGCTTACCACCGTGGGGAAGCGTGCCACGCTATGGATGCAGGATCTCGCACTGGATCTCGCGGACCTCGAACTTCGTATCAACACGTTGCCGCTGCGTGGGGTGAAAGGAACCACCGGGACGCAGGCCACGTTCCTGGAGATTTTCCAGGGTGACCATTCCCGCGTACGGGCGCTCGATGCCGCGGTCTGTCGTGCGATGGGATTCGATCACTCCATCCCCGTCACCGGACAGACCTATTCCCGCAAGCTGGATGTACAGGTCCTGGGGGCTGTGGCTGGACTGGCTGCCTCGGCGGCCAAGTTCGCCAGCGACATCCGGATGCTGCAGTCTTTCGGTGAAATGAGTGAGCCGTTCGAGTCGGAGCAGATCGGGTCATCCGCCATGGCATACAAGCGCAACCCCATGCGAAGCGAGCGGATTTCTTCCCTGGCACGCTTTGTGGCATCGCTGGAGCCCAACGCCTCCCAGACGCACGCAGTGCAGTACTTCGAGCGTACGCTCGATGACAGTGCGAACCGGCGTCTGGTGCTGCCGGAGTGTTTTCTGGCAACCGATGCGATCCTGTTGCTCATGGAGAACGTGGCCTCGGGCCTGCAGGTTCACCGCGCCCGCATCCGTCAACGTGTCATGGCCGAACTTCCATTCATGGCCACGGAGAAGCTCATCGTGCGCGCGGTCGCTGCTGGTGGCGATCGACAGGAGGCGCACGAACTGATACGGCAGCATTCGATCGCTACGGCAACCGCCATGAAGGACGAAGGTCGGGAGAACGACTTGCTGGAAAAGCTGGCTGCCGACCCCCGCTTCCCTGTCGGGCTGGAAGATCTGCGCGCGGTGGCCGACCCGATGCAGTTCGTCGGTCGGGCGCCGGAACAGGTGGATGACTTTCTGGCCGAGGTGTACGCGCCGCTCCGGGCCGGGCCGCGGGAGACGATGACCGGACGGGAGGCCATTCGAGTATGACAATGATGGTCGCGGAGACGCATCTTCCACTCAGGCTGTGGCGACGTGGCAAGGTTCGGGACGTGTATGAGATCGATGCCGATCGATTGCTCATCGTGGCCACTGACAGGGTGTCGGCGTTCGACGTGGTGATGCGTGAGACCGTGCCGTTCAAGGGAGCCGTTCTCACGCAGATTTCCGCCTGGTGGTTCCGGCAGCTTGGCGACCTGACGCAGCACCACATGCTGAGTGCCGATGTGGACGAGATCATCGACATGGTGCCGACGCTGGAGCACGTTCGCAGTGTACTCAATGGGCGTTCCATGTTGTGCCGGCGTACCAACGTGATTCCGGTCGAGTGTGTAGTGAGAGGCTATATCTCGGGTTCGGCCTGGAAGGAGTACCGTGCATCGGGAACCCTGGCGGGCGAGCCCCTTCCGGCGGGATTGCGTGAAAGCCAACTGCTTCCGGAACCCGTTTTCAGTCCGGCAACCAAGGCCGACACCGGGCACGATGAAAACATCACCCGTACAGCCATGGGGAGGATCGTGGGTGAAGACACGGCGCATTCGCTGGAGACGCTGTCGTTGAAGCTGTATGCGCGGGGCCGGGAGATAGCAGAGAAACGTGGAATCATCATTGCCGATACCAAGTTCGAGTTTGGGACCCGGGATGACGAGATCCTGCTGATTGACGAAGTCCTGACACCGGACAGTTCGCGCTTCTGGCCAGCGGACCAGTATTCTCCTGGGAAGACCCAACCAAGCTTCGACAAGCAGCCGCTGCGGGACTACCTGGATGGGGAGAGACATGCGGGCCGATGGAGCGGTGATGCGCCACCTCCGCGGCTTCCGCGTGAGGTCGTGGCTGCCGCCAGTACGCGATATCTGGAAGCCTATGAACGCATGACGGGCGTGCCGCTCGACACGACCGCCCTTTCATGAGTTTCGCGCGCGAGGGACTCCCCTTCATCGGCACCGCGGCACTGTTGGCAGCGGCAGCGCTGCTGGCCGCGGTCCTGATGAAATCCTGGCCCACGTGGCTTGTCGCGCTGGTCCTGATCGTCCTGGCGATCTGGACGGCCTGGTTTTTCCGCGATCCCGACCGCACAGGGCCCCGAGGTGAGGACCTCGTCATTGCACCGGCCGATGGGCGCGTGGTGATGATCACCGAAGTGGACGAACCCGCCTTCATCCACGGGAAAGCCCTTCGCATCTCCATTTTCATGAACGTTTTCAACGTTCACGTGAACCGCTATCCGGTTTCGGGAACCGTACGCTATGTACATTACAATCCCGGCAAGTTCCTCAACGCGGTGAGCGACAAGAGCAGCCTGGAGAACGAACAGATGTCCGTCGGGATAGAATCCGGAAGTGATCTCCGGGTCCTGGTCAGGCAGATCGCAGGCCTGGTCGCCCGGCGCATCGTGACCTGGTCGCGGGAAGGTGACGACGTGATGCAGGGTGAGAGGCTGGGCCTTATCCGCTTCGGGTCCCGGGTGGACGTCTTCCTTCCGACATCGGCTGAAGCCGTGGTCCGGTTGGGCGAGAAGACGCTCGCCGGCACGTCCATCATTGCCCGGGTCAAGCGCCAGTGATCAGCGACACCCCTCCCCGCCGTTTCGAGCGTACCATCATTCTGCTGCCCAACGGGTTCTCTCTCCTGAACCTGTTTCTTGGGGTTTTCGCGATAGTTGCGGCCAGTCGGGGGAACTACGAGCTGGCAGCGACCTGCATCGTGCTTGGCGCGGTGGCCGACGGCATCGATGGTCGGGTGGCCCGGGCGACAAGAACCGGCAGCCGATTCGGTGCCGAGCTGGACTCCCTGGTGGACGCCATTTCCTTCGGGCTTGCTCCAGGGCTGCTGATGTTCTTTGCCGTGTTCAATCAACATGGCTGGGAATGGATCTTCTGCTTCGTCTTCACGATGTGCGCCGTGATCCGACTGGCACGCTTCAACGTGGAGCAGGCGGGTCGCGCCAAGACGCACTTCCATGGTCTCCCCAGTCCCGTTGCCGGCGTCACGCTGGCGACGTACTACTGGTTCCGGGAGTCGGACCTCTACCAGACGCTCCTGACGGGCCTTCCGTGGCCGGTGATGCTCCGCTTCATCATGGTGGGGCTGGCTTTCCTGATGATCAGCAACGTCAGGTATGCCGCAGTACCCGTGGTGGGGTACCGGACCCTTCGTGAAATACTGGGTACGCTGGTGGTCATCGGCACGCTGGTTGGGGTGATCTTTCTTCCCAAGACGTTCTTCTTTCCTGCTGCGATGACCTACGTACTCTACGGCGTGCTGGCTGATTTCATCGTGGGGCTGCTGGCGCTCCGCCCGAGGTACGACGAGGATCTGGCCATGACCGTCAATGCCAGTCACACAGAGGATGGTAGCGGCGCCCGCCGCCGTCGTCGTCGCCGTCGTCCCGGACGGTCCGGAACCGGAAACAATCCAACCATCGAGGAACCACGGGCATGACCCGCTATCGCGCTGCGGTCCACATCGTTCCACGGAAGGGAGTGCTCGACCCCCAGGGGAAGGCTGTTGCGGATGCCCTGCATGCGCTGGGTTTCAGTGACGTGCGGGACGTCAGAGTGGGCCGGCACCTGATCCTGGACGTGGAAGCGGTCGACACACCTACTGCCGAGCGAGCAGTGCAGGCCATGTGCGAGAGATTGCTGGCGAATCCAGTTACCGAAGACTACGAGATCGCGGGAGTGGCCGCAGCATGAAGGTGGGAATCGTGACTTTCCCGGGATCGAATCGAGAAGACGACGCCCGTTACGCGGTGGAGCGGATTCCGGGCACAGCCGTCGTGCGCCTGTGGCACAAGGATCCTGACCTCAAGGGGTCTGATGTCGTCATTCTCCCCGGCGGATTCAGTTACGGCGATTATCTTCGCGCCGGTGCCATCGCGCGCTTCAGTCCCATCATGCGCGAGGTCATGGCTCACGCGCGACGGGGTGGTCCGGTTCTGGGGATCTGCAACGGTTTTCAGATTCTCTGCGAATCGCAACTGCTCCCCGGCGCGTTGCTGCGGAACGCGTCCCTGCGCTTCGTGAGCCACTGGGTTACGCTGCGGGTCGAGAACACGGGGACCATGTTCACCTCGGCATATGAAGATGCTGCCCTGCTCCGTGTCCCGGTGGCACATGGCGACGGCCGCTATACCGCCGATCCGGAGACGCTGGAGAACCTGGAAAACCGGGGGCAGGTGGTATTCCGGTATGTGGACCGGTCCGGACAGGCGACCGAATCCGCCAACCCAAACGGTTCGCAGAACAACATTGCCGGCATGATCAATGAAGCTGGAAATGTTCTTGGCCTCATGCCGCATCCCGAGAACGCCGTGGACCCGCTGCTGGGTTCCACCGATGGTCAGGGACTCTTTGAGAGTCTGCTGAGCCGGGTCGGCGTCTGAACTCCCTTTCACATCAACCAATTCCTCGCCATGGACGACGTCAAACCCAGCAAGTCCGAAGACGAGTACTTCGCGAAACAGGACGCGGAACTGATCAAGGCACAACGGGCGCGTCTCGATGAAGAACGCGGCAAAGTCGAACGGGCGTCGCATTTCATGCGCTGTCCGAAATGCGGTGGCCGGTTGCAGGAGATCGATTTCCACGGCATCAAGATCGACAGGTGCCCGGACTGCAACGGCATCTGGCTGGACAAGGGTGAAATGGAACTGATTGGACACATCGATCAGAGTCGGATTCGTCAGTTCATCGGATCCATGTTTGGTCTGAAATGACGGCGCCCGCGGCTGGAACCGGGAAGCGTCCCCCTGCGGCCCCGAGGCCGGGTGATCCGCTGATCACACCAGCCCTGGTGGCTGAACATGGACTCACTCCGGAGGAGTATCAGCGCCTGGTGAACATGCTGGGCCGTGAGCCCACATTCACCGAACTCGGGATCGTGTCGGCTCTGTGGAACGAGCACTGCTCCTACAAGCACTCCCGTCCGGTCCTTCGTACCCTGCCATCGAAGGCACCCTGGGTACTGCAGGGCCCGGGCGAGAATGCCGGAGTCATTGCCCTCGGCGACGGGATGGCCGTTGCGTTCAAGATTGAATCGCACAACCACCCTTCAGCGGTGGAACCGTACCAGGGCGCCGCTACTGGAGTCGGCGGGATTCTCCGGGATGTATTTACAATGGGCGCTCGACCCGTGGCCATGCTCAACTCGCTGCGGTTTGGTTCGCTGGATCACCCGCGAACCCGGTGGCTCGTAGCGGGTGTGGTGAAGGGTATAGGTGACTATGGCAACTGCATGGGTGTGCCAACGGTCGCGGGTGACATCGTGTTTGATGATGCCTACGCGGGCAATCCGCTGGTGAATGCCATGTGCGTGGGGATCATGCGGGAGGAGGAACTGATCCGGGCACGGGCGGAAGGAGTGGGCAATCCCATCATGGCCGTGGGAGCCCGCACCGGACGTGATGGCATTCATGGAGCTTCGTTCGCTTCGGAGGATCTGTCGCACGAGAGCGAGGCCAAGAGGCCACGGGTGCAGGTGGGCGATCCGTTTACCGAGAAGCTGCTGCTCGAGGCATCCCTGGAATTGATCCGCAGTGGTCACATAGTGGCCATACAGGACATGGGTGCCGCCGGTCTCACCAGTTCCTCGGCCGAAATGGCGGCCCGTGGAGATGTGGGCGTGGAAATTGATGTCACGAAGGTGCCGCTGCGGGAGGAAGGAATGACTCCATACGAGATCCTGCTCAGTGAATCGCAGGAGCGGATGCTCGTCGTGGCAAAGCAAGGACATGAAGAAGCAGTTCGCAGGATCCTCACCAAGTGGGATCTCAATGCCGCAGTCATTGGGTCGGTGATCGACGAACCGGTCTACCGGGTGATGGAGGGAGAACGTACCGTGGCCGAGTTTCCCGGGTCGCGTCTGGTGACGGACTGCCCGGTATACCATCCGGAGGGGCTGGAGGGGGAGACGGTCAGGGCGTTGCGCTCCCAGGATGTAGACGCCATCCGGGAGCTGGCTGATGAAGCGGATCCGATGTGGACGCTGCGTCGTCTGCTGTCCTCGCCAACGATAGCCAGCAAGGCGTGGATCATACAGCAGTACGACAGTACGGTGCAGGCCAATACCATCATCGGTCCGGGTCCGGCCGATGCGGCTGTCATCCGCGTCAGAGGCACGAATCACGGTCTGTCCCTGAAGACGGACTGTAACGGTCGTTACGTCTGGCTCGATCCCCGAACCGGTGGCAGCATCGCCGTGGCGGAGGCGGCGCGCAATGTGGCCTGTACCGGGGCGCGCCCGCGAGCCATCACGAACTGTCTCAACTTCGGGAACCCAAAGCGTCCCGAGGTTTTCTTCCAGTTCCGTGAAGCGGTGGCCGGGATGGGGGAAGCATGCAGAGTCCTGGAGACACCGGTCACCGGAGGCAACGTCTCGTTCTACAACGAGAGCCCGCTGGGCGCGGTCTACCCCACTCCAGTCATCGGGATGGTGGGTGTCCTCGATGACCTGCAGCACGCTACAGGAGCACGCTTCGTCACCGCAGGTCACTCCATACTCCTCCTGGGCGACAATACCGATGAGATTGGTGCCAGCGAGTACCTTCGCTGGATCCATGGAACAGTGGCGGGGGCGCCGCCCAGGTGCGACCTTTCAGTGGAGCGTCGACTCATAGATGCCCTTCTGGAGGCGATTCAGGCTGGCTGCATTTCTGCCGCGCACGACTGCTCCGACGGTGGCCTCGCGGTTACCCTGGCGGAATGTTGCATCATGGACTCCGCAACCATGATGGGAGCGTTCGTGGATCTCACTCCCTGGCAGCACCTTCCATTGCGTGCGCTTCTGTTTGGAGAGGCACAGGGCCGAGTGGTGGTGTCCTCCCCCGACCCGGATGCGGTGTTGCGCGCCGCCAGGCGGCATGGCGTACCGGCTTCCCGTATCGGTCACGTCACCGGGGACGGCCAGCTCACCTTGGAGGTCGGCGGACGTGCGTTCACGTCCTCACTGGCTGATCTGGGAGATGCCTACCATGGAAGTATCCCGTCGACGATGGCCCAAGTGGCTGCGTCAGCGGATGACGACGAACCCAAAGTGAAGGCAGGAAGATAGAATGTGCGGGATATTTGGTGTCTGGGGTCACCCCCGAGCCTCGGCACTCACCCATCTGGGATTGTACTCTCTGCAGCACCGGGGACAGGAATCGGCCGGTATTGTTGCCGTGGATGACGGCGGCGTCGCCCGTGGTGTGCGACGGATGGGTCTGGTGTCCGAAGGCTTTGCCCCCGAGGATGTCGCTGGGCTCAAGGGGCCACTGGCCATCGGCCACACCAGATACAGCACTGCTGGATCATCCACGCTGGACAATGCCCAGCCCGTGCTGGCGCGCTTCCGCGACGGTCATCTGGCACTGGCCCACAATGGCAATCTTGTGAACGCCGTGGAATTGCGGCGGGAACTGGAGGATCGAGGGTCGATCTTCTCCTCCTCCATGGACAGTGAAGTCATCGTACATCGCCTCGCGAGGTCCTCTGCCGTGCAGCCGGAACACCGGCTCGCCGATGCCCTCAGCCGGGTGGAAGGCGCGTACAGCCTGCTCGTGGTGATCGGCGAGACCCTGCTGGCGGCCCGCGATCCGCGCGGATGGCGACCCCTCGTAATGGGACGTATCGGCGATGCCGTGGTGTTTGCGTCGGAGACCTGCGCCCTGGACATCGTTGGTGCGAAACTGGAACGCGAGGTGGCACCCGGCGAGATAGTAGCCGTGGATGCGTCCGGCATTCGCGCGCTGGCCGCTTTCCCACCTGCCAACCCACTGCGGCGCTGCGTGTTCGAGCACGTGTACTTCGCCCGGCCGGATTCGTACGTGTTCGGTGGGTCCGTTGATCGGGCCCGCCGGGCGCTCGGGCGTCAACTGGCCATCGAGCAGCCATGCCAGGGAGCAGATCTGGTCTTCGCCGTCCCGGATTCGAGCAACTCGGCGGCTGTTGGATATGCGGAGGAGTCCCGGTTACGGCTCGAACTCGCACTGATCCGCAATCACTATGTCGGACGGACGTTCATCCAACCCTCACAGGATGATCGGGACGCCAAGGTCAAGGTGAAATACAATCCCGTCCGTGAAGTATTGGCAGGCAAGCGGGTCGTCATGGTGGATGATTCCATAGTCAGGGGAACCACCACTCGCGGACTCGTAGCACTCATACGCGCAGCGGGCGCACGGGAGGTTCATATGCGCGTGTCCTCACCGCCCATTACGGGACCCTGCTACTACGGAATCGACATACCCACACGCTCAGAGCTGATTGCCGCCAACCTCACCGTGCCCGAGATCGCCAAGCACATCGGCGTCGATTCCCTCGGTTACCTGTCGCTGGAGGGGATGCTGGCCGCAGTCCCCGGTGGTCCCAACGGATTCTGTCACGCATGTTTTTCAGGCGAGTACCCGACTGCGCCACCCTCCAATGCAGACAAGTTCCAGTTGGTGGCGGCGCGGTAATTACCTTCGCGAACGATTGCCTGACGATCTTCCATGCAGGTCGGGATTGCGCGCCGTAGCCCGGCGAGACGGAAGGTCACAGGCGCGAGCATGTCCACCATAATCTGAATGCAGTCGGAAAAAATGCCCCACCTGGTCTACTTCTTTGGAAACGGCCGCGCGGATGGCACCCGCGAGATGAAGAGTACCCTTGGCGGGAAGGGGGCCAACCTCGCCGAGATGACCAACCTCGGGATTCCGGTTCCTCCGGGATTTACGATTGCCTGCCAGGCGTGTATCGACTTCCTCGCTGGTGGCGGAGTCTCCGAAGCGCTTCGAGGCGAAGTGGAAGCCAACCTGCGGCGGCTGGAGGAGGTAACCGGCAAACGGTTCGGAGATCCAACCAATCCACTCCTTGTGTCGGTTCGGAGTGGGGCACCGGTTTCGATGCCTGGGATGATGGAGACGGTACTCAACCTGGGCCTGAATGATGTTACGGTGGAAGGTCTGGGTGCGCTCAGCGGGAACGGCCGCTTTGCGTGGGACGCCTACCGGCGGTTCCTGCAGATGTACGGTGATGTCGTTCTCGGGGTGCCATCTGCACAGTTCGAGGCTCGCCTTTCGGCCAGGCGTCTACTCCACCGGGCTCGTACTGACGCAGACCTGTCCGAAGACGCATTGAGGGGATTGGCTGCGGGATACCAGCGCCTGGTAAGCGAGACCCTGGGTACGGAGTTCCCCATGGATCCAATGACACAACTATGGGGCGCAATCGAAGCGGTCTGGAGGTCATGGAATCTTAGGAAGGCCGTCGACTACAGAAGAGTGAACGCCATCAGCGACGACCTGGGTACCGCTGTGAACATTGTGGCGATGGTGTTCGGAAACATGGGTGAAGACTCAGGTACCGGGGTGGCTTTCACCCGGAACCCATCGACTGGAGAGCGGAAGTTCTACGGCGAGTTCCTGGTAAACGCCCAGGGTGAGGACGTCGTCGCGGGCATTCGGACGCCACTCGCCATCGAGCAGATGGCCACCCACCTCCCGAACGCATTCAACGATCTTCTTGCCCTGCAGGATCGGTTGGAACGCCACTTCCGGGAAATGCAGGACATGGAGTTCACGGTGGAGCGTGGAACGCTCTACATGCTCCAGACGCGTACCGGGAAGCGGACGGCTGCCGCGGCCGTGAGAATTGCGCGAGACATGGTGGCGGAAGGACTCATTACCCGGACGGAAGCGGTCAGGCGTATCGATGCAGCGCAACTCGATCAACTTCTGCATCCCGTGATCGATCCCGGAGCTCGTGCTGTACCGCTGGTTACCGGGCTGCCGGCATCACCCGGTGCCGCCAGTGGCATGGCGGTCTTCGACCCCGACGTCGCCGAGGAGCGGGCGGGTCACGGCGAAGCAGTCATCCTGGTGCGCGAGGAGACGACTCCGGAGGACTTCCACGGGATGGTGGCGGCGCGCGCCATCCTTACATCACGTGGTGGCATGACCAGCCATGCGGCGGTCGTGGCGCGTGGCATGGGGAAATGCGCGGTCGTGGGAGCCCGGGACATGGAGATCGATAGCGAGCACCGGGAGTTCCGTGCTGATGGTACGACAGTCCATGAGGGAGACTGGATCACACTGGACGGGGCCAGTGGACGTGTCTTCGTTGGAGATCTTCCCACTGTCCCCAGTGAGGTTGTTCGGGTTACGCAGGGGCAGCTTGCTCCCGGGAATGCCCCGGTATACCAGGCATTCGCCGGGGTACTGGGATGGGCGGATGAGGCCCGCCGCCTCAAGGTACGCGCCAATGCGGACACACCGCACGATGCACGTCAGGCTCGGGGCTTTGGCGCGGAAGGAATTGGACTGTGCCGCACCGAACACATGTTCTTCGAAGGCGATCGCATCACTGCGATGCGGGAAATGATCGTTGCACGCGACGAAAACGGGAGACGGCGGGCGCTGGCGAAGCTGCTTCCCATGCAACGCGCCGACTTCGAGGCCATCTTCGAAGCCATGGATGGCTATCCCGTGAACATCCGCCTTCTGGACCCGCCGCTCCACGAATTCCTTCCGCACGGGGGCGAAGAATCCAAGCTGCTGGCCCGCCAGTTGCACCTGTCCAAGTCCGAGCTGACGCATATTGTGGGATCGCTCCGCGAGTCCAATCCGATGCTGGGGCATCGCGGATGCCGCCTGGGGATTACGTACCCCGAGATCACCGAAATGCAGGGACGGGCAATTTTTGAAGCTGCTGCCCGCGCCAGTCGCCGAGGGATCGATGTGAAGGTCGAAGTGATGATTCCTCTGGTTGCCACACTGGCGGAGTTTGCCAATCAGGCAGCGATCCTGCGTGAGTGTGCGGATTCCGTGCTGAAGGCCCTGGGCCCCGTTCCATACGAGATCGGGACAATGATCGAGCTCCCGCGCGCGGCTCTGGTTGCCGGAGAAATTGCCACGCAGGCCGCCTTTTTCTCATTTGGCACCAATGATCTCACGCAGACGACCATGGGATTGAGTCGCGACGACGCCGGCCGGTTCCTGCCGGACTACGTGGAGCGAGGCATCCTGAAGGAGGATCCGTTCCAGGTACTCGATGCCGAAGGTGTGGGCAAGCTGATCCGAATGGCGGTAACTGACGGACGGGCAGCGAGGCCGGCGCTCAAGACGGGTATTTGTGGCGAGCACGGTGGAGAACCGCGATCGATCGCCTTTTGCCACCAGGCGGGACTGGATTACGTGTCCTGTTCACCGTTCCGTGTTCCGATTGCCCGTCTTGCGGCCGCCCAGGCCGCGGTGAGCTGAGGAGGACCTGTCATGTGCCGCCGCGTAACCTGTCGGGACTGTGGCAAACCATCGTGGGCCGGCTGTGGCCGACACGTGGAGGAAGTGCTGGGCGACGTTCCACCTGAAGAACGTTGCGTCTGCCGGGATCAGGCAACCAGGTCCGCATCCAGGCCCTGGTGGAAGTTCTGGTGAAACCGGTTACGTGTGCCCCACGGATTCTTCCGTGGGGCACACGCATCGAGCACTCAGAATCGTGGTCTGGTTGAACGTGGCGCGTCGCCGCAATTGGCGGGCCAGTCTGCCGGCCAGGTACCGGGTGACTTGGTCCGATCGATGAAGACCGGATCCTCTGATGCCAGGTACGCCAGCATGGCTGCCAGAGTCGCGTTGTGCTTCAGGTCATCGAACACGACCTTGTCGTACGTGTCCCGGTTGGTGTGCCACGTGTAGCTGCCATAGTTCCAGTCGAGTGCTCCAAGCCCGAACGACGGAGTGGCATAACAGCTGAACACCGCTCCATCCGTACCACCGGGATTGCCGACGGGTCGGTCGCTGAACGACCACGCAACCACGTTCGGACTCATGGGATCGGTAAAATAGCTGGGCAGCTTCGAGTACCAGTCCCGCAGATGCGGTCCTATCGCCGTGAGACCTGATGATGAAATGGAGCGGACTCGTCCAGTGCCGTTATCCTGATTGAACAGAGCCTGGAGCCCTTTGAGGATCTCTGGATGGTCCTTGGCATATGCCCGTGAGCCATTCAACCCCTGCTCCTCGCTCGACCAGTGAGCAGCAATGATGGTGCGCTTCGGGTTCGGATAGACTTCCTTCAGGATCCGCATGGCTTCCAGGACCATGAGCGTTCCGGTGCCGTTGTCCGTGGCGCCTGACGAGCCATCCCATGAGTCGAAGTGGGCCGAGAGAACCACGTACTCGTCAGGCTTCTCGCTGCCACGAATGGTTGCAATCGTGTTGAAGGCGGGGACCTCACCCAGCAGGTCAGCGTCCAGATCCAGACGAATGACCGGCTTTTGACCGTTCTCGGCGAGACGGAAGACCAGGCCGTAATCCTCGCAATCGAGCGTGACGGCAGGGGCGGTGGTGTTATACGTCTCGAAAATCTCGATGGTACCCCAGCCACCACTGCCCCTTCCGGTGACCGGTGGAGTCACCGACGGCGCAAATCCACCTCCGCTCATGCTGCCCGGGCCAGCAGCGCCAGGACCGCCGCCGAACCCCCGTCCCCCACCCCGGCCGCTGGGAAGATTGAACCCGCTGAGCTTGTTGCGCGACGAGATCATCCCAACCACCCCTGCCTTCTCCAGACGCAGACCGAGATTTCCGGTACCCAGGGCCAGAGAATACCCCGTGCCACGATACCTCTTTGTGCTGTCACGGTCGGTGGCCCACTCGGCCTGCATCCGGGTCACGAGTGAATCCATTCGAAGCCGGGAAGCGGCAGTCGCATACTCGTTCCAGTCCTCGGAGGTCCGACATGTCGGCCAGCCCGGGGACAGAAGTACGATCTTGCCGCGGGCCTGAGGGAGCCATTTCACGAATTCCGTACTGTCCGCGAACTTCGGCAGAACTATCGCCTCGGCCGTAACCGGCTGTCCCTTGGTTCCCGGACTCCACGCCAGCATCGTCCCTGCAAGCGACCGAACGCGAGGCTGAATCAGGTCGACGTGAGAGATCCCCCGGCGCCAGCCACGCCAGGTGCCGTACTGATCCCGCCGTGCATCGATTCCCCACGACTTGTACATGTTGATGACCCAGTCACTTGCCGAACGCATCCCGGGGCTCCCGGTGAGGCGGGGACCAATGGAGTCGAGCAACACCTGAGCAAGTTGTGTGGTGTGCGAGCTGTCCATCCCAACGGACCAGATGCGCTTGAGAACCGGGTCAGGCGTCGGGAAGGTGAGGGGGACTGCGGGTAACTCGGTCCACGCCTGCGCAGGCAGGTGGATCGATCCAAGTCCGAGGAGGGCCGTCGCCAGCAGGAGCGGTCGTCGCATGAGACAGTTCGGGTTGACGGTTGGAGAACTCAGGGGATTCCAATCTACAACATGGCAGTAGCCGTTGTCGAAGCAAGTCTTCCGGCCGCAATGGCCGACCGGCCGCTCCAGCTGCTGGCGGCAGTGCTTCCCGGGTGCCGGAGTCGACAAGTCGAGGCCGGCAGGGTCTGGCGGCGGATCGGCCCGTGTCGGACCGCAAGGAAGTGATGGCTCCTCCTATTGGCGCCCGGCGGTACCACCCTTGCTCGAGGAATCGATGAACCTCACGATGTCCTCGGTGAGCGCCCTGTGCGCCGAGGGACGGATATAGATCATATGCCCCGCCTCGTAATAGCCGTAGGAGACCCGGTCCGTGATCTGGCGGTCATATGCCAGGTGGGTGAAGTTGAACTCCGCTCCTCCCATGATGGTCGCCATATCGTAGTAGCCTATCGCGACGAATACCTTCAGGAACGGATTTCGTGCCATCGTGCCGCGGAGTTCCTCCGTCATGTCCATGTACGAGTTCTGAACGTAGGTCCATGGTCGAACGTTGCCTGACGTGGGATATCGCAGGTCCGTCTCCCACTGGAGATCGTTTCGGATGTAGTCCTGAAAGGTGGCGGTGTAGGGCCCCTGCAGGGCCTGATTGGATGGATCGAACTCCTGCCGTTCACCGGCTGCGTCAGCGTCCAGCGCCGTAAAACGGCCGTCGAGCCGGCCGATGACGAGTCGCTGATCGCGCAGCAGCTCCTTGCGAAAGCGTTCGGCGCTCACGCGGAGGTTGGCCTCGAGAATGAAGTGCGACGAAAGTCCGGTCAGGCGGGCGAGTTTCCCGGCCATGGCAGTGCGCTCATCATCGGAAAGTTCGCTTCCCTTCGCCAGAGCGGTGAGATACTCACCCCATGCAAACGAACGTGACTCATCCACTACGTTCTTGAGACTCCGGGACTGCAGGTCGGGCGGCAGCTTCTTGTGGTACCATGCGTCCGCGGTGAAGGTCTCCAGAAGGGATGCCCACGCCACATCGTTATCGGGCGAGGGATCGAGTGTCTGGTAAGTGAGGAGGGCGGAGATGAGGACGATGCCGTTCAGATCGATACCGTGCCGCGCCTGAAGCTCCCGGGCCAGGCCGGCCGAGCGAATCGTTCCGTAGCTCTCGCCCATGAGATATTTCGGTGAGTTCCATCGGTCGTACTCAGTCAGCCATCCGTTGATGAACTCACCAAAGGCACGGATGTCCTCGCTCTGTCCGTGGAATCTGGACGGATCCACTCCGGGAGCCGTGCGGCTGTAGCCAGTGGATACCGCGTCCACGAACACCATGTCGGTCGTTTCGATGAGCGAATACGGGTTGTCTTCCAGCCGAAACGGGGGCGCCGGCTGGAATCCTTCCGGCGCCATGCGAACGTGCTTGGGAGCGAATGATCCCATGTGGAGCCAGATGGTGGCAGCTCCCGGACCTCCGTTGTACAGAAAGGAGACAGGTCGGCTTCCGGGATCCTCGCCGTCCCTGGTGTAGGCGACAAAGAACATCCTCGCCTGGATCTCGTTGTTGTCCAGGCGGATTGGAATTGTTCCCACGGTGGCGGTGTACTTCACCTCGCGCCCTCCAATCCGAACGACATGGGAGGTGCGTGATACCTTCTCCTCCGCAGGACCGAAGTGCTCGACACGTGAACTCGCGGCAGACTGGGATGCGGTGGGTGGATTGCCCTGAGCCGGTGTTCTCGCCGCGATGAGCAGCAGCAGCAGGACAGATGGAAACGCGATCTTCTGGCGCATCATGATGCTCCTCTGGGGAATCAGTGATTCACGGATGGCAATGTGCTCCTCATGGGATCACCGGGGCAACCTGCCGTGGCAGGTACTGGAATCCATCCTCGGACAGCGTATCATCCGTCATCCCGGCGCTACGCATGTGTCCCGGAAGTTGCCACGTCTCGCAGGAAACCAGGCTCTGCCGTTGCGGGTGACTCTACACATTGGTACGCGGCTGGGGCTCCAGAGCCCAGGCGTAATGACCCTTGGGCTCCCGAAGTCTCGTGGCCTGCGAGGTCTGACCTGCCCCCAAGCCGGAGCGGGAGCGTGGAAGGTACCCTCGCCTGTGGGAACGCCAACTATCTCATCCACTCCCAGGCAATGGACGCAATCTCACCCAGGGCCTGCCCCGCAAACCCGGCCGGGTCCGGAACATCCGCCGCAAAGTTGTTCACATAGAGTGCAAACGCCACTGACCGGCCACTCCGGGACGTGAAATACCCGGCCAGTCCCTTGCCTGTCACGAGGGTGCGGCGATGCAGGGGATCGTAGATGGAGTATGTGCCGGTCTTGGCATGAACCTTACCAGCTGCCGGAGAGTTCACCTGGACAAGGGCTAGTGTGCCATCCCTGCCGAGGATCGGAAGGGCCTCCTGGAAGGCGCGTGCGTACGGTTTTCGCGCTACCGCTTCCAGGAAGCGCGTCATGAACGCAGGGGAGTAGAACGCCCGCGCTCCAGCACCATCCCCCTGCATTGCGCCCTCTGTATCCAGCCCCTCACGCATCAGCCAGGACCGCTCCAGATCGAACCCGGTGTGCCCCGAGTCCCGAGCGGCAGGGAGTGACCCAAGCAGCAGTGGGAAGTTGCTGGCGTGCAGATTCTGACTGGTCTTGAGGAGAACCATGGCCTCTGCCGCAAGCGGCAACGACACATGCTCGGCGACGAGACTGGAGTCGGCATACCAGCGGGACAGGACCTTCGGATCCAGATGGCGCGACCGAAGACGCGGGATCGCACGTACACCGGCTTCATTCAGAAGCTCCGAAAAGACGATTTCACCAAAGCGGCTGGGAGAGGGCACGATCCAACGGGGATTCGAGGCAAGCCCGCGGGGAACGGTACCGGAGACAACGAGCGTCCGATGATCGAGGTTGCTGCTGTCTTCCACCATCCGAATCGACGCTGACTGCCCGGAATCCACTGTCGTCAGGTTGGCGAACACCGTCAGGTAGGACGTCTGGGGTGAGACGGTGACAGTTGCCGGAAGGCCTGCCCGAGCACCCGGTCGCACCACGATGTCGATCAGGTTGTCGTTGATCACCAGGGGTCCCAAGGGCACGCCTGTACCACCGTCGCGTTCCCCCTCCGGGAACAGCGAAGCGTCCACCAGGACCTCCCCCAGGACGGTCGTTATGCCGCGCTCAGCCACCTGCCTCGCGAGATCCCGCATGGTTCCGAGCGGATCTCCCTTTACCGGCAGCCCACCGTAGGAGTGATCCAGGTCAACGAAGGAGTACGAGCCATCCGGCTGCTCCCTGCCGGAGAGGTTGGGATCACCCGCGGCCACCAGGACAAGGTTCCCATCGAGTATGCCGTCGCGAACGGGACCGGTGCGATAAACCCTGGTGCGAAAACGATGGTCCGCACCCAGATACTCAAAAGCGGTTCCCATCGTCAGAAGCTTGGTAGTGGAACCGGGTACGAACAGTCGTTCCCGGTTTACACTGTAGATGGACTTTCCTGTTCCGAGATCGTAGAAGTCGATTCCCCAACTCGAGTGCGCAAACTCCGGACGATCCATCACGCTCTGGATGCGCCTCTCGAGGGACTGCGCCGGGCTGTGCAGCGGCAGCGTCAGGGTCACGACCGCCGCGACGATGACTGATTGAGTCTTCATGCGGGAATGCTACGGCGTGCCGGAAATGCCGTCAATTCGATTCGAAGCGGCATCCTGTCCCGCCGTTCAGGACTCAGGGCGCCCGTTTCCCGGATTCCCCCTTCGAATACATCACCTTGCCACCTACTATCGTGTAGACCACCTGGGTAGCCGGGATCCGGTCTTCGGGCACCGTCAAGATATCCTGCGAAAGCACGGTTATATCAGCCAGCTTGCCGGGAGTAAGCGGTCCCTTGATGTCGTCTTCGAAAGCGGCATAGGCTCCGTTGATGGTGTAGGACCTCAGAGCCTCCATGCGACTCATGGCCTGATCCGGATAGAACTTCGTCCCCTGGCTGGTCATTCGGGAAACGGAAGAATAGTAGCTGGCTATTGGATTCACGTCCTCCACGGGTGCGTCCGTTCCGTTCGCGATGATGGCGCCGGATTTCATGAGATCCTGCCACACGTATGCCCCTTCGCGGGCGCGCTTTTCTCCCAGTTTCGCCTCCACCCATGGACCATCCGAAGTGGCGTGCACGCCCTGCATGGCGGCAATCACGCCGAGTTTTCCGAACCGTGGAATATCGACCGGGTTCAGATGCTGGGCATGCTCGATCCGCCAGCGGAGGTCAGTCTTTTCGGGATTGGCCTGGAAGGCGGCCTCATAGACGTTGAGCGCCTCGTGATTGGCGCGGTCTCCGATCGCGTGTACGCAAAGCTGGTATTCATGGGTCATGGCCAGTTCAGCGGTTTCCCGCAGCACCGGAATCGGGATGGTATTCAGACCGGTGCTGGCCGGGAGATCAGTGTATGGCTCCAGGAGCCAGGCGCCGTGCGAACCGAGGGCACCATCTATGGTCACCTTGATGGCTCTTACGGTGAGCATGTCGTTCGCGTAACCCACCATCCGGTAGTCATCGAGTTTCTCACGCAACTGGTCATTGGATGCGCGGATCATGACCCAAAGTCGAACGCCGAGCTGGCCCTTGTCCGCCATGTCCTTGAGGAGATCGATGGTCTGGAAGCCGGAGCCCGCGTCCACGAACGTTGTTATCCCCTTGGAAAGAGCCTCTTCCGACGCGAGCGCAACCCACTGGCGAGGATCGGCCGGAGCCGACCGCTGGCGGGCCGCCGCGAGCAGACCCTGGGCGGTCTCGCGAAACAGACCGATGGGTTCACCATTTGCGTCCTTCACGATCTCCCCACCGGGCGGGTTCGGCGTGTCGCGTGTAATGCCTGCCAGTTCCATCGCCTTGGCGTTGGCGAATGCAGCGTGTCCGCTGGCGTGCGTCAGGATCACGGGATTGTTGGGGGTAACGGCACTCAGAGCCTGATGCGTGGGGAACCCCTCGACATTGTCCGCGGGTCTCTTGTCCCATTTTTCCTGGTGCCATCCCCGCCCCGTTATGAGCTGTCCCACGGGAATGTCCCTGGCCGCAAACTCGACCATCTGAATGGCCTCGTCCCAGTTGGCGATTCCCATGAGGTTGAGCTCCGTCTTGCCCTGCCCCACCCGCATGAAATGCGCATGGCTCTCTATGAAACCAGGTATGGCCAACTGTCCATCGAGTTCAATGACTTCCGTTTCCCGACCGATGAAACCCCTGACCTCCCGGTCACTTCCCACGAATTGAATACGGCCTTCCCTTACGGCGATGGCCGTTCCGTCAGGAATGGAACTGTCTACCGTCACGACCTTCCCTCCGCGTAGCACAAGATCGGCCGGATTCTCGGGTTCCGGTGCGCACGCTATCGTCAGTGCGAAGAGGGTGAACAGATGAGCTATCCGCATAGGATTCAGCGCCAGGGATGAATGGGGGTCGGGAGGCGGGCAGTCCACAATATGAAGGAGATCCATGGCACCGCCAACATATGAGGCGGGGCCATGCCTGGGTCGCTAAACGGGACGCAGGTACCCTCACGATTCGGGCGTCCCACGATTCCCGGATCAATGCTGCAACTCCACAGCTGGAGACCGGTTCGCTTAGCTTATGGACCATGAAACCGTATCGCCACACTCCCCTGCTTTGCGCCACTGCCAGCCTGTGGCTTGCATGTACTGCCACCGGTCAACAGGGCGCTGGAGGGTCGCGTCCGGATCCGCCGACGCCTGCTGCTCAGCAGGGCATGGGGGCCGGCTCCGTCACGGGTGCGAAGGGGATCACTGATGTTCCGGGTATCCGGGTCGGTCACTACACCATGCGCGAGCGACCCACGGGTTGCACCGTGGTCCTGGCGGATGGCCCGGGTGCCGTTCCAGGGGTTTCTCAGAAGGGAGGAGCGCCAGGAACCCGGGAAACAGATCTGATCGATCCGGCAAACACGGTGGACAGGATCCACGCCATAACGCTCAGTGGTGGCAGCGCCTTTGGCCTGGCAGCGGCACAAGGCGTCGTGAAGTACCTGGAGGAGCAAGGAGTGGGCTTGCGCTTCGGCGGCGTTACCATTCCAATAGTCCCGGCAGCCATCATCTTCGATCTCTCCTTCGGTGGCCAGCCAACAGTCCGCCCCACTGCCGAGTGCGGGTATCGCGCGGCGGAAGCAGCCACCTCCGGGATCGTTGCCGAAGGCAACATCGGAGCCGGTGCCGGCGCGACGGTTGGCAAGCTGGGTGGTCGGGGGCGCGTTGCGATGAAGAGTGGCGTCGGCTCCGCGTCCATCCGCCTCCCGGACGGGCTCGTTGTCGGCGCCATCGTTGTGGTCAACGCTGTTGGTGACATCATGGACCCGACGACGGGTCGGGTCGTGGCCGGCGCCCGCAACCCGGATGGTTCGCTTGCCGACGTGCGAACCCTGTTGCGTGAAGGAGCCCATATCGCCGGGCCATCACCGGGGCAGAACACCACGATTGGCGTTGTCGCCACCAACGCTCGCCTGACTAAGGTTCAGATGGAGCGTGTCGCCATCATGGCGGATGATGGCCTGGCGCGCACCATCAACCCATCGCATACACCAAATGATGGGGACACCATTTTTGCTCTGGCTACCGGCCTCTGGGATGGCACCGCAAACCTTACCCGGATCGGAGCACTGGCCGCCGATGTGCTGGCCGAGGCTGTCGTGAGAGCCGTGGCCCTGACCGACAGTTCGGGGGGGCTGGCGTCGGCCCGGCAGACTGGCACCGTGCCGGAGCGATTCCGCCGCCCGTGAGTATGCGCTCCGTGCGGTCGAAATCCGTACTGGTATGCCTTCGTCAGGCGAAGGTTGTTCCGTACCTCAGCTGCCCCACCGGACCCATCGATCGGCGAGTTCCGTTGAGGTTCTGATGTCCCGGGCCACTCGGCCCCCTTCCCTCCTCCCGCCTCCTGCTTCCCGCACCTGGGCCTGGATGCTGGCGGTTTCCACTACCAGTGGAGCAACGGCATCATTGCAGGCACCTGAGAGCAGAAGTGTCAGCCAGCCACCCAGGAGTCCAGGGATGAGATATCTCGACAGGAGTCTCATTGCCATCAGGGGTTGTTGGGGCCCAGGTCCTGCAGTACTTCTGTGGCACGTTCCACGGCATCGGCCTTGTCGAACTGAGCCACCAGTCTGCCATCCGAATCCAGTACGGTGAGCGTGGCCGCGTGGTCGATCTCACCTGGCCCAACGCGCCTGTACTGCACCCGGAGCAGCGCAGTCAGCTCCCGGACATTCGTCTCCGTTCCGCTCAAAAGGGTCCAGCGCGAAGAGAGGCCATGCAGTCGGGCGAATTCAGCCAGTCGCTGCGGACTGTCTCGTTGCGGGTCCAGGGACACCAGGACGAAACGGGCACTCCCGCCGGAATTGCTTTCCACGCGCTGCATCGCGCTTACCGTCATGGGACAGATTGACGCGCAATTGGTGTATACCAGGGAAAGGAGCACCGGTTGACCCTTGAGCGACTCGAGTGACCTTTCGTTGCCAGCCTGATCTGTCCACCGTGAGTCCAGATCGTAGAGCGAGTAGTCTGCAGGAGGCAACGTTGGCACCGCGGCAACCGGTCCATCTGCCGCTTCACTCCGGGGATTGCCGCAGGCACCGAGTGACAGCGACAGTGCCGTCAGCAGGCTGCAAGCCATGATGATTGGACGTCTACGCATCGGCGGCGCACCGGAATCCGAGAAGATCGAGAGTGGCTCTGGCGTCGAGGGCAGACCGGAAGGCGTACCGCAGGAACGCCGGATAGTCGTTGGGATTGCTGGCTCCAATGGCGCTGGTGGCACAGACCGAACGGAAGTCGGAATGGCGGACCGTACTTCCCGATGTCCTGGAATCGGCAGACACCAGCACTCCGTTGAAGTCCTCGGTCCATTCCCAGGGGCCACCGTGCATTCCTGCGACACCGTAGGCGTTCGGTGAGGTACTCCCTCTCGCTCTCACTCCTGCCGGGAGTGAGTACCGTGCCAGTACCTCGGCAATGAAGACCGGGCTGAGGCTGGCATTTCTCTCCGTGGCACTGGCGGCGCCAACATACTCCCACTCGTCGGTGGTTGGCAGACGCTTCCCCTGTGCCGCGCAGTACGCCCGGGCGGCGAACCAGGATACCTGGGTTACCGGAAGGGCCTGATCTCCACCAGTCGTGACGGGAGACTCCCAGTCCGCAAGGTAGTCGCGACCCGCATACACTGACCGAATGCTGTCCCGACGCCATTCTCCGTTGTTCTGGAGAAAGTTCTCGAACTGGCCCCGGGTGACAGCCCGTCGGTCCAGTCGGAAGGTTTCGACCCGTACCTTGCCGGCAAGCACGGTTCCGTACAGCGGGGTGAATTCACCAGCAGGTATCAATACCATGTCGCTCCGGCTCGAACTCATGCGCTCCTGGGCCACTGCACCGCCCGCCCCGATGCAGAGCATCAGGGCCAGGCGGGTCACGGAGGTCTGAAGGCTGAACATGTCGGATCCGAAGCGAAGGTTTCTGTCAGTTTTCCGGAGCGACGCTCATCCCCGAGCGCACCGGCTGGAACACGATGGGATTCTCCTTTCCGGTGACCGACAGGATTCCCAGAGTTCCCTTGTTGAAAGCCCGGAAGATGGCATGGTCGACCAGGGCGTATTCACCAGGCTGGTCAACCGTGAACTCGACGATGGCTGAACCTCCGGCGGGGATGAGCGTCGTCTGGACGTTCTTCTCCACGGCGACGGTACCACCTTCGCGATAGACCTTGTCGAAGATCTCACCGATCACGTGGAAGCTCGATGTAAGGTTCGGACCGGCATTCCCGACATACAGCCGCACCCGATCGCCGACCTTGGCCTTGAGGGCGCCGGAGCCGGTCAGCGCACCAACCGAGCCATTGAAGACCACATAGGTCGGGTTTTCGTCGATGCCCTTCTGGAAGTCCAGTGTAGCCAGGCCCTTTTCGCCAAATGCTTCCTTCGTATAGAACTCGCTCTGCATCACATAGTATTCGTGGTCCACAGGAGGCAGGCCTTCCTTCGGCTCCACGAGTATCAGACCATACATGCCGTTGGCGATGTGAAGTGGCACCGGGGCCGTTGCGCAGTGGTAGATGTAGAGCCCGGGGTTCATCGCCGAGAACGAGATCACCGATTCCCCACCGGGCATGGTCAGCGAAGCGTGGGCGCCACCACCGGGGCCGGTCACGGCGTGCAGATCTATGTTATGCGGTGCGGTGTTGTGCTTCATGTTCTTCAGGTGAAGCTCCACCTGGTCCCCCTCGCGTACGCGGATGAAGGAACCGGGAACCGAGCCGCCGAAGGTCCACATGACATACTCGACACCATCCGCCAGTCGCATCTTCTGCTCGATGACGTCGAGATTGACGACCACCTTGGTGGCACTCGTCCGTGTGATCCGGGCGGGGACCACCGGGGCGGCGGTAAGCATTGCGGCTTCTTCGCCACTGACAGCCGACGGCCGCAGGGCTGCAAGCGTGGCTCCGGCCGCTTCGGGCAGGAAGTTGGAGCAGCCCGATGTCAGCCAGGCTGTGGCACCAACAAGGACCAGTGGAGCGATACGCTGCATGGGGAACATGTGACACCTCAGGAAGTTCTGTTTAGTGGTGCACCTGCCGCTGGGCAGAGCTTCTTCAAACCTGCGCCTTAGAATCGACTTTCAAGGGGTGCCGAAAAGCCGGAAAAAACACCTTTCCTGAGTGCGGCAACCCACGACAGGCGACGTAAGTGCGTTCCCCGCAGGGAGGTAAGGGCATCGCCCCGACGGGTGTGAGCGATATCAACAACCCATGGCTAGATTCCCTCGCCCATGACGCGCGGAACGACCCCCTGACCCCCCACCTGGTCCTCCTGCTCGTTTATTCTGCTGCGCTCATGTCGCTGGGCGTGGCAATCGCACGCCGCGTGAAGGGTACCGAAGACTTTTTCGTGGCACGCAGGGGCTTGGGCGCTCCGTTGGTACTGGCAACCGTGTTGGCGGCCAACATTGGGGCAGGCGCCACGGTGGGTGCCGCTGGTCTGGGCTATCAGCAGGGCCTGAGCGCCTGGTGGTGGAATGGCTCCGCCGCCATCGGTTCGCTTGCTCTGGCCTTTCTGATCGGCCCCCGTATCTGGCGTGTGGCACGGCAGCACAACCTGCTGACTGCAGGGGACTACCTGGAGCTGCGCTACAGTCCCGCGGTCCGGACGACTGTGACGTCCCTCATCTGGCTTGGCACGCTTTCCATCCTCGCCGGGCAACTCATTGCCGGTGCAGCGGTCCTGTCGGTCGTGGCTGATGTGTCGCGCACACTGGGCATCTGCCTGTCGGCCCTGGTGATGACGACGTACTTCGTCGCCGGTGGACTCCTGGGCTCCGCCTGGGTGAACGCGGTGCAGTTGGTCGTCCTGCTGGCCGGATTTCTGATTGCCCTGCCAATCATGGTCGCCAGTTCAGGTGGCCTGGACCAGGTTCTATCACCGGCGGCGTCGCCCGCAGGCTTCGGGGACTTCTGGTTTTCTTCGGGTCCGGGCTCCGGATGGATGCTCGTTTTCACCCTTGTCCCGGCGTTTGTGATTTCACCGGGACTGATGCAGAAGGCCTACGGCGCCTCGGGTGAGCGCGCGGTACGCCTGGGTATTGGAATCCAGGCCGTGGCCCTGGGAGTATTTGCATTCCTGCCGCCACTGTTCGGGATGATCGCCAGGGGTCGGCTGCCGGCCATCACTGACCCCAACCTCGTTCTTCCCAGTGTCCTTGTGGAAGCACTGCCGGTCTGGCTGGGTGCCCTGGGTCTGGCCGCGGTTTTCAGCGCGGAAGTGAGCACTTGCGACGCACTCCTGTTCATGCTGTCCACATCGCTGTCGCAGGACATGTATCGCCGCTATCTGCGTCCCGATGCCAGTGACACACAGGTCCTCAGGACCGCCAGGGTCGCGGCGATCGTGGGCGCGTTGGGCGGCGTACTCTTTGCACTGTGGCTTCCCACAGTGGTCGCTGCCCTCCGAGTCTTCTATTCCCTGCTCGGGGTCAGCCTCCTGGTTCCCGTGATTGGTGGCCTCTACACCCGTGCCGGGTCGGCCGCGGCCCTGTGGTCCGTCGGTACCGGAATGATCACGCTCCTTCTGGTGCGATTCGTCTGGCAGGCCACTCTGCCATGGCTGGACCCGACACTGGCAGGTATTGCAGTGGGTGGAGTGGCCTTTGCGCTCGCCGCGATCAGGTCACGCGCTTCTACCGACTGAGTCTGTCCTTGCGCCATTGCCGCGGCAACAGGGGCGAACCGTGCCGCAGGAGGGTCCCGAAGATATCAAGGTCTGACTTCGCTCCTCCGGGATGGCTGCCTGACGAGTACCGGGTTACTGCGCTGCCTCCACGAGGGGTTGCGGTGCCGCGAACGTGAGCACCCTGCGCGGGTTCTCTACCATGATGCGCTGGATGATCTCGTCGCTGACCCCCTTCGCCTTGAGAGCAGGGATGAGCAGGTTGGAGGTGAACACGAACCCGCCGCCGCCATTCCGGTAGAGTTGCGCCTTGGTGCAGACGTCCTGTGCCAGAAGAATCCTGTCCGTCAGCCCCGCATCGATGAGGTTCTTGACACTCTGTGCCCGCGCCTCGGCGGCGGCGGCGAGACTGTTGGAGTCCAGCTTCGCACCTGGCATACCCCCGGTGTAGTCGAACTCGACGTAGGCCCCACGGTCGGTGTAGCGCTTCATGGCCGCGACGTCTCCGCTTCCGACGTGCCCCATCACCACTCGACTCAGATCAACCCCTTCCGCAGCGATGATATCCAGCACTCGCTGCATCTCATCCGGCGATGCAAAGCTGTGGAGAGTGATGGGTGCTCCTGTAAGACGAGCCGCCCGGGCACTCGCCCGGACACTCTTTATCTCGTTCTCCGTAAGCGGAATCCTGGGGCCGAACGCACCCACTCCCACTTCGCCGATGATGCCGGATCGGATCCCGGTGCCCTGCGCTCCTTCCGTTATGTCCCGTACGAGGATGCCGGTCAGGTCATCCACCGTCCGGCCGTCCATGTCCTTTGGGTGCAGGGTCCTCATGTACCAGCCCGCACCCATCACCACATTCAGGCCGGTCTCCTCCGAGATACGAAGCAGCCGCGGAGGGTTCCGGGAGAGCCCGTTGTTGGTCACGTCCACAACGGTGCTGCCGCCGGCCTCCTTGAAGAGCATCACTTCGGCCAGAGACTCGTCGTAGTCAGTGAGCCCGCCACCACCCGAGGAATCACTGGCCTCAGGCTTCCCTTCCACGGTGGCCACTGAATCCGCCGCGAAGCTCCGGCCCTCAGCGGTTTCGGCGGCCTTGAAGTCAATGAAAATATGCTCATGCATCAGCGTCTGACCCACGTTCGCCGGGTCAATCGGCCCCCTCACTGTAAGAATCTTTCCCTCGAGGTTGGGTATTCCCGGAGTACTCTCCCTCCCCGAGCACGCAACGGCAAAGGTACCTGCCACGAGCAGTGCGCTCAGTATCGATGACTTACTGGGATTCATGGTGACCCTCGGAACGCTGCATATGACAACGGAAAGTGCCCGCGGAATCGCCCCCTCGACGGGTTGGAAACGAGCGCGGATCAGAGCGGGCCGGCAACCGCCGCTCAAGCTGCGGTCCGCGGCTGAGTTACGCAACTATCGCCGTCTGCCGCCTGCATCTCCTGCCCGGCTCCGGAAGCCGGAACCCTGGTTCATCCGCACGCGGCATCCGAGCGCTCATCCACCTGCGCATCCGCTTAGGTTTTCATCAACCTCGCACGCCATGTGGATCCGATTCCCTGGAACCCCCACGTCATCAGTATGCTCGACTCGTGCCCGACAAAGTTCTGAGGCCTGATCTGCTTCCACCCACTGTCGCGACCGGCACCCCGGCATCTGGCGATGTTCTGCATCCATGTCCGTAAATGACATGAGGAATGCGAGACAATCCTGGCTGGAACGCTGGGGGACTTTCCTCTTCCGAACACGAGACGCGCTCTTCCCCGCAGTGATTCTGGCATGCCTCGTCCTGTCGCAGCCGCAGTTCCCCGGCGGAGATCGCAGGGCGGACCTGTGGCTCGACCTCCTGGGCGTGGTGGTGGCACTCCTGGGTCAGCTTCTGCGAATCCTGGTTATCGGTTATCGCTACATAGCCCGTGGAGGAAAAAATCGCCGGGTTCACGCGGAGGATCTGGTGACAGGTGGAATCTTCGCACTCTCACGAAATCCGCTCTATGTCGGCAACATGCTGGTCCTGCTGGGATTGTTTCTCATCTGGAACTCCCCCCTGCTCTACCTGGTCGGCATACCCTTCGTGCTGCTGGGATACCGGGGAATCGTCGCGGCTGAAGAGGCATTCCTGCGTGGCAGGTTTGGAGAGGAGTATGAGGCATACGTTGCCACGACGAACCGCTGGATTCCGGATCCACGGAAGGCGCCAGGTGCCCTGGCGGGAATCCCATTCAACTGGAAGCGCGTGCTGCTCCGGGAGTACGGCAGCTGGACGGCGTGGGTCGGAACTGCCTGCGCCTTGATTATCGTTGAATCGCTTCGCTGGGAGCCCTACGATGCACAGCCGCGGTTCATGAACCTGCTGCTGGGGATCATTGCGATAGACGTGGTGCTGTGGGCAATCGTGCGCTGGCTGAAACTGAGCCGGCGAATCACGGCAGACTGACCGCAGGTTCTGCCCCGCGGCGGGTGCCAACCTCTGAACTGGCTTCGGACCGCCTCAGACCCCTTTCCCGTCCGGCTCCTTCCCTCTGGTGCTCCCGAATAACCTCAGGAGAACAGCAGCCACCAGAAAGCCGGCCACACCGGAACCAGCAGCAACCAGCCAGTCCCCACCGGAAACGGCCAGTCCCGCACTCGAACCGAGCGCCATTCCGAGCATGGTTCCCAGAAGCGTCTTCCCCAACGCGACACGGCGAAGGAGGCTGAAAGCGGTCAACGGAGTCAGCACCGCACCCAGCACCGCACCCAATCCGGCCAGGACCGGAACAGGCGCCGACGAAATCGCGGTATTGCCTAACAGGGCATACCCGGCCCCCAGAAACCCCCCGACAGCGGCGGAGATCCCGGCACCGAGAACCGCGCCGGTGGACGCAAGTCCGACAGTGACACCGGCTACGCGACGGGGTACGACAGAATGCTGACTCATCAGTCGGCTCTTCTACGGTAGATCGAAGGGTGCGCCCGGAGGACGGATCGCCAACAAGTTAGCCGGGCTGCGCCCAATCCCAACCCTCCCAAGCTAAACTGAGAAACAGATAATGCAGGCTGTTCCAGCAGCGGCGAAGTGGCACGATACGCCGGAATTGGCCTTGCTGCGCAGCCCGGAGTGAGGGGCCGCGTCACTCGACGCGACATCGGCTCCATCCTGCCTGCGCCAGCAGGCAGGATGGAGAGCCAGACCCCACCCGGCGCCGGAGCCGCGCCTCTGCTCTAGTGAATAGGTGTGGTTACAAAGGAACCGCTCAGCGCAGCCGTTTTTGCGACCGCCCCTTCGACGATCCCAGTCGGGTTGTTCAGGTCCCACACCGCTCCTCCCGTGGCGGTGAAGGACCAGGTCACACTGACGTTCTTCTGAATCCCCCAAGCCGGATTGAAACCAGCCCCTAAAACGGGGAGGTTGAGTTGCACCGGCCCTGAACCGAAGTACCCCGCCGACCCTGCTATGAAGACATACTGAACGGTGCCCGTCGCCGGCTGGAGGATCAGTGACCAGAAGTCATCGTAATCCGTACTCGGAATGGACCATGTGCTGTTGATTGCCACGTACGGATCGGACTGCGCCATTACGAAGGTGGGAGCCACCTGCAGATACGGTGGAAGGCTGTAGGTACGGTCGGCGGCCAGTCGGTTGAACTGGGTGATGCTGCGGTACGGGAATGAAACGCCCGTACCTGGTGTCGCCCGGATTGTCTGAAGATGCCAGTCACCCGGGATCGTGCTTGCGTCAGGCATTCCATACCACTGCTGCATGGTTGCCGCGCTTGCAGGCAGCGTGCTCAGCGGGATCATGGTGGAGTTCTTCGTCATGAATGACGTGAAAACCGATGCCTGATCGCCACCCAGGTTGCCGATCGTGGCTGTGTGTTGTACCGGTGGAACGCCCTGTCCGAGGTCGAGAACACCAAGGTCGGTTCCATTCGCCGGGTTGTAGTCCCTGGCCTTGATCAGCACCGAGTTGGGCTGGCCCGCCCCAAATGGAGTCCTGGTCGCCAACAGATCCAGGGGTGCATCCGGCACGTCCGTCAACTGGAAGGGTCCCGGCAGCGCCCCAAGCACCGTAGCGCTGGAAGACCCCATTTGTATTGTTGCGATGTCCGTCGGCCCCAAATTGCTGACGCTTCCGGTGAGGGTCTTCACCTGACCGGTGCCGACGCACTGGTTGACTGTCCTCATGTTCAGTTCAGTGACTGACCCATAGAGGATTGTCATGCTGGTGTTGCCGTTGCCCTCGTCGGTCACCCACGCAACGCCACCACGGTCAGTCACGCTGAACTGATAGACTCCCCCTGCCCCGGTAACCTGAGTCCAGGGGCCCCCCTGACTCTGATAGGCAAACCACAGCGGGATTCCCGATTGGGCGCAGAATGTCATTGACACGCTGCCACTGCCGCCCCCGGAGGGCGTGATCATGATGCTCAGGTTGGCAATGGATTCCGCTACCCCACTGCCACTGCCGCGCAGCGTTATCTGGTACGTGCCGACCGCCGCACCCGAGCCCACGGAGACGGAGACGGAGGAACTCGTTCCTGTGGTGCTTGCCGGCGTGAAACCAACCGTCACGTTGGCCGGCACTCCGGTGGCGGTCAGGTCCACGGGTCCGGCGAAAGCGCCCCGGTTGATCGTGAGCGTGGCGTTCCCGCTCGATCCCTGCTGAATCGTCAAAGACGTGGGGAGCACGGACAGTGAAATCGAGCCGGCTGAGGCGGACACCGTCACGGAAATCGTGCTGGTCGCGTCGGAAATCCCGGTAGCCGTTCCTGTCAGCGTGATCACGTACGTCCCCGGTGCCGTACCGGAACCTGCCACGACGGAGATGGAGGACGTGTTGCCGCTCGTGGCCGGAGGATTGAACGTCACGGTCATCCCAGCTGGTACACCGCTCGCCGTCAGGGTCACGGATCCCGCAAAGTTCGTGCGGGTGAGATTGAGTATGCTGTTGCCTGTCCCCCCCTGCTGGATCGTCAGCGAAGCAGGAGTAGCGGCGAGCGACACACTGGAGGAAGGAGGCTGCGTTACCGTCACGGTGAGGATTGCCGCCGATGAAGCCACACCGGACCCCGACGCCTGGACCGTGATCTGGTACGTACCAGTCGACACGCCCGAACCGACGTTGACGGTGATGGTGGAAGCATTCCCTGATGTCGGTGAGGGATCGAACGAGACGATCATCCCTGATGGAGCGCCTGTGGCGCTCAGGGTGACCGCCCCGGAATATCCGCCAGTACGGGACAGGGCTGCTGCCGAACTTCCTGACTGACCCTGGGCAATGGAAACCGCCGCCGGAGTGAGGGAAACCGAGATTGCGGGAGGTTCCGTCACGACAAGCTGCAGGGTCGCGGTTCGGGCCGTGACTCCTGATCCCGTTCCTCGGACTGTCAGGGTTGTGTTGCCAGCTGTGGCGGATCCCGACGCGGTTATGGTGAGGCTGGCCGAGTTGCCCCCGGACGGGATCGTTGCACCGGTTGCACTCACGCCCGTGGGAAGGCCCTCGACGGTGATGGACACCGCTCCCGAGAAACCGCCCGAGCGTTCGATCGACACACTTACGTTTCCACTCATCGCCGGCAGGGCCGCCAGACTGACCGCCCTTCCGGATTCCGCGCCATATGCCATGCCGGCGGCCCCTGCCTGGAGGGTCAATGATCCCGGTGTCACTGACATGGCGAATCCGGGTTCAGGTCCGGTGGTCTTTTCGCTCCCTCCACCACACGCAGTGACGGCTAACAGGGGGAGAACCACGAGCCACGGAAGCGACGGACGCCATGTCATTGAAACGGGGACTCCGGCCGGGAAGAGTGAGAAAGCAGGGCCACTCTCACATTGGAGAACGTCAACATTTCGCGCAACACCCCGGCGTGGTGGACTCTGTTGGCGACCGTCGTCCCATCTGTCGCGCGCTGGGGGGATCGGCAACGAGGAGCCGCAAGCGGCCGCGCGAATTGGGCCAGTGCGGCCAGGCTGAGGACCTGGCAGCGGAGGACACTCGACTGCTACCCGACCTTGCGTTCCCCGGCGCCGGCTGGAATTGTATGCGCTTCCCAGCCCGGAACATTTCATGGCCGAACAACAGCAGGAGCAGTGGGGGACCAAACTCGGTGTGATCCTGGCAGTCGCCGGATCAGCTGTGGGACTAGGAAACTTTCTGCGGTTCCCCGGGCAGGCGGCTGCCAACGGCGGCGGAGCCTTTCTCATCCCCTACTTCTGCGCGCTCGTCTTCCTTGGCATTCCGATCGGCTGGGCCGAATGGGCCATGGGGAGGTACGGGGGCATCCGGGGGCTGCACTCAGCTCCCGGGGTAATGGGTGCCATCGGCCGCAGTTCCGCGGCGCGTTACCTGGGGGTCATCGGGACTCTCATCCCACTTGGGGTCTCGTTCTATTACGTATTCATCGAGGCCTGGACCTTCGGGTACTTCCTCAAGTATCTCACGGGAGGCATCGGGATCGATATCACGGCTCCCATACCGGATCAGGCGGCGACGGCAGCGTCGTTCTACAACAGCTTCACGGGGACAAGCGCTGACGGCGTCCTGTTCACGGGCGATTCCCGCTTCACCCTGCTCTGCTGGCTGATCGTTTTCGCACTGAACATCTACTTCGTCTATCGCGGACTGTCCAAGGGAATCGAGAAGTTCTGTTCCTGGGCCATGCCGGCCATGGCTGTCTGTGCTCTGGTGGTCCTGATCCGGGTACTCACGCTGGGGACCCCGGATCCCGGTGCTCCTGACCAGAACGTCATCAATGGTTTGGGTTACATGTGGAACCCGGACTACTCCAGACTGGGGGATTTCAACGCCTGGCTGGCGGCCGCCGGCCAGATCTTCTTCAGTCTGGCGGTCGGGTTTGGAGTGATCATCAACTACGCGTCCTACCTGAAGCGTTCCGACGACGTGGCCCTGTCCGGACTGACCGCCAGTGCCACGAACGAGCTGTTCGAGGTGGGGTTCGGCGGCATGATAACACTGACCGCGGCATTCATCTTTCTTGGGCTCAGCGGGACGGCCGCGGCCGTGCAGACCGGTACCTTCAGTCTGGGTTTTGCCACCCTGCCCGTGGTGTTTGCGCACATGGGCCCAATGGGGAATTTCATTGGAGCGGCGTGGTTCTTCATGCTTTTCCTTGCGGCCATCACCAGCTCGCTCTCCATGTACCAGCCCGCCGTTGCCCTGCTCAAGGAGTCACTCGGCTGGGGACACACGAAGGCCACGACGGGTATAACGATTCTGGGGACGATAGGTGCGGTCCTTACCATGTGGTACACTCAGGGCGGTTCGTTCTGGATCACGGTGGACTTCTGGGTGGGAACGTTCCTCATCTTCGTGATGGCTGGAGTGCAGATCATCTACTTTTCCTGGGTATTCGGGATCGAGCGGGGTTGGAAGGAGATTCATCATGGTGCGTCGATCACCCTGCCGCCCATCTTCAAGTTCGTGATGAAGTACGTGGCGCCGACGTACCTCATCGTGGTCTTCGTCGGCTTCTGCGTGCAGAACCTGCGTGCCTCGATCACGGCGGCCTGGGCCAATACCGGATCCAGGGTGGGAATCATCACCGTGGCGGGTACCCTGGCACTGCTGCTCCTGGTGGTTCGTGCGGGGAGCGGCAGATGGCGGGCGCAGATGGAGGCGACCCGTTCTGAAGACTGAGCATGGGATTCGCCTGATGTGATCGTCAGGATCAAGGCACAGGGACTGTCCTTGCCGGGGCTGCACCGACAACCGACTTCATCCAGATCGACTGGGAAAAAAAGACCATGAATACCGCTGGCTGGATAACGATGATCCTCTCCAACCTCATCGTATGGTGTGGAGTCTTCTGGTGTTTCAGGAAAGTCCTGCAGACGCCGGAATCGGAAAAAGCACCACCCGGTTTCGGTCCGTAGGACATCGGCTCTCGCAGTCGACCCCGACGGCCGGGGCCGGGCGGGGTTTCAGCCCCCGGTGGATCGCGACCAGAGGACTCCGTAACCCAGGGCCTGGCGCAGCATGCCGCTGGGCGGAGCAAAGTCATCCGCTGTACGGCACATTTCCTCGAGGATCGGGCCCGCGTCGTGCGTCAACGCGTCCACGTCGACGCCGGTATTCTCTCCCAAGCCGTCGAAGAGCTTCACCAGTGATTCCGTGGCGATGTTGCCAACCAGGTGGCGACCATCGTCACCTGCGACGATGCTGGCGGCCACACTGCCTCCCACACCGCCAAGCGAGGCGTCGAAGATTCTCACGCCCTTCTGCCAGGCAGCCAGCGCGTTCGCGATTCCTGTTCCGTAGCGATCATGCAGGTGCACACCGACACGTTCCAGTCCACCCAATTCGTTGCCTACCGCATCCAGGATATCGGCTACCCTCAGTGGATTCGTCGTGCCGTTGGTATCAGCCAGCGTGAGATACTCGCAACCGAAATCATGGAGTACCGTCCGACAAACACGCACCACCGTCGCTACGTCGGATGAAAGGGATTCCGTCGCGATATCCTGAAAGGCCGCCGATACGTGAGCGCGAAGGCGATAACCATCGGCGCGTGCACGAGCCGATACCTGTCGCGACATGGCCAGCACATCGTCCACACCGTGCCCGTGAAAGTTCTGGCGACAATGGATTTCGTTGGCTGACGGGAAAAGGGCCACGACGTTCAGCCTCGTGCTCCTGAAACGTTCGTACCCCCGGTCGTTGGGAACCAGAGCAGACAACTCCAGGCCGGGTACCACGTCCGGATCGAGCAAACGCCCCAGGTCATCCGACATCGCCATCTGAGGCGTCCCCTTCGGGGAAACGAATGAGGCAACCTCAACATGCCGGATACCGGATGCCACCAGGGCTCGAACCAGTCGAATGCGCGCGTCGAGCGGAATGATCCGGCCGCCGGCTGCCGCACCGGAACCGCCAAGGTACTGCAGGCCATCACGCAGGGACATCTCACAGATCTTGATGGAACTCATCAGCCGGTATCGGTCCAGGATTGAGTACGATGCGGGCACAGGGTCGACGGTCGCGCCGTCAAGCAGGCGATGCTGCCTTCAAGGTACCCAGGCAATGCAATCGATTTCCACGCGAAGGCCGTCGCCAGGCAGTGCTGCAGCCGCCACCGTGGTCCGCGCCGGACGGTGGGAGCCAAAGGCTCTCGCATACGCCGAGTTCATTTTCGCGAACTCCTTCATGTCGAGAAGGAACACTCCACAACGGAGCACGTACTGCAGATCCGAGCCGGCCGCCCTGAGGATCGTCTGAATGTTCCTCAAGACCTGCTCCGTCTGTGCCTCGACATCCTCCGCCAGAGCACCACTGGAAGGATCACGGCCGGACTGTCCTGACACGAAAACCAGCCGTTCGAAGATCATACCGGGGGAGTAGGGACCTACTGGCTTTGGGGCATCCGGAGGAGCAACTGCATGGTGGGCTGACATTCGGCAACCGCCTGGGTAGTGAGGTGGAACAGTTCTACTGCCGGAAGGCTCGCCCGGACGCCCGTCCCGCGCAAGCAGCAGTCGGGCAGATTAACGAGCAGGGGCGACAACGGGTCTGAGAGGTGGTTCCCATGCTGCCGGAATCCCCGGCCAACAGGGTTGTGAGTGGGACCAGGCCTGCTCTTGCGTTCCAGCGGAAGCAACACAGCTTCCTGCAGGCCATCCTCCATTTCATGGCACTACAGCAGTACCAGAAACCCCTCGACATGCGTATGCGGATCCGAAACCTCCCACTGTCCTTCCTCGTGGCAATCCTCGCTGGCTGCAGCAGCGGAGGCGGCGCCACCACGGGTATGTCGGCACCCCGATTGACGGGCGAAGCCCGCGAACGCTCGGCCTACGTCATTACCGAAGACGAGATTGCGGCCCAGTCATTCAAGAATGCGTGGCAAGCCATCCTGTCCCTGCGGCCCGCCTGGCCGAAGGTTGATGCGTACGTGAATTCCCGTCGTTCATCACTTCCCGACCTGCAGAACGTACCCATAGAGACGGTCAGGGAAATCCGCCTCCTGTCGCGGGAACAGGCGCGCGTTCGTTTCGGGCCGGAGGCCCAGCAGGCCATACTGGTGATAACCAGGAAGTAGCTGACGGGAAACCACGGCCCTGACCGTCGCAACGAAGCGTTCCCGTCACCCGTCCCTTCATGTGGGAGTCAGCGGCAGGGAGCTGGCCACCCACCTTGCATAGTGCGCGCCAGACCGTCCGGCCGCCATCCGAGAACTCTGTATTGCAACATGCGACTGCGAAGCGTTTCCAGTTTCAGTCTGGTGATCGCCCTTTCCGCGGTCGTGCTGCTCGGTGGCTGCGACACGACCCGACGCCTCACCAGGGACGTGCTCGATCAGAGAACTCCGCGGGAACGTTACCTCGACGGGCTTTCCGCCGCCGGGTTGGCGGCATCAGCCCTGGCCCGGGACTGGATCGGAGCCGGCGACCAATCGCTTCAGGCGGCCCCTTCGGTATCACTTCCCTATCTGGAAGAAGGGTATTTGCCGCCGGGTGAGCCAGGTGCCGTGGGTTTGCGTGCCCGGGTGCGAAGGGGCCAGGAACTTCGATTCGCGATAGACCTGCTATCCGACACCACCAGCACCGTCTTCATCGATGCCTGGCTGGTGGATCCCGACAGTGCGTCGAACCTGGAGCTGCTGGAGTACGCTGACAGCGGAGCCCGGGAAGTGAGGATCCGTCCCCGCAAGGATGCTGACGTGATTCTTCGGGCACAGCCGGAACTGCTTCGAGGGGGCAGGTTCCGCATAACGATAGAGACGGATCCTACGCTGAAAATGCCCGTGAGGTCCGCCCGGGAATATGATATCGGAAGCCGCTGGGGTGCCTCGCGCGATGGAGGGGTTCGGCGTCACGAGGGAATCGACATCTTTGCGAGGAGAGGGACACCGGTGGTGGCCGCTGCCCCTGGGGTGGTCAGACGGGTCGCCGAGACCCCTGTCGGGGGCAAGGTTATCTGGCAAGTGGATCGAGATGGGAATCGACTCTACTACGCCCATCTTGACCGACAGGTCGCGGTTCCAGGGATGAACGTGGAAGTGGGGGACACGATTGGCTTCGTGGGAAATACGGGCAATGCACGGACCACACCCCCGCACCTGCATTTCGGGGTCTACCGGCGCGGGGAGGGTGCAGTGGATCCGTGGTGGTTCGTTCACCGCCCCAGAGGCAGGGCGCCGGGAATCGTGGCCGACACCACTCGGTGGGGTACGTGGATCCGGCTGGCACGTCCGGGGACGAAGCTGAGGAGGGGGCCTGACTCGCAGTCTGATACACTGCCGTCTCAGCCGCGCTACACGGCAATGCGGGTGGTCTCCGTCACCGGGAGCTGGTACCGGGTTCGTCTACCTGACGGCACGACCGGATTCGTGACGTCCTCGGCGACGGAGTCAACCGAACGACCCGTGCGGACCGCTCGGATCGATACCCGGGAACCAATCCTCACGCGACCGTCATGGAGTGTCCGCCCCGGTGGCGTGCTGGCAGTCGTCGGTCCCGATGACTCCCTGGACGTACTGGGGTTGTTCGGGGACTTCCTGCTGGTTCGTTCGGGTGGTGTGTCGGGTTGGATGACGACAGGGAGCTAGAGTCGCGGGAAGCGGGAAGCGGGAAGCGGGAAGCGGGAAGGGGGAAGCGAAAGGGGGAAGCGAAAGGGGGAAGCAAAAGGGGGAAGCAAAGAGCAGGCTCTTTGCTTCCCCCTTTGTAGTGGAGGCGCGGGGATTCGAACCCCGGTCCGAGATTGGATCCACCACGGCTTCTACGTGCGTATCCAGCCGTTCGAGGTCTCCGTCAGCTGGCCGGCTGGCCGCCGACTGCCGGACAAGCCTCCTTGAGATTCGCCCGGCGCCGGAAGGCGCAGCGCCGGACTATCCCGATATTGCGATACCCTCGACGCCGCCTCGGGCGGGCTCCGTCAAGGGCAGGTGCGATAACGCCTAGACGTTACGCAGCCAGTGCCAGGTTATTGTTGGCAGTTGTGTGTTTCCCGAGGGATTATCCAGGACTCAGGACCTGGGCACGCTGCCACAGCTTCACCGACCCCGTCGAAGCCAAGTCGCCCCCGATGGTTGGTGCGTAATACTACCGTGGACTTGTAGTCTCGTCAATCTCTGGCCAACCTTGACGCTGAGTCTGCTATCCGACAGCTAATCAATTAAACAGCAACCTATTACATGCGACGATATCACCTATTTTCTCAACGCGGTATCGGACTTCTTCTGGCGACCCTGGGAGGACTGACCTCCTGTCGGGACGTGCCGAGGGTCGATCAGGGTGAGACGCCGTCATCGGGAGTCGTGAGTACTCTCAAGACCATCCCGGTCCGTGGCAACCAGCTTTTTGTGGAAAATTCTGCAACTGTCACGAGTGTGATACAGCCCGGCATAATCTTCGGGGTCAATGACTCAGGAAATGAGGCGTACCTCTTCGCCCTGGATTCCCTGGGCAATGACCGCGGGGTGTGGGTGGTGGGGACGTATTACATCAGGAATCACGACTGGGAGGCAATGGCAGAGGGCCCCTGCCCTGGCTGGGGCCGCAGGACCCGCCAGCCATCACAGGGAATCGATGAAGGCGTGGCGGCAGATTCTGGCTCCAGGTGCCTCTTCATCGCCGACATTGGTGACAACGATGCCAGCAGGGCGTATCTCACACTGTTCCGGCTGAAGGAGCCCACTGTTCCACCTGAAACACCTTCCGGTCTTCTGGGACAACTGGAAGCAGAACGGGTTGACTTTCGTTATGACGGCCTGGCTGCTGACGCCGAGGCCATGTACGTGTCGGCAAATGGTGATGCGTTCTTCATTACGAAGAGGCGCCTCCTCCGACCTGACCTGAGCGCCCGTCCGGCACTGGTCTTCCGCCTGCCTGCGTCGGCCTGGCTGGCCAACAGGTTCGCGACCGCACAACTGGTGGACAGCCTTCCCCTGTTCCCGGGGTGGAAGCCCGGAGGCCTGATCACCGATGCCAGCCTCTCCCGAGACCGCACGCGTCTTGTCGTTCGGACCTACACCGAGGTCTACGTTTTCCCGGTCGACCCATCGAGTGGACGTCCCCTAGCCGGCGCCAGGTGGTGGTCCTGTCCGGTATCATCGCTGCGGGAGCGGCAGGGCGAAGGCATCGCCTGGTGGTGGGATGACTCCAGCCTGGTCCTGAGCAGCGAAGGCCGGAATGCCCCGCTTCATGTGATCCGCTGCGATAAACCCCCGGCTTGATCAGGAGGAGTACGACGGCAAGGGGAGGGGATCGGGATTCTGCGCCAATGCTACAACCAGTAAAAATGGCATTTGACAGTTATCCAAGCCAGTCCAGTTCACCGAGCCCTCGTCTGAAGGATCCTGGTTGCCGCGGCAGCCGCTCCGAACCCGTTATCGATGTTTATGACGGTTACACCAGCAGCGCACGAATTGAGCATCGTGAAAAGCGCCGCCATTCCCTTCAGGCTGGCGCCGTAGCCTACGCTTGTCGGTACCGCGATGACGGGGCAGGCAACCAGACCTCCGACAACCGATGGGAGCGCGCCGTCCATGCCGGCAACCACCACGATGACATCAGCTGATTGAAGGGCCTTTCCGTTCGCGAGCAGTCGGTGCAGGCCGGCAACGCCCACATCGTTCAGACGCCCGACCACGTTCCCCATGGCCAACGCACTCTCCGCGCATTCCTCCGCCACGGGGAGGTCACTGGTGCCAGCGGTGATTATCAGTACCGTGCCACGCTTGCCTGCTCCTGAACCAGCAGTCCCCAGGCGTACCGTGCGCCCCAAGGCATTCACCATGGCGTCGGGGAACCTGTCTATCAGCGCCGCGCGGGATTCTGCGTCAGTGCGGGTGGCCAAGACGGCATCGCCGTGTGCCACGATCCGCTCAGCGACCTCGACTATTTGCGACGCGGATTTCCCTTCCCCGTAGATCACCTCCGGATACCCCTGCCGCAATGCTCGGTGGTGGTCTACAGACGCAAACTCGAGGGACTCGAACGGTGCGTGCGCCAGTCGCCCGAGTGCCTCCTCGACGCTCAGTGACCCACTGGCGACCTCTTTGAGCAGATCACGGGTCCGAGACCTGTCCATGTTCAGCCGTGGTCCTGCGTCGCTGGCGGAGTTCTCCGCTGAACGTACAGGGTACTGGGAGTCATGCGGTGGTGACCCACGGTGGCCGGCCGCGACCCTGGACCGCCCTTCTGCTCCCATAGCCGGAAATCATGCGACCGCCCGGGTCATGTCCCTGACGCGAGGATGCCGTGCCAGGTACTCCTGAAAGATGTCTTCGACCTCCTCCAACCGGTTGACGGCATGCAACCTCCGACGGAGGTCGGCGGAATCCGGCACCCCCCGTACGTACCAGCCCAGGTGCTTCCGGAACTCGATAGCGGCACCCTTTCGGTCGGGCTCGAAGTCGGCGGCCAGGCGAGCGTGCTTCAGGGCAACCCCAAAGCGTTCCTCCAGATCCGGGGTCCGCGGCACTGGCGAGCCGTTCAACATGGCTCTGGACTGTCGGAAGATCCACGGCTGGCCGAAGGAACCGCGGGCCACCATCACTGCATCGCAACCGGTATGCCGGTGCATGCGAACCACGTCATCCGGTGTCCGGATATCTCCATTTCCGATTACCGGTATCTCCAGCGCCAACTTCACCGCTGCTATTTCATCCCATTGTGCCGATCCACCATACATCTGCGTACGAGTACGCGGATGCAGTGCGAGCGCCCGTGCACCCGCGTCCTGACAGCGGAGCGCGATACCAACCGGGTCCCGGAGTTTTTCATCCCAGCCACTGCGGATCTTCACCGTAACTGGAAGATTGGTCCCCGCGGCTACGCCGCGGATCACGCTTTGAACCAGGTCCAGATCCTTGAGACAACCAGACCCGCCATTGCGCCTTACGACCTTCTTGACGGGACAACCGAAGTTGATATCCACAAAGTCCGGTTCGAACATGTCGGTCACCAGGGCGGCAGCTTCCCGCATGGCAACCGGATCGGCACCGAAAATCTGGACTCCGATCGGCCGTTCCTCCGGTCCAAACCGGAGCTTCCCCAGGGTCGCACGGTTCTCCCGCCTGATACCCTCCGCGGACAGAAACTCGGTTACCACTACGTCGGCACCCCATTCCCGGCAGATCCGCCGAAAAGGCGACTCCGACACCCCGGCCATGGGGGCGAGAATCAGGGGAACCTGGTGGTCCACCGAGTAGGGAAATCGCACCATGGTGTGAAGCTAACGCGGACAGCCATGACGCTGCAACGCAACGGTTTGACAATGGTCACGCAGGGAAAGTAGGTTGAGCCGCCCGCACACCATCCGGTCATGGGAGAAGGGCATTCGTCCCGGGTCCGGATGGCCATGGGGCGCGATTCCCGCTCATCACGTCAGGCAGCCATTCCTGATTGCGTTTCAGCAAGGACAGTCATGGAACTCCGCGAGTTCTTTACCGAGGACGCCATCAAGCTCAGTCTCGAGGGTGAGTCGAAGGACGCCATCCTCCGCGAGTTGATCGCCCTGTTGAGTCTGGATGAAAAAAATCAGAACACGCTCTTCAAAATGTTGAAGCGGCGGGAGAATCTGGGTTCCACGGGAATTGGAAGGCAGATTGCCATTCCTCACTGCCGCTCTCTGGTGGTCAATCGACTCCGCGTTGCTTTCGGCAGAAAGGCCGACGGGGTTGACTTCAAGGCAATCGATGAACGACCGGTGAAGTTCTTCTTCCTCATAGTCGCGCCGCCCCTGGAGATCTCCAACCAGTACCTCCCGGTTCTGGGCAAGATCGCCCAGTTCAGCAAGGAGTCGGATGTCCCTGAACGTCTGCTGCAGATAAGCGAGCCGGCGCAGTTTCTGGACCTCTTGCGGGAAAAGGGCGTGTAGCGGGGGTGCGGCGCACTTCCGGAGTGCCACTGAACGAAACGGCCCGTCCGGGATGCTTCCCGGACGGGCCGTTTCGTGACGACGTCAGCACTACCTGCTGACGAGGATCAGGTATCTGGACGCAGCCCAGAACTTGCCTGGGTCGGTGACGTGCAGCTCACCTTTGACACTGGAGGACGACGGATCGGTCACGTCGGTATACTCCAGGCTTTGACGGGAGACAACCTCGTACACCCGGTTGGAGTCCGGCAGCTGGATGGTAACGTCCCGGGTCTTGGAGAGCACCTGGAAGTCCGCTGGCGAGAACGTACGGGCCGGCACGAGGGCCTTGCCGAGTCCCAGTGTGAACCAGCGGCCCCCTTCCCTGCGGACTATCCCCTTTTCGGCCAGTTCGCGCTCGGTGCCGAAGACCACGAAGACCGAGTCCTCGTGGGCCGCCATGGCGACGTTTTCCGCGCTGATCTTCTGGTTCTCCTCATTCAGCGCGACATTGACACGGGACATGCTGTCGACCGAGGCCGTCAGCATCGCGATCTCTGCCGTCTGGCTTGTGACTGTCTCGCGAAGCTGCGCAATGGAGCGCTCGTACTCGGCCAGCGTGGCAGCCTGCTGAGCGTTGACCTTGGCCATCGATGCGCTGTCGTTGCGCATGCGGCGGATGCGGGCTTCGCTGGCGTTCAGCCGGCTGATGACGACCTTCACCTTCTTCTGCACGACCGCGAGTTCATCCGAGGCTGTCTGGATGGCCGACTCACGCTGCAGCGTGTCGCCCTTTACCTCGATCCGGGTCTTGGAGAGGTCGCTGGCAATCTCGGAGACCAGCCTCGCGCTGGTAGCCGCATCGCCAATCAACTGACTCTGGAGCGACAACTGCTTTTCCTTCTCCTGAAGCAGGCTGTCCTTCAGCATGATCAGGGAATCCTTCTGATGCTTGCTCTTTGCCAGGGCGAGTTCGTAATCGATGCCGCTGCCTGACGCGGGTGGTTCGCTGGGACTGCAGGCCATGGCAAGCGCCAGGGCGCCGACCAGCCAGGGATACCGTGTCATTTCAATTCCTCCTCTGTATGCGTCGCCGCGGTGACATGCCGGCATCTGCCGGTCCAGCCTGACGCGGTCGCCCGCCCGGGTTGCATATGGCGCATACCCGTGTCATGAAATGTGATGATGCGAGCGAGAAAAGTGAGCGTCGGCGGACACGATCCATTTGTGACGAAGAGCACAATCCCAAGTCCCGTCCTGACCGCGTCATATGGCACGGCAGAGGACTTGGAGTTGCCGGTGTCCTTCTGGACTGCAACCCATCAGGATCCTTCCCTCCGCACGCGCCTGCGACTCGAAGGGCGCCTCCTCCTTGACGGATTCCACGGTTTCGGTAGTCTAGGGATATCCACCTGGAGGAACCGTGGCACCGTCTGCAATCGGTACGCTTATCCTGCTGGCCGGGGCGCTGGGAGCAGCAAGTATCCGCGGACAGGACCCTGACTTCTCGGGGACGTGGGCACCAGCGGATTCGCCGGAAGGGAGTCCCACCGTCGCACGCACCGGAGACGCGGCGTTCCGTTCCGGCGCAATGGGCAGTGGATGGGGCGCTGCGTCGATCAGGCTGGAGCAGAGCGGCAATCGCCTCTCGCTCGAGTACGTTCAGTTTTCCGCGTACGATCTTCAGCCTCCGTTGGTATTCACCTGGACTCTCGACGGTGCCGAGTCGCGGAACACGATGATGATCGGCCACGCGGCAACGATCGAGGTAACCCGGGCGGACTGGCGGGGAGATACGCTCATCCTGTCCACGCAGTCTCCCGGCCCGGACCTGGGAGACGGCAGGTCGCTCAGTGCCGAAGTGCGCCGGTCACTGCACCTGGTCGGCACCGACACGCTCGTGGTGGAGACCACCAGGCTCGGTCTCCGACCCGGGGATCCGACCCGAACGAGCCGAAGCATGTACGTTAGGCGGGAAGGGGGAAGCGGAACGGGAAGCGAAGCCTGAAGGCGGGAGGTCCAGTTCCTGACTTCCGAGTCTCCTCGGATTCAGCGCAGCGCGCAATCAGCCTCCCTGCCCCGTCGATCCGGTCCTCTCTTCTCCCTCAGAGTGGTGGACGCCACGGATCCCTGGCGTTCACCGGGACATTGGGGAATCGGGCCACGCTGGAGTCAAACTCCGCGACGATATGATCGAACAGGCCGATCGCCCAGGGATTGGCGTCCTTGATGTCCGTTTCCTCGCGAGGATCGGATCGAAGATTGAAGAGCCGCATCAGCGGGGGCTCTGTCACCCGCGGCTCCGGCATGAATGCGTAGTGAAACTTCCAGTCCTTCCACTTCACCGCGCGAACACGGGTACCGGTGAAGTAGAGCACCTGCTCCCGACCTGATGTCGCACGCTTGCCCTCCAGAAACGGCAGGATGTTGATCCCATCGATTGGACGATCGGCTGGCACAAGGCCAGGTACTCCGACAGCGGCGGCTATCGTAGGAAAGATGTCCATTTCGTGCACGATCTCGTTGGATACCTGACCCCTGGGAATCCTGGCGGGCCAGCGGACGACGCATGGCGTGCGAATTCCACCCTCCATGACCGAGTTGTAGAATCCACGCCACGGGCCGGAGGTGCCTCTCCAGGGACGACGGCCCTCGGCGCCGTTGTCGGTACACCAGAACACCAGTGTGTTGCGGTCGATCCCCATGCGCCTGAGGGCACTCATCACGACACCGACATTGTGGTCTACATCAGCCATGGCGTCCCCGATGTCGCCTGCTCCCGTCTTTCCCGCAAAATCCGGGTGCGACAAGGTCGGGAAGTGCACCTGTGTCATGGCATAGTAGAGGAAGAAGGGTTTACCGGAACGGACGTTGCGCTCGATGAAGTCCACGCTCCGCTCTGCGGCTTCCCGGTCGACGAGTCGACGGGTTTCCAGGTCGAATACCTTGACCCGGGTGGGCTCTCCTCCCCGAACTTGTTGCCAGATGTACGGCGTGGAATCGCGACGGGGATCGAATCCGGGAGAGGTGGTTATCTGTGCTTCGTTGCTGGTGTTGGGTATTCCGTACCATTCATCGAACCCCTGATCGATCGGAGTCCGGTGATCCATCCAGTTGCTGCCACCCAGGTGCCACTTGCCGAAGAGCGCAGTGGCATAACCCACGGACTTTAGAGCATCTGCGATGGTGACTTCCCAAAGCGTGATACCTGTTGGTTGCGTGGCACCCGAGCGGATCGCGTAGCGCCCGGTGAGCAACGCTGCTCTTGAAACCGTACAGGAGAACTCGACATTGAAGTTGTTGAGTCGCATCCCCTGTACCGCAATACTGTCTATGTTGGGAGTGGGCACACCGCGCACACTGCCGTAGATACCCACCTCGCCCCAACCGAGGTTGTCCGGGAAAAACAGTACCACATTGGGTCGGTCCTGCGCCGGCGTATTGCGCGGCGTTGCCGAAAGCAGTGCAGCGATCGAGACGCAGACCAGCCGGTGACACGCATGCATGGTGCGCTCCAGTCCCAAGGGCACAGGTGATGCTATTCTATGTGATCCGTTGATTCCGGCAAGGGGCCGAACGTCCCCTCGACGGGACCCCGGCTTCAGGACCAGAGGGCTGGGTGTGCCACTCAATGCGGCCACTGTCAGTAGAGAGTTCCATTGCCGGTCAGCTTGCTGCTGACCCAAGCAAGAGCCTCACGGTAGATGACCAGAATGGTCTCCCCATAACGTGGATTGCTGGCCCAGTTTCCGTGCCCCAGATCGTTCCAGAAAGGTGCCTTTCCCCGGGGCATAACGAGTTCAAACCTTGGATCCACGCAAGGGTTGGCGAGCGGTGGCGCGGAACAGGTAACCGCCCTGGAGTCAGCATACGCTCGCAGGTGCTGGATCTGGGCACGCACGCCGGTACGGGGATCGGGGAACTCTGCCGCGCGGCCGGACGTGCCGTCCACTGCCCCGAGGCCGGAAAAGTTGTTGCTTGCCGGACTGACTGAACCCTGAAAGCGGAACCAGCCTGTCTCCACTATGGCTTGTACGAAGGCAACGTCGCCGGCAACGCCTTCGGCGACCCCCTCCTCGATGAAATAGCTGGCGAGCGAATCCAGCCCTACTGCAGCTGACCAGCGCCCCTCAGGCTGTGGTTGCCTCCCGGTAAACCACTCAATCAGTTGCTCGGCAGAGAGGCGTGGTCGGCCCATGATGGGAAGCTTCATGGGAGAAGGTTCCGGCGCCGGCGCGGGCCGGGTGCGACACGCAAGCCCCGGACCGAGGAGGACCAGGATGACCGCGGCCGTCTTCCACTGTCGCGCTCCGCGGATCACGGTTGCCTCTTGTTCCAAGGGGGAAAGCGGTGGTGCGGTTGCCGGCCCGTGCCGAGCTGCGGTCTCCGGCAACCATCTACGTGCGTACGGGCGTCCATACCGCTGTTCACGTTCCTACCTGACTCTTTCAGGCGCACCACCCATGATGACGTGAACCCTCCACGCCAGAAGTGTGGCCACGCCGGCCAGCGCCGCCACGAGTCCCCACCAGACACCGGCGGCGCCCCAGTCGTGCTGCAGTCCCAGCCACGCTCCCAGTGGGAGTCCCACTGCAAAAAAATAGCCACCCATGTTGCACCACATGGGAACCCGTGTATCACCGGCGCCGCGCAGGATTCCACTGGCAACACTCTGCACTCCATCGAAGATCTGGAAGACACCGGCAATGCGAATGAGAACGGTTGCTGCCCCGATGATAGCTGCATCGGTCGTGAAGATCCTGGCCAGGTCCCGTGGCACGGCTATCAGGACACCCGCGGAGAACGTCATGAAAATCACCCCGCATACCAGCGCGGCCCCGGCTTCACGCCGAGCCGCTCCGGCATCCCCCCTCCCGATGGCATTGCCTACGAGCACTGCCGCCGACTGTCCAATGCCCAACGTCACCATATACGTCAGCGCCGACAGTGTCAGTGCGAGCTGATGCCCCGCCAATGGCACGGTTCCCAGACGCCCGACCAGCAGCATCGCCGCCGTGAACGCCCCGATCTCCACCGAGAGCTGGATCCCAATGGGAAATCCCAATCTCGCCATGAACCAGAGAGGCGCTATGCGGAGATCCGCAACCGACCAGCGACGCATGTGAGGAAAAAGGATCCCTCTTCCCGCCAGCAGTATCAGCAATGCCATCACCCATCTGCACAGGCTGCTCGCCCATGCCGACCCCACGGCGCCCATGGCAGGCAATCCGAAGTGTCCGTAGATCAGTGCCCAGTCCGCCGCCACATTGAACACATTGGCAGCCAGAACCGCTGCCAGGGCAGGTCGTACCACCTTGAACGACTGCAGTGTCTGCCGGAATGTCACGAATGCCAGGAAGGGCAGAACGCCGGGTATGCAGGCGCGAGCGTAGCTGGCGGCCATGGGTATGACTTCCGGGGGCTGTCCCAGAAACGTCAGAATCGCTTCACCGGGAATGAGCAGCCCCGCCGCGACCACGCTGAGCAACACGCACAATACCAGTCCGCGCTGAAGAGACCTGTCGATGGCATCGCCGTCACCAGCGCCAACCGCCTGCGAGACGAGCGGATCCAGCGCCATGAGTGTACCCTGACCAATGGAGATCACCGTCATCCAGTAGACATTGCCGAGCGCAACGGCAGCCAGTCCCTCCGAAGAGAATCGGCCCACCATCGCGGAATCCACGACCCCCATCAGCATCATTCCGACCTGGACCGCGGCAATGGGCAGCGCCAACCGCGACACGTCCAGGAGCTCACGGCGTGTGGGAATCCGAAGCGCCCGACCCATTGCCTAGCGGGGCTTCTGTATCGATTCGCCTACGTTATCCGATCGCAAGCGGGCCTGGTGCGCCTGCAGCATGCGCGCGCCACGAACCACTGGTTGGCAGCAGCCCGGTCGCGGCTCCGGGGGGGAGTCCCCACGTCCCGAGATGAGGCGCCAGCTTCCAGAAACCAGTCGGCGGCACTGGGCGAGCAGACGTACGGCTACTCCCATTCAATGGTCGCCGGTGGCTTGGAGCTGATATCGTAGACCACCCGGTTCACACCTTTCACTTCGTTGATGATACGGCTCGAGATCCGAGCCAGGACTTCCTGGGGAAAGCCAAACCAGTCGGCGGTCATGCCATCCGTGCTGGTTACCGCCCGCAGGGCAATGACGTTCTCGTATGTCCGGAAGTCGCCCATGACCCCGACGGACCGCACAGGAAGGAAGACAGCAAAGGCCTGCCAGATTTCGTCATAAAGACCGGCGGAGCGGATCTCCTCCAGGTAGATGGCGTCCGCCTGCCGCAGGACGTCCAGCTTGTCCACCGTAAGGTCCGAGAGAACGCGGATGGCGAGTCCCGGTCCCGGAAAGGGATGCCGGCCCACCATCTCTTCCGGGAGCCCAAGCTCCCGTCCAACATTGCGCACCTCATCCTTGAACAGTTCGCGCAGCGGCTCAATGAGACGGAACTTCATGCCGGGTTTGAGTCCGCCGACATTGTGGTGAGTCTTGATCGTCACCGACGGGCCGCCCCGCGGTGATACACTCTCGATCACATCGGGATAGAGCGTACCCTGAACCAGAAAATCAACATCATTTCCAAGCTGCTGAGCTGCATCTTCAAACACGTCGATGAAGGTGTGTCCGATGATCCTTCGTTTCTCCTCCGGTTCGTCCACCCCTTCGAGAGCGGCCAGAAAGCGTTGCTCCGCACGAACCACCACCAGGTTGATCCCCTGATTCGCGCGAAACGTCCGCTCGACCTGCTCTCGTTCATGGAGCCTCAGCAGACCATTGTCCACGAAAATGCAGGTGAGCTGGTCACCAATGGCCTTGTGCACCAGCATGGCTGCCACGGACGAATCGACTCCTCCCGAAAGTCCACAGATGACGCGGGAGTCTCCCACCAGCGCACGGATCCGGTCGACTTCCCCGGCGATGAATGCACCCGGCGTCCATGTCGGCCGCGCCTGGCATATCTCAAAAAGAAAATTCGCGATGATGTCCTGTCCCCGAAGGGAATGCGCCACCTCTGGATGAAACTGGACTCCGTGGATGGGAAGCCGAGCATGCCGGAATGCCGCAACCGGACTGCTGGCGCTTCGGGCAACGGGTAGAAAACCATCCGGCAGCCTGGTGACCTGGTCTCCGTGGCTCATCCAGACCTGGGTCAACTCTCCTTCGGTGAAGCCGGTGAACAGGCCCTTCGACTCGGTGACCTCCAGGATGGTGCGACCGTATTCCCGTTCGCGAGAGGCCTGTATGCTGCCTCCCGCCAACTTGACTATGAGGTTCATCCCGTAGCAGACACCCAGGATTGGTGCGATATCGAGGATTCCCGGTGGTGCAACGGGGGCATCGTCGTCATAGACGGAACTCGGCCCGCCGGAGAGGATTATCCCAGTAGGTTGCCAGTTGCGGATCCACTCCAGCGTCACGTTCGGCGGGTGGATCTCGGAATAGACTCGCGCCTCCCTGATGCGGCGGGCGATGAGTTGGGTGTACTGGGAGCCGTAATCGATGATCAGAATGCGGCTGCCGGAAATCGGAGGGGTCATTCGCCGGGCCATTGGATGAATTCCACGCGACGCGAATCCAGGTCCAGGATGGCGGCCGAGGGTGAATCATGGAGCCAACCGCATGCTTCCCCGGGGTTGACGATGAGCGTGTCACCCCGGGTCTTCATTTCCTCGCGGTGCGTGAAACCATGAACGACTATAGCATGTTGCTCGATTGAGCGTGGGGCCACATCACCCAGGTCGTGAACCAGGAGAATGTTCTGACCGCCGACTTCCATGCTGTGCGGTGATTCAAAGAGCTCGATTCCCAGAGCGGACGCTGCGTACGCTCGCAGGCCTTCGTGGTCTCCGTCATTGCGGCCGAACACGCCAGCCATGGTAACGTTGTGTTCGAGCATCGGCCGCAGTGCAAAGGGGGAACAGAAATCACCGGCATGAAGGACCATGCCGACGCCTCGCGCCATCATCAGCCGAACGAGGCCATCGATTGCGGGCAGACGATCGTGCGTGTCCGCCATGAGTCCGAGCAGCATCAGGGATCCCTCCAGTCTAGCGTATGACGCTCCAGACGAATCAGATCGGCATACTCCTCGCGATCGGTGGTTACGGCCCATCTCGCACCATCGACCAGCACCTCCACCGCGCGTGGCCGGGCGTTGTATGTCGAAGACATGCTGTATCCGTACGCACCCACTGTTCGCACCGCGAGGAGATCTCCCGCCTCGATATCGGGCATGAGACGGTCCAGCGCCAGGAAATCTCCGCTTTCGCAGATCGGACCCACGATATCGATATTGATGCTGCGGCGGCGGCGCGGGGTCACCGCCTCGATGTGGTGATACGCCTGGTAATGAGAAGGCCGCAACAGTTCAGTCATGCCGGCATCCGTGACGGCGATCTCCCTCCCGCCGCTCCGTTTCCGGTACAGGACCCGGGTAAGGAGCGTACCGGAATCGGCCACGAGGAAGCGTCCCGGTTCAACCATGATTTCCAGCCCCGTGCGTCGGGCCACGTCCCGGACAATGCGTCCGTAGGCGGCCAGATCGGGCGGTACCTCATCGCTGTACTTTACCGCCAGACCTCCCCCGATATCGAGGTACTGCAGGGTGGAGATGCCGTCGGACCGTAGCTCGGCAAGGAGTGATGTCAAGCGTTCCAGACCGTTCACATAGGCGCTGAGATCCGCGAGCTGGGACCCCACATGCATGCCGATGCCCGCCAGATCAAGGTGGGGCAGGTCCCGGGCCAGTCGTGCGGCCACAGGGACCTCATCATAGGGGATTCCGAACTTGTGTCCCTTGCCGCCGGTTCGAATGTACGCATGCGTACCATCGACCGTGATTCCCGGGTTCACCCGAATCCCCACGCGTACCCGCCGCCCACGCTCCGAAGCGAGTCTGTCCAGAAGCTGCATTTCCGCCTCGGACTCCACGTTGACGAGTCGAACATTCGCTTCGACCGCTTCGGCAAGTTCCCGAACGGTCTTCCCAACCCCGCCAAAGATGATGTCCGAAGGAGTGAATCCTGCCTGCAGGGCACGGTAGACTTCACCACCGGATACCACGTCGGCCCCACCTCCCAAGTCGCGGATGAGCTGAAGGATGGCCCAGTTCGCGTTGGCTTTCAGGGAATAGTGGATCCGATGGCCGGTTCCCCGGAGAGCGCGATCCAGCAGACGGAACTGGCTTCGAATCGATGACGTCGAGTACACGAACGCCGGCGTCCCAACCTCCCTGGCAAGTAGTTCCAGGGGTATCCCTTCACAGGTCAGGGAGCCACCGTTACCGTCCGCCGGCGCAGACATTCAGTAGGCCCGGGCCCAGACCACCTCGTGCTTCGCTGGCTCCCCCGTCACCAGACAGCGCGTCGGCCCTGGTGATGTCCGGAACGCAACATCCGGCAGGCACCTGATCGTCGCCTTGGTATCGGCCTTGACCTTCTCCTCGACTCCCGGATCGCCGTTCCAGCCGGCATATACGAATGCGCCTTCTCCTTCCATTATCTCCCGGAAACGTTCGTAACTGATTTCCTCACGCACACTGTTCGCCTCGCGCCGGTCGCGGGCAGCCGTCAGCATATCCTCCTGGATGCGTCCGAGGAGTGCGGCGACGGACGGAGCCAGTTCATTCAGGGGCAGGGATGTCTTGTTCCGTGTGTCCCGACGGGCCGCGATGCACGCCTGCTTCTCCAGATCCCTGGGGCCCAGTTCCAGCCGCAGGGGCACTCCGCGCAACTCCCACTCGTAGTACTTCGCACCCGGCTTGATCCCCTCGCGGGAGTCGATGCGCACCCTGAGGTGATCATCGCCACGGCCATTCCACCGTACCATGTCATCCTTGAGCCTGTGGGCGACTTCGAGCAGGCGGGAACGTTCGTCGTCGCTCTTCCAGATCGGGACGATGACGACCTCGACGGGCGCGAGGCGTGGAGGTATCCGCAAGCCGTTGTCGTCACCGTGTGTCATCACCAGCCCACCCACGAGCCTGGTCGATACCCCCCAGCTGGTGTTCCAGGCGTGCTCCATGGCGCCGGATTCGGTCTGGAACTGCAGCTCGAAGGCCCTGGCGAAGTTCTGGCCGAGGTTGTGCGACGTACCGGCCTGGAGAGCCTTGTTGTCCTGCATCATGGCCTCGCAGGAATAGGTCCGCAGGGCTCCGGCAAACTTTTCTGACTGCGTCTTGAGACCAGTGACGGGGGGCATCGCCATCCATTTTTCCATGAACTCGCGATAGATCCCGAGGATGAGGAGTGTCTCCTCCTCGGCCTCATCGTGGGTAGCATGCGCGGTGTGCCCTTCCTGCCACAGGAACTCCATTGTCCGGAGGAAGAGCCGGGTACGCATCTCCCAGCGCACCACGTTGGCCCACTGATTGATCCTGATGGGAAGGTCGCGGTAGCTCTGCACCCACTTTGCGTACATCGAATAGATGATCGTCTCGGAGGTCGGTCTCACGACCAGAGGTTCCGCCAGCCTTTCACCACCACCGTGGGTCACGACGGCAGCCTCCGGCGCGAACCCCTCCACGTGTTCCGCTTCCTTGTGAAGGAAGCTCTCGGGAATGAAGAGTGGGAAATACGCATTTTCGTGGCCGCTCGCCTTGAACATGGAATCCAGAGCCTGCTGCATACGCTCCCAGATGCCATATCCATTGGGACGGATCACCATGCAACCGCGGACCGGCGAGTAATCGGCCAGCTCGGCGCGCAAGACCACTTCGTTGTACCAGCCGCTGAAATCAGCCGCTCTGGTCGTAAGCTTCCGGTCGTCAGTCATTCAGGAGCCGTAGGTGACGGGCATTCAGTTCAAGGGAACTCAGTTGGCTGGCCGAAAGACAAAATCCGGCCTTACGGATCGTGGGTTGGCCTTCAGCAGGATCAGAAGGTCGTCGGTGGACAGAAGTGCGTCACCGACCAGGTCTCCCAGGGTGCGAATTCCAGCAGTGGCGCTCAGCACACCGGCACCGGCACCATCACGCAGGTGCAGTCGCAGTCCTTCCTCCGTCGGTCGCGCCTCGACGACATAACTGACCTGTCCCGACCAGGCGGCCTTGCGCTGTCGACCCAGAGCACCCCGGGTGAATGCGTACTCCACCGAGGCACCGGCCCGTCTCAGCGCCGTTGCCACGCCGATGATATCGGAATCACTGACCGGGTATTCCGCGGCGACGAAGAAGTCTGCTCCCTGTCGATCCGGATTCAGCAGGCCGCGGGAGCGGAGAAGCTCGCCCAGCACGACATCGCCCATGCCGAATCCAAGCGCCGGCAGGTCGACGTCACCCAGGTCGCGCAACAGCGTATCATAGCGTCCGCCACCACAAATCGCACGGAACTCGCCTTTCCGGTCGAATAGTTCAAATACGATACCGGTGTAATAGGCGAGCCCTCTGACTATGGAAAGATCGAACCGGACCCAGGTAGCCAGGCCATGCGCCTCCATCAGTGCGAGATAGCTCTTGACCTGATCCAGCGATGCCATAACATCGGGGTCATCACCGTGCGCGGCAGCCAGGTCGTCCAGGTTCGATGCCGATACCGAGTCGAGGATCTTCTCTGACTGGGCCACGGGTATCCCGTTATGCGCCATGCGCGCGATGAGTGCCTCACGCGGTTCGCGATCGAGCTTGTCGATCGCAGCAAGTGCCGCGGGATGCAGGGAAGGTGGAACGCCCCACGTCAGCAGCAAGGCATTCAGGAGGCGACGATCCGATACCCTGGCAACGACATCGTCACTGGTGAGGCCACAACCACGGGCTACTTCGATCGCCACGGCCAGCAGCTCGGCATCAGATGCCACCGTGGCGTCTCCCACGATGTCGACATTGAGCTGGAAGTGCTCCCGTAACCGCCCCTTCTGCTGCCGTTCATAACGGAAGAGCTGGGGCAGCGCATACCAGCGTACCGGCTTCCGCAGCGCGTTGGCCCGCGCGGAAACCATGCGGGCGAACGTTGGTGTCATTTCCGGACGCAGAGCGACTTCCCTTCCGCCCTTGTCAGTGAAGCTGTAGAGCTGGCCGGCTATCTCGTCTCCGCTCTTGCGGGTGTACAGCTCGAGGGGCTCCAGGGGTGGGCCGTCGTACTGTTCAAAACCGAAGCGACGTACCACATCGTGCCAGACGCGAAAGATGTGTTCGCGTTCGGCAAGTTCTCTGGGGTAGAAGTCTCGAAACCCGGGTAGTGCTCCCGCTGACATCCGGGAAAGCTATCCGGCAAGCGGATCGACCTGCAAGCGAGCCATCGCATCGCCGACAGTATGAAACGAACCTGTCACGAGCACCGTTGCCGCAAGGCTGCCAGCGGACTCGATGGCTCGATCGAAATCCGGCTCCACGAGAGTGTCCCAGCCCTGTGCCCTGGCAAAAAGCCCAGCCTCTTCGACATTCCACGCACGACTGGATGGTGCCGTCGGAGCGTTGGTGAGGACAAAAAGATCGACCACGGGCGCCAGTACCCGCATCACCCCCCGCCAGTCCTTGTCCGCCAGAACCGTCAGGACCGCAGCCACGGGACGCGGTTCCCTGACACTGGCGACCGTAGCCGCCAGGACCGAGGCGCCATCGGGATTATGCGCTACGTCAAAGATGAAGCGCCCCTCACGATGGAAGCGGCCAGGAAGCCTGACAGACGCGAGACACGGTGCTGCCTCCGACAGGGAGAGCGCAAACGGTGCTCCCGCACTGCGAAGCATCATGAGGGCCAGCATCGTGTTGGAAGCCTGGGGTATCCCGGCCAGGGGTGAATGGAGGCGGGACGTCATGCCATCCAGAGTGGCCAGGAAGCTGGTCCCCCGTTCAGTGACCTCGACCTCCGTCGGCGCGGCGTCCCGCCATACGCTGCGTACCGGGTGAGCCCCGTGGTCGCGCGCCAGTGACACGAGGAGGTCCGCAATGGTCAGGTCGGGCTCACCGATCAGGGCTGGGATGCCTTTCTTGAAGATGCCGGCCTTTTCCACAGCAATGGCTTCCCGCGTGGATCCGAGGAACTCCACATGGTCGATCCCGATGGATACGACGCCGGCGGCAACGGGCCGAACCACGTTCGTGGAATCGAGGCGGCCGCCGAGTCCGGTTTCAATGATCGCTACGTCAACCTCGGACCGCGCGAACCAGTCGAAGGCCATCGCGGTCGTGGCCTCGAAGAAGGTCGCGCCTATGCGCTCCACTTCCGGGGTCCATCGATCGATGAACTCCACGACGAAGTCCTCCTCGACCTTGAGTCCATTGACCAGAAAGCGTTCCCGGAAATCGACGAGATGGGGGGAGGTATACTTTCCGACCTTTTGTCCCCGGCAACGCAGCACACCCTCGAGGGTGGCGCACACACTGCCCTTTCCGTTGGTGCCCGCGACGTGCAGGATACGCAATCCGTGGTGCGGATTCCCCAGGGAATCGAGCAGCGCCGCGGTACGTTCCAGACCGAACCGTGATCCACCTGTCGTCCGCTCGAACAGGTAATCGAGTGCCTGGCGGTAGCGGCTCAGGCGTTGGTCCACCCCGCCACGGCGGGTTTCCCGCTCATGTGGCGCAACAGACGACCGACCGTGCTCTTTAGGTCGCGGCGGTGAACAACGGCATCCAGCATGCCGTGATCCAGAAGGAACTCCGCGGTCTGGAATCCCTCAGGAAGATCCTGACCCAATGTCTGCTTGATGACGCGGGGGCCCGCAAAGCCGATCACCGCGCCCGGCTCCGCGAGTATGGCGTCCCCCAACATCGCATAACTGGCGCTGACGCCACCCGTGGTAGGATTCGTAAGAATCGAAACGAACGGTATTCGGCGCTCCGCAAGCTGGGACAGGACGGCACTCACTTTGGCCATCTGCATGAGTGACAGGACTCCTTCCTGCATCCTGGCCCCACCGGACGCCGAGACGACAATCAACGGATGCTTCTTCTCGAGCGAGCGCTGGGCCAGACGGGAGATCTTCTCACCAACGACCGATCCCATGGAACCACCCATGAAGGCAAAATCCATCACTCCAATTCCCAGTGGCATGCCACCCAGGGTGCCGGTGGCCGTAAGGATCGCGTCATAGTCGGCCACCTGACGGGCCTTTTTCACCCGCGCCTGATACTCCGGGAATTGCAGCGGGTCCGTCGAGCGGATGTCCGGCTCCGTTTCCTTCCAGGACTCCTTGTCGAAGAGCAGCTCGGCGTATTCCATGGCCCGCAACCGCCGGTGGTAGTCACACTGGGGACAGACATTGAAGTTGCGAAGGAACTTCTCGCGGATATCCGTGTGACCGCATGCCTCGCACTTCTCCCAGACGTCGGGTGGAATCTCCAGGCGTTCGGCGCGCGGGGCACGGGGTTTTTTTTCCTTCTTGAACCAGGCCATCTCTAAGAATGGCGTTCGACGGGACCTGACGGGAGGGCCTTGTGGCGTCGATTGATGAATCGGATTGGCCATTCCCAAGGCTTTCCGGCGTCCGTAGGCGGGGAGGCCGGAACCTCCACCGGCGGACTGCCCGGATCCTCCCGATCAGGTACGAACGATGGGCAGCTCGCCAGCCGGACCACGGCCTTCCGAAGATATGAGGTGCAGCATCCCTATGGCCGTCCAGCATGCCAGCAGGAATGACCCCCCATATGAGAAGAACGGCAGAGGTATGCCCGTGATGGGCATGAGGTTGATCGTCATCCCCACGTTGATGATGACATGGACGAACCAGCTCCCCGCCAGCCCCATGGCCACGAGCGAGCTGAACGAGTCATTCGCCCTGGTCGCTACCCTGATCACCCGAAGGAAGAGCAGGAGAAAGAGGGTCAACGCCAGTGTCACGCCCAGGAACCCCAGTTCCTCCCCGACCACCGCCCAGATGAAGTCGGTGTGCTGCTCCGGAAGGAAGGCGAGTCGCTTCTGGGTGCCCTCGGTGAAACCCTTGCCGGTCCAGCCACCCGAGCCTATGGCGATGCGTGACTGCGCAATGTGATAGCTGGAACCTCTGGGGTCACGCGATGGGTCGAGGAATACGAGAAGTCGGTTCTGCTGGTGAGGGGCGAGTCTCTCCCACAGGATGGGTGCCGCCACTCCCATCATGACGTTGGCGATGATCAATCCGACTCCCTCGACGACATAGGGCTTCTGGTACCAGACCACGACCAGCAGGATCAGGAACCACGCAGCCCACAACCCGGTGCTGCCAGCGAGCACGAGACTTATCACCGGGCTCGCCGCCATCAGCAGCAACGGTCCCGAGACACCCGCCCAGAAGAGCATGACAAAGAAGAGACCTATGAACACCAGTCCGGTACCAAGGTCCGGCTGCAGCATCACCAGGACCCACGGTACGAAGACGACGGTGGCCGGTTTGGCAAGCTCCATAAGGGATCGTGGCGTGACCCGGTACCCGGCGAGAATCCGGGCGAGCATGAGCACCACTGCAATCTTCGCCAGTTCCGCGGGCTGACCGATCCGAACCCCTCCGATGGTGAGCCATCCGTTCATACTGGCCGCCGTGCCGGCGCCGGAACCAAAGAACTTGGTGATCAGCAGAAGTACGCAGGCGATGACGTATGCCGGAACAGTCACCCATTCCAGGAATCGCACCGACAGTCTGGTTACGACCAGGAATGCAAGGAGGCCGACTCCAAACCACCGCAGTTGCCTCAGCCAGGCTCCCTGGGTTGCGGCAATGGGAACATCCGTCTGCCCGGCGCTATACACCATGGCTATCCCGAACGCAGTGAGCAGCAGCGCGATCAGGATCAGCGGGTAGTCGGTGGTCGTGCGACCCTTCATCCGCCCGTGACGTTCGTTGGTGCGATGACCGACGTGTGCAGGTACCGTTCCATCATCTTCGTGGCTATTCGGGCAGCGACGTAGCCATGCTCGCCGAATTCCACCAGGACCGCTACGACGATTCGCGGTTCGTCCTTGGGCGCGAACCCCACGAACCAGCCGTGATCCTTGCCATGTGGATTCTGTCCGGTGCCGGTCTTCCCGGCCACTTCAACTCCCCTGATGGCGGCACTGGCGGCGGTTCCCCGTGTGGACACCACGCCGTGCAGGGCTTCGCGCAGGCCGGCAAGCTGCTCGGGTGAGAGATCAAACAGGTGCGTCCGTTCCACCGGACGATCGACGATATGGGGACGGACGGCGTTTCCATCGGTGGCAATGGCCGAATAGAAATGCGCCATGTTGATCACCGTCTGGTCGTTCTCTCCCTGGCCAATCGCAAGGTTGAGTGCCACGGCATTGGTCCAGCCGGTCCTGCCATAGCGCCGGTTGTAGTACTCGACGGATTCCGGCCATCCCGGCCGGGTTTCCTCGGGCAGATCGATTCCAGTTCGCCGTGAGAAGCCCAGCTCCGTTCCTCCTTCCAGGAATCCCTCCAGGCCGAGCTTCAGAGCCAGTTGATAGAAATAGACATCGCACGACTTTTCGATGGCCTGTGCCAGCGTGAGGGATCCGTGCCCGTCCCGTTCCCAGCATCTGAAGTAGCGGGTACCAAAGAGGTAGCCGCCGGTGCAAGGCACCGGCATCCGGTCATCCAGACCGACGAGTCCACTCTCCATTGCTATGATGGCAGTGGCCAGCTTGAAGGTCGAAGCCGGTGGATAGGTACCCTGGAGTGCCTTGTTGTAGAGCGGTTTGCGCGGATCCTTCTGAAGCGCCTCGTACTCCCTGACCGAGATCCCCCCAATGAAGCTGTTGGGATCGAAGCCGGGAGCGCTGTGCAGTGCCAGGACGGCACCGGTGGCAGGATCCAGCGCCACTGCGGCGCCCTGCATCGTCGAGTCAAACAGGGTGGCGGTGAAACGCTGCAGATCCAGGTCGATGCTGGTGTGCAGATCTGGTCCCGATACCGGGGGGCGGTCAGGGCGGGCACCCACCTGCCTGACGACGCGACCTCGCGCATCCACCTCCACGAAGCGTGACCCTTCGGTTCCCCTCAGCCTGCTCTCGTATTCCCTTTCCAGACCGGCCCGGCCGATCTGCTGGCCGGGTTTGTACTCCTGGTATTCCTCACTCGCCAGTTCACGTTCATTGATTTCACCCGTGTACCCCACTATGGCGGAGACGGCTTCGGCATCGGGGTAGTGGCGTTTGGGAGCTGACAGAATGACCAGGCCCGGAAAGCGACTGCGTTGTTCCTCCAGGATGGAGACCTGCTCGAAGCTCGCATCGGAAATGATCGTGGCGGGTCGGGTTGGGTTGGAGCGGTAGCGCCGGACGATCGCGGCGATCTGGCTGTCCCGCATCGGCACGAGCGTTGTCAGGCGTTCCAGTGTCGCCCGAAGGCTGTCCGGCCCGGAAGAGAGCATGGAAACCGTGTAACCCGGAATGTTCTCCGCTATCACCTGATTGTTGCGATCCAGGATCATGCCGCGCGCCGCGGGCAGGGGTACTTCGTTCAGACGGTTGTCGTCCGACAGAAGGGCATAGCGTGCATGCTCCAGGATCTGCGTTCGGAAGAATGCAGCGCCCAGGATGCCCAGCAGGAGTGCCGTCAGTGTACCGGCGGCCCGGCCCCGGCGCTGGACTTCATTCGGTTCCAGGTTCATCTCGCGGACTCCCCTTGCTGCCGGAACAGCGACACGACCAGAAGACCCATCAGGCCCGTCACTGCCGCGGAAAGGGGAGACCAGAATGCCATCTGGACAAGCAGATCACCCCACGCCATCCGGTGCTGTACCAGAAGATACAACAGGTCAAAAATCCATTTCCCCGCCGCGATGAAGGTTGCCTGCAGGAGCAGGTTGTCGCCGAAAACCAGGGCCTTCAGCCAGGATGCAGCGAAGCCCACGGTCGCCAGCGCCAGGGCACCCGCCCCAAACGCCAGCGGGGTGAGGGAGTCACTGATCAGGCCGATGGCAAATCCGACCAGCGCGGCTACGCCCGGACGTATGCGCACCGCGGTAATCAGGACGGCAATCACCAGGAAATCGGGCGTTATGCGGCCGCCAATGAGCGGTCGTACAGTAAAATGCAGTGTCACCAGCAGGGCGAACACCAGTACGGTTCCGGGAACTGCGCTCCACTTCACCGGATCGGTTCCCTGCGAGTCTGTCCGGTATCCGGGCGTGCCTGAATGCCGAGGGAATCGGCCACCCGCTGAATGGCACGGCGGGTTGAATCGGCGGCTTGAGGACTGTCCCAGATGGCGGAAAGGTCCGTCCTGCCGGCCGACGGAAGCATTACCATCACCACCGAAACGTCGGCCGGCGTCACCACGGGCCGGAGGAGGTAGGTTCGCGACCAGCCTTCTCCGGTGTCGAGTTCCCCAACCACCGTGCCGACCGGAATGCCCCGGGGGAAGACACTTCCGAGCCCGGAACTGACGATCAGGGTGCCGGGACTGAGGGAATCGCGAAACGCCACGCTTCGCAGTTCCAGGAGATAGCGCTCGGCGCCATCGGCGGGATGGGGCGCCACGATCCCGAATGCTGATCCCTCCTCGCTCATGGCACTTACGCGAAAATCGGGATGCGACCATAGCATCGCCGAGGCAGTCCGGGATGACACCGAGGTAACCAGCCCAACAAGCCCCTCGGGTGCCACCACCGCCGATCTCTCCACGACACCCGCTTCACTGCCGGCGGTCACGATGACGGTGTGGGTGTCACCGGGGCGGAGCGTGTGGAGGGCTTCAGCGGGCACAAAGCCGGTCTGCAGCTGGGCACCCAGGCCCAGGAGAGCGCGCAGGCGCAGGTTCTCCCGTTCCGTCTGGTTGAGGCGGCTGTTCCGCAGGGTTACGCTGTCGAGTCTGGCCGCCAGGAGGTCGTGTCTCAGGAAGGCGCCACGGGCCCGCTCGACCTGAGCCTGAAGTGCAATCAGGGGGCCGACGAATGTATGCCGAACGGCTCCCGCCGCGCCGTCCCGGACCGGTTGTGGCAGGATCGTGAGAAAGAGGGATACCGTTACGCAGCCCAGGACAACCAGGATGTCGACGCGCGTGCCGGTGCGGGTGGCGCGGGCCACTGAATCCCCTCAGGTGCTGAGTACTGTCCAGTACTTCTCCTGATCGTCGAGGATCTTGCCTGTACCGCGGACCACGCAGGTCAGGGGGTCCTCGTCGACGTGGATCGGCAGTCCCGTTTCCTGATGCAGGACGAGATCGAGGCCACGAATGAGGGCGCCGCCGCCGGTCATGACGATGCCCCGATCGACGATATCGGAAGCCAGTTCCGGTGGAGTGATTTCCAACGCCCGACGCACCGCATCCACGATCTGCTGGATGGGTTCCTGAATGGCTTCGCGGATCTCGGATGAGTGGACCCGCACGGTCTTGGGTATTCCGGACACCAGGTCACGGCCCTTCACATCCATCTCCTTTTCGTCACCCACCGGCGCCGCTGACCCGACGGTCACCTTGATCTGTTCCGCGGTGGGTTCTCCTATCAGCAGGTTGTAACTCTTGCGCATGAAATGCACTATGGCGGTGTCCAGTTCATCGCCGCCAGTGCGGATCGAGGTGTCACTGACAAGCCCGGAAAGCGCAATGACGGCGATCTCGGTCGTTCCGCCGCCGATGTCGATGACCATGTTTCCGGTGGGAGTCTCGATGGGCAGGCCGACACCAATGGCTGCAGCCATTGGCTCCGCCACCATGAATACTTCCTTGGCTCCCGCGCCTAACGCGGAGTCGCGGACGGCACGGCGCTCCACCTCCGTTATGCCCGACGGCACGCACACGATTACCCTGGGCTTGATCTTGAACATCCGGTTCCGGATGATCAGCTCCAGGAAGTAGCGCAGCATCTTTTCGGTAACGTCGAAGTCGGCAATGACGCCATCCTTCATGGGACGTACCGCAATGACGCCATCCGGCGTGCGACCCAGCATTCGCTTGGCTTCGAGCCCAACGCCCTTCACCCGTTTCGTCTCGCGATCTATCGCGACCACCGACGGTTCGTTGAGGACGATTCCCTCGCCCTTCACATGAATCAGAGTGTTCGCGGTGCCGAGATCCACGGCAATCGCGTTGGCGGGAATCAGGGTTCCCGCCTTGAGAAAGGGCCAGCGCATTTATTGGGCACGGGACGCAGCCTGAACTGCGTCGGACGACAGGAGGACGACCGGAGGGAGATCAGGTGACGCCGCGAAACCTACGCCGGTCCGTGCAGTGGTGCAAGACGTTGCGTCTCCATAACCTGGATGCCTTCGCCTGAGGGATTGCTGCAGCCTCTCCCCCCCACCGGCTGGCCGAGGTCCCCCCGTCCCTGCCCTAACCGGTGCTACCGAAACCGCCGGTCCCGCGCCCGGTCGCACCAACCGAGATGGATTCGCTCAGCGAGGGTGTTTCGAAACGGGAGAAGACGAGCTGAGCGATACGATCTCCGCGGGCGATCTTCACGGCATGATCACCACCGTTTTGAAGAATCACCTTCAATTCACCGCGATAGTCCGGATCGATCGTCCCGGGCGAGTTCGGTAACGTGATCCCATGCTTGAGCGCCAGGCCGGAGCGCGGTCGCACCTGCATCTCCAGGCCGGAAGGAAGCTCGAATATCAGGCCGGTGGACACCGCCCGACGCTCACCCGGTGCCAGCTCGAAGTCAGCCTCCGCCGATGCCACGTCGTAGCCGGCGGATCCATCCGTCTGTCGCGAAGGCAAAGGCAGGTCAGGATTGGAAGGAAGGCGGAGGATGTTGACTGTCATGATCAATCAGACTGGGGCGGGTACGCTTTCGTGCTGTCTTCGGATCGGGTGGCGGGGCTGGTTGCCATCGCCTGCATCCAGCCCGACAACACACCCGTGTTCCGTTCATGGTTGGGAACCAGTCCGGCCTCAGACCATGCTGGCGGCACTGGTCAGCGGAAGTCCGAATGCTTCGGCAACTCCGGGGTAGGCAACCTTTCCATTCGCGATGTTCAGGCCCTTGAGCAGCGCCTCGTTCTCTCGCAATGCCTTCTTCCAGCCCTTGTTGGCGAGCTGGAGAGCGTACGGGAGGGTGGCATTCGTAAGGGCCAGGGTCGAGGTACGGGGAACCCCTCCGGGCATGTTCGCCACGCCGTAGTGAATCACGTTCTCCACCACGTACGTCGGATTCTCATGGGTCGTTGGTCTGATCGTCTCGACGCAACCTCCCTGATCCACCGCGACGTCCACGATTACCGACCCGCTCTTCATCCGCTTGAGGTCCTCCCGGCGAATCAGCTTGGGAGCCTTGGCGCCCGGGATGAGCACACCGCCAATGACCAGATCGGCGGTCTCCACGGCATCCAGGATGTTGTGCCGGTTGGAGTATATGAGTTGGACGTTCGCCGGCATCACATCCGAGAGATATCGGAGGCGATCCAGGGAAAGGTCGAGTATGACGACACGGGCACCCAGCCCCGCTGCCATCTTCGCAGCGTTCACCCCCACGATTCCACCACCCAGAATGACCACCTTGGCCGGCGACACACCGGGCACACCACCGAGGAGCACTCCCCTGCCGCCATACAGCTTTTCGAGGTACTTCGCGCCTTCCTGGACGGCCATGCGACCGGCAACCTCGGACATCGGTATCAGGAGCGGGAGCTCGCGCCCCGGAAGTTCGACCGTTTCGTATGCCACACAGACGGCACCGCTGGCCAGGTGTGCCCGGGTCAACTCTTCGTCGGCCGCAAAATGGAAGTATGTAAAGATCAACTGGCCGCTTTTCATCCGCTTCCATTCCGGCGCAATGGGCTCCTTGACCTTCATGATCATGTCGGCCTCGGCCCAGACCGCATCCGCGTCGGCACCGATCCGGGCGCCCGCGGCGACATACTGGGTGTCATCGAAGCCGCTACCCTCGCCGGCGCCTTTCTCCACGATGACCTGATGTCCGGAAGCCACCAGAGCCTCGGCCCCGGCAGGCACCAGGGCAATCCGGTTCTCGTTCGTCTTGATTTCCTTCGGTACGCCGATGAGCATGGTCGTCAAATGAGATTGTCAGGGTTATCGGTGGACAGGCCTGATGGCCCTAGCGTCAGAACCGTCTGACGGGCGGGTAAGAAAAACTCGCGGCACACTGCCGCCACTTCATCAGCGGTGATTGCCTCGATCCGTTTCAGGGATTCATCCAGCGAAAGGAACGGCTCTCCGTAGAGTTCCGCTGACGCCATCCGGTACATCCGGGACGATGGCGACTCGAGTGACAGTGTGAGCTGTCCCTTCAATTGGCTCTTGCCCGCCTCGATCTCGCTATCGGGGAAACCCTCGCCCGCAACGCGATCCAGCTCGCGCATCGTCTCTTCCACCGCCTGATCAGTGTTTCCCGGAGCAGTGCCCGCGTGGATGCCATGCATGCCGCCATCCTTGTGAAACGACTGAAAGCTGTAGATGGAGTAGGCCAACCCGAGTTCCTCCCTCACCCGCTGGAAAAGCCGCGATGACATTCCTCCGCCGAGCATCAGGCTGACCAGGGAGAGTGCATACCTCCTGGGGTCGGTCCACGGAACCGTGGGGGAGCCGATGACAATCTGAACCTGCTGGCCATCGCGCTTCACGTGACGTCGGGTGGGACCAACGGGGCGCGGCGTAGCCACCACAGGCAGATCGGCTGGCCCGCCTTCCACGTCCGTCCACCCCGTTCGCTCCAGGGCCTCCAGCAGATCTTCGTGCCTCACCCGTCCGGCGGCGGCCACCAGCATGTGCTGTGGCTGATACGCTCGGCTATGCAGCGCTCTCACGTCGGCCACATCGAGCGCACCGATCGTCTCGCGGCTGCCGAGGATCTGATACCCGTACGGGTGATCACCCCAAAGCGCCTCGTTATGCAGCTCGAATACCAGGTCGTCGGGCGTGTCCTCGACCATGGAGATCTCCTCGAGAACGACCTTACGCTCCAGCTTCAGGTCTGCATCCCTGAGGCTTGGCCGGAACACCAGATCACAGAGCACGTCCGCGGCAGCCTCCAGATGCTCATCCAGCACCCTTGCCTGGAACGATGTATGCTCCCGCGAGGTGAACGCATCCAGTGAGCCGCCGAGGCTTTCCAGCGCCAGCGCGATCTCCCGCGCGCTGCGGCTCCGGGTTCCCTTGAACACCAGATGCTCCAGGAAATGGGATATGCCCATGAGGTGCCTCGGCTCATGCACCGAGCTCCGTCTGACCCAGACGCCGAGCGACACGGATCGGACTCCACTGGTGTACTCCGACAGCACCGTCAGACCGTTGGCGAGCGTTGTCCGGCAGACGGTACCGTCTGCGCCTTCCGGACTCCCAGCGTCACTCAGTGCCAGTGAGGTCCGGCCGGATCGCACTGCATCCTTTCCGCTGCGCGGAGCCCGGGGCACCGAGCGATCACTCCCGCTGGCCGTGTCCCCCACCGCCGCGTCCGCCACGACGGGGGCGACGACCGCGTTCCTCGCGGCCAGCGTTCTCCACGGCCGGGAGGGTCGCATCCTCGGGAGAAAGGCTTCCCTCGGCAGCCGCCCCATTCCCCTCCTCCCGGGGACCGGGTTCGGGTTTCGGGAGCAGGGCCTTCATGGACAACCGCAGCCGCCCACGTTCGTCTCGATCGATCAGCTTGACGGTAACCTTGTCACCCTTCTTGACCACATCCTCGGTCTTTTCGACGCGGGTGTGGCGCATCTCGGAAATGTGGAGGAGTGCCTCGGTCCCGGGCATGATCTCCACGAAGGCACCAAAGGCCGTGGTGCTCTTTACGGTCCCTTCATAAACGGCTCCGACTTCCGGTTCCGCCGTGATGGCAGCGACCATCTGGCGGGCCCGTTCCATTGCCTCACCTCCGACCGCGGCAATGGTAACCGTGCCGGAGTCGTCCACCGTGATCTCGGCCCCGGTCTCGTCCTGGATACCACGGATGGTCTTCCCCTTGGGGCCAATGAGGTCGCCGATCTTCTCGGGGTTGATCGTCACGGTGACGATACGCGGTGCATGCGGAGAGAGGTCAGCGCGGGGTTCGGCGAGGGCCTTCTTCATCTCACCCAGTATGTGCAGGCGACCTTCCCTGGCCTGAGCCAGAGCCTCCTTCATGATCGCGAGATCCATGCCCTCGATCTTGATGTCCATCTGGATGGACGTGATGCCCGCCTCGGTACCCGCGACCTTGAAGTCCATGTCGCCGAGGTGATCCTCGGTTCCCAGGATGTCGGTGAGAATGGCGTACTTCTCGCCCTCCTTGATCAGTCCCATGGCCACGCCCGCGACGGCGGCACGCACCGGGACACCGGCATCGAACAGAGCGAGCGAGCCACCGCATACGGATGCCATGGACGACGAACCGTTGGACTCGAGAATATCGGAAACGATCCGGATGGTATACGGGAACTCCTCATAGGGCGGGAGCACTCCCTGAAGGGCCCGTTCGGCAAGGTTTCCGTGACCGATTTCCCGGCGGCTCGTGCCGCGCATGGGCCGGACCTCTCCCGTGGAAAACGGTGGGAAATTGTAATGCAGCATGAACGACTTGGTGACTTCGCCCAGATCCTTGATGGAGTCGAGGCGTTGTACGTCATCGGCGGTACCCAGAGTACAGGATACCAGCGCCTGTGTCTGACCACGCGTGAAGAGTGCCGACCCATGAGCGCGGGGGAGAACCGCGGTGTCGATCGAGATGGGACGCACCTCCGTGGGCGTCCGGCCATCGACACGACGTCCGGTTTCCAGAACCTGGGATCGAAGGGCGTTGTATTCGATCTCCTCCAGCAGGCCGCCTACATAGCCAGCCCATTCGGCATTTTCCGCGACAAGCGCTTCCTTGACGTGTTTCTTCACCTCCTCGACCGCCTGAATGCGCGTGTGCTTCTCCTTCTGGTTGATTGCCGCGACGATCCTTGCTTCGGCTTCGGATTTCACACGGGACGCGCAGTCCGTCGGAGCCTCGGTACGCACCCAAGGCAGCTTTTCCACGGCACCTGCGGCCTTCATCAGATCCTGCTGGTAAGCGATGAGTTCCCGGATTCCCTTGTGACCCAGGGTCAGGGCCTCAAGCATGTCCGCCTCGCTGACTTCGAGACAGCCGCCTTCCACCATGTTGATGGAATCGGCCGTACCTGCCACCACGAGTTCGAGGTCACTGTAGGCCAGCTGCTGGAAGGTGGGGTTGAGCACCCACTTGTCCTGTACGCGGCCGACCCGGACGCCCGCCACGGGCCCGTTCCATGGAATCCGGCTGGAGGCGAGTGCATACGAGGCGGCAATCAGGCCCAGCACGTCGGAGTCATTCTCCTGGTCGCCGGAAATCACATAGACATAGACCTGAACTTCATTCCGGAAACCTTCCGGGAAGAGCGGTCTGATGGAGCGGTCGATGATTCTGGCAGCCAGAATCTCGTGGTCGTGGGGACGCCCTTCGCGTTTGATGAACCCGCCGGGGATCTTTCCGGCGGCGTAGGTCTTTTCCCGGTACTCCACCAGGAGCGGGAAGAAGCCCAGGGAGCTTTCCTTGTCGCTCACCGTGGCGGCGGCCAGTACCATGGTGTCGCCGAAGGTGACGACGGCGGAGCCAGCTGCCTGCTTCGCCATGCGGCCGGTCTCGATGACGAGGCGCCTGCCGGCGAAGGTCTTTTCGATTCGATGCATCATTTTGCGTTGGGTATCCTCGGTTTCGCTGCGAGCGGACGCACTGTGCGGCCGGAGCGGACGGACTGCCGGTAAACGCAAAACGCGCGGGCATGGTCCAGCTGCCCGCGCGGTGGCGTTACCGTTACGTGATTAGTGGCGGAGGCCAAGATCAGAAATGATCTGGCGGTAGCGCTCGATATCAGTTCGCTTGAGGTACTCGAGCAGGCGGCGGCGTTTGCCGACCATCTTCAGGAGACCGCGACGACTGTGGAAGTCCTTTCCGTGAGCCTTGAAGTGACTGGTAAGGTAGTTGATGCGCTCCGTGAGGAGGGCGACCTGCACCGGCGCCGAACCGGTATCTCCTTCGCCTGTCCGGTATCGGGCAATGGTCGGTGCCTTTTCAAAACTCATGACGTATATTCTCCGCGCATCCGCGACGTGTGCATGGCTAAGTCCTTTGAAGCACAGTAATTTACCCGCTCCGCCATTTTCTGTAAAGGCGTATCCCTGAGTGCCCGAACGATACCTCGGCCAGACGCTGGGCAAGTACCGGATCGAGAGCCTGCTCGGGTCGGGCGGCTTTGCCTGGGTCTTCAAGGGCCATGACCCCGAACTCGACATCCCGGTCGCGATCAAGGTCCTGAAGCCCCAGTACGCCGGGGAGCAGCAGGTGGTGGAGCGCTTCCGGCGGGAAGCGTCCACGGCGGCTCACCTCCGACACCCCAACATCATCAAGATCTACTCGGTGGGTCGTGAAGGAGACGCAGTCTACTTCGTCATGGACTACCTGCCGGGAGGCCTGTCCGACCGCCTGGAAGCCACGGGCTCGCTGCCTGAAGACTACGTACTGCAGGTGGGGATAGACGTCGCTCGCGCCCTTGGCTTCGCCCATCGCGAGGGGGTAATACACCGCGACATCAAGGTCGACAACATCCTCTTCGACGCGCACGGAAACGCCGTCGTCGCCGATTTTGGAATCGCACGTGCGGTAACGGGATATACCAACCAGACCGGCACGAACATGGTGGTGGGTACGCCCCAGTATTTTGCGCCCGAGCAGGCGCGTGCGAAACCACTGGACGGCCGGGCCGACATCTACTCTCTCGGAGTCACGCTGTATCGCGCTGCCACTGGCCGCCTTCCGTTCGAGGGCGACGACTGGTACGAAATCGCAAGGCAGCACGTGGAGGAGCCACCTCCACCGCCACGTTCGATCAATCCGGCGCTCTCCCCAGAGTTCGAAGCCATCGTCCTGCAGTGCCTTGCCAAGAACGTAGAGGAGCGACCGGCCACCGGCGAACAACTGGCCGACAGCCTCCAGGCCATACTCCAGCACCACCGGGACCCCTCCGCGGCCAACACCCTGGCAGTGCCCTCGACGCCCGGAATGACCCCACCGAGTGTCAGGCTCAGTCGATCGCCGTCGAGACCCGTCTCCGGGCGGGTCCTCGTGCCGGCAGCACTGGTGACAATGGTCGTGCTGGGTGGATTGGCGATGCTCGTCTTTCGACCGTTCGGAGGTACTGTCGTGGCCTCCAGCTCGCCGTCCGATTCCACCTCGACTGACTCCCTCCAGGACTCCACCACGGTCATCGACAGCCCGTCAGCCGGGGGCGACAGCAGCAACCAGCCGGCGCCGGTCCGGCCCAGACAGCCGAACCAACCCCATCCCACGCTGGGGGGACTGCGGATCAACGCCCCGGCGGATGCCCAGATCACGCTTCAAGGCACGGCGCTGGGATCCCAGACATTGGGCTCCGGCAACGTCCGCCGCGACAGTCTCCCGCCGGGGGATTACGTAGTACGTGCCGAGATTCCCTCGTTTGACGGTTGCCTGGAAAATCGTGTGACGCGAATGATCCGGGTGGAGGCCGGCACACCCCTTTCCATCAACATGGCGCCTCGGGCATGTGGGACCCTGACCTTTGCTGCCCGCGGATCGCTCAAGGACGGTACGGCGGTCGATGGCATGATCTGGTACAGCCTGCAGCGGGATGGTGGCGACATCGGAAAGGACGTGCTCCTGCCACTTGAAGCACCCCTGGTTCTCCCGGCCGGGAGGTGGACGCTCCGGATCAAGATGGCAAGCTGCGCGCCCTATTCCGAACAGATCGATCTGGCGCCCGGGGAAGCCAAGAACCTGGCCACCATTCTGCTCTACTGCTGAAGGGAGAAACCGGGGGCCTAACGCCCGCTCACCAGCACGCCCAGGATCACGCCCAGAGCGGCACCACCCCAGAACGTCGCCGCCCGGTACCATGGCCTGGCCGGTTCGTTCAACACGACGACGTGCTCGGTCGCGACGCGCGTGGTCTGTCCAGTTATCAGGGCAGTTACGAATCCCGTGTCCACACGGATAACGCGAAAACGCGCCACCAGCACATCGCGCCGACGCGGATCCACCGCGATTCCCGTGATTCCGGGCTTCACCCAGGTCGCATCACCACGGGGAAAGCCAAACGTCGTGTCACCCACCTGGGTGATTTCGAACCGAACCCCGCGATATTGCGCCGGCGCAGATCGCGCCGGAATGACGAGCCCCAGCACAAGCAGCAGGCTCCAGCCCGCTGGCAGCCGCGGCCCCAACCGGGATCTCATCCCGCCATCCCGAGGAGACCCTTGAGGTCGTTGTACATGACGAGCGCGAAGAGCAGCGCTATGGCGACCAGCCCGGCACGAAGGATGTACTCTCTGGTCCGGGCGCTGAAAGCACTTCCCTTCACTGCCTCCGCCACGTTCATCAGGATCTGTCCGCCATCCAGGATGGGGATCGGCAGGAGGTTGAGCACAGCCACGTTGATGCTGAGGAAGGCAATGAGTGAAAACAGCGTTTCCACTCCCGATCGGGCCGCCTCCACGGAGGTACGCACGATGGTGATTGGTCCGCCGAGCTGCGAAACGGACACCTTTCCGGTTACGAGTCCGGCGACCACCCGCACCACCGCACCACCCATGGCCCACGTCGTGTTCCAGCCGGCCACGAACGAGGCACCCAGGGGCACCGACTCCCGGGCCACACGGGTCGTCGAGCCGGCCCCGATCCTGCCAACTGCAATCTCGGTCCCGATGTCCGAAGTATCGCTGCGAAGTTCCGGGGTGACCCGGATTGGGACGATCTGACCCTGGCGCCAGACATCGAGCGTCAATTCCCGGCCCGCGGAAGAGGAAATGCGTTCGGTGACTTCGTTCCAGCGGCGAATGGCGACGCCATCGACGGCGACTATGCTGTCCCCCGCCTGGAGTCCCGCGCGCTCCGCGGGTCGACCTGGCACAATGGAATCCACGACCGGCGGGATATATGGGCGGCCAAATCCCGCAAAGAGTCCAGTGGATACTACAAGCGCCAGCACCGCGTTCATGGTGACGCCGGCAAACATGATGATGAGGCGACCCCACAACGGCTGGGACTCGAACCATCGGTTCTCCGGGACAGGTTTGGGTCCGAACGGAACCATTGCATCCGGGTCCCACCCTGGGGGGTGGTTCCTGTCACCAGCGGTGGCGTCGGTACCCTCGGCCGACGATTCCGACGATGCGGCCTTTTCGCTCCCGCCCTCCAGGAAGGCAGTGGCCTCATCCTCGCGGGACGCCATGCGGACGTATCCACCCAGTGGGAGGGCCGCAATGATGTACTCGGTTTCACCGCGGCGGCGACGCCAGAGGGCGGGCCCGAAACCAATGGAGAAGCGTGGGGCATACACTCCCAGCCACTTGGCGGCAAGGAAATGCCCCAGCTCGTGTACCAGAATCACGAGCCCGAAGACAAGGACGGGGGCCAGCCAGTTCAGCATGCAAACATTCCGGCTACGTGGTGACGCGCTGCCTCGTCGGCTGCCCGGAGCTCCTCGCGGCTGCCACCGGGCAGCCCCGCCAGACGCTCCAGCGCCGATTCGATGGCACGGGGAATATCGACGAATGAAAGCAGCCCGTCGAGGAATAGCGCAACTGCCTTTTCGTTCGCGGCGTTGAACACAGCCGCCGCTGCTCCCCCGGCCCTCCCGGCGTGGATCCCGAGACGAAGGGCCGGGAACTCCTCGATACGCACCGGCTCGAAAGTCAGGGGTGACAGTGATACGGGGTCGAATGCGGATGTCGCCGGATCGGCAACCCGTTCGGGGTGCGTGAGCGCATAAAGAATGGGCAGCTCCATCGACGGTGCACCCAGCTGAGCCAGTACCGATCCGTCGATGAACTCCACCATGGAATGGACTACGCTTTGCGGGTGCACGACGACGTCGATCGCATCGTAGGGGATCCCGAAGAGAAAATGTGCCTCTATCACTTCCAGGGCCTTGTTGGCGAGCGTGGCGCTGTCGACGGTGATCTTTCGGCCCATCTGCCACGTGGGATGCTGCAGGGCATCCGCCAGGGTAGCCTTGGCCAACCGCTCTTTCGCCCAGCCTCGGAACGGACCACCCGATGCCGTGAGAATCAGTCGTCTGACCGCTGAACGGGGACGACCGGTCAGGCATTGCAGAATCGCCGAATGCTCGCTGTCGACCGGAACGACCTCCCCTCCTCCCGTACGGGCGGCTTCCGTAACCAGTTCGCCCGCCATCACCAGCGTTTCCTTGTTGGCGAGGGCAACGCGCTTGCCTGCGGCCAGCGCGGCCAGTGTCGCATCGAGTCCGGCCGCCCCCACGACTGCATTGATGATGGTGTCGGCTTCGGGGAGGCCGGCAGCCGTTACCAACGCATCGGGACCACTGTGCCACTCCGGATTCCCCGCGTCGTGCGACGTCAGGGCGACGAATCCGGCTCCGGTCGCCTGCGCCTGCTCGCTCAACCGATCAGCATTGGCGTTGGCGGTAAGTGCAACCACCCGGAAGCGCTGTGAGTGCCGGGCCAGAACCCGCAACGCTGTGGTTCCGACGGAACCGGTGGAACCCAGAATGCCGACGCCCGTAATGCCGTTCTTTGCGGAATCCACGTCGCTACTCCTCATTCAGACCGCCCGAGGGCGCTGCCGGCCAGGGAGCCATCGGTCGAGTTCGGGAGACTCGACGTCATCTGGGGGCGGCGAGGAGCAGCCGACCAAGGAGCAGGTAAGCGACCGGCATCACGAAGTACAGGCTGTCCAGGCGATCCAGCACGCCACCGTGGGATGAGAGGATCGAGGAACTGTCCTTTACCCCGGCTTCCCGCTTGAAGAGGGACTCGACGAGATCACCAACCTGCCCTACGGCACTGATGACGGCACCGAAGATCAGCACGGTCCAGGGTGCGAGAGCCAGCTGCGCCGCGGGCCGCAGCACCAGGTCATTGAAAAACCAGGCGGCCACCACGGAGGTCACCACACCGCCAAGCGCGCCCTCGATCGTCTTGTTGGGACTCACCTCCGGACTGAGCTTGTGCCGACCCAGACTACGACCGACGAAGAAGGCAGCGCTGTCGCTGATCCAGGTGAGCACCAGGGGGAACGCCACCAATGCCAGGCCACCCGCAGGCTCCACCACCAGGCGGTGATGGCGCAGTGCGTAGGCGTAGGCCAGCGTGCCGCCGCAGTACAGAACGCCGAGGGCCGTTACGGCAACGGATTCCAGGGGGCGCTGGGCTGGTCCTCTGGTAAACAGGATGAATCCGAGCAGGGCAACGAACAACGTTCCCGCAGCGGCAAGGGGAGCGTCCAGCAGGCCTATTCGAACGGCGTGAACGCCCAGCGGAATCAGAGCCGCCAGCGGTATCCCGATCGATTCGGCTGGCATGGTGCCCCGGATCCTTGCCATCCGGTACAGTTCCCAGGCACCGATCCCGCCGAGGACGGCCAGCAGGGCCGCCAGAACGACATCTCCCAGATAAACGGCGGCGCCAACGATCGGGATTCCGATGGCGGCGACCACGATACGGCGACCCAGGGATCCCATTCCAGTCCGGTGATCAGGCGGTAACGCGCCCGTAGCGCCGTTCCCGGCGCTGGTACTCGAGTATGGCTTCGAACAACTCCCGGCGGGTGAAGTCCGGCCAGAGAACCGGTGTGATGTAGAGTTCGGCGTACGCCAGCTGCCACAGCAGGAAGTTGGAGAGGCGCTGTTCACCACTGGTCCGGATCAGGAGATCCGGGTCCGGGCAGCCCGAGGTATAGAGGTATTCGCTTACGGTCTCCTCGGTGATGCTGTCAGGCGTCAGCCGTCCTGCAAGCGCATCGCGTGCCAGCGAGCGCACGGCGCGGACTATCTCATCCCGGGCTCCGTACGATATGAACAGGTTGAGCACCAGCCGTTCATTCGCGGCAGTTCTGGCGGTGACTTCGGCTACGGCGCGTGCGGCCTCCGGTGTGAGCCTTTCCAGGTCACCCAGCACGCGGACCTGGACACCTTTTTCCAGCAGCTCTTCGGATTCCCGGCCCACGTACTCGACCAGGAGGTCCATGAGGGCCTCCACCTCGGTGGCGGGTCGTTCCCAGTTTTCCCGGGAGAACGCGAAGAGCGAGAGGAAAGGCACACGCGCCTCGACGGCGCCTTCTATCACCTCTCTCACGGCGGACATTCCGGACCGGTGCCCGAAGACCCGTGGCATCAGCCGACCGCGCGCCCATCGTCCATTGCCATCCATGATGATGGCTATGTGCCTCGGCAGGCCACCCTGCTGGCGGACCTGCGCGAGCACCTCTTCGGTCGAGTTAGGTCTCACTGACCCCTGGCCGTTCAGACTTCCATGATCTCTTGCTCTTTGGCCTTCATGAGCGAGTCGATCCGGGCGATGTATTCATCGTGAACCTTCTGCAGGTCCTTCTCGGCGTGCTTTACTGCATCCTCCGAGACACCATCGAGCTTCCGGAGCTGTTCCCGGGCATCGGTTCGCCAGTGACGGACAGCTATGCGGCCCTCCTCGGCGAACTTGTGCACGATCTTGACCAGTTCACGGCGCCGTTCCTCATTCATCTGCGGGAGTGGCACCCGGATGAGGGGTCCGTTGGTGACCGGTTCGAGTCCAAGCTCGGCATCCCGGATCGCCTTCTCGATGACCTTGATCTGGGCCTTGTCGAAGGGTGTGACCGTGAGAAGGCGGGGCTCGGGTGCAGCGACAGCCGCGACCTGATTCAGCGGCATTACGGTGCCGTACACCTCGACCTTCACGGTGTCGAGCATGTTGGTCGTGGCCTTGCTGGAGCGGATCGACGCGAATTCATGCTTCGTGGAGTCGATCGACTTGTCCATGCGGGCCTTCGAGTCCTTGAGAATCTGCGGGATCGTACTCACGGTCGCTGGTCTCCTCTGACGAGTGTTCCCACTCTTTCGCCGCGAACCGCCATCGCCACTGCATCCTTGCGGTGGATGTTCAGGACGATCAGCGGGAGGTTGTTCTCCTTGCAGAGTGTCACAGCAGTCTGATCCATCACACCAAGTTCTTCCAGCATGACATCGCGGTAACTGATCTCCTCATAGAAGGTCGCATCGGGATGCTTCTTGGGGTCGGCCGAATAAACACCATCGACGCTCGTTGCCTTGATGATGACATCCGCCTTGATCTGAATGGCGCGCAGTGCTGCCGCGGTATCCGTCGAAAAATACGGGTTGCCCGTCCCGCCGGCAAAGATGACAATGCGTCCTTTTTCGAAGTGCCGCAGTGCACGACGCCGGATGTAGGGCTCCGCCAGTTCTTCCATGCGGATGGCCGTCATGACACGGGTATCGAGACCGCGCTTTTCCATCACGTCCTGCAGCGCCAGCGCGTTGATGACCGTACCCAGCATTCCCATGTAGTCCGCCGCAACGCGGTCCAGGCCCAGCTCGGCGAGCTGGCGACCGCGGACGATGTTTCCGCCCCCAATCACCATCCCCACCCCGACGCCCATATCGACGACGGATCTCACCTCATCGCAGAACTGACCCACACGCTCGAAGTCGAATCCCGTGCCTCGCTCTCCGGCCAGTGCCTCGCCGGAGAGCTTGAGCAGGATCCGATTCCACGCTGGTCGCGGTACCGACGGCACGCTACTCACCCATCCGGTAGCGGACGAAGCGACGAACCGAGAGTGCTCCGCCGGCCCGGGACGACGCGTCATCGACCAGCGACTGGATCGTCCGGGCTTCGTCACGCACCCAAGGCTGTTCCAGGAGGGTCACCTCGGAGAAGAACTTCCGGATCTGTCCCTCGACGACTTTCTCGAGAATCTTTTCCGGTTTGCCTTCGGCGATGGCACGCTCGGTGAAAATGCGGCGTTCCCGATCCACGATCTCCGCCGGAACCTCCTCGCGACGGACGGCTTCGGGTACCCGTGGTACACCCGCCGCCACGTGCTCCGCGACGGTACGAGACAGTTCCGAGGCCACGTCGCCCCGAGGTCCACCGACCTCGACCATGACCGCCACACGACCATTGTGGTGTATGTAGGTGCCCAGCGTTCCGTCCGTCACGAAGCGAGCGTAGCGACGGAGTACGATGTTTTCACCGGTTCGTGCCGATGTCTCGGTCACGACGTCCTGAACCGTCTTTCCCTGCCATGGCGAGGCCAGGAACCGGCCCTGAGCAGCCTCCGCGACGATTCCATCGAAGCTGCTTTCCAGAAGGTGCTTTCCGAGGGCATCAGCCACGGCAGCGAAGTCCTCGTTCCGGGCCACGAAATCCGTCTCGGAGTTGAGTTCGAGCATGGCGCCCGTGAGACCATCGGGGGCAAGGAGGCACACGATGCGACCCTCGGACGCAACCCGTCCAGCGCGCTTTTCTGCCTTGGCGATCCCAGCCTTGCGCAGGTTCTCCACGGCGAGGTTGATATCGCCATTCGCAGCCGACAGGGCATTCCGGCAGTCCATCATTCCCGCACCGGTACGCTGGCGAAGCTCCTGGACGTCCTTGGCACTGGGCTTGTATTCGGTCATTTGAACCAGACTCGTTGAAATTGTGATTGTTCCTGCACTGAAACCAAGGTCCACCTGAACGAACGCCGCCGGCCAGAGGCCGACGGCGATTCGGACACTTCCCGACTCCTGGTGGCCCGGGTGGACCACACCGGTCAATCGGAGTGCAACCGGTATCCGAACCTGCGCCGTCGGCTATTCGCCTCCACCGACACTGGTGTCGCCCGCGGCTCCACCTTCATCACCCTCGGGCTCGCCTTCCGGGCCGCCCTTCCTGCGGGCGGCAATGGCCTCGGGCTTGGCCCGCCGACGGCGCGGCCTGCGGCGGCGTTTCCGCTCGTCGTCTCCTCCACCGGCTGCCGGTTCGAGCCCGCGATCAGAGCTATAGGTGCTCTCTTCGGCGTCATCCTCCACAGACCTGACCGGAGCCTCACGCCGGGCTTCGGCGATGGCGTCGGCCAGGAAGCGCGTAATCAGTTCCACGGAACGGATCGCGTCGTCGTTTCCGGCGATGGGAACGGTTATCAGATCGGGGTCTGCATTGGTGTCGACGATGGCCACGATCGGTATACCGAGCTTGTTGGCCTCGGAAACGGCGATGCGTTCCTTGCGGGAGTCGATCACGAACATCAATCCCGGAAGGCGACCCATGTTCTTGATGCCCTCGAGATACTTGGAAAGCTTGTCCCGCTGCCGGGTGAGAAGAAGCTGCTCCTTCTTGGTGTAGTTTTCGAACTCTCCGCCTGCCTCGGTCCCGGACTCGAGATCCTTCAGGCGGCGGATCTGCTTCTTGATGGTCTGGAAGTTGGTCAGCAGGCCGCCCAGCCACCGTTCGGTCACATGCAGCGATCCAGAGCGATCGGCTTCGCCGCGGACAATTGCGGCGAGCTGTCGCTTGGTGCAGACGAAAAGGATGTTATCGCCCTTGAGAACGACTTCGCGGACGAGCTTGCGTGCCAGCTCGATCTGTCGCAGGGTCTTCTGCAGGTCGATGATGTGGATGCCGTTGCGCTCGGCGAAAATGAAGCGCCGCATCTTCGGGTTCCAGCGACGGGTCTGGTGACCGAAGTGAACACCGGCTTCGAGAAGTTGTTCGAGAGTGGGTTGCATCGGGTGAATGAGAGTCGGGTTGTTCTTCCGCTTCCGTCAGCACCTCCGTCGACCGGCCGGGCCGGCACCCAGGGAGGCTCAGGGAGCGTGAATGGTTGGGGATCGAATGCGAGGGCCAGTGAAACGACCTGGCCCTGCATCCGTGCAGCTGAACTATCTCTTGCTGAACTGGAACCGCTTCCGGGCGCCTGGGCGACCCGGCTTCTTGCGCTCCACCGCACGGGCATCCCGGGTAAGGAGACCCAGGTCGCGCAGCTTGCGGCGATGGGCCTCATCCACCATGACGATGGCCCGGGCGGCCGCGAGCCGCAGAGCTCCCGCCTGGCCCGCCTGGCCACCTCCTTCGATCCGCGCCATCACGTCCCACCTGCCCAGGTTGTCCGTGGCGGTGAACGGCTGCTGGATGGCGGAGACGAGGGCGGGTCGCGGGAAGTAGTCACCCAGGGTCCGTCCGTTGATGTCCCACTTGCCCGAACCGGGACGCAGGTAGATGCGGCACACGGACTCCTTGCGACGTCCGACCGCGTGGATTCTCTGGGTCTCGGTCATGCCTTTTCGCTCGTGGTCCTGAAGGTCAGGGGGGCGGGTTGCTGCGCTGAATGCGGATGCTCGCTGCCGGCATACACCCGCAGCTTGCGACGCAGGGTCTGACGCGCCAGCGAAGACTTGGGGAGCATGCCGTAGACGGCCTTCTCGATCACCCGCTCAGGGTGCTTTTCCAGCATGGTGGCAAACGGCGTGAACCGCTCGTGTCCCATGTAGCCGGTGTGATGATAGTACTTCTTCTGTTCAGCCTTGTGCCCTGTCACCACGACCTTGGAAGCGTTGAGCACGATGACGTAGTCACCGGTGTCCATGTGGGGTGTGAATACAGGCTTGTGCTTCCCGCGAAGTATCTTCGCGATTTCAGACGCGAGGCGTCCCAGCACCTGGCCGTCGGCATCCACCACGAACCATTTATGCTCGATGGTGGAGGGAGTGGCGCTGAAGGTCTTCATGTTGGGCGAGACATCCGGATGAGCGATTGCGACGGGCGGAGCGCGTTGGTCCGCCTGGAAATTGACAGAACTTCAACATAGACAGGCGTTTACGCGGAGGCAAGTGTCCGGGGTACAGCGGAAGACTGGACTTCAGCAGCGCATCCCTGAGACGCCGTCATTCCGGTCCCGGTACTTCACCCAGTTCCACCAGCACCGTCCCTTTCTCCACTGCCTCACCCGCCCTGACGCGTACGCGCGTCACGACACCCTCACCGGTGGCACGCAATTCGTTTTCCATTTTCATGGCTTCCACCACCACGAGAGCCTGTCCGGCCACCACGCGATCCCCTTCCCCAACCGCCACCCGAACCACCAGGCCCGGCATGGGTGCGACGAGCGGGGCCGGACCACGGGAGCCGGAGCTACGGGCTGTCAGGTCGAGAATGGCTCTCCGCCGCTCGTCGAGTGCCTCCACCTCGAACCGGAAATCGTCCGTCCAGAACGCATAACGCCCACGACCATTGCCGCGAACCACGGATACCCGATTCAGCCTGCCCCCCATCCGGAACAGCAGGATGGGAGTGCCGTCAACAGGTTCCAGCAGTGCGTCCACCGGCTCACCATCCAGGACGACACCTTCCGGACCAAGGGACACCTCGATCCGCTCTCCGTCAACATCCACGATGTACTTCAGATCCCCTCCGGGGTCGGGGACAGTTCACATACGGTCTCAACGTGTGCAGTCTGGGGAAACATGTCCCATGCTCGTATCCACGACACCCGCCAGGACGGGAGCCGTCCCACGTCCCTGGCAAGCGTGGCGGGGTCACAGCTCATGTAGAGTATGCGCCGGGGGTGAGGGCCATTCTGCAGGACCTCGGTAACGCGTGGGTCCAGGCCGGTCCGGGGAGGATTGAGGATCACGACATCGGCGGGGAGCACACCGGCGAGGTGATCCTCTACCCGGCCGCTAATTACCCGGGCAGCAGGCAACCGGCGCGCTGCATATGCTGCTGCCCGTTCGTCAACCTCGATCGAGGTCACCGTGAGACCACTGGCCACCAGACGGCCCGTCAGTGATCCCAGGCCCGCGTAGGCATCGATCGCGGTCCGGGGCGAGATGCCGAGCACGCGATCCAGCAAGGCCTCCCGGGCAGCCTGGGCGACGGGTTGATTGACCTGGTCGAATGCATCATCCGGCGTCGCGACCGAGCGACGGTCGAAGATGATCCGGTCTGCACCGTGCTCGGGCAGCCATCGGACGAACGCGAGCGCGGGACAACGGGACACGAAATCACCCTGGTCCTTCCAGTGGCTTCCGCCCTCCAGGACCAGGGACAGGTTCCCGCCGGACAGACGGACACAACCCCTGAGTTCCGACGCCGCGGGGAGTGAGTCCGAAGCCGCATGGATCTCTTTCCAGGCCGCAACCACCCCAGGATTGGTGATGGGGCACTCTTCCAGCTGGAAAACGGAATCCGGATGTCGGCGCACATGCATCCCGATGATCCATTTTCCGGAGATCCGTTTCATGGACAGGGTGAGTCGCGAGCGGTAACCCCAGGGTTCCGGACTGGAAACGACCGGCGGGAGGTCGATCGACATGCGTGCGATACGCTGAAAGGCGTCCTTGACCAGACGGTGCTTCGCATCGAGCTGGGCTGCCAGCGACAGGTGCTGGAGCTGGCATCCACCACACTGGTCTCCGTCGTAGTGACGGCAAAGCGGGTCGGCCCGCAGAGGTGATGGCGTCACCACGCGAACGATCTCCCCACGTCCCAGCCGGCGTTGCCGCCGCAGCACGATTTCCACAACGTCACCGGGTGCTGACCGCGGAACGAATACGGCCAGGCCATCCACCCGACCGACTCCGTCGCCTCCAGCAGCAACCGATTCGATCGTCAGGCGCGTCCGGTCTTTGTCCACGGCGTCAGCGAAGGCCGTCACGAATCGCGGCCTCCCGCCACCGATTCCCCGAGGATTGACCGGGGCGCCTGTCCTCCGACCGGGTTACTCCCCGTTCGCGATCAGCCATCAGGGCGGCGAGCACCGCGACCTCACGGAGCTGATCCAATGGCGGTGTCTTCGAGGTGAGGTCGTCCAATCGCTTCTCCAGCCACTGGATATCCACTGCTCCCTTACGGAACTCCTCGTCCTCCATCACCCTGAGGTGAAACTCGCGGGACGTCTCCAGCCCCACGATCCTCAGTTCCCGCAGGGCCCGGCGCATGCGCTCCACGGCATCTGCACGGGTCTGCGCCCAGACCACGAGTTTGCCCAGCAGGGGATCGTAGTGCAGTCCCACATTCGAGCCCGGCTCGATTCCACCATCCCACCGCACCCCTGGACCGGCCGGGAGATGCAACCAGTTCACCCGTCCGGTCGATGGCAGGAATCCATTGCGGGGGTCCTCTGCAGTAATCCGGCACTCGATGGCCCATCCCCTTGGTTCGATGGGGTTGGGCAGGTCGAGGCGATCACCGGCAGCAATACGGATCTGCCAGGCTACGAGGTCGACGCCGGTGACGAACTCCGTTACGGGATGTTCCACCTGCAGCCGGGTATTCATCTCCAGGAACCAGAAGTCGCCCCTTCCGTCGACCAGAAACTCGCAGGTACCGGCATTCACATACCCGGCAGCTCTGGCGGCCGCGACCGCCGTTTCACCCATGCGACGCCGCAGCTCCGGCTCCAGCACAACGGACGGCGCTTCCTCGATCATCTTCTGGTGGCGTCGCTGGATGGAACATTCCCGCTCGCCCAGGGAGCGAATATTTCCGTGCATGTCCGCCAGGATCTGGATCTCCACATGCCTGGGGCCATCGATGTACTTCTCGACGTACACGGCGTCGTCCCCGAACGCGTTCCTGGCTTCCCGTTGGGCCGATTCCAGCGCCGTGACCAGTTCGTCAGGAGAGCGAACGACGCGCATTCCCTTGCCGCCACCACCGGCCGCGGCCTTCAGGAGGACCGGGAAACCCATAGTGCGAGCTGTCTCCTCAGCCTCGGCAAGGCTCTGCAACGGGTCCGTGGTGCCAGGTACCACGGGAACACCTGCTGCAATCGCCAGGCGTCGGGCCTCCGTCTTGGAACCCATGGCCGCGATGGCTTCCGGCGGAGGACCGATCCACACAATGCCACTTTCGCGGACGAGCCGCGCGAACCATTCCCTTTCGCTGAGGAATCCGTAGCCGGGGTGAATGGCTTCGGCCCCAGTCTCCTGCGCCGCCCGGACGATGCGGTCTCCCTTCAGGTAGCTTTCGGCGGAGGGGGCGGGACCGATTGCGACGGCTTCGTCCGCCTCCCTCACATGGGGGGCCCCGGCGTCGGCGTCGGAATACACGGCCACGGTGGCGATGCCGAGTTCGCGACAGGTGCGCATGACACGCAGCGCGATCTCGCCGCGGTTGGCGATGAGGATTTTCCGGAACATCAGCGCGGGTCGTGGGGACTGCACTGCTCCACCCCGAAATCGTGGAGCCGGTGACCGGGCCGCGTGCTAAAGCGGAAGGTTCCCATGCTTTCTCCGGGGATTGCTGTCACGCTTGCCCGTCAGAGTATCGAGGGCGTCGATGAGGCGGGGTCGTGTATCGCGCGGATCGATGATGTCATCCACGAATCCGCGGGATGCGGCCACGTATGGATTGGCGAACTTGTCCACATACTCCGACGCCCGCTCGTCGGCTGCCCTTGCCGGGTCGTCGCTGTCGGCGATCTCCTTCCGGAAAAGGATCTCCACCGCGCCCCGGGGTCCCATTACCGCGATCTCCGCGGTGGGCCAGGCGAGGTTGAGGTCACCCCGGATATGCTTGGAACTCATGACGTCATAGGCACCACCGTAGGCCTTCCGCGTGATGACCGTGAGCTTGGGAACGGTGGCTTCGCAGTAGGCGTAAAGCAGCTTTGCCCCGTGGCGGATGATGCCTCCGTGTTCCTGCGCAGTACCCGGGAGGAAGCCCGGGACATCCACGAATGTCACCAGCGGAATATTGAACGCATCGCAGAATCTCACGAAGCGCGCCGCCTTGACCGAAGCACCGATATCCAGTACGCCGGCAAGGACGGCGGGCTGATTGGCGACGATGCCAACCGAGTGAGCACCGAGGTGGGCAAAGCCGCAGACGATATTGGCGGCAAAGTCTCGCTGAACCTCGTAGAAGGTACCATCGTCCACGACGCGTCCGATGACGTCGTGTATGTCATAGGGCTTGCCGGGCTGGTCAGGAATCACGTCCAGCAGACCTGCATCGCGACGTCCCCGGGGGTCGGTTCCCGGACCCCGGGGCGGATCAGAGAGGTTGTTCTGCGGAATGTAGCGGAAAAGGTCGCGAATGCTCTGCAGGCATTCCGCTTCGGAATCGCAGGCAAAGTGGGCGACTCCGGACGTGGCGGCGTGCGTATCGGCTCCGCCCAGGTCCTCCATCGTCACCTCCTCGTGGGTGACGGTCTTCACGACGCCGGGTCCGGTCACGAACATGTACGACGTCCCGCGGACCATGAAGACGAAATCCGTAATGGCGGGAGAATAGACCGCTCCACCGGCGCAAGGTCCGAGTATGGCGGAGATCTGTGGCACCACACCGGATGCCAGTGTGTTTCTCAGGAAGATCTCCGCATAGCCACCTAACGAATCCACTCCTTCCTGGATCCGCGCTCCGCCGGAATCATTGAGCCCGATGACCGGCGCACCATTCCGGACCGCCAGGTCCATGATCCTGCAGATCTTCCCCGCGAATGCCTCGGAAAGGGATCCACCAAAGACGGTGAAGTCCTGCGAAAAGACGTAGACAAGGCGCCCGTCGAGTCTCCCGTGTCCGGTAACGACGCCGTCACCCCAGACCCGACGCGTTTCCAGACCGAAGTCGGTGCTGCGATGGGTGACGAATGCGCCGATCTCGACGAACGATCCCTCATCCAGGAGCAGATCGATTCTCTCACGCGCGGACAACTTGCCCTTGGCATGCTGAGCGGCCACGCGTGCTTCACCACCTCCCTGCTCCGCCTCGGCGCGCCGGCGCTCTAGCTGCTCCAGTCTGGTTTGCATCGTCATGCGCGCGAATCTAGATGCTGCGGCCTGTCGCCAACAGCAGGCGATGACCCGTTTGGCGCCTTGCGACACCTTTTGACCGAACCGTAGCTTGCGGCCGGATCCTTCCCGACCGGCCATCTCACCAGACGTGCCTTCGCACCTTCGCCGCCGGATCTCGCCGTTGCGGGTCCGGCTCCTTGCCCTGGTAGCCCTAGCGTTCCTGCCGATAGGGCTGCTCGTGGCGCGCCTTACCCGGGACGAACGGCACGCGGTCTACCTGCGTGAACGGGACACCAACTTCCGGCTGCTGGACGTCGCGCTTGCCGAGCACCGGGATGTCACTCGGGCGGGCCGGGAACTGCTGCGCCAACTGGCGGGGGTTTCCGAAGTCACCAGTGGTGATCCAGAGGAGTGCTCGCACGCACTGCGACGCGTCCTCGCAACCTACTCGATCTTCACGTCCGCGAGACGCATCACACGCGAACTGCAGGTTGACTGTGCCTCTTCGTCCGTTCCCGACAGCCTGGCGGACGTCAGTACGGAGCCGCCTGTGGTTCGGGCTGCGCAACTCGGGGATGAAGTATCCGGGTACCTCATGATGGGTAGGCTGGGGCAGCCCGTGGCGGCAATGGTCGAGCCGCTTCGCGATCCAGCGGGAAGGATTCGTGGCTACCTGAGCCTGGATGCCGAGCTTCACTGGTTCGGCAGATTGGTCAGTGCCATTCCACCCGACTCGGGAGCGATGGTCGCACTGGTGGATGCCACCGGATTCATATTCGCGCGGATGCCGGACTACGAGCGTTTTGCCGGTACCCGTCACCCTCCCAATGAGGCCCTGCTCGGAATGCTGGGCCGGTCCGGTGGATTCGTGGAAGGCGTGGGTCTGGATGAGCGATCACGTCTTTACGCCTATCGGACCCTTCCAGCCACCAACAGCGATCAGGTCCTGCTCATGACAGGAGTGCCTACGGCAGTGGTGTACGCTGATGCCAACCGGCACGCACGGGAGAATGTCACGCTGACCCTGCTGATGCTGGCATTGGGACTGGGTATGGCGTGGGTGGCAGCGGATCTCTTCGTCCTGCGGGATGTGCGGCGTCTCCTCGGTGCCACGGAGCGGCTGGTCGAAGGCGATCTCTCGGTTCGCGTGCCCGACCTGACGAGGGGTGGGGAACTCAGCGAGCTCAGCGAACACGTCAATGACCTGGCGCGTGTGGCAGAGGAGCGCCAGCGTCGATTCGTGTTGGTGGGGGATTCCTCACCTGATTGCATTGCACTGCTGGGGCAGGACCTCCGGTTGGAATGGGCGAACACCGTCCTGCTCCGGCGGCTGGGGGTGACACTCGAGGACCTCTCCGGCCGGCCTCTGACGCTGGTGCCGCTGGAACAGGAGGTCATCACGGCCGTTGAGCGTCTGTCGCGGGAAGTCTTCAGAACCGGTGAGAAGCGGACCGAGGAGACGTTGGTGTCCACCCCAGCCGGTAACATCCGGCTCGAGCTGCGTCTGGCACCGGCGACGAGTGCCGCGGGGGAAACGAGGCATGTGCTGGTCATGGCACGGGAGGTCAGGGAGCAGATCCCACCCGCGGGTCCGGGGAACGTCTCCAACGGGCGCGACGGAGCCGGCAGGGATGTCGACGCACTGGCGCATGAGTTCAACAACCTCCTTACCGCCATCATCGGCAACGCGGAGCTCTCTCTCCGCGGGGTGGATCCGACGGGCCGGGTTGCGGCGGACCTCACCCGGATTCTGGAGATTTCACGCCGTGCTTCACGCCTTGCCAGCGAGTTCCGGGGCTCCTCCGGGGGTCAGCCCGCCACCCCGGATCGTGATGGCGGGAGCTGACGCCTCTGGAAACGTCGCAGCCCCCTGCCGGCTGGCTGGGGGCCGCGGCTGTATCACCGTTGAGCCATCAGGCTGAGGGCCCTTCTCCTTCCGCTCCCTCTTCCTCGTCGTCCTCGGCTTCGAGATCGACATTCGTGAAGTCAGCCATCATGGATTCACTCTCTTCGGTGTGGATCCGTGACGGTGTCTCCGGACGGGGTGGTTGTTCCTCGGGGATGTCGGTGACCGTCAGCACGATACGGCGGTGGATGGGATCCACCTCGACGATCCGGAGGTCCAGGATCATCGTTTCATAGCATACGTCCGTCGGCGATTCGATGGGCTTGCTGGATGGAATGTGGCTCAGCGGCACGAAACCCTCGATGTCGTTTCCGATATCGACCACGATACCCTTGTCCATCAGGCGGGCAACGGTTCCCCGCAGCTCGGTTCCGACGGGGTAGGTCTCCCCGATGCTGAGCCAGGGATCCTCGGTTGCCTGCTTCAAGCCGAGCGAAATCCGCTTGTTGTCGCTGTCGATGTTCAGGATGATGACATCGACGCTGTCACCCTTCTTCACCACCTCCGACGGATGCTGCACGCGTCGAGTCCAGCTCATGTCGGAGATATGGATCAGACCATCGATTCCGGGTTCAATCTCCACGAAGGCGCCGAAGCTCGTCAGGTTGCGCACCTTGCCGGAGAGGCGGGTGCCAACGGGATACTTGAGAGGCAGCACCATCCACGGATCCTGTTCCGTCTGCTTCATTCCGAGGGAGATCTTTTCCTCGTTGGGATCGACCTTCAGGACCACGGCTTCGATGCTTTCACCGATGGAAACGATCTTGGAAGGGTGTCTGACGTTTCGCGTCCAGCTCATCTCGCTGATGTGGACCAGTCCCTCGATACCTGGTTCAAGTTCGATGAAGGCACCATAGTTGGTGATGGACACAACCTTTCCGGCGACCCGTGTGCCGACGGGGTACTTCTCGATGACGTCCTTCCACGGATAGGGCTGCAGCTGCTTGAGGCCGAGCGAAATGCGTTCGCGGTCCCAGTCGATGTCCAGCACCTTGACTTCCATTTCCTGTCCGATCTGGACCATTTCACTGGGGTGTGAAATGCGTCCCCAGGACATGTCCGTGATATGGAGCAGTCCGTCGACTCCACCCAGGTCTATGAAGGCGCCGAAATCGGTGATGTTCTTCACCACGCCTTTCCGCACCTGGTCCTTCTGCAGCTCCTTCATCAGCTTTTCGCGCTTTCCGGCGCGTTCGGTTTCCAGGATCACGCGGCGCGAGACCACGATATTCCGGCGTCTCTTGTTGAGCTTGATGATCTTGAACTCGTAGGTCTGACCGAGCAGGTCGTCGATATTGGGTACCCGACGGAGTGCTATCTGTGACCCCGGGAGGAAAGCGTCCACTCCCATCAGGTCCACGACGACGCCGCCCTTGATCTTCTTGACGAGAGTTCCGCTGACCGGCTGGTCGGTCTCGTGCGCGACCCGGATCTTTTCCCAGACGCGCATGAAGTCGGCCTTCTTCTTGGAGAGTACGACCGAGCCTTCGGCGTCTTCGAGGTGTTCCAGCAGGACTTCGACTTCGTCGCCGGGCTTGAGGTCCGGCATGTCCTTGAACTCTTCCAGTGGAATGGAGCCTTCGGACTTGAAGCCGATATCGAGGACCACCATGTTGTCGCGGATTTCCAGGACGTGCGACTTCACGATCTCACCTTCGTCGATGGACGCCAGGGTACCGTTGTACAGCTCCAGCATCCGCTCGTATTCCGCGGAGGTGTACTCATCCTCGTCGTAGAGTTCCGGCCGGCGATTGGCCAGAGGGCGGAGTTGGGCTTTCTGTTCCTTGCGGCGCGCCACGGCGTCCATGGCGGGAGTGGCGAAGGTCGTTTCGTCAGTCATTGGTTGGCCACGCGGATTATCCTCGCCGCGCCGAGGAAAGGGGTCATGAGGCTGGGTGTAACCTGAAAGCACCGATACACGCGAACCGGATCAGGGCAAAGTCCGGTTGGCGCAGCCATTAAGGTTAGTGCTTCTGAAGGGTTTTCTCAATGCTCCAGGATGCCAGGGACCCGAGTCAGACCCGGCGTCGGCGCGCCTGGGTCGCAGCGCCCACCAGGGCGACGATCCGGGCAACCTGCTCCCGCTGATCGAGATAGGTAGTATCGATCAGTACCGCATCGCGCGCGGGAACCGACTGTGTGGCATCCGCCGCGTCACGATGCACCAGGTGTTCGGTCTCGCGGGCGATCTCGTCATCGGTTGGTTCATGCCGAAGCCTTTGAGCCAGTCGGCGCCGGGCCCGTTCCCAGGGATCGGCGACGAGGAACACCTTCACGTCCGCATCGGGGAAAACCGCGGTCCCGATGTCACGACCATCCACGACGACGTCCTGCTCTCCGGCCACACGTCGGACCTGGCTGTTCACCCATTCCCGTACCGTCGGAATCCGGGCCACTTCCGGAACGGTCCGCGTGACCGCGCTACTGCGCAGCTCGGCGTCGGATGGCCGTCCCGCCAGATGGGGGACCAGGGAGACATCCTCCTGTTCCAGCGTCACGATTCGAGCGGCATCGAGGATTTGCCCTTCGGTGGACAAGCCAGGCTCCCGGCCGGACCTGATGAGCGCTGCCGCCACTGCCCGATACAGAGCGCCGGAATCGACGTGGCGCCACTGCAGTTCGCGGGCAACCCATTGTGCGGTGGATGACTTGCCCGAGGCGGCCGGTCCATCGATGGCCACCACCATTGGCCGCTGGCGTGCTGCTTCAGCCAATGCAGGACTCCAGATCGCGCCAGAAATCCGGATAGGAGACGGAGACACACTGCCGGTCATCGATCTCGATCCGCGACCCCGGAGCGGATCCCAGGATCCCGAAGGCCATGGCAATGCGATGATCTCCGTGCGTCTGAACCCGACCTGACAGAGCGGAGCCCGTCCCGCGGATCCGCATTCCGTCAGGTCGCTCCTCCACATCCACGCCCAGCGTCCTGAGGTTGGCCACCACGGTGGCGATCCTGTCGCTCTCCTTGACCCGGAGTTCGCCGGCTCCGGTGATGACTGTATCTCCTGACGCCCGGGCGGCGAGGCAAGCGAGCACCGGAAGTTCGTCGATGAGCGAGGGCACCTCGTCCTCCTGAATCACCGTGGCACCCAGATGTCCGGGTCTTACCAGGAGATCGCCCATGGGCTCCGGCCCGCCATCGTCCCGCTCGACGACTTCGATCCGTGCTCCCATGCGCCGGAGTACGTGGATGAAGCCAGTTCGCCCCGGATTGATTCCCACGTCGGCAAGTACGATCGACCCGCCATCCGCCATGGCTGCGAGACATGCGAAGAATGCGGCGGATGACGGGTCACCCGGGACCGTCAGATCGAGTGGGTCGAGTCGGGTCGGTGGATCGAGAACTATCATGCCGGGGCCGGCGTCAATGGCAGCGCCCATGGCCCGGAGAAGTCGTTCGGTGTGGTCCCGGGAAGGCGACGGTTCGCGAAGTACCACTGGAACACCGCCCGTGACTCCGCCAAGGAGAAGGGCGCTCTTCACCTGCGCGCTGGCCTTTTCCATCTTCCAGTCCAACGTCTGGAGCCCCCCGCCATGCATGGTAAGCGGGAGTCCGTCGTGACCATCGATGGACTCGAATCGGGCACCCATGGCGGCGAGTGGGACGGTGACGCGGCGCATGGGCCGACGGCTCAGGCTCTCGTCGCCAGTGAACGTCACGGTCGATGGATAGCCGGCCAGCAATCCCAACAGGAGCCGGGTGGTGGTTCCCGAGTTCCCACAGTTCAGCTCCGATTCCGGCAAAGGATTCCGTTTCAGTCCACCGCCAGCCACCGAGAGAGATTCCCCCAGGGAGGGAATGTCCCACCCCACGGAGCGGAGGGCTCCAGCGGTCGATTCAGTGTCCGCGGAGCAGAGGATGCCCCGCACCCGGCTGGTGCCGTCTGCCAGAGCACCCAGCATCAGTGCGCGGTGGGAGACAGACTTGTCGCCGGGAACCCGCACCCGGCCACGAACGACCAGGCGTCTGGCGCCCTTCATCTGAGCCAGCCTTCCAGCGCAGTCGAAAGATCGGTGCGCTCATCGCGGTACTTCACGATCACCGGGGTCTGGAGTGACAGTCCCTGTTCGGCGCCGAATGCGCTGGTGACGCGACGTGCGCCGGGCACGACCACGGCGCCTGCGGGGATTTCCAGGGGTGACGCGGCACTTCCCCGCAGGACCGTTTCATTCACGAGATCGAAGACCGGAGTGCCCCGGGTCAGCACGGTCCCTGCACCGAGAACGGCCTTCGCACGCACCACCGTTCCTTCGTATACGCCGCAGTTCCCTCCCACCACGACATCATCCTCGATGATCACTGGAGCAGCATTGACGGGTTCGAGGACACCTCCAATCTGAGCCGCAGCACTCAGGTGTACCCGGGCACCAATCTGAGCACAGGAACCAACGAGCGCGTGCGAATCGATCATGCTGCCGGGTCCCACCCAGGCGCCGGCGTTCACGAACATGGGTGGCATGCACACGACCCCGCTGGCCAGGAACGCCCCCCGCCGTACCGAGGATCCACCTGGAACCACGCGTACCCCGTCTTCCGGGGCGAGTCGTCGTACCGGCAACGAATCCTTGTCGAAGAACTGCAGGGGTCCTCCAGCGGGTGACATATCCACGACCTTGCCAACCCGAAAGGCCAGGAGGATGGCTTGCTTCACCCAGGCCACCGCACGCCATTCACCGTCAGGCCCCAGCTCGGCCGAACGCACACGACCGCGTTCCAGCGCATCGAGTACCGCATCCAGAACCACCCGTGCGTCCGGAGGGAGTGGTTTCCCGGGCGGTATGGCGGCAATGTGTTCGATGCGCTCCGCCAGATTGACCAGGCCTGCTTCCATCGTGGGTTCCCGCAAGTGAGGAATGGGTGCCACCGGATGGATCAGAGTCCATCCACTCCGGCAGCGCTGAGTGCGACGCGCACGGTGGGCACGTGATGATCGGCGAGTGGGACCATTGGCAGGCGAAGCACGTTTTCCATGTGCCCCATCATGCTGAGGGCCGCCTTCACCGGCATGGGATTGGGCTCCACGAACGCGGCAGCCATCCAGGGCTGCAGCTTCCGGTGAACAGAACGGGACAGGGTCTCATCACCCGCGGCACAGGCGTCCGAGAGCTGTGCCATCAGGCGCGGAGTGGCATTGCTCACGACCGATACGATACCGTCCCCGCCGAGCGCCATCACCGGAAGAGTCAGCGAGTCATCCCCGGAAAGAACGGAGAATCCTGGCGGGCGGTCCCGGATGATTTCTGCTATCTGGCCAATGTTTCCCGACGCTTCCTTCACCGCCACGATTCCAGGTACCCTGGCCAACTCCAGTGTCGTACGCGCTTCCACGTTGCTGCCGGTGCGTCCCGGGACGTTGTAGACGACGATGGGCAGGTCTATGGAATCGGCGATCGTCCGGAAGTGCGCCACTATGCCACGCTGCGGCGGCTTATTGTACATCGGCGAGACATGAAGCAGGTGTGTAGCACCGGCAGCCTTCATCTCGCGGGAGAGTCGTACCGCACGGGCGGTATCGTTGGCTCCTGCTCCGGCCACCACCGGCACGCGACCCGCCGACACCTCCACCGTTATCTCAACCACACGACGGTGTTCCGCCATCGTCATCGTGGCCGCTTCGCCGGTCGTGCCACAGGGTACCAGGAAATGAATCCCTTCACTGATCTGCCATTCCACGAAGCGACGCAGTGCTTCTTCGTCCACCGATCCGTCGGATCGAAAGGGTGTCGCCAGCGCAGTTCCGCATCCTGTCAGCGGCCGATAACTCATCACCCATTCTCCTGAAATCGAATCATGTCGCGCATCGTGAATACCCCGATGCGGCCCGGGATCCACTCGGCAGCGCTGACCGCACCGTCCGCAAAGACGCGACGATCCCGTACGTGATGCAGCAACCGCACCTGCTCATACGGACCATCAAAGGTAATCTCGTGCGTGCCCGGGACATGTCCCACACGGACGCTGGTAACGCCGACTTCCTTGCCCAGCACCGAGCCTACGGACTTCGCCAGGGCCGCGGCTGTACCGGAAGGACGGTCCTTCTTGGCGGAATGGTGGGTCTCGACCAGGTGCACATCGAATCCACCGAATCGGCGCACGGCTGCGGCAGCTGACTCCGCGGCCTGACTGAGAACCGCTATGCCAATCGAAAAATTGGGCGCCCAGAACAACGCTCCACCTGTCGCTTGAACCTCGGCGATGACCGACGGCAGATGGGCATACCAACCGGTAGTCCCTGAGACGATGGGCAATCCGGCCCGCACACAGGCAATGATGTTGGCCACTGCTGCGGACGGTTCAGTGAACTCGACCACCACATCCGGTTCGCCCAGACGGGTGCGATCGATCCCCTCCCCTTCGGTATTGTCTGCCTGGCCCAGCATCGCGGTGACACGGTGACCTCGCTCCCGTGCTATCGCGGCCACCGCGAGTCCCATCTTCCCGTCCCCGATGACTGCCACTTTCATGACGCGAAGAACTCCCGGTGAAGTTGACGCATGGCGGGATCAACCTGATCACCGTCGACGACCAGCGTGAGATTGATGAGACTGGCACTCAATGAGAGCATGTGGACGCGGACGCCAGGCAGGGCGCCCAGCGCGCGCGCCATTGCGCCCGTTTCAGTTCCCAGACCGGCTCCGACCAGCGCCACGATGCCACGGTTGCGCTCAACGGTCACGGTGCCGAACCGGGACAGATCCGGAACCAGGGAGTCCAGAAATGAGGAATCATCCACTGTGAGACTCACGCTGGTCTCCGAGGTGGCCACCACGTCCACCGATGTCCGGTGGCGGTCGAACACCTCAAAAATGCTGGCAAGGAATCCGTGCGCCAGCAGCATCCTGGGGGAACCGACCCGAATCAGGGTCACTCCCTTCTTCCCAGCAATGGCGGTCACGGCGCGTGGCGGCGCATCGAATGCAATGAGCGTGCCGTGCCCGGCGGGGCGTGTCGAATTGAGGATCGACACCGGGATCCCCAACTTCACGGCGGGAGCAATAGTGCTGGGGTGGAGAACCTTGGCGCCAAAGGACGCCAGCTCGCTCGCCTCATCGAAACGAATGCGATCGATCAGACGGGCGCCATCCACGACGCGTGGATCCGCGGTAAGCATGCCATCCACGTCCGTCCATATCTCGATGGCCTCGGCACCCAGGGCAGCACCCAGCAACGACGCGCTGAAGTCGCTGCCACCTCTCCCCAGGGTGGTGACCACGCCCTTGTCCGTGCCTCCCACATAGCCGCCCACCACCGGTACTCTCCCACTCGCCAGAATGGGTCTGATCACCTCTGCTGCCTTTCCGGAGATCAGCTCGGGAATCGGAGTAGCCTTTCCGAACTGGTCGGTGGTGATCATTACGTCCATGGGGCTGACGTACTCCGCGGGGATCCCCCGGGCGCGCAACGCCGGAACAATCATGGCAGAGGACAGCAGCTCGCCCTTCGCGGAAATGGCATCCACACTGCGCGGAGTGGCATGGCCGAGCACGAAGAGCGCCTCCGCCAGGTGAGCGAGCTCATCGAACGTTGCGGAAAGCTCGCCGGCCACTTCGTCGGCTTCTTCGGATTCGCTCAGCAATTCGGCCGCCACTGCCAGGTGGCGTTCCCGCAGTCCCTCTACGCCCCGAATAGCGAGAATCACCTGACCTGACGCCGCCTTTCCCGCGATGTCGATCAGCGCATTCGTCGTTCCGGCAAGCGCTGATACCACGACCAGCGGCTGACGGGAAACACGGGCAGCAATGATGGCGGCCGTGCGTTCGATGGCCTCGGCCGACCCGACTGACGTGCCTCCGAACTTGGTTACGATCATCCGGCGGGCAGCTGACCCCGGGCAGCCAGGAGTTCAGCGTTGAGCACCGAGCCACCGGCGGCGCCACGAATGGTATTGTGCCCCAGGGCCACGAGCTTTACGTCCAGGAGGGGGTCGGGCCTGATCCGGCCAACGGTGACCGTCATGCCTCCACCGGCCTGGACATCGCGCCTGGTCTGGGGTCGGTCGGGAGCCGTGGTCACCACCAGAGGTTCCTCGGGCGCACTTGGCAGACCCCGGGCCTCCGCGCATCCCGTCCAGGTCGACATCACCCTGGTCACGTCATCGATGCTGGCCCGTTCCTTCAGCGCAACCGAAAGACAGACCAGGTGCCCGTTCTCCGTGGGAACACGGTTGGTGTGCGCCGAGACGGCCAATCCGTCGGGCACGATCATACCGGAGTCGAAGGCACCCAGAATCTTTGCCAGCTCCCGCTCCAGCTTGGGCTCTTCGTCAGCGATGAAGGGAATCACATTGCCCAGGATGTCGAGGGATGGAACCCCGGGGTAACCGGCTCCGGACACGGCCTGCATGGTGAAGACCATGGCCTGCTTCACGCCGAACGCCTGGTGCAAGGGAGCCAGTGCCATGGCTGTGACGGTCGCGGCACAGTTCGCATTGGTCACGATCCCGCCGGACCAGCCCCGCTGGCGGCGCTGGCACTCAAGAAGGCCAAGGTGGGGCGCGTTCACTTCGGGAATCACCAGCGGAACGTCGGCATCCATCCGATGGTTCTTGGCATTGCTGAGGACGAATCGACCAGCGCTGGCGAACGCTTTCTCGACCTCCCCGGCCACTGCGCTGTCCAGCGCGGAGAAGACTATGGGTGCATCGACTTCACTGGGGTCGCACTTCACGACGGTCCGGTCCGCGAGCGTTTCCGGCAGAGTCCCTTCGATCCACCTGGCGGCTTCCCCGTACGGTTTGCCGGCGGACCGATCGGACGCGGCCAGCTCGGCGATCTCGAACCAGGGATGATCCACCAGCTGGCGGATGAAAGTCTGTCCCACGGCACCGGTGGCGCCGAGGATGGCCACCGGCCACCGCGAGTGCCCAGGTTGGATGGTTTTCATTGGTCGAGGAGCGTTCGAACGATCTTCTGATAGGTGTTCACCGCCGTGCGAAGTTCATCGACCGCGATGTACTCGTCGGGGGTATGTGCCACGTGAATTGATCCGGGGCCGAAGAGGAGTGGCGTGCCCCATCGATCGAGTAGCGGGATATCCGACGTGTAGGACATGGGGGCCGTGGGGAATCCCGGGAGCGTGTGGAAGAACTGGGCCGGAATGGTGGAACCCCAGGTGATCTCTGCCCGCCCATCCACCCACGTTTCAACGAGTTGCTTCACGATGCTCACGTCCGCCGTGAGGCGGAACATCAGCTCGGCTTCACAGCTTCCGGCGATGATGTTTGCCTCCGTGCCACCTCGGAGAACTCCAATGTTCACGGAGCCTTTGCCCAGCCGGGGATCATCGGGAAGCTCGATTGCGTGTACGGCCGGGAGAAGCTCCAGCATGGGATCGATGGCCGATTTCCCAAGCTCAGGGTAGGCAGAATGTGCCTCGATCCCCTGGGTGCGCAGCTTCACACGGAGCGAACCCTTGGCGCCGCTGGCCAGCTTCGATTCCGTGGGCTCCCCGTTCACGAGGAACCTGCTCGTCGCTGGAAGGCGATTGGCCGCCCGGGCCCCGTCGGAGTTCTTCTCTTCACCAACCACGAAGAGAAGGTCAACGCGGGTTTCACCTTCCTCCGCCAGGGTATCTGCCGCTGCCAGCATGGCCGCCGCAATGCCCTTGGCGTCACAGGCACCGCGCCCGTACAGACGGTCACGCTCGAGGCGGGGTGGCACGAAGGGGGGTACCGTATCGAGGTGGGTGGACAGTGTCACTCCTCCGCCTGATCGGGAAGCCCAGACGTTGCCCCGACGATCGGCCACCTCCTGCACGGTCACATTCCAGCCGCGCCCGATCAGCCACCGGGATACAAAATCGACCACACGCCCTTCGTTCCCGGAGGTGGATTCAATAGCAAGCAGCTCGGCTGCCAGCGCAACGACGTCTACCATAGGCCTCCTATTGTAGCTGAGGTCGAATCAGCTTTGCAGCCTTCAGGGGTTTCCACCTTCGGTCACGGTCATAAGATTTTCTGCCACCCGTTTCCCCTCCCGATCGATGCATCCGCTCCCCGCCGATCCGATTCACGCGGCGATACTCGGGAATGACACCGTGCTGGCAGCGCGTCCCGCGGAGCCGATCCAACTTGCCCGCGCCTGTCTTCTCGCGGGCTTCGATCTCGTCGCTCCGGTAAGCTGGGGTGAAGAGCTGCTCGCTCTGCACGTCACGGAACTTGTGGAACGCCGCTGCCCGCCTGCGGTGGTCGTCTCGACCTGTCCCTTCGTAGCCGAGACACTGAGAAGGAAGCCACCGGTAACCCCATGCATCGTCAGCGTCTCTCCGCCGGTGGCTGCTGCCCGATTTCTCCGAGAGATGCTGGCCGACCGACGAGTTGAGATCACGTACGTCGGTTCCTGTCCGGGAGCAGCCTCGGACGAGATCGACGAGGTTCTCGTCCCGGACGTCCTTCTGATGCGCCTGGCGGAGGCTGGTCTTGACCTGGAGCACCTTCCACGCCACCTGGACGGACATCTGCCTCCCGAGCGCTCCCGCCACGCATCCAATCCGGGTGGGATTCCTCATCCACGTTGGATGGCCGAGCGGAATGGAGCCATCGTCCTGGAAGCCACGCCGTCCACGCTGGACGCCGTCGCTTCGATTCCGTCGGACACGACGCTGGTGCTGGACCTGGAACAGGCGTGCGGTTGCGCCTGTGCCCGCGATCGCATGGCACTGGCGCAGATGGATCCGCCACGCAGTGACCTGCCCATTGTTGCGATGACGAAAACCAGGCTGTCCGACGCCGGAATACTGGCGGATAGCGGCGTGGTGATCCTGGACGAGAATCCGGTGGTGGCAATCGGTATGCAAATGCACTCCCCGCGGGCTACCTTCCTCGCACGCGGACTCACCGGCACGGATGTACCCGAGACAACGCTACCTGCTGAGGCGAACGACTTCAGTCTTCTGACCGGTCCGACGGAAACGGGCGACGCTCCTGTCGGTGCCGAACCGGCAATCCCACCAGCATTTCCTGCTGGTGAAACAACGGGCTCCAGACCGGTCATTCCACCGGCAACAACTCCACCTTCCTCCACATTGTAACGCTGAACCTCCCCTGTCACCCCAACAATTCAGCGCGATGAAACCCTCATTCAGTTCCGTCAGTTCCGTTGGACTCGCACTGGCCCTCTCTGTCGCGACCGTTTCGGTCGGGCAGGGACAGGATGCCCGTCTCGAGCGACTCAAGACAGAGGCAATGCAAAAGGTCGACGCCCGCGCCAAGCTGGTTCAGGAGATAATCGATCAGGTCTTCTCATTTGGCGAACTCGGGATGCAGGAATTCGAGACGTCGAAGTACCTCACTGGTTTACTCGAAAAGAACGGTTTCCGGATCGAGCGCGGGGTTGCCGGAATCCCGACGGCCTGGACTGCCACCTGGGGGTCAGGCAAGCCGGTGATCGCGCTGGGATCGGACATCGACGGGATTCCGCAATCGAACCAGAAGCCGGGGGTAGGATTCCGCGATGCACTGGTGGGTTCCGCGCCCGGGCATGGAGAAGGGCACAACTCCGGGCAGGCGGTGAACATCGCGGCGGCGCTGGTCGTGAAGGAGATAATGGAGCGGGAAAAGATTCCCGGGACCCTCATGCTCTGGCCGGGAGTGGCGGAGGAGCAGGTAGCCACCAAGGCGCATTACGTGCGCGAGGGCATCTTCAAGGATGTCGACGTCAACCTCTTCACCCACGTCGGCAACAATCTGGGAGTTTCCTGGGGACAGTCCGGGGGAAATGCCCTCATCTCGGTGATATTCAAGTTCCGGGGACAGACGGCACACTCGGCGGGCGCTCCGTGGCGTGGCAAGTCGGCGCTGGACGCGGTGATGCTCATGGCGCAGGCGTGGGAGTTCAAGAGGGAGCACCTGGAACTGCCCCAGCGCTCCCACTACGTGATCACGGATGGTGGGGATCAACCCAACGTGGTGCCCCAAACAGCCGCCATCTGGTTCTACTTCCGGGAGCGCGACTATCCCAGGACGGTAGCGATGTTCGACGCGGCGAAGAAAATGGCCGAGGGTGCCGCGATGATGACGGACACGAAGGTGGATTCGATCAACATCGTGGGGTCAGCCTGGTCGGGCCACTTCAACAAGACGATCGCCGAGGTGACCTACGCGAACATCAAACGTGTGGGTCTCCCGAAGTGGGACGATGCCGATATCGCGTTGGCGAAAGGGATCCAGCATGAGCTGGGGAGCCGGGAAGTCGGACTGGCCACCGAACTCGACGACCTCGGTGGGCCGGTCAACGAGGCGACCAGGATGGGAGGCGGATCCGACGACATCGGTGACGTATCCTGGAACATGCCCACGGTTACCCTGCGATTCCCCTCGAACATCCCCGGACTGCCGGGACACAACTGGGCCAACGGGATTGCCATGGCAACGCCTATCGCACACAAGGGCGGCGTGGCCGGCGCCAAGGTGCAGGCCATGACGCTGCTCGACATCCTGCTGACGCCAAAGGTTGTCACCGATGCCTGGGACTACTTCCGCAACGTCCAGACCAAGGAGACGAAATACAAGTCGTTCCTGGGACCCAACGACAAGCCCGCCATCTGGCTGAACGCGGACATCATGGCGAAGTACCGCGATCAGATGCGGAAGTTCTACTACGATCCGACGAAGTTCAAAACGTACCTGGAACAGCTTGGAATCAAGTATCCGACGGTTCGGGGCATCACTCAGTAGCGCTGAGCGCCTGATCTGAGTCATCATGTGAATGGAGGGGGCACCTGGTCGGTGCCCCCTCCGTTTGCATGGTCTGGTCTCAGTTGAGCCTGCCCTTGGCGCCCCTCAGGAAAGCAGCATATGCGGGGAGAGCGTTGATCTGGCGAAAGAACCCTTCCGTGCCCGACGGAATGCTGGCGATCGTCAGGCTGCCTCTGCCCTTCCGTGTGGCTCTGGTCATGAGTTCGCGACCTATGCCTTGCCGGCGGTAGTGGGGATCAACGATGAGGTCGGTAACCACATTCCAGGTGTAGCCGTCGCCAAGTACCCGAATGGCGCCGACCAGTTGTTGGCCATCCCATGCTCCGAGATTCCAGGTGTGTGCAAGGGCCTTGGCAGTTTCCACTGGATCGCGATCGGTCATGCCTGAACGCGACAGAAGCGCCAGAAAGGTGTCGGCATCGAACCCTTCGCGGAACTCGAGCACCGGGAGCGTCCGATCGGCGGTGTGGACCTCCTGGTGAGGCAATGTCGGATGCGCGGACGCTGGGGCGTGACGGAGTGGAGAAGAGGATGTCGTTTCGCCCGATTCCAGTCCCCGGGCGTGTCGCAGCATCCGATGGCTGCGTTCCCAGAACCAGCCGATTCCCCGTCCTAGGGCAAGGCCGGCGGCAGCGAGCACGAGTCCCGCACCCATGGTCGCACCAATGAAGAAGGCAAAGCCTCTGGCAATGCGCTGGGTCTCGAAGCCAACCTGGATATAGGAGTACGCGAACGGTGCGGCCCCGACGAAACCGGCAATGAAGGCGAAGAAGGCGGTCAGGTCGGTGATGGCGTTGCGACGGGCGACGTAGAATTCCGACACAGCGATTTCGTGGCCAGCGGTGGTGACACCGGTTCCCGTTGCAGCGGTGGCTGCCCCGGGCCTTCACCTTATCATGCACGTGCGAGGGGCGGGACTCGAACCCGCACCCGGTTGCCCGGAGGGGATTTTAAGTCCCCCGCGTCT
>CAYPLP010000007.1:0-40396 GCA_964411635.1 uncultured Gemmatimonadaceae bacterium
GGGCCTGTAGCTCAGGTGGTTAGAGCGCACGCCTGATAAGCGTGAGGTCGGTAGTTCAACTCTACCCAGGCCCATTGGATCAATCGTTTGGCCCCGCCCGGACCAGCAGTCCGGGTGGGGTTTTTCACATGCCTGCGGCAATGACAGGTTCGGGACGGTGTCCCCTGAACCAGGAAGGTGCGCTGACCTTTCCCGTCCCCACCCGGCAACGGCCTGTCTCCCACATCGGCCACATGCCCCACCACCGCCACAGCGGTAATCAGGCCCTACCCGCCTCCCTAAACCCCACCATCCGGTGCCGGACCGGATCCCACAACTTGAGCGAAAGAGTCCGGAGACTCGCCCGCACCGTAAGTACCGGTACGTCGCGGAACTCCGGCACACCCTCGTGGGCCGCCTTCAACCGGTAGTTCGGAATACGCGGGTCCACGTGATGCACGTGATGACGTCCGATGGACCCCGTGAACCACTCCAGTATCGCCGGCAGTCTGTAGAACGAACTCCCGTGCATTGCCGCCGTCACGTAGTCCCACTCGGCGTGATTCTCCCAGTAGGCCGAATCGTGCTGGTGCTGAACGTAAAAGAGCCAGATCCCCATCATCGACGCCAAATACACCACCGGAACGTACACCAGCAGCATCGCCTTCCACCCGGCGGCCCAGGTCAGCAGCGCCAGCATGGACAACACCGACAGCGTCGTGACGTGGACACTGGTGGCGTTCTTCGTCGCCCGCGTCGCCTCGGTGGGAGGATTGCGGCGGTTGTGAACCAGCAGGTACACGGGACCCAGCAGCAACATGACAAACCCGTTGCGGTACATCCGATAGCGGAAGCGGCCCCATGGGCCGAGCGATCGATACTCATCCACCGTCAGCGTATCGATGTCCCCGTGCCCCCGTCGATCCAGGTCGCCTGACGAGGCATGATGGAGCGCATGATCCCGACGCCACTGGGAAAATGGGGTCAGTGTGATCACACCGGTAATGAAGCCGATGATCTCGTTGGCCTGACGCGAGGAAGTGAAGGACCCGTGACTGCAATCGTGCATGATGATGAAGGTGCGCACGAAGAACAGTGCCGTCACCGGCAACAGGAGTACCGTGAGCCACCAGAAGTTTGCCAGGCTCAGGAACATGATCGCAAAGCCGCTGGCCAGCGGGACGAGTGTGCTGACCAGTTGCCATGCGGCGCGCGCGCCACTGCTGGTCCGGAACGCGGCTGCGCGCTCCTGTATGGAACGCGAGGTCGAGCCTGCTTCGCCTGTCGCGGACAAGTCGCTCATGGAATGGTTCATCCCAAAACGGTATGGAGAGCGGGACCGCAACACCAGTGAAGCCCGCGGCCCTCGTTACGGTGCGGGGTCATGAGGCTGGACGTGCCGGTGGGCTCCCCGACGGCGGATCCATCTGCGCCGGTGCCGGATCGTTGACCAGATGCACCGTCCTTGTCGGAAACGCAAAGGACGAACCGGCTCGCTGGACGACGCCCATGAAGCCCAGCAGGACTTCCTGCCTCCACGTCAGGAACTGCCCGAAGTCCTCGGTCTGGAACCACGCCGACACCTCCACGTTCAGGGAAGACGCGGCCAGCTCGATGAAGCGGACCACCACATTGTCCGGCCAGATTCCGGGGTGGGACCGAAGGACTTCCTCGAAACCCGCCAGTACGTCGCGCAACTGATCCTCGGTGGTTTCGTAGACCAGGCCGATTACGGTGTGCATCCTTATCCGGTCTCGCACCCCGAATGTTTCGATCCGGGAGTCCGCCAGCATGCCGTTCGGTATGGTGACGATCGTCCGGTCCAGCGTTCGGAAGCGGGTGGAGCGCAGACCGATCCGTTCCACCGTGGCGGCCACATCCTGGACCTTCACGTAATCACCCACTCGGAACGGCTGATCCACGCCGATGGAGAACGCGCCAAAGAGATTCTCGACGGTCTTCTGCGCCGCCAGGGCCAGCGCCAGGCCGCCGATGCCCAGACCGGCGATCAGGCTGGCTACCGGATACCCCAGCAGGGACAGCACGGCCACGGTCGCGATGGCCAGCACCACGATCTTCCCGATCCGGGCGCCTAACGGGAGCAGTGCCTTCGACGTCGGCGAGGCAATCGCCCAGGGTGTGGTGCCCAGGAGATGAAACCCGATATCGACAAGACGGAAGAGCGACCAGAAGAAGATGAGGAAGTAGCCGGCGCGGATGAGCTTGAATGCCAGCACTTGCGCCGATGCATTCAGTCCGAGTGCACCGAGGAACGCGGCTGCGGCAGCCAGACCCAGCACGGCACTGACGGGTCCCGCCAGGCGGGTTACCACCACGTCGTCCCACGCGATCCGGGTATGCGCCGCCAGGACGGCCGCCAGGGAACGAACCCCTCGTCCGGTGACCTTGCCGAACACGGCCGACGCAATCAGGATGAACGGCAGGGCTATCCACTGCCACCAGAGCACATCGAACGGACCGGGGCGGACCAGAGCCGGAGGGAGATGCTCCAGCATCCATCGCCCTTCGAGATTGGTGTACCAGACCGGTATCCGGCTTACGGTGGACCGGGAAAACCGCCAAGGTGGTTCTCCGCCGGGTACCCGCACCAGGCGCACCGCCCAGGCACTGCCACTCCCCTGCCGGATGACCCCCAACTGGTCCACTCCGGTCGGGAGATCGTCCTCCGGGTTCCCCGCCGCCCGGGGAGAAAGTCGATCCAGCTCCGCGGAGAGGTAGCGGTCCAGTACCAGCTGGAGCTTGCGCGCCAGGTCGGGCCCCCGCGATGCCGAAGCCGCGGGGAGTTCCAGATATTCCGCCGCATCCGACACGAGACCTTGTCTGGCCAGGGCCAGGAACCGCTCCACCGAGGCGCGCGGTGAGTCGGGTGACACATCCACCGTCCCCGTTCCACGCCCCGAGTCGCGCACTGCGCTGCTGTCCTGTGCCCCGGCAGAGCCAGGTGGAACGATGCACCAGACGGCGATGGCGCAGACCAGTTTCCCCAGTGCCGCTGCGAGGAAGCGCCAGCGGCCATCCGTGCGGACCACGTACCCTGCCATCACTTCGGCTTCTGGGACCGGTCCTCGTATGGCCGCAGCCACCAGTCAAAGAACGTCCACACGCGATTCCAGGAATCGATTTGCGCCGGAGAGTCGTCGCGCTCCCATGTCGCGGGGTTGACGCGCCGGTTGAACGTGTGACCACCGCTGGAAGGCCCCGGCGCCGGATCCACGTAGATCTTCGTCTCCGCGAGATCCGGCTTCAGTGCCCGCAGCTTCCAGATCAGTTGTTCGTCTTCGACGAAGTCGACGTCGGTATCGTTGGTGGCCACGTGCACCAGAATGGGGACTTTCAGATGCTCCACCTGATAGAACGGAGATCGCTTGATGTACTCCTCCCGCTTTTCGAAGGGGAGCCCCTGCAGCCCTTGCTGGGTCGCGAATGACCGCTGATACCGCGGCCCCTTGTACGAGAGCCGGAAGATCAGATTGGTGACCGGCACCATCGCCGCTCCGGCCTTGAAGGGGTGCTGGTCCCGGAAAAGCAGCAGTGCGCTTATGAATCCACCGTGACTCCATCCCATGATTCCAATGCGGTCGGGATCCACCCAGGGGAGTGTCTTGAGGTAGTCGACGGCAGAAGCCACGTCGTCGAGTTCCTTGCCGCCGTAGTCGATGGCGTTGTAATGATCCGCGCCGAATCCGGTGCTGCCCCGGTACTCGGGAGCGATGATGACATATCCCCGCTCCACTGCCTCACGCACGAACGGGTAAAGCAGATAAGACCACCAGCTTCCGTGTACGCCGCCATGTACCCAGACCATGGCAGCATGTCCCCGCGGCCCTCGCTTCTCCAGCGGCTGGTACAGTGACGCCGGGATTTCCATGCCGTCGACCGAACTGCGGTAGCGCACCGTGCTGTAATCCAGAACTCCCTTGCTCTTGGCTACCGTGGTGCTTTCGGCGACGAGTCGCTGCTCGATCTGACGCTCGAAGTTGGCCTGCGGGTGATCCTCCGGGCGGTTGCTGACGTACAGCTCACGCGCCCGTGCGGTATCCATTGCCACCGGAGGGCCACCACGTCCACCTCGTCCCTGGGCCGCCGCGGCGGATGGAACTGCGATGCCGGCTGGCAGGAATGCCAGAAGAGCCAGTACTGAGATGGGGCGAAGCAATGTCATGGACTCTACCCTTCGACGCTGACGGAAAGAGAAGGAACGTACGCAAATTGGCCCAATTCATTCTCTTGCGACAGTCCGGCGTCCCTGGCGGGAACACCCGTGCGGCGATTGAAGGCGCCGCTCAGGAGTTCTCTTCCAACTGAAAGATCTCCTCCACCGGCAGGGAAAACAGTCGCCCCATGCGCAGAGCCAGCGGCAATCCCGGATCGTACTTCCCCGTTTCAATGCTGTTGATCGTCTGACGCGACACCCCGAGTCGCCCGGCCAGGTCGGCCTGGGTCCAGTCCCGCTCCGCCCTCAGGACCTTGAGCCGGTTCCTCATGTGTAGCGCCGCCGCGCGAGTGCCAGACCGGACAGATACAGCAGGGGAAGCATTGCCCACACATGACGCAGGCTCCAGTCGGCGGGATCCAGCGGCACCGCCAGCTCCATGAGACCGAGGCTCATGAGGAGCACCACAGCCAGGACGAACGCGGTTGCCAGGGCCTCCAGATGGATGCGTTGCTCCAGTTCATCCAGCCTCCGCGCCAATCTCACCAGGCCGATCAGGGCGCCGAGTCCAACGGGCACCGGAAGCAGGGCGGCGGCGATGCGCACCCCGGCGGGCAGGCTGCTGATTTCCAGCGCGAAGCGAGAGGCGAAGAACGTCATTGCCCAGGTCGCGATCCACACCCACGTCCTCCGGACCGCAGAATCACCCGAGATCGCCTTGGACATATCCCCCTCCTGAAGAATTGTATACATGTCAAAGTGTAAAGGTAGATTTGCAAAATGTCAAGGAAACCTCCTGTCTGAGGTGCTCTTGACCAGTCAGGCCGGTTCAGTCCGGCGCCGGACTCCCCTGTTGTGACCGTGAAGCCAGAGGGTCGCTACGGGCCGGGCAGTCGGAAAATCCGGGGTGCCCCGGCGCGGATTTCCGCGAGCGTCGACGGACGGTTGCGCGTAGCAGGGAAGCGCTGCAATCCTTGCAGACTTCCAACTGTACGTCGCATCCCCTCCACCCGTCCATGAGGTTCATCATGTCGCGTCCATTCGGAGCGACCCGCATGTTGCTTCCCCTGTTCGCTCTGGCTGTGGCCCTTCCGCTCGCTGCCCAGCAGCGCAACGACGAGGAGTACACGCGCCAGATCAAGCAATTCCTGCGCGATCCCCGCATCACCACGGAACTCGTCGATCATCTGCCGGCATCGTCCCGGGTTCCCACGCCCCTGCAGCACTTCGGGCACATCATGGGCGCCTGGGGTGTCATCGACAAAGCCGAGGAGATGCATGCCTACTTCGAAGCCATCAGCAAGGCCGCTCCGGGGCGCACCCGCTTCTACCGAATAGGCAAGAGCGAGGAAGGCCGCGACATGGTGGCGCTGGTCATTGCGTCGGAGGAGGTGATAAGGAACCTCGATCGGTATCGGGCCGACATCGCTGCCCTCACCGATCCGCGCCGCACGACCGAAGCACAGGCTCGGGCGGCGATCAGGCGCGGCAAGCCCATCTACTACGTTACCAGCGGCATGCATTCACCGGAGACCGGTGGACCGCAGATGCTGATGGAACTGGCCTACCGGCTGGTGGTGGAGGAAACGCCATTCATCCAGAACATCCGCAACAATCTCATCACGATCATAACGCCGGTGATCGAAGTCGATGGGCGCGAAAAGATCGTGGACGCCTACAACTACTCCAAGTCCCACCCGGGCGTCTCCCGCAACAACCTCATGATGTATTGGGGCAAGTATGTTCAGCACGACAACAACCGGGACGGGATGGGGCAGTTCCTGGCTTTGACACGGAACGTCGAGAAGTTCAACATCGAATGGAAGCCGACGGTCCTGCACGACCTGCACGAGGCGCAGACGCTGCTGTATGCCTCGACCGGCACCGGTCCGTACAACGAGGCCATAGATGCCATCACCATCAACGAGTGGTGGATGCTGGCCGAGAACGACGTGGTCGAAATGACCAAGCGCGGAGTACCGGGTGTCTGGACCTACGGTTTCTACGATGGCTGGACTCCAAACTACATGTTCTTCATCGCGCACGGCCACAACGCCATTGGCCGTTTCTACGAAGTGCAGAGCTACGGACCGGACACCACCACCGTCGGTGGCGGACAGAGCCGCGAATGGTTCCGGCCGAATCCCACTCCACGGAATGTCCCCTGGGGTCCGCGGGACAACGTCAACATCCAGCAGTCGGCGCTGCTGTTTGCGCTGAGCCGCACCGCGACCGACCGGCAGTTCTTCCTGGAGAACTACTGGCTCAAGAACAAGCGGGCGGTGGCAAAGGGGACGGAAGGCGAGGTGAACGGCTGGGTCATTCCGGCGCAGCAGAGGCGCAAGGCGGATGCCGCGACACTGGTGAACGACCTCATGGCGCAGGGACTGGAGTTCCACACCGCTACCAGCGCCTTCCGTGCGGGCAACGTGGACGTGAAGCCCGGTGACTGGATCATCCGCGGCGACCAGCCCTGGCGCACAATCGCCGACATGTACTTCGGCGTGCAGCGGTTCTCCCCCGAGAACCCGTCGCCTTACGACGATACCGGCTGGACCCTGCAGTACACCCGGAACGTGGTGGTCTCCGAACTCAGGGATCCCAGCGCCCTGAAGCAGCCCATGACGCCGGTGAAGGGGCCGGTGACTGCTCCGGGCGGACTCACCGGGTCCGGCAACACGATCATCGTCGAGCATACCGGCGACAACAACATCGTGACCTTCCGCTACCGTCTCAAGGATGTGAAGATGTCGGCGGCCGAAGCGGACTTCGACGCAGCCGGCCATCATTTCCGGGCCGGCGCCATCGTCATCCCCAACGCCAACTCCTCTCAGGTGGAACCCCTGCTCAAGGAGCTGGGACTTTCAGGATACGCCGTGGCCTCCGCACCGGAAGTTGCCATGCATGACCTGGACATACCCCGCATCCTGTACCTGCACAGCTGGAGCCGGACGCAGGACGAAGGATGGGTGCGTGCCGCGCTCGAGACCTATGGGATCCCATTCACCTACATGGGTGACAAGGAACTCGCCCACATGAACAACCTTCGTCAACAGTACGACGTGGTCGTCTGGCCGCATGTGGGTGGTTCTGCGGAATCGATGGTCAGCGGGGTCGCCATGATTGGTGACCAGCCGATTCCCTATCGCAAGTCCGCGGAGACTCCCTCCTTCGGGACCCCGGACTCCACCTCGGACATCCGGGGCGGAATGGGAATCCAGGGACTGATGAACCTCTATCAATTCGTGCAGCAGGGTGGCACCCTCATCACGGAAGGATCCACCTCGACGGTTTTCCCGGAGTACAACCTCACACCCGGTGTTTCGGTCGAAAATCCGGAGGGGTTGTTCGTCCGTGGCAGCATCCTTCGCGGAATGGTATCTGACAGCCGGAGCCCCCTGGCCTATGGTCTGGGTGAAAACCAGATCCCGGTCTACTTCAACCAGGGACCTGTCCTGAGCGCCGGACGTGGCGGTTTCGGAGGGTTCTTCGGCTTTGGCCGCGGCTCGGGACTCAGTCAGAACACGCAGCCCATGGCCACCCGTCCCCAGGTTTCACCGTTCCCGTCGCTCGGCGGAGCCGGACTGGGCGACAGCACTGGGCGGGGCGGGCGGGGAGCTGGTGGCTTTGCTTTCGGTGGCCGTGGTCGCGGTGCCGGTGCGGGAGCCAACCAGGCATCACCACGCGTGGTACTCGCCTTCCCGACGGATACCACGCAGATGCTGCTGTCGGGCGTTCTGGTTGGTGGTGGATCGCTTTCCGGTCGCGCTCAACTGGTCGACACTCCGATCGGCAACGGACACGTGGTCAGCTTCGCCATCCGGCCGTTCTGGCGCTGGCAGACGCATGGAACGTACATCTTTGGCTTCAACGCCATCATGAACTGGAACGACCTGAATGCCGGACGGAACTCCAGTCGGCCGGCGCCCGGCGGTCACTAGTCATTCCGAGGCGAGTCGAGGGTTGGGGGCCGAGGGGGCAGGACTTCCTCTCGGCCCCCGGCCTTTTTCCGGTGCCCTGTCGCGCCACGGTGGATGAGTGGTACAGATTGGGAGCAACGCACCAGGCCACCAGATGCGATTTTTCGAAACACCACGCGACCGGGCCGGCTTCCTGATCTTCCTGCTGGGCGCGGCAATACTGATTGCGCTTACACCGTTCCTGAGCGGACTCCTGGGATCGGCTGTGCTGTATGTCCTGTGCATAGAGCCTTATCGGAGATTGTGCCGTGTGATGCCGGAAGGCATCGCGTCGGCCATTACTCTCATCGTGGCCATCCTGGTGATTGCCCTGCCATTCACCTGGCTGGTCATGATCGTGGTGAACCAGGCCCCGGGAACCCTGCGCGGCATACAGAACAGCCTCGTGATTCAGGAGCTGGCGCGACTGCACGTGGGCAATCTCGACGTGGGAGCGCAGCTTGCCGAAGCATCCGGAATGATGCTCCAATGGCTTTCGACGCAGGCACTCAGCTTCGTGGGGGGCGCGGCCAGCGCTTCGCTGAACCTGGTCATTGCGTTCTTCGGCCTGTACTACATGCTGCATGCCGGAGGTCATCTTTGGGCCGGTTTTCGCGGGTACGTCCCATTTTCCGCGGAGACGGCTGACTCCCTGAGGCTGCACTTCTACCGCGTAACCCAGGCCACTCTGCTGGGGACGGTTCTCACCGCCGCGGCCCAGGGCACGTTGATTGGAATGGCATTCCTGCTGACCGGCCTGCCGCAACCCCTGTTCTGGGGGACCATGGCTGCCTTTGCATCGATCCTGCCGGTGCTGGGCACGGGACTCGTCTGGATGCCGGCGGTTCTGGTCCTCTTCTTTCAGCAGCGTTACGGCGCCATGATCGCGATGCTGATCGTTGGCTGGCTGGTGGCGAGCAACGTCGACAACCTCATCCGGCCCATGGTATACCGCAGAGTGTCCAACATTCACCCCATGGTGACGCTCGTTGGAGCCTTTGCCGGCATCAAGTACTTCGGCCTGCCGGGTCTGCTGCTTGGTCCCCTTGCCATAGCGTACTTTTTTGAACTCCTCCAGTTCTATCGGATGGAGTACGGTACGCCACCGGAGGCCACCATCGGGTCAGCGCCCGCTGCCTGACGCGAGAGAAGCATCGCGGCGCTCAGTCACGCCGCAGCAGGCCGGGTACATCTTCCGCACGGAGTGGTTCGGAAAACAGACTCCCCTGGCCGTACTCGCACCGGAAGCGGAGAAGCTCTCCCAGTTGCTCCTCATGCTCCACGCCGGGCGCCACGGTGCGCAGCCGCCGCAGTCTTCCCAGTGCGACGATGGCGCGGGTGGTGGCATGGTCGTCGGAACGCTGGGTGAGCCGCCCGATGAAGGCTCTGTCGATCTTGATGATGTCGACCGGAATGTCCGCGGGATCTCCCAGAACGGCGCTCCTCGATCCGAAATCCTCGATGGCGAAACGCACACCCAGCTTCCGCAATTCGCGGATACGGGCCAGGAGTTCGTCGTGTGACCGCGCGAAGGCCCGCTCCGAGACTTCGAAAACGAGATTGGCGGGATTGATACCCGTTTCCCCGATGGCCGCCTGAACGTCGGAGCCGAAGTCCGGATCCAGCAGTTGACGGGGAGTCACGTTCACCGTGACGGTCACGTTTCGTTCCGCTCCAATGTCGGCCTTCCAGCGCGCCAGTTGCCGGCACGCCTCGCCCAGCACCCACCGGCCCAGCGGCACGATCAGGCCCGACTCCTCCGCTACCGGGATGAATGCCGCCGCGGGAATCGTTCCGCGGTCCGGATGGCGCCATCGCACCAGGGCCTCCAGCCCGGCTATGCGCCGGGTGCGCAGGATCACGATTGGCTGAAAGAGGAGTTCCAGTTGCCCTGATGCCAGTGCGGTCTGCAGCTCTCCAGCCAGGCCACGGTGCCCCAGTGCCGGCGGGTGCTCATTGGCATCGAACAATTCCACCGCGCCGCTCCCATGCCTTCGCGCCGCACGGAGCGCCACGTCAGCATTGCGCAGCAGCGATTCAGCGGAGTCTTCCGGTGTCGCTGTCGCTATCCCGATGTTTCCACCGGCGATGAACTCACGACCATGGGCGGAGAGGGGTGACGTGAACAGCCGTGCCAGACGCTCCGTGACGATGGCCACCTCCCTCTCCTCGGCCATGTCCTCCAGCAGGATCCCGAAGCGGGTTCCTTCCAGCCGTGCCGCGGAGTCGGATGCGCGCAGGCACGTCTGTACCCGCCTGGCGGCACCGCTGAGAAGGACCTCCAGTTCGGCGAATGTTGCCCGGTTTCCGGAAGCCCGAAAATCGTCGAACTCGAGAATAACCGCGGCCAGCGGCACCTGCTTCCGGTTGGCTCTTTCCAGGGCATGCGCCACGCGATCGCGAAACAGCGCCCTGTTGGCGAGTCCGGTCAGGGGATCACGCAGCGGCGGATCGTCCGGGAAGTCCACCAGGCTGGCCTCTCGCCGATCATCTCGCAGGACAATGGCGATTCCTCCGATTCCCGGTTCATCCAGGAGGCTCGTGGCGGTCGGCAGGACCTTCTCCCAGCCACCATCGGCGCGGCGCACACGCCATGCCTGCGATGGTCCGGGTTCATCGTTGCCGATCACGTCGTGCAGAAAGCCAGCCACCGAGGTGGCGTCATCTTCATGAACCAGCCTGCCGAGCTGACGACCGGAAAGGTCCCCCGGAGCATAGCCGAGCACCCGGGATGTGCTGGCGCTGGCATGGAGCACCTTGCCTTCCCGGTCCACCAGCAGAACCGGATCGGACACCCGCTCGAAAAGAGGAGCGGCCGGGGCAGGGCGGACCACCGCGGCCTCCAGCACCAGCGGTGGTGGTGGAGCGGGAGAGTGTGACTCGCGCGGTGGTGTCCTGAGGGAGAGCGCCAGGATGATGGTGGCGCCGATCATTATGATGGCGCCGACCCCCGCCAGCCACGCCTGCCCGGCAACCGCACCGCCGACCAGCGAGCCTGAACCCACCGTCAGGATCGCTGCCGCTGCGGCGGTGGAAAGGTGACGCTGATCGGTAGGCATGCGGTGGTCGGGAGAAGCGCGAGGGTAAGTGAAGTGGTGCCAATGCTGCCAGACAAGGACGCGTGAGCGGCCGGCGCCGTCATGCCGTGGCACCGCGCCCGATAACCATGGGGTTGGAAAGCTGAAACTGCCACTGGTGTGGTCGTAGCGCCGGTGCCAAAAGTGGGAAATCGTCGAAGCGGCCAGGACGGGTGGACTGTCATGCGGACGAGCAGTGACAGATCTTGCGGGACCTCAAGGACGCGTTCGACCGCGCGACGCATGGATCTGTTTCGCCTGCCGGCCATGGACTTCCAGTCACCATTTGCCCTCCTTCTGTTGCTGGTGCTGCCCTTGTGGTGGTGGCAGCGACGGAAGGTGAGAGCGGGTGCCATCGTGTTTTCGCGGGTTCCGCTCCTGGCCAAGCTGCCGGGAGCGGGGCGGACCATGACATCCGTCCTGCTGGTGCTTCGCAGTCTGGTGATCGCGGGGCTGGTGGTCGCACTGGCGAGGCCGCGACTGGCAGGCCGGAGTACGCTGTCCAACTCCGAAGGCATCAACATCATCATTGCGTTCGATATTTCGACGTCCATGCTGGCGGAGGACTTCCAGCCGCAGAACCGGCTCGAGGTGGCCCGGGAAAAAGTGAAGCAGTTCATTTTGATGCGGAACTCTGACCGAATCGGAGTGGTGGCCTTTTCCGGCGAGGCCCTGACGCAGGTGCCCCTCACCACGGACTATCCGGTGGTGCTGGCCGCGGTGGATAACCTGCAACCGGGCCAACTGGAGGACGGTACCGCCATCGGAACTGCCATCGCGACCGCGGCCAACCGACTCCGAGGTGCCCCAGGCCGCTCCCGGGTTATCGTCCTCCTCACGGACGGAGTGAACAACCGGGGTGCCATAGATCCCCGAACGGCCGCCGAGGCCGCCGCCGAGTTCGGCGTGAAGATCTATGCCATTGGAGTAGGGACGGAGGGGATGGCTCCAGTGCCCACGGGACGCGGAGTCTTCGGGCTTCGCTACGAGAACCGGCCGGTGGAGATAGATGAAGCGCTGCTGACGGAAGTGGCTCAGCGCACCGGTGGGCGGTACTTCCGCGCCCGGGATGCGCAGGCGCTGGACCGCATAACGAATGAGATCGACCGACTGGAGCGTACCCCGGTGCAGTTGAAGACGTATACCAGTTATTCGGAGCTGTATCGCTGGCCCCTCGGCTTGGCCATCCTGGCCCTCGCGCTGGAACTCAGCCTCATGGCACTCCGAGGACCGATCCCCTGACCCTTCCCCCCGCTTCCCCGCTTCCCGCCGCTTCCCGCTTCCCGCTTCCCGCTTCCCGCTCAGTACATGCCTTTCCTCTTCAGCAGCCAGATCAGCACCCCGCCCAGCGCCAGTTGCGCCACCAGCATGATCTCGAAGCCATAGGGAGTATCCTGCAGCGGAAGGCGGGCGAAGTTCATTCCCCACATGCCGCTCACCACGACGAACGGCACCGAGAGCGTCGCCACCACGGTGAGGCCCTTGCTGACCTGCCCAAGGCGGTTGGACACCTGCGACAGATAGCTCTCCAGTGTGCTGCTCAGCAGGTCACGATAGGTGTCCAGGGAATCATTGATCCGCAGCACGTGGTCGTAGATATCCCGGTAGTACAACTGCACGTCGGGTGAGAGGAACGGAGAGGGTCGGTTGGTGAGCACGTTGAATATCTCGCGCTCCGGCGCCAGGTAGCGTCGCAGCGAGAGCACCATGCGCTTCACCGCGAAAATGTCCCGCAGAGCTTCTTCCCTGAACTCCTGAAAAACCCGCTCCTCCAGGCTGTCGACGAATTCGTCGAGTCGGTCGAGCACCGGAAAGAACGAATCCACTGCGGCGTCCATTACCTGGTGCGCCAGCCGGGCCGGTCCGCGCCCCACCAGGTCAGGGGTCCGGATCGCCAGTTCCGCGACCGAGTCCACCAGTCGGGACGGCCCGGCGTGCGCCGTTACCAGGAACCGCTCACCGACGAAGAAGCAAAGGTTCTCCGTCTTCAGATCGTAAGGGTCAGCGGTTGCGTCCTCCAGGCGGACCGCCCTGAGAATCACGAAAAGGTATCCATCATACGGTTCGACCTTGGCGCGGCTCAGGGGACTCAATGCATCTTCGATGGCCAGTGGGTGGAACGCGAATACCTTTTCGAGGAGCGCCAACTGCTGGCGGATGGTGACGTCGACATCCACCCAGAGCAGACTGGTTCCATCCCGCACGCATGCGGCGAGATCCCGGGGAGACAGGTCACGGGTCAGCACGCCTTGTGCATCGCATCGGAAGGACCGTGCCAGCTTCAACTCTTCGTGGTTGGCCATGCACGATCCTCGCGACGGTCGCCGGGATTGGCGAGCTTGTGGTGAATTGCCCTACCGGGGCAGGGTGAGAAGCACGACTATACCTTTCCCGCGTGCGTCGTCAAAGTCCGTCCCAGGTATCACCCAGCATCACCCGAGTGAATCAGAGTAACCAGGATCCCGTCCTTCGACTTCGTGGACTCGCCCGCCGCTTCGGCCAGCGGTGGGCACTCCGGGGAGTGAGTCTCGACGTCCAGGCCGGGGAAGTTGTTGGTGTGCTGGGACATAATGGAAGCGGCAAGAGTACCCTCCTGCGCGTCATCTCCACCGCCTTGCGGCCTTCCGCCGGGGAGGGGTGGGTCTTTGGTCACCATCTCGTTCGCGAGGCCGTGTCCGTGCGTGCCCAAGTGGGTTTTCTGGCCCATTCGGCGGGCCTGTACGATGACCTCACGGCAGGAGAGAACCTCAGGTTTGCGGCTCGGATGCTTGGATCCGACGAGGCTGTGATACCGTCGGTGCTCGATCGCGTAGGTCTGGGACGGGAAGGCAACGCTCGGGTGCGAGGGTTTTCAGCGGGGATGCAGCGACGGTTGGCTCTGGCCCGACTCATCATGGGTCATCCCGGGCTGCTGTTGCTGGATGAGCCGTACAACAACTTCGATCCCCAGGGGATCGAGCTGGTAAACGAGGTCATTCGCGACGCGCGTGAACGGGGCGGCGCTGCCCTGGTTGTACTGCATGATCTGCGGCAGGGTGAACAGACCCTGGACCGGATCATCACGCTTTCGCGTGGGGCGTTGCTGGTGCCGGAGGCCTCCCGGGCGGAGGCGGCCCCTGCGGTTCGTCTGGCGGCAGGGGGAGTGTGAGGTGGCACTGAGAGACGATCTACGGCGGGTCCGTGCCATAGTGTGGAAGGACCTGACGTCGGAACGACGGTCCAAGGCGGGGTTCAATTCCGTGGCCTTCCTGGGAGTTCTGACGCTGCTGCTCTTTGGTTTTGCCCTGGGGCCGGACGCCGAGGCTCTCCGGAATGCGGCAGCAGGCGCCCTGTGGCTTTCGATCCTTTTTGCCGGGGTGCTGGCATTCAACCGTTCATATCAGCTGGAGCTGGATGGTGGGGCGCTGGAGCCCTTGCTCCTCTATCCGGGTCCGCGATGGACCATCTTTGCGGGCAAACTGATTGCCAACCTGCTCTTCGTGCTGCTGGTGGAGGCGGTGGTAGTGCCCGTAGCTGTTATCTTGTTCCAGGTGCAGTCGCGGAGTGGCTGGATGCCGTTGGCGGGGGTGATGCTTCTGGGGAGTACCGGATTCGTCGCGTTGGGCACGTTCTACGCTTCCATGGCGAGCCGCAGCCGGGCGCGTGAGGTGCTGCTCCCTCTGCTCCTCTTTCCGATGCTGGTTCCAGTGCTGCTGTCCTCGGCCGAGGCGTCCCAGGCGCTTCTGGCGGGGGATCCCATGCGTGATGCCCGGTCGTGGATAGAGCTCCTCCTGGTATTCGACGTGATTTTCATGGTCGCGTCGTTCCTTGCATTTGAACACGTCATAGAGGTCTGACGATGAGTCGCGCGGTGCCCCTGACAATGGAGGAGGTTCCTGGCCGAACCGGGAGTCGTTCGATCGAGTGGCTGGGGTTGGTGGCGGTCATTGCCCTGGTGGCGGCGCAGGTGACCGCGATTCTGAGCAGTCCGCCCGACCGCGACATGGGGAACCTGCAGAAGATCATGTATGTCCACGTTCCGGTGGCGTGGAACGCATTCATAGCCTACTTCGTGGTGGCGGTGTCGAGCCTGGCATATCTGTGGAAAGGACAGGAGCGCCATGATCTGCTGGCGGCTTCGGCGGCGGAGGTTGGTGCGGTCTTCACGGCGCTGACACTGGCACTGGGGTCGATCTGGGGACGCCCCACCTGGGGTATCTGGTGGACCTGGGACCCCCGACTCACATCGACCGCTGTATTGCTGCTGATTTTCGTCGGCTACCTTTCGTTGCGATCCTTCGTGGAGGATGCTGACCGTCGCGCACAGTGGAGCGCTGCGGTTGGCATACTGGGGGCACTCAACGTTCCCATCGTGTACATGTCGGTGCGCTGGTGGCGCACGATCCATCAGATGCAGTCCAGTCCCAGCACCGTGGATCCGGTCTACGTTACCGGTCTGCGCACCAATGCGATCGCGGTGCTGCTGGTGCTCACATACTTCATCATGAAGCGTTACCGTGCCGCGCAGACAGAGAGACTGGCGGAGCAGGTGGCGGAACGCGAGGCGCTCGAGGGACGGGGGCGGTATGCCTGATCTGAACGACTACAATGGGTTCATCGTTGCCGCGTACGCCATCACCTGGATCACCTTCATCGCGTACGCATTGAGGTTGGCCGGCGTGATGCGGCGGTCGAGAGAACAATTGAGGCAGGCGTCCAGGGGCGCCGGAGGCGAATCATGAGCGATGCGCGGGGACGCCGTCGGGCCACCATCGGCGTCGGTGTGGTCATCGTGCTGGCCGCGTTCGGCTATCTGCTGTGGGGCGGACTGGGCTCGAACGTGGTGTACTTTCTGACGCCGCAGGAGCTTCTGGCGCGCGGAACCGACGCCTATGACGTTCCGGTACGGCTGGGTGGCCAGGTGAAGCCCGGATCCGTGAGCTGGGACGCCAACACGCTGGAGCTCCGGTTCGTGATGATAGACACCGCCGGCCCGGAAATCTCGGTGCTCAGCAAGGGCGCTCCGCCGCCGATGTTCCGCGACGGCATGGGGGTGGTGGTGGAGGGACGCTACCATCGCGATGGAGTCTTTGCTTCCACCAACCTGATCGTGAAGCATTCCAACGAATATCGGAAGCCGGAACCCGGGCACCGACCCCAGGAAATGTACCAGTCCTTGTTCAAGGAGAGCGGCGCGTGACTCGTTTGATTGGACAGAGCGCCATCCAGGTGGCGCTGGGGGTCGCCATCTACGGGGCCGCGGCCCTTGTCATCGGCGTCCGCAGTGGCCGCGACGACGTACTCCGAAGCGGACGAATGGCGATCTACGCCGTGTGGGGCCTGGTCACCACGGCGACCCTGGCCATGGTGTACGCGCTGGTGTCGCATGACTTCAGCGTGGGCTACGTGGCCATGGTGGGCAGTCGCGCGACGCCTCTCTTCTACACGGTGATCTCGCTGTGGGGCGCCCTGGAGGGATCGATCCTGTTCTGGGCCTTCGTGCTGGCGTCGTATTCGGCGCTGGTCGTCTACCAGCACCGGAATCGCGAGGGGACACTGGTCCCCTGGGCGGGAGCACTTCTGATGCTCATCAGTACGTTCTTCCTGATTCTGCTCGTGGGTCCGGCGAATCCGTTCGGCCTGGTGTCACCGGTGCCGCCCGACGGGCCAGGACCGAATCCACTGCTTCAGAATCATATACTGATGGCCGTGCACCCACCCCTTCTTTACCTGGGTTATGTGGGGATGTCGGTACCCTTTGCCTTCGGTCTCGGTGCCGTGCTCTCCGGCGAGGTCCACAGCGATGCCTGGATCCGCCTGACGAGACGCTGGACACTGGTAGCCTGGGGATTCCTCACCGCGGCGATCGTCGCGGGCATGTGGTGGTCATACGAGGTGCTGGGCTGGGGCGGATACTGGGCGTGGGACCCCGTGGAGAATGCTTCGTTCCTGCCGTGGCTGACGGCAACCGCATTCCTTCACTCCGTCATGGTTCAGGAGCGCCGGGGCCTGCTCAAGCTCTGGAACCTCAATCTCATCGTAGCCACGTTTGCCCTGACGATACTCGGAACCTTCCTGACTCGAAGTGGCGTGCTCTCGTCGGTACACGCCTTTTCCGAAGGACCCATCGGCAGGTACTTCCTGGTCTTCATCGCCATCGTTCTGGTGGTCTCGTTTGCCCTGGTCGCCGGCAATTCCGACAAGCTTCGGCCCGATGGCAGACTGGATTCGGCAGTCTCCCGGGAATCGGTGTTCCTGCTGAACAATCTCTTCCTCACGGCGTTCACGGTAACCGTGCTGGTGGGAACGCTCTTTCCGCTGGTGGCCGAGGCTGCCCGGGGCGTGAAGGTGAGCGTGGGTGAACCGTTCTTCAACCGGATGACGCTCCCGATCTGTGCGGCGCTCCTGTTCCTCATGGGAGTCGGCCCGGCACTGCCTTGGCGGCGCGCTTCTCCCGAAGTGTTGAAGAAGCAATTGGTGCCGCCCGCCGTGTTCGCGATCCTGGCTCTGGCCGCAAGCCTGGCAGTCGGTGTCCGTTCGCCGTACGGACTGGCGATGTTCACGTTTGCCGGCTTTGCGCTCGCGGCCAACGTCCGGGAGTTTCTCGACGGTGCCATGGCGCGCCATCGAGTCAGGGGTGAGTCCCCTCTGGTGGCATTGTTCCGCCTCATCGGGGCCAACCGGAGGCGGTATGGTGGGTACGTGGCGCACCTGGGTGTACTGGTGCTCACGACAGGCATCGGCGCGTCTTCGTTGTTCCGCACCGAAAGCGAGGCAACCCTTCGAAAAGGGGAGTCCCTCACCGCGGGTCGGTTCACGGTCCGCCTGGACGACGTTTATGGACGGGAAGAGCCGCAGCGATCTGTCCTGGTGGCCGCGGTGACGGTCCTCCGTGATGGGCGGGAGGTTGGACGAATGGAGCCGCGGATGAACTTCTACCCCCGCTCGGACCAGCCGGTACCCACACCGTCAGTACGAAGTCGCCCGGCGGGCGATCTCTATATCAACCTGCAGGCGTTCTCCCAGGATGGTTCCACCGCCACGCTGCGGGTCATCCTGGAACCACTCGTGCCGTGGATCTGGGCCGGTGGTTTCATCATCTGCCTGGGTGGTGTGATTTCCATGACGCGCAGGCGGCAGACGGTGGCGGCACCGGTAACATCACGCGCCACCCACCCGCTCCCGACGGGACGCACGGCGCCTGAGGGACGACCAGCATGAACTGGAAGCGCGCCACTGCGGCCGTCGTGATTCTGGTGCCTGTCATCGGACTGCTGGCGTATGGGCTCACCCGGGATCCCAAGCAGATAGACTCACCGTTGCCGGGCAAGCCAGCCCCCGATTTCTCCCTGTCCGTGTTTTCTCCGGGAGAGGGCCCCACCGCCATGCAGGTGGGTGACACCGTCAGTCTCGAGGGTCACCGGGGGCAGGTGGTGGTACTCAACTTCTGGGCCTCCTGGTGCCTGGAGTGCCGCACGGAGCATCGGGATCTCTCCGGTGCGGCAACCGACTACGCGGACCGGGGAGTGCGCTTCTACGGTGTGCTGTACAACGACAAGGAAAGCTTCGGGCTGCAGTGGATCCGGGAAATGGGAGGGCAGTCATATCCGGCTCTATCCGATCCCCACTCCAGGACCGCCATCGACTACGGCCTGTACGGAGTGCCGGAAACGTTCCTGATCTCCCGTGACGGTCAGGTTGCCTACAAGCACATTGGTCCCATCCCCAGGCGCGTTCTGACATACAAGCTGGATTCGCTGCTTCAGGGTGGCGCGCCTTGATCGCCGTGCTTCTCGCGGCGCTGACGCTGGGAGCGAGTCTCCCGGTGGCCGGTCCAGAGGTCCAGGGCCAGACCGCGTCTCCGGCGATCCGGCCCGATTCCGCCATCGAAGCCACCACGGCAATGCTGGCGGGCGAACTGCGCTGCCCCGTCTGCCAGGGCAACTCCATCAAGGATTCGCCCTCGGAAATGGCTCAGGAGATGCGCAACCTGATTCGCGACCAGTTGAGCCAGGGACGCACGCCTGACGAGGTGCGTTCCTACTTCGTGTCCAAGTACGGTGAATGGGTACTCCTGGAACCCAGGGCGGAGGGTCTGAACCTGGTCGTCTATCTCGTACCGGTCGCTGTCCTCGCCGTCGGCGGACTCCTGGTCTGGCGAAGTGTCCGGCGCTGGACGGCGATCGATTGAAGATCCTGCCGTGAGTGGCAGCCTGGGCGCCGCGGCGATGAAGGCGTCCCGTGATCCTGGCCCCCGAAGCATCCTGGCTTTCCGCACTGCCCTCGTCCCGGCGGCGGTTGTGCTCATTGCTCTCCTGGGAGCCGGGCTGCGACTGACGACTGGGGATCCACAATGGGCGCAATGGACCTGGATGGGTGGTCTGGTGGTCACGGGTCTGCCGGTAGCCTGGCGAACGCTGCGGGACATGCTGCGGGGTCGCTTCGCCACCGATATCGTTGCCACGCTGGCCATCCTGACGGCGATTCTGCTTCTGCAGCCGCTGGCCGGACTCATCGTCGTACTGATGCAGACCGGTGGAGAGGCTCTGGAGCGTTACGCCGAGGGGCGAGCCTCGCGCGCGGTCAGGGCCCTGGAAGAGAAGGCCCCCAGGACCGCGCACCGCATGGATGGCAACGAGGTGGTTGACATTGCCGTCGACGTCATCGCGGTGGGTGACCGCCTGCTCGTGCGCCCCGGTGAGATGGTGCCCTGTGACTGTACGGTCGTGGAGGGTCGGTCCCTGGTGGATACCTCCGCGATCACCGGAGAGCCCACCCCGGAATCAGTGGATGTCGGGAGTCGTCTGCTTTCCGGATCCCTGAATGGAGACGGCGCGCTGGTGGTGCGTGCGTCGGCGCTGGCGCAGGACAGCCAGTATGCGCGAATCGTGGAGCTGGTGCGCTCCGCCGAGGCGAGCAAGGCTCCGCTGCAGCGCCTGGCGGACCGCTACGCCGTCTGGTTTACGCCCGCCACTCTGATCGTCTGCGGAATCAGCTGGCTCATCTCGGGAGACGCCACGCGGGTGCTCGCGGTATTGGTGGTTGCCACACCCTGTCCCCTCATTCTGGCGACGCCGGTCGCCATCATAGGTGGAATCAACCGTGCGGCTTCGCGTCAGATCATCGTGCGTACCGGTGGTGCGCTGGAACGACTGGACCGGCTTGCCGTGGCGGTATTCGACAAGACGGGAACGCTGACGATCGGTGAGCCAGTGGTCTCGCGCATACATGGGGCCGGGTTCGATCCCGATGAAGTGCTCCGCCTCGCCGCGGGTTTGGAACAGCGCTCCGGACATCGACTGGCGCGTTCGGTCGTCGACGCCGCGATCGCGCGAGGGCTGTCGCTACCGTCACCCACGGAGGTCCAGGAGTCACCCGGTGAGGGAGTGAGTGGTGTGGTTGAAGGTCATGACATCACGGTGGGTAGCCGGCGACTGGCGGCATCCCGGTTGCGGTCAGCGGGTGAGGTTTCCGTCGAGGGTGACGGGCTGCTCCGTGCTCATGTGGTCATCGATGGACGACTGGCCGGCGCCATCGAGTTCTCGGATGAGATCCGCCGTGGTGCGGCGCCTCTCATTGGATCGCTGCCAGCACTGGGGATCCACCGAACCCTGCTGCTGTCGGGAGACGACCAGCACAACGCGAGCGAGGTTGCCGCGGCGGTGGGTATCGCCGAGGCGTACGGTGGTCTCCTTCCTTCCGACAAGGTCGACCGTGTGGCGTCGATGGTGAACGAGGGACTGGGTGTGCTGATGGTGGGCGATGGGACGAATGATGCTCCGGCACTGGCGCGCGCCGACGTGGGTATTGCCTTGGCTGGTCATGGTGGCGGAATCACGGCCGAGGCCGCTGACGTCGTGATACTGACCGATGATCTTGCCCGGGTGGAGGATGCCATTGCCATCGGCCGACGCACCATGCGCATTGCGCGGCAGAGTATATGGACCGGCCTCACACTGAGCGGCGCCGCGATGATCCTTGCCGCGGCCGGTCACATCACGCCCGTGGCCGGTGCACTGCTGCAGGAGGCCATCGACGTGGCGGTCATCCTGAATGCGCTGCGCGCGTCCGGGCCGGGGGTCGCGACTGCACGGACGGCAACGAGATCAGGAAAGACCTGACATTTCCGTATCCGTGTAGCCGATGGCGGGGCAGGCAGGTTTCATTGATGTTGAGAACACTGACCGGTGTGGGAGTGATCCAACCTGCAGTTCCTGTCCGAGAAGGGAGGAGAAGCCATATGAATACAGTACCCCAGGGAACGATGCGTCGTGGCGTAGCGCCTGACGAGCAACCCGCCCCCGGTCCGGTTCTCGTGGCGACGGATGGATCCCCAGCGGCAGAGGCTGCGCTCCGGGCGGCGGTGCACATGGGTGAGGTCGGTACTGGTGTCGTGGTTCTCACCGTGATGGCCCGGCTCCCACTGGTGGCGGCGGATTACGGCATGATGATTCCACCGACGGAATCGGACCAGACCCGTCGCAAGGAACTGGAGGAACGCGTCACGCGCCAGGTGGCGAGCCTGGGATCGGTGTCCCGCAACTGGGTCGTTCAGGTGCGTGACGGTGATCCCCCGGCCGTAATCGCTCACGTGGCAAGGGAACTCCGGGCCCGCCTCGTCATCCTGGGCCTGGGTCAGCATCAGCTCCTGGACCGGTTGTTCGGAAGCGAAACGGCCCTCCACACGCTGCGCCTCACCCGGGTGCCGATGCTGGCGGTTCCACCGGATTTCGACCGGCCTCCCCGTCGCATCGTGGTCGCCATGGACTTCAGCTACGCCAGCGTCCGGGCCGCCAAGGTGGCCCTGAGACTGGTGGGCACCGCATCGATCGTCTACCTGGTGCATGTGGCGCCGCGCATGGAGGTCCAGGCAGAAGCGTTCGCCGCCTGGATGTCGCTGTACGGTGAAGGAATGGGCCCGGCTTTTGAGCGTGTGAAGGCAGATCTGGAACTCCCGCCGTCAGTCGTGGTGGAGACCGTAAGCCGTAACGGCAAGCCTTCGCGGGAGGTGCTGGACTTTGCCCGCTCCGTCCAGGCGGACATGATCGTGACGGGGAGCAGCGGTGCCGGGTTGGTGGACCGCATCCTCGTCGGCAGCACCGCCACTGGCCTGATCCACGGGGCCCACTGCGCGATTCTCGCGGTCCCGACCGCCGGATTCGTCCATCATGCCGGTCCCTGGCCGGAGGGAGCCAGCGTTGCAATTCCAGAGGAGCGCTGGGCCGAAGAGCTGGCGAGCTTCAGCAAGCGCAATGCTGGCCGCCGTGCCGCTCTGGAGGTGGATGACCCGGAGATCGGAGCCCAGGCCCAGGAACGGGACTATCCCTTTTCCGGAGTCGCCTTCGATCACCACGACCGCCGGGTCGAAATCATGCTGGGTGGCAGCACGGGAGTCCACCTGACGCGGGGCATCAGCGGGGTGACCGCGATTGACCTGGTCAGGGACGAACGGGGTGAGGACTGGATCCTGAGGGTGGCACACAGAGGGGGTCAGACGCTCCTCTCCCTGAACCGCTGATTCGCCGCGGACAACCACCCATCCGGGGCATGCCGGCCTTGCGGCTGGCGGCCCATCCTGACAGCGTGCCACCAGATGTAGGGATATCCCCGACCAAAAAATCAGGGATCTGTCTGTCATCCGAGTGCCGCACACCTGCTTAGCTAGTCGTCGCGTGGTGTCGCGTGGTGAAGGGAGCAGTCCACCGGAGCGAACGGCTCGCATTCAGGGAGCACATGGGACGGAACCATCAGGGGGGTGACGTCAGTAGGGAGCGGCCTCAGGCAAGCAGCGGAGGGCCGGGCGCGTCGCGTGGTTCCCGCCGGGGTGCATGGCTGGAGCCACTATTGAGGGTGCCGCTCGCGGCCAAACTCGTGGGTGCGAATGCCATGATCGTGGCCGCGGCGATGCTGGTGTCGTTCGTCGGCGGCGAGAGCGCACTCCAGGAGGGGAGGTTCGCCATCCTCCTGGTGGCGGTCCTGGTGGTGAGTTCCCTGGTCAACGTGATTCTGGTGGTGATAGCCCTGCGGCCATTGCGTTCCCTGGAGAGCGTCGCCACGCGGATCAATCGGGGTGATCTCGCCGCCAGGGTTCCGGAGTCTTCGCTCGCCGATGCCGACATGCGCCGGATAGGGAGCACCTTCAACACCGTACTCGACGGCCTGACGCACGACCGGGAACGTCTGCGCATCCTGGCCAAGCAGGTGATCAAGGCGGGAGACCGGGAGCGCGCCCACATCGCGCGTGAGCTTCACGATTCCACCGCTCAGACTCTGGCGGCGCTGATGCTGGAGCTTTCGGTGCTCGCGAGCGAGAACTCGGATTCCCGCCTGAATGAACGCATAGAGCGGGTGCGCAAGATCGTGGCCGACGTGCTCGATGAGGTGAAGCTCCTGGCACACACGGTACATCCGCGGGTTCTCGACGACATGGGTCTTCCGGCCGCCATCCGTCTGCTGGGTCGTGAGGCGGAACAGCGCAGCAATGTGCAGGTGGTCGTCGAGAGTCAGATGGAAGATGAGCAGATCGACCAGTCATCTTCGTCGACGGTGTACCGGGTGGCGCAGGAGGCGGTCAGCAATGCTCTGCGTCACTCGCGTGCGCGGAATCTGACGATCCGGCTGGCGACCAGTGGAGCCAATACCCGGCTGGCGGTCGAAGATGACGGTACCGGGTTCGACATTGCGGCTGCCGAGGAAAGACGTCCCGGCATGGGTCTGTTCACCATGCGGGAGCGGGCGGAACTGGTGGGTGGTTCGCTCAGCATCGACAGTCATCCCGGCCGGGGGACACGGGTGGTTGCAACTGTACCAACCGCGGTGAATGCCGCGGCGCAGTCGAAGAATTCTCTTTCACACGAACCGACTCTGGAGCGTGACAGTCATGAGTGGTGACCTGATCCGAGTGGTGCTGGCGGACGACCATACCGTTGTTCGCGCCGGTCTCAAGGCGGTCCTCGGAACCGCGAAGGATATCGATGTCGTGGGTGAGGCGAAGTGCGGCGAGGATGCGGTGGCGCTGGTCGATCGCTTTCACCCGGATGTCGTCGTGATGGATCTCTCCATGAACGGCATGGACGGTGTAACGGCCACCAAGGAAGTGGTGGCCCGCAAGAATGGAACCCGGGTTCTCATCCTTACGATGCATCCGGAGGAAGACTACCTGGTTCCCCTGCTGGAAGCGGGCGCGGCAGGTTACCTCGTGAAGAGCGCGGCGGACCGGGAACTGGTGGACGCCGTGCGCGCGGTGGCCAAGGGTGATATTTATGTGCGACCGGCGGCGGCCCGCATTCTGGCCAAGGGGCTGGCACGCAAGGACCCTCACCAGCAGGACAAGGAGCGTTTCGAACGCCTCACTGTCCGGGAGCGGGATGTGTTGCGTCTCACCGCACAGGGTTATTCTGCTCCGGAGATTGGCGAGCGTCTGTTCATCAGCCCCAAGACCGTTGACACGTACAAACAGCGCATCAACGAGAAGCTGGGTCTGTCGCACCGCGCCGACTATGTGCAGTTGGCGCTGCGCCTTGGGCTCCTGGCACAGGACTGAGCCGGAGGGAAACGACTCCGGACGGTCTGCTGGTGCTGTCCGGTGAATGCTGTATCGGTGGTCTCCGACCTGGGACGCTGGGGTCGAGAACGCGTCGAAGGTCTGGGTCGTTCCGGCCACTTCATGGCCGAAACGATCCGGGCCTTTCGCGATATCGGAACATGGGGTCCGGAAGCGACCCTGCACGCCAGGGCGCTGGGAGTTCGCTCCCTTCCCATCGCGCTCTATATCGCGCTCTTCACCGGTATCGTACTTGCGCTGCTGGCGAGCTACTCCTTCACCGGAGCTGTCCCCATGTACTTCGTGGGGACCCTGGTGGAGAAGACGATCACCATGGAGCTTGCTCCTGTCCTGACGGGGCTGGCACTCGCCGGAAGGGTGGGCGCCAACATCGCGGCGGAACTGGGCACCATGAAGGTGACGGAGCAGGTGGATGCCCTGGAGACCCTGGCGTACGATCCCTTTGCTTACCTTGTGGTGCCGCGCGTGCTCGCCGGGACCATCATGTTCCCGATCGTGGTCGGACTGGCGATGGTGGTTGGTGTCGCGGCGGGCTGGGTGGCATCCGTACTGCTGTTGAACCTCTCGACGGAAGAGTTCGTCAAGGGCCTTCGACTGTTCTTTACGACCTTTGACGTACGCTACGGACTGGTGAAGGCCGCGAGCTTCGGTACCGCGGTCACCTGGATCGGGTGCATGCAGGGACTCGGCGCACGCGGCGGGGCACAGGGCGTGGGACGAGCGGCGACATCCGCCGTCGTGTACTCGGCTGTGATGATTCTGGTGCTCGATGCAATGTGGGCGGTCCTCTGGCTCCTGGGGCGTCAAACATGAAGCGCGGCAACGATTTCGTGGTGGGACTCACCATGATCCTCGGGATCGTGGTCATATTGGGTGCCACCCTGTGGGCGAGACAGGCGGACCTGGGCCGTGAACGCGAGTTCCTCAGCGTCCGGTTCCGCAACGTCGGAGGGATGAAGGTCGGCACGCCGGTGGTGGTTCGTGGCGTCCGTGCCGGACGGGTGGAGGGCATGCAGCTCGACAGTGGCTTCGTCATCGCACGTCTTTCGATCGATCCCGGAGTGGGACTCCCGGTCGATCCGGTGGTGCTGGCCAACGAATCCAGCCTCTTCGGCGAATGGCAGGCGACCATCACCAGCCGGGACGCCATCGGCCGGGACGCCGAGGTGATCCGTCAGATCGACGAGGCGCGCCAGGGCGGAGACGTTCTGCCCGGTGCCACGCTCCCGGATATCGCAAGGCTCACCGCGGTGGCCGGGCGGATCGCCGGGGACGTGGCTTCGGTGGCCGAACGGGTCGAGGTCGCGTTCGATGATCAGGCCGCGCGGGAGCTGCGGGCCTCACTCAGGAACTTCTCGGAACTCTCCACGGTTCTCGCCCAGACGGTCCGAACTCAGTCCGGCAATCTGACATCCATGGCCACCGAGGTGCGCGGTGGCGTGGAGTCATTGGTGCAATCCGCGGCCCTTCTTCGTGCTGTATCGGAACGGGTGGACAGTTCCACTTCCCGCGGCGAGGTGCGTCAGATCGTGGCGGATGCCGCTGACGCGGCGCGACAGCTCCGGGAAGCCGGCCGCCGTCTCAACACCATCTCCGAACAGCTCACCCGTTCGCAGAACCGGCTCGAATCGGTTCTCCTGGTGAGTGATTCCATCGTCAGCCGGATCAATCGTGGTGAAGGATCGTTAGGTCTGATGATCAACGATGCCTCGTTGTACCGCAACGCTGATTCGCTGATGGTGCAGCTCCGGAACCTGCTGGCGGACATCCAGAAGAATCCCCGCCGCTATGTCAATCTTCGGATCTTCTGACGCCGGTGGGGGTGCTTGAGTCCACCAGCCCGACCGGATAACGTCCGGCGCGTGAAGATCAGAGAGACCCTTCCGGGTGCCCGTGTGCGGGCCAACGGCGTCGCGCTGGTCATCGCGCTCGTTCTGTTGATCACCGCCCTGGGAGCCGTAGGCTTCCGGATTCTCCGGGGGAGCACCGTGGGCGGGAGATCCGTTCATGTCCTGGCTGTAGCCGGGCTGATTGCCACCGCCCTGGTGCTGACGCTGGTCGCGCTTCGGCGGGTGCTGGCTGACAAGCGCTCCATGCGGGCTCTGATCGGCGAGGTCAGGGAGTCGGAACAGAGGTTCTCCGACATCGTTGCACTCGCGGCGGATGCCATCATCAGTGTCGGCGAGGACCAGTCCATCCTGACGTTCAACCGCGGCGCCGAGGAGACTTTCGGCTGGCGTGCCGCCGACGTGATCGGGAAGCCCCTCAACGTGCTCCTGCCGCAACGGATGCGTGATTCCCACGAGCGTCACGTCGCACACTTTGGTGAGACTGGCGAAACGGCGCGCCGGATGGGCGAACGCCAGGGCATCGTGGGATTGAAGCGGGACGGTACGGAGTTCCCCGCCGAGGCGTCGATCTCCCGACTGGAAACGGGCGGACGAACGCTCTACTCGGTCGTGCTGCGTGACATGACGGAACCCCGCCGTCAGCTTCTCGATGAGCGGTTCCTGTCAGCAACCAGTCTGACGCTCAGCACATCACTGGACTACGAGTCTACTCTGGTGAGTGCCGTCCATGTCGCCATCCCGCACCTGGCGGATTGCTGTGTCCTGGACCTGGTGATCGAAGGCGACGCAACGCGACGAATCGTCAGTGTGCACGATGATCCCGATCGGACACGCCAGCTGCGTGAACTGGAGCACCGAAGAAAACCACTGTCGGATTCTCCCTTCCCGGTGGCCACGGTCCTGGCCAGCGCCGAAGCAGTGGTTGCAACTGATCTCCCTCCGGACTGGTGGAGACAGGACGCTTCCAGCGTGGACCTGAGCGCGCTGGCCATTCAGGGGTATGCCGTACTTCCACTGGTGGCGCGCGGTCGTGCAGTCGGTGCACTCACGCTCCTCTCCACCGATCGGAACAGGAGTCTTGCCGGGGATTCGCCCGTGGTTCAGTCTGCCGCCCGCATCCTTGGGCTGGCAATCGACAATGCAGCACTGTACCGGGAGGCCCGGCGCGCCTCGGAGGCACGCGACGAAGTGTTGGGCATCGTGTCCCATGATCTGAGGAATCCCCTGGCGGCGATCTCGATGTGCGCCCGGGGCCTGAGGGCCGCTGCCGAGGGAACCGCCAACGATGGCAACGAGCTCATCGATGCCATCCAGCAGTCCGCGGCAATGATGAACGCCCTGATTCAGGACCTCCTCGACATTTCAGCCCTCGAGTCGGGTCACCTGCGTGTCGATCCGGAAGCCCACGAAGCCGGACCGCTGGCGGAACAGGCTTATGACCTCCTCAGCGGGTCAGCCGCCGAAAAAAATCTTGCGTTCGAGGTCTCCCTGCCGGCGGACATTCCTCCCGTCCGTGTGGATGCGACCCGCTTCGTCCAGGTCCTGTCCAACCTCCTGGGAAATGCGGTGAAGTTCACCGAGCCGGGTGGTGAAGTCAGCCTGACCGCTGACGTGGAGGGTGAGTTCGTGAGATTCAAGGTCAGGGATACGGGACCCGGTATACCCGCCGGTCAGCTGCATCGCGTCTTCGACCGACACTGGCAGGAGAAGCGTGCCATTCCGCGGGGAGGAACCGGCCTGGGACTGACCATTGCGAGAGGAATCGTGGAAGCCCACGGTGGCAGCATATTCGTCGACAGTACCGAGGGTGTCGGCAGTACGTTTTCGTTCACTGTACCCCGGGCCGACCGGTAACTTTATTCCTGCATGACGACCCCGGGTCTGAACCGACGTGACTCCCGAAACCACTGATCCGATGCCTGAGCCCCCATCGTCGATCCGTGACATGGGCTTCGATGAGATCGAGGCCATGCTGAAATCTCATACCTATGGCCGTCTGGCTTTCACCTTCCGGGACCGAGTGGATATCGAACCCATCCACTATGTGTACCGTGACGGATGGCTGTACTGTCGCACCAGCCCCGGCACCAAACTCACTCTTCTCACACACCACCCCTGGGTGGCCTTCGAGATCGACGAGGTGGCCGGACCGGCGGAGTGGCGCAGCGTGGTGGTGAAGGGAACAGTCTACTTCGTGGAACCCAACGGGGACTCGCTCCTGGATGAAACATGGAACCGGGCAGTCGAAATGCTCCGCACACTGGTGCCCTCGGCGTTGCGCGAAGGCGACCCGACGCCATGGCGCACCGTGGTGTTCCGGGTTCATATCGACGAAATGCACGGCAGGGCGGCCGGACCCACTACACCCTGATGGCATGATGAATCGCGATGCCGCCCCCAAGGTGGCTTCGCGCACTCGTCAGTCGGAATCCTGCATCACCGAGTGCCCGACCGAATTCCTGCCATGAAACGAAGTGGTCTATCGACCGAGCGATGTACCCGTATGCCATGGGCTCGTTGTGCCAGAGCCGACCGGTAAGGCGCCCGGTAATCCACAGCCACTGCAGAAACAGACGCCGCCAGAGTGCTGACGCCGGGCGGTAGAAGTCCAGTGTGAACAGGTGTCCACCGGAGCCCACGATCCGGGCAATCTCCCCCAGCGCCAGTCGCCAGTCGGGTGCATTGCGCAGCCCATACCCCGCCATGGCTCCCTGACACGATCCCGTGGCCAACCCGAGCGCAGCCAGATTCCCCAGCGTCGGCTCCACGTTGCGGACTCGCAATGATGCCCGGCGCGTCCGGGCCATCCTCACCATCGGAGCCGAAATGTCCACGGTGGTGATTCGCAGATCCGGCCGCGCCTGTGCCAGAGCCAACGCCAGATCACCGGTGCCCGATGCCAGGTCAGCCACCTGACCCGCGTGCGGGATGCAGCGGGCCGCCTCGCTCACCAGATGCGCCTTCCAACGACGGTCCATCCCGAAGGAGAAGCGGCGGGTGAACTCGTCATAACGCGGAGCAATCAGGTCAAACATGGGCCTTACGTAGGCCGGCTTGAGCAGCGGATCGGCCAGGTGGTGCTCCAGGTCCATGCTGCTCAGAGGCCCGGCACCGGTACCGGCTGTGCCAGCCTCGGGTCGGAAGCCGCCCGTGCCACCCTGGCTCACAAACCGCACCACATCATTACCATTCTCCATTCCTGCTGCAGGGACGTCCGCTCCCACCTAGTTTACCCTTCCGGGCCATCCATCGCGCCGCGCCCCCGCACGCCAACGTGACGCCGATCTCACCTCGAGGCAACGGATCCGATACGGGACTTGCCGTTCTTCCCTCAGTGGAAGCGGCCAGCGCTCCGACGCCGCCAGACACACCGATGCTCTGGGCCGTGGTCCTGGCTGGTGGCATCGGATCGCGCTTCTGGCCGCTCTCCTCGCCGGATCGACCCAAGCAGTTGCTCTCACTGATCAGCGAACGGCCACTGATAGCTGAAACGGTTGCCCGGCTCCAGCCCATGATTCCACCGGAACGGGTGCTCATCCTCACGAGCCGGGACATCTCCGAGGGAATCCGCGCCGCCATCCCTCTGGTGCCCGCTGCCAACATGCTGGTGGAACCGCGACCACTGGGTACCGCCGCCGCACTGGCCTGGGCCGCTGGTGAGATCGCCGCCCGCTCCGGACCGGAAAGCGTTTTCTGCTGCCTCCATGCCGACCTCGCGGCCGGGTTCGACGAGGCGTTCCAGCATGTCGTACGCCAGGCCGCCCGCACGGCAGCGTCGGACGACGTACTCGTTACCATTGGTGTGACGCCGACCCGCGCGGAAACGGGATTCGGTTACATCATTCCGGGAATATCGCTCGACCCGATGGCGCCCCCGGCACCAGGCATGGCGCGCAGAGCACTCGGCTTCGAGGAAAAGCCGGCACGCCCCAGAGCCGAGTTCCTCGTGCGCGAGGGTGCCCTCTGGAACACCGGCATCTTCGTCTGGCGTACCCGCGTGGTACTGCATGAACTGGAACGGCACACGCTCGAACTGGCGGCCGCGCTATCGGCGCTCGAAAAGCGGGACCACGCGGCGTACTGCGACCGCGTCCTCCCGGTTTCGATCGAACGGGGCCTGCTGGAGCGGTCCGATCGCGTCGTGGTCGTTCAGGGCGATTTCGGCTGGGATGACGTAGGCACCTGGGCAGCGCTGCGCCGCGCACGGGAGCTGGATGATACTGGAAATGGAGCCTCGGGCCGCACGCACTTCATGGACGCCAGCGGGAACGTGGTCCACGCCGAAGGTACCGCCGCGGTGCTGTATGGGGTGGACGGGCTGCTTGTGGTCACACTTCCGGGCATCACATTCGTGACGACGCTGGAGCGTGCCGCGGACCTCAAGCCGCTGCTCGACTCCCTGCCCGCGGAACTTCGGACTCCCCGTCCCCCCCGTCCCCCCACTCCTCCCACGCCTCCCATTCCGGGTCGCTGATGTTGCGCCGAAACGCCGGGACGCTGGCCGCGTAGTGCCACTCGTGCCGGAAACCCGAGTCAGCGCTGCTCAGTCGTACTGGGAACTCAGCCGGTCTCCCCGCTACAGCCTCACGTTTGCGCTGCCGCTCCTGGCGCTGTACGAGGCGCTCGCCGCCGCCCTGGATCAGGCCACCGGTTCCGGCATCCGGAATGGGGCGGACGCGGTACTCAAGGAGCTGGCGGCCAGCCTGATGGGGCGTCACGGGCCCGTCATCCTGGGCGTGGCGCTGGTGGTGACAATGCTGGTGCTGATCGTGCGCGACCGAAGCCGAAACCCGGGTGGCATTCGCAAGGGGATTCTGGCCGGAATGCTGGCCGAGTCGGTGACGCTGGCGATCGCCTTCGGCGTGGTGGTGGGAATGGCGACGGCGAGCCTGCTTCAGGCGCTGAGTGCGCTTGCCACCGGGCAGGTAAGCACACTGTCACTTCCCGAGAAGTTCGTGATTTCGTTAGGTGCCGGGTTGTACGAGGAACTGGTGTTTCGGGTCCTGCTGGTGTCCGGTCTCCTGGCGGGGGCGCGTCTGCTGTTCGGCTGGAAGCGTTCCATGGCGGCGACCTTCGCCGTAGTTCTCGGTGCGCTGATTTTCGCGGGGTTCCATTACGTGGGCCCCTATGGTGATCCGCTGGAACTTCCGTCGTTCGTTTTCCGCACGATCGCCGGCCTCGCCTTCAGCGGCCTGTATGTGACCCGGGGGTTCGGCATCACGGCATGGACGCATGCTTTGTACGACGTGTTCCTGATTCTGGCTCAGGTGGCATAGCCTCACGCGCCCCCGGGCACGCTAAGTTTCGGTACCGGTGGTCAACCGTCCGTCCCCTCAGCCTGCGCAGTCTCCATGTCCCGTCTTTCGTCCGTCCTGCTCGTTCCGGGTATGCTGCCCGTGATGCTCCTGGCCTGCGCCGGTACGACTGTGGCCCCACGGACCGGAAGTGGTCCGGTGTCCGGCCCGGCTGCGGCATCGGTGGAACGCACCCGTCAACTGCTGTCGGCTCTGGCAGATGATTCCATGGAGGGGCGCCGTGTGGGGACGGCCGGTGAGGTGAAGGCGGCCCGCTACATCGAGCGACAGTTCCAGATGATTGGCCTGGAGCCCGCAGGCGACAGTGGCTTCTTCCAGCGCGTTCCGGTGGTGATTGCGACCACGCGTCGCACTCTGCCCAACGGGCAGGTACGAGAGAGAACAGGACCGGTCCTCCTCCCGGCGCTTGGCGACCGCGATACCGTCCCGGCGCAGCGCCGTACCAGCAGCGTCAATGTCATCGGGATACTGCGTGGTTCGGATCCCGCCCTCTCCCACGAGTTCGTGGTGGTTGGTGCCCATTTCGATCACATCGGCATCAGGCCGGCGGTGAACGGTGACTCGATTGCCAACGGCGCCGATGATGACGGCTCCGGTACGGTCGCCATGATGGAGGCGGCCCGGATCATCGCGGCCGGGCCACGTCCCCGACGTTCGATCGTGTTTGCCGCGTTCACCGGTGAAGAGGCCGGTACTCTCGGCGTGCGTTGGTACGCCGGACACCCGGTGGTACCTCTTTCCGAACACGTCGCCGACTTGCAGATCGAGATGATCGGTCGGCCGGATACCGCGGCCGGCGGACCCGGCAAGGCATGGCTGACGGGGTACGAACGCTCCACCATGGGACCTGTGCTCGCGGCGGCGGGTCTGCCTGTGGTCTCCGACCCGCGGCCGGATCAGCGCTTCTTCGAACGCAGTGACAACATCGTGTTTGCCAGGCTGGGCATAGTGGCCCATACGCTCTCGTCATACAATCTTCACAAGGAGTACCATACGGTGGCGGATGAGGTTGGCCTGGTGGATTTCGAACACATGACCGCGCTGATTGGTGTAACCGTGCGCGCCGTGCAGGCCATAGCCAACGGACCACGTCTGGAGTGGAATCCTGGGGGCAAACCCTGAGGCCGGCGGCAAATGAAGCGGTCGGACGAGCCGAGTCCTGGTTGTGCGAAAGGTGATTCCCGGCACCGCCGGCTTGCGGCCCCCACGGCAAACATGATGGGGCGCCTGTAGAGGAGCATGGTGACTCCCGTGTCCTGATCAGAACGACGAACCAATGTCCTGAGGTGTGTGAGTGAGGCGAACGCTTTTCCTTGCTGCTCTGGTACTGCTCGCATGCGATCGTGGCCCGACCGAACCGCCAGCCAGGGTCCCGGCGGTGGTGGCGATCACTGCACCGTCCACCGTCATCGTGGTGGGGGCCAGCATCACCCTGACGGCGAACGTCTATGACCAGGATGCGAAGCTGATCCCCAACGTCGTGGTTGCCTGGCGGAGCCTGAATCCCACCGTTGCGTCCATCTCGCCTTCCGGGATCGTCACGGGTGTGTCGGTCGGCAATGCGACAATAGAAGCGGAAGCGTCGGGGAAGAAGGGTTCGTTCATCCTGAACGTCGATCCCGACCCCTGCGTCAACCCCATCGACCTGGCCGTCGGTCAGTTCCGCATGCTGTCGGGACCGGCGGCCGTTTCCTGCGTCACGCTGGCGGCGACGTCCGGTCCCACGGATTTCCTGTTCGTGACCGCCAATGCCGATCAGGCGCAGGACAACAAGGGGTTCTACTCGGTGGCGCTTTCGCTGGGTGACTTGCCTTCGGCCACGCGGATGGCGACCGCACTCGCGTTCGATCCGCGGGTCTTCCTGGCGCAGGAAGCCATTCGAAGGGTGGACCAGGTGGAGTCGCGGATCAGGCTTCAGGAGCGGACGCTGTTCCAGGCCGTCCGACCGCCGGGTGGCCTGAGACCGGAGCAGCCGGGTGGCATGGCCAGCGTCGCCGCCGCTGTGGCTGCCGAGGGTGATACCCTCAAACTCAACGTGCCTGATCTCAATTCCAGCAACCTCTGCACCACAGGTTACAAGGAAATCAGGGGCGTCATCCGGAAGCTGGGCCAGCACGTCACCGTGGTGGAGGACGTCGCAGCGCCGTCCGGGGGATTCTCGGCCAGCGACTTCACGGCGCTCGCCGCAGAGTTCGACAACCTCATTTATCCAGCGGATACTCTTTACTTCGGCCACGAAACCGACCGTAACCAGGATGGGCGCGTTACGGTGCTCTACACACCGGAAGTGAACCGGGCCACACCCAACGGAGCCGCCGGCTTCGTGGCCGGATTCTTCTGGGGCGGCGATCTGGTACGGAAGGTCGAATACGAGCGGCTGGGAATGAGCTGTCCTCAGACGAATGAGCAGGAGATCTTCTACATGCTGGTCCCGGATCCGTCGGGGACCATCAACGGCAATTTGAGGAGCGTCCAACTCGTAAGGCAGAACACGCGGGGTACGCTGGCCCACGAGTTCCAGCACATGATCAATCAGGGAAGGCGGCTTCTGAATCCCGCGGTGGACAGTTCGGAGACCGCCTGGTTGAACGAGGGACTGTCGCACTTCGCGGAGGAGATAGTGGGGCGGGTACAGCGCGGGTTCACTGACTTTCAGAGGCTCACCTGGAGTGATGTCAACCCGGACCCCAACGCCACCGCTGACTTCGATGCCTTCTTCCGCCAGAACCTGGCGCGGTACCGCTCCTGGATGCAGCGACCGGATACGTCATCGCCGACGTCCAACCTGGCCCGGTCGCAGCTGGCGCCCCGGGGCGCGGCGTGGATGTTTCTCCGCTACACCGCGGATCGGTATTCCGGTGGCAACATGAAGGCTTTCCTGCGGAGTGTGGTGGCGGGTCCGGACATCGGACTGCGGAATCTGCTGCAACACGTGAACGGCGCGCAGTACGACGACCTTCTGAGTGGCTGGCTGGTGAGTCAGTTCACCGACGGACTGGACATCCCCGGTCTGGATCCAAGGTACACCATGGCCAGTTGGTCGGTACGGAATACCATGGCCGGTTACAACAAGGGAGTCTTCCCGTTGCTGGTGACTCCCCTGCCGGCATCGATGGAGACGCAATCCATTTCCGGTTCGGGGAACTACTTCCGACTGACTCGTACGGGCCCCTCGCCGGAAACCACGTTCCGCATGGTGGCGCCGGGTGGCTCGAACGTCGGATTCACGGGTGCCCGCGTGTACGTGGTCCGGATGAACTGAGTGCGCTGGCAGGGGACCAGTTGATCGCGTCCCTCACGACCTGCCAGGCTCGCCGGGCCGCTGCCGTCAGTTTTCGGTTCGCAGCGCTGCCATGGGAGTCTCGCGGAACACGTCCCGTCCGGCCAGCAGTCCAATCGAGACGGTTAGGGTGATCAGCATCAGAGCGATGGCGCCGGCTTCAGGGAGCGCCGGCACGAACGGCCTGTTGAAGACGTACCGGAGCAACAGCCAGGCGCCGCCGAAGGAAAGAACCATGCCCGTCAGGCTGCCGAGGACTCCCAGCAGCAGGTATTCGCTGAAGAGTATCCGGGAGATCTGACGGCGCGTCGCACCCAGGGTTTTCAGCAGCACCCCCTCGCGCACCCGTTCCCGGCGGGTTGCCGAAACCGCTGAAAAGAGAACCGGTACCGCCATCGCCAGGCTGAAAACGGCCAGGAAGCGGATTGCCAGGGTCGCCTTGCGGGAGATGTCCGCAACGGTACGACGCACCATGGAAAGATCCACGCTGGCCACGTTAGGCCAGCGTCGGACGATGGCTGCCTGCAACTGCGCGACGGCGCTGTCGTCCGGCGCCATGATCAGCGTGGCAAAGGTCTTCGGTGCGCGCTCCAGCGCCTGGGGCTCGAATACGGCAAAGAAGTTCAGCTCGAAGCGCTCCCAGTCCACTTCGCGGAGACTGGTGACGACCGTGGGAACCTCGATGCCCTGGACGTTCCACGTGATGGTATCGCCCAGGGTGACGTCGAGGGACAGGGCCACATCCTGCTCCAGAGATACCTGGGGCAGCATTCCCGGTGGCGTGGGTCGCTCTCCATGCCAGATACCGGCGATCACTCTCTCCGTGGGAGTCACGCCGGAGCGATAGGTGGATCGGTACTCTCGGCGATACGCCCATGACCCTTCCCGTCGCCGTCCGCTGTCGGCCAGAATGGCGGTGACCGGCCGGTTGTCGATGGCCGCGATCCGCATCGTTATGATGGGGACGTTGGCAACGATTTCGCGGTGCTGCGCCTGGATGATGGAATCGATCCCCGGCATCTGGTCTTCCTGGATGTCGAAGAAGACCAGGTTGCCGCGGGACTCGAACTCCGCCTGACGGAACTGCGCCAGCAGGTTTCCCTGAACCAGATACAGTGTCGTGACCAGGAAGGCGCCGAATCCCAGCGACAGGACGACGCTTCTGGTCTGGTTCCCCGGTCGGTAGAGATTGGCCACTCCCTGCCGGACTGCATACGGCCACCCGCTGCGAAGCGCACGCCGGGCCACGAACGTGAGCATTCCGGCGCTGAGTGTCAGCAGCAGCAGCGCCACGGCTATCCCGGAACTGAATCCCATGATCTCGCGACCGTTGGCGGCGCGGGTCGCCGACAGGCCTATCACCGATGCCGCGATCGTCAGATTGACCCCGGTGCGTACCGGATCCCGCCACCACTTTCGGGCGGTGGGGAGTCCGTCGGTGCGTCGCAGTGCCTGCAGCGGTGAGACACTGCGCAGGGCCGTGAGCGGTCGCAGCGCGAATGCCAGCGCGACCCAGAGGCCCAGGGCCATTCCGGTGGCTATGGCCGCCGGTTCCAGCCGGACGGTGACATCCACGGGAAGAAGGTCCCGAACCAGACCCGGCAGGAGAAACTGGATGACGATGCCAAGCAGCGCGCCTGACGCGGCGCCCACGAGTCCCATGCTGACGGCCTGCGTCACGTAGATCAGCATCACCTGGCGGGATGTGGCTCCCAGGCAGCGGAGAATGGCCACGGTGTCGATCCTGCGAAGGACCCATGCGTTGACGCCGCTGGCGACGCCGACGCCGCCCAGCAGCAGTGCGATGATCCCCACGAGTCCCAGGAAATTGGAGAGATCGGTGATGCCCTCGGTGATCCGTCCCTCCTGTTGATCGATGGTACGGGCCCGGAGCTGTGCCGTGTCCAGGCGGGAACGCATTTCCCGGACCATCGCCGCCGGATCACCATCCACCCGCGCGAAGGCATCGTATTCACCCCGGCTTCCGGTCACCAGGAGTCGTGTGTCCGCCAGATATCCGTCGGAGATGAACAGACGGGGCGCCATGGCAGCCGCAATCCCCGGATTGCCCGGCACGGCATCCAGCGCCCCAATTATCTCGAACGTCTGGTACCCTAACGAGATGGAATCACCCACCCGTGCGTCCAGTCCCACCATGAGGGACGGGTCCAGCAGCGCGTTGCGACCCTGGTGCAGGCGCGACCATTGGCCCGCCGGTCGGGTGGTGATCGTTCCGTAGAGCGGGTAATCGTCGGTGACGGCGCGGACCTGGGCCAGGCGCGTCAGGTTGGTGCGCGGCACGTAGGCCATCGAGGCGAATGATGTCGCTTTCGCGATGGTGGCTCCCCGCGCCGCGAATTCCGCCAGTACCGAGTCCGTCGCGGCGGTCCATCCCTGCCGGGCACTGAAGACAATGTCGCCTCCGGTCAACGCACGCGACTGGGCCCGCACCGAACGGTTGATGTTCGCGGCGAAGGAATCGATGGCCACCAGCGCGGCCACTCCCAGAGAAATGGACGACATGTAGAGGAGCAGCCGGCGTCGTGTCGAGCGCGACTCCCTCCACGTCAGGCCGAGGAGCGGGAAGAGCGATTTTTCCGTTCGGGCAATCGTGGCTCGTGGCATCGTCGTACGTTCGGCATCAGGCCCGGGCACTGGAGGCCCGTTGGATGTCGGTCGCCTGCCCGGTCGGGCTCCCCGTGTCTTCCACCACCACGCCATCCGCGAGCCGGATGAGCCGGTCACCACGCTCGGCCAGGGTGAGGTCATGGGTTACCAGCACGATCGTGGTGCGGGACTCGCGGTTCAGCTCCTCCAGCAGCTCCACGATGCGAGCACCCGTGACGCCGTCGAGGTTGCCGGTGGGTTCATCGGCAAAGAGGATGCGGGGCCGGTTGGAGAAGGCGCGCGCGATCGCCACGCGCTGCTGTTCACCCCCGGAGAGCTGGGACGGAAGGTGATCGAGCCGGTCACCCAGACCGACACGTTCCAGGAGCTCCCTGGCCCTCTGCGAGGCTCCGCCCTCACCCCGGAGCTCCAGCGGAACCTGCACGTTTTCCAGGGCGCTCAGCGTGGGTATGAGTTGAAAGCTCTGGAACACGAACCCAACTTTCTGTCCCCGAAGCCGGGCGCGTTGATCTTCCGAGAGAGCGGTCAGATCGGAGTCGTCGAGGATGACACGACCACTCGTAGGAAGATCGAGTCCGGCGAGCAGCCCCAGGAGTGTGGTCTTTCCGCTGCCGGATGGCCCGACGATGGCAACGAAGGCGCCCTGGGGTATGGTGAACGACACGTTTCGCAGCACCGTCAGGCGATGCGTTCCGCTGTCGAACTCCTTGGTGAGGTTTTGCGCGACGAGCATGCGTTCGGTTGCTGTTGTCCGGCTTGCTGCCCTGGTGATGATCGGGTCCGGTTGCGGCCCGGGCGTCGCGAAAGATACCCCGCGTGCGCCACAGGTCATGGTTGATTCCACGGTGGCGCAGGCCGGGGATGACTCCACGACTGGTGAGGTGGATCAGGCGGGTGACTCGCGTCCGGAGATTCTCATCATCGGGACCTCTCTGACTGCCGGACTCGGCCTCGATCCCGACGATGCCTATCCGGCGTTGCTGCAGCGCAAGGCGGATTCCGCTGGCCTGCGGGTTCACATCGTGGGGGCGGGGCTGAGTGGTGAAACGTCCGCGGGGGCGCTGCGACGGCTGGACTGGCTTCTGACGACGGCGCCGGCGGTTGCCGTCATCGAGACAGGCGCCAATGACGGCCTGCGGGGCCTGGATGTGGACTCCACGAGAGCGACCTTGCGCGCCATCATCGAGCGTCTCCGCTCCAGGGCGCCGTCAGCAATCATCTACCTTGCGCAGATGGAGGCTCCGCCCAACATGGGCCAGCGGTACACGAGCCGCTTCCGGGCTATGTTCCCGGAAGTCGCCAGCGAGGAAGGAGTGCGGCTGATGCCGTTCCTGCTGGAAGGTGTGGCGGGAGTACCGGAACTGAATCAGCCCGATGGGATCCACCCGAACGTGGAGGGTTCCCGGATCGTGGCCGCGAACGTCTGGCGGGCGTTGCTGCCCGCGCTGGAGGCCGTGGGTCGCTGAGTCCTGGAGCCGGACCTGGCATCGGCTCCCCGACTGGTTCACGGAGGGAACACCACACTGCGGGATGTGCCTTACTTGAAGCATGTGGACAGGCATGCTAACTTTAAAGGCTGTCTACTGTTAGCACGTTCTTTCTCCACCCGCGAAAACCCGCAGTCATGGCAATTCCAGCAACTCAGATCAGGCGGGGAATGGTAATTGTGTTCGACGGTGATCCGTGCCGCATCGTCGAGTTCAGGCACCACACCCCCGGCAACCTGCGCGCGATGGTGCAGGCCAAGCTCCGCAATCTGCGCACGGGTTCCGGTTTCGAGCATCGGTTCCGCGCCGACGATGCGGTCGAGAAGGCATCGATGGAAACGCACGAGCTCGAGTTCCTGTATCAGGGTGGCGATACGTACCACTTCATGAACGTGGAGAACTACGACCAGCTCGAAATGGATTCCGAGACGCTGGGTGACAACGCGCAGTGGATGGTGCCCAACATGCGGATCCAGGCGGAGTTCTATGACGGGCGTCCCATTGGCATCACCCTCCCGCAGGCGCTCACCTTCGAGATCGTGGACACGCAGCCGGTGATGAAGACCGCGACCAAGACATCCTCGTTCAAGCCCGCGAAGCTGGAGAACGGGGTGACGGTCCAGATCCCGGAGTTCATTCCCCCGGGTGTGCGGATCAGGGTGAACCCGAACACCGGAGAGTATCTGGATCGGGCCAAGGACTGAGGCCGCTGCGGCTGGTTGCTTCGCTCCGGGGGGATGCTTACAATCCATGGCTCTGCGGCAGTGCGCTGTCCGCGGAAGAACGTGGTGACTGTAGCTCAATCGGTCAGAGCACCGGACTGTGGCTCCGGGGGTTGCGGGTTCGATTCCCGTCAGTCACCCCTGAACAGGAACCGGGTGTGGCAGTCAGCCAGCCCGCCTCCGGTTCGGTCTAGGTCGGTAGCTCAATTGGTAGAGCACTGGTCTCCAAAACCAGCGGTTGGGGGTTCGAGTCCCTCCCGGCCTGTAGGTCAGCAGTCGAGAGGTCGTTGCCGAGGCCTCTCGTGTGAGGCGGTATCGTCTAGAGGCCCAGGACACAGCCCTCTCAAGGCTGGAACACGGGTTCGAATCCCGTTACCGCTAC
>CAYPLP010000008.1:0-39649 GCA_964411635.1 uncultured Gemmatimonadaceae bacterium
GCTCCGACATCTGGACCGTGGATGTGGCGACCAGCGCCCTCACCCGCATCACCTCTGGCGGCTCGGTCAACGAACGACCCGAGTGGTCCCCTGACGGGCGGCACCAACTCTCTCGCTCGGTTCGAGGCAAACGCTCCGCGCCATCCGGTGGCAACCTGTTGGCCGCCTCCGGCCAGCAGTCTCCTGGTCATGTTCGCCCGTAGGCTCGGCGCCACCTGGGCCGGCGGATCCGACACAGCGGCCCCCGAGCCGCTCGACGCCGCCATCATTTTCGCGCCCGTGGGCGCGCTCTCGCCCCCGTATCGTTAGGTGCGATGGCCCGGGGTGGTAGCATGATCTGCGCCGGGGTCCACATGTCCGACATCCCCACCTTGCCCTACGAGATGCTGTGGGGAAAACGGAGCCTGCGATGCGGCGCCAATCTCACCCGCCATGACGCGGAGGAGTTCCTGAAGCTGGCGCCTCGGGTTCCGATCCGGACCACGACGCCTCCATTGGAGTCCACGCCCGGGACTGTTTGACCTGGCACGGCTTCGCCCTCAACGTCAACACCGACCTGCGTTACTTCGACCCGATGGTACCGTGCGGGATTCCGGATGTCCGGATGACGTCGATGGCGCGGGAACTGGGCCACCCGGTGGACATGCCAGCGATGGAGCACGTCGTGGCCGCCAGCTTCCGGCGTACCTTTGGATATGATGAGACTTGAGGCCCCGCCAGGTGCCGGCGCTGCTTCCAACGTCGGGCGGCGCTCTTCACAAAGTGCTCCGTCGAGGCGCCGTCCCGGTAACGGTCAGGGAGCGGGAATCGCCGCTTCGTTGCCGCAACCACTGATAACGGTACAGCTCCTTCCATCGGCCCAGAGGATCAGGACCGGATATCACTCGGTCCTGCCAGTCAGGTCCGGAAAGCAAGACGCCCACCCGGTCGGGTGGGCGTTCTCGGTGGATCACCTGTCACGCAGGAAACGCAGGCAATCCAGCACTGCTCCCGAGTCTCCAGCCGATCAACAGCCTGCCTGGGCGTTCTCTCCCTTGTTGCGGCGGCGTCGGATCATCGAACCGACCCCGGCCAGGCCCGTGGCGAGGAGAATCATGGAACCCGGTTCGGGCGTGGCGTTGGGTTGATTCACCAGGTTATCGACGGGGCTTACTTCCGGACCGCCGGAGCCGCCAGCGCTGTACGCGGAGAACGAAACATCGTCAACGCCCAGGTACGAGTAGCCACCCAGGAGGGAGATGCGTACGCCGTCGACTGGTCCGGCATACCCACCATTGATCAGGATCGGAACGCTGGCGCCGCCGTAGGCACTGAAGGTCTGGCTGGAAACGGTGCTGCCACCGTTGAGCAGTTCCATGAAGAAGCTGCCGTAGCCGGACGCATAGAGGCCGTTGAAGTTGACCGGACCGCCGGCGAACGACCAGCTCATGTTCCCGTTCGACATCAGCAGGTTGGCCCCTGAGGACGGAGCCAGGATGTTGTAGAAGTTGCCGGTGCGGCAGGTGACGCCAGATGCCAGGGTGAGCCACCCACCATAGGAGCTCAACTGGCCCGGTCCACACGTCCCGAGGTCGTCAAAGTTCAGAGTCACATCCTGAGCCGACGCAATCGAGCTCGTGACTGCCAGGCTGAGCACCGCGGCTATGGTTCGTGTCTTCATTATCAGGTTCCTGCGTGAAGGGGACGACGGATTTCGTCACTCCGCAGACCCACAATGCAGGGCTCAGGCCACGAACGTCGGGCGGACGCCACTCGCGCAAATTTCTACGTAACCAACTGCAACTACACGACTTACGACAGGAACGCACGGCACGACTGGACCTTGCGACCTGGTCGCCACCGACTCGCCTGTTGTCTCAAAGCCACAAATGCAGTGCCGATGCACAGGTCGGCAGGTTTTCGTAGCCCGGACGCAACGCGACGGACGGAAACGTCGGGCGCCGAACCGGTACCGCTGCCCCGCCCAGGCCTTCCGGAAGGGAGGCTCGGGCGGCTCATTCCGGTCATTCAACCCGGGTGCGCCTTCCCCCCACCCGGGGAACCCCTGGGGAGGTCGCGGAGGAAAGACGCGATAGGGCGCGCCTTCCCCCCACCCGGGGAACCCTGCCTCAGCACTCAGTACTTGTTCCTGGGGAGCGGGAAGCGCTCATAGATCTGATCGAGAGCGGATTGTCCATACCCCACGACCTTCCCATCCACCAGGACGACGGGAATGATGCGCTCGTCCGGAACCGTATCCGTCGCCGTCCGCTTCTCGCCCGATGGCGAATAGTAGACGATCTCGACCCGCTGACCGTTCACGAAGTACGGGGTGCTGCGCCAGACATTCGCCAGGCTGTCGGCGTTGAGCGGGTCCGCTTCGGCAAGCGGGGTTCCGGTCAGGGTTGCCAGGGCGGAGTCACGACTCATCCCTGTCTGGACCTCGCGCACGCGACTGTCCCCGCCGCATGCGGACACCAGGATGACTACCGCGAGAACTGCCGAGACGCTGCTCCAAACACGCGACACAGTAAGAACCTCCTCAGGAGGGTGTAGGCTGGACTGACTTGGGGAAACGCAGGTATACCCAGACAGCCTCATGTAGTTCACCCTCCTGCTTTCTGTGGACCAGCACGGAGTCTCCGGCGAAAAGCACTGGTCGCCAGGCTGCCGGCATGGAGGTACGGGCCGTTGGATTGCCACCTGCATCGATCATCAGATATTCCGCGGAATCGCTGGCCGGGCTCCGACCCAACGCCACCATCGTGCTCCCGTCGGGGTCCAGCAGGAGCCCCACGATCGCGGCATGGGCGCCGGGAGCCATGCGGGCCATCTCGTCGAGTACTGAATCGCCTAGCGCACCGCCAGCCAGAGAGGAGATGCGCATCTTCTCGGAATCGACTTCCGCGGCCGTAACCGCCGGTGGGGTCAGCTCGATGGTCAGTGACCAGAGCTCGTCACCGCGGGCACCAATGCGCTTGACCAGGTACCGGTCACCGGGACTCCACACCACGCTCCTGTCCTGTCCCACGGCGTACACGGGGAGCGCAGCAAAGAGAGGTGCCGGCCCCGGAGACCCATCGGACTGCAGGAACAACCATGGCAGTGGAACGTCCACCACGACCTGACCGGTGGTATCCGTGATCGACAGGAGCAGCTTCAGCAGGAACCGCGATGGCTCCGACCCGGGCGGCAGGATACGCATCTCCTGCAGAAGTGGAACAGACCAGGAAAAACCGCGGGCGCCACCATCAACCGGGGTCAACGCAACATCCTGCAGGCCACGCCCGCCGGCGTCGAAGCGGACCAGCCGGCTGATCCGATCCCCGTCGAGGACGACGAATGCCCCACCCGCCGTACCCACCGCGGTTGCATAACGATACTGTCCCTGGCCCTGCCCGAACTCTCCAAGGACCACCCCGGAGGGATCATCCGCGCGGAAGACCTGGACCAGATTCCCCGGTTCCCACAGCGCGAACTCACCGGGCTGCAACCAGTTCGCCAGCGGAGTCTTCACCGGACAGGCCGTCCGCCCATCAGCGACACAGAGCACACGGGAGTCACTCGCCGGCAATATCGGCAGCGAGTCCAACTGCGAAGCAGCGAACACCCTTGTCACTGCCTGACGCGGCTCCCGGCAGCCGGACACGGCTGCCCATACCCAGAGCGCTGCGCCAAGGAACCGGACGGATCGGGGATTCATCAACACAGCAATCAGAATTGAAGAGTTTCGGGGCAGTCACCATCATCGGTGCGACTGCACCACCTGTCGCGGGGAGACGGCGCCGGCACGTCGTGACCAGATGTTCGCCATCAGGTGCCTGGCTTCAGGAACTTTCGTTCCGCATGCCCAGCAATGAAGCACTGGAATCTAGCGGCACACGGTACGCGCGACCACTCATCCTTACGGCTGCTACCGGCCACCACTGAGCAGCGGGCAGCGGGATGAAGGACTCTCCCGCGGCAAGCAATCGAAAAGGAGGCGCCCAAACGACAAACGGCCCCGCGGAGCGGGGCCGTTTGCCGTTCAGAACAACTGGTGTTACGGAACCATCGTCGTCGCCAGCGTCGCAACCGCGTCGCCAGCAGCGATGACACCAACCGCCATGATGACGTCGCCAGCGACCACTCCGGTCTGCGCCGTGCTGCCGTTGAACGCATTCACGTACGAAGCGCTCGGCAACTGGTACACCCAGGAGCGGTAGGTACCCTGGTCGCTGCCGCAGACACCAGCAACCGTGCTGGAGCAGGTCAGGACCGAACCGGAGGCGCTACCGAGGTAGCTCCAGAAGACACCCGGTGCGACCGTTGCGGCACCCGTGGCGTCACTCAGGCGATAGAAGTCCACCCGGGCGAACGGCGGGTTCGGGGCACCAGTCGGGGACGCGGCCTGCGCCCGCAACGGTACCGTCGAGAAGAACTGGTTGGTCGGCGCCACCGTCGTGATCACACGGAAGTGATTGACGGCAATCGTCGGGTTGGCGGCGTTGAAGGCGGCGATATCCGAGCCGTTCTCCACGTTCAGACCCGGGATGGGAATCTCGACGGAGACGCCCGGGAGCGGCCCACCGGTAAGGGTGGAACCATGGTTCCAGGACCACGCCGTAACCTTGGTTGGCTTCACGTTGGTCGGCGTACCGAGCGCGGCGATGTTGCTAGCCGGGAATGGCGCTCCCGTCTCGATCTCGATCCGGCGGGCATAAGGAGCACCCGTGGTCGGAGCGTTCGGACCGGCAAACGGCGAGGTGATGACATCGTCGAATGCCGTGCCGATGGCCGTGCGGCTGTAACGGAGCGAGTCCGTCGTGGTCGCGCCGTTGGAAGTGTTCGGATAAACGAACTGGACCGACTGGGCAACCACTTCGGCCGAGTCAGCAAACGTTGACTGGACCGCCAGGTTGGCCGCGGTCAGGTTCGCCGGGATGCCGAGACCGGTGGCAAACGGCGAGACCTGGTTGACCAGCAGCTTCTGGAACATCGCCGGAGCGGTGTTACCAGCGGCGTCGGTCACGTCGGTGGAGTAACCGTAGTAGCTCTCAGCAGCCGGGATATCGACCTGTGCACCCGGCTGCCAGCCGTCCATCCGGACCGCGGTGACCGCGAAGGCTGGGACCACCGGCACGAGTCCGGGGATACCGACTCCGAGGGTACGGAGCGAGCAGCCCGGGGCCGTGACGAAGGTGGCACCGATGGCGTTGGCGCCAGCGGTAAGGCAGAGACCCGTCGGGTTCATGTGACCCGCGGTGGAGAGCATGTGCGTCTGGGCGGACACACCGGCGGCATCGTACAGTGCTGCGTTGTAGAAGCCGGCGCGGTCGTCCAGGTACTCATAGCGCAGCACGTTGGTGCCGGCTACGGGCTTTGTCGCGGCAAAGGTGGTGTCTGCTCCCGTGGCGAGCGAAACAGAGGCCACCAGCGCGGGTGCTGCCTGCAGCGGGCCGCGACGCATGCTCGGGTTGGTCTTGTCGACACCAAACCGCGGGGTATTGACGGACTGACCCAGGTTGTTCAGGCGGTCGGACTCCGTGCCATACGCGTCATACGGCGCATTGACGTTGAACGCGTAGGTCGGGGTCACGCCGGCAGCCGGGACGGAGGTCAGGGTGGCGCCGATGAAGTTCGTGGCGCACTCCGGGATGTCCGCACCGGTTCCGCTGGGAACAGGCTGATCGACGGCACCGCCGCAACCCGGCGCATTGTAGTACACCATGCGGTCACGGGCGGAACGGAGGCCGACACCCAGGTCGGTCGAGGCGAAGTTGACGAAGTTGAAGCTGGCATTCACCCAACCGGTAACCGCCGGAGCCGTACGTACGAGGCTGGGAGCGGAGACCGACGGGGCGGCATAGTCCAGACGGAGCGAGTCCGGCGTGGAGTTGGTGACCACCACGTTGGGGATCAGCGTGGTGAATGCAGGACCAGGAATCGGCGTACCAACGGTGGCGTACGGATTCGACTGGTTGTCGAGCGATGCCGGAACCAGGATGTTGTCGCGGATGGCACCGCCACCACCGACGTTCTCGTAGCCCGTGCATGCCACCTGGGCCCCATTGGAGGCGTAACCGAAGGTGCGGGACCGTCCGGCATGCGTGCGACCGTTGTTGGACGTAGCAAACGCCGGCGCGACGTCGAAGGCGCAGGAACCGCCGCCCGGCGCACCGATCGACCACGTGGCGGTCGAAACCGACCGACCCGGGGTGTAGACGACCGGGTACAGGATGGCGGTGGCGTTGGCCGTCGGGCCACCCCAGTAAGTCACACCAGCGGCGCTGGTGGCTGACACGCTGGGCTTGGTGATGTCAGCGGTCCAGCCATCGACGTTGTTCAGGACGATGGCAACCGGAGCGGCGCAGTTCGGATCCGTCGGGTTGTTCTGGCAGTTCACGGCGGTGCTGCCCGTGGAACCAACCGGATAAACCTGGGCGGCGACCGTGGTCGGGCCGTTCAGATAGTCGATCGTGACATCGGGAGCCGCGGCGTTCTTGATGAAGTTCGCGGTGTTCACGGAGAGGGTCAGGAGACCCGCGGCCGGAACCGTACCGCCGAAGGACTGGAGCGCAGCGCGCTTCATGCCATCGGGCTGGTTGATGCGGACGACAACCGAGTCGATCGGGAGACCGTTCGGCTGGAAGTTCAGGTTGATCTCGATCTGGCCGGCAACGTTCGTGATTACGACCGGGAGGCCGGTCATGTTCGACGTGATGCTGTTGATGGAGATCTGGGCCGCGATGATGTCGATGGCAACCGTCGCCTGCAGCGAGTTCGACTGCAGACCGGAGCCACTGCCGGAAGCGGTGATCGTAAGGACGCAGCTACCAGCCGCAACACCCGTAACGGTGGTGGCACCGGTGTTGGGATCGGTCGTGGCGGTCACCTTGCCGGGGCATCCCGACGCGGCATCCGTCACGTTGTTGGCATACGTCACGGTCGCACCGGTAGCGGCGCTGACGATGGCCGAAACCGAAGACTGACCGCCAGGACCCATCGTGATGGTCGTGGGAGTCAGCGAGAGGCTGTTCAGGGCCACCGGCTGAGCCGTGACCGTGACCGCCACCGAACGGGCGATCGAGTTCTGAACCAGGCCGGAACCGCTGCCGGTGGCGGTGATCGTCACCACGCAGGTGCCCGGAGCCACGGCCGTGATCGTCGGGTTCGCACCCGTCGAGGTGGCCGTACAGACGCTGGCCGGAGCGGTGCTGGTGGCATAGCTCACCGTGGCGCCCGGCGACGTCGAAACGATCGTGCTCGTCGGAGCGGTACCGCCCGCGACGATCGAAACCGACGTCGGTGTGACATTGAAGTCCAGCAGTGCATCCGTGGCGCTCACCGTTACGTTGGCGCCGCCCGTGATGCTGTTGTTCGCAACCGAACGCGCAACGATCAGGGCCGATCCTGCAGCGTTACCCGTGACTTCGCCGCTCGCGCTCACTGACGCGACCGTCGAGTTCGACGACTCCCAGGTGACCGACAAGTCGATCGTCCCGGAGCCACCGTTCGTCTGCACGTTCGCGGCGAAGTTGGTCTTCTGACCAACCGCAATCGTCGCGCTCGGCGGATTCACGGTAATACCGGTGATCGCGATCTCCGGCGGCCCGGAGACAGTGACGTCGTCACCGCACGCGGCGAGTCCGAAGACTACACCGGTCGCCAGCAACGACCGAACCAGTTTCCGCATCCTTTCCCCCTTCTGAGGTTTGTGTTCCTGCCTGGACTTCAAAACTCTGCGTGCACTCCGTCCGCGCCCAAAAACTGCCTTACGCGCCGACACACATGCTGACAAAGGCCGTCGTGCGGTCTTTGTCCCAATGACAACAGACCCCACCACGCCGTTTGCCGTCACTTTCCCGCCCAGCACGCCGGACGGATGATTCCCCTTCGTCCAATTCAGCGCCGGAAAATAGGCCCCGCCAGACAGAGGGTCAAGAACAAGACGGTTACTCAGGCCCTTCCACCACCGTGAGATACGTCACGTTCACCACATCCGCCTCCGGCCCGCCGAACCTCTTTTCCCGACCCATCCGACGAACACACTGGTATCCACGTCACCACCGGGGACGCGGCCGTGACGCCAAGGGTCATCCTGCTTCTCTCCATTCCCTCCCACCTGCCCCACCCACCCGAAAACCAGACCATCCCAACCGCACCAACCCCTGAGCGCCACCGCCACCTATCTTCCTCTCTCCCATGGACCAGCCCCGCGTGTTCTCCCGAGCCAGCGAAGCCCCGACCGGGACTCCACGCGACTTCACCGCCGAGCTGAACGCCGAACAGCATGCCGCGGCCACATTCGGCCCCGGCCCCCTGCTCATCATCGCCGGGGCCGGCACGGGAAAGACCCGCACCCTGGTCTACCGCCTGGCCCATCTGCTCCAATCCGGAGCCACGCCCGAACGCGTCCTCCTCCTGACCTTCACCCGACGGGCCGCTCAGGAGATGCTGTCGCGCGCCAGCGATCTGGTCGGCGGGGTCAGCCGCCGGGTCCACGGGGGCACCTTTCATGGCACCGCGCACCGGCTCCTGCGCCGGTTCGGTCCCGCTGCCGGGCTCCCGGGCGACTTCACGATCATGGACCAGGGTGACGCCGCCGATCTCATCCAGCTCTCCCGCGCCCAGTTGGGCTACGGCGACACCAAACGGCGATTCCCCCGCAAGGAAACACTCCACTACGTCTACTCCCGGCACCTCAACACGGGGATGCCCGTGGCTGACATCCTGGCCGAAGAGTTCCCCCGGTTCGTGGACTACGAAGCCGACTTCACCCGGATCTACGCGGACTTCACCAGCAGGAAGGCGGAACGGAACCTGGTCGATTACGACGACCTGCTCCTCTTCTGGACGCTGCTCCTGGAGAACGATCCCCGACTCGCCCAGCGCATCAGCGGGCTCTATGACCACGTTCTCGTGGACGAGTATCAGGACACCAACATCCTCCAGGCGCGCATCCTGCGCGGGATGTGCGGTGCCCATCGGAACCTCACCGTGGTCGGTGACGACGCCCAGAGCATCTACTCTTTCCGCGGCGCCAGCTTCCGCAACATCATCGACTTCCCCCGGGAGTTCCCCGGCACCACCATGGTCACGCTGGAGCAGAATTACCGCTCCACCCAGCCGATTCTCGATACCACCAACACGCTGATGTCGCGTGCGTCGGAGCGCTTCACCAAGGCGCTCTGGACGCACCGCGAGGGTGGGGAACGCCCCTGGCTGGTAACCGTCCGTGACGAGCAGGAGCAGACGCGCTTCGTGGTGGAGCGGATACTGGAGCTGCACGAGGAAGGGATTCCGCTGCGGCAGATGGCCGTCCTCTTCCGGGCGGCCTACATGTCCGCGGACCTCGAGATCGAACTGGTCAGCCGGAAGATTCCCTTCGAGAAGTGGGGTGGCCTCAAGTTCCTCGAGGCCGCCCACGTGAAGGATGTCCTCGCCTTTCTCCGGGTCCTGGAGAATCCGCGTGATGAAGTAAGCTGGTTCCGGCTCCTGCAACTGCTGCCGGGCATCGGCGAAGCCACTGCCCGCTCCGCCATCGAGGCCATGGCCGCCCGTGCCTGGGCCCGGGAATCGTTCAACTCCTTCGTGGCTCCACCGCGCGCCCGTCAGGCGCACGCGCGGCTGGCGGAACTGCTGGCGCAACTGCATCACCGCCCCTCGGAGGAAGGACAGGTGGGGACGGATATCGCCCGGGTTCGGCTCCTCTACGACGACATCCTGCGGGAGCGCTACGACCGGGTCGAACCCCGCCTGTCTGACCTGGATCAGTTGCAGGTGATCGCCGGTGGCTATCCGGACCGGGCCACCTTCCTGGCGGCTCTGGCACTGGAACCGCCACAGGGCACGCAGGATCTGGCCGCCGGGACGCCGGATCAGGAGGACGACACCCTGGTACTGAGCACCGCGCACAGCGCCAAAGGGAAGGAGTGGGACGCCGTCTTCCTCATCTGGGCGGTGGATGGCTGGTTCCCCATGGCGAGGGCCATCAACGACGAGGACGACCTGGAGGAGGAGCGGCGACTCATGTACGTGGCCATGACACGCGCCCGTAACCACCTGGCCGTGACCTGCCCGCTCAACGCCTACAGCACCCGCCGCGGTGCCGACTACACCATAGACCAGCTCTCCCGGTTCATCGACCCGGGGGTGCGGGAAACCATGGAACGTGTCGTGCCGCGTTTTGCCGATGTCGCGCCAGCCGCCCCCGCGGAAGCGGCAGCACCCGTGGACCTCCGGGAAATGATGCGGCAGCGTTTCGGTGCGCCGCGCACCGAGCACGGCTGAGCGCTGTTCCGCGGAAAATGGCGGTTGTCTCGTGGTCGCCCCGGTAAGGGCACGACGGCCAACCTCGCCGATGGCTCAGTTCCTGGCCAGCAGTTCCCTCAGGGCCCCAAAGGGATCGCTGCTGCCCTGCACTGCTTCGCGGATCACCACGATCGAGCGTCGGAGATCGTTCCCCTGCCGCACGAAAACGGAGTCGAAAGCGTCGAGCTGGCGGGCATAGGTCTGCCGCGCCAGCAGTGCGGCGTTGTTCAGAGGCACCTGCTCCAGCCAGGCCGCCGGTACGCGCTCCAGCCGGGGCCCCAGACTGTCCACCAGCAGCCGCCTGGTGCGGGCATACACGCTGTCCCGCGCCACAACCCGCGCAGCGCTGTCTCCGGGCCACTGGGCATAAGCGGAATCCAGCGCGGTTGCCGTCCGGGCCCAGAACGCTCCCAGCAACTGGTCGTCGTGCCAGTCGGCCACGACCTCCCTGGCCGCGGCCTCGCTCCCCCGGTCGCGAAAGAACTCCTCGGCGCCGCGGGCTCCCACGAAACTGGCAAAGGATTCGCTGAAGTCGGCGTCGCCCGCCACGAACAGCGTGTTGTGGGAGAGTTCATGTATGACCGTATTCACCAGCCAGGTGGTGTCCGAGCGCACCGTCGTCGAGAGGAGGGGATCGTTGAACCAGCCTAACGTGGAGAATGCGGCCGACGGCCGCAGCGAGGTGTCGAACCCGCGCTCCTCCATCCGGTCGCGTTCCCGGATGGCGCTCTGCAGAGAAAAGAAACCCTTGTAGGGGAGCCGTCCCACGATCGGATACCACCACCGGTAGGGCTCCAACCGGTCCCGCCACGCCGCCGAGAGAACCAGGACCAGGGTATCGCGGTCGAGTTCGCTGAAGGTGGTGAAACTCTCTCCGGCTTCGAGGCCCAGGCTGTCGACGGCGAAGCTCCGGGCGGCGGTCACCAGGGCCAGTCGCTGGCGCAGTGTGGCGGGGACGGTGGTATCGGCCAACAGAGCCGCGATGGGCCGGCGGCGAAGCAGGATCCGCGCCTCCTCATATCCCGCCCGCAGGAGATAGCGTCCCAGGGGTGTGAGGACCACGAGAAGCGGCACCAGGAAGATGCCAGCGAGAAGGACGCGTACTGTTCGACGAATCACAAATGGCCGAATGGCAAGGATTTAAGGAATGCAAGGGTTTGCCGCGGTATCCCGGGAAAGCTAACTTCGAATACGATGTCCTTCGTCCACCTCCACTGCCACACCGAGTATTCCCTCCTGGACGGAGCCAACCGGGTCGATGATCTCATCGCCCGGGCGCTGGAGTTCGAGCAGCCGGGCCTGGCCATCACGGATCACGGCAACCTGCACGCGGCCTGGGAGTTCCAGGAGAAGGCCCGCAAGGCGGGCGTGAAACCCATCGTGGGGATGGAAGCCTACGTCGCCCTGGGTGATCGGCGCACCAGGGGCCGGACCGCGACGGGTGCCAAGCCGTACTATCACCTCGTTCTCCTGGCGATGGACGAGGTGGGATACCGGAACCTCGTCAAACTCTCCTCGCTGGCCTATACCGAAGGCTTTTACGGCCGCCCCCGCGTGGACCGGGAACTGCTGGAACGCTTCCGCGATGGGCTGATCGTCTCCTCCGCCTGCATGGCCGGGGAGATCGCCACGCACCTCATGGCGGATCGCTTCGACGAGGCGCGGGCCAGCGCGTCCTGGTACGCCGAACGATTCCCGGATCGTTACTTCCTCGAAGTCCAGGCGCACGAGACCGAAGGACAGTCCCGCCTCAACGAGAGGGTGCTGACTCTGGCCGATGAGATGGGACTGCCGGTCATCGCCACCAACGACTCGCACTTCCTCCGTGCCGAGGACCACGACGCTCATGACGTTCTCCTCTGCATTGGACTGGGCAAGGACCGCGAGGAACGGAACCGGATGCGCTATGACGGTGGCCTGTACTTCAAGAACCACCTCGAGATCGCGGCGATGTTTCCGGAACGCCCGGACGTCCTGGAGAACACGCTCCGGATCGCCGAGCAGTGCCATCTCTCCCTGGAGCGGAAGATCTCGGTTCCGTCGTTCCCGCTCCCGGAAGGCCTGACGAGCGAGAACGATCTGCTGGTGAGGCTCACCCGCGAGGGGGCCGCGCTACGGTACGGCAAGCCGTTTCCAGAGGCGGTACAGGAGCGACTGGACTACGAGCTCGAGGTCATCACCGACACGGGATATTCGGGCTACTTCCTGATCGTGGCGGACTTCATAAGGGCAGCCCGGGAACGGGGTATTCCAGTGGGACCGGGCCGCGGCTCCGCAGCCGGTTCGCTGGTGGCCTACGCGCTGGGGATCACCGACGTCGATCCGTTGCAGTACGACCTGCTCTTCGAGCGCTTCCTGAATCCCGAACGGGTGTCGATGCCAGACATCGACGTGGACTTCTGCTTCGAGCGGCGTGGCGAGGTGATCGAATATGTCCGTGAGAAGTATGGGAAGGATGCCGTAGGGCAGATCGTGACCTTCGGGACGCTGAAGTCCCGCGCCGCGGTGAAGGATGTGGGGAGGGTGCTGGGATTCACGCCTGCCGAGACCGACGCGCTCGCCAAGCTGATCCCGAACCAGCCCAACTTCTCGCTGACGGTGAAGGAGGCCATCGAGAAGATCCCGGACGTGGAGAAGCTGTACCGGGAGGACGAGCGCTACCGTCGGCTGCTGGACTACGCGGTTTCGCTGGAAGGACTCTCGCGGCACACGGGTGTGCATGCCGCTGGTGTGGTGATCGCGCCGGGCCCCCTGGATGACTACGTGCCGGTGTTCACCCAGGAGATGAAGGGTGCCCGGAAGGACGCATCGGGCACGGGAGGTGATGGCAACGGGGCCGACGGGCGCGTGATCGTCACGCAATTCGACATGACCGCCCTGGAGAAGTCCGGGATGCTCAAGATGGACTTCCTGGGACTGACCACGCTCACCGTGATCCATGATGCGCTGGCGTCCATCGAGCAGCGCACGGGAAAGGCACCCGATCTCTCGCAGGTGGACATGGCCGATCCGGATACCTACCGCATGCTCCGTCTGGGGCGTACGGTCGGGGTGTTCCAGTTCGAATCACCGCTGGCAACGGACATGCTGCGGGCCATTCGCTGCGATCGTTTCGACGACCTGGTCGCGTCGAATGCCCTGATGCGTCCCGGGCCGCTGGACGCCGGGATGCACAAGGTCTACCAGCGACGCAAGCGGGGCGAGGAGCCGGTGGTCTATGCGCTCCCCGAACTTCGTCCGATCCTCGAACCCACGTACGGAGTCATCACCTATCAGGAACAGGTGATGCGGATTGCGCAGGTTCTGGCGGGCATCTCGCTGGCTGAAGCAGACGTCCTGCGGAAGGCGGTGGGCAAGAAGGACAAGGAGCTGATCCAGAAGGAGCTGGGGAAGTTCGTGGAGAAGGCGGTGGCCCGTGGCTACGACCAGCGGATCATCGACGAACTGGCGGCACAGATCGAGACCTTTGGCCGCTACGGGTTCAACAAGTCGCACTCGGTTGCCTACTCGGTGATTTCGTTCCACACCGCGTGGCTCAAGTGCCATTACCCGGCGGACTTCATGGCCGCGATCCTGTCGTCGTCCATCGGCGACACGGACGCCGTGGTGAAGTTCATTTCGGAGTCGCGGGAGCTGGGGATCGAAGTGCTGCCACCCGACGTCAACGAGTCGGGCTACAAGTTCACGGTCGTGGGCGAGAAGCGTATTCGCTTCGGACTGGGCGCCATCCGCAACGTGGGACGCGGTGCCATAGAATCGATCCTGGCCGGCCGGGCCGGCCGGCCGTTCGCCAGCATCTTCGATCTGGTGGACAGGGTAGATCTCCGGCTCTGCAACAAGCGGGTGTTCGAGTCCCTGGTGCACTCCGGCGCCCTGGACGGTCTGGGCGGCAACCGGGCGCAGTACCTGGCAATCCTGGACACGGCTATCCACGAGGCGTCTCTCAAGGCCGAGGAGCGTGAGGCGGGTCAGGGGAGCCTTTTTGGAGGGGCCGATACGGCGGGTTCCGGTGGGGATCCGGGAACCGCGGCGGAAGGCGGCGGGGGGGCCCGGGCACTGCCCAACGTTGCGCCGCTCCCGGAATCGGAGAGGCTGACCCGGGAGAAGGAGATACTGGGGTTCTACATTTCGGGCCATCCGCTGGAACCGTTCCGGGCGGAGTGTGAGCTTTTTGCAACCCACACGGTTTCGGCGCTGGGAAAGTGGACCGGGAGTCCGGTTTCCATCGGCGGCGTGGTTACCGCCATCAAGCGGCAGGTATCGCGACGCTCCGGCGCCGAGTTTGCCCGGTTGACAGTGGAGGATTTCTCGGGATCTTCGGAGGTGCTGGTCTTTCCGGAGGCCTGGGCGGCGCTGTCCGACCGGGTTCGTCCGGACATTCCGGTCCTGATCAAGGGGGGATATTCCCGCCGGGACCAGGATGCCGACAACCCGACTTTCATCGTGGAGTCCGTGACGCGATTCGAGGAGCTGCGTATCTCGGGACAGGTAGCCGTTTCCATAGACCTTTCCATGGACGGGGACCCGAACGATGCATCCGGCGACAGGAGGGATCTGACGCCGGACGTCTTCCGGGACGTGCGGTCAGTGGTAGACGCGCACCCCGGGGGGGCTCCCGTGGAGCTGCAGTGGGCAGACGGGTCCGGTGCCGCGGCACGCTTCCGCTCGCGGACGTTGCGCATGGCGGCCAACGGCGCCGCGCTGGGCGAGCTGCGGATGCTGCTCGGCCCAGCCCGGGTACGCCTGGTGCGGGTCGCCTGACGATGGCCTCCACACCGACCCTCGAGTTCGAAAGGCCCATCTTCGAACTCGAGCGACAGATCGATGAGCTGAAGAAGCTGGCCGGCGACCAGCAACTCAAGGTCGACGATGAGATAGCTCCGCTGGAGAAGCGCCTTTCCGCGCTGCGTCAGGAGGTGTACCGGAACCTGTCGCCGTTCCAGCGCTTGCAGGTGGCGCGCAGCGCCAAGCGTCCCTTCACGCTGGACTACATCCGTCTCTGCTTCACCGACTTTCTGGAACTGCACGGCGACCGGCTGTTCCGCGAGGATGCCGCCATCGTCGGTGGATGGGCCCGGCTGGAGGGAGAGACTGTGATGGTGATCGGGCATCAGCGGGGCCGGGACACCAAGGAGAACCTGCGGCGGAACTTCGGGATGCCTCACCCCGAGGGATATCGCAAGGCGCTGCGGCTGATGAAGCTGGCGGAGAAGTTCCAGGTTCCGGTTCTTACGATGATCGACACTCCGGGTGCGTGGGCAGGGCTGGGAGCGGAGGAGCGAGGGCAATCCGAGGCCATCGCCCGGAACCTCTTCGAGATGAGCCGTCTCCAGGTACCGGTAATTGCCACGGTAATCGGCGAAGGCGGGTCGGGCGGCGCACTGGCGTTAGGCGTGGCCGACCGGCTGCTGATGCTGGAGAACTCGGTGTACTCGGTGATCACCGCGGAAGGGTGCGCGGCCATCCTCTGGAAGGACGCCAAGAGCATCGAAATGCGCGAGCGGGCAGCCACCGCCCTCCGGATCACCGCTCCCGAGCTGCTGGACCTCAAGGTCATCGATGAGATCATACCCGAACCTGTCGGTGGCGCTCATACCAATCACGAAGCCGCCGCCGCGGCGCTGCAGGAGAGCTTCATCCGCAACCTCGAGGAACTCCGGAAGTTCAAGCCGGACAAGCTCGTCCGGCGCAGACGGGAGAAGTTCCTCCGAATGGGGCAGTGGCTGGAGTAGAGTCGTCCGCTCCAGCAATCGAGCCCCCACCGACCGGACGCCGCCGGCCGACAGAGTACATTGCAGGAGCGGCACGGTCGCCCGACACCGTAAGGAGCGTGCCGTAGCCCGACCCGTCCCGGGCGCCAACCCGACGGTTCTTTCAGCAAACGCAGTCCCCCGCACCGATGTCTCAGCTCATCGAAGTCTGGTTCAAGGGAAACCGCAAGGAGTTCTTCCTCTGGGAGGGTGAGGAGGCGCCTCCCGCACGCGCGGGCGTGATCGTGGATTCGGATCGCGGCGAGGACCTGGGCCACGTTCACGCAACCGGCGAACTGGCAATCCAGCGGGCCCGGAAGTGCTCTCACGGACCCGGCGAAGAGCCGGTGTCCGTCACGGCGCGGCGCCTGGCGACCGATGACGAAGTCCAGCGACTGCGCGAACTCCGCGAGCAGGATGAGACCGCCCGGCGCAAGTCCATGGAACGGGTGAGGGCCAATGGACTCGCCATGAAGATCACGGACGCCGAGTGGCGCTGGGATCGGCGCAAGCTCACGCTCTACTTCACCGCCGAGCGGCGGGTGGACTTCCGCACCCTGGTCCGGGAACTGGCGTCCATGTTCCGCACCCGAATCGAACTGAAGCAGATCGGGGTCCGGGACGAAGCACGCCGGCTGTCGGGCATCGGTCGCTGTGGACGGGAGTACTGCTCCGCGGCCTGGCTTCCGGAACTGCGTCCGGTCAACCTGGGAGTGGCCAAGGACCAGCACCTCTCGCTCAACCCCAGCCAGATCTCGGGAGCTTGCGGCCGTCTGATGTGCTGCCTGAGGTATGAGCACGACTTCTATGTGCAGCAGAGGAAGCGATTCCCGCGGGAAGGCCGGGTGGTTCCCACATCGAAGGGTCAGGAGAAGGTCGTAGCCAATGACATTTTCCGGGAACGGGTGACGCTGCGCGCTGAGGACGGCGAAATCCGGGTTCTGTCTCTGGTGGAGCTCCGCGCCGAGATGGGCCAGGAACGGACGATGGAGCTGCCGTTGCCGGACGATGAGACGGTGGCCGCGACCCTGGACGAGATTTCCGACGAGGTCATTCTGCTCCAGGACACGGTCGAGCTTCCTGCATGGGTTCCGCGCCCCGACAGGGGGACACCTTCCCGGTCTCTCCCGGTCGTCGACGCTGCCTCAGGTTCGCTCCCGATCCGGGAGGATGCTCCCGCCCGTGGGGAAGCGGTCCAGGCGGGACCCACCGACGCGCGAGCCGGGGAGTCGGGAGCTGAGCGGCGCCGCCGTCGCCGGGGGCGGCGGGGTGGCCGGCGCAACCGGGATGCCCGACGCGATGAACCGGGCGGCGAGCGCCGCGCGGATGAACCGCGGGACGGACCGCAACGGCACGAGGAAGACTGATGGGACGCTTCTACCTGACGACCGCCATCGACTATGCCAATGGCGATCCCCACATGGGTCACGCCTACGAAAAGGTGGGAACCGATGTGATCGCGCGGTATCACCGGCTGCGGGGTGACAGTGTCCACTTCCTCACCGGGATGGATGAACACGGCCAGAAGGTGGCTCAGGCGGCAGCGGAGCAGTCGATCACGTCGCAGGAGTTCGTGGATCGGATAGCGGGCCGGTTCCAGGCCATGTGGAGTCGTCTGGCGGTTTCATACGACCAGTTCATCCGCACCACGAACCCGGAGCACAAGGCGGGTGTCCAGGCGTTCATACGCCGGATCCACGAACGCGTGCCGGATGATTTCTACGAGCGGACCTACGAAGGGTGGTACTGCGTGGGTTGCGAACTCTTCAAGCGGGACAACGAGATCACCGATGGGCGCTGCGTCATCCACCCCACGCGCGAACTTCAGTGGACGCAGGAGAGGAACTGGTTCTTCCGGCTTTCGGGGTACCGTGACTTCCTGAGGCGGCTCTTCGATGAGCGGCCGGAGTTTCTGCAGCCGGTCTCGCGCCGGAACGAGATGCTGGCTCTCATCGATCAGGGGGTCGAGGATATCTCCATCACGCGGTCCCGGCTTTCCTGGGCCATCCCGTTCCCGCTGGCGTCGTCGGACGGCGAGACTCAGGGGACCTGGGTCTGGTTCGATGCGCTTCCCAACTATCTCACCGCGACCGGATACCCCGCAGCGGGCTGGGAGGAGCGCTGGCCGGCCGATCTGCACGTGGTGGGCAAGGACATCACGCGACTGCATACCATTGTTTGGCCGGCGATGCTGCATGCCGCCGGGCTGCCCTTGCCGGGTAGAGTCTGGGCGCACGGGTTCGTGAACTATGCGGGTGAGCGCTTCAGCAAGTCGGCCGGTGTCCGGCTGGACGTCGCGGAGGCGGTGGAGCGGCACGGACCCGACGCGTTCCGGTATTTCCTGATGCGGGAGGTGCCCTTCGATACGGATGGCAACTTCAGCTGGGAACGTTTCGACGAACGCTACGACGCCGACCTGGCCAACGCGTTAGGCAACCTGGCCAGCCGCACGACCGCCATGGTGGAAAGGTACCGGGATGGCGTGACTCCGGCCGGTCCGCGTACCGCAGTGGACGAACTGGATGCCGCCGACATCGAGTCCTACCACTCCGCCATGGATGGCCGCCGCGGTTTCCTGCTCCACGAAGGGCTCCAGTCGGTCTGGCGCATGGTGGCGCGGGGAAACGAATACGTGGATCGGCAGGCACCCTGGAAGCTGGCCAAGGATCCCGCACTCGCGGCCGCACTGGATGAAACACTGGCGTCGCTCATCCGACAGCTCGCGCGCTTCGCGGTCCTGCTGCAACCATTCATGCCCGGCAAGGCGGAGCTTCTCTGGCAGCAGCTCGGCGCCCCCACCGCACTTCCCGCAATGCGCTTCGCCGACCTCATGGCAATGGACCCGGCGGGTTGGCGGGTGCGGAAAGGGGAGGCGCTCTTTCCCCGGGTGCGGGAAGAGGGAAGCGGGAAGCGGGAAGCGCAGCCGCCCCGTGGGTGAGAGCGCTTCCCGCTTCCCGCTTCCCCCTTCCCGCGCTGTTCAGAATGGCGTAATCGGGGGTCCCTTGGCACCGCCGGAGACCCGGCCCTGGAACGTCGACCAGAGCTTCCCGATGGCAAACAAACCCAGCGCGGACAGAATCACCGCACGGGTGGTCCGGCCGCGATCGATCTCGCGCCTGTCAAACGAAGCCACCGCGTCGCGCGGCACCATGACCTGCTCTCCACTCCACAGGATCCTGTTGGGATCGAGCCGCTTCGTGGTGGAGCTCATGGCGACCTCCAACGCGCTGTCGCTGGCTGACAGGATCACCCCGTCGAACGCACCCACGTTCGGGCCCAGCAGGGGGGTGACGCTTCGGGTCCCCTCGGGAGAAAGGTGAGCGCGATACGCCGCACCCAGAACCAGCTCGCCACCCGTAGCCGGAACGTAGCGATAACAGGCGCCCAACAGCATCACAGCCGCCAGCGGCGGCGCGGTGAGGCGCAGGAATACCGGACGCAACATGAGCTGTCGGTTACCGTGGGGTGAACTCTGATGGAAGAGGCCGGGCAGGCCCGGCCCCACCGGACAAATCAAACGACACTCGCCAGCCCGCGGCACCCGCACAGCGGACCGGCCTCGTCCGCGGAGACACCGGCACTACTTCTTGTCCCCGAAATCGACCTTCGGCGCCTCGCGCGCCGACGCGTTGGTCACCTCGAAGTACTCCCTCGCGGCAGCTCCGGTGACCTTGGCCGTGACCACGTAGGGAAAACGCCGGATGAAGGTGTTGTACTTCTGCACTGCCTCGTTGTAGTCCGTCCGCGAAACAGCGATCCGGTTCTCCGTGCCGGCCAGCTCATCCTGCAGTCGCAGGAACCCGGCGTCACTCTTGATCTCGGGATAGGCCTCCACCTGTATGGAGAGCCCCCGCATGGCCGTGGTTAGCTGCTGATTGGCATCCGCCATCTGCGCGGCGTCATGTGAGGCAATGGCGTTGGTCAGCCCCGCCCGGGCCTGCGCCACCTGGGTGAATACCTCCAGTTCCTGCTTCGCCTGTCCCTTCACCGTCTCCACCAGGTTACCGATGAGGTCGGAACGGCGCTGAAGCTGAACCTCGATCTGCTGCTTGGCCGCGGAGGCGGCTTCGTCATATACCTGAATCGTGTTGTAGCCGCACCCGGCAACGCTCGCGGCAATGAGGGCAATCGCTACGGGACCACGCATGGTTCTGCTCCTTGCTGGGTGTGTGGCAAAAATCGACTCGGACATCGTTGGGTCAACCTGGTTCAGTCAGTCTTCGGTTCGGGCGTCGATCCAGTCGGCCAGGGCAGTGGCCGCGTCCAGATACTCGCCCGCGGTGCGGACAGCGTCCTCTCCCTTGAGCCGTGCCTCACCCCGGGCGTGAAGCAGGGCAGCCCTGAAGGCGTCCGTGGAGACACCGGTGACGTGAGAGACCCGCTCCATGACCGCGGACGACTCCGCGGGAGGTTCCTCTCCGCTCACCCGCAGCGCCGCCCGGAGCAGCACCAGCATCGTGCTCACGCTCTCCGCCATCAGAGCGGTCAGCGACCGCGGTTCCGCTCCGGACGCGAGTACGGCCTGGCGGAGCCGCAGCACCTTGCTGCGCGCCTCGTGCTCCAGTTGAAGGCGCAGGTCCCGGGGCCGCACTTCCAGCTCCGCCACCGGCAGTGCCCCGTGCAGCACGCGGTGGTGGGCCAGTATGTCGGCGTACTCCATGGGGTAGATGTCCGCGGAAGAGCGCCACTCCTCCATGGTCAGGGTCATGGGGGCGGGATGCCCGGCGTCCAGCCAGGCCCGGGCCACTGCACTCTCGCGTCTCAGGCTGCCCATATCGATGGCGTCCACCAGCACCAGCACGTTCAGACCCGCCTGCCGGGCCACGCTCTCCCCGCGGGCGGCCGAACCGTACAGAGCGACACAGCGCAGTCCCGCGCCATATACCAGGCTCAACTGCCTGACGAGTTCCTCTATGGTCATGCGTGCCATTTTCACCAGCTCCCGCTCGATCCGCCGCCACTGAATCCACCACCGCCACCAAAGCCACCGAATCCCCCTCCCCCTCCAAAACTGCCACCGCCAAACCCGCCACCTCCCCAATGATGGTAGCGCCGGCCCCCACCACCAGATGACGCAGACAACAGCCACAGCAATGTGAGGCAGCCGTTGCCGCCACCGCCGCCACGCCTGCCACGACGCCCTGCCCTTCCCAGCCCGGACAGCACCAGGAACACCACCAGCAGCAGAAAGATCAGTACACCCGGAGTCAGCGTCGGACGACCGCTGCCGGACACCCGGGCCTGGGGTACCACACTCGTATCCAGCGTCGCTCCAAACTCAGCGGAGAATCGATCAGCCAGGGCGGCCACGATCAGGAGCACCGCACGGTCGTAATCCCCCTGCTGAAAATACGGGATCGCGGCCCGCTGAATATCCCCAGCGGTGGCGTCGGTGATGAAGCCCTCCACCCCCCTGCCGGTCTCGATCCGGACGTGCCCCCGCCCGTCCGAGGAAGTCTCCCTGGGCACCACCAGCACCACGACCCCGGCGTTCCTCTCCCGGCTCCCCACACCGGCATCCGACCCGATCCCCCACTCACGCCCGATCCGCAGCGAAATCTCCGAGATGTCCCGGCCACGCAGGTCAGGCATGGTAACCACGGCGATCTCGCCCCCGGTCTTCGCGTGGACTTCAAACGCGATCCGGTTCAGGCGATCCACGGTCGTTGCCGACAGCACCCGGGCGGCGTCAACCACCACATCCGCGCCGACCGTCCCGAAGCCACGTGGCCTGGGAGGCAGGTCGACCTGCTGCAGCGGCAGGACCAGCAGGAGGGAAAGAAGGAACTCCAATTCGGTCAGGGAGACTGGTAGTGGCTGGTGGGTGTTATGTTTAGCGCTGAAACCTACGTCAAACTCGAGCGGGGTGTTTCCCAATGACACTGCGAGCATTCCGGCTGCTGACGGTTTTCGGGGCCGTGGCTGGCCTCGGGCTTACCGCGTGCGGCCCCCAGGTCCGGGATGGTGACGCGGCTGCGGTGGTGCCGGGGGATACCTCCTCCGCGCCACGCGATCCACGGGTGGCAGCCGCCGATCTGGCCCGCATCCGTGGCGATTCCAGCGCCAAGGTATGGCTGGTGATGGTGAGCGACCTCCAGTGCCCTGCCTGCAGGCTCTGGCACGACAACTATTCCGCGGAAATCATGCGGGACTACGTGGAGACCGGGAAGGTGCGCTTTGCATACCTCAACTTCCCGCTCAACATCCATCAGAACTCGCGCCCTGCGGCCGAGGCCGCAATGTGCGCGGGGGCGCAGGACAAGTTCTGGCCGATGGTCGATGGCATTTTCGCCGCCCAGGATTCCTGGGCCGTACTCCCTGATCCAACCCCCCGTCTGCGAGAGGTCGCCGTCTCCGCGGGGGTCGACACGACCGCGTGGAACAGTTGCGTGCGCGAGCACATCATGGGTCCCATGATCGACGGCGATCTGCAGCGGGGAACTTCCAGCGGGGTGAACCAGACTCCGACGTTCTTCGTGGGAAACAAGGTCGTGGCCGGCGCGGTCCCTGCCTCTGATCTGCGTCCCCTGCTGGACGCCGCCATCGCCGAAGCCGGGGGCGCGTCCCGGTAGTTCGTGAGACCGGCTCCGTGGATTCTTTACGGCGCGCTGGGACAACTGGCGCGCCTCGCCGCAGTACTGACGCCACCAGGCCGAAAGAAATGGCAGCGCGCCCTCTCGGCCAGGCACGGGATCCGAGGCCGTTACCGAGCCTGGGCGCCCCATCGTGATCCTCAGCGCCCACTGCTCTGGATGCATGCGCCGAGCGTCGGCGAGGGTCTGCAGGCCAGGGTGGTCCTGGACCTGGTGCGCCGACTGCACCCGGAAATCCAACTGGCATACACGTTCTTCTCTCCCAGCGCCGAGGCATTCGCCCGGGGCCTGAACGTGGACTTCGCGGACTACCTGCCGTTCGACACGGCGGGAGATGTGAACGCGGCGCTGAATGCGCTGCGACCCACTGCCCTGGTTTTCAGCAAGCTGGATGTCTGGCCCGTGCTGGTGCGCGAAACCGCTGCGCGGGGGGTAAAGCTCGGTCTGGTGAGCGGTACCCTCTCCGACTCATCCACGCGAACCGGACGCCTCGCCCGGCTCTTCCTGCACGAAGCCTACGAACACCTGTCGGCCGTGGGGGCGATTTCCCCGGAAGACGCTCAACGCATTGCCGCACTCGGCACACCCGCGGACCGGATTCGGGTTACCGGAGACACGCGCTACGATCAGGCCTGGGAACGGGCATCGGGTGCAGACGTTCAAGGCCCACTCCTGGCTCCTCTGGTATCCGAGCGCCCGACCCTGGTCGCCGGCTCCACATGGCCGCCTGACGAGTCAGTTCTGTTCCAGGCCTGGCCGGAAGTGCGCCGTCACGTTACCGGTGCCCGTTTGATAATCGCACCGCACGAGCCATCCGCGGCGCACCTCGACCCGATTGCGGGATGGGCCGGCAGGCTGGGGTTGAGTCTGAAGCGCCTGGGAGAGGCAGGTGCAGGATCGGCGGACGTTATCCTGGTGGATCGGGTCGGCGTACTGGGTGACCTGTACGCGCTGGCTACCGTCGCTTTCGTGGGCGGTGGTTTTCACGGCGCCGGACTGCATTCGGTGCTGGAGCCGGCCGCCTTCGGAGCGCCGGTCGTCTTCGGACCCCGTCACGCCAACAGTCGTGACGCCACCCTGCTGCACGAGTCGGGGGGTGGCGCATCGGTGACCAACGCAACCGAAGCAACCACCCTCCTGATTCAATGGCTCGGTGATCCGGAGGCACGAGCGGCGGCCGGAGCCGCTGCACGCGCCCTGGTCGAGCAGGGGAAGGGTGCCGCCGGACGCTCCCTCGATCTCGTCATGCAGCTCCTGATGGATCGCTGACTCAGTGACCCCCCGCGCATGAGCTGCGGGCGGAGTCGCTGCACGCACCGCGGTTGAGCAGCGAGGGGTACCGCCGGACGCTCCCTCCGATCTCGTCAGGCAGCTCCAGATGGACCATTGCGTTCAGGCAACTCCACCACTGCGGCCCGGCTCAGCGGCGCCGGAACCCTGACAGGGCGGGTGGCGTCCAGGCAATGGAAACACCGAAACCTTCGTGGTCTCCGCCATCGGTTCCCACGAAGAGTCCGCTGGCACGTACCGCGATCGTGCGGGAGAGTTCAAAGCTGGCACCGAGGTCGAAACTGACGCCGAGGTCGCTGCCACCGCAGTTGTTGCACAGATCCAGCGAGAGGCGGGGATGTATGTAGGGAGTGAGGGCCATATCGTCCTCGAACTCGAAGCGCTTCCCCACGGAGACCCCGACCGGAACACGGAATCGCGTCCGGTCGCCTATGGCCGCGTATGCCCCGGCGATCATCATGAAGTCCAGGGGGACCTCATCACTGGCGGCGCTCAACTGCCAGGCGACCTGCGCACCGCCGAAAATGATCAGGTCGGCCGCACCGGCACCAGGATCCGCGATTCCGAGATCGAAGGAGTACTGGTGCCGCGGACCCGCCTGTTCGCGCCACTGACCCACGAGGGAGGTCCCCGCACCACCGGCATCGGCGACGCCCACATTGAACTCGCGGACGGTGAGGTGCGGCGGCTGAAAAGCAGGGTATGACCATGCCTGTGCCCCCGCCGTGGCAGGGAAGGCACCAGAGACCAGAACTGCAGCACTCAGACCGAGTGCGCGAATCGCGTAACGGGTGGTGATGTTCATGGCACGAATCAAGTAACGGCATCGTGGCTGGGGCAAGGTGGCGCTGGACATTTGTCCCGGCGACGGGCCGCTCCGTTGCCTTCTTTCACCCCTGGAGAGGGACTGGTGATGCCGGATGTGAAAGCGGCACCCCGGAGGGCGCCGCTTTCATTACCTATCAGGTAAAACCCGACGATCCTACCGTGGGTGCTTGTCCACTATGAAGACGACCGACGGTGACGATGCGCTGGCGGCCTTTGATCCCGGTACCGAAGCCGGGAAGACAAAGCCGGTCACGACACTGCCGGGCTGACCCGAACCACCAATGGTGGTGAGCTGATTGTCGGGATCTCCAGCAGCACCGGCGGGTGCCGTGTTGCTGCTTATGACAGACGCTCCACTGGTCTGCTGGAGGCGGAACACGGCGGCACCGGGTGCGCGGGTGATGTACTGAGACGCACCGAGGTAGCTGATGTTGGCAAACTCGGGTGTAGCCGGCAGCGGGTCACCGCTGCTGGCAGTGATGCTCACGTTCACCCCGCCAAGGCCGGTGCCGAGATTTACGGTTCGGTACGCGACGTTGCTGCCGGCATCGGGAATGGCATCCTCATAGACCTGAAGGACCAGGCTGGGTGAGGATCCGCTCCGGGAATACCCGACCGCGGCCAGGGTGTAGTACTTGCCCGCTTCGAAGGTGAGCTGCTCATCCAGGAGGATGTTGGTCACCTGATCGATGGTGGGGCTGCCGCCCGGATTGGTGAACACCCGAAGGTGCCGCGCTCCCGGTCTGGTTCCCTGGTAAGGTGTGAAGCCACGGAATCTCACCTGAATGCCGAAGGGTGAGTATTCCAGGTAATCGATGAACCGGAAGTCCACCGATCCGGTATCCGGAATGGCGTTGATGAACCGGGTGTAGGCGAGGGGGACCTGGGGTGCAAGGAATGGTCCGTCGTCCTTGGCGCAGCCGACCAGCGTCAGCGCTCCAATCAGTGCCAGCCCGATAGAATTGACTCTCATTCGCACTGCCTCCACGGTAGTCCGTCAGAAGCCCAGTTTGATGCGACTAGAACCGCCAGCCGCGGGACGATGAAGGAGGGGGGGGCTCAGTGGGCTCCTTTCCTCCGATGTAATTGCCGACTAGATCGAACGACTTCACGAAGAGAACCACGCTTACCACAGCCACTCCTGCAGCCAGCCAGGTCTTGGTCATGTTCAGATTGCGTGACTCGACACTGGATACGAAGGCTCGGCTGAAACTCACGTCCTCACCGCTCCATCGCTGGATGGCACCACCAATCTGTGCCACCCGCCAGACCTCCAGAAACAGATCCTGCGAATCGGTTCGGGTAAGTGTTCCTTCCAGCCGGACCACCCCCGTTCCCAGTCGATCACTCAACGCTGCCCTTCCCTGGTCGGTGAACTCAACGGCAACGTGCTCACCGGCCTGAATCCTGGCCGAGGTGTCCAGCGGTGTGTAGGTGTAGCACCCTGCCACCGCTGGAAGCACCCCGAGAACCAACAAAGCGCTGCGGTACTGCCTGGAACTCATGACGTCCTAGAACCTGTATGTCCCCAGCGGCGCACTGCCGACGTTGCCGCCGCCAACGTTGTAGTAGGGAACGGACGGGAGACTGCCGTAGCGGGCTTCCAGCTCATCCGTGGGCACCGGGTAGTACAGCGGTGTGTTGACGACCAGGTCTTCCCAGCCGCGACCCGCAAAGAACCAGGCACCCGCATAGTTGAAGGCCAGCTCGTTGCGCCACTCGTACTTCATGGCTTCGAAGATCGAGCCGCAGGCGACTGTGGTGTAGCTCGGCCCGGTCGGAACCTTGGGCACGCAATTGGCGCCACCCGGAACCGGGTCATTGGGACTCGACGCCGTGGTAATGGCGGGGAGGCCGGCGGCAACACGCGAGATATTCAGCTTCTCGAGAGCCTTGGGCATGTTCCCGAGCCGGAGATACGCCTCCGCGGCCAGGATGTCCATCTCCGCCTTCAGCATGTCCGGATACGACCCCGTGTTGGAGTTGTTGCGGATGTACTTGTAGCGGAAGTTGGCGTACCACGACTCGCCCCACGGATCACCCGGGGACCAGTCGTAGCGATACCAGTTGTAGGGCTTGCTGGTGTGGTCCGACGGCTCGGGTGAATTGGCCCGTTGCTCGGCCTGGGTCGCGCCCTGCGGCCACCTCAGGTCCGGCGTAATCATGGTGATGTTGCCGTTCCGCTGAATCAGCGGCGCCGCCAGCCAGGTGGCGTACACCCCGCTGACGTCGCTGAAGCCATTGTACATCAGAGTGGTCTGACTCCAGGCCGCTTCCACGTGGTTCTGACTGGACTGTGGGCCGATGCTCCAGCCAGTCGACCCGCCGATCTCCACCATGAAGTCCGAAGTGATTCCCGCTTCGGCATCCGCTGCGACGGCTGCCCAGTTGACGGCTGCCCTCTCCGCCTTGCTGTGCGCAGTGCCGGCGGCGAAGCGCGCCCGGAAGGAATGCGCCAGTTTGATGAAGTCGCTCTTGGTGAGCGAGCTGCCACCGAACCAGGAGGCCTCCGTCGGGAAGCCGCCACTGCCGTCGGAACCGGCGGTACCAGCCACGGCAATCGCGGAATCGAGGAAGGCCAGCGCAGCGGCGTTCACGTCCAGATGCCCGCTGAGAGGCGGCACGAAGTCCGTCTCCATGATGTGGTCCACGATTCCGGCGGAGTCAAACGCCAGCGACAGCCAACCCAGGTCACAGGCCATGTTGAAGAACGCCAGGGACCGAGCCCGCAGGTCTCCAGCCTTCGTGGCCAGGGCGGTGCCGTTCTCCGCGATCAACTGATCGAGAACGTGCAGCGCGTTCGCCTGGAGGCGGGCCGCCTGGGACCATCCGGAGAACGTACCGGACAGGGACTGCCGTGATGCCGGAGTATTCAGAATGGGGGCTCTTGGAATCGCGTCCCGCGGCCCCATGTTGAAGTTGTTGAGCGCCGAGTAGCTCTCGCCCGACATGACCGCGAGCTGGTTGGTCAAGTCGGTACCTTTTTCCAAATTGCGGCACTGCTGGTACCCGGCGCCGATGGCCTGCTCGATCGCCGCAGGCGACGAGAAGACACGGCGGACGTCGGGGTTGTTGAAGTTCTTGGCAACGAGGGAGTCTTCACACCCTGCCGCCACGACCGCGACCAGCCCTACCGCCAACATGCTGACACGTATCGTCATCTTCCGTCCTCTTGGTATGAACCCGGCAGACCGGTGAGGGGGCTTGCCCCCCACCGAGCCGCCGAATCCTGGATTAGAAGCGCGTCTGGATTGTGAAGGTGAAGGTGCGGGTCTGTGGGTACTGGTATCCTGCCACACCACCGAACCCGGACGAGTTGAGCACGCCACCGCCAACTTCCGGATCCCAGCCGAGGAAGTCGGTGATGGTGTAGAGGTTGCGACCCACCAGCGTGAGCGACCAGTCCCCGATACCGCGGATGGCGCCCAACTGATAGCTCAGGCTGACCTCGCGAAGCTTGGTGTAGGACCCCTTCTGCACCGTCTGGTTGTTGCTGCCGAGGACGTCATAGAATCCACCGACACCAGCGCCGTGTTCCGGCTGCGGCGCACGCCAGTAGTATCCCATTGGCTTGGCGTTCTCGACGGTCTTTCCTTCCTGGTCCTCGTAGCGGACCATGTAGTCACCCAGCGACCAGTGAATCTCCTCGTTGAAGATGCGGGCACCGTAGTTGCCTTCGACGAGCGCATACACGGTGAGGCGCTTCCAGTTGAGGTTCTGGGACATCGACAGGCGGAAGTCGGGCGAGGTGTTGCCCAGCTTCTGTTGGGTGACAGACCCGGTGGAATCACGCATGGTCATGTTCATGCCCCAACTGACCAGCGGGATGCCCCACGGATTGTTGACCCGTCCGCCACGAGCCTCGCAGTTGACCCGGCCGGTGACGCTGATGACGGCGCCGGTCGTGGCATTGAGGCAGCCCGGAAGAAATGCCTGCCAGGCGTTGGCGGTGATGCCTTCGTTCACACCGTATCCGCCGGTCCAGACGATGTAGCCGTACTCATTCTGCTGATACTGCTTGCCGGCTCCGCCGCACTCCGGCTGGAACTGTGGGTCCAGTTCGGAGCAGTCCTCCACGAATCGCTTGCCGTAGACCTGGCCCAGGCGCTCACCGACGCGGAACTCGAATCGGGAGTTGGACCTGGTGCGGCTGAATGGGGGAACCTTGAGTTCTGTGATGTAAGCGCGGTTGCGGTCGTAGGACAGCCTGGTGGTCCACACCACGTCACGATTGGTGATGAGGGGAACGTTGAGGCTGACTTCGTAGGTCTTGTTCTCGACCGTGCCGGCGTTCTGCCACTGGCTGGAGAAGCCCGAGGCCGCGGCCGTGGGAACCTGCAACATCTGGTCCTTGGTGATGTCGCGGGCGTAGGTGACGTTCAGTCCGTACTTGCTGAACAGCTCGGCGTCGAAACCCACCTCGGTTTCGGTGGTGTTCTCCGGCTTCAGGAACCGGTTGCCGAGCTGGTCGGAAGTGACTGCACCGCCGGACCCGATGTCGAAGGTCTCGTACTGGTAACTGAAGCCCGGACGGCCGCCGGCGGTACCGACAGAGTAACGGAACTTCATGTCATTGATGGCACCCTCGAACGGCCACCAGGACTCGTCGGAGATGCGCCACGCCGCGGATCCGCGCCCGTACGGGTGCCAGCGTTCGGCGGAACCAAAGAGGGAGCTGCCATCACGCCGGTATACGAGGTCGAAGATGTAACGGCCCTTGTAGTCCACCGCCAGTCCACCAAGCATACCGATGGCGCGAACCGAATTGCTGCTCGAACCCGGGGAACTGGGGTTGATGATGTTGTCCAGGGTGAGGAGGCCGGGAACCGCCAGCGTGTTGCCACCGGCGCTGAAGCCATCACCATCGGAACGCTCGAAGGAGTAACGCGCGTTGAGCCGCGTCTGGAGATCGGCGATGCCCAGGAGATTGGTCTGCCGGGCCGTGCCGTTCAGGCTCATGTTGTACGAAAGATCCGAACCCGAGCTCTCCGAGTAGTCCCCAAGGTACGCGGTGCTCTGACGCTTCTGGGTTACACGATAGCCCTTCTCCAGCAGCGAGTAGCCGTCGTCGCGGCGGCGGTCCATCGAGGCATTGGCATCGAAGTCCAGCCACGGGAACGGCGTATACCGGGTGGTGAAGGAACCCAGGTAGCGGTCGACATCGGTGCGCGCCACCTGTGTGGCGCCGTCGTACAGGGGGTTCTCGTTCTGCTGACCCTGATTGAGGACGTTGGACCGGATGAAGAGCCTACCGCGGCTGTCACGCCGCATGAGGTCCACGAAGGCCGGAACACGAGTAAGCCGGAAGAAGTCCGTCTCGGGGAACGTGGCCGTGCGGCCGTAGGTCGTGGCCAGTTGCATCGTCAGGTTCTCACCCACCGCCTGGTCGATGTTCAGTCGCGCGGTGGAACGGCGATATCCGTGCAGGAACGCAATGGCACCCTGCTGCAGCAGGTTGGACGCGCTGGCAAAGAAACCGGTGTTTCCGAACCGGCCGCTCATGTCGACGTTGTTGTTGCTGTACAGACCCGACGTGGTGGCGGCGGCAATGGGATTGTACCGCACCGGCCAGTTCTTGATCTGGAACACGCCCTTCAGGTAGGGCTTGGGCATGGAGCGACCGATACCGGCGTCCAATTCGAAATCCATGGGCCGACGGGCCTCGACGTTGTCACCGTTGTCGTTGACATAGAGGGTGTAATCCTCGATGTCCACGACCCGGGAGCACGCCGGCTGGTTGGGGACGGTGACACAAAACTTCTGATCCGTCTCGTCCATGGTCAGCCAGTGCAGACGCGAGAACGGGTAGGAACTCTGGATGTCCTGGATACCGTTCTCGGAGCGGACGTTGAAGCGGGCGCCCTGTCCCGCGGTGGCGCCGGACTTCGTGGTGATCTGAATGACACCGTTCTGGGCGCGCGACCCGTAGGTCGACGCCGCCGCGGCTCCCTTCACGACCTCGATGCTCTCGATGTCCTGTGGGTTGATGTCATTCATGCCACCGTTCATGATGATCCCGTCGACCACGATCAGCGGCGAGAGTCCCAGGTTGAGGGACTTGGCGCCGCGAAGGATGATCGCCGGAGATGCCCCGGGCCGCCCGCTGGGCGTCACCACCTGGGCTCCGGTCACTTTGCCCTGGAGGGACTGAAGGGCGCTGGTAGCCGGAACCGGAAGGTTGGCCTGGTCGACCTTGTCGACCGTGAACGCCAGCTTCTTGGTCTCCGTGGCACCAGTCACACCCGTCACCACCACTTCCGACAGACGGTTGATGTCGACTTCGAGTTCGAAGTCCTGTGTCTGGTTGCCGGCACTGATCGTGATATCCCGCGTCATCGGCTTGAAGCCGATCGCGCGAACACTCAGCGCCACTGTCTGACCCCGGACACGATCACCAGCTACCGTGATCCGGTAGGTGCCGTCCTCACTGGTACCGACCGAAATGTTCAGATCGGCAATCCGCACGTTGGCCGCCTCCAGGGGCTGCCCCTGTTGCGACTTCACCGTGCCAGTGATTACGGCGCCCTGTGCAAACGCCGTGCTTGCAAGCACGGTGGTCGCGACCCCGGCAAGCACGCTTGCCAGGTAACTGCTGCGACGGAACCTGTTCATGTGTTCCTCACGGGTGAGGGCTGTTCCGTTGTGGCCTCCCCATGTCGGCCCCGCGCCGACTGGGGGTCCTGCTCTCGCACACGGTACGCGTACCGACATGCGGGTGGGGGATCAATTCCGCGAACCTCGACAACACTGAACCGGCAACGAAACGAAACCGCAGACCACCTGATCCTCCCCACAACGTGTCAGGGAAACCGGCGTGTCACGGAACGGTTCGGTTACCGATGCGCCCATATTGTTGATCAACGCGCGGATGCGCAAGCACTGAAACGAGGTGCGGGAGGACGGATCGACGGGCCACGCGTCGGCCGGGAACCCATTCGCGGGACAGGACGAAAGCTCGACCCAGCGCCCCCGACCACGGCCTGACCTTCCGGGCGCAAAAACCACCGGATCCGGCTATCCACCAACCTGGGCAGGCCCCCCGGGTAGCGCCTCACCGGACCGCCAAATGACCCTGCCTCGGATCCTGAACCTGAACCTGAACCGGGACGGGCCCCTCGGAACCTGCCGCCCCGCAGAGCGCCCTGGGTCAAACGGCGCTGGCGTGCTCCGTCACGACCCGGACCGTATCGTTCAGCACCTGAAGGAAACCGCCCTCGACCTGAAACCGACCGGCCCTGCCGCCGCTCCCCAGGCGGAGCACCCCCTTCCCCAGCAGCGTCATCATGGGTGCGTGCTGTGGCAGAATGCCGGTTTCGCCATCGAACGCGGGGACCACGACGCTGTCCACGGTCCCCTCGAACAGGACCCGCTCGGGCGAAATGACCTGCACGGTCAGCATGGCTCAGGCCTTGGCCAGGGTCTCGGCGTTGCGGAGGATGTCGTCCGCACCACCGCACATGAAGAACGCCTGCTCGGGAAGCTGGTCGAACTCCCCGGCCACCAGCCGCTCGAACGACGCCACGGTTTCCTCCAGCTTCACGTACTGCCCCGGCCGCCCGGTGAACTGCTCCGCCACCGCAAATGGCTGCGACATGAATCTCTGGATGCGGCGAGCCCGGGCCACCACGATCTTGTCGTCCTCGGACAGCTCGTCCATTCCCAGGATGGCGATGATGTCCTGGAGTTCCTTGTAGCGCTGCAGAATCCGCTGCACCGCGCTGGCCACGGCATAGTGCCGGTCGCCGATGTACTGGGCGTCGAGAATACGGGAGGACGACGCCAGGGGGTCGACGGCGGGGTAAATCCCCAGCTCGGTGATGGACCGGGAGAGCACCACCGTGGCGTCCAGATGCGCAAACGCGGTCGCCGGCGCCGGGTCGGTGATGTCGTCGGCCGGGACGTAAATGGCCTGCACCGACGTGATGGAACCGTTCCGCGTCGACGTGATGCGCTCCTGCAGGTCGCCCATCTCGGTGGCCAGGGTCGGCTGATACCCCACCGCGCTGGGCATTCTTCCCAGCAGGGCCGACACTTCGGATCCGGCCTGCGTGAACCGGAAGATGTTGTCGATGAATACCAGCACGTCGGCGTTCTCGCGATCGCGGAAGTATTCGGCAATGGTCAGGCCGGTCAGGCCGACGCGGAGCCGGGCACCCGGCGGCTCGTTCATCTGCCCATAGATGAGCGCCACCTGATTGAGGATGTTGGCTTCCTTGAACTCCAGGTAAAGGTCGTTGCCCTCCCGGGTCCGTTCGCCCACCCCGCAGAACACCGACCGTCCGCCGTGACCCTTGGCCACGTTGTTGATCAGTTCCTGGATGACCACGGTCTTGCCCACGCCCGCACCACCAAACAATCCGATCTTGCCGCCCTTCACGAACGGCGCAATCAGATCGATGACCTTGATGCCGGTCTCGAAGACTTCGGTCTTGGGTTCGAGATTCACGAAGTCGGGACGCTTCCGGTGGATGGGCCAACGCTCCACGCTCGCCGGGATCGGGGCGCCGTTGTCCACCGGCTCTCCAATCACGTTCAGGATCCGCCCCAGCGCGGCCTCGCCGACGGGCACGGCGATGGACGTACCGGTATCCACCACCTCCATCCCCCGCACCACGCCATCGGTGGATGACATGGCGACCGCGCGGACCTGGTTGCGCCCGATGTGCTGTTGCACCTCGGCCACCACTCGAATGGCCTCACCCGTATCGGAAACGGCCGTTATCTCGAGGGCGTTGTAAAGCTCGGGAAGCTGGCCGGCCTCGAACTCGACGTCGAGCACGGGACCAATGATCTGGACGATTCGGCCGGTTCCGGTGGTTGTCGTTGCTGTCATGGGACGATTTGCTGGGTGCTGGTTGCCGCCCGCGGACGCGGTGCCCGCTGCCTTTCTACTCCAGAGCCGCCGCTCCGCCGACGATCTCGGCGATTTCCTGAGTGATTCCTGCCTGACGAGCCCGATTATATGTACGTGTCAGCGTATTCATCATTTCGCTGGCGTTGTCGGTCGCATTCTTCATGGCCGTCCTGCGGGCCCCCTGCTCTCCTGCCGCGGTCTCCACCAGGGACCGATACATGGCGTTCCGCACGTAGGCCGGGAGCAATTCCGTCAGAATCGCCTCCGCCGACGGAAACAACAGGTAGTCCGGCATGGCACCGCTCCCCGCCGGTGGAGCAACCGGGAGCAGTCGTTCCGCCACGGGAGGCGTGGAAAGCGCCGAGCGGAACTGGGCGTACACCACGTAGACAGCGTCGAGCGTGCCGCCGGTGAACTCCTGCATCAGGGTATCCACCAGCGAAGCGGCATCCTCGGCGCGGGGACGGTCACCGATGTCGGTACGCTGGGTGACCATCGGCTGTCCGACATAACGGAAGTACCCGATTCCCTTGCGCCCCACCACGTGGAGGTCGACCCCGGTCCCTTCCTTTTTCAGCCGGGCGAGCAGGTTGCGCCCCTCACGTATGAGGTTGGCGTTGAAGGCGCCACAAAGCCCCCGGTTCGAGGTCAACAGAACCACCGCGGCACGCCGGATCCGCTCCGGCTGGCGCAGCAGCGGGAACCGCTCCGCCAGGTCCGGCGAGTAGAGTCCGGCAATCACGTCGGAAAGAGCGCGAGCGTAGGGCCGTGCCGCCGTCACGCGATCCTGGGCGCGCTTCATCCGGGACGTGGCGACGAGCTCCATCGTCCGCGTGATCTTGCGGGTGTTTTCCACCACCTTGATGCGGCGCTTGAGTTCCCGTCCCTTGGCCATGTCTCCCTTCGCGTTCCTTCCATGTCCGCCGCAACGGTGCGGATGCGGCACTCATAACCCTCGCCCTCGGCCTACCGGACGAGCGGGTCCGGCAACCGGCTAACTGCCAGCGACCTTGCGGTACTCCTCGATCCCCCTTCGCAGGGCCGCCTCGGTGTCCTTCGACAGCGACTTCTCCGACACGATCGCGGCGCCTACCTGGGGGAACTGCGCGGCCATGAAGTCGTGGAATCCGCGCTCCCAGTCGCGCAGCTTCTTCACGTCGATGTCATCCAGGAAGCCGTTGGTCACGGCAAAGATGATCATCACCTGCTGTTCGACCGGCATGGGCCGATACTGCGGCTGCTTGAGGATCTCCACCGTGCGGGCGCCGCGCTCGAGCTGTTTCTTGGTGGCGGCATCGAGATCGGAGGCGAACGCAGCAAAGGCTTCGAGTTCGCGGTACTGGGCCAGGTCGAGACGGAGCCGGCCGGCCACCTGCTTCATGGCCTTGATCTGCGCGGATCCGCCCACGCGGGACACCGAGATGCCCACGTTGATGGCGGGCCGGACGCCGGCGAAGAAAAGATCCGACTCGAGGAAGATCTGGCCGTCAGTGATCGAAATGACGTTGGTCGGGATGTAGGCTGACACGTCGCCGGCCTGAGTCTCGATGACGGGCAGAGCGGTAAGGCTGCCACCGGGCTTGAAGATCCACTTGTTGTCCACGACGTCGGCATCTTCGCGCAGCTTGGCGGCGCGTTCCAGCAGGCGGGAGTGGAGATAGAAGACGTCACCCGGGAAGGCTTCGCGGCCGGGCGGCCTGCGCAGCACCAGGGAAAGCTGCCGATAGGCGGCGGCCTGCTTGGAAAGGTCGTCGTAGACGCAGAGGGTCGGCTTCCCTTCGTGGTACATGAAGTACTCGGCCATGGCGCACCCGGAGTAGGGCGCGATGTACAGCATGGGCGCCGGGTCGGACGCCGAGGCGGCCACGACGATGGTGTACTCCATGGCGCCGGCCTGCTTCAGCTTCTCGACGACCGAGGCGATGGTGGAAGCCTTCTGGCCGATGGCGACGTAGACGCAGATGACGCCCTGGCCCTTCTGGTTGATGATGGTATCGATCGCGATGGCGGTCTTGCCGGTGCCGCGGTCCCCGATGATCAGTTCGCGCTGTCCGCGGCCTATGGGGATCATCGAGTCGATGGCCTTGAGACCGGTCTGGAGCGGCTCCTTCACCGGCTGCCTGACGATGATGCCCGGGGCAGGCGACTCCACGCGGCGGGACGTGGTTGCCACTATATCGCCGGCGCCATCGATGGGGAGCCCGAGGGGGTCCACCACACGGCCGATGAGGGCGGGCCCAACGGGTACCTCGAGCACGCGGGCGGTCCTACGTACTTCGTCGCCTTCCTTGAGCTGCAGGTAGTCGCCGAGGATGACGGCGCCGATGTTGTCTTCTTCGAGGTTCAGGGCGAGGCCAACGACGGTGTTCCCCGTTTCGGAGGAAGTGATCTCCAGCATTTCACCGGCCATGGCTTTCTGGAGGCCGTAGATGCGGGCGATACCGTCCTTGACTTCGAGAACCGTTCCAACTTCCTCAACGTCGAGTTCATGCAGGTCGGCGGCCTCGATTTCACGAAGCAGGATGTCCTTGATTTCGCCGGGCCGGAGTAGGGTATCGCTGGCCATGTGGTTCAGGGGGGAAGTGGATCGGGAACAGCTTGTGAAAATAATCACAAGCTTCCTTCCGGATCAAGGAGGAGACGGGGTGGGCGATGGTGGGTAGCGGGAGGAAATGGCGAGCGAGTGGGCCGACGAGTCAGCCCCTGCTCCGGGTCCTGCCCTTGATGAACCGGTCGACCAGGTCCACGCCTCTGAGGCGCGCGAGGGATGCCGGCCGCGTGCCCGCAATGCGCTGGGATGTGGTCGACAGGTGGGATGACGATGCGTACTCCAGGACCCGCGCCACGTCGGCCACGTCGTAACCCGGGTTCTTGGCCAGTTCGGCAGCGGCGAGGAGCCGAACCAGATCGATGATGCGTTTGAGGTTGGCGGCGCCTCCGGCACTGAAGGTCCGGCTGAGGTGCTCCCGGGTGACACCCAGTGCGGAGGCAATGGCGCTGGTACGCACCGTCCGGCCGCCATGGGAAACGAGAAAGGACCATGTATCCCGGTGCAGTGGGCCGGAAAGGCCGAGGGCGTCCGGTGGATCCCGGAGTGCCTTGCCGAAGCGGGCGGTGAAGGTGCGCGGCAACACCAGGTCCCGGAGTACGGCGTCGTCCACGCCATCGGTAACCATGTCGGCGACGTCGGCCGCGGCGCAGCGTGCGACGGTGGCGGCATCGGTGGGCCGGAGTGGGGTGAGCACGAAGAACGGGGCGCTGGGGAACTCCTGTGCCAGGGCAATGGCACGCCAGGTGTCGTCGGTGGGAGAGTGACCGTCGACCAGGACCGCATCGATCAGCGTGTCCCGGAACGCCACGGTGAGATCCTGGGCCGTGCGTCCCGGGATGAGCCGGCATCGGCGACGCGGAAAGGCCGCCCGGAGCAGAGAACGCGCCCGGTCCCGCGTGGCGCAGACCGCGATCGTGACCGGTGGCATCGTGGGGAGGCCCGATGCCGCAATCTGGGGAGGGGGAGGGGGAGGCTTCACGTGACGCTGGGAGAGGGAGTCGCGTGCTGGCGCGCCCGGCGGAGCACTTCCCGCGCGTTGTCGTAGGAGACCAGCGCAACCGCCTCGTCGAAGCGCTCCCAGCGGCACGCCGTAATCCCTTCCGAGGCCTGTGGGCTCGTACGGGTTTCCTCGGCCTCCATGAGGTAGAAGTGGCAGACCTTGTGAATCAGGTGGCCACGGAACCGGAAGTACCAGTCGATGGTGTGGATGGGTGCGTGCACCCTGAGGCCGTCGAGTCCCGTTTCTTCCCGCACCTCCCGTACGGCGGCCTCCTCGGGACGTTCCCCATGCTCCAGATGCCCCTTGGGGAAGCCCCAGTTTCCGTAGCTGTCACGGATGAGGAGGTAGACGAGTTCGCCCTCGTGGCGGTGGATCACGACACCACCTGCCGATGTCTCCAGACGGGCCCGGGGTCGCGACATCGTCAGAGCAGCAGTTCGTCCGGTTCCAGATCGGCACGTCCCTCGACGAACTGTCGTACCACCGGATCCGTCGACTCCCTGATCTCACGCACCGGGCCCACCTGTCGCACCGTTCCCTCATAGAGCATGGCGATGCGGGTGCCCACGCGGTAGGCGCTTTTCATGTCGTGCGTGATCACGATGGACGTCACACCCAGCTTTTCCCGCATGCGAACCATGAGTTCGTCGATGATGGCGCTGGTCACCGGATCGAGCCCGGTGGTGGGTTCGTCGTAGAGCAGGTACTTGGGGCGGAGCGCGATGGCACGGGCCAGGCCTACCCGTTTGCGCATGCCACCGGAGAGTTCCGCCGGATAGCGCTCCTCCACGTTGGGGAGGTCCACCAGATCCAGGGCCTCCGCCACGCGCTCCCGGATACCGGCCTCGTCGAGCTTTCCCTGTTTGCGGAGTCCCATGGCCACGTTGTCGCCAATGGTGAGGGAATCGAAGAGAGCCGCGAACTGGAAGACGTAGCCGATCCGCGCGCGCAGGGCGTAGAGCTGTCGGCGGCCCAGGGTGGGAACCTCCTGCCCGTCGACGAAGACCGTTCCCTGGTCGGGGTCCAGTAGGCCCACGATGTGTTTGATCGCCACCGACTTTCCCGAGCCGGAGTAGCCGATGATGACCATGGTTTCTCCTTCGTTCACGTCGAGCGTGAAGCCACGCAGAACCTGCTTGGCGCCGAAGGATTTGTGGATGTTCCGGAGGGAGATCAAAGGGGGTCTGTATCCGGCAGGAGTAGCCTGGCAGGCACGGATGAGCGAGACAAGAAATGTGACCTCGGCGCGGCTCTATGGAAAGTGGCTGATTCAGGCGGGGGGAAAAAACCAGGGGCACCGTCATCGGGTGCCCCTGGTGGTATTGGCTGGGTTCGGGTGTGTCAGGCAGCGAAGCTGCTGAGGGCCCGGCCCACGTCACCTTCCCTCAGTCGTTTGAGGGCGCGGTCACGGAGTTGCCGTACCCGTTCGCGGGTGACCCCCAGCATGGATCCGATTTCTTCGAGCGTGTGCTCGCGGCCACCCTCGAGGCCGAAGTAGAGGCGGAGGACCTTGGCATCGCGGGGTGGAAGGGTGGAGAGGGCCAGTTCGATTTCGTCGGTGAGGAAGCGGTTCATGGCTTCCTCTTCGGTGTCCGGCATCTCGTCCGCGACGAAGCGCTCGATGAGGGAGCGATCGCCTTCCGGGTCCATGGGGGCGTCCAGACGGACGTCGCCGGTGTTGAGGGCGGCCAGCGACTGTACGACGTCGACGGAGAGGCCCGTCAACTGGGCGAGTTCTTCCGGGCTGGGCTCCCGCCGGAGCTTCTGCCGGAGGATCTCGGATGCCTTGATGATGCGGGAGAGGTCCGCCGTCCGGTTCAGGGGTACGCGTACGGTACGGCCCTGGCGCGCCAGGGAGGACAGGATGGCCTGACGAATCCACCAGACTGCATAGGAGATGAACTTCACGCCCTGGTCGGGATCGAACTTCCGGGCCGCGGTGAGGAGTCCGACGTTTCCTTCGCCGATGAGGTCGATGAGGGGGAGGCCGCGGTTCTGGTACTTCTTGGCGACTGAAATGACGAACCGGAGGTTGCGCTTGACCAGCTCCTGCAGGGCGTCCTGGTCACCGGAGCGGATCCTGCGGGCGAGCGCGATTTCCTCCACCGGCTTGAGCAGGGGGTAGGTGCTGACTTCATACAGGTACTGGTCCAGGATGTCGCGCTCTGGTTCACTGGGCGCGATGCCCGGCGGGGCCGCACGCCGCCGCCGGCGCTTTACCTCAGCCATGTAATGTTATCCTCTCGCTCCCGGGGGGAGTTGCTGTATTTGGGGGACTGGCGTCCGTCGCTGAAACTGCGGAAACGAACCCACACTGGAAGGCACGCGAAAGCAGGCCAGACGCCGGATGGAAGATACCGACCGCAACGTGTTTCGCCAGAGTGGTTTGCTTGACTTGCGAATTACCCACGGGTACAATCTTTGGTTCCTGAAAGACGGCCTTCGAGGCCGAACCGGGGGGCGTAGCTCAGTTGGGAGAGCGCTTGAATGGCATTCAAGAGGTCAGGGGTT
>CAYPLP010000009.1:0-39125 GCA_964411635.1 uncultured Gemmatimonadaceae bacterium
GATCTACCCATGAGCAGGGTGAAGCTGGGGTAACACTCAGTGGAGGCCCGAACCGTTGCGGGTTGAAAACCGCTCGGATGACTTGTGGGTAGGGGTGAAAGGCTAATCAAGCCTGGAGATAGCTGGTTCTCCCCGAAATCTATTGAGGTAGAGCCTTCGGGATGGTTCGCGGGGGTAGAGCGACTGGATGGGCGCGGGCTGGCGAAGCCGGTACCAACCCCAACCAAACTCCGAATACCGTTGAACCTTACCCGAGGAGGCAGTCGCTGAGCGATAATGTCCAGCGGCGAGAGGGAAAGAACCCAGAGCCACAGCTAAGGTCCCAGAGTGGCCGCTGAGTATAGCGAAGGATGTGTTTCTGCCGTGACAACTGGGAGGTTGGCTTAGAAGCAGCCATTCCTTGAAAGAGTGCGTAATAGCTCACCAGTCCAGCGGAAACGCGCCGAGAATGGTCGGGATTAAGCGGCCCACCGAAGCTTGGCCTGCTGACCTATGTCAGCGGGGTAGGGGAGCGTTCCCGGAGCAGTGAAGGCCTCGTGTAAACGTCAGGCTGGAGCGACGGGAAGTGAGGATGCCGGAATGAGTACGCGCAAACGCGGGTGAAAACCCCGCGCACCGTAAGCCTAAGGTTTCCTGCGCCATGGCAATCAGCGCAGGGTGAGGCGGGTCCTAAGCCGAGGCCCCAGAGGCGTAGGCGATGGAAAGCCGGCAAACATTCCGGCCCCGCTGTCAGTGCGGCGAACCAACCGGTGACCGTGGAACAAAGGACGGGCGGTCTTGTGGATGACCGTCTAACGCCGTAGGCGAAAGCCGAGAGCGGAACGCGAGCCCAGGGGGCAACCCCGAAGCAAGTCGTCTGGAGTCGACACGCGAGAAAAACCGGTCGGGGAGCGCTGGCAGCGTCCGTACCGCAAACCGACACAGGTAGGCGAGGCGAGCAGCCTCAGGTGAACGAGTGAAACGTGGTCAAGGAACTCGGCATAATGGTCCCGTAACTTCGGAAGAAGGGATGCCGGTCCTGGTAAGATGTACAGTCAAGCTGGAACCGGCCGCAGAGAATCGGCCCAAGCGACTGTTTAGCAAAAACACAGGTGCGTGCAAAGCCGCGTAAGGCGCCGTATACGCACTGACGCCTGCCCGGTGCCGGAAGGTTAAGGGGAGGGCTTAGCGCAAGCGAAGGTCTGAGCCGAAGCCCCGGTAAACGGCGGCCGTAACTATAACGGTCCTAAGGTAGCGAAATTCCTTGTCGGGTAAGTTCCGACCTGCACGAATGGCGTAACGACTTGGGCACTGTCTCGACCACGTGCTCGGCGAAATTGCAGTATCGGTGAGGATTCCGATTTCCCGCGACAGGACAACAAGACCCCATGCACCTTTACTGTAGCTTGTCATTGGACGCTGTTTTTAGCTGTGTAGCATAGGTGGGAGCCATTGAGGCCCGGGCGCCAGCTCGGGCGGAGGCAACAGTGAAATACCACCCTGCTGGACACGGCGTCCTCACCGACCCAGGAAAACCCTGGGCGGGACCGTGGCAGGTGGGCAGTTTGACTGGGGCGGTCGCCTCCGAAAAGGTAACGGAGGCGCGCGAAGGTTGGCTCAGCGCGGTCGGTACTCGCGCTCACAGAGTGTAACAGCATAAGCCAGCCTGACGGCGAGAGCGACGGCTCGAGCCGCCACGAAAGTGGGCTGTAGTGATCCGGTAGCCCCGTGTGGAAGGGCTATCGCGCAACGGATAAAAGGTACGCTGGGGATAACAGGCTTATCGCGCCCGAGAGTTCACATCGACGGCGCGGTTTGGCACCTCGATGTCGGCTTGTCACATCCTGGGGCTGGAGAAGGTCCCAAGGGTCCGGCTGTTCGCCGGTTAAAGTGGCACATGAGCTGGGTTCAGAACGTCGTGAGACAGTTCGGTCTGTATCCGTCGTGGGCGCTGGAGAGTTGAGGAATGCGGACTCTAGTACGAGAGGACCGAGTCGGACGATCCGCTCGTGTCCCGGTTGTCCCGCCAGGGGCAACGCCGGGTAGCGATGATCGGTGGCGATAACCGCTGAAAGCATCTAAGTGGGAAGCGCCTTCCAAGATGAACTCTCCCGGGGCCTCGAGCCCCCTGAAGGGCCGGAGGAGACTACTCCGTCGATAGGCCGCCCGTGGAAGCATCGCAAGATGTTCCGAGCGCAGCGGTCCTAATCGCCCGTGCGGCTTGACTCACCCAAATTCGGGAACGACACCGGCGCCCGTCGCCATCGTTCCCTTCGCTGAAATACGATCGATCATCAGTGTGTTCTCCTCCACAATCCGTTGCCTCAGTTGTCGTTACATATCGCTGGCGACCAGAGCGTAGGGGCCACACCCGTTCCCATTCCGAACACGGCAGTTAAGCCCTACAGCGCCGATGGTACTCCGCTCGAGAGAGCGCGGGAGAGTAGGCCGTCGCCGGCACCCCTTCGCTGGCCCCCTGACCATCCGTCAGGGGGCCAGTCCGCTTTTCCCCCGCGCGCCCCTAACCAACGCACCGTGAAGTGCGGCTTCGTCGCTGTCATTGGCCGACCCAACGCCGGGAAATCCACACTCCTCAACCGGCTCATGGGCCAAAAACTGGCCATCACCAGCCCCAAACCCCAGTCGACACGCAAACGCGTCAGCGCCATCCTCACGCTCGATGAGTCGCAGATCATTCTCCTCGATACCCCCGGTATCCTGCAACCCGCCTACCTCCTGCAAGAGGCCATGCAGGGACAGACCCGTCAGGCCATCCGTGATGCCGACGTGGTACTCCACCTGGTCGATGCCACGGCCCCGGACAGCGCCCCCTTCGAATCGACTCCCGGTCAGGGCGGCCACACGCCGACCACGGTCATCACCGCCTTCAACAAGATCGATCTGATCGCGCCCCCGGTACGAGCAAACCTGGCCGCCCTCCATCCTGATGCCGCCCAGCTCTCCGCCAACACCGGAGAAGGCATCGAAGACCTCCTGAAGCGCCTCTCGGCACTACTCCCCGAAGGACCATTCCTCTACGATCCCTCGGAAGCCAGCACCGAAAACCTGCGCTTCTTCGCGGCCGAGCTGGTACGTGAAACCGTCCTCGAACAACTCAGCGACGAAGTCCCCTATTCCGTTGCCGCCCTGGTCGAGGAGTTCCGTGAAGATCGCAACCCGATATACATTCGAATCGTGCTCTTCGTCGAACGCGAGAGCCAGAAACGTATCGTCATTGGCCACCGGGGCTCGCGTATCAGGGAGATCGGCCAGTCCGCGCGTCTCAAGATCGAAGAGCTGATGGGGAAGCCGGTCTACCTCGACCTGTGGGTCAAGGTGCTGCACGACTGGCGTCGCGACAAAGCCGCTGTCAAACGACTTGGTTACGGGACATCAGAGGAACCCTTCCCATGACACTCTCCGAGCAGCTGCTCGCCATACTCGTCTGCCCCCAGTGCAAGGGCGAACTTGACAACCAGGCGGACCGCGATCGCCTTGTGTGCCACAAATGCAGACTGGCCTATCCCATTCGGGACGATATCCCGATCATGCTGATCGATGAGGCGAAGCCGATCTAGCCGTCGTTTCCGTGCCGCTGTGTTCGTGAGCGCCATGCTCGTGGCATCCATGGCGCGGGCACAGGCAACCGGAGCCGAGGGCGGTGCCTTTCTGCTGCGTCCCATCGGGGCGCGAGCCGTAGGAACCGGACTCGCCGTCGTGGCCCGGCCCAACGGCTCGGAAGGCATATGGTGGAACCCTGCAGCAGTCGCCTGGGTCGAGCAGCGGGAATTTTCCCTGCATCACTCGCAGGACTTCTTCGCAACCGGGGATGCGCTCTCCCTCATTCTCCCTTCAGCACTGCTGGGCACCTTCGCACTCGCTGCCGACATCGAGAACTATGGGGAGCAGGAGAATACATCGGACCCCGGGATTCCGTCCACGGGAACCATTCTGACCCGGTCCTTCGTGCTGTCGACGACCTATGCCGCTGTGATCGGTGGTCGTACCGCTGCTGGCGTCGCCTTCAAGATCGTCCAGATGCGGGTGGACTGCACCGGCCCCTGTGACTTTCCTGACGAAGTCGCCCAGACCTTTGCCGTCGATGCGGGCGCCCAGGTGGAACTCGGCAGGCAGCGACGCGTGGTGCTGGGGGCGTCCGTCAGGAACCTCGGCCTGGCACTCCAGCTGCACGACAGCCCGCAAGCGGATCCCCTCCCACGCCGACTGCAGGTCGGTGTTCTTTACCGGTACCCACTTCCGGAACGCTACGCTGCCAATGCCGCGCTCAGCTTTTCCGCTGACGTGGTCGACGGTCTCGATTTCGGAAGACCGCTCCCCAGAGTAGGCGCCGAGTTCGCCTGGCAGCAACGCGCCTACGTGCGCGGGGGATACGTCTTCGAGGCCAGCGGGGTCGAGGCAGGGGGCCCCAGCGTTGGGCTGGGATTCACCAGGGGCGGTCTCATGCTCGATCTGGCTCGGGTCTTCAGCGGTTTTTCAACGGACGCCGGGCAGGCGCCTACCTATCTCAGCCTGAGACTGGCATTCTGATCGTGAATGGCGTGGCGGCTCTGGGAGCGGCACTCCTCATAGGGTCACTTCCCTGTGACGCACAGGCTCCCTCTGGACGGCCCGCAGGAGCAAGACGAACCGTGCTCCAGGCCACCGGACTCCGGCAGCACCAATCCGTCGAACCCACGCACCGCCTCGTCAACGGATTCTCCGGTACGGCGAAGCCGCGATCCTGGTGGTCAGTCCCGGCATCCGCCATCATCCCCGGCCTGGGGCAGGCAGTCCTGGGGGTCAACAGGGCCATCCCCTACAGCGCCATCGAACTCTTCGCGTGGACGGCGTACGTGGATCAGTCCACGACTGCGCGGCTGCAGCGCCGCGCCTATCGCGTTCTGGCCGACCAGGCAGCTCGATCCACGTTTACCACCGAGTTCCCGACGGGTGACTTCGAGTACTACGAGCACATGGCCCACTTCGTCGAGGCTGGCCAGTACGACCGTATCCCGGGTGGCGAGCTCGACCCGGAGACCGATCCAGCCACCTTCAACGGTGCCATCTGGGCCCTGGCGCGCCGCACCTTCTGGCCCCAGCCGGATGTGCCGCCAGATACCTCATCCGACCCCTGGAAACGAGCCATCAGCATGTATCGAATGCGGGCATACCCCGAGGCGTATCGGTGGTCCTGGCGAAACACGCCGACGGAGTACCGGCGTTTCCAGGCACTGATCGAGGACAGCAACGAGGCAGCCAGACAATCCCGCCAGGCGGTGGGTGTCTTGATCGCCAATCACCTGCTGAGCGCGATCGACGCATACATTGTCGTGCGCGTACGTCGGCTCCCACAGGCGTTTGGTGATGCCTACGCGCTGACGGCGCGTCTTCCGTGGTCACCGTTCAGCCGGTAAGGCAGACTCACCGCGGCCCCGCGGATCATTGTCACGACTCATGCAAGGCACTCGTCGTACTCTTCAGGCCGCTTCCGACCTTCAAGAGGTGAGATGGTGACCCGGTCACATCACAAAACTGTCGATTTTTCAACGGGTTGAGCGGCACTGTGTCCAGTAACCCTTCAGCTGCCGTTCTGCCTGGTCACTCGGCCGCGATTCCGGCCGCGGTTGTCGCGTGGCTGGAGCGGGTAGGGCTCACCGTGGCCCACTGCACGGACGCCGACGCACTCATGCGACTGGCTCTCCGTGGACGTCCCCGGATCGCGATCCTGGACGGACGACAGGATCCAGCCCGTGCCATCGCGGCCTGCCGCCGGCTGAAGAGTGATTCCTTCACTGGTGTCGTTCCCGCAGTCCTCCTGGTGGCCGATGATGTCGCGGATCTGGTGGGCGGTTTTTCGGCTGGTGCTGATGAGGTGCTCGCCCACTCCTGTGACCCTGTGGAGGCAGGCAGCCGCCTGGATGCCGTTCTGGCCCGTTCCGACCGCGATGTTCATGTGCATCCATCGACGCGCCTGCCCGGAACGGACATGATCGAACGGGAGATCTCGGTGCGCATGGCGTCGGGGATGCTTTTCGCGGTATGCTATGCCGATCTGGATCACTTCAAGGAGTACAACGACCGTTACGGCTACGCGGAAGGCGACCGGGTAATCCGCCTCCTGGCCCGCGTGCTTCACGACATAGTCAAGGGAATGTGCGGTGAGCAGGGGTTCGTGGGTCACATCGGGGGCGATGACTTCATATTCATTATTCCCCGGGACGCGGTTTCCATGGCCTGCGGGGAGATCGTCAATGTTTTTGACCTGCTGGTGCCGATGCAATATTCCGAAGCAGATCGCCGCGCTGGCTACTTTTTCGGGAAGGATCGCCGTGGGCAACTGCATCGTGTGCCACTCATGACCTTGTCGATCGGTGTGGTCACCAACGAACGACGTACCTTCGCGGCTGCTTCCGAGATCAGTGAGCTTGCCACCGAAATGAAAGGCTATGCCAAGACTCTGCCCGGATCGGTCTTCGCGGTCGACCGCCGCAGTCAGATGACACCGGTGGGACCGGCTGTCATTCAACGCCCAACTGACAGCCAGCAGAATCAATGAACGTATCCTGCCCTGAATGCCGATCGGTCTTTCGCGTGGATCCGGCCAAGATCACCAGCGTTTCGCTTCGGGCGCGCTGTTCGGTCTGCGGTGGGTTGATAGCCGTGGGGGCGGCTGTGCAATGGGGTGACGATCTGCCCACACCACCCCGGCGGACTCCCGCGGTGGGACCAATGGCATCCACGCCCGTCGGTGTCAGGCCGGTACTTGCCCGAACGGGCGTCGCACCCGTCCGGGGCGGGGGAAATGCCCCCACGGCTCAACCGTCGGTGGCCGCGACCGTGGCTCCACGCGAGACTCGGATCCGCCCGACGCCGTGGACTCCCCCACCGGCGTTCGTTCCTGCCCCCACCGTCGCGCCGGCGATGCCTCCCGTTTCGCAGGAGGCTTCACGCCTCTCCCAAACGGACCGGGTGGCGGACCTCGCTGGTGCGCCGTCGGCTGAACGAACCATCACCGCACCACCGGAAGCGGCGGTATCCGGCAAGACCCAGGTATCGCCGCCTGTCCCGGACCCGCTTGCCGGTGTACGTCCAGCGCCGTTTACCCCTGCGCGGGTTGCGACGGCAGGGTTGACTCCCGCCGAAACCGGCCCGGCCTCGGGGAAACCCCCGGTTTCGCCGGCCTTTTCGACACCAGCGTCGGCCCCCCCCAGGGCATTTGGTTCACCGCTAACGCCCGCGGTGGCGACGTCCGCGCAACCCGCTGCCGACGTTGCACCGCTGTCGTCCCCGTCGGTGGTTCAACCTCCACCATCACGCGACGATGCTGCCGTTGCCTTTTCCACTCGAAGCACGCCTGCAGCACCTGTTGCCTCACAGTCAGGACAGCGCCGTCCCATCAATCCCTTCCTGGCCAATGACCCCAACCAGAAGGCGCGCCGGCTGGCCCGGGCACTGGTATCCGACATGGTTGCCTATCACCCCACCCGCAGGGAAGAAGGTCTCCAGCAGGGTACACTCAAGCAGCTCTTCCGTGATGAGATCAAGAAGAGTTATGAGGAATATGTTGAGCAGGTAGGGCGGGAATTCGCCGAGTCTACTACTCATTTTCAGGATGCGTTGAACGAAGTGCTGGCGGGCGGGCGGCGGATCTTCTGAATTTTCTGTGCCGAGGGTGGATCGGACGATGCGGCCCGGCTATACTGCCACGTCGCCGAAGTTCCGCTGATCGAGCCGTTTCCTCATGCGGGATACGGCTCTTCGAGTACACGGATTCCGGAAATACCCATGCCTGAGTCGGACCGCGCCAGGTTGCTGGCGGAACTGAGCGAGAGGATCGAGGAGATAAGGAGGCATCTTTGACCTGGCTCGTCTCCGTGAAGAACTGGAGGTCCTGGAGCAGCGCATGGCCGAGCCCTCTTTCTGGTCAAATCAGGATGGTGCCCGTGAGGATGTGCTTCGCGTCAAGGAACTGAAGGGCTGGATCGAGCCGTTCGAGAAGCTTGCCGGGCGCATAACGGGTGCGCGGGAGATGTCGGAGTTGCTCGAACTGGAGCCGGACACTGCCCTGGGTCTGGAACTCGACGCCGACATCAGCAAGCTGGAGGGTGACGTCCGGGAGCTGGAACTGCGCGGCTTGCTGCGGGGACCGGATGACTGGCGCAGCGCCCAGGTGGAGATCTCCGCCGGAGCCGGTGGTACGGAGGCCATGGATTGGGCGCAGATGCTCATGCGCATGTACACCCGCTGGGCCGAGCGCCACGGATACGGGGTGGAAGTGCTCGACCTCAGTGAGGGTGAGGAGGCCGGAATCAAGGGCGCGGTGCTGGAGATCCGGGGACAGTACGCCTATGGATTTCTCCGCCCCGAGACGGGGGTCCATCGCCTGGTGCGGATTTCTCCGTTCGATTCCAATGCCCGCCGGCATACCTCATTCGCATCCGTGTTCGTGTACCCCGTCGTGGAAGAGGAGATCAACATCGAGATTCGCGAGGAAGACATCCGGATGGATGTCTTCCGGGCCAGTGGCGCCGGGGGTCAGCACGTCAACAAGACGAGTTCCGCGGTCCGGCTAACGCATATCCCCACCGGTATCGTGGTGTCGTCGCAGCAGGAACGGTCGCAGTTCAAGAACAAGGCGACCGCCATGAAGCAGCTCAGGAACAGACTCTATCAGCTCGAGGCGGAGAGGCAGGCCGCAGCCAAGGCCAAGCTGGATGCCACGAAGCAGGATGTCACCTTTGGAAGCCAGATCCGCAGTTACGTGTTCCAGCCGTACACCATGGTGAACGATCATCGCACGGAGCTGAAGATCCCGGACGTGCAACGCATCATGGATGGCGATATCGATGAATTCGTTGAAGCGTACCTCAAGCAGTTTGGTGCCGGTGGAGTGGCAGGATGAGCGATGATCTGAACTTCGTGATGAAGGCGCGGCGGGAAAAGCTGGCCGCGCTGGGAGCCCTGGGAGTGGTTCCGTTCGCGTATAGTTTCGATGCCACGCACGACACCGTGTCAGCGCTCAGGGCCATGCCCGATGGCGGCGATGACGGTCCTGACGTCAGGGTCGCGGGACGCATCATTGCCTGGCGTCCCCACGGGAAGACGGTCTTTGCGCACCTGGCTGATCAGCGTTCCCGGATTCAGCTCTATTTCCGCCGTGACGACCTCGGGGAGGAAGTCTTCAAGCTGGTCGACCTTTTGGACCTCGGCGATATCATCGGCATTGGAGGCCGGCTATTCCGCACCCGTACCGGCGAGATCACGGTCCGCGTGGCGTCGGTGGAGCTTCTGGCCAAGTCCTTGCGGCCACTGCCATTTGGCAAGGAGGAGCGCCAGGGTGACGTCCTCGTGAGGCACTCCGGGTTCGCTGATCCGGAGCAGCGCTACCGTCAGCGCTACGCGGATCTGGCGGTTCACCCGGAGGTCCGCCGCCGATTCATTGCCCGCGCGCGCATGGTGACCGCCATTCGGGCATTCCTGGACGGGCTGAACTACCTGGAAGTCGAGACCCCTGTTCTGCAACCCCAATACGGTGGGGCCGCCGCGCGACCGTTTCTGACCCACCACCATGCGCTGGACATGCCGCTGTTTCTCCGCATAGCGGATGAGCTGTACCTGAAACGGCTGGTCGTCGGCGGCCTGGAACGGGTTTACGAGATCGGGCATGACTTCCGCAACGAAGGCATCGACCGGACGCACAATCCTGAGTTCACGATGCTGGAGTTCTACGAAGCGTGGGCGGACTACGGCATCATGATGGGGCGAGTGGAACAGCTCCTCGTGGCGGCGGCTGCGGCGGTGCACCGTTCATTGGGTGTTGATGACATGGCGCCGGAGGAGAGGTTGGTTCTCCCGGATGACTCCCTGGTGAATGTCCCGGTGATCCAACCGCCGTTTCCCCGTATCGAGTGGGTGCCTTCACTCGAGCAGGCGGCCGGGACCGGGGTCATGGACTTGGATGCAGGAGGACTTCGAAACCTGGCGCAGCGCGTTGGTGTACAGGGAGTCGCTGCCATGAGTCGACCCAAGTTGCTCGATGAGGTCTTTCAGGCCCTGGTCGAAGCCCGTCTCGACGACCCTACGTTCGTCGTCGATTACCCCAGGGAGTTGTCTCCCCTGGCCAAGCCCAAACGAGGCAACCCTGCCTTGACCGAGCGGTTCGAGCTGTTTGCGAGGGGGAAGGAACTGGCCAACGCGTTCAGCGAGCTGAACGATCCGCTGGATCAGCGGCAGCGACTGGAAGCACAGGCGAGCCTTCGCGCGGCTGGGGATGAAGAGGCGGTGGGAGTCGACGAGGACTACCTGCGCGCCATGGAATACGGGATGCCACCGATGGGAGGTGTCGGCATTGGACTGGATCGGCTTTTCATGTATCTCTCCGGTGCGTCCAACATCCGCGATGTGATCCTCTTCCCGACGTTGAGACCGGAATGAAAGGCTCCCTGGAGTTGACGATCGCGCTGCGTTATTTGCGTGCCCGCCGGGGGTCGCGTCTGCTCTCTTTCATCAGCATGATCGCCATTGGCGGGGTCATCGTCGGTGTCAGCGCGTTGATAGTGGTAATGGCCGTCATGAACGGCCTGCAGCGCGACCTCCGGGAGAAGATCCTCATCGGGAGCCCTGACCTGAGGCTGCTGACTTTCGGCTCCGACATGAAGATGACGGACTGGCAGGCGGTCCTCCAAAGAGTGAAGGGAATGCCTGACGTTGTTGCCGCGGCCCCCTGGGTGCATACCAAAGGATTGGTACGGTCTGGTGAGAATATCCCGGACGCCGCCTTCATATCCGGAATCGAACCGCAGGGACGGGGAGTACCGGATGTCACGACCATCCGGAACCGGGCCATTCAGGGTGATTTCCGGTTTGCCTCATCCGACGGCCTGGTCCACGGCGCTGTGGTTGGTGACCTCCTGGCCAGTCGACTGGGCGTGGTACTGGGGGACTCCCTGACCCTGATAACGGCCGCCCCGGAAGACGTCTCGGCATCGACGGGACACATCACCGCACGCAACATGGACTTTCAGGTTACGGGCATCTTCCGGACCGGGATGTATGAGTACGATGACAACTACGTCTTCATAGCCATCGACGCAGCCCGGGAGCTTGCCAGGCTGGGAGACGCCGTCACGGGAATCGAGATACGCACCACCGACCGCTGGGTCGCAGCGGAGGTCGGAGCACACATCGAGCAGGAACTGGGTTACCCATATCGCACGGTCGACTGGCAGGAGCAGAACAGCTCCCTGTTTCAGGCGCTGAAGCTGGAGAAGCTGGGTATGGGAGTCATCCTGGGCCTGATCATTCTGGTTGCGGCCTTCAACATCGTCAGCAACCTGACGATGGTGGTGGCGGACAAGACCCGGGAGATCGGGATCTTGAAGGCCATGGGGATGCGCTCGCGCTCGATCCGACGGATCTTCTTTCTGCAGGGAATCGTGATAGGACTGATCGGGACTGCCTCAGGTGTGATACTGGGCCTGACCGTATCCACTCTGGTCGGTGCGAGAAAGCTGATCCCTCTGGATCCGCAGATCTACTTCATCGACCACCTTCCCGCCTTCAACGACCCCGTGGACGTGCTGGTTACGATCCTGGCCAGTCTCTCCATAGCCGCGCTCGCCACATTGTATCCGTCGATTCTGGCAGCCCGGATGTACCCCATCGAAGCCATCCGTCACGAATAGTCACGGCTCCGGTCGGGGGCGTGACCTGGCAGGCGCTTGGCGGTCCCTGTGTCAGGGTGGCACATTGAAGTATCTCGCTGAAGGAGTGCAGTGATGTCGGTGCTGATCGCGCGTGACATCGTCAAGACGTACCGCGGAGGAGACGGCGGACAGATTCGTGTCCTCGGCGGCGTGAACCTCACAGCGGGACGGGGTGAGATGATTGCCGTTGTCGGGGCCAGCGGTGCGGGGAAGAGTACCCTTCTGCATGTGCTCGGCGCCCTCGAACGCCCCGATCGTGGTGAGGTCGTCATTGAAGGAATCTCCCTTTCCAACCGGACCGACGATGAGCTCGCCGAGATCCGGAATCGCAGGATCGGATTCGTCTTCCAGTTTCACCACCTGCTTCGCGAGTTCTCGGCGCTGGAGAATGTGATGATGCCCATGCTGATTGGCGGGGCGGAGAAGCCCCTGGCGAGGAGCCGCGCCGAGGAGCTCCTCTCCCGTGTGGGTCTGGTTCAGCGCATGCACCATCGTCCGTCGGAACTCTCCGGAGGCGAACAGCAGCGTACCGCGGTTGCCCGGAGTCTGGCCGTCGACCCCGCTATCCTCCTGGCCGACGAACCGTCCGGCAACCTGGATCACGCCAATGCCGAGCAGTTGCACGGACTTCTGGCAGAACTGGCCAGGGACCTGGAAATTGCGATGGTGGTCGTAACCCACAACCGCTCGCTCGCCGGGCGTGCCGACCGGACTCTTCGACTGGAGGACGGAGTACTTGTTGAGACGGATGTCCAGGGAGTTGTGGCCTGATGTTGTGTGACGATTGCCGGGAGCGCGATGCCACCGTAACCCTGACCAATGCCCTTGGCGGGGAGGTGTCGGTGACCCACCTGTGCCAGCGCTGCGCAGCGGAGCGGGGGCTGGAGACGGCGGGGACCACTCCGTTCAAGAACATGATCGCGGATTACCTCCCCACTGTGCAGCAGCAGCAGGCATTGGTGCAGGCCGAGTCTGTCCAATGCAGCTTCTGCTCCATGACGCTGCGGGATTTTCGCGAGACCGGTCGCCTGGGTTGCGCGCGTTGCTACGTCACGTTCGAGCAGAGCCTTCGAGCTCTCCTGCGTCGCATTCAGGGGAATTCGCGGCATGTTGGCCGGACCTACGAAGTGCCTCCCGTTGAACAGCTTGCCGGCGACAATGCCGTGGGCGAATTGCGGGAGCAACTGCGTCGTGCCGTGGCACAGGAGGAGTTCGAGGTGGCGGCCCGCATTCGGGACCAGATCCGCGAACTGGAGTAGCCATGTTCGATCCGACTCTGCTCCCTGACGGTGGGATGGCCTGGCTGGATGCATCTGGCGATCAGTCTGACGTGGTACTGAGCACCCGTATTCGCCTGGCGCGGAATATCGAGGGATACGCCTTTCCCGGGCGTGCCCGCGAGGGTGAGCGGCTCCGGGTCCTGGCGCAGGTACGTGACTCCCTGCCCAGGGTTCCAACCCTGGCCGGTGGGTCAGTGATCCGTGTGGACGAACTGCCGGAAAGTGACCGGATGTTGCTCTGTGAACGTCACCTCATCAGCCGTGAACTTGGGGGGATTGGAGTTCCAGCCGGGGTACGCACCGGCGCGGCGGTATGTGTCGGAGAGGGAGCGGCTCTGATGGTCAATGAGGAGGATCATCTCCGGCTGCAAGCGGTCCGCTCCGGGCTGGCGCTGGGTCCGGCCATGGACTCGATACTGCGGTTGGACGACGAGTTGGGCCGCCGACTGCCGTTTTCCTATCACAGCGAGTTCGGTTTTCTCACGGCCTGCCCCACGAACACCGGGACCGGCATGCGTGCCTCGGTGTTGATCCACCTGCCGGGGCTCGTCCTAATAAAGGAGATAACCCGCGTGCTGGCGGGGCTGCAGCAGATGGGCCTGACCTATCGCGGCCTCTACGGCGAGGGGAGCGAGGTCCTGGGGAGCTTCTTCCAGATCTCCAACCAGACCACATTGGGTCGGTCCGAGGAGGAACTGATCGACCATCTGTCCAAGGTGGTCCGCCACGTGGTGCAGCGGGAGCTGGAGGCGCGGCGCATCCTGTGGCGTGACGCTGGCTATATTATCGAAGACAAGCTTTTCCGCGCCTATGGTACGTTGCGTTACGCCAGGAGTCTGCCGTTCGAGGAAGCGATGAACCTGCTGAGCGGTGTGCGTCTGGCTGTGGGAATGCAACTGGTATCGGGGCTCAGTGTATACACTCTCAACAAACTGCTGATTTTCAGCCAGCCGGCGCACCTTGCATCGCGTGAGGGGCGGGAGTTGACTGATGCCGAGGCCGACATCGCACGAGCCCGATTCGTTCGAACGGCACTGGCAGACGAAGTGGGGCCGACCCGGTGACGGGTGGGACATGCGCTGAGGGCATATGAACGGGTATAACTTCACAGAGCGGGTACGACGGGTCCTCCAGATGGCCAGGGAGGAGGCTCAGCGGCTTCACCACGAATACGTGGGTACGGAGCACATACTGCTGGGGCTCATCCGTGAGGGAGAAGGGGTGGCAGCCGCGGTGCTGTCCAACCTGAGCGTGGACCTGGACGAGATCCAGCAGAAGATCGAGGATACCGTCAAGAAGGGTAAGGCTGTCCAGGCCACTGGATCGGACCTGCCGTATACCTCACGTGCCAAGAAGGTTCTCGATCTCGCGATGAGCGAAGCCCGGGAACTGAATCACAGCTATGTCGGCACTGAGCACCTTCTCCTGGGTCTCCTGCGGGAGGAGAAGGGGATTGCGGCCCAGGTGCTGACAGAGGCGGGCGTCAACCTCGATGCGGCTCGCACAGAGACGCTGAGGCTTCTGGGAACCGACGTGCAGCAGCAGGGTGGGACGGCCGCGGCCCAGGGCGCTCCTTCGGCGCCCTCGGCGGCTCCCAAACCGGAGAAGAAGTCCAAGACGCCGGCCCTCGACCACTTCTGCCGGGACCTGACACAACTGGCCGCCGAAGCGCAGCTGGACCCCACAATAGGACGACAGAAGGAGATCGAGCGCGTCATGGAGATACTGACGCGTCGGAAGAAGAATAATCCGGTGCTGATCGGGGAGCCCGGCGTCGGCAAGACGGCTATCGTTGAGGGGTTGGCACAGCTAATCGCCACGGGTGAATGCCCCGATGCCCTCCGCGACCACCGTGTGCTCTCGCTGGACATGGCGGCGGTGATTGCCGGAACCAAGTACCGCGGGCAGTTCGAGGAACGCCTCAAGGCGGTCATGAACGAGATCGCCCAGAACCGCAATGTGATCCTGTTCATCGACGAATTGCACACCCTGGTCGGTGCCGGTGCTGCCGAAGGAGCCATTGACGCGAGCAACATGCTGAAGCCCGCCCTGGCCCGGGGAGAGCTGCAGTGTGTGGGTGCATCCACGCTCAACGAGTACCGCAAGTACATAGAGAAGGACGGTGCGCTGGAGCGGCGGTTCCAAACCGTGATAGTGGATCCCCCGTCCATCGAGGAGACCGTAGCCATTCTGCGTGGGCTCAGACAGAAGTACGAGGATCACCATCGGATCGAGATTCCCGACGAGACCCTGGTGGCGGCGGCAAAGCTTTCGGAGCGCTACATCACGGACCGGTTCCTCCCGGACAAGGCCATCGACGTGATAGATGAGGCCGGTGCGCGTGCCCGACTCGCGGCCCAGGCGCCACCACCTGAAGTCGCGCGGTTGAAGGAGGATCTCGAGCGTGTGAACACGGAGAAGGAAGCGGCCGTGCGGGATCAGAATTTTGAGCGCGCGGCCGCTCTCCGGGATAACGAGCGCGTTCTTCAGGGGGAGATACGGAAGCAGCAGGAGGAGTGGGAGAAGCGGCGGCAGTTGCACCGGCCGTCGATATCAGAAGAGGATATCGCGTTCATCGTGAGCCGGTGGACCGGGATTCCGGTGACCCGTCTTCAGGAGGCGGAAACGGCCAGGCTGCTCAGGATGGAGGAAGAGCTGCATCAGGCGGTGGTGGCGCAGGAAGAAGCCATCAAGTCCATTGCGCGTTCCATTCGACGTAGCCGGGCCGGTCTCAAGGATCCGAAGCGCCCCATTGGCTCGTTCATATTCTGCGGTCCCACCGGGGTGGGGAAGACGGAACTCGCCCGGGCGCTCGCAAGGTTCCTTTTCGCCGACGCCCAGGCGCTGATACGCGTCGACATGAGCGAGTACATGGAGAAGTTCTCGGTGTCGCGGCTCATTGGTGCACCGCCGGGTTACGTCGGTTATGAGGATTCGGGCGCTCTTACCAAGGCCGTACGTCGCAAGCCGTATAGCGTCGTTCTGCTCGACGAGATAGAAAAGGCCCATCCCGACGTGTTCAACATCCTGCTTCAGGTTCTGGATGAAGGACACCTCACCGACAACTACGGTCGTGTAATCGACTTCAAGAACACGGTTGTCATCATGACATCCAACGTGGGCGCCAAGGATATTTCCAGGAACAAGTCGATGGGCTTCACGGCTCCCGACTTCAAGGCGTCGTTCGAAAGGATGGCGGAGAAGGTGCGCGAAGAACTGCAGCATGTGTTCAACCCGGAATTCCTCAACCGGGTCGATGACATCATCGTCTTCCATCCGCTCCAGAAGGAGCACATCCGTCAGATCGTCGGCATACTGCTGCAGGAGGTCAGGACTCGTCTTGCTGAGGAAGAGCTGTCGATCCGCCTGAGTGAGGCGGGATCCGACTTCCTCGTCCAGCACGGGTTCGACGAGCAGTACGGTGCGCGCCCTCTCAAGAGGGCGATACAGCGGTACGTGGAAGACCCGCTGAGCGAGAAGATTCTCCTCGGAGAGTTCTCCAAGGGGGACGAGATCGAGATCGATGTAGCGGCGGACGGTACCCGGCTCGAGTTTCGCGTCCTGTCACCCAGCCACAACCAGTAATCCCCGGCGCGGTTGACCGGTGTCCAAGAGGCGGGTCGGGGGATGAACCCCGACCCGTCGAATCGTGTATATTGCCCGCCATGCTGCGCAGATTCCTTCCCCTGCTTCTGGTTGCCGTGCCGGCCGTCGTTCCGGCACAGGACCTCACCGGACGCTGTGCGACTCCGGACTCCATTGCCATCCGTGGCAACGCCCGCCTGGACGCCGGCACCATCACGAGTCAGGCGGCACTCATAGCAGGCACCCAGCTCAGCTATCGGATGCTGCAGCGCGCCATCCGGGATCTCTACGACACCGGGGAGTATGACTCGGTCGCCCTCACCTGTGACCTCGCGCCCGGGGGCCAGCACGCGGTGCTGATCATCAACGTCGACGAGAGACCGGTGCTCGAAGCAGTGCAGATCAGGGGGGTGAAGCGCCTGTCGGAGCGCACGATACGTGAAATGGCGGACCTTCCCCCCCTCCGGCCGATCGATCCGGCGGCGGTGGCCCGGGCGGTGTTCCGCATCGATTCCACCTACGAGCGCGCCGGGTACTATCTGGCACGGGTACGGGCGGAGTCGACGGTGGTTTCCGACGGCAACGTCGGTATCACTTTCGAGGTGGAGGAAGGCCGTCGCCTGGCACTGTCCGGGCTGCGAGTCATCGGGAACGAACACGTTTCCGCGGCTGAGATCGCCGGGGTCATGAAGACCAGGCCAGAGGGGTTCTGGTTCTTCCGCAGTGGCGAGATCAGCGACGAGAACTATGCCGGCGACCTTGCTGAACGCATTCCCGCACTTTATGCCCGCCACGGTTTCATCGATTTCCAGATTGCCAAGGACTCGCTGTACATAGACCGGGAACACGGAAAGGCGCTTCTGGAGCTGACTGTCGTCGAGGGGCCTCAGTACAAGGTCGGGGACTTCGAAGTCGTCGGTGGACGCCACTTTTCAGACGATGAACTCCGGGCGTATTACCCGTTTGTCGATCGCAGCCGGACGCTGGTGTCGCGGGTGACGGATTTCCTGCGCCGGCGGGAACCAACACCGACGGACGTTTTCGACCAGGCTGCCTGGGAAACCGCCACGGATATGGTGCGTCAGGCGTACGGCAATGACGGCTACATCTATTCACAGCTTCGCCCTGTGGTGGATCGCAGGGTCGCGGCGGACAGTACTCACTACGTGGACCTGCGGTGGGAAGTGAACGAAGGCGCCCCCGCCATCATCAACCGGGTGGAGATTGTCGGGAACGACTACACCACCGAGGCCTGTATCCGCGACCAGTTGGTGATCCTTCCGGGTGATGTCTTCAATCAGCAGCGTCTCATCCAGAGTTGGCAGAGTCTCTCGAGTCTCGGGTTCTTCGAGACTCCCATTCCGCCGCCCGACACGCGACGGGTGAATGATCAGGGGGACATCGACCTGATCTTCCGCGTCAAGGAGAAGCGCACGGGAAACGTCAATTTTGGTGCTTCGATGGGTCAGGGTACCGGTTTTGGAGGCTTCATCGGACTGGACCAGCCGAATCTGTTCGGGCAGTGCAAGCGTGGTTCGCTGCAGTGGCAGTTTGGCCGGTACTTCAACGATTTCAATCTCCAGTACTCGGATCCCCGGATCAGGCAATCGATGGTATCGGGATCGATCGCCCTCTACCGTACACAGGCGAGGTACTATATCGCGGACCTGGGCCGCAGTCTGAGGACTGGCGGGCAACTGCAGGTGGGGTTCCCGGTTCCGTGGGATAACTGGTCCCGGGTTTTCCTGTCGTATGCGGGAGAGGGGGTCAAGTTCGGAAACACCGGATTGCTGGGTGCGACTGCGTCGCAGTACGGGAACTCGTCCATCCGGTCCACCGCCGGCATCACGTTCAGCCGGGATACCCGGGTCGGCAGCCCATTTCCGACCGGCGGTGGCAGCCAGACCATCAACGCCTCGTTCACCGGCGGACCACTGGGAGGAACCGCCTCGTTCCAGCGTTACACCACCGAGACGACGGCCTACGTGCCGGTCGCCCAGCTGGGTGGGACACGTCCGGGGCAGCAGCCCATGATCATGGTGGCAGGTCTGTCCACCCGGACCGGAGCGGTCCTGGGCAGTACCGGACCTTTCTTCTTCAGTCAGGAGTTTGCCCTGGGCGGTGTGCAGTATGGTGAGCGGTTGCGCGGCTATGAGGAGTTCTCCATCACCCCCGACGGGTACCTGCTCGGCACTGGAACCTACAACGCCACACGCGGGTCTTTCGGAAAGGCCTTTTTTGCAACCACCGCCGAGCTGGGCCTGCGGATGAACCAGTCCCTCTATGTCAACGTGTTTGCCGAGGCCGGCAATGTCTGGCGGCGCGCCCGCGAGATCGATCCTACACGACTGTACCGCAGCCTCGGGCTGGGGGCTTCGGTGATCACGCCTTTCGGCCCATTGGGCCTGGACTACGCTTATGGCCTCGATCGGGTGGATCTGGCCGGGAGACGGGCGCCCAAGTGGCAGTTACATTTCAGATTCGGTCAGATCTTCTAGGCTGGTCTGTCTGAAGCCTGGGTTGGCGAGAACGTGGAACCGGCCAGGGTGTCGTATGCCCTCTATTCAACATTGGGAGCACAAATGGTCAGGCTCATAAGGGCCGCGGCGCTGGCCGCAATTTCGACGGCAGCGTTCACCGCGGGACCGCTGCAGGCACAGAGCACGACGCCTCGCTTCGCGTTCGTCGATTCGCGCGCCATCCTGCAGCGCGCCCCGGGTTCCGCCGAGATCCAGGCCCAGATCGCCAAGGAGCGGGATGCCGCGCAGGCATCCGTGTCCAGAATGCAGGACTCCCTGCGCAAGATGTACGATGCCTATCTCAAGGAACAGTCGACTCTCACCCCGGCGCAGCGGGACCAGAGGGAGAAAGCGCTCCAGACCAAGAATGCCGAGTTCGATCAGAAGGTCGGGCAGATGGACCAGGAGATGCAGCAGCGTCAGTTCGAGCTCATTCAGCCGATGATGACGCAGATCCGTGACGTGCTGGACAAGATTCGTGACGAAGAGGGCTACCTGTTCATTTTCGATATCGGAAATGATCCCGGGCTCATAGTTGCAGCCGACAAGAACCTCGACATCACGGACAGAATCGTTGCCCGGCTCAAACCGGTTGCCGTGAACCTCACCAAGTCGGACAGCACCAAGTCGAATTCCCTCAAACCGGGACCGGCGGGAGTCAAGCCGCCGTCGAAGCCGCCGACGCGGTGACTTCCGCATCACGCGCAATGGGGCTGGATCACAGCGGTGAGGGTGTTCGCACCCTCACCGCTGCGGACATTATGGCGAGCTGCAACGGTGAACTCCGGGGCGAACCCACCGCAAGCGTGAACGCTGTAGCGCCACTCTACAGGGCCAACCGTAATGAACTCACTTTCCTGTCCAGTCCCCGTTATGCACCGCTGCTGGCCGGCCGCTCTCCCGGTATCCTGCTGGTGACCCCGGAACTGGCCGATTCTCCCGGCACACCCGTGGCCCGCATCGTTGTACCGCGGCCGCAGGAACTGCTCCTGGAGTTGCTCCCTCGGCTCTACCGCACTCCGACACAACCAGCCCGTATCCATGAGACGGCCCGGATTGGACGCGGCGCCAGGATCGGCGCGGACGTGTCCATGGGCGCCTACAGCGTCATCGGCGACGGGGCGTTCGTGGGTGACCGATCGCACCTGGGTGCCCACGTGGTGATCGGTGAAGGGGTACGCGTTGGCAACGATTGCCGGATCTTCCCGCAGGTGACACTGTACCCCGGGACAATCCTGGGTGACCGGGTCATCCTGCACTCCGGAGTGCGGCTGGGGAGCGACGGGTACGGGTACGTGTACGCCGACGGGGTGCACCGGAAGATTCCGCACGTGGGACGTTGCCTCATCGGAGACGATGTCGAAATCGGCGCGAACAGCACCATTGACCGGGGGAGTATCGATGACACCGTAATTGGTGCCGGTACCAAGATCGACAACCTCGTCCAGATCGGGCATAACTGTTCTGTGGGTCGGCTGTGCCTGGTGATGTCGCAAGTGGGCCTGGCGGGTTCCACCCGAGTGGGCGACGGATGCGTGCTTGCGGGGCAGGTGGGAGTTTCGGGGCACCTGGAGATTGGTGACGGGGCCAGGCTCGGAGCCCAGGCCGGTGTCTTTGGTGATGTCCCCGCGGGTGAAACATGGTCAGGGTATCCAGCGCGCCCGCACCGGGAGTCACTCCGGGCTTCCGCTGCTCTGTTCCGGCTGTCTGCTGTCATGAAACGCATCGAGCGTCTGCTGGCGGAGAGGGAGTGAGCACGCCGAGGATTACGATTGCCCGGGAGGCATCGATCGAAGGTGTCGGATTGCACCTGGGGAAGCCGTGCCGGCTGGTATTCCGGCCTGCCACGGCCGGATCGGGCGTTGTCTTTGTCCGACTGGATCGTGCCGGGGCCCGCGTCCCGGCCAGTCTGGACCGCGCGGTACTGTCCGAGCGACAGACGCAGCTCGGCGAAGGGCCGGATGCACTTCACACCGTGGAGCACGTGCTTGCAGCGGTGGCGGGGGCAGGTATCGATGACGTGGAGATCGTGATGGATGGGCCCGAACCGCCTATCGCCGATGGGAGTGCCGGTCCCTTTCTGAAGGCTCTTGAAGCAGCCGGAGTGGCGCTCAATGACGGTGAGGCTGAATATCTCACCGTAGCGGAGTCGTTTCTGCACCGGCATGAGGACTCGGAGTACGAGGTTTCGCCGGCGGGCAATCTGGAACTCGATGTGTCCATTGATTTCCCCCATCCGCTGGTAGGAGTGCAGCGGGGGACGTGGTCCATCACGCCGGACTCGTTCGGGGGGGAACTGGCCTGGGCCCGGACATTCGGATTCCGGCACGAAGTTGAGGGCCTGCGGGCGAGGGGATTGATTCAGGGCGGATCGACGGACAACGCGATCCTGCTGGACAACGACGGTGTCGTAGGCAACACCCTGCGCTGGCCGGACGAGTTTGTCCGTCACAAGGCGCTGGATTGTGTTGGGGATCTGGCCCTTGCGGGTCGGCGGGTCAGGGCGAAAATCGTAGCAAGGCGTCCCAGCCACCGGGGAACGGTATCGATGGTACGCGAACTGGTTCGGCGCAGTCAGGAGGTCAGGAGAGTGATCGAAATCGACGAAATCATGCGCACGCTGCCTCACCGGTATCCGTTTCTGCTGGTGGACAGGATTCTGGAGTACGAGGCGGGGAAGCGGGTGGTTGGCATCAAGAACGTCACCATCAACGAGCCGTTTTTCCAGGGACATTTTCCGGGCCACGCCATCATGCCCGGTGTGCTCATCATTGAGGCGATGGCTCAGGTCGGTGGCATGCTTCTGATGGCGACCTCGCATCAGGGCGACAAGGTGGTCTACTTCACTTCCCTGGACAACGTGAAGTGGCGCAAGCCGGTGAGGCCCGGAGATCAACTGCGCTTCGAGCTGGATGTCGTTCAGATCCGCGGAGTCATGTGTCGGATGCGTGGAGTGGCCAAGGTCGAGGGGAACGTGGTCGCCGAGGCGGACATGTCGGCCATGTTGCGCGACCGATGACTGTCACGCGGATGCCGTCCCTGATTCATCCAACGGCGATGATTTCTGACAGTGCCCTCCTGGGGGCGGAGGTACAGGTAGGTCCGGGTGTGATCATCGGAGATCAGTGCGAAGTCGGGGATGGCTGTATCCTGGAACCCCGATCCGTACTGGAGCGGAACGTGAGGCTGGCAGCGAACGTCCGCGTTGGGGTGGGCACCGTGATCGGCGGTGATCCGCAGGATCTGAAGTTCCAGGGAGAGGAAACCTGGGTCGAGATCGGTGAGGGCACCCGGATCCGCGAGTACAGCACCATCAATCGCGGTACGGCACAGTCGCTCCGCACCACGGTGGGCCGGGGTTGTTTCATCATGTCGTACGTGCACCTGGCTCACGACTGCCACCTCGGTGACGGTGTAATCATCTCCAATGGAACGCAGTTGGCGGGACACGTCACCATCGAGGATCGCGCCATACTCTCAGGATTGGTGGCGGTTCATCAATTCGCGCGGATAGGGAAGCACTCCTTCGTGGGTGGGTGCTCCCGGGTGGCCAAGGATGTGCCACCATTCCTGAAGGCTGTCGGCAATCCGGTGAAGCTCTACGGCCTCAACAGCATCGGTCTGCAGCGGAGCGGATTCCCGGACGAGGTGATCAGGGAGCTGAAGCGCGCCTATCGATTGTTTTTCCGTTCGGAGTTGAACGTCACGCAGGCCATGGAACGCGCCCGCGCGGAGCTGACCATGTCGCCGGAACTGGAACATTTCCTGGGCTTCCTGGAAGCCACCGATCGGGGGATCATCACCTGAGCGCCGGTCCGCTGCGTGTGGGAGTAATCGGTGCCGGAGCGCTGGGATACCATCATGTACGTATCCTCCGGGACTTGCCGGGGGTGGAGTTCGTCGGCTTCCACGACGCCCGGGCCGAACGGTCGGATCAGGTGTCCCGGGAACTCGCCGTAGAGGCGTTCGAAGATGCCGGTCCGCTGATCGACGCCTGCGATGCGCTGACCGTCGTTGTCCCCACACCCGCGCATTTTGCGGTGGCACGGAAGGCGCTCGAGAACGGGCGGCACGTTCTGATCGAGAAACCATTGACCGCCACACTCGCGGAAGCCGACGAACTGCTGGAGGTGGCCGAGCGGAAAGGTGCCCTGATTCAGACCGGCCATGTGGAGCGCTTCAATCGCGCCATCCGGGGGGCAGCGGCCTACGTGGACCGGCCCCGCTTCGTCGAGAGTGACAGGCTGGCACCTTTCACGCCGCGAGGGGCCGATGTGGCTGTCGTGCTGGATCTTATGATCCATGATATCGACCTGATACTTACGCTGGTGGGTGAATCCGTGGCGGACCTCACAGCCGTGGGGATTCCGGTGCTGACTCCCTTCGTGGACATCGCCAATGCACGACTGTCGTTCGCGTCAGGCGCGGTTGCGAACATCACCGCCAGTCGCGTATCCCGGGAAAGGATGCGCAAGATCCGGATATTTCAGCAAAGCGGGTATCTCTCGCTGGATCTCGCCAGTGGGGAAGGTGAGTTCTACAGGCTGCGCCAGGATCAGGATTTGTCTGCGCTGGCGCGCGGTCCTCTGGCAATCGAAGCGTTCGTGGAGCGGATCCCCATCAGCGCCCCTGAAGGAGAGCCGTTGCGATTGGAGTTCCAGAGTTTTGTCGACGCGGTACAGGGGCGCTCGACAGTGACCGTCAGCGGACAGGCGGGACGCGAGGCACTGGCAGTTGCCCTTCGTATCCAGGGAGAGATCGAGCGGGCTCTCAAGGGCGCCATGGTCGTGTCCCGTGGAACCAACGGTGCATGAAGTCCTGATTGTCGCAGGGGAGGCATCGGGTGACCTGCACGGCTCCGCACTGGCCGGAGAAATCCACCGCCTCCGCCCCGAACTGCGCCTCTGCGGGGTCGGCGGAGAGTTGATGGCGAGGGAGGGAGTCGAGCTGTTCGATCGCGCCGATGGCAAGGGAGTGATGGGATTCGTCGAGGTGCTGGAGACGATCCCGCGGCACTGGCGCCTCCTGCGCCTTCTGCGCCGACGCCTGGAAAGTGGATCGGTGGCCGCGCTGGTTGCCATAGACTATCCCGGCTTCAACATGCGTGTCGCGGCCATGGCGCGCAGGGCTGGAGTCCCGGTCCTGTACTACATCACGCCCCAGGTATGGGCGTGGGGCGCCAATCGCTTGCCCCGTCTGGCGCAGCTCATCACCCGGGCAGCCGTCATCCTGCCCTTCGAGGAGAAACTGCTTCGTACGCATGGCATCGACGCCACGTTCGTGGGCCATCCCCTGCTGGACCGCGTCGGCGATCTTCCCGATCGCTCCGGTGCCCGCCGCAGCCTGGGCCTCGACCCCAAACGTCCCGTGCTGGCTCTTTTCCCGGGGAGTCGGGCTCAGGAGATACAGCGGCACCTGGAACCGTTCGTCGGGACTGGGCGGTTGCTGCAGCGGGAAGTGCCCGGACTTCAGGTGATTGTCGCCGGCGCACCGGGTATCACATTTGCTCCATGCGCCCCCCCCTGGCCGGTCGTGACGGAATCGTCGCTGGCGATATTGCGCGCGGCCGATGCCGCGTTATGCAAGAGTGGAACCACCACACTCGAAGCGGCGGTTGCCGGCTGCCCGCTCGTGGTTGCGTACCGGACCAGTCGCTGGACCCACGCCATCGCGCGCCGCCTTGTGAGAATACCGCATATCGGGCTGGTCAACGTGGTCGCGGGCCGGCAGGTTGCCCGTGAGTTTGTCCAGAACGAGGTGAGCCCCGTTCCGCTGGCAGAGGCGATCCGACCCCTCCTCGACCACGACCGTCCCGAAAGACTGAAGATCATCCATGACCTTGGAGAGGTCGCGATGAACCTGGGGACACCCGGGGCCGCCTCCCGGGTGGCCTCCATGGTCTCCGGGCTGATTCCATGACCCCCGGGAAGGATCGCCGGATTCGCCTGCGCAACTGGTTTGCGACCGCTCTGGGGAATGGGTTGATCCGCTTGCTGGGAATGACGTGGAAGGTGCGTCGTGAGGGAGGTCAGGTTCTGGATGATCGGCTGGCACAGGGCAAGGCATCGGTGGTCGTGTTCTGGCATGGCGAGATTCTCCCGGTCGCGTGGGCTCACCGCAATCGCGGCCTTGCAGCCCTCATCAGTCGACACGCGGATGGCGAGATCATCGCCCGGATCGTGGAAGGCCTGGGATACAGCACGGCCAGGGGTTCCACCACCCGAGGTGGTGTGCGTGCCTTGCTGGAGACCGCACGCATGGTGCGGGACGGTATCACCGTGGGATTCACGCCGGACGGTCCACTCGGCCCACCACACAGCTTCGCACCGGGGGCGTTGATCGTCGCACAGCGAACCGGCACCCCGGTGATAGCCCTTTCGGCATCCGCAACGAGATCATGGCGATTGCGGTCATGGGATCGACATCTTGTACCGAAGCCATTCGCGACTGTCACCATCCGCTACTCGGGCCTGGAATACGTTCGTACGGAGCGAACGCGTGACGTCGCGGAGGAAGTCCCGCGCTTCGAGGCCATCATGCGCTCACTCCAGGACACTGGAAACACGACATGAGCCATCGGATGGACAGGATCTGGTATTCCGAGACCGGCACTGCGTGGCTGGCACGGACGATGCTGAGGCCGGCTTCCTGGGTGTATGGATTGGTGGTTGCTGCCAGGAACGCGATGTACGACCGCGGCCTGATCGAGGAGAAGTCGTTGGGGTTGCCGGTTGTCTCGATCGGGAATCTGTCTGCCGGGGGAACGGGCAAGACACCCGCGGCTGCGTGGATGGCGCGGGAACTGAAACAACTGGGCGCCCGCCCGGCCGTGATAATGAGGGGGTACGGCGGTGACGAACAGCTCGTTCACCGCACCTTGAATCCCGGGATCCCGGTGTTCACAGGCGCGGATCGGGCGCAAAGCCTGAAACAGGCGTTGGCGACGGGATGCGATGCAGCAGTCATGGATGACGGTTTCCAGCACCGTCGAGTGGCAAGAACGGCCGACATCGTTCTGGTCAGTGCGGACCGATGGCAGGAGCGTCTTCAGCTTCTCCCGTCCGGTCCGGGGAGGGAACCACTGAGCGCCCTGGAGCGTGCCACCCTGGTGGTCGTGACAAGGAAAGCGGCGCAAATGGACACCGCGCTGTCCATCTCCCGATTGCTGGTGGGGCGGACTGGCAGACCGGTACCGGTGTTGTCGCTCGAGCCAGCGATGCTCGTCGACTTTCACACGGGTGTGGAGTTCCCATTGAGCGCCCTCCAGGGTCGTCCTGTCGTGGTGGCTGCCGGAGTGGCCGACCCGGTGGCGCTGGAGCGGCAGATGCGCTCATTCGGCGCCCGGCCTTCTATGCGGGTATTCCCTGACCACCATGCATACGGAGTTGCCGACGTGGCATCCCTGATTTCGCCGGGTGACTCCATGCCGGTTGTCTGTACCTTGAAGGACGCCGTCAAGCTGGGTCCCATGTGGCCTCGCGAGTCAGCGCCTCTATGGTATGTTTCACAGCGATGCGAGTTCGATGAAGGCGGGACGGAAATCCGCTCCCTGCTGGTGCGCGTACTCGCAGCGCGCACCACCGCCAACAACCAGCGCGCGGCTCAGGCCGACGCTTAACCGACACTGTCATGACAACTGATCTCCGGCTACCGACCTCAGCGATCGTTCAACCGGACAAGGACCATTTTCTCCAGGAAGAGAATCCTTTCGAGGCGATGATGTCCCGGTTCGATCGCGCTGCTGATCTCCTGGATCTGGAACCCGGGCTGTACAAGGTGCTTCGCAAACCCGAGAAACAGATCATCGTCGCCTGTCCCACAATGCTGGACAACGGCGAGATCGAGGTCTTCACGGGAATTCGGGTGCTTTACAACACGTCCCGGGGGCCGGCCAAGGGTGGAATCCGATTCGACATGAATGTGACCCTGGATGAAGTCACTGCCCTGGCTGCCTGGATGACCTGGAAGTGTGCCGTGGTCAACGTTCCTTTTGGTGGTGCCAAGGGTGGCGTGATATGTGATCCGCTGAAGATGAGCGCCCATGAACTGGAGCGACTGACGAGGCGCTACACGGCCAACATCATCACTACGCTGGGGCCTGATTCCGACGTCCCCGCGCCTGACGTCAACACCAACGAACGCGTGATGGCGTGGATCATGGATACCTACTCCATGCACAAGAACCACACTGTTACAGCGGTGGTGACCGGCAAACCGGTGGAGATGGGTGGTTCATTGGGACGGCGCCAGGCGACGGGACGTGGTTGCATGTTCGTGACGAGAGAGGCCCTGGGACACCTGGGAATGGCGGTGAAGGGCACGACCGTTGCGGTCCAGGGGTTTGGAAACGTCGGTTCGGTGGCGGCGCAGCTTCTGGCGCGTGAGGGCTGCCGCGTCGTGGCGGTCAGCGATCGCACGGGCGGTGTATACAGTGCCGCCGGACTCGATGTCGACGATCTGGTGGGCTGGATCCGGAAGCACAAGACGCTGGAGGGCTACGACAAGGGTGATGTCATCAGCAATGAGGAGCTCCTCCAATTGGAGGTCGACGTCCTGGTGCCGGCAGCACTGGAAAACGTGATCACCACGAAAAACGCCTCCAGGATCCGCGCCAAGATCATTTGCGAGGGTGCCAATGGGCCGACCACTGCCGGAGCCGATGCGATACTGGAGGAGAAGGGGATTTTCGTGATTCCTGATATTCTCGCCAATGCCGGTGGGGTAACGGTGTCGTACTTCGAGTGGGTCCAGGATCGCAGTGGATACTTCTGGAGTGAGGATGTCGTGAACGAACGCCTTCGTGACATCATGGTCAACGGTTTCCGGGACGTACTGGAGCTTTCCCGGCAGCACAAGGTCAACATGCGTACTGCGTCGTACATGTTGTCCATAAGCCGGGTGGCCACGGTACACCGTCTCCGCGGCATCTACGCCTAGGTGACGTTCGCGTGAGGCGGACCTCTCGGGACTGCCTCACGGGCGACGGTTCCGGCTCCCGTCCAGCGGGAGCCGGAGCCGTCCCGGTGCCGATGCCGTGAGGGTTCGGGTCATTGCAGTCGGGAAGCTGGGTACCAACGGAGTCGGAGAGAGCACCGCCGAATATCAGCGACGTGCAGCTCGCTACTGGCCCCTGGAAGTTCTGGAAGTACGGGCCGAACGTGGCGGAACCAGGACCCCGGAAAGCGTACGCAGTGCCGAGGCGGAGCGGCTTCTGGCGAAGGCACGTGGCCTCGTGGCGGCACTGGATGAGCGTGGCAGGGGGTTCGACTCCGTGGCGTTTTCCGGATGGCTCCGCGAACGACGCGACCGGGATGAGGACGTTTCCTTCCTGATCGGAGGGGCGCTGGGTCTCGACGGAACCGTTCTGGATCGCGCCAGCCTTGTGCTGTCTGTGGCACCATGGACGCTGTCCCACGACCTGGCCCGGCTCATACTCATGGAGCAGTTGTATCGTGCTGGTACGCTGGTCCGGGGGGAACCGTATCACAAGTGATGCCAGGGACACCTCCCATGTGGCTGGGACTCCGGCGAAATTGCAGCGTTCGTTGGACGACTCTCCTGACTCAACTTCAGTTCCGGAAGCGCCATTCGTGAGTTCGCCAACCAGGCCGCGTCGCCAACCCCGCTCCTGTCACCTCTGCCGCGTCGCGCCATGACAGGGGTCCGGATTGTCACCGAACGACTGGGTGGGTCCGCACTGGCGGAGTTGGCACAGGCCGATGCGCCACCGACGTCACTCTTTCATCCCAGGCCTTCCGGCGTCGATGAGTGGCGCAAGCGAGTCGAAGAGGTCCGGTGGGAGACGCGGGATGACTGGCTCAGTGGCCTGGTGGACGCCTTTGGGAGTGTACCTGGCGCTGCCGGCGAGCGGCTTGCCCGTGTCAGCGCAGACAGGGGAGTCGTGGTTACGAGTGGCCAGCAGCCGGGCCTGTTCGGCGGCCCGATGTACACCTGGACGAAGGCGATCTCCGCACTGGCGTTCGCTGATGTCCTTCAGGATGCGACCGGTATCCCAACACTTCCCGTGTTCTGGGCTGCCACCGACGACTCTGATCTGGCTGAGGCCGCGGAGACCGTTCTGGCAGGTCCTGACGGAGTGGAACGAATCGGTCTGGATATTCAGGGTGTCGAGGGCCGGCGCATGGCGGATATTCCGCTTCCGGACACCCGTGCTCTCCTGGAGCGCCTTGGGGAGGCGTGCGGATCCGCCGCGGATCCCCGTCCGCTGGAGATCACCCGAAAGTGCTGGCAACCACCGGCGACAATCGGTGGGGCGTTCGTTGCCATGCTTCGTTCCGTGCTGGAGCCCCTGGGAATCGTGGTCATGGATGCTTCCCACCCGGCGGTGTCCCTGGCGGCGCACGACGTGCTCCTGCGGGCGTTGCTCGAAGGCGATCGGGTGGCCCGAGCCCTGTCGCGGCGGTCCGACCGGATACGTGCCGGGGGTTATCAGCCACAGGTGAGCGAGATGGACGATCTCACCCTGGTCTTCGCCAGGCGGAACGGTGTCCGTTCACGGATCTCCCGCGCCCACGCCGCGGTTCAGGCAGCCACCGCGGAGCGCGGCACCCTGTCGCCTAACGTGCTGTTGCGTCCGGTGCTGGAACGCAGTCTTCTTCCCACGGTGGCCTACATGGCCGGCCCCGGTGAACTGGCCTACTTTGCCCAGGTTTCCGCGGTGGCAGAGGCTCTGGATCTGCCCCGGCCTCTCGGACTGCCGCGCTGGAGCGCCACGTTCATCGAGCCGTATGTGGCTGCGGTGCTCGAGAGGCGGGATCTGGCACCCGATGACTTCCTGGAGCCTCATGCGCTGGAAACGCGTCTGGCACGGGACCAATGGCCCGCGGGGGTGGCAAGTGCGCTGGAACGTCTGCGCCGGGGACTGGCATCGGCTCTGGCGGAGGTCAGGGCCGAGATCCAGGAGTCCGGTGGGCTGGTCTCGCCACCGGTACTGGATGGGGCTGCACGCGGATTGGAGTGGCGCATAGGTCGACTGGAGCGTCGGATAAACGCTTCCGTAAAGCGTCGGTCCACCGACCTCATGCGCGAGCTGACCGTTGTCCGGAGTTCGCTCTTTCCGCTGGGCATTCGGCAGGAGCGTGTCCTGAACATGGTGCCGATGCTGAGCCGTCATGGGATGGATCTTCTGACTGACATGGGCACCGAGGCCCGGCGGCACGCGTCGCGGATCATCGGCGTGGAGCCGACCGTGAAGCAGGCGCAGTGACCGAACCGGAGAGAGTGAGCGACGGTACTCCGGTTGCCGCCGGGCCATCGGGTGCCAGGGCGGCGTCTCTGGTTGCTTCGGGAATCCTGCTGAGTCGACTGCTCGGACTCGTCAGGCAGAAGGTATTCGCATACTACCTCGATACGTCCGACGCCGCGGACGTCTTCGCGGCGGCGTTCCGGATTCCCAACATGTTGCAGAACCTGCTGGGTGAGGGAGTACTGTCGGCATCGCTGATCCCGGTGTACTCGGGGCTCAAGGCACGCGGCGACGAGTCCGGCAGACAGGAAGTGGCTGGCGCGGTTCTGGCCATGCTCTTCCTGGTGGTATCGGTCATCGTACTTCTGGGTGTCCTGCTTGCCGGCCCCCTGACAAGCCTGATAGTGCCGGGCTACTCGGGCGAAAAGCTGGCGCAGACAGTGCGCCTGGTCCGGATACTGTTCCCGGGGGCCGGCCTCCTGGTCATTTCGGCATGGTGCCTTGGGATCCTCAATGCCCATGGCAGGTTCTTTCTTTCGTATGCATCGCAGGCATTCTGGAACGTGGCGATGATCGCGACGCTGCTGTTCTTTGGAGGGCGTGAGACGCAGGATCGGCTGGTTGTTTGGCTGGCGTGGGGTTCAGTCGTCGGTTGCCTGCTGCAGTTGGCCGCACAGTGGCCCGGCGCCATGCAGGTACTGGGTGTCCTCCGCCTGAGGTGGCGCCGTCATCGCGCGGATGTGCGGACGGTTTTCCGCAATTTCCTTCCGGTGTTCGTAGGGCGTGGTGTAACTCAACTGAGTGGTTTCGTGGACACCATGATCGCGTCATTGGCGGTTCTGGGAACCGGTGCCCAGGCCACGCTGACATATGCCCAACTGCTCTATGGCCTGCCGGTGAGTCTTTTCGGAATGGCGGTGTCCGCCGCGGAGCTGCCGGCCATGTCCAGCATGGTGGGAAGTGGGGATGATGTGGCGGAAGCTCTCCGGGAACGCCTGGCACACGGTCTCCGGCGGATCGCGTTCTTCGTCATCCCGTCCGCGGTGGCCTTCGCATTGCTGGGGGACCAGCTCGTGGAGATCGTATACGGAGGAGGTCGCTTTGGCGCCGCGCAGGTGGTGAATGTGTGGTCGGTGCTGGCGGGGGCCTCCGTCGGACTTGTCGCGACCACCATGGCACGCCTCTACTCGTCAGCGTTCTATGCACTCCACGATACCCGGACGCCATTGCGTTTTGCCCTCATGCGTGTAGGAACGGCCATACCCATGGCGGTGGCTCTGGCGGTCTGGGGTCCCCGGGTCGCCGGAATCGATGCACATTGGGGGGTGGCCGGGATCACCATCGCGGCCGGTCTGGCCGGCTGGATCGAGTTCCTGGCGCTGAGGCGTGCCCTGAGCGCGCGTATCGGCCGGGTGTCCCTCCCCTGGCGGATATCGACGGTCCTCTGGAGTGCGGCACTGGGGTCCGCTCTGCTGGCATCGGGTGTACGCTGGCTGAATGCCGGGTCCCCTATGTTCATTCGAGTGGCCCTCGTCCTGGGCATCTTCGGAATGACATATTGGGTCATCACCTGGCGGGCCGGCATCCCGGAAGCGGTTGCATTGCATGCCCAGGTGTTCCGTAGGAGAGGCAGGCGTTGATGATGCGGGCTGTTCCCGAGGCGGTGGCTGGAAAGATGGCTCACCTGCCGGATACTCCGGGGGTGTATCTCTGGAAGGACGCCGACGGCGCCATTCTTTACGTTGGCAAGGCGAAGCGGCTCCGTTCACGCGTCCGCTCCTACTTCGCCTCTGATCACCGGGAAAGCCTCAGGACGCTGGCGATGGTGCGGCTCATTGCGGATCTGGACACCATCGTCGTGCCTGACGAGGCACATGCGTTGATTCTCGAGAATACCCTGATCAAGGAGCACAGGCCTCGATTCAACGTTGCGCTGCGTGACGACAAGACGTATCCGTACATCAAGGTCACCGTGCAGGAGCCCTTCCCGCGGATACTTGTCACACGCCGCTGGACCAATGATGGGGCGCGCTACTTCGGTCCTTATACCGATGTGGGCGCCATGCGCCGGGCATTGAACGTCGTCAGGCGCACCTTTACGGTGCGAAGCTGCAACTATGCCCTTCCGGAGGATGCACCCGAGCGTCCCTGCCTGGACCATCATATCGGCCGCTGTCACGCACCCTGTGTCGGACTCCATTCACGGGAGTCCTACAGCGCGATGATCGACGAAGTGGTGCTGTTCCTGGAGGGAAAGACCGACGAGGTGATCAGGCGCGTGACGGAGCGGATGCATGCGGCATCCGCCGCCATGGATTATGAACGGGCTGCCGCCATGCGCGATGCCCTGCGGCACCTTGCCCGGATGGAAGAGCCCACCGTGGTGATGAATGTGGGGGGAGGAGACAGCGATGTGGTGGGCATGGCACGCGATGGGGACGATGCCTGTGTGGTGGTACTGCGCGTTCGGGGCGGGAAACTGATCGCCCGCGATCAGCGCTTCCTGGAGCAGGTCGAGGGTGCCCCCGATGGAGCGATTCTGACCTCCTTCCTTGTTGGCCCATACGCCGCAGAGCAGGAACACGCCCGGGACCTGCTGGTCCCGACTGACTTCGATGATCGCGAGCTGCTGGAACGGTCACTGGGGCGCACTTCGGTCCACGTCCCTCAGCGCGGAACCAGACGGGAGTTGGTTGACCTGGCACAGCAGAACGCGCGTCATCTGCTGGAAGAGTTCAAGCTGACGGCTTCAGAGGCGGATGAACGGGCCACCAACCCGGTGTACGAACTCCAGCGCGAGCTGGGTCTGGTCCGTGTTCCGCGCAGGCTCGTATGCTTTGATATCTCGACCAGCCACGGAACCGACACGGTAGGGTCCTGCATCTGGTTCGAGAACGGTCGCCCGCGGCGCGCCGCGTACCGCCGCTTCAAGGTCAGGACTGTCGAAGGTACGGATGACTTCGCCTCGATGAGGGAAGTCGTTCGACGATACTTCGGCAGACTGGTGGATGAGGGCAAACCCCTGCCTGATCTCGTTGTCGTGGATGGCGGCAAGGGGCAGCTCTCCGCCGCAGGTGCGTCCCTCGCGGAACTGTCACTGGACCTGCCCCTCGTGAGCCTCGCGAAGAAGGAGGAAGAGGTGTTCATGCCGGGTCGCAGCGATTCCATCCGACTTCCGAGAAGGTCACAGGCACTGCGACTGTTGCAGCAGGCCCGCGATGAGGCTCACCGGTTTGCGGTCACGTTCAACCGCTCCCGACGACGGGCCCGGACGGTGACTTCCCGCCTTCTGGATATTCCCGGAATCGGACCTCGTCGTCGCCGGGCGTTGCTCCAGGCCTTCGGGAGCCTGGAAGGGGTGCGCGCCGCCTCCCTGGAGGCCATTGCGGCGTTACCGGGCTTTTCCCGGGCCAGTGCAGTACGCCTCTTGGCTGAGCTTCAGGAAGACAGGACCGCGGGGCAGATTCCCAAGGTCGACGCACATGACAGGTAGACAATGACATCCTGGATTCTGAAGTGTTCCTCCTGCGGCCGCGGTGAATCACAGGACGCCGCTGTGGGCCTCTGTCCCGACTGTGGGCAACCGTTCCTTGCTGAACTGACGTCAGCCGCACCGGCCCGATCCGCCATGGCTTCCCGCTGGGATATGTGGCGGTATTCAAGTGCCTTGCCAATCACCGCGGGTGAGTCCCCCGTTTCACTGGGAGAGGGGGTGACACCCCTGATCCATGTGCCGGCGCTGGCGCGACGGGTGGGAGTGCGGGAGCTGTGGATAAAGGATGAAGGGGTGAACCCGACGGGTTCGTTCAAGGCCCGGGGACTGGCCGCGGCGGTGACCCGTGCCGCCGCGAGACGTGTTCCTGGAATAGTGGTGCCCACGGCGGGGAATGCCGGTGCGGCCCTGGCGGCCTACGGCAGAGCTGCCGGTGTGGCTGTTCGGGTGTACGCACCCCAGAGCACACCACGTCCGATCCTGGACACAATTCGGGCGATGGGTGTGGATCTGGTGACCGTCGACGGGCATATCGGGGATGCTGGACGGCTGTCCGTGGAGTTTGCCAGGGAGAGCGGCTACTTCAACGTGGCAACCCTGCGGGAACCCTATAGGGTGGAAGGCAACAAGACCCTGGGATTCGAGTTGGCCGAACAGCTCGACTGGAAGCTCCCCGATGCGGTCGTATATCCGACGGGAGGAGGGGAGGGAGTCATCGGGATATGGAAGGCGTTTCGGGAAATGCGTGCCTGGGGCTGGATTTCACGGGAAGCAGACCTGCCCCGGATCATCGTGGCTCAGTCGGACGGATGCGCTCCCATAGCTCGGGCGTTCCAGGAGGGCCGGGACCGGGCCGTTCCCTGGGAAAATCCGGTGACGCACGCGGCGGGCCTCCGGGTGCCTGCACCTCTCGGTGACCGGCTGGTACTCAAGGCAATTGGGGAGACCAACGGTGTTGCCGGGGCTGTGTCGGAAGAAGCCATCCGCGAAGCAACGCATGCGATAGCATCATCCAGTGGAATCGATGCCGCTCCGGAAGGCGGCTGTGCCCTGGCACTGCTGGAGTTCCTGGTGCGCTCCGGCCGGGTGGATCGATCGGCGAAAGTGGTGCTCTACAACACCGGCAGCGGGGCATCCTATCGGACGGGTGCCCCGACCTGAAGCGAGTCTCCAGCAGTGGCATGCGCCTGACTTGCTGGTGTAACTTTCCATGCTGTGAGTATTGCGATCCTTGAGCCGTTCAGCGGCATATCCGGCGACATGACACTCGGGGCGCTCGTGGCCGTCGGGCTGGATCCGGCATGGCTCGAGACCCTGCCTGCCCGGTTGGGTCTGGAAGGCGTGGGTGTCCGGATCACGAGTGTCGTCCGCAGCCAGATTGCCTGCACCAAAGTGGACTTCGGCATCCCGCCACAACCTCATGGCCGGCACCTCAAGCAGATCAGGGCCATGGTCCTGGCATCGGATGCGCCTGTGTCGGTCAAGGAGCGCGCTGATCAGGCGTTCACCGCCATCGCTGAAGTGGAAGCAGCGATCCATGGGACAAGTGTTGAACGGGTCCATCTGCACGAGGTGGGTGCCGTTGATGCCATCCTGGACATCGTGGGTTCGATCTGGGGTCTGAGCGAACTGGGGGTGTCGCGCGTTTACTGCGGTGAACTTCGCGTCGGAGACGGAGCTGTTGCCACCTCACACGGACTTCTTCCCGTACCCGCCCCGGCGACGCTCCGGCTGCTGGAAGGTCTTCCTGTCAGGCAGGGGCCGGTGGGGGCTGGGGAATTGGTGACGCCGACCGGCGCGGCTCTCGTTCGGATCCTTTCCGAAGGAACTCCTCCAGCCTATGTCCCCCGTCGGAGCGGATACGGAGCTGGAACCAGGGATTTTCCGGACCGGCCGAACGCGCTTCGGATCATCCTGGCGGATGAGGCTGCCAGCGAAGAGTCCGAAACGCTGGTCGTACTGGGTACTGACCTGGATGACATGTCTGCAGAGCACGTTGCGAGCGCAGTTGCCAGAATCAGGGATCTGGGCGCACTGGATGTGACCACGATGCCGGTGCAGATGAAGAAGGGGCGACTCGGAGTGCGACTGGAAGTCCTTGCCAGGCCGGAGAAAGCGGCCGAACTGGAGAGTGCGGTATTCTCATTGACCACGACCCTGGGTATCCGACGGTCTCTGGTGGAACGACGGGCCTTGCCGCGGGTTAATCGGACAGTCCAGGTATTGGGACATGATGTCGCTGTGAAGGTTGCCGTGCTCCCCCAAGGGAGCCATCGCGGGAAACCGGAGTATGAAGATGTGCGACGTGTATCGCTGGCGACCGGTCGGTCACTGGGCGAGATCACGTCGCTGGCCCTTGCCGCGGTCCAGCAGCAGTAGCCGCGGAATTCAACCCCCGCGCCCAGGAAAGCGCGGTACCATTGTGAGGAGAAAACCGAAATGTCCGCTCTTCGAACCTCGTCGATTGCCCTGATCCTGCTGGCCGGGATGAGTGCGCCGGCGCTGTCCCAGGACGCGACCTGTGATGTCGAACTGGGCAAGCCCGGCCAGGTCAAGGACGCAAACAAGGCTGTCGAGAAGTCCGAATTGATCGGGAAGCCGGAAGATAAGCGGAAGGATTTTACCCGCTCTGTCGAACTGCTTACCAAGGACCCGAAGAAAGTGGCAAGCAACCCGATGGGGGTGGCCTTCGTTCTGGGTCGCACGTTGATCGACTTCACCACACTGCCCGACATGCCCCAGTCGGTGCGACGGGGCGACATCGGATTCAAGGAAGATCCCGACGGAATGATTGACCTTCTTCAGGCGGGCGATTCGCTTCTCGATATCGTCGAGGCGTCCCATCCGGGGTGCAAGCAGGAGACGGAAGCCTTCCGGCGTGTACCCTACAGCGAGTTGGTCAACCTCGCCGTGAACGAATACAACGCCCAGAATCTCGACGCGGCGGAAACCGCCGTGAAGCGTGCCCTGATGGTGTACGATGGCTACCCGGTTTCCTACTACGCCCACAACATCCTCGGCAACGTCCTGCAGGCGAAGAGCGATGTCCCCGGGGCCATTGCGGCTTTCCGACGCGCCGCCGAGGTAACCCGGGAGGTCGCCAGGAATCCGCAGAACAACGTGGATTCAGCCCTGGTCGAGGATCACAAGGCGGCTGCCATCACCGCGGGCCAGCTCATGATCGACTACGGCGAGACACTCGATGAGGCCGCGAAGAAGCAGATGATGAATGATGTGGTCGCTTGGCTCCAGGAGTACCTGAAGGACTATCCGGGTGACCTGAAGGCGCAGTCCGCCGTTGCCACCGCTCAGCTCAAGTCCGGCGATGTTGCTGCCGCGGAGCGGCTGTTTGGCGAGATGATCAACAATCCCGACAAGTATACCGACCTCAACCTCCTTGAAGCGGGTGTCGGAGCTGCCCGTGCGTCGCAGAACAGTCTGGCCGCACAACTGTTCGAGGCGGCGTTGAAGAAGAACCCGTATTCCCGGGATGGGCTGTTCAATCTGGCAACCGTCTACTCGGATACCGCCGTACACAAGATCAATGAGATGCCGGCGATCCTGGCTCGGCTCCAGCAGGTTGATCCGGAGAATCCCGACAACTTCCAGCTCTCCGCGCTCTACTGGCAGGCCCGGGCCCGGGAACTGAAGGATCCGGCTGAAGGCAAGGATCCGGCCGATCCAGCCGTGGTGGCGTTCAAGCAGGCGAACGATTCGCTGCTCTACTACTACGACAGGTTCACCAACGCCAAGGTGAAGGTCACCTTCAGTCTCTTCACGCATGATGAAGGGCGTCATGTCCTGGCGGGTCAGATAGATAACCGCTCCGACTCCGAGAAGAGCTATACGCTGAAGTTTGATTTCCTGGACAGTACCGGTAACGTGCTGGAGTCCAGGGAGGTGGCCGTCGAGGGGGTTCAGGGAGGAGGGAACAAGTCCTTCCGCGTGGAAATCACCGACAAGCCTGGCGTGACTGCGTTCCGCTACGCTCCGTTCAGCCCGTAAGGAGGCAGCAGGATCAGCGCGGCGGTGATGGGTTCCCCCCGTCACCGCCGCGCTGTTTTCCTGGTCCGCTCCGGCCATTGTGACCCAGATCCCACAGCCGGGTCGGGAAGAGTGATAGTTTCGTCGTGACGAAGAACGGGCCCGCCCGGTTCTTCAGCCGCCGAGGGTAACCGAATACCGGGAGGTTGGAGAAAGATGCGTCGGTTTTTCACAGTCGCTTTGGCTCTGGCGCTCATGATCGCCTGCGACCGGGGAGGCGGTACCCCTCCAGGGACGTCACCGGACACCGGACTGGCCGCGGCACGTTCGTCACGCGCCAAGGATTCGCTGATTCTGTTGAAGGACAGCCTTCTCGCGGATCGTCAAAGACAGATCACGCTCCAGAGCCAGATCATCGGGGACGCTACCACCAGTGCGCGACTGGTTGCGGAGATCGAACGGGACCTGTCCAAGGTCCGGTCACTGAGAGTTGAAGGCGATACGGCGGAAATCGAATCCGCCATCGAGGCCACGTCGGCCCAGCTCGAGATAGTCCAGAAAAAGGTCAACACGCTCATCCGTCGTCTCAGTGCGAGCGAGACGCGCATACGCCGTATGCGCACCGACTCCACCACACATGCACTCGTGGACTCGACGATGATGAGCCAGCTTCGGGATTACGAGAAGTCCATTGCTGAACTGCACGCGACAGTCGACCAGCAACGCAGCGAGATCGCCATGCTGGAGCAGAAGGTCGACAGCGTGGTGCGGGCCAACATCATCCTGGCAAGTCAGCGGGATTCAGTGGTTGTGGTTGCCAATACCATGGCCGCACGTGAGGACTCGGTTTTCGTGATCATCGGGACGGAAAAGGAGCTGGCGGAGCAGGGAATCGTTCGGCGAGAGGGAGGGACATTGCTGATGTTCGGTCGCGGCAAGACCATGGTACCAGGGCGGTCACTGGACCCCGCACTATTCACCGTCCTGTCGAAGTCGCGCGACCTGCGGATCGAGATGCCGGATTCCGAACGGGAATACCGCATCGTGTCCCGTCAGAACCTGGAGTACACCGACCTCGAGAAACCGAGAGACGCCATCGTAAAGGGGGCATTGACCATTACTGATGCGGACAGGTTCTGGGCGCCTTCGAAATTCCTGATACTGGTCCGGAAGTAGCGCCGGGACCCGACTGGCAAGTACTCCCAAGGCCGCGGTGTGGTTACACACGCCGCGGCCTTGGAAGTACTTGCCATCCTCCCGGCAGCCTTACAAGGTGATGCTACGCTTTATGTCGTGACACCAAAGTCATTGCAAAACATTGACTTCCCGTCAGGTGGCGATTAATCTGGGTGAGCCATTTCGGTAGGTGGCTGC
>CAYPLP010000010.1:0-6052 GCA_964411635.1 uncultured Gemmatimonadaceae bacterium
ACGGACAGGATACGGCGCCTGCGGATCTTGTGCCGGAAAGACGATCCACCTCGCGGATCACGTATCCAACCTCCAGCAAGGACCCGCCCGATGCTTCCCCTCGGATTCCGCCATGCCTGCTCCAGCCTGGCCGCGCTGGCAGCCCTCACCCTGGCCACTCAGGCCTGCTCCAACACCGACACCTCCTCTCCCGGACCGACTGAACCAATCGTCTATTTCATGTCCAAAGTCGCCGGTGACAGCCAGACAGCCACCGTGGCCACCTCCACAGCCGTGGCGCCACTGGTACTGGTCAAGAACGCCATGCACCAGCCGGTTGCCGGTGTGAAGGTCCGATTCGTCGCAACTTCCGGTGGCGGAACGATCGGTGACTCCAGCACCACGACCAACTCTCAGGGCCTCGCCAGTGCTGGCGACTGGTCTCTCGGTAAACTCGCCGGAATCAACACCCTGACCGCGTTCGTGGACAACACCGATCCCGTCGTCTTCTCCGCCACCGGCACAGCCGGTCCACCGTCTCGGATGATACCCAAGGATTGGCGGTCCCGTCAGATCGTGTCGGTAGCACAGAGTCTCTGGAATCTGCCCACGGTTCTCGTGACCGATGGCTACGGCAATCGCATTGGGGGAGTGGCGGTCATGTTCGCCGTCACCTCCGGCGGAGGGAGCGCCACCGGCACGCAGACAACCACGGACTCGCTCGGAATCGCCAGAGTCGGGAGCTGGACCATGGGAACCAGGTCCGGTGTCAATACAATGACGGCCAGTGCATTGCAGCTGAACCCGGTGGTATTCGACGTCAACGCTCTCGCAGGGCCGTCTCGTCTGCAGAAGATCTCCGGCGACGGCCAGACAGGACACGTGTCCACCGCACTGCCTGACGCGCCGGGCGTCAAGGTCCTCGATGAGAATGACAACCCCGTAGTCGGCTTAACAGTAGACTTTACAGTGCTGTCGGGCGGTGGAACCCTGGGTGCCGGACTGTGGTTCGCCGAAGCCCGTACCAATTCCAACGGTATCGCCACAGCCGGTGTATGGCGGCTGGGTCCCGTACGCGGCGTCCAGACCATTGGAGCTTGGGCGCCAACTGCTGGTAATTTTGTGACCTTCACGGCGAGAGCGGAAGGCCCCACTTGTGCCAGTCTGCCAGACTACACCGTCGGGAACACAGTCCAGGGTGATCTGACCACATCGGATTGCTGGTTCGCGTCAGCAGTCTATCCGAATTTCGTGACGTTCGCAGATCAGTTCCGGGTCGCGGTTTCGGACAGCACTTCGATGGTAGACTTCTCGCTTACGACCACGGGAGGAGCAGCATACCTGGTTCTCACAGACGCTGCCGAACGGGAGTTGGCTTCATCACCTGTCCTGTGCCCTGGGACCTACCACTGTACGACAGACACGAGGCTCCGTGTGCTGATGCCTGCAGGACTGTACACCATCCGCACTGCCGCGTTCAAGTATGACTATGACGATCAACCATCGAACGGAGTGGAGGCCAACTACACGTTGTATTCATCGAAGGCGAGCGAAGACGTGACCGGGTGCATCGCGGTTTATCTGGCAGGAGATCTGAGTACGCGCCAGAAGATCGAGCCGTCTGACTGCACCACTCCGAATCAGCCCGCAAGTACCTGGTATGACGGATTCCTGGTTCATCTCGACCACGGCGACACTCTAACTGCCTCCATGGAATCGACAGATTTCGATACCTACCTGGATCTCTTTTCCGTGTGGGGTTATGAAGCGCACGCTGCACGTCCGGAAGTCTACAACGATGACTTCGGCGGCACCACAAACTCACAGATCACCTTTGTGGCTGACCGGTCGGCCGAGTATCTGCTCCGCGCCCGAACCGTAAAAGAGAAGGCCACGGGAAGTTACGTCCTCACGATTCACCGCGGCGTTGCCTCGCAGGCCACCTCCAGCAACCAGCTCTCCCGGACCAGAGGTAAGGTTCCGCATCCATGACGCGCCCGTTGGAACCCTGATCGCAATATTCACCAAACCGGAGCGGTTGCAGCGGGTCAGCGAAGCTCCTGCTGAGCCGCTCTGGTATGGTGGAATCGGATTGTCGGCATGAGCGCGGCCGCAGCGCGCCGACAGTGTCAGACCTCTATCTTCGAGAACCGCCAGGCACCGAAGGCGAGGAAAACCACGGCCACTGCCATCAGTGCGGTGATGTCGGTCAGAACGGAAAAGTGCGCCTGACCAATCAGAATGCCCCGCAAGGCATCCACCCCGTACGTCAACGGATCCAGTCGCGTCAGCGCGGCCAGTGGACGCGGGAGACCCTCAAGCGGATATAGCGCACCTGACAGGAAAAAAATGGGCATTACGAGGAAGTTCATGACCAGCTGAAACCCCTGCATCTCCTTGATGGTGGATCCAATCGCCGTGGCCAGTGCCGAGAAGACCAGAGCTATAAGAACGATGACGAGGTAGGCTTCCGGAATACCGAGCCAGTGTGAGGGACGGAAGCCCGCGATGAGCGTGATCACGAAAACGAACGTCCCCTGCACGATGGCAGTCGTGGCACCCCCAAGAGCGCGTCCCAGCATGATCTGCAGCCGCGGAACCGGAGCTACCAGAGTCTCCTTCAGGAACCCGAACTGACGATCCCAGAGGATCGCGATGCCAGAGAACATCGCTGTAAACAGAACGGTCATCCCAATGACGCCCGGAGCCATGAACTGCAGATAGCTTCCCATGCCGGCCTTCTGGAAGACTGGTCCGAGACTGAACCCCAGCACTCCGAGGTACATGATGGGCGAGCCCAGAGAGGCGATTATCTGGGACCGTGAACGGACATACTTCCTGATCTCCCTCAACCAGAGGATGAATACGACTCTCATCGCCCCCTCCCGCTCCCGCGCCACGTGCGTCCCATCATTCCCATCCTGTCGTTCGACGGCGGCGACTCTTCGCGGATGGTGGTGCCGGTAAGTGCGAGGAAGGCACCTTCCAGGGTATCCGTGCCCGTTTGTGCCTTGAGCCCAGCCGACGACCCAATGGCCACTATGCGTCCGTGATCGATCACCGCAATTCGATCAGCCACCCGGTCCGCCTCATCCATGTAGTGGGTCGTCAGGAACACGGTAACCTGTTCCGCCCGATTGAGGGTCTTCACGTGTGACCACATGGCGTTGCGACTCTGGGGGTCGAGGCCGAGTGTGGGTTCGTCCAGAAAGAGGACACGCGGTGTGTGCAGCAGTCCACGCGCGATTTCCAGCCTTCGGCGCATGCCGCCGCTGAAGGTCATCACGAGATCGTTCCGACGTTCCCAGAGCTCGAATTGCCGCAGGAGCAACTCCGCACGCTCACGGCGCGCCCTTCGCGGCACGTGGTAGAGAACCCCGTGGATATCCATGTTCTCCCACGCCGTGAGCTGCTGGTCCAGGCTGGGATCCTGGAAAACCACACCCAGTCGCTGGCGCATCCGGGTCTGATCCCGCACGGGATCGAGACCATCCAGCTCCAGTGAGCCACTCGTTGGCTGAGCCAGAGTGGTGAGCATACGAATGGTCGTGGTCTTGCCGGCACCGTTGGGTCCCAGGAAGGCGAAGATCTCGCCCCTTTGGACGTCGAATGAGATGCTGTCCACCGCGGTAACGTCGCCGAACTTCTTGACGACATCCCTGAGGCGTATGACGGGTCGGGTTTCGGATGACATAGGCGCGGGAATATAACATCCTGTCGGCCGGTCCCTCAGGAACCTTTCCACCCGCAGGTCCCGCCAGAGGCCGACCAGATCATCCCGAGCAGGGACTTGTCGAAGCACCGTACCAGCCCAGGCCGCCGGGTGCCATCCCCGGTTGTCACATGGCATCCATCGGTGACCCAAGCCTCTTGCGTTCGTGTACTTTGTGTAATAAAGTACTCAATCACAGTCTGAGCAGACTATGCCTCAATATGCCACCTTGCCTGATGACGCCAGCCTCACCCGCGAACGCACCGACATCGCCCGGCGGGTGCTGGTCGAAGCAGTCCTCCTCGGCGTGCTGGCCGACACCACGCTCCGGGGGCTGCCGGGCGGTCTGGGATGGACTCTTTGGATTGTCGCGCTGGCATTCGTCGCAACCACCATGTCCCACCGCCAGGGGCTGAACCCCACCCGGGAGCAGTATGGCTGGCTCCTGACTGCAATCAGCTTCTCCGTTGCCTTCGCCTGGCGTGACGCCGAGGAACTCCGGGTGGCCAATGTGCTCGGGACACTCGTGGCGCTGGCGCTGTACGGCATGGCAGCCACGGGATTGCCATCCGCTTCCCTGGCATTCGCCCGGATCAGGGACGTGATCATGGCCGGAATCTTCACGGTGCGGGACCTGATCATCGGCACGCCACTGCTGCTCGGTCGCGATGCCGAACTGCACTCGCTCCCCGCTGTGCGCGGTGGCAGGTCATGGGCGGCCCTGCGGGCGGTGCTGCTCACCATACCCCTGGTCCTGATCTTCGGCGCGCTCTTCTCCCGCGCTGATCCGGTCTTCGCCTCGACATTTCGGCTGCCCACGCTGGACATGGAAACCATCGTCGGGCACACGGTTCTCGCGGGAGTCCTAGCCTGGCTGGCAGGGGGATACCTTCGCGGCGCCCTGAAAGGAGCAGCGCAGCGAGCCCCCCTGCCCCAACGACTTCGCATTGCCCTGGGCAGGCTGGAAGTCACCGCATCCCTGGGCGCGGTGATCCTGCTGTTCGCGTTCTTCATACTGCTGCAGCTCCGCTGGCTGTTTGGTGGCGCCAGCGTAGTGCTGGCCACGACCGGCCTCACAGTGGCGGAGTACGCCCGTCGTGGTTTCTTCGAACTGGTGGCGGTGGCGGCGCTGGTGCTGCCGCTCATCCTGGGGACCCGCGCCATGATCGAGGATGAAGGCGTCGCCCGTCGCCACCAAATCCTCTCGGTTCCGCTGCTGGTGCTCCTGGGTGCCGTGGTGGCTTCGGCACTGCTGCGGATGAAGCTCTATGTGGACTACTTCGGCCTCACGACGGACCGCCTTTACGCCACTGTGCTCATGCTTTGGCTGGCGATCGTCAGTCTGGCCATGGCACGTACGGTCATGCGCGGCTGGTCAAGACCCTTTGCTGCCATGACGGTCATTTCGGGCCTGGTGGCGATTCTGGTTCTGGATGTCATCAACCCCGAGGTTCTGGTTGCGAGAGTGAATCTGAAGCGGAGCACTGAGAGCAGCGAAGTGGACTACGCCTATCTCTCCAGACTGAGCGGTGATGCCGTTCCCCTGGTTCTGGAATCGCTGGAAACCGCGCTTCCATCCAAGTCCGCCTGCGACGCAGGTGGCAAGCTTCGTAAACGCTGGGCGGAAAGCTCCGAAACTACATGGAATCTGGCTGCGTGGCGCGCCCGAAGATCCGTGACCGTCGGCCTCACCGAGGCGGACCTGCTGCGACTGTGCGATGGGGTGCCGGGTACGACAGCTCACACGTCTCCCAATATGCATGTGGAGCCGGGGTGATCCTGTTGATGTAGCCCATGGGTGTGATAGTGCCAGGACGTCGACGTCCACTGACGCTACCTAAGAGAACGGTCCCGGCCCGGGGTCGGGCTGGGTTTCCGGCCCAGCGGGTCCTGGACTGTCAGTACCGCAGACGCAGAACAACAGCCAGCAAGCCCCTCGACGGACTTCTCATCCGGGCACCCTCCCGGCAGGAGTCGGAGCTTCCTATTCCCCGCCGTCCACCTGATCCTCTTCCTGATCCCCGGCACCCGATTCGCCCCGTTTGGAAGGGGGAAGCCAGCGACGGACCTCACCTCCCAACTGCCGCAACTGGTCCTCAACCTCCCGCGAGGTTTTCCGTTCCCGAAACAATTCATCGGTGATGGTCATGGCGGCGAGAATGGCAGCCTTGTGCGGTTCAATCAGCGTGTTGGCACCCAGAATCCTGCGGATCTCGCGGTCCAGGTAAGCGGCCACTGCACGGGTGTGTTCCGGCGTGGCGTCGGAGCGAATGGAGTATTCCTCTCCCACGATGTTGACCTTGGCTACGTGACGCATGTCTGTCATCAGCGGGAAGCGGGAAGCGGGAAGCGGGAAGCGTC
>CAYPLP010000010.1:6152-25854 GCA_964411635.1 uncultured Gemmatimonadaceae bacterium
GGGGAAAAGCGGGAAGCGGGAAGCGGGAAGCGGGAAGCGTCGGGGAAAAGCGGGAAGCGGGAAGCGGGAAGCGGGAAGCGTCGGGGAAAAGCGGGAGAGAAAGCCGGGGGAGAAGGCGCGCGGGACAGCAACGCTGTAGGCCGCCTGTGCCAGGACTCTGCGCTTGCCCCTTCCCCCTTCCCTCTCCCTGTGCTTCACGTCTCGTCACCAGTCGCGGCTTCCAGCTTCTCCCTTCCCGCTTCCCGCTTCCCGCGCCCGACCACTGGACGTTCCACCTGCTGGCGGAGGAACTTCACCTGGGCCAGGATGGCTCGTGCCTCGGCGGTTACGTACTCCAGGCGGGATCGCAACGCCGCGTTCTCCGCCTCCAGTTGCACGGCGCGCTGCTCGGTCATCACATCCACCGGGCGCAACGAAGCCTCATACTCCCGCAGCTTCGCTTCCGCCGCCAGCGCACGGCGCCGGAATATGGCCAGTTCCTCCCCTGCGTGCCTGACGAGCTGCGTCAGTTGCGACAAGGGGTGCGACTCAGGCAGTGGTTCGCGGTCTGACTCCCAGTTCACTCTCCAGACTCCTGAGGATCTTCTGACGCCGCCCTTCGATTTCCTTGTCGCGTAGAGTGCGCACCGGGTCGCGGAAGGTCAACCGCCAGGCCAGGCTTCGGGTGCCGTCAGGTATGCCCTCACCCCGGTATTCGTCGAACAATTCCACCTGTTCCAGGATATCTCCGCCGGAGGATCTCAGGACGTCTTCGACCTCAGCGGCCGTCTTTCCCTCCGGGACCAGCAGCGCCAGGTCGAACTCGGCGGCTGGCGTCGTGGGCAGAGGTCGGTACCGGATCGCCGCCCTCGACCGGGGTTCTCCCCGGAGTTCATGCGCATGAGCTCCCGGCTCCGCCACCGCTGCGTTAGGCATGGGATCCAGGGTGACTTCCACACCAAAAGCCTCGCTTGCCCACGGTGGGAGGTCCAGCACCACCGGCCCAGCCTGACCCACCCGGCGACGCCCCGAGCCCACCAGAATCGCCCAGGACCGGCCGTCTCCAGAGGCTTCCATGGTCACCGGCTCCCCGGGGAAAGCCACCTCGGCTATCCGCATCCCCAGTGCCTTGGCGTCCCAAGCATCGAACGGCGGCGGATCCGGCTCGGTGAAGTGTGGCGGACGCCTTCGACCCATTATCAACGCGCCTACCCGTACCGCTTCCAGCGGGAGGCCGTCCGGACGCGGCGTGAACGCAGACCCTGTCTCGAAAAGCCGGATGTCACCCACCATGCGTGCCAGGTTGTGCTCAGCCCGCCGGGCCAGTGTCTCCAGCAAGGACCGGCGCAGGTAAGGCTCATCCTCCGCCAGCGGGTTCGTTACCCGCACGTGGGTAGCATCGGCTCCCTTCACAAATGGCAGGGGCCTGATCTCCGCCAACCCCGCACCAACCAGGGCATCCCGAACCCGTCTGCCAATCACGTGCAAGTGATGATCGGGCACCGTCCCCGGCCGGAAAGGCAGAACATCGTCAGGCAGCACGTCGTAACCCCGCAGTCTGGCCACTTCCTCGACCAGATCGGCATCCCGGCTCACGTCGCCCCGCCACGACGGTGGCGTGACCCGCAGAAGGCCGTCACTGGTCGCACGAACCGAGAAGCCAACCGAGGCAAGCAATCGCGCCATCTCTTCAGCCGGAACACCATCGCCCAGCAGCCGCTCCACGCGTACCGGCCGCAGCAGGATCTCATCGCGACGGACGTCAGCACTGCCCACAGCGATGGGTTGGCCGTCCAGGTGCCCGCCTGCCACCTTCAGGATGAGTGCAATCGCAAGTTCCATCGTGCGCCGCGCCGATGCCGGGTCGACACCCCGCTCGAACCGATAAGAAGCGTCGGTGGACAGCCCCAGGGACCGTCGTGTGGCCCGCAGCCGATGCGGCTCGAACCAGGCAACTTCGAGGAAGATGTCCCTGGTATCCGGCTTCACCTCGGAGTTCAGTCCACCCATCACACCACCGACCGCCACGGCACGGTTGGCATCGGAAATGACGCACATGGATTCGTCGAGCTTCCGCTCTACCCCATCGAGGGTGGTCATCTCCTCACCCTGGCCAGCCCGACGCACAATGATCCTGTGCCCTCCGATCTCGGAAAGATCGAAGGCATGCATCGGCTGACCATAGCCATGCAGGATGTAGTTCGTGGCGTCGACGATGTTCGAAATGCTGCGCAACCCGACGGAATCGAGGCGCCTGACGAGCCAGTCGGGGCTCGGCCCTACCTTCACACCACGGATGACGGCACCCATGTAGAGCGGACAGCCTTCCGGGTCCTCGATTCTCACCGTGACTCCGCCGGAGGATGCCTCGGTTTCACCGTGGACCGGAGTCGCGGCTGGATTCGGGGCAAACTGCAGTTCGGGCGGGAGCTGCATTGCAACACCGGTCAGGGCGCTCACCTCGCGGGCCATTCCTTCGTGCGAAAGCAGGTCGGGGCGGTTGGGCAGAACGTCGATGTCGAAGCGGACGTCACCCACCGGAACAGCCTCCAGGAACGGAGTCCCCGGTGCAGCGTCGACTTCCAACGCCATGATCCCGGCATGGTCCTCGCCGAGCCTCAGCTCCCGCGCCGAGCAGAGCATGCCGTTGGAGACCTCACCACGGATCTTCCTCTTTTCGAGGCGGACGCCTCCGGGCAGGGTCGTCCCGGCGCGGGCGAAGGGATACAGGGTGCCCACCGTCACCACTGGTGCCCCGCAAACCACATCCAGCAGCGTTCCACTCCCGTCGTCCACCTTGGTGACCCAGAGCCTATCTGAATTGGGGTGGCGAGCGGCTTCGATCACGCGGCCAACGACCACCTCGCGAAGGTCATCCCGCAGACTCTCCATGGCGTCCACCGTGGCAACGTGGCGGGAGATCAGATCGCGAATCTCCGCGGGTGACAATGAATGCGGGACGATGGCCCGCAGCCATTCGTGCGAAATCAGCATGTGGCAAACTGCGCGAGGAAGCGGACGTCGGAATCGTAGAGCAGCCGGATGTCGGGGATGTCGTAGCGCGACATGGCGATGCGGCCGGGACCCATCCCGAACGCCCAACCGGAGTAGTGTTCGCTGTCGATGCCGGCGGATTCCAGTACGGCGGGATGGACCAGTCCACAGCCCATGATCTCGAGCCAACGGGGGCCTTTCCCATCTCCCAGATCCACTTCCACCTCCATCTGTGCCGAGGGCTCCGTGAAGGGGAAGTAAGATGGTCCGAAACGAGTCTTCGTCGACTGTCCGTAGAACCGGCGGGCGAAGAGGGAAAGGGTCGCCTTGAGGTCCGCGAAGGAGATCCCTTCGTCGACCGCGAGTCCTTCGATCTGGGCGAAGGCGGGAGCGTGTGTCGCGTCGAAGAAGTCCCTGCGGTACACGTTCCCGGGGGCCAGGACACGAATGGGAGGCGGCCACGACTGCAGTGTCCTCACCTGCACCGGAGACGTGTGGGTTCGCAGCAGCCGTCCCTGACCCAGGTACAGGGTGTCGTGCATATCCATGGCCGGGTGGTCCACCGGAAAGTTGAGCGCTCCGAAGTTGTACCACTCGTGTTCGGCTTCCGGGCCCAGCGCAATGGTGAATCCGAGTTCACGGAAGATGTCCGAGATCTCGTCGATCACGATGGAGACGGGATGGCGGGACCCCACCCAGCCACGACGCGGGGGCATGGTCGGATCGCTCAGATCCGTGGTCGCCGATGCGGCACTGATACGACGCCGGGCCTCGTCGAGCGCGGACTCGATGGCGACGCGTACTTCATTGAAGCGTCTGCCGGCCTCGCGGCGGTCCTCGTGAGGCAGCCTGCCGAGCGAAGCGGAAAGCGCGGTCAGCGCACCGCTCTCGCGTCCGACGAGCGCCACTCTGGCGGACTCGATTTCAGTGCTGGATCGTGCCGCGGGGATCAACTCCGCGGCACGACGCTGGATCTCGTCGAGAGCAGCGAGAAAGTCAATCAACAAGATGCGGGAAGCGGGAAGCGGGAAGCGGGAAGGGGGAAGCGGGAGAGGCGGGAAATGCGGCCAACCGGGGCGAGTATCCCGTGTCAGCCGGCGCTGCCCACAGCCTTCTTCGCGCTTACCGCCTCGCGCGCCAGACCGGCAAGTGCTGCGAACGCGTTCAGGTCATGCACGGCGAGGTCGGCGAGGTTCTTGCGATCGATCTCGATACCCGCCTGGTGCAGTCCATTGATGAACGACGAATAGGACATGTCGTTCATCCGCGCGGCGGCGTTGATCCGGGTTATCCATAGCCGGCGAAAATCGCGCTTCTTGTTGCGGCGATCGCGATAGGCGTAGCGCCAGCCACGCTCCACTGTCTCCTTGGCCGGCCGCCAGAGCTTCGATCGCGCGCCGAAAGCTCCACGCGCTGCCTTCATGACCTGCTTCTTCCGCTTGAGGCGGACGACGTTGGATTTGACTCTTGGCATGGTTCGCTCCTATGCCTGCAGGAGGCGCTTCAACACCCGCGCCTCGCCGTTCGTGGACACCGTAGTGGCGCGGCGCAGACGCCGCTTCCGCTTGGGATCCTTCTTGGTGAGAATGTGGGACTTGTAAGCCTTCAGCCGCCGGATCTTGCCCGATCCGGTAACCTTGAAGCGCTTCTTCGCGCCCCGGTGTGACTTCATCTTTGGCACTGGTCAGTCCTCCCCTACCTGGGCGACAGGATCATCGTGAGTTGCTTGCCTTCCATACGGGCGGGGGTCTCGACCTTGGCGATGTCCGCCAGTTCGGTCGCCACGCGACTTACCACCGCCTGGCCCAGCTCCGGGTGCGTTATCTGCCGCCCGCGAAACATGAGCGTAACCTTCACCTTGTTCTTCTCCTCGAGGAAGCGGCGCGCGTGACGCGTCTTGGTCTCGAAGTCGTGCTCGTCGATTCCCGGACGATACTTCACTTCCTTGAGCTGGATGACATGCTGCTTCTTCTTGGCGATCCGGGCCTGCTTGGCCTGCTCGAACTTGAATTTGCCGTAGTCCATGACCCGAACGACCGGCGGACGCGCAGTGGGCGCCACTTCCACCAGATCGAGCCCATGCTCCTCGGCAAGTGCGAGGGCTCTGTCCACTTCCATGATTCCCAGCTGACCACCGTCGTGCCCAATGACTCGCACGGGGCTGATCCGAATCTGGCGATTCACCCGGATTCGCTTGGTCGTTTCCTGAATGGCAATGTCTCCAGCGTGGATGTGAAATCACCACCCGGATGGGTGGATGAGGTACAAAAAAAGGCGCGGTCCCTTTCCGGGAGCCCGCGCAAATCCGGCCGGTGGCCAAGCCGCCGGTCGGTCATGAGTGGACTCCTGCAACACTCTCCAGGAGAGGTCGCCAGGGTGAGAGCCGTGGCTCTGCTTCAGAAATTGTAGTCCAAGAAGTTAGGGACGTTGGACTTACGTGACAAGGGGTCCTCTCCATGGGAGACGACCCTGCCGGGTGCGGGTTACGACATCCGGCGGGCACTCCGGGCTGTCAGAAGTCCGTCTCCCCTATCGCCGTGGCACTCAGAAGTCCGGCAACATCCGGAAGCGGCACCAGGCCTTCGTCAAAGCGCCTTCCCACCGGTCGCTCCGGCCCCTTCCCCCTTTCCGCTTCCCTCTTCCCGCGCAGTCTCTATACCGTAGCCCTTCCCGTCATGCCGGACCCGTCCCCACGGAACCGTGGCGTCGTGTTCAAAGATGAGCAGCCAGTCTTCTTCCATCGCTCTCTTCAGGATTCGACGTTTGGTCTCCAGGGTAACCAGCGGCTCAACGTCGTAGCCCATGATCCAGGGGAGCGGAGCGTGATGCACTGTCGGCATGAGATCCGCCACGTACAGTGCCCGGGCGTTCTCTGACTCCAGCAGTACCGACTGGTGGAACGGCGTGTGCCCCGGTGTCGGCAACAGCGTGATTCCCGACCACACCTCCCGCTCGCCGTCGACAAAGTCGAACTGGCCGGAGGCAACCACGGGCTCGAAGTTGTGTGGGAAGTAGGACGCCGCGGTCCGCTCGTTGGTGTGCGTCGCCCACTCGTACTCACCCCGCTGAACCACGTATCGAGCGCCAGGAAATGCCGGTCGCACGGAACCGGATTCATCTCTGAGGGTGTTGCCGCCAGCGTGATCGAAATGGAGATGGGTGTCGATCATCAGTGCGATATCCGCGGGCGAGTGCCCCAGTCGCCGCAGGCCCTCCTCCAGGAAAGTTCCCCCTCCGTCGGCGGCATTCTCGACGCCATAGATGTCGTGGAACTTCTGGTTCTCCTTGTTGCCGGCGCCGTTGTCGATCAGAACCAGCCCGCGGGGATGCTCGATCAGGAGGCAGCGCATTCCCAGCTGGATCCGGTTGCGATCGTCCGGTGCAATGCGCCGTTCCCAGAGTGGGCGCGGTACGACTCCAAACATTGCACCACCATCCAGCTTCTGGCCGCCGGCCTGAATGGCATGGATGGTCCAGGCACCAAGCTGCCGGCTCTCCACCAAAGGACTCAGTACACTCATGCTGTTGTCTCTCCATCAGACCAGCCCGGCAAGGGGCGGCGCCGGCGACGTCCACGTTTCCCCACGGGACGCCGCATCAGTTGACGAACATCTTCCAGGGTCAGACAACCGCTCTCCCGTGCAGCATTCAGGAGTCGGAGCAGGACGCGAGCGGTAGCCAGGGCATCACCCAGAGCGCGGTGTCGCGCATGATTCGAAATCCCGAAATGGTTCGAGAGCGAGTCCAGGGAGCGGCGACGCAGGTGGGGAAGAACGGCACGCGCCAGGCGAACCGTACAGAGGCGTTCTCCAACCAGTCGGTGCCCTGCCGAGCGTCCCAGCTCCGCCCGGATGAACCTCCAGTCAAAGATCGCGTTGTGCGCTACAAACACCTTCCCCGCAAGCACTTCCGCTACCTTGCCGGAGACTTGCTCGAAGGTCGGCTTGCCCCTCACCATGTCGCTCGTGATCCGCGTCAGGGCAGTCACCACCGGAGGGATGGGACGCTGAGGATCCACCAGGGTTTCCCAGGTGTCACGGATCTCGGCTCCTTGCACCGTTACGGCTCCAATCTCCGTTATCCGGTCTCCGGACTCCGGGCTTCCACCGGTGGTCTCCACATCCACGACCACGAAGGAGACCGATTCCAGCAGCTTCACCTTCGTTGGAACGGCTCTGAAGTTCGTGGTTCGGTCACCCCAGGGGAGCTCGGCCTGTACGAGCATCCACCTGCCATCGGGTCCACGGACGATGTCGTCCGCGTCGCCCAGGAGAGCGACAGCCATTTGTTCGGCCACGGCCACCGGGGCACCCGGCAAGTGACAGGCATACTCGATCAGCGGAGTTGAGTCCGCCGGCCCCTGCGCCAGAAAACATCTGGCTCGCTCGACGAGAGCAGATGGCGCCCGCATCACGCGCACCGCTCCCTGGGCGCCTGCCTCTTCCTCCGCCCGCGGGTGCCACTCAGAGGACCCGGACCTACGGGGCATATCCGGCGGAGTCAGGGCTGCAAGTCATCTCGTCAAAGTTATCTCGCCACACAGTTTGCGTCACACGGTCCCACTCCGTTATTGCTGGTTGGCGCCTCGACACATACACTTGTGAATGATTTCACAAGACCCCGTGAAGCGAATCGCCGAGAGTACCATTCGCCGGCTGTCCGCATACCTGCGCTTTCTGGAGGAATCCTCGTCGAAAGGGGTCGACACAATCTCCTCTGCGGATCTGGCCCGACGGGGTGGCACGACCTCCGCGCAGGTACGCAAGGACCTTTCCTTCTTCGGATCCTTTGGAAAGCGCGGCCTGGGATATTCTGTGCCGGAACTCATGGCGAGCCTGCGGGAGATCCTCGGGTTGGGTCGGGAATGGAAAGTCATCATAGTAGGCGCTGGAAAGATCGGCACGGCACTCGCCCAGTACGATGGTTTCGTGGAGCGGGGCTTCCACGTGATCGCGATCTATGACTCCGATGCCCGCAAGGTCGGGGCAATCACCGGTGTCATGACCGTCAGGGACGTGAAGGATGCGGGTGCGGACATCGATAGGGAGCGGCCGGACATCGCGGTGCTGGCCGTGCCTGCTTCCGGCGCGCAGGAGGCCGCCGACCGGGTTGTGAAGGCGGGGATCCGGGCGATCCTGAACTTTGCCCCCACCCAACTGCACGTACCGGAAAACGTGGCCGTCAGGAACGTGAACATGGCCATGGAACTCGAAGGCCTGAGTTTCGCTCTGACCAACCGGGAGAAATAGGGCTGGGCGGTTCCCTTCAGCGGCCGGAAAGTGCTCGATGGAGCGCCACGAACTGGGCTGGCGAGAGCGTCTCCGGGCGCGCCGTTGCGTGGATCCCCACCCGTTCCAGAAGCTCGGCGCCGACCCGGGCATCGCTTCCGCTCAATTCGCGGGTAACACGGAGCATCTGCTTCCGGCGCATCCCGAATACTGCCTGGACGAAACGGCGGAACGCCTCTTCCTCCTGGCTCTGGAGCAGCGCATCGGACCGCGGCGTCATGCGGATTATCGCGGAATCGACGGCAGGCCTGGGGAAGAAGGCGCCGGCACTCACCCGGGATACCGTTGCGACGTCCGTGGTAACGGTGACGTTCACGGTGAGAGCGCCGTAGTCATTGTCCCCGGGGGCAGCCGTCAGCCTGTCGGCAACCTCACGCTGAACAAGGAGTACCGCGCGCCGTGGGCGGGGCGTCGCCACGATCCGAAACAGAAGAGGGGAAGTGATGTAGTAGGGCAGATTCCCCGCCAGCAGGAAGTCCGGTCCGGCCGGATGCGACCAATCCACCTCCAGGGCATCCCCCTCGATCACCTCCACGGACGGGTCATCCCCAAAGCGCTCCCGGAGATGCCTGACCAGATCGCGATCGATCTCCACGGCAAGGAGCCTGCGGCAGGTTCCTGCCAGGCGTTCGGTGAGTGCGCCCCGGCCTGGTCCGATCTCGACGACAGAGTCGGCGGGGGTGGGAGCCAGCGACTCCACGATCCGGTCGAGCGCGCGCGGGTCCGTGAGAAAATGCTGCCCGAAACGCCGTCGCGGAGGGGGAAGGCCGCGGTCCCGGCCACCGGTCATATAACGGCTTTCAGGCGCGCGCGATGACCATGGTCAGATCATCGCGCCGTATGACGTCACCCATGTGCTGCTCCAGGCGACCCAGGACGTGTTCCATGATTTCGGCGGGGAGGGCGCGCCTGTGCCTGACGACGATGTCCATCACCTCGGACTCGCCAAGTCGGTTGTCGAAGCGATCACGCGCATCGCTCATGCCGTCGGTGAAGACGACCAGGAGGTCAGCACGCGGGTTCCATACCCACTCCTGGGTCACTGGTGCACCGGGAGCCATTCCCATGGGAGGAGTCGTGGCGCGCAGGCGTTCGACGCTTCCGTCTGCCGTGACGATGAAGGCATGTGGGTGTCCGGCATTGGCGAATCGGAGCCGCCGTCGGATTGGGTCGATGACAGCGTAGAACAGGGAGACGAACATTTCCGTGCTCTCCAGTTCATCGGCGATGGTGGCACGAATCGCGGTGAGCATTTCATGCGGATCGGCCGTGGTCTGGGCGTGCACCGACGCCGCGCTCATCACGAGAGCCATGATCAGTGCGGCACGGTAGCCATGACTGGAGACATCGCCGATCATCACACCAATCCTTCCCTCACCCAGACGGAACAGATGGTAGAAATCACCACCCACGCTCTCCGCTGGGACCACACGCGCGGCAATGTCCGCCTCCGGATGGAACTGCGAGGGCCGTGGAAGGAGCTTCATCTGGAGGTCGTTGGCCAGCTGCATCTCCTGCTGGTGCCGCTGCTGCGTCAGCGATGCCCGGACCAGACGATTGATCTGGATGGCGGTGCCGATCTGGGTCGCAATGGCGGTCACCAGCTTTTCATCGCCGGCACTGAAGGGAACTCCGCTCCGGCGACCGGAAAGGTTGACGACACCCAGTGGGAGGGGTTGGTGACCCGGATTGGTCCAGAGTATGGGAACCGAGAGCAACGACCCCTGATGATAGAATCCGCCGGCCTGCGTTTCCGGTCCCGAGTCCGTGATGAGAGCGCGCTGCTCCCGGAAGACGCGTGCCGATACCGAGCGTTGATCACGGGCGGACACCGGAGCGGCGTCCTTCGGATCAAAGCCGATGGCGGTAACCACCTGCAGGGTATCGGTGATCCGGTCATGCACCAGGAGTGCGGCGCGCTCGGCGCCAACCGTCTCCGCAATTTCCTCCAGTATTCGTGCTGCAGCTTCCTCCAGCGTGACTGTACGCCCAAAGATCTCGCTCGTCGAATACAGAAGGTTGATCTCTTCATAGCGTTCGGCGAGTTCGTAGGCAGCGTGCTCCACTTCCAGCCGTGTTCGCTGGAGATCGCCCACGAGGCTGGCCAGGAACTCCACCAGTCTGCCGCCGGGCTGCCGCTCGTTGGCGCAGGGGCCCACGCCGACCCAGGTCCTTCGAGGACCCGCGACTGCCGCCACGTACAACGGGCCCGATGGAGTCTGCACCGTGGCGGGCTTCCCGCCGGGCGCGAGAAGCTCCATGACGTGTGGCGGATCCAGGGGCACATTGCCCGCCTCCACACGGAGCGGGCCGGTGCCCCCTTCCCTTGTCCACACGACGGCGTGGCAGTCGGTGGCACGGGCGAATCGTTCCAGGAGCTGTTCGAGGTCGGTCACGACCGATGCAGGGTGAGTCTCACCACGTTGCCGCCTGCCGCGACCATCTCCACGCGATCCATCAGGCGGCTCATCAGGAACAGGCCCCGGCCGTCCTCGCGGTCGATGGCATCGTCATCATCCGGAACGATGAGGCAGGACTCGAGGTCAAACCCGGCGCCTTCGTCCTCCACCTCCATCACGAGTGCATGCTCATCCACGTCGGCGCGCAGTCGGACCGCCTTGGCGCGATCTTCCCGGTTCCCGCGCAGAATGGCGTTCGAGAGTGCCTCGGTGAGCGCCACTGGCACATTCAGGCGACAGGCCCGGGCCGGGAAATGGCGCTCGACACAGCGGCGGACCACAACACCCACGACGGGCTCGATGAAACGCACATCACTGGGGATCCGCACGTCCATGGGAAACTGGAGTTCGCCCAGGACGTCGTCCGTCAGAGGAACGGATGAATCTGTCATCGCTCATGCAGGGAAAACGCACGTCCGCGACGCGCGTAACAGCCCCGTCCGTTCGACGGGACCACTCAGACGATCTGGAACAGGGTATCGAGCTTGGTAAGCTCGAAGAGCGTCCTCAGGTCCTCGTTGAGGTGGGACAGCCGCAACTCGCCACCCAGCTCGCGAATGCGCTTGGACAGCGATACCAGTACACCCAGCCCGGAACTGTCGATGTAGCCGGTCTCGCTGAAATCAACCACGAATCGCCTTTCTCCGCGTTCCAGCGCGTCCTGCACCAGCTGCTTGAGCTCCTGTCGGTTGCCGACAATGAGCTGGCCCTCTACACCCACCACGCAGACATCACCTTCCTTTCGGATTCCAAAGCCCATTCCAGGCCTCCGTACGTGCAAGGGACACAGGCTCCGGCTCGGGCCTGAGATTGAAATGTCTCACGGGAAGCAGGAGGCGGGAAGCGGGAAGGCCCCCGCTTCCCGCTTCCCGCTTCCCTACCCGCTTCCCGCTTCCCGCTTCCCGCTTCCCGCGTACTTAAGCCTGAGGGCCGCAGCGATCCGCGGATGCACCATGCCGTCCAGTGAGCCACCGAAACGGGCCACTTCGCGCACCAGCGATGCGCTGATGTAGGTAGTGTCCACTGACGGTACCATGAACACCGTCTCCAGGCCCGGAGCCAGGTGGCGATTCATGAGCGCCATCTGGTACTCGTACTCGAAATCGGACACCGCTCGGAGTCCCCGGATGAACAACGATGCCCCGACCTCTCTGGCAAAATCCACCAGGAGTCCACCGAACTCCTGTACCTCGATCCGCGGCTCGTCCGCAATGGTTTCCCGCAGGAAGGTGAGGCGTTCCCTGGCGGTGAAGAGCGGCTGCTTGGACACATTCACCGCCACTGCAACCACGAGCCGGTCGACGAAGACGAGGCTGCGTCGCATCAGATCCTCGTGCCCCCTGGTGACCGGGTCGAAGGTGCCGGCGTAGACAGCAGTGCGGGTCATGTTTTCATGGGGAAGACGTTCTGAACGGGCAACGACTCCGGGGAATCTGCCCTTCCGTTACCGTCACCGCGAGTCACCCCTGAGGCAGCAACCGTCATGAACTCCGGAAACCGGTCGAAGAGAACGACCAGCTTCCTGATCCCATGCCCGCATCCCGCTCTCACGTCCGGTAAAGCGTGATCCCGGTACCGCCATACCTGCGGGTCTCACCGCCGACCGGCATTTCCTCGTGGACGTCGTGTTCCACGCCGAGTACGCTGGCGAACGGTATTCGCAGCCAGACGGCGGCCAGGCGGGGCGCCATCCCCAGTCCATAGGGCGGATCGGCAAAACAGATGTCGAAGGCCCCTGCGTCGAGCCGCCCGGCATACCTGACGGACTCGGCGCGATGAATGTGCATCCGCTCCAGCGCCCCAAGCGAGGCGCCGTTCTCCCGGAGAATCTGGATTGCCAGTGGTGAAACGTCGACGAAGTGTGCTTCCGCGGCACCGCGGGAAAGGGCTTCCAGACCCAGCGCACCGGATCCGGCGTAGAGATCCAGGACCCGGGCACCGACGATGCCAGGCTGGACGATACTCATCCAGGCTTCTCTGGAACGGTCCGCTGTAGGACGGACTCGGCCATCCCTGGGCGCCCGGATGATGCGGCCCCGCCACTCTCCGGCAATGATTCTCACGTCAGGTGCGAATGTCCGCCACCCGCGCAACCAGACGGGAATTGCCACGGTAGAGATCCCGTTCCAGGCGGAACGCCACGTCCACACAGGTCCCGGTAGGCCACTCACCGGCGCGGTGCGCCACGCCCCACCACACACCCTCGAGTTCCCGGTCCGCATCCCGCAGCCGGAAGCGCAGTCCATCCTGCCCAATCACCCGTGGGGGCGCTGCCATGCGCGCGCCGCGTGCTGCCAGGATCGGAGCGGGGTTACCGATGCCGAACGGTTCGAAGTGGCGGAGCAGTTTCTCCAGTTCCTCGTTCGCCTCGGACAGCGCGATCTCCAGGTCTATGGACATCTCGGGTATGAGGTCATCACTCGTCAGGCGTTCGCTGGCCACGGCATTGAATCGTTCGGCCAGTTCCGGAATCCTGGCGGGGTCGACTGTCAGGCCGGCGGCCGCGCGGTGCCCGCCGTAGCGGATCAGGAGATCCCGGCAGTCCGAAAGGCCGGCGTGGAGATCGAAGGCGGGTATGGAGCGACCTGAACCCTTCCCCACACCATTCTCCACGGCAATGAGGACGACCGGCCGATACAGTTCTTCAACCAACCGCGACGCCACGATCCCGATCACGCCTGGATGCCACCCTTCGGCTGCCAGGACCAGTCCCGCGGTGTTGTCCAGGTCCCGGTGAGCAGCCAGCTGGCGCGCTGCTTCCAGAATCTCGCGGTCCATATCCTGCCGCACGCGGTTGATCTCCTCCAGATCCCGGGCAATCGAATTGGCCTCTGCTTCACTGGCGGTCATCAGGAGTTGCACACCCCGCATTGACTCGCCGATGCGTCCCACTGCGTTCAGACGGGGCGCCAGTATGAAACCGACTCGCCCGGCCGTGATTTCCTTCCCTTCCAGTCCAGACGCCGAGATCAGCGCGCGTAGGCCGACGTTCCGGGTCTGAGCCATCAGGCGGAGGCCGTATCGGACCATGACCCGGTTCTCACCCCGCAACGGTGCCACATCTGCCACCGTGGCAAGCGCCACGAGATCCAGCATGTTGAGCGCGAGATTGGCGGAAGCACCGTGATGCTCGAGCAGGGCCAGTGAGAGCTTGAAGGCAACTGCCGCGGCACAGAGGTCCTTGTCCGGGTAGTCGCAACCTGGTACTCGCGGATTCAGGACGGCTACGCATTCCGGGGGGGGACTGGACGGAAGGTGGTGATCGCTGATGATGACATCGATGCCGGCAGCACGCAGTTCGGCGACTGGTGCGTGTGCCGTGGTTCCACAATCGCAGGTCACCAGGACGCGGGCATTCTCCGCCAGCGCTGCGCGGACCCCGGCACTCCCGAGATCGTAGCCGTCCCGGATCCGGTGGGGCACGAACGGAACTGCGTTGGCACCGAGGTGGCGGAGTGTTCGCACGAGGATGGTCACCGAGCACATGCCGTCCACGTCGTAGTCCCCGTGGACGAGTACGATCTCCCGCGAACGAACGGCCCGGGCCAGTCGTTCCACCGCCTCTGGCATCCCGCGCATGGCCAGTGCGGGATGCAGATGTTCCAGTTTCGGTCGCAGGAAATCCCGTGCGTCGCCGGGAGTCTCGTAACCGCGTGTTACCAGAAGTGTGGCCACCTGTGCGGGCAGGCGGAGTTCTCGTGCGAGCGCGTGAACGGCCTCCGGGTCCGGAGAGCCCCTCTCCACCCAGCGTGCCGGAGGACGCTCCCGGAGAAGCGCCGGCGCTGGGTCTCCAACGTGTTTTTTCCCGTCCGTCGCCATGGACGGAAACCTACTCAAGGGGTGTCGGTCAGGTGTCAGGTGGCTGCAACGTAGAGAAGCACGCCGCACGCCTCGCAGACCTCGATGGCCCCCGTGGATGCCATCATGGAACGACGCTGAACGGGCACGGCGGTGTCGCAGCAGGTACAGGCGCCGTTCTCCAGGACAAAGAGCGCCTGAGCGCGCCGCCGGCTTCGGATCCGATCGTACCGCTGGAGGAGTCCCGACTCCACTGCTTCAGCCCGTTCGGCGCGCACGGCTTCGGCCTTTCCCAGATCAGAGGATAGCGCCGACCGCTCGACTTCGATGGCCTGCCGTGCTTCGACCTGAGATTCCTCGAGCTCCTTCAGCGCGGCCTCCTGCTGCCGGATCGTGTCGTGACCATCACCGACACGCGCCACAATGGCACGCAATTCATTTTCTTCCTCGATGAGGAGCTTCCGACCAGCTTCCACCTGCATCATGGCGGCAGTGGCCTCTCGCATCCGCTTCACGGCATCCAGATGCGCCACATTGCGCTCGTGCCGCTGTCGGTGTTCGGCGATTCTCCCTTCCAGTTCCCTCTGGCGTCGTTCATCGGCCTCCGTGGCGGTGCGGAGTTCCTCCAGCTCGCGCACTGCACGCTGTCTGCGGGTGTCCAGCTGTTCCAGTCTGGGGGCGAGGGCATCGAGACCATCCCGCAGCCTATCCACTACGTCGTCCTGCGCCTGTAGCGCCAGGATTGCATCCAGCAAGCCAGTCAACCTAACCTCCATTTCAGGGCTTCAGACATTCGGGCACCTCCATCAATCGGGTTGTGTGGCCCGCGAGAGCCGACGGATGCTTTCCGCATTCGCCTGCTTCTCGGCGAGCAGCCGGTCTTTCTCCGTCCCTGCCGCCGCTGCCAGCAGGCGCTGGATCTCCGCGTTGCGGCTGCGCAGGGAGCGCTTTTCCAGTTCGGCCAGGGAGTCGCTCACGGTACGATCCACATTCACCAGGGAGCCCGCATCGGCCATGAGTTTCCCGAATGCACTGGCGGCGCCTTCCGTGAGAGTCCCGGCCACCGCTCCCAATCCCTCCACCGACGGAACCTGGAGCAGCTTTTCGAATATCTCCCGGTACCGCGCGTCGCGGAACTCTTCCGGGCCAATCCGTTCAGTGATTCTTTCGACCTGACCCGGCACAGTCAGCATCACACGGACGAGTTCGCGCTCAGCCGATTCTCCCTCGGACAGAAGCATCCGGGGACCCGGTGCGGAAGCCGGGATACGACGCGGACGGCCACCAGCACTGGCGGGTGCCGGGGCCGCACCGTGTCTGGCGGAATCGCCTCTGGCTGCCTCCTGTGTGACCTCACGGGCCAGCACCTGCCGGTCTACGCCGGTTGCCTCGGACACGCGGCCGACATACAGATCGCGTGTCACCGGGTCGCGTGCCGCCCTGATGGTGGTGAGCAGATGGTCAATGGCACGCCTGCGCCTGGGCAGATCACGGAACCATCCGTTCCGATCCAGGAGCTGTATCTTGCGTTCCATCACGTCGACGGCGCTGGAGAGGTGTCGTTCGATCCCATCACGCCCGTGATCGCGGGCAACGGTATCGGGATCTTCTCCCCGCGGCAGCGTCACCACCCGGACAGTGAACCCCTCACGGAGCAACTCGTCTCCGGATCGGAAGGTTGCCTTGAGACCAGCGCTGTCCGAGTCATACAGGAGAAAAATGTTCCGGGTATACCGCGACAAGAGCTTCGTCTGATCGGGAGTCAGAGCCGTCCCCAGGGGTGCCACCACCTCTTCGATTCCAGCGACAGCCAGACGTACCAGATCAAAGTACCCTTCGACCAGGACCACCCGGTCGGCGCGTCGTATCGCGTTGCGCGCCCAGTTCAGACCATACAGCAACTTACCCTTGGCAAACGATCTGGTCTCGGGTGAATTGAGGTACTTGGGCTCCCCCTGACCCAGAACCCGACCGCCAAAACCGGCCACGTTCCCGGCGATGTCGTGAATCGGGAACATCAGCCGGGTTCTGAAGCGTGGCCGAGGGGTTGGCGTGCCTTCCGGCTGGACCAGCAGGCCGGCTTCAATGAGCCGGCTGTCATCGAACCCCAGGACCGCCAGGTTGTCGCGAAGGGCGTTACCAGCCGGCGCAAACCCAATGCCGAAGCGCTCGGCAGTTTCCAGGGTGAAGTTTCGCGTGCTCAGGTATTCACGGGCGGCGCGGCCTGCCGGATCGTGATGCAGCACTTTGAGAAAGAAGGCCGAAGCAGCCGCATTCACCTCCCAGATCGGCTCACGGTCGTCGGGGCCCTGTTGCCGCCCGGCAACCTCACGGAGTGTCAGCCCCGACTTCTCCGCCACCATGCGGACCGCGTCGGGCCAGTCCATCCCGTATCGCCTTCGGAGAAAGGTGAAAACATCCCCGCTCTCCCCACACTTGAAACAGTGATAGAGGCGCCGTCCGGGATCCACGGAAAAGTTGGGATTCTTCCCCTGGTGGAAGGGACAAGGCCCCCGAAAACCACCACCGGAACGCTTCAGCGGCACGGATTCGCCAATGATACCCACGATATCGGCGGCCTCGCGAACGCGTTCGACTTCGTCGTCGGGAATCACAGTTCCACCAGGGTAACGCCGGATCCACCTTCGTTCCACGCACCGGAACGAAAGGCACGTACTCGCGTGTCCTTCTTCAGCATGCCGGCAACGCGCTCCCGGAGCGCACCGGTTCCCTTTCCATGAATGATTCGCAGGGAACGGAGGTCCGCCCGCACTGCTGCATCGATGGCCTGGAGTACAAACTCTTCGGATTCATCGGCCCGCATACCGCGAATATCAATTTCGCTTGCAACCGACTCGTCCGGCAGGTCGCCTCGCAGGGCGGGCGCGGATGCCAGCGACTGAGGTGGAGCCGGGGAAACCGCATCCGCCGGAAACGTCATCTTCATGACACCAACCGCCACGAGGAATCCTTCCCCCCGCGGCTCCAGCACCCGACCGATCCGTCCATTAAGTGGGTGGACCACTACCAGTGTCCCCGGCGACAGGGGGCCAGGGGTACCTCCTCCTGCCTCCTGTCGTTCATCGGTACGATCCAGCTCTACCAGGCCTTTTCGCTCCGACTCGGCGAGGTCCTCGATCTGCTTGCGCGCCCTGCTGGCGGCCTCTTCCACTTCGCCGGGTGATGTCCCTTTCAACTCCTGAATGGTGCGTTCTACCTCATGACGCGCCTCGAGGAGGTAGCGTCTCGCACCCTGCCGAGCCTCACGTTCGAACGCGATCTCCCGCTTCCGGAGGGCATCCTCCCTGCTGGCGAGACGGTGAGCGGTCTCCAAAGCCCCTTCATGCGACGCGGCGGCCCGAGCCTCCAGTAGCCGCAGTTCCACTTCCCGACGCTCCAGCGATTCCAGGAGAGCGTTCACGTCCCGCTCCACCCGGGGGACCCGTTCCTCGGCGCGGGCGACCACGTCGGCCGGGAGTCCCAGTCGGCGGGCGATCCGCAGGCCATACGACCTGCCAGGGATTCCCTTGGAGAGCTGGAATGTGGGTGAGAGACGGTCAGCGTCGAACTGGAGCGAGGCATTGATCACGGCTGGCAACTCCCCGGCCAGTTCCTTCAGCGCGCCCAGATGAGTCGTCGCCACGACGCGGCAACCTCGGTGAGCAAGAGCCTCGATGACCGCTCCACCCAACGCGGCCCCCTCCAGCGGGTCGGTCCCCGAACCCAACTCGTCCAACAGGACCAGCGAATGTCCGGTGGACTGGTGAAGAATCTCGGCAATGTTCTTCAGATGGGCACTGAAGGTGGACAGACTCGCCTCAATGGACTGTTCGTCGCCGACATCCGCAAAGACGTCGTCGAACATCGGCAGGGCGCTCCCCAGTGACAGCGGCACCGGGATCCCTGCCTGCAACATGGCGGACAGGAGACCAATGGTCTTGAGCAATACCGTCTTGCCGCCCGTGTTGGGGCCCGAAACCAGAAGGGTCCGTTCACCGGTTTCCATTTCGAGATCGAAGGGCACCACCGCGATCCCCTGGTCCAGCAGCAGCGGATGCCGGGCGCCCTTGAGAACGAGGCCGCTCCCCGGAGGTCGGAGCTGAACGGGAGCGCAGCGAAAGTCCTGGGCGAATCGCGCACGGCCGTAGAGGCCGTCGAGCGCGGCCAGCGCATCCCGGCTGGCACGGAGCCCATCCGCGTGAGGTCGAACCCGATCGGTCAGATGGGCAAGAAGGCGGTCCACCTCACGGAGTTCGTCGGCCTCCATCTCCCGGATGCGATTGCACGCCTCGATCGCCGCGGGTGGTTCCACGAACAGGGTCGCACCGGTCTGGGAACTGTCATGTACCATGCCGCCCACCGCGGCCCGCCCCTCACGCCGCACGGGAATCACATAACGACCATTCCGCACGGTCACCGACATGTCCGGGACACGCTGGTGGGCATCCAGATGCGATATGATGCGCTCCAGCATGGCCACCAGCTTTCCCTCCGACTCACGCAGCTCGCGTCGGATTCGTCGCAGTGCCGGGGAGGCGTCGTCGCGCACCGATCCGTCCTCGGCGATGACATGGCGTATCGCCTCTTCCATCGCCGAATCAATCAGGAGTGCGTCGGTGTATGGCTGGAGGACGGCGACCGCAGTGACCGGCCGGTCACCCTGACGGATGGATGATCTCGTCAGGCGCGCGGATACCAGCAGTTGCCCGATATCCCGGAGTTCTTCTGAACCGAGAACCGAACCCGGCAACCTCAGTCGATCGAATACTCCTTCCAGCCCCGGGATGGGTGAGCTGCGCCAGCCAGCCTCGGACTCGACGATGGACAGCATGGCGGAAACCCGGGTGTGCTCCAGTTCCACCCAGGCGGGATCAGCGGAGGGTTCCAGGGAACGCACGCGTCGGGCGCCGGCCTCACTGGCGGCACGCCCGGCAGCCAGTTCGCGCACCCGCGCAAACTCGAGTACGGTCAGGGCGTGGGCGTTCATCTGCTGCCGGTCCTTCGCCCGACTGTCGGGCGTATCAACCCGGCGGCCATGCAAGTGGACGTCCGCCAAGGACGTGAGCATGCAGGTGAAAGACCGTCTGCCCCGCACCGGCGTTGGTGTTGATAACGGTGCGATAGCCCGAAGCCACGATGCCCTGCGAGCGGGCCACCTCAGCAGCAAGATGCATCACTCGTCCA
>CAYPLP010000011.1:0-19008 GCA_964411635.1 uncultured Gemmatimonadaceae bacterium
GACGCGGGCCGCCTCGACGACCTCCCCGGGAAACTGCTCTCAGCGTTTCGACCCACGGCCCGCGTAGAGACGTGGTATCCCATGCGGTCCGCGTGGTGGATTGCTCCGTTCGTCCTTCTCCTGGGTGTGGAGTGGTGGTGGCGTCGGCGCCACGGTCTCGCCTAGCGAGGTTTCCTCAAGCGTGGCTTGACACGCCCCGCGACTGATTCTAGAACTCCGCACCATGTATACACGCGAAGAAGCCAAGGCGATCGTTGACAAGGTCCTGAACATGACTTCGGCAGATGGAGCTGAGGTCAATCTCACGGGCGGTGAGCGCTCCGGAACGCGCTGGGCCAACTCCTCCATTACCACGAACCTCATTCAGTACGATCGTGAGATCACCGTTACCGTCCGACTGGGGCAGAAGTCCGGCAATGCCAGCACGCGTGACTTCAGCGACTCTGGTCTCAAGACGATGGTTGACGAGGCCATGTCGGAGGCCAGGCAGGCGAAGGACGACCCGGATCTGCCTGAACTGCTTGGGCCTCAGGAATACATACCGGTCGACGCCGCACTACCGGACATGGTGGACTTCGGACCTGGTGAACGGGCCAGAATGGTCAAGGACTCCATCGATCTTTCGGAGAAGAAGGGAGTCGTTGGAGCCGGGTACATCCCCAAGGTCGATCAGACCGAGTGTACGGCGAACTCCAAGGGGCTATTCGCGTACTACCGGGTCGCCGAGGCTGGTTTTGTCCTTACTTGCCGGATGGCGGATGGCAGCGGTTCGGGGTGGGCCGGTACGACTGGCATCAAGGATGTCCGGATGATCGATGCCAAGGCACTCACTGAGGTGGCGGCCAACAAGGCGCTCCGGAGTCGCAATCCCAAGGCCATCGAGCCGGGACGGTATACGGTGATTCTGGAACCGCGCGCCAATGCGCGTTTCCTGTCGCTGATGACCGGGATGTTCAACAGTGGTGGTGGCAGGGCCGCCGGTGGCGGCGGTGCGGGAGGTGGCGGCCGTGGCGCAGGTCGGGGAGGGGCAGCGGCGACAACCGACTCCACCGCCACGGCCGCACGAAGTGGCCGCGCTGGTGGTGGTGGTGGATTCGGTGGATTCGGTGGTCTGAGTTCGGCCGGGCGTTTCATGGAAGACAAGAAGATCGGTGACCGGATCTTCAGTGATCTTTTCACTCTGAAGAGTGATATCGGCAACCCGATTCTGCGTCAGACCCCGATGCTGAATGACAACCGGCCCGCCCGGCCCGTTACGTGGGTCGAGAATGGACTCCTTCGAGCCATGGGCCGGGATCAGGGAGCCACACCCAACATGAGTGTCGTGCAGGAGGGGTCTGACCTCAGCATCGACGACATGATAAGGCAGACGCGGCGTGGTCTCCTGGTGACGTTCTTCTGGTACATCCGTGGCGTGCCGTCGGATGACCAGCCGTTGCTCAACACCGGAATGACCCGTGACGGCCTGTTTCTGATCGAGAATGGCGAGATCGTCGGGCCGGTGCAGAACTTCCGCTGGAACATGAGTCCCATCGTTGGCTACAACAACCTGACACTCGTTGGGAAGCCGGTTCCGATGCACATGGGAGAGTCGTACGACGGACTCGGAACCGGTCTCATCCCGCCCGTACGTATCGAGGAGTTCTACATGACCTCCGTCTCGCCCGCGGTGTAGCGCGTCGCTGGCGGCATCATCGGCAGCACGAAACCAACCAGACTCGATCATCACTTCCGTCTCATGCCCTCTTCCCGTAGAGATTTTCTCAAGGGTGCCGGTGCCTCGGCCGCTCTTGTCTTCACGTCGCGTGATATCATCGGCGACATCCTGGCAACGTCGCCAAAGGGGCGTGTTCTCGAGACTCGCTTCAAGGGAATGGCCGATATCGTGCTCGCCGAGGCAAGGCGGGCGGGAGCTTCCTATGCCGATGTCCGCTTCACGCTCTCATCGTCCCTGGGAAATGCCAATGCGAGTTTCAGTGCCAACGGCGGTCGTGGCGGACGTGGGGGCGGCGGTGGGTTCGGCGGGTTTGGCTTTGGACGGGGAGGCAGCAGGACCACTGGTATTCCGGTCGACGCTGACCGGCGCCCCGGTGGATTCGGCGTTCGCGTCATACACAGCGGCGTTTGGGGATTTGCCAGCAGTCCCATCGTGACCGAGGATGAAATTCGACGCATCACCAGACTCGCAGTCGAGGTAGCCAAGGCGAGTTCCATTGCCAAGCGTCAGGATGTGAAACTGGCACCGGTTCAGGCGTATGTGGAGAACTACATCACTCCCATGAGCAGGAACCCCGCGACTGTTTCGGAGACTGACAAGAAGGCGTGGGCGCAGGCAATCGTTGACAAGGCCAGCAAGGTCGAGGGGGTGACGGCAGTCAACGTTTCCTGCCAGTGCAACTACGAGTGGCGTTACTTCGCCTCCAGTGAAGGTTCCTATATCGAGCAGGAACTTTTCGAGACGTCGCCCAACATGAGCGTGACTGCGCGTGTGGGCGATGTGACGAAGACGCGCAGCTACCCGGGAGTATCCGGGATGGCAGGATGGGAGATCGCCGAGGAGTGCGATTTCCTGGATGCAGCCGAACGCGTCGCTCACGAAGCGGTCGAGAACTGCACCGCCAAACCCATGGGTTCCAGCGGGCTCCGCGATCTGATCCTTTCGCCATCACACGCCGCCCTGACGATCCACGAGATCATTGCGCACCCCACGGAACTCGATCGCGTGGTGGGATACGAAGCGAACTATGCCGGTACCAGCTTCGTGAAGATCTCCGATATCGGGAAGCTCAAGTACGGTTCCAGGCATCTGAACATCACGGCGGACAAGACCACCCGTGGTCTGGGAAGTGTCGGTTTCGACGACGACGGTGTGAAGACCATGAAGTGGCCCATCATCCGCGAAGGAATCCTGGTTGGGCTTCAGACCAACCGGGAGACGGCACACTACCTTGGCGAGAACTTCAGCCGGGGGTGCACGTATGGAAATTCGTGGCGTGACTACCCCTTCCTCCGCATGCCGAACATCCAGCTCGAGCCGGGTCCGGAGAACTCACCCACGCGGGAGGAGATGATCGCCGACGTGAAGAACGGCATCATGATCGATGGCCGGGGGAGTTACTCGATCGATCAGCAGAGATACAACGGCCAGTTCGGGGGACATGTGTTCTGGGAGATCAAGAACGGCAAGATCACCCGGATGTGCACCGACGTCACCTACAACGCAATTACCACGGATTTCTGGGCCAACCTGGACGCCGTAACCGGGCCCAAGGAATGGCAGATGTTCGGTACTGGCGGAGACGCCAAAGGGCAGCCGACCCAGACCAATTCGATTTCACATGGTTCGCCGTGGCTGCTCATCCGGAACATCATGACGGGGGCTGCGTTCGACTGATCGTGCTCCGGGCGTCCACAACGGAGTGACAAGGGGGGACATCGGTCCCCCCTTTGTTTTCCCGTCTGGCTCACGGCCTCGAAGGCATGCGTTGAACCCGGTTCTCCGATGCACCCAGCCAGGGGCCTCAGTCGCCGCGGTGGCCGTCGTCAGGGAACCTGAATCACCCAACGCTTCCCCTTCCCGCTTCCCGCTTCCCGCTTCCCGCTTCCCGCTCAACCGTACAGATACACGACGATGTTTACGGCGAACTTTGTGTTGTCCTCCCGCCGGAATCGCTTGTTGCGCCAGTCGTAATCCCACTCACAGCCGTAATCCTTGTTGGAGTACAGCACTCCCAGACGCCCATTCCGCTCCACCCCCCGAAGGTAGTCATGTACGATGTTGTCACCCCAGCCATTCAGTTCGTGGCTGGTCTGTGGCGGCCCCTTCGGGAAGCGGAAAAATGACCGATAAAGGGAGTGTGTGTTGGGCAGTTTCGGCATGGAGTCCTTCCCGAACACGCGCTCCATCTCCGCCTCGAATGAGGTGGCGTACAGGGCGTTGACGTCGTGGTTGCAATCGTCGGAAAACAGGAGACCCCCGTTCTCCACGAAGCGTCTGATGCCGTTGCGCTCGGCCTCACTGAAGCGGACCAGCTTGTGACCCGTCATGAAAAGGAACGGGAAAGAAAGCAGCTCGTCCGAATCAGCGGTGATCACGACTTCGTCCTGATGAACCGGGATGGATGTGTATTGCAGCAGCGCATCCAGTACATTGGCGCAGACCTTGGGGTTGTAGTCCCAGTCTCCGGAGTCGTAGCGCAACCGGGCGAAGGTGAACTCGCTGGTCAGTGGCACCAGTCCTGTGAGCGCCCGGAGAGGTCCCGGAGTCGCGGCCACAGCCGCAAGCGTACCGCCCAGCCGGACCAGTACCTGCCGTCTGCTCCACGGCTCCGTGTCCGACCGATGGGGGCTTCGGAGGGTCGCCGGCCCCCACTTGCCTGATCCCTTTCCCATGGGATTGAAGCTAACGGGTCAATCGCCTGGCCTGGAACACCCGTCGTCGCTGCAGGTATCAAAATGGTTCAGCAAGCGGCTGTGGGGCTGACGTACGGCTGGGTCCGCCTGGGAGGCTCACCAGCCGGGCCCGGGATGAGTATTTTTTGGGCCGCAGCATCCACTACACACGAACATTGGAGGAGGCTCCAGATGCAGCTTCGTTATGTATCAGTCCTCGCCGTGGCCAGCGTGGCCCTGGTTCAGATCGCCGGTGCCCAGGACGAGACCCGGGCGGTCACCGACGGAGGCATCAAGATCGCCGGTTGGATGGGGAAGGCGGACGGATCCGGTAAAGTGAATGACGCAAAGCTGGCATCCATGGGCTCCGGAATGCACGTGACCACCGGTCCGGCCATCGCCTACTGGAATCCATCCAACACCGCGAGCGGTGACTACACCGTGAAGGCCACTTTCACGGAGAGCGAGTACATGGGACTGAACGATCATGCCCATCCGTACGGCATCGTTATCGCTGGCAATGACATGGGCACGCCGCAGATGACCTACCTGTACTGCGCGGCCTACGGCAACGGTTCGTTCATCGTTCGCGGTTTTGGTCCGGCACCGTTCCAGATGAACGGACGGCGTGGTGAGGCCAACGCCGCGGTTCACAAGGCAGAGGCCAAGGGAAAGCCGGTGACCCAGGAGATCGCCCTGACGGTGGCTGGCGACAAGGTAAGCTGCGTCATCAATGGCACCACGGTAGCCACCTACGACAAGTCCGAGCTCGTCGGGCAGGGAAAACTGAAGTCGCTCGACGGTGTCTACGGAATCCGATTCGGGCACAATACCGAAGCGCACGTGACTGGCTTCGGCATGACCAAGGGGAAGTAGCGTAGCCCGTAGGCGCCCGGTGGCCTGGAGCCACCGGGTCCGTCGCAGAACTGATTCATGCTGCTGTAGACCTTTGCGGAAGTCACGTTGGGGCACTCGCCGGGCGTGGGGCCCCCGTGCGGACCAGGCAGAGAACGCCTGTCCGGCGGGAGCCAACAGAAGGCGACAGCGCCATGTGATTGCCTTTTCAGGAGATTGGGCGTAGCTTCGAAAGTCGTTTCACGGCAGGGCTTAGGTCCAAGTAGCTGATTGAGTTAGCTCGCCCGGTTCACGCCCTTCGTCGGCGTCCGCCCGGCCAGTGGCCCAATTGGCGTCCGATCCGCCTGCCCGTGGCACCTACCGTCGTCGCGGTCTTCCGGGCCGCGTTGGGGCACATACATGAATCCAATCATCATTGCTGCGGCTGGCGCTGTCGTGCTCGTTGCCTCCGCGGCTTTTTTTCTGCTGGGCATGCGATCCGGCATGGAGAAGGGGCGCGATGCCGAGCATCGGCGACAGGCAACTGCCCGGGCTACGGCTGAGGAAACCGCCAAGCGGATCCTGGCCGAAGCCGAGCGCGATGCCGAAGGAGCCAGGAAGAGCGCGGTCATTGCCGGAAAGGAGGAGCAGATCCGTCTGCGCGAGGCGTGGGAGGCTGAGGCGCGCCATCGCCGGGAGGAGATCGAGCGCGAGGAGCGGCGCCTCGATGAACAGGAAAGTCAGCTGGAACGGAAGCTGGAAGTCGTGGAGCAGAAGGAGAAGGATCTGGGAAGGCGAGGATCGGAACTCGGCCGCCGCGAGAAGTCGGTGGGCGAGCGGGAGGGTGAGCTCGAGAAGCTGGTAGCTGAGGAGCGGCGCCGACTCGAGTCACTGGCAGGCCTGACGCAGGAGCAGGCCAGAGTCGAACTCATGCAACGAATGGAGGCGCAGGCCGAGGCGGACGCAGCCAACCGGATCCGTGAGATCCGGGAGACGGCCAGGAGGGATGCCGAGAGAGAGGCCAGGAAGATCGTGGCCCTGGCCGTACAGCGCATCGCCTCCGAGCACACGTCGGAGATTTCCGTGTCAGCGGTTTCCCTGCCGAGCGATGAGATGAAGGGACGCATCATCGGTCGCGAAGGGAGGAACATCCGTGCGTTCGAACTGGCTACCGGCGTTGATGTCGTCATCGACGATACGCCCGACACAGTGGTCGTTTCCTGTTTCGATCCTGTGAGGCGGGAGGTGGCCCGGCTGGCGCTGGAGAAGCTGGTTGCAGACGGTCGTATCCATCCGGGCAGGATCGAAGAAGTGGTGGCCAAGGCCCGGAAGGAGGTCGATGCGCAGATCATCGAACTCGGAGAGCGGGCCGCGTATGAAACCGGGATCCACGGACTGCATCCGGAGATGATCAAGTTGATCGGCCGGATGAAGTACCGTACCAGCTACGGCCAGAATATCCTCGACCATTCCAAGGAAGTGGCTCATCTCGCGGGGATCATGGCCGCGGAACTGGGGCTGGACGTTACCATGGCCAAGCGTGGAGCGCTGCTGCATGACATTGGCAAGGTGCTGACGCACGAGCACGAGGGTACGCACGTGCAGCTGGGCGTGGAGGTCGCCACGAAGTACGGGGAAAACCCGATGGTGGTGAACTGCATCGCAGCACACCATGACGACGTCCCGCACGAGAGCGAAGTATCGGTACTGGTGCAGGCGGCCGACGCGATCTCCGGATCACGACCCGGCGCACGGCGTGAAGCATTCGAGACCTACGTGAAACGTCTGGAGGGAATCGAGAAGATTGCGTCCAGTTACCGTGGTGTGGACAAGGTCTATGCGATCCAGGCCGGACGTGAGGTCCGGGTCCTGGTGACGCCGGACGATGTGGATGATGCGCGCATGTCATCGCTCTCCGACGAAATCGCGCGCCGAATCGAGGCGGAATTGCAGTACCCTGGTCAGATCAAGGTGGTTGTCATCCGGGAAACGAGGGCAGTGGACTATGCACGCTGAGGTGGGAGCGCCGGAGAAGGGCGCCGAAATCATCGATGGAGTGGCAGTGGCGGCGGCGGTCCGCGCTGACGTGGCCCGGGAGACCGCGGAACTCAAGTCACGGGGGATTACCCCAGGGCTTACGGTTGTAATCGTGGGGGAGGATCCGGCGAGCAAGAGTTATGTGCGCTCCAAGGAGAAGGCCTCCATAGAGGCGGGAATGAAGGGAGAAACGATCCGTCTCGCGGGCGACACGCCCCAGTCGGAACTGGAGGCCCTCATTGACCGGTTGAACGCCGACCCCACGGTCCACGGTATTCTGGTGCAGGCGCCGCTGCCCAGGCACATGGATTCGAACACCGTGGTCCGTCGGATCGCGCCGGAGAAGGACGTCGACGGGTTTCATCCGGTGAACGTGGGCAAGCTCCTCATCGGAGAAAAGGACGGATTTGCCCCCTGCACACCGGCCGGAGTGCAGGAACTGCTGGTTCGCTATGGCGTCGACACCAGGGGCAAGGAGGTAGTGGTACTGGGCCGCAGCAACATCGTGGGCAAGCCGATGGCAGCGCTCCTCGTCCAGTCAGGCAAGGGTGCGGACTGCACCGTGACGGTTTGTCATAGTCGTACCCGGGACCTCCATTTCCACACCCGACGGGCAGACATTCTCATCGCTGCCATTGGCAAGCCGGAGATGGTGACGGGCGACATGATCCGGCCGGGTGCGGTGGTCATCGACGTAGGCATCAACCGGGTCGAGGACGCCACTGCACCACGAGGGTACAGACTCGTGGGTGATGTGCATTATGAGAGCGCCCGGAAGGTGGCCTCGCTGATTACGCCCGTTCCCGGTGGCGTCGGGCCCATGACGATCGCCATGCTCCTCCTCAACACGGTTCGGGCGGCGAGGCAGTCGTTGTCCTGATTTCCGGAGGTGGCACCGCAGCGTCGGGCGGTGACGGCCTCCCTGAAGTTTCGGGTGTCTGTTGGCTCACCAATGGGGAGAGTTCGTTGGGATGAGCCGGGGCTGCACCGGTGGGAGCCTCCTTCCGGATACTCCGGCTCGCTTCTGGTTTCGTATGCCTGATTCGTTCGGCGATTCATACCAGCATCCAGCACGTTCCGCCGATGCGACCGCCCGTCGCCGGCAGCGAACGGCTGACCCTGGGTCGAGTCCGGATACCGCGCTGTCCATTGGTGACCTCACCGTGGCGACACGGGACATCCTGGAGGGCGCCATTGGAGCACTATGGATCCGGGGCGAGGTGATGGGCTTCAAGGTGCACCGGAATGGTCACTGGTATTTCGGCCTGAAGGACGCCAACGCGAGCATTCGTTGCGTTACATGGGCGTCGGATGCGCGCCGGATCCCTGCGCCACCGGACGAGGGGATGACCATAACGGCGCTGGGTAAAGTGACCGTTTTCCCGGCCCGGGGCGAACTGCAGTTCCGGGTCATGACGATGGAGGCCGCTGGCGAAGGCCTGTGGCGGAAGGCCTTCGAGCGGGTGCGTCTGAAGCTGGAGGCGGAGGGGCTCTTTGCTGCATCGCGAAAACGTCCTCTGCCACTGCTGCCGCGCTGCATAGCCGTGGTGACCAGTACAGACGGGGCAGCGCTGCACGACATCGTGTCAGTCGTAAGGCGGCGATGCCGCATCACGGGGGTAGTCGTGTGTCATGCCGCCGTCCAGGGCGAAGAGGCTCCGGCGTCGCTGGTGGCGTCCCTGCACAGAGTCGCGCGCTGGGGTGGGGCGGATGTGGTCATCATCGGGCGTGGCGGCGGGAGTCGGGAGGACCTCTGGGCCTTCAACGACGAACGCGTCGTCCGAGCCGTTGCGGGAATGCCCATCCCCGTGATTGCGGCAATAGGTCATGAGGTCGACGTGACTCTCTGTGACCTGGCGGCGGACCATCGTGCCGCGACGCCATCCGCCGCCGCCGAGCAGGCGGTCCCGGCGCTGGGCGACCTCGTCAGGCAGGTACGTCGACTGGGCGTCGACCTGCGGGATGCCGCTTCCGCGCTTGTGGAACGGGCTCGGGAAAGACTGCTGGATACCGCCATGAATACGGTCCGGTCAGCGGCCGTTCCCGTGGAACGGCGCCGCCTGGAAGTCCGGGCCCTGGCAGGTCGCCTCCAGGCGCTCAGCCCACTGGCAACCCTGGCACGTGGCTATGCCGTGATAACCACGGCCGATGGACGGGCCGTCACGAAAGTCGCTGCGGTGACACCCGGCCAACATATTGTCGCCCGCCTCCAGGACGGGCGCATTCACGCGCGCGTCGAGCAGGTCGACGACCGGAAGCCTGAACTGGAGTCAGAGACGTGAGTTTCGAGAAACGGATAGCGCGCCTGGAAGAGATCGTCCGTCTGCTGGAGTCGCGTGACATGACTCTGGACCGCGGACTCAAGCTGTTCGAGGAGGGCATATCCTGCCTTCAGGAGGCGACGCGTGAACTGGACATGGCCGAGGCATCCGTAAAGGTTCTGAAGGAGCGTACTGACGGGATTCTGGATGCCACGGAGCCAGGTGCCTGACGATCGTCTGGGGGATGAGTACCAGCGCGGCAACGTCGAAAGGGCGCTGGAGGAATGCTGCGATCGATGGCTTGGCGGTGTTGCCGCGCCCGTGGCCGCAGCCATCCGTTACGGAGTCCTGGGGCAGGGAAAGCGCTTCCGCGGACTGCTGGTTCTGGCGTCATACAACGCCGCCGGTGGGAAGGGGGATGCGAGCGGTCTGGCAGCGGCTGTGGAGGTCGTACATGCGTATTCGCTCATCCACGACGACCTGCCATGCATGGACAACGACGACCTGCGCCGCGGCGCCCCGACCGTGCACCGCGTTTGGGATGTCACGACTGCTACAGCGGCCGGCATTACCATGGTGCCGCTCGCCGCAGTCTGTGCCCGGCACGCGTCCGCCGGGCTGGGAGCGGGAGACGGGCTGATCGGACGGATACTGCTGGAGTTGATGCGCGCGTCCGGGGCAGGTGGCATGGTCGGAGGCCAGACTCTGGACCTGCTCGCCGAAGGGTCACGCCTGAACCTGGATCAACTGGAACGGATTCATCGCGCCAAGACCGGGGTGTTGATAGCCGCGTCTGCCCGGATCGGCGCAATGGCCGCTGGATGCAGCCGCGAAACCCTGGAGGCCTTCTCCCGCTTCGGAGATGCCCTGGGGCTGGCGTTCCAGATCGCCGATGATGTCCTCGACGTAACCGGCACCAGCGATCAACTCGGGAAGACGGCCGGCAAGGACGCGGCGCGTGCCAAGAGCACCTACCCGGCGCTCCTGGGAGTGGATGGAGCCCACCGTCGCGCCCGGGACCTGGTGAACGACGCCTGCGCTCACCTGGCCCCGGCAGGGTGCCTGACACCGACGCTGGAACGGCTGGCCCGCCACGTGGTGGAACGACGATCCTGAGAAGCAATTGATTAGCTTGCGACTGGCGCCCATGAGGGTCGGAAGGCACCGGCTGTGCCACCACGGGCAGGGGTGCGTTCCAGGGTCCTTCGCCCACCCGCGGGCGGCCGGGGGATGTTGTGCCAACGAGGCCAGCGAGACAGTCTGGCAACACACCAGCAACCAGCGTCAGTGATGTCAATTCTGGACCGAATCGCCAGTCCCGCCGATCTCCGAACTCTGAGCCGTTCCGAATTGCGCCTCCTTGCGCAGGAGATTCGCGAACGACTGATCGACGTCTGCTCCCGTACCGGTGGTCATATCGGGGCGGGCCTGGGTGTGGTGGAACTCACCGTGGCCCTGCACACGGTTTTCGACACGCCGAAGGACCAGCTCGTCTGGGATGTGGGACACCAGGGCTATCCCCACAAGCTCCTCACCGGGCGCAACGCCCGCATGGAGACTCTCAGACAGGAGGGTGGCATATCGGGTTTCCTGAAGCGCAAGGAGAGCGAGTATGACGCTTTCGGCGCCGGTCACGCGGCTACGTCGATTTCCGCCGCCCTTGGCATTGCCGCCGCCAGAGACCTCCAGGGAGACCATTTCAAGGTGGTTGCTGTCCTGGGAGATGGCGCCCTGACATCGGGGTTGGCCTACGAAGGCCTCAACAATGCCGGGCACTCCAGCAGCGATCTGGTCGTGGTCCTCAACGATAACGCCATGTCCATCGCGCCCAACGTAGGTGCGATGTCCAAGTATCTCAATTCAGTCCAGCGCAACCCCCTCTACAACCGCGTCCGTGCCCGGATCGGAGAGGTCGTTGAAGGTCATCCAGCCATCCATTCTCTGGTGCGGAAGTGGGAAGAGAGCGTCAAGTCCTTCTTCACTCCCGGGGTCCTCTTCGAGGAACTGGGTTTCCGCTACTTTGGACCGATCGATGGTCACGATATCGACCAGCTGATCGAGACTTTCGCTGCAGTGCGAAGCATGACGGGGCCGCGGTTCGTGCACGTCATAACCCAGAAGGGGAAGGGGTTCCCGGCTGGCGAGCACGTGGAGAAGTGGCATGCTCTGCCACCGGGACACGACCCGGCCACGGGCAAGCCGCGCGCGAGCCAGTCGAAGAAGCAGAACTACACGGCTGTGTTCGGACAGGGCCTTGCGGACCTGATGACAGAGCACCGGAACATGGTGGCCATCACTGCCGCAATGCCCAGTGGAACCGGGACCGGTATCGTGGCCCGGGCCCACCCATCCCGGTTCTTTGATGTGGGTATCGCCGAGGCCCATGCAGTTACGTTCGCCGCGGGCATGGCGACCCGCGGTCTGCGTCCGGTCGCGGCCATCTACTCCACCTTCCTGCAGCGCGCCTACGATTCGATAGTGCATGACGTGGCGCTGCAGGAACTGCCGGTGATCTTCTGCATGGACCGTGCGGGCCTTGTGGGAGAGGACGGCGAAACCCACATGGGCCTCTACGATATTCCCTGCCTGCTGGCCGTACCGGGGATGACGGTCACGGCTCCCCGGGATGCCAGCGAAATGCTGGCCCTGTTGAGGACCGCGGTCGCCCATGACGGCGGACCATTCAGTATCCGCTATCCCCGTGATACGGTTCCCGACAACCCACCACCCATGGCGGAGGTGCCCGCGATTCCATACGCCACCTGGGAGGTGGTTCGCAAGGGGAGTGATGTTGCCATTCTGGCCGTGGGCACGATGGTGAACCAATCGCTGGCCGCCGCCGAGATGCTGGCATCCGAAGGACTCGACCCTACGGTCGTGAACTGCCGGTTCCTGAAACCGTTCGATTCGCCCACACTCGAGGGACTCTTCCGGGATCACCGCTCCCTGCTGGTCGTGGAAGAAGGAACGGTCGTGAACGGGTTCGGCGCCTACATGGCGACCGTCGTCGAGCGTCTGGACCCGTCGATACGCGTTCTGGCTCACGGAGTTCCTGACAGAGTCATCCCTGCCGCATCGCGCGAACGCCAGCTTTCCCTCACTGGTCTGGACGCAACCGGTATCGCCGAGCGCGTCAGGGCCCTGCACGAATCCGAGGCAATCGCCGGGTGAGTCGGATCGGAGTAATCGGGAACCGCGAGTATCCCGGGCTCAAGGGCGTCATCCAGCGGCTCCTGACCATTGCCCCCGGTCTTGAAATCGACCTGTGTTTCGAACCAGCACTGCATGACTTCGTGGCAGATGGTTCTCCGGTAGCGTCGCCGGATGAAATGGATGCGCTGGTTACTCTGGGAGGTGACGGCACTCTCCTGCGGGGGGCGCGCTTCCTGAATGGCAGGGAGTTGCCCATACTCGGTGTGAACCTTGGTCGGCTGGGTTTCCTGACAACCTGCGGGCGGGATGACCTGGAAACCGCGCTCACGCGTTTTGTCTCCGGTGACTACCGGGCTGAACGCCGACTGGTACTGGAGGGTCAGCCGGGCGTCCCCGGCGACCAGCGCAGGTGGTATGCCCTCAATGACATCGTGCTCCACAAGGGAGGCAAGGCCCGCGTCATCTGGCTCAAGGTCGAGGTGGATGGAGAGGAGGTCGCCACGTATGCAGCGGATGGGATCGTGATCTCCACGCCGACTGGATCCACGGCATACAACCTTTCGGTTGGCGGACCCGTGGTGGTGCCGCGTCACAACTCCATCATAATGACGCCCATATCCGCACACGCGCTCGCCATCCGCCCGGTGGTCGTGGGTCCGGATGCCAGAATCGTGGTACACGCCGAAGATGATGGCGAAGAGCGCCTGGTTACGGTGGATGGTCAGGTCGGAACGACGCTCGGCCGTGTGGCATCCATCATGGTTCGCCGCGCGGAACATTCCGTCGTCCTCGTCCGTTTCCCCGAAATGACTTTCTTTGCGAGGATGCGGCGCAAGCTGGGTTGGGGTATCCCGGCGGACGAGCTGCGTGGGTAATGCTCACCGAACTGCGGATCCGCAATCTTGCGGTGATCGAAGCAGTCACGTTCCCGGTACGATCCGGATTCAACGTCCTCACCGGTGAGACGGGTGCCGGTAAATCCATCATCGTCGAAGCGCTGGGTCTGTTGCTGGGAGAACGCGGAGGCGCCGACTTGGTTCGCACCGGTGCCGATCGTGCCACGGTGGAGGGAACCTTCGAGATAGGTGCCCTGCCGGAACTGTCCCGCGAACTCGACGCCCGCGGGATAACCACGGAGGGCGGCCTGCTGGTACTGCGCCGTGAGGTCAACACCAGCGGGAAGAGCCGGGCATGGATCAATGACACCACCGTCACCGCCGGTACGCTCTCGGTCATCGGTGGGCTACTGGTAAGTCTTCACGGGCAGCACGATTCGCAGGGTCTCCTGCGGGAAGAGACGCAGCGTGACATGCTGGACGCATTCGCCGGCGCCGTGGACGAGGCAGCGACAGTGCGCGAAGTCCACGCCAGGCTGGAAGCGGTCCGTGCTGCACGCCAGGATCTCGAACGTCGCCGGGAGGAAGCATCGAGACGGGCGGACTATCTGCGTCATGTCGTCTCGGAGATCGAAGCTGCGAACCCCGTCGTTGGCGAGCTGGAGAACCTGGATGATGAAGCTCGCAGGCTTACCCATGCCGTGGAGTTGGGCAAACAGGTTTCCATCGCGGTCGCGGCCCTGGAAGATCCCGAGAACGGTGCCCTGCACATTTCCTCTCTGGCAAGGCGGGCCATCGGACAGATCATGCGGCTCGATGGCAGTGCCCTGCATTTGGGTGCCGCCATGGACACTGCCATGGTGTCCCTCGCAGACATCGCCCGGGAACTGGCTGTGTACGGCGAATCCCTGGAAAGCGATCCCGGCCGACTGGAAGAGATCGATCGACGCCGGGAGCAGCTCCACGATCTCGCTCGAAAGTATGGCGGCGACGTCGAAGCGGTGCTGGATACGCTTCGCCTGTCACAGGATGAACTCAACATGCTGGACAGCGCGGAACTGGATCTGAGGGGGTTGGCGGCCGAAGAACAGGCTGCCAGCGAGAAGCTGATTACCTGCGCTGCCCGACTCAGCGCAGCACGACGGGAGGCGGCTGTCCGACTCAGCGATGGGATTGGTCGTCTGCTGCCGGGACTGGGTCTGCCCGGCGGACGATTGATCGTGCAACTCGAACCCCGGAATCCGATCGAACCCACGGGCGCAGAGGTGGTCAGATTTCAAACCGCTTTCAACGAAGGGCTCGATCCCCGGCCGCTGGAGAAATCAGCCTCGGGCGGTGAACTCTCGCGACTCATGCTTGCCCTCGAGACGGTCCTGGCCCGGAATGCCAGAGTCCCGACGCTCGTCTTCGACGAAGTCGATGCTGGAATCGGCGGAACGGTGGCACTTCGCGTTGGCGAGACACTCCGGCACCTGGCGGCGTACCATCAGGTTCTGGTCATCACCCACCTGGCCCAGGTGGCGGCACGCGCCCACACCCATGTCGTGGTCGCCAAGGGAGCCACCGGTGGCGTCACCACGGCGGATATTGCAGTGGTGACCGGGGAACTTCGTGTTGCGGAGGTAGCCCGGATGCTGGGCGGAGATCCCTCGAGCGAACTGAGTCGGGCCCACGCCGCCGAACTACTGGAGATCGCGGCGCAGACGCACCTTGCTGACACTCCGGAGAGGCCGCAGCGGCGACGCCGGAAGGCCTAGTTCCGACGCAACGGATTCCGTCGGCCGATCGATCGATAGATCCTGATGGACAGGCCAGTTGCGGACCGGGCAGCTATCCCGCCCCGTCCGGAGAGCACTTGGGTGTGCATCAGAGAGACTTCGAGCGGCCAGCGGGATTCCCGAAGGGCATATCCCCGAACGGTCGAGAAGGTGATCGCGAAGCCAAGGACCTGCTCGGTGGAGGATGATCCGGTGCCCAGCACCGACGCATCCAGATCGAGTTGTGAGCCGTCGGCTCCCAGGACCTGAAAGTTTCCCTGGTAGCGGTCTTCCCCCTTGGTGCGATACCGATATACCGCCGATAGTGCCAGGGCGTCGCTGGGAACATATCGCGGCGCCAGTTCCAGTTCGGTGTAGTCCCCCAGGTCGCGCGAGACCATCTGGCGCCGGGCGACTTCCGGGAAAGGATCCCCGACGTGATCAGGAATGCGCTGGACGAGGCGGTCCGGGCGCTGCAAGCCACGCCGGACGACCAACGAAGTCCAGAGCCGACGGGACAAAGCGGCGTCCAGATATCCGCTGACTTCGAGATCTACCTGCCGATCGCCGGTGCCAACGTCCGTGAAATCGTCGGGTAGGTCCAGTTGTCCCGTTCCCAGGCGATAGACTCCCCCCAGGGCGAGTCGCAGTGAACCCGGTCGCGGCGCAAGCGGAGTGGTTGCCGGTGGGCCGAAGGTATCGTACAGCGACACCTTGGCACCGATTTCCACATCCCCAAGGTGACTGTGCTCATAGTCGGACGGTGCGCGCCCGACAATGCCGAACTCGGGTTTGGTGATCAGCGCATCGAGATCAGCCGCCGCCATCAGGCCCGCAGGTACCGGGCGGGCCGATACCCAGGCTCCTCCCTGGGCAGCCCCAAGAAATGAGGCAAACTGATCGCTCAGCTCGGTCAGTCTGGCGTTTACGGCCGCGAGAAGCTCACTCCCCGCAAGCGGTGCCCACGCGCTGCCTGTTACGCTCGTGGTTCCGAAGACAGACGCTATGGCAGCCGCAGTGGTTTGCGCGGAGGCCACCAGTGCCGTGGCTCCGTCGCGATTCGCATTGATGGCGGCACAGGTCGGATCCGTGTTTCCCAGACATCTGGTGAGTTCTCCGCCCAGGGTGGTTGCGGCTCCGTCCAAGGCGGCTATGACCAGATCATTGCGGCTGCGTGCCCCGGCACCCACCAGGAATGCCGGGTTGAGCCCCAGGGTAGCAGCATTCGTACCGGCATTGGGGTTGACGGTCACGCTCACATGATTCTTCACGTACGGAATGAGTGCCCGGAGGCTTACCCGACCGGTGAGTCCGTATTCGAGCGTTATCGGGGTTGTTGCTTCGGTGACTTCCAGACGTGTCGTCAGCGTTCCCAGCGACAGGAGTCCAGGGGCCCCGACTATCGATCCCAGTTCCTGCGCCAGTGTTCCCATACCCGGCAGGATTGCGGGACCGAGGACGTCTCGTGACAGATCGGTCCCCAGCGCCTCGCGCCGACCGGTGATCCTTGCAAAGCGTTCGTTCCAGTGCCCGAAATACACGCCGATCCCGGCGCGGAGCACGCCTCGTGGTGCGGTCGTGGCATCATCCCAGGGGCCGAGTACCTGCTGTCCCAGGGCAGGTGAGGCAACCGAAGCCAGGAAGAAGAGTACCCGGTACAGGTTGGTCATCCATGGCCTGCCCTGGGTCAGCGGTTTGAGTCGATTGTTGGGCAGCGCCACGGTATGTTGTCGCTTCCGGTTGCTGATTCCTTCCCTGACCCCAGCACGGGGGTGGCGAGAGTTGTACGAAACTAACGGCTTGATGACCGCCACGCCGATTCCACCTGTCCCATGGCAGATCACCGGGAATCACTGGGTTACGGTTCCTTGCATCCACCCGGCGGATGCTTCCATTCACGCCCTTGGCGTGCTCCACCGGGGTTCCCGATCTTCCGTGGAGTTTGCCGGCAGCCCGGACTTTGAACTGGGTCGTGGGCCGGCTCTTGCCCGTCCCGTCCTGACGGTGGACGGCAACGTGATTCCTCTTACCGACGGCACCCTTGCCTGGGAACGAGCCTTCGCCTGGCTCCCGACTTTCACGGTCTCCATCGGTGACCTGGTGGTCAGAGCAACGATCTTCGCGCCGTACGGGAGGGACGCGGACACGGCAGGGTTGGTGTATGCGGTCGCGGTCGAGAATCGTGGTCGAACGGATATCCGACTCTCGATTGGCCTGGAGGGCGTGCTGGGGCACCGTCAGTTGCGTGTTCGGACACCGCAGCCGTTCGAGGATCAACACACCGTCCGGCGTGGTCGGTCGGGGGCCGTCGTCCTGGGGGGCAGTGGTCTCCCGGTCCTGGCCGCCATGGCCATCGCCTCGGATGGTGACGCCGAGACCGTCCTTGGCGACGGGGACGCCCGGTATTCGATGGTTCGGCATCTGAGGGCCGCGGCAGGCGGCCAGGTGGAGTCCGCGTTCTACCTGGCGCTGGGCCCAGAGGGCGATGGGGCCGAAGCCACCGCCGGTGTAATGCGACGACGGGGGTGGCGCCTGTTGCTTGGCGCTACGCGGGATGCCATAAGGGCCCTTGGCCAGTCCACGGGCCACGTCAGTGTGGACTCCCTGGTCAACCGGAACCTGCTGCTGGCGTACTTTCTGGGCGTCGGGAGGGCACTCGATGACGCTCATTTCTATCTCGTCCGGACCCGGGTTCCCTGGCACTCCCGGGGAGTAACCGTGCGGGAATGGGAGGCGCTCAACTGGACCATTCCGGCGATACAGCTCGCAGACCCGCCACTCGCCCGGGAACTTCTCCTGCGGGCCTGCGAGCTGCACGGATATGCCCCGGGCAGCGGTGTACGCTATTTCGACGGTACCCTCTTCGAGCCGGGTTTCTGCATCGAAGCCGCCGCGTCGTATGCGCTGGCTACCGATCGTTACATAAGGGAGACTGGCGACGACCAGATCGTGGAAGAACCGGTCCTGGCGGAGGCGCTCTACGCGTCGAGTGAGGACATCGCGACCCGACGCAACCAGGAGATCCCCCTTTATGCGACCGAGGTGACTCCCTCGGGAAGCCCCGCGGCCTTTCCCTTTACGCTGCACGGCAATGCGGTCGTGGCTCAGGCACTGGACGTATTCCGGAGGACGTTGGATGAGGAGACTGCCCGCGGGGTGCAGGACCCCGCCGCGGTGCGAGCCGCCTTGCGCCGCCAGTTCACTACGCAGCGGGACGGCAAGGATCAGTTTCTCTCCGCCATCAATCTGGCGGGTGAAGCGGTGGCTGATGACGATCCGCTGGTTTCGGTTCTCTGGCTGCCGCTGTACGACATGGTGGATCGGAGTGATTCGGCATACCGAAGAACCGTCCGGACCCTCGATCTCCAACCGCATTATCTGGTACAACAGTGCGCCAGGCTGATGGGTCCTGATGCTACGGATGTACTTCAGTGGTTGCGACGCGCTCCGCTGTACCTTGGTTTTGCCGCGGAAGAAGTGGATGCCGAGGGGAAGGGAACCGCCAACGGCGTCGATGCCTCGCTTGCTGGCCTGCTGGCGCATTCCATCTGGTACGCGGTGCATGCTCTGGGTGTCCAGCCGTAAATGCGGGAAGGGGGAAGGGGGAAGCGGGAAGGGGAAGGTGTTGCCCGTAAGGAGCAATCCAGTAGCTTGAGCATGTCTGGCGGGGGTGGCGAAATGGCAGACGCGGGGGACTTAAAATCCCCTCCGGGCAACCGGGTGCGGGTTCGAGTCCCG
>CAYPLP010000012.1:0-15097 GCA_964411635.1 uncultured Gemmatimonadaceae bacterium
AGACACGCCATCTTGAGGGGGTGGTGCCGAAAGGCGTCGCGGTTCGAGTCCGCGCCAGGGCATGCACGACGGGTCTGGTGAACTGCCAGTAGTCGCATGGGTGTGGTCGGATCGACACGCTGACCCCGTTGTCATGCCAGCGTAGCTCAGTGGTAGAGCACCCGATTCGTAATCGGGCGGTCGTCGGTTCAATCCCGACCGCTGGCTCTGGATGGAGGCCGGAATACTGGCCCGGGTGCCGCGCAGCACCCTGAGGTCGCGCCCGATATGCGCGCCACCAGGGCCTCCCTGAAGGTGTTACAGTCCGGGCTCAATGCACCTTGTGTGGCCCTCGCCCCCCAGGTCGCCCCCAGTCACCCCCCGGTTCCCGGGCGAATGGCTACGTGCGTTGGTAGGGTCTGACCTTACCTGGCTCGTCAGTCGATTCCGCATGCCAGGCTGAGCTTTCCTAGGACGGGCGCTGAGGTTTTCCCTGCTGTTCACACCGTCCGGTGCGAGAGAGAGTTCCCTCGTCTCAGTGAGTACTGAGACATCCAGGTCGGCACAGTCTCACACCAACCACGAGGGACCGATTCGATGTCGCTCTCACGCAGGACCGCCACCCATTCAATCACGGGGTCGCTGCTGGTCGCCGTCGCGGCGATTCTCCACGCGTGCGCGCCATCCTCGGAATCACGCGGCCTGGGAACGGCCGCGGATGCCGCTTCGCGCGTTTACGTCGCCCCAGGAACGTACGACGACTACTACGCCTTCATGTCTGGAGGGTTCTCCGGGCAGATCGGCGTCTACGGCATCCCGTCCGGCCGGCTGCTGAAGGTGATCCCGGTCTTCTCCCAGAATCCGGAGAACGGGTATGGCTACAACGCCGAGACCCGGGAGATGCTGAACACGACCTTCGGGTATGTCCCATGGGACGACGCGCACCATCCGTCGTTGTCCATGACCAACTCCGAACACGATGGCCGCTGGCTCTTCATCAACGGGAACAACACGCCGCGCATCGCCCGGATAGATCTGTCCACGATGACGACGGCGGAAATCATTCAGATCCCGAACTCGGCGGGGAACCACTCGTCGCCGTACGTGACGGCCAACACCGAGTACGCAGTTGCGGGTACGCGTTTCAGCGTCCCGCTGCCGCAGAAGGACATGCCGATCGACCAGTACGAAGACCAGTTCAAGGGCGCTCTCAGCTTCATCAAGGCCAATGAGCCGGGCAAGATGGCGGTCGCCTTCCAGGTCCTGATGCCCGGGTACGACTACGACCTGGCCAGGCCGGGCAAGGGGCCTTCCGCTGACTGGGTGTTCTTCTCGTCGTACAACACCGAACAGGCGTACACCAAGCTGGAAGTGGAGGCATCCCGCAACGACAAGGACGTCGTCGCTGCCCTCAATTTCAAGATGATCGAGCAGTGCGTTGCCGATGGAAAGGCGCAGACCTGGTCGAGCGAGCACATGCACGTGGTGTACGACGAGGCAACCCACACGGCGCGGTCCGAGCGGCTCACCAGTGTCAAGGTGATTGCCCCGAAGGACTGCCCCGGTGCGGTGTACTTCCTGCCGACGCCGAAGTCACCTCACGGCATCGACGTCGATCCGACGGGAGAGTACCTCGTCGCTGGAGGCAAGCTGGCGACCGTCATACCGGTCCACGCGTTCTCGAAGATGCAGCAGGCCATTGCCGACAAGGCCTTCGATGGTGAGAAGGACGGCATTCCCATCATCCGCTACGAGGCCGTGAACTTCTGTGAAATCCAGAATCCGGGACTGGGTCCGCTGCACACCGAGTTCGACGGGCAGGGGAATGCCTATACATCCGTCTTCATCACTTCGGAGATCGTCAAGTTCAACCTGCCGGGGTGTCAGGTAGTGGATCGGATACCGACGTACTACTCCATCGGGCACCTGCTGGTACCCGGAGGTGACACCCGCAAGCCCTATGGCAAGTACGTGATCGCGCTCAACAAGATCACGAAGGACCGGTACCTGCCCACCGGGCCGGAACTGACGCAGTCCGCCCAGCTCATCGATATCACTGGGGAGAAGATGAGACTCCTGCTGGACTTCCCGACGATCGGTGAGCCGCACTACGCCCAGGCAATAGACGCGAACCTCATTCGTGAGAAGCAGGTGAAGTTCCACAGGCTCTCCGACAATGCGCATCCGTACGTCGCCAAGTCCGAGTCGGAGACGAGCGTTTCGCGCAGTGGCAAGACCGTGCACGTGAAGATGACGGCGATCCGGAGCCACTTCGCGCCCGACAACATCGAGGGAGTGCAGGTGGGGGATACCGTGCTGTTCCACGTCACGAACCTGGAGCAGGACTGGGACGTTCCCCACGGATTTGCCGCGATCGGATCTGCTCACGATGCTGAACTGCTGATCATGCCGGGAGAGACCCGCACACTCAAGTGGGTCGCGAGGTTCCCGGGTGTCTATCCCTTCTACTGCACGGATTTCTGTTCGGCACTCCACCAGGAGATGCAGGGCTACGTGCGAGTGAGCCCCGCAGGCAGTCCGACGCCCGTCAAGTGGAGCGTGGGCAAGCAGTAACCGCGATCATCCCGGGGGAGCGACCCTCTGGCTCGCTCCTCCCGGGACCGGATCACCTTCGAATCCTCCAGTCATCCAACCGGGAATCATGCGCCGTTCGTTGCGGGTCATCCTCGCCGTTGCCAGCCTGCTCCCTGCAGTGGCGTTCTTCCTGCCCATCTGGGCGGTCTATCTGGACGCTCCTCAATATCCCGAAGGCCTCGGAATGCTGATCCGGGTCGGTGATATCGTAGGACTGAAGCCTAACGACCTGGAGAACATCAACAATCTGAACCACTATATCGGGATGAAGCGCATCGAACCGGCCTCCATCCCGGAATTGCGGATCATGCCCTGGATTCTCGGCGGCATAGTGGTGGCGGGTCTTGCCGCCGCGGCATCCGGTAGCAGACTGGTGGCCCGCCTCTGGGTCGCCGGCTTTGCCCTGGTGGCTGCCGTCGGCATGGTGGACTTCTACAAGTGGGAATACGACTACGGTCACAACCTGGATACGGAGAACGCCATCATCCGCATCCCGGACATGAATTACCAGCCGCCGCTGATTGGTTCCAGGCAGCTCCTCAACTTCCGGGCCACTTCATTGCCTGCTGGTGGTGGGGTTGCGCTCATGCTCTCTCTCGCCCTCGGCGTGCTGGTCGTGGTGCAGGACCGGAGGCGGAAGGAGGCCCAAGCTGCGCCCGTCAGGACGACGATGCGCGAACCCGCCATGCAGGTCCGGGGATGAAGCGCGTGGGCATGATTCTGGCGCTCGCGGTGGCGGCCGGTGCTGCCTGTCAGCGTGTCCCGCGGCCGTTGATTGCCGGGTCGGATGCCTGTGACTTCTGCCGGATGACCATATCGGATGTACGGTTCGGGGCAGAGCTCCAGCTGACCACCGGGAAGTTGTATACGTTTGATGCGATCGAGTGCCTCGCTTCGTTCCATCTGGCGCAGGAGCCCCAGGGGAACGTGCGTGCAGCCTGGGTCACCGACTTTGAATCGGGCCGCTTCGTCCCGGTCGACAGCGCGGTGTTTCTTGCCGGTGGCTCACTCCACAGCCCCATGGGCCGTGGCCTGGTCGCTTTCGCGCCCGGGGCCATTGAAAGCGCGTCCCGGCGCTACGGCGGTGAGGCCCTTGCATGGAATGAGGTGCTCGCCCTCATGAAACGCGAGAGACTGTCGGCGGACGCAGTGGGGCATGACGCGGACCACGCAACCGGTTCGCCAGGCAGATGAAGATCCTTGCTCTGCTGCTGATCGCACCCGTGGTTGGCGCGCAAACGGCCCGCCGCGACCTTGTGGTCGACCCTCAGGGTGAGATCCGGACCGTGGCGGCCGCTCTGGAGCTGGCGCGCGATGGCGATCACATCACTGTCCGGCCCGGCACCTATCGGGAACCCCCTCTCACAGTGCGACACCCGGTGACCATCGAGGGAGATGACGGCTCCATACTCGACGGCTCCGGGACGCACGCCATCATGACGGTGGAGGCCGATGACGTGACCGTGCGGGGCCTGACCTTCCGCAACACCGGATCGGGTCAGATGGATGACCGGGCGGCCCTGAAGGTCCTCCGCGCCCGGGGTTGCCGGATCGAGAAGAACACCTTCGAGGAAACGCACTTCGGCATCTATCTCCAGCGTGCCAGAGACTGCTCGGTATTGGAGAACGTTCTGCACGGGCCATTGCAGCGGCAGACACTGGGCGGCAATGGCATCCACGCCTGGCAGAGTGACAGCATCGTCATTGTCGGGAATCAGGTCCGTGGTCACCGCGATGGCATCTACTTCGAGTTCGTCACCCATGGAACGGTTCAGGGTAACGTGAGTGAGGGGAACCAGAGATACGGCCTTCACTTCATGTTTTCGGGTGACTGCCGGTATGAGGACAACGCCTTTCGGCACAACGAATCCGGTGTCGCGGTGATGTATACCCGCCGCGTCCGAATGGTACGGAACAGGTTTGAGCGCAACTGGGGAGCTTCGGCCTACGGCCTGCTGCTCAAGGACATCAACGACAGCGAGATTCGCGACAACCGGTTCCTGGAGAATACGGTCGGTCTCTACATGGAGGATGCCAGCCGGAACCTGGTTGCAGGCAACCGGTTCGAGTCCAACGGCTGGGCCCTCAGGCTGCTGGCCAATGCCCAGGAGAACGTGGTCACGGGGAACATCTTCCAGGGGAACTCCTTCGACGTCGGTACCAACTCCAGGCAGAACTTCAGCACCTTCCGGGAGAATCACTGGGATCGATACCGTGGTTACGACCTCGACCGGGATGGGTTCGGTGACGTGCCGCATTCCCCGGTCAGGCTCTTCGCCCTGGTCGTGGAGCAGACTCCGTCAGCCCTCATCCTGCTTCGCAGCCCGGTGGTGGATCTGCTGGATTTCGCCGAACGGATACTCCCCATACTCACGCCCCGGACTCTGGTGGACGAGAGACCGGTGATGCGACCGCCAACGAATCCGGTGACCGTCGGGGCACCGGGTGTGCGGTCGGGGGAGCATACCCGCCGATGATCGTCGCGCGTGGCATCCGCAAGCGCTTTGGCCGGCTCCCTGTTCTGGAGGGTGTCGACCTCGATGTGGCAAGGGGATCCGTAATGGCCATTGTCGGGCCGAACGCGTCGGGGAAGACCACGTTCAACAGAATCCTGCTGGGTCTCGTCAGGCGCGATTCCGGCACCATCACGTTCGACGGTCGTACTCTCGACGGTGATCCTTCGTATCGGCAGCGGATCGGCTACATGCCCCAGAGTGCCCGCTATCCCGACAACCTGACGGGTCGTGAGGTAATGGCCATGCTGAGCGGGTTCCGGGGGAAGAGCGTTCCCCGTGACGAGGAACTGGTGGATACCCTCGGCCTGGGTCCGGTCATGGATACCCCTTTGCGGGTGCTGTCGGGGGGAACCCGCCAGCGGATCAATGCTCTCCTCGCGTTCCTGTTCCGTCCCGATGTCCTGATCCTGGACGAACCGACAGCCGGATTGGACCCGGTGTCGGCAGGCGTGCTCAAGGAACGGATCCGGCGGGAGCGCGACGCGGGACGCACCATCATCGTGACGTCTCACGTGCTCAGTGAGCTGGACGAGATCGCTGACAGCATCGCGTTTCTCCTGGACGGCAAGGTGAGGTTTTCCGGACCCCGTGATGACCTCCTTCGCGCCACGTCGCAGCCAACACTGGAACGGGCGATCGCGAACCTGATGACATCGCGGCGGGACGCGGCATGAACACCGTCCTTGGCGTCATCCGGTACGAACTGCGCAATGTCGTGCGCAACCGCTGGGTGATCGGCTATGCACTGCTGTTCCTCGTCACCACCGAACTGTTGCTCCGCCTCGGCGGCAGCAGTGAACGTGCGCTCCTGAGCCTGCTGAACGTGGTCGTGTTGCTGATTCCCCTGGCCACGATCGTGTTCGGAACCATTTACTGGAATGCGGCCCGGGAGTTCACCGAACTTCTTCTCGCGCAGCCGGTCAGGCGGAGTTCTCTCTTCCATGGGCTCTTTGCCGGCCTGGTTCTGCCGCTCGCCGGGGCGTACGTGCTCGGTGTCGCACTTCCCCTGCTGGTGCGCGGCGGCTTGACCCGCGAGGTCCTGACCATTCTGGCACTCATGCTCGTTGCGGGCGTGGCCCTTACAGCGGTGTTTGGCGCCCTGGCGACCCTGATAGCGGGACTCGTGGAGGATCGTCTGAAGGCATTGGGCGCGGCACTGGCCACCTGGGCAGCGATGACCCTGGCCTGGGACGCTCTCATTCTCTGGCTCACGGTCGCCTTTCCCGACCGACCGCTGGAGCAGCCACTCCTGGTGCTGACGTTCCTGAACCCGGTGGATCTCGCCCGCATACTCCTGGTTCTCCACCTGGATATCTCAGCACTTCTGGGATACACGGGTGCGGTATTCGACCGCATCCTCGGCGACTGGACCGGCACCATTGCATCTGTATCCGGTCTCGCCTTGTGGTCTCTGGCACCCGGGCTGCTGGCCCTGAAGACCTTTCAGCGAAAGGATTTCTGAATGCAGCCGATGTCGAATCCTCTTGGTGAAGCAGCACACCCCAGTCCGATTCACTCCATCAACCAGTACTTGAACCCGCACATGCTCAGGAGAGCCAGGATGTTCAGAAGACCGGCCCGGATCGTGATGGTAATGGCGGTGGCATTCAACGCCGCGTGCGGTGGTGGGAAGAGCGAAGCTCCCGCACACAACATGCCGGTGACTCCGACCGTGACACCCGGTGCGCCCCTGACGCCCCGGGAGGGTGGCAAAGTGATCAGCGTTGACATGATCACGGACGACCGCGGCAACAACCGGTTCATTCCTGACACCTTTGATGCCCACCCGGGTGATGTGATGCGGTTCGTCCTGGTCAGTGGTGTACACAATGTGAATTTCCTGCCGGATTCCAATCCGTCGTTGACTTCCGCGCCGGCGCCGAGTCCACTGCTCCAGTTGCCCGGTCAGACATACGACATCGCCGTGGACTTTGAACCGGGACGCTACTTCTTCCAGTGCGACCCGCATGCCCTGCTGGGCATGGTGGGTTACGTGACTGTGAAGCCGCGCGATGACTGACCTGTCGGCCCGACGCTGCGCGGTTCCCGCGACGATCGGGGCTGGACCATATGCGGTACCGGAGACGACCATGACGATGCACCGGACTGGATGGCTCGCAACGCTGCTCTTGCTGCCGCTCGTGACAGCGTGTGGTACGCGGGATGTCACCACCTGGCGTGGCACGGCCCTCGCAAGTCCACTGGCCCGTCCGTCCTTTGAGCTCACCGATATGCACGGTGAGCGGTACGATTTTGTCTCCCGTACCGAGGGGAGGGTCGCGCTGGTGTTCTTCGGCTACACCCACTGTCCCGATATCTGTCCCTTGCACATGGCTCACATCGCCGCAGCACTTCGAGGCATGAGTCCGGATGACCGGTCGCTGGTGACGACGCACTTCGTAACCACTGATCCGGAGAGGGATACGCCGGAGCGGCTCCGGACCTGGCTGGCGAGCTTCGATTCATCGTTCGTGGGACTCACGGGAACCGCCGAGGAGCTGACGCGGGTTCAGGGGCTGTTCAACCTGAGGCCTGCGGCACGCGAGTACGTCGGCCCGGATTCGGCGAATTACTTCGTGAGCCACGCGGCCCACGTCTTTGCGTTCGCGCGGGACGGTCACGCCTATACCGTCTATCCCGCAGGAACGGATCAGGGCGACTGGGCCAACGATCTCGTGCTGCTGGCCAGGGACGCCAGCGGGGCGGGAACGCGCCGGGCCCTGGCTGCTCAGGCGAGAGCCCGGGTGTTGCAGGTGGCGCCGTCCGAGGTGTCAACGATGAGCATGGGAGGGGTCTTCGTGACGCGGATGGCGGTGGCAGAGCCTGTGGACAGGAACGCGGCCGCGGCGTACCTGACTCTCCGGAACGACACACCCCAGGAGGACACGCTGCTCGGGGTCATTGCCGACGTTGCTGAAAGCGTGGAGATCCACGAGACGGTGGAAGAGGGCTCGATGCGTCGCATGATGGCGGTCCCACGGCTGGTGATCCAGCCACGGTCCGATATGCGCCTCGAACCCGGCGGTCGACACCTGATGCTGATGAAGTTGCAGCGGCAGTTGGTGGCAGGCGATTCTGTCACTCTGACGCTGACGATGGCTCGCGTCGGGGCCATGGAGATCCGTGCGGCGGTGATGCCCAGGTCGGAAGTCGGGAAGGCGCTGAGCGTGACGGAACCGCCGGCTCGCTGAGGACGGCTCCGGACCCAAACAGCTTGCTCCCGGCGGGTCGGAGTCGGTACGTTTTCAGCGCGCTTCAATCGCGGGCGTAATTCAGTTGGTAGAATGCCAGCTTCCCAAGCTGGACGTCGCCGGTTCGAGTCCGGTCGCCCGCTCTGTTGCTGCACTTTGTCCCTGGGCTCGAAGTTCGCGAGCGAGTGGTGCTCGCGCCGCGGGTACACCGATCTATCCACCGCGGGCCAGGCGGACCGCCGCCAGGACCAGGATGATCCCCAGGAATGCGTTTACGCGGCCCATGATTGCCGCCTGACGGCGCAACCGGATCGATTCAGGAGATCCGGCCTTCAGGCGACCTGCGGCGGGGCCACTCACGAAGTCGTGAATCGCGGAGAGCACTACCATGATCGCGACCGCTGCGAGCTTCACCGCCAGGGCCGTTCCCATCGTGGAGCGCCAGAACGCCGGGTTCCCCAGTACACCGGACCAGACGAGGAGACCGCGGAAGTGTAGATTGATGACACCGGTGAGTATCAGGATGGCGATGGCCGTCCAGCCGGCGGCGCGGAAGCGCTCCCCCAGTACCTGGAAGACCCGTTGTCGGACGGCCGGTGGTTCCACGGCGCGAAGGACTGGGGCGCCGACCACTCCGAGGAAGATCATCCCGCCCAGCCAGAACATGGCAGCGAGTACGTGCAGCGTTACGCTGACCCAGTAGGCCATGGGCATCTCAGCGGAACTCCCGGTCGATCCTGTGCCGGCCAGGCCGGCATCTGGCCCGGTCTGCTCCAGGCCGCGGCCGGTTCTGGTGGCCGGAGGGTTCTCTGGGATTCATGACCAGGGTCGTCGGGTGAAACGTGCCGTTCAGGAAGTCGTAGGGTAATTTCCGTTGAAGCTGTTCATGGGAGAAATGGCCGATGTCGCTCATCAAGTTCCTGATCTTTTCTGTGTTGGGGCTGTTCGTGGTGTTGCCGGCCGCGGGCATCCTGATGTTGGTGGGCCTGCCGCTGGCGGCGGTGCTGGCCATCGTTGGCCTGCCGGTACTCGGGCTGCTGCTGCTGGTGGGTCTTCCGGTGCTGATAGTGTTTGTGCTCGTCGCGGTTGCCTTGGGAGTGGTGTTCGGGCTCCTGGGCGCTGTGATCGGGCTGGGTCTGGCGGCGCTCAAGATCGCATTCCTTATCGCTTTGCCGATATTCGTGATTTCGGCGTTGGTGAGTCGGGCATCGCGTCAAAGGCAGGGGCAGTCGCCAACATGGTAGTTTCCGGTTTCGGCGCCTACAATCCGTAATCGTCCCGGGTTGGCACGCCATTGTGTGGGTACGCGGCAGTGCGCCCGCGGGGGAATGCTGGTCGTCGGCGACCCGACTGGCCGATTGAGGGAGTCGTGAAGTATGGCTAAGTTTCCGCGGGCGAGATGTCTGAGTTCGCGGAGCGGCGGGGCAGGGGAACCGTCGTGGTCGTCGTGGGGCACTAGTGTAGACGGAGGTGGTAGTGAGTGTACATCCGGCTCCGCGGTGCGAAGATTGATCGGAATCGACGGGACGTAGCGCAGTCCGGTAGCGCACCTGAATGGGGTTCAGGGGGTCGCGGGTTCAAATCCCGCCGTCCCGATTCTGAAAGTGTTTATACCACAGAACGTTACATGCCGAACGCCTCGGGCTTGTCCGAGGCGTTCGGCGTTTGAATAATCACAGAATAATCACCGAGGACTTGGATTACAGGTTCGCAGTGGCGGATAACGAGGATAGGCCTGTAGAGGGTTGCTTGCTGATCGTATCACTGCTTTACCAAGAACGTCCCCAGCACCTGAGAAAGACGACTCCTCATTTCCAAAAACGTCCCTACGCTCAGCTTCGGAGCGGGCCAGCCCACGCTGAAAGTCGCCAACACCTGGCATTCGTCCTTGACTCGGATTACGAGGGACCCTACTTTCGTGCGCCGAAAGTGGGATTCGAGGCTTAGCCCGTTGAACCACTGCTTCTGTACCGCGACGCTGCGAAAACCGATTGTCGGATTCGGCTTTCTTGCCGCGACGGCTTGCGGTCGCGTTGATGACGGGAGCGCCACTGCGCGGCGCTCGTTCGCTGCGGACGGTGGCATCCAGCCGGCCGCCTTTGTGGATCGGTTTGACCTCATCGACACCTTGGTACTTGGAAGCCAGGACACGACTCCAGTGGTGCGGCTCTCGGGCGTGGCATGGCGACAAGATGGAAGCATACTCGTTGCTGACGTCTCAGAGTCAAATGCGAAGCTGTACGACGCAGACGGTCGACTCATTCGGATTCTCGGTCGAAAGGGGCGGGGACCCGGAGAGTTCGAGCAACCGCGCTATCCGGCCATTGCGGAATCAGGCCAAATGGCGATAGGAGAGTCAAACGGTTTTATATCCTTCTTCGACCCAGAGGGAAACTTCCTGCGAAGGATCTTTCTAACGCCCGGCTTGGGTATCTCGAGTCTGTCGTTGAGACCGGGAGGCGGCGTAGTGGTGACGGGCTGGCCTGCAGAGAAGGGGGTACTGGCAGAGTACGACTCCCTCGGGAAGGAATTGAGACGGTTCCTTCCGAGGCGGACCCCACCAGTGTCAGATAATCCAGATCATCCCACTTGGGGTGCAGTGACGCAGTACTGGCACGTGATGTTGGGTGACACGGCCTTGGTCCTGTCCACGCTTTCTGATTCCGTTTGGCTGGTCGACCTTGTCACCAACGTGGTCACTGACGCACGAGTAGCAGTAGCAGGATATGTAACGCCGGCCCTTCCTGAGAACCCACCGTCGCCAAGGGACAAGGATTGGTTTAAGTGGGTGGGTGCGTTCCACACCTCGGTAGGGCTGACCTCTGCATCGGATGGTTTCCTAGGATTCTCTCTAGTCAAGGGAGTGCTGCACTACGGTGATCCGGCAATCTTCGTCTATAGGTCACCGGGTGGTGCATGGTCAGCCGTGAATGAACCACCTCCGGTTCTAGCACTCCGACCCGGTGAGCTCTTGGCAATACACCGACCGAATCACGATAGCGCTATACTAGCGCGTTACCGTCTGCGCAACCCGTGAGCCGCTCCATGATTTCCGTAGTTCGATGCTTGAAGGGCGCTGCTGCATTGACGCTCATGTTCGGCTGCCAGTCCGGTGACGACCCAACCAGCGACAGCAAACGCGCAGTATGGCGGTCGATTTGTGATCACAAAGAGCGAACGCGACTGGGGTGCATTCCGCACCCCTTCGTTGGTGAACGTCGCGATGACACCGCCATACATGCATGACGGAAGCTTGCCGACTCTCGAAGCCGTGGTGGAGTTCTATTCCGCCGGGGGTGTCCCGAATCCGAGTCTGGATGCGGTAATGATTCCACGCGCCTTCACGGAAGCCGAGCAGGAGGATCTTGTGAGCTTCTTGCGTTCACTGTCCTCCATCTCGACCGACGCGGTTGCGTGTCCTCGACTGACGAAGGACTAGTGTTGTTAAACACACTCACAACGCGGAGGTCTGCAAAGATCGCTGCCATGACCACAGGAGTTGTCCTACTAGTGCCGCGCGACACTGGAGCACAGGTGGTGCGCATTCCTTCAGAAGTATCATGTGCGTCCTGCCGGATCCAACGTGATTCCGCCGTGACCTTAGGAGCACCGAGCGGTGACGGCCTGGAGAATCTGCTTACCACAATTACTCGGGGCAGTGACGGCTACACGCTCCTGGCGACTGTATCTGCTCCCGAAATAGCGATGTTTGACCCGAGTGGTCGGTTTGCTGGCCGCATTGGCCGGGCAGGAGAAGGTCCCGGCGAACTCCGAAGGGTGACGAGGATAGTCGCCGATGTTGATCGAGACATCCATGTTTTTGACGCGCAGTTGGCGCGACATTCTGTCTTTCGGCGAGACGGAACGCTTGTCAGGGCGAGCGGGCTGCCAGCAACGCGCTTCAAAGATGCGGTGATCATGCGAGACGGGTCGACTGTCCTGAGCGGCGGAATCTATGATCGCACCAATGCGGGCTACGCGCTAACGCAACTTGACCGTGCGGAGCAAATCACACGCCGTGCAGACGAGGTCACGCGGTTCGGTGCGCTGACGCAATGGGTATTGGAGAGGTCGCTCACGGTTGGACAGAAGACCGGACGCTTGGTCGTCGCACACACGAACAGCTTCATCGTCGATATCTATGACGCAGGAATGCATCAGGAGCTGCGACTGGAGCGTGACGCGTCGTGGTTCGAAGCACCATCACCTGACAATCCCGACCGCAGCGATGGGAGATTCGACATTCCGCCGACCTCCCGAGTGCTTGCTGCGTGGGAGGATGTCGCCGGTCTCATCTGGATCGTCGCGTTAGTCCGTTCCACAGAGTGGGAGCCGCGGAAGCCACAGCCAGGCGAAGACATGAGTCCCGATTCGCCACTGTCAACGCGTCCGCGGTATGATACGGTGGTTGAGGTAATTGATGCAGCGGCCAAGCGTGTGCTTGCACGAGAGCGTACCGTCCGAAAAGGAAGGCATTTCTCGGACGGCTACGAGTGGCAAATGATCGAGGCGCCAGACGGAACGTTGCGGATGGTTGGCTGGCGTCTGCGACTTGATCGGTAGTCAACTTCCGATGGAGGAATGGACCGATGATTCTCGTGAGGCTGCTGAGTCCCTCGGCAATTGGCACAGTTGCGCTGCTTTTCTCGGTGCCTGGAACAAACTTGGAAGGTGGAGGAACGAGCACGCCCGAGGCATGTTTCAGATGCAACGAGGAGTTCAACCAGCAGGGGCAGTCGATGGAGCACTGGGATGCGTACTTCGCGTTTGAGGGGGACCGATTTCAGGGGAACTTCCACTCTCAGAACTGGTCAAGTTGTATTGGCGCGATCTCAGTTGCTGGCCATATACTGTACGGCAGTCCGGAGCAAGACGAAGAAGACGCTCTGGATCGCGCGGTGGCGGGCGGTAGCAATGCTCAGCTCCTCGCCATTATCACGACCTCGCGTAACGTGGAAGTCAATCTGCAACGCAGTGCCATTCAGGTCATTGACGAGAAGACGAACCAGGTGATGTACCACGCGAAGGTGCCTCGCTCCCAAGCTGAGCGACTGACAATGGCGCTTGCCACTGACGGGAACGTGAGGCAATTCACGCCGCGACAGCAGTGACATGGTCCCTGAGGCAGGGTCCGCATTGAGTGGACAAAGTCTCTGGACGATAGAGGTTCGCGTTCTGGTAGTCGAGCCGATCCAGGACTTGCTGGGGCGGCTTGCCGTGGCGGGGAGGCGCCTAACGAGTTCTCCGGAAAAGCCAAAGGCAAGTCAGTCTGAGGGGACCCCCGAAAAGTGATCCAGATATAGTTTCAGTCCTCGACACGGCGCGAGCCGGGAGGACCGATGCTGCGGAAGAGTCGTTCACCACGGAGCAGGTCACGAAGGTGCTCCATACCTGGGACGCGGGGGCGAAGGTCAGCGATCTGGTCCGGCAGCACGGCGTCACCGAGACGACGTTGTATCGCTGGAAGAAGAAGTACGGGGGCATGCAGGTGAACGATGCGCGGCGCCTCAAGGCCCTCGAGGACGAGAATCGCCAGCTCAAGCGGATCGTGGCGGACCAGGCGTTGAATCTGCAAGTCGTGAAGGACCTGCTGGGAAAAGAGTGGTGACGCCCGAGCAACGGCGGACGTCCGTCACCCAGGCGCGGGATGCCGCCGGGCTCTCAGAGCGCCAAGCCTGTCGGTTCACAGGCTTCGCGCGCTCGAGTCAGCGCTATCGCACGCGGCGCCCACCCGACCGGCGTTGCGGGCGCGGCTTCAGGAGCTGGCGCTGCGGAAGCCACGGTGGGGCTATCGGCAGCTCACGCGGGTGCTCTGACGGGAGCCCGGGCCGCGCCGGCCGCGCTCCGACGCCACCCGCTCGGACAGGTACACCTTTAGCAGGGATTGATAGGGCACGTCGCGCTGATTCGCCTGCACCTTCAGCTCTTCCAAGAGGTCGGCAGGCAAGCGGAGGGAAATCGTCTCCGTGCTGGGCTTGAGGCCCGGCAGCCGCACGCTGCGCGCCTGGCTCCAGTCGACGTACTCCGTCGAGTCATGCGTCGCCCAGAACGCCCGCACGGCGTCCTCCGAGGCAAATCGCGGCACCCTTCGGCGCTTACTCGTCGCTCGCTTCTTCGGCTCGCTCATAGACCCTCCGTTCCTGCCGATTCATGTCCCGAGCCGACAGCACCCGGATCAAGCTCCCGCGCAAGGTGAATACCAGAAACAACCGCCGCTCGCCGGCCGTGCGGCCGAGCACGTAGTACCGGGCCTCCGTCGCCGAATGCTTCGGGTCCGCGGCCACCACGAGCGGGGCCCGGAAGAAGACCTGCTCGGCCTCCCCAAGGCTGACGCGATGGCGCGCCCAGAGCTTGGGCGCATTCCCGTCATCCCAGTCGAAGCCGTCGCACCGCGCCAGGTCCTCGTAGACATCGGCCACGGAGAAGGTATATGATATCCATATACGGCCGCGCAAGCCCCCGGCCAGGATCTCCCTCCGGCGATGGCGGGCGACGCCCGGCAACCTGAGATAGGGAGGTTTGGCAGCCTCGCATCCTCGCGCTGAGGCCCAACGCTCGGCGCCTCTGCGGCGGGGCCCGCCGAGGCCCGCGCGTACCTCGAAGAATCTACCTGCTCGGAGGCCGAAGCTGACCCCGACCGCAGCAAGCGCGGGTTAGGGCTCACAAACTCAAGGTATGCTCGTCGAACATCCGCCGGCCGTGCCGGATACTCAGGATGAACACCTGCTTCGGGTCACGCCGATACATCAGGCGATAAGGGCCGCACGATGAGTTCACGAAGCTCAGGGCGCCCCACCTCAGGGATGGCTCGGCCCC
>CAYPLP010000013.1:0-12789 GCA_964411635.1 uncultured Gemmatimonadaceae bacterium
CGCGAGGTGGATCGTCTTTCCGGCACAAGATCCGCAGGCGCCGTATCCTGTCCGTATCCTGAGTGTCTTGGATCGGACGTCCGGCATGCATTTCAGCGAAAATCCGTGCCGGGATATCCAGACGTTGCTCTGGCTGGATGGAGGGATCACGTTCTTGCCGAACAACGTGTCCGCCTGTGCATTCTGGTGCAGGAGGCGACAATCGCGGAGACTGGAGCGCCCGCCACCCGGGACTCTGACCGTGCCTCAACTGCCTCCGAACCCGGATGGGACGCGCACGCGTCATCATCAGGAGTTCCCGGGCGCCAGCGTTACGCTGCCCGGTGGATCAGTAGGCCTGGGCGCTCCCGGCAGCGTGACCTACGGTCACGCACCCGACCGGAGGACCCGCGACGCGCTTTGATCTGCTTTGTGGGGTCCGGAAATTGGGGCGAGCTGGATCTCTGCGAGAGGGATTCCACGCAGGCAAGGAGTGCCAGGTTCCTTGCGTGGTGTTCTCTGTGGATCGGTTCGAAGAGCGGGGTATGGAAGGAACGGAGCAGGCGTCCAGCCAGAGAAAGGGACCGGTCTTTGGGCGAAGTCACTCCGGGGATGAGAGTGATTCTCAGATAGCCTTGACCGAGTGATTTCCTCGGAATTACACTTGGGCCCGCGGCGACCCACCACTTCCACCCGAAACGACGCCACCCGTGCGGACCCTGATATTCTGGCTCCACCTGGCTGCCGGCATTCTGGCCGGCAGCATCGTGCTCATGATGAGTGTTACCGGCGTCGCACTCACGTACGAAAAACAAATGGTGGAATGGGCCGACCGACGGGCCTTTGAGGCGCCGCCACCCTCGGAACGCACTGCGCTCTCGCCGGAGACTCTCCTGATGAGCGTGCGTCAGGCCAGACCGGGCTCGGCTCCCACCTCCCTGACGTTGCGCTCCCATCCGGAGGCTCCGGCCACACTGGTACTCGACGGAGAAGGAAGCCTCCTCGTGGATCCATACTCCGGAGCCATCGTGGGACCGCCACCCACAGGGCTCAGGAACTTCTTCCGCACCATGACGGTCTGGCATCGCTGGCTGGCCATGGAGGGCCCGGGAAGGGCCACGGGAAAGGCCATCACCGGTGCCGCCAACCTCGCCTTCCTCTTCCTGGTTCTCAGCGGTATCTACCTTTGGTTCCCCCGCATCTGGAACAAAGTGCAGTTCCGCAACGTGCTCTGGTTTCGCCGGGGATTGAGCGCCAAGGCAAGGGACTTCAACTGGCACCACGTCATTGGGTTCTGGTCCCTGGTACCTCTGGCGATCGTCGTGGCGGGTGCGGTACCCATTTCGTATTCCTGGGCCAGCCGCATGGTCTATCGCGTCGCTGGTGAGGAGCCACCGGGTCCGACTCCCCGGCGATCGCCGTCTTCCTCGGCAGGTGATGCTGCTACCGTCCTGGAATCGCACATGACGGGTCCAGGGATCGATGACCTATTTGCGCGTGCTGCCGGACGTGTTCCGGAGTGGCGCACCATGACGCTTCGCCTGCCGCGGGAAGTGGGGGCCGCGCTGGTCGTGGCGATCGATGAAGGGTACGGCGGTCAGCCGCAGAAGCGGACCACCCTGACCGCGGCGTCACCCGCGGGCGGCGCGGAGAAGTGGGAGACATTCTCCGACATGAGCGCCGGTCGGAAATTGCGCTCCTGGACGCGCTTTGCGCACACCGGGGAGTACTACGGAATCACGGGGCAGACTATTGCAGGTCTGGTGTCGGCCGCTGCAGTGGTCCTGCTCTGGACCGGCGTCGCACTCTCCTATCGTCGCCTGGTGGCCTGGTCATCGCGGGCTCTTCGCCCGGCAACCGCCCAGTCGCGAGTCCGGAGGGTCACAACAGTCGCTACGGCATCGGGTGTCGCGTCAGGCACTGCCGCCCCTGGCGCTGCCGGTAGGCCGCATGCCGCGAGCCGGACGATGTCCGGCTCCGGGGCTCACTTCTCTGTACCGACGGAGGGCGCGTTTGCGGCAGACCCCGGCGGCGGGGATCCCCCCGCACCCTTCTGATCAGCGCCTGGGGAGGTGACCGTCTCCGGCAGGACAGCGATCGTTGGGTGGATTCCCGCGCGACGGGGTGCTTCGCATCAGTTCTTGTTGGCATCCAGAATGGCCTTCCGTTCCAGCCACGTCTGTCCATTGGTAATCCAGGTCGGCGCGGGCTCACCCTTCAGATAGTGTCCGAACCACTCCAGGATCCGGTTGCGGTAGTCGATGGCGTTCTCTCGTTTCCTCAGTCCGTGACCCTCACCGGGGTACAGCAGCATCACGGCCTGCTTGCCTGCCCGGCGTGCGTAGTTCCAGAACTCCACACCCTGCCGCATGTCAACCGTGGGATCTTCTCCGCCGATTTCCATCAGGATGCTCTGCGCCTTCATCTCGTGCACCTTGAGGATGGGATTGTTGCGCGCCATCGCGGCCCAGTCCTCCCAGGGGGCCACCTCCATCCGGAACTGCCCCGTCTCCCAATGGTCGAACTCCGGTGCGGAACTCCAGTGCATCTGACCGGCAAAGCTGTACATATCAGTGATTCCCGCGCCGGCAACCGCGGTCTTTATGAGTGACGAATGAGTGGCAAGGAAATAGGCTTCGTAGCCCCCCTGGGAATGACCACAGTGACCGATGTTGGCGGGGTCCACCAGACCGCGCCCAACGACGTAGCGGATGGCGGCGTCCACTGATGCCTGTGCATCAACCCCGGGCTGTCGGGGCCGGAACACGATGTCCGGCATCAGGACAAAGTAGCCGTTCTGGGTGAAGACATTGGCGTTGTAGTAGTCGTTTACGCGCGGCACTATGTAACGATGCAGTCCCTGTGACAGCATCTCATATGTGTAGACGATCATCGGGTACTTCTTCCCGGCTTCGTAGTTGGCCGGATAGTACAGGATCCCCTGCAGGGGCCGTCCGATGGTGCTGGTGAAGTCGATCAACTCCGCCTTGCCCCAGGCATATTCCTTCTGAAACGGGTTGGTCTCGGTCAGCTGGCGCGCGTCGGCCAGGCTGATATCTCCCACGAAAATGTCGGGCGAGTCCTCGAACGTCTGCCTGGTGAACGCATAACGATCAGCGCTGTCCGCCTTCTGCAGACCGCTGATCTGGGCGTCCGCGAAAACAAGTTGCTTCACCGTCCCGTCAGGCAGAAGTTGGGCGTAACCACTCTTCTTGTCGCGCTTGCCGAAAAGCGACAGCCATACCGGCTTGGACCGGTCCACGCTGCGGTCGCGCGATGCCTGTCCAAAACCGCCAAACCCGCCACCACCGAGACTGGCAAGGCGATACTCAACCTCGCCACGCGCACCGTTCGTCAGACGGGTAGCGGCGGACCCATCCACGGGAATGGCCCAGACGTCGTATTCCGTGTACACATGGATCGTCTTGCCGTCCTGGGACCAGGTTGGTCCACCCCATGGGCCGGGGACGTCAGTGGGATGGTCATCGTCCCGGTCCACGAAGTCGGCCTTCTGCGTTCTACGGACGCTCTCGGTGAGGTTCTTCCTCGCTCCGCTGGCGACCTCGATGGTCCACCAGTCGCGGCCATCGAACCATGTCTCGAGGGATCCGGTCGGATCCGCTCCATAAAGATGCCGGATTTTCGTGAGGAGCTTCCTCCGGTCACCGGTGGAAACGTCCACGACGTACAGGTCTTCGTCCCGCCTTCCAAACTTCTGGCCCCACGCATATGGCTCACGGTCGGTCTCGGTCACGAATCTGTCGCCATCGAGGATGGTCGTGGACTCCAGTGCATCGGTGCTCAGTTGTACGACTCGCCCATCGGCATGCCACGCCGACAGGAGGGTCGCACGCAAGTCGCGCTGTTCCGAGGAGCGCTGTTCGGGAATCGCCCTTACGTCGTTCACGTGCCAGATCTCGACGTCGCTCACCTTGTCATCGCTCTTCTTGATCCTGTCCTTCACGGCGTGCCGTGGCTGGATCCCGAAGTAGAGAACCTTTCCGTCATCCGACCAGGAAGGGCTGCGGTACTCCGCGATGCGCATGTCGGTGGGGAATCCCGGCGCTGTCCGTGGATCCAGCACCTGAGCTTCCATCTCACCCCGTGCCGCGGCATTCCAGGTCAGAATCGCATGGGTAGTGTCGCTGAACTCCTTCGAAGCGATCGTCCGCAGGACCGCGAGCGTGGCGGATCGTGAGCGCCAGGCCGGCGACCGGTAGAGCGACTCGGATGATTCCAGGATCCGGGTGCTTCCCGTGGCGCCGTCGAAAAGCTGAATGCCGTTCCCACCTTCGACGGTTACCGTCAATGCCAGCAGCGGCATGACTTCGCTCCAGGCCTGCTCCGCCACGTTTGCGAACGATGTCCTGGTACCCCTGACGAGATCCAGGACGATAACGTCCCGGGTCTTGAGCTTGTCGTCCCCGGAATAGCGGGTGAGGGAGACGAACCCGCCGGACGGAGCAAAGGAGAAGCCGCTTACCTCGGGGACCGCAAGCGTGTCACCGTTGGCGAGGTTGCGAACCACGAACGTGTTGCGTACCGGCTTCTTTTCCTTCGTCAGTCGCTCACGTTCTTTCGTGGATACCCCGACCAGGTACGCGAACCACCTGGAATCATTGGAGAAGACAGCCGACTGCCCGAAAGGAATGGCTACCTGGCGATCGGCCTGACCGCCTCGCAGGTGGAGAGTGCCGTCCTGATCCCCCCGGGTGATGGACCAGGTGAGCCATTGGCCGTCGGGGGACAGCCGGCTCTGACCCAGGGTCTCCCAGCGATCCAGGGCTGCCTGGTCGAGAACGGGCCTTGACTGAGCCTGGAGCACGCCAGTGAGCGCCAGTGCGAACAGAACAGGGTAACCTGAGTAGCGCGGCATTTGTCTGCGGGGCAGGGGTCTGAAGGTGGGAAACAACCCCCTGAACCTGCTGTCACGCACCCGGGATGCCAAGCGCTGAATCGGACATGGCGAGTGCGGAATCCCGTTCCGGAGATCGCGTTCGGGGTCGTGGAACGGTTGGCCATGCTGCCTGGCACGGGTGTATTCCTGCCAAACACGGTGTCGATCCGTTAGCCTTCGGGCGGAACTTCCCATCATCCTTGGAGCCATAGATGCCCGGACGAGCCGTCCCCGCCACCCTGACCAGGGAACTGCAGCGACAGATGAACCACGAGTTGAGCGCGGCCCACTCCTACACGGCGCTCTCGCTCTGGTGTCTGGAGCGGAATCTGAAGGGGTTCGCCAAGTACTTCGGCAAGCAGGCCGCCGAAGAACGTGAGCACGCCCAGCGTTTCATGACGCACCTGCTTGATCGCGGAATCCTCCCCCTCGTCGCCGCCATCGAGGCGCCGAAGACCCGTTTCAAGTCTCTCATCGAGGCTGCCCGTCACGCTCAGGACATGGAGCGGGCCAACACCGCGGGCATTCACCAGGCGTATGATTCGGCCCTGAAGGCCAAGGACTACCCCGCCCAGGTCCTGCTCCACTGGTTCATCAGCGAGCAGGTGGAGGAGGAAGCCTGGACGGATGAAATGGTGGAACGGTGTGAAGGCGCCACCACCGAGGGGGCGATGCAGGCCCTCGACCGTCATATCGAGCGGTATCTTGCCGACAACGGTTTTCCCTCCGAAGCGTAAGCGGGAAGGTGGAAAACGGGAGGTGGGATCGTGGAGGACGACTCCGAGTCTTCCTCCGCTTCCCACCTCTCCCGCTTCCCACCTCTCCCGCTTCCCACCTCTCCCGCTTCCCACCTCTCCCGCTTCCCGCCCCGCTTCCCCCTTCCCGCTTCCCCCTTCCCGCATTCCGCTGTGCCGCTTCCCGCTCCCCGCTTCCCGCTTCCCGCGAACTCCCTGACCTTCGACCAGGCCGGCGATCTCGCGCAGCGACTCGAGTCCGAGATTGCCCGGGTGATCATCGGACAGCGACCCGTTGTGCGAGAAGTCCTGACCTGTCTCTTTGCGGGCGGACACTGTCTTCTTCGTGGCGTGCCGGGCCTGGCCAAGACCCTCCTCATCAAGACTCTCGCTGAAGCGCTGCGCCTGAAGTTCAACCGCATACAGTTCACCCCGGATCTGATGCCTTCCGATATCCTCGGCGCCGAGGTCATCGAGGAGGACATCACCACCGGGAAACGACACATCCGCTTCATCCCCGGTCCGGTCTTCGCCAACATCATTCTGGCCGACGAGATCAACCGCACCCCGCCGCGCACGCAGGCGGCCCTGCTGGAAGCCATGCAGGAGTACCAGGTAACCGTGGGTGGCGTGAGACACGAACTGGAGCGGCCGTTGTTCGTCCTGGCCACCGAAAACCCGATTGAACAGGAAGGGACACATCCACTCCCAGAGGCTCAGCTCGATCGCTTCCTCTTCAATGTCGTAATGAACTACCCGCTTCCCGAGGAAGAACGCCGCATCATTGCGGAGACCACCACCGGTGACGATCGGGTGGCGCAGGTGGCGGCCTCCGGCGCGGAACTCGAGGGAGCGCGTATGCTCGTCCGCTCGCTCCCGGCGGCGTCCAACGTCGTCGACTATGCCCTGCGCCTGACGCGGGCTACCCGGCCGGACGATCCTTCCTCGCCGCCCCACGTGCGTGAGTGGGTGCGCTGGGGCGCCGGCCCCCGCGCCGGACAGGCTCTCCTCCTCGGCGCCAAGGCAACCGCCCTCCTGGACGGCCGTCCGGCGCCATCGCTCGACGACGTCACTGCCGTGGCGCTTCCCGTGCTGAGGCATCGCGTGCTGGTCAACTATCAGGCGGAAGCTGAGGGCGTTGACCCTGATCAGGTCATCCAGCGACTATTGCAGGTTGTACAGGAGCGCACCCCCGCAGCGGCAGGCGCGTCCGCGCGGCGGGTAGCCGCACCGTGAGGGGATGAACAGTTCCCTGTCGGCCGATGCTGTTGCAGCCATAGAAAACCTGGAGTTGGCTGCACGGCTGGTCGTCGAAGGACTGCGGGCGGGCACGCACCGCAGTCCCATGCACGGATTCAGTTCCGAGTTCCAGCAGCACCGGGCCTACCGTACGGGTGACGACCTCAAGTATCTGGACTGGAAGCTGCTGGCACGCACGGAAAGACTCTACTCCAGGGTCTTCCGGGAAACCACCAGCATGGCCGTCATGCTGGTGATCGATTCCAGCGCATCGATGGCGTTCCCTGAGAAAGGGCTCACCAAGTGGCGTTATGCGCAGATCGTCGCCGCATCGCTGGCACATCTGGTCACTACCCAGGGGGATGCCGCTGGCCTCCTGGCCATGCCGGGTGACAGGTTGACCTTCCTCCCGGCCCGGGGTGGACGCCCGCACCTGAGGTCCCTGATCGCCACGCTGGACAGCATCACGGCCGGGGGGACGTGGGACCCGGTTCGCTGCATAGCGCGCGCTGCCGAACTCCTCAGGCGGCGAGGAGTGATCCTGGTCCTCTCCGACATGTTCGACGACGAAGAGCAGGTACGGAGAGAGCTCAGGCGCGCGGTCCGGCGTGGTCACGACGTGGGGGTATTGCAGATCATCAGTTCCGAGGAGCAGTCGTTCCCCTACTCCGGAGATCTGGAGTTCCAGGATATGGAGACAGGCGACCGTCGTCGCATCGACGGGCGCTCCGCCGCGGCCGCCTATCGGAGTGGATTCGGCGCATTCCTGGCCCGCTGCCGGGAAGAGTCCGCAAGGGACAACATCGATTACGGTCTCCTGTCCACGGATGTTCCTCCAGGTCGCGGACTCCGGGATTTCCTCGTGCGGCGGAGCGCGTCGACGCGATCCGTCGTGCAAAGGCGAGCCGTATGACCTGGCTGAACCCGATTGCGTTCGTCGGATTGCTGGCGCTGGGTGTCCCGTTACTGGTGCACCTGTTTGGCAGGCCACGTGCGCGACGTGTGATGTTTCCGTCCCTGCGGTTCATCCAGGTCACTCGTCAGGCACCGATCAGGCGTTCGCGTCCCAATGACTGGATCCTGCTCATTCTCAGGAGTGTGATCGTCGCGCTGGCGGTACTGGCTCTCGCGCGACCGTTCTGGCCGGGTATTGCAGGTGCTCGAAGGGAGTGGCTTGCAAGGGTCATTGTTGTCGACACCAGCCTGAGCATGGAGCGACCGACCTCGGACGGGGAACCCGCGGCAGAGAGCGCCCGTAGAAGCGCGGACAGTCTCGCCGCGGAGGCGGATGAAGCCCTCGTGCTGGCAACGCGAGATCCCGGGAACGCACTCCTGGGGGCACTGGAATGGCTGGGAGCCCGGCCGGGACGACACGAACTGACGGTCATATCGGACTTCCAGTTGAGCGCACTCGATACCGCTCTGCTGAGCAGCGTCCCTGCGGAGACGGGGATTGCGCTGGTCCGGATGCCACTGGAGTCGATGAGTGACACGATTCAGATCGGTGGAATCGTGGGTGAAGACAGTGTGTCGGCCAGTCTCACGCTGCGGGGCCCCGAGACCCTGGTGTCCTGGACACGTCGGCCAAAGGCGTCCGGCAGATCGAGCGGCATTTCACTGCTTGCGTCTGATGCGGAAATGCCGGCCCTGCAGGCAGCCCTCTCCGCCGCGCTCAGTCTCAGCGTCAGCACGTCGCCGGATCGCCCTGTTGCGGTTGTCGCCGCTGGTTATCCTGGCCGTGCGGAGCTGCTGAAAGAAACCCATGCCGTGAGCCAGCCGTGGCAGGCCGGTGCACTGGTGCAGATCGAACAGGATGAGCTGCTCCGTGGGTTGCTGGACACGGCCTATGTGGATGCGGTTCCACCCACCGGCCTCACGCCGATCATCCCTCCAGGATCGCAGCGTCCCGTTGGCTGGGTCGGGTCGACCGTGATGGAGGGCCGCGAAACCCTGGTGCTCTTCCTCCTTGAAGGGCGCGGCGATATCGAGAATGCGGCGCTGTTGACCGCCGTCCTGCGGGCCATCGACGGTGCGACGGATATCGCGGAAGCGGAGCCATCTCACCTGTCCGATGACGTGCTCGAGCGCTGGAACAGGCCGTCAACGGCAGAAGGCGCCGTAAACCAGGCGGTCAACCATGGCCGGTGGCTCTGGCTCGGCGTGCTGCTGCTGCTGGCGCTGGAATGGTGGATCCGGCGCGGAAGTGCCAGGGTCCCGACTGGCGCATCCGTACCCCGGCAGGACTCTCGCAATGCCGCCTGACGCAATCACCGTACGGGATTTCCTCCGGCGCTCCGTCAGGCGTCTGCTCCTGCTGCGCGCGCTCGAAGGTGCGACGGGTGGTATTCTGCTGACCAGCCTGATTGTCGTTATGCGGGATGATCTCCAGGGTTGGGCGAGCGTATGGATCGGTACCGCGCTCGCCGTCGTACTCGCGGCGGTGCGCACCGTTCTGGGAGAAGGGCATGGTGCCGGGTGGTGGCGGGATGCCGCTGGCGTTGCGGGCAGAGTGGAAAGGCGGGCTCCCCAGTGTCGGAACCTGCTCTTCACCGCGGCGGAACTCACCGCTCACCACCGTGCCGCAGGAGAACCGGAGGCGCGCGTCTGTCAGGCCGCAGCCAGGATTGTCTCCACCATCGATCCGGCACGACTGTTTCCCTGGAAGCGCCAGGGAGCCGCACTTGTCGCATCCGTACTGGTACTGGTGCTTGCCGGTTTGTTCACGCCCCGACTGGTGTCGGGAGAACGCCAGCTGAGCCGATTGAGACAGCCGGCGGAACTCGAGATCGAGACCGTGGATGTTGCCATCGTACCTCCGCCCTACCTGGGTCTCGCAACGACTTCCGAGAACGACCCGGAGCGGTTGGAGGTGGTGGAAGGAAGTCGCCTGACTGTAACCGTGCGGGCTCCGTTGGCCACCAGGCTGGAATTGGAATCGCTGGCGGGCCGCCGTGAACTCCTCGAGAGCAATGGCATGTGGCGCGCCGACCTCGTGGCCGCAAGCGATGACTATCTCGCCCTCGTTGCCCACGACAGCACCCCTGAAGGGGTTGCCCGGCGGTTGATCGGCCTGACGGTCATTCCCGACCAGCCGCCCCGGGTCAGCATCACCTCACCCGGTCGTGATCTTTTCCTGGCGGCCGTGCCCGAGACACTCCGCATCAACATCGAGGCCGCGGACGACCATGCCCTGGGGGCGCTGAGGCTGAGTTACACGACGATTACTGGTGGCGGTGAGCAGTTCAGCTTCAGTGAGCAGGAGCTTCCGGTCGATGTGGCCCGCAGGGATGAAGGCCACTGGACCGCGACGACTCTCTGGCCACTCTCCCGGCTGGGGCTGACGCCCGGTGACATGCTCGTCTACCGTGCCATCGCATCCGACGGGCGTCCGGACAGACCGCCCGTGACATCGGAGTCCTGGGTGATCGAAGTGGTGTCCACCGGTGCCGTCGCAGCGGATGGATTTGCCGCGGCGGATGAGGAACGCCGCTATGCCGTCAGCCAGCAGATGGTCATACTCCGAACTGAACGCCTGATGGCGGCCCGGTCATCCATGACGGCCGACTCCGTGTTGGAGGAGTCCCGCATGATCGCCGCGGAGCAGCGTCAGGTTCGTGCGGAATTCGTCTTCATGATGGGGGGCGAACTCGAGGATCATGGAGAGGAGCTGTCCGGTACACAGGAAGTTGATGAAACGGCGGAAGCCGAGGCCGAGGGGGACGTCCTGGCCGGCCGGCTGCAGAATCGTGGACGTATCGAGTTGATGCGGGCGCTCCGATCCATGAGTCAGGCGTCGGCACACCTGAACGTGGCGTCGCTGGATTCAGCGTTGACGCGCGAGCGAATGGCACTCGACAACCTGATGAAGGCCTTTTCGCGCTCCCGCTACCTGCTTCGTGCGCTGACGCGGCGAGAGCATCTGGACCTGACTCGCCGTCTCACGGGTGATCTGGCGGACGCTCGTTCGATGCGGCTGCCCAGTGCGGATCCCCAGCCCGATCCCCGGATTTCCGGCATTCGCGCCGTGCTGTCCAGGCTTGCCAGCCTGAGTGCCCGGGAACGCTTCGATGCGACAGCCGCAGCGGCTGCCAACTCGGACGCACTGGAACTGCTGCGCCTGAACCCTTCCGACGATTCACTGCAGAGCATGTCGAGGAATCTGCAGGAGACTGCGGCGGTGATGACGACCCAGACTGCAAATGAGGTTCGCCGACGGCTGGAGGAGATTGCCCTGTCGTTGGGGAGGCTGGTTCGGACCCGTCTGCCCGAAGCTCCGGTGGGCGGCAACCTGGACCGGCAGGAGCTGCGTGGCGCACTGCTGGATGTTCTTGGTGCGCGCGGACGGCAGCCACGATGATCATGCGCGCCGCTCGACTGCTCGCCATCGGTATTGCGTTGCTGGCGTGCCTCGATCCTGCGGTGAAGACCGCTCGTCCGGACCGACCTCTCGTTTCCGTGATCGCGACTCACAGTGCAGGGGATTCCGACCTGGCGGAACGGGTCGTTCGGGCTCTGGAGCCGGATTTCGATGTGATAAGGGCACCGCTGGACGCGGCGGATGCTGCCGTCCTGGTCGGCTCTCCTGACATCGCTCGGCCGGATGGCCTCCCTCGTGTGGCGTTCGCGGTGAAGCGAGAAGCGGAGCCATCGGTCCGCATCGAGTCTGTCGGTGCGCCTGACCACGCTGCTCCGGAGGAAGTCGTGCCGGTAACGGTTTCCCTCCGGATCCGAGGCGCCGCGGGGAGGAGCGTGACTGCGACGCTGCGGGCTGGCGGCGGCGTCGTTGACCGCGTGGAAGTGCCGGTTGCTGCTGCGGACACCATTCTGTCGGTCCTGATGCGATACGTACCCGGCGGTCCGGGGGTGGTTACCCTTGCCGCGGCAGTGTCGCTGGATGAGAAGGAGGCAAGGGCAACCCGGCTCTTGAGCGTTGCATCCAATCGCTGGCCGGTGCTCTTCTTCGACCCCCGTCCGTCCTGGATATCCACCTTCGTCAGGCGGGTACTGGAACAGGATCCGCGCTTCGAAGTGACCAGCCGGGTCGTCACGAGCCGTGCTGTTGCTGCCGAGTCTGGTGACCCGCCGCCGCGACTTGGGGGCCCGGACGTCTCCCGCTTCTCCACGATTGTAGTCGGCACGCCCGGGGAGCTCTCCGCGGCGGATGTTGCCGCGCTGGAGCGCTTCCTGCGCGGCCGGGGGGGGAGTGTGGTTCTGCTGCTGGATACCCCGTCGCGGGGCCCGTTTGTCGACCTGATTGGGAATCCGGAGTGGCGCGCTGAGCAGGTGGTTCGAGCCAGCCGGATCTCCGGAAGACTGCCGGGCAGCGGGTTGCGCGCAGGCGAGCTGGTCTGGCCGGTACGGCTCTCCCCGGGCGCGCGGGTCATTGGGGCAGCGGACAGCGCCGGATCAGCGGTCAGTCGCCCGGTCGTGTGGGAGCTGGCTGTCGGCGCCGGGCGGATCGTTGTGAGTGGTGCGCTGGACGCATGGCGTTTCCGGGATCCGTCGCAGTCCGGCTTCACTGAGTTCTGGTCCGCGCTCATATCGGAAGCGAGTGCGCGGGCGGTACCACCGCTGGTCCTGACCCTTGACCACAGCACGGTCCGCCCAGGCGAGGTGACTTCGCTTTCAGTGGTGGCTCGCGATCTCGCCTTCCAGCCGGAAAGGCGGCCATACCGGGCAGCCTTCTCGGCCTGGCTGGAACCGCTGTCTGAGGGGGCTGTCCGAGAGACCTTGCGCCTCTGGCCTGGCATCCGACCGGGGACTCTTTGGTCTCAGGTGCCTGGCGGATTGCGTCCCGGTCTTTACCGGGTTGTGGTGGAAAGCGCCTCGGGTTCGTCGGCCGTGCCACTGCTGGTCTCGCCGGAAGCCGCTGCGCCCAAGGCGGCAAGGGACGGCGCGCTGGCGGCACTGGTGGCAACCCGGGGCGGGGAGGTCGTCGAG
>CAYPLP010000014.1:0-1502 GCA_964411635.1 uncultured Gemmatimonadaceae bacterium
GCACCGCAATGATCTGTTCCGTCGTCGCTCGCTTGCCTCGCATCGTCCGCTCCTCGTTGGGGCGGACTCCAAGTCTACGACGTACTATTCACGGGGAGCAGGTCGGAACGTCTCGGTCAGCCCGCCCTGGGTGTGGTCGGTGCGGCTCTTCAGGTTGCCGCCGGCATCCCAGCTGAACGAGAGGTCCTGGCGCACCGCACTGCCCACGTTCCACCGTGGCACGTTGGGCCACAACGCTAAGCCGACGGCTATCCTGCCTGACGCTCCGAACGCGGCCGGCCGTGCTCCTCCGCGTGGCTGTATCCGCATTTCGGGCAACGCTCCAGCGTCATGATCCAAGGCAGCCAATTATCGAGCGGCTGTGTACGCAATGCGCTCCACACCCAACGGCTTCCGCACTGCGGACAACGCACCCACCCGAGCAGCACGGCGGCACCGACCAGACCCGCGATGGTGGCGATAACCCTGACCATAAACCACGTATCGGCGTTCTCGGAGACGGTCGGAGAAAGCCCCTGTCGCACCGCAACAAACACCATCACCGCGCACACCACCGCAAAGCCGATTCCCGCGTAGACCTTCCACCATTGGCCGGATCGGGCAATCAGACCGGGCGCTCTCCCGCTACCAGACACCACGCTGCTACCACCCACACCGAAGTTCGCGAGCTTCGATGATGGGCCTCAACTCAAACATGAAGAATGCCGCCGTGGCATCTCGGAGCGTCCTACCGTCCGTGAACGGTACCGGGATTTCCGAAACCATTGCGCCAGCAAGTTCACCGGCGTTCCAGCTCAACGACAGACCAGCTCCCGCTGCCGCCGATGTTCCCGCAGAGGCCGCGATTCTTCCGGCACCGGACAATGTTCCCCAGTTCGTAGCAACCGGAGCGGCACCCGATATCCATGTCCTCAGTGGGGTCAATGCATTCGTACCCCAGAACTGCTGGGCCAACGCTCCAGTGCCGAGCGCCTTGGTCCCATGCTCCAAGAGTGACGACGCGCCTCCCGACAACGCAGTGTCAGTAGTGCGCATGCTGTCCCTCACCCTCGACCGGTACGTCGTCCCCGCATTGGGATTCGTGCGCGGGCATGAATCTCCGGGCTTCCCTTGCGGCCCATCCTTCGCCGGCCCAGGCGCCGGTTCCGGTTCTTCACCCGGCTCTCCGTCGGAGGGCGCTTCATCGATCGGCAGGTCTGGCATCGGCGGCATCGGTGGTGGCTCACCGTAATAGATGATGGGCTCGAACGGGATCTTCAGGCCGGCTTCAACGTACGCAATCACGATTATCGAATTATCAAAACTGTCATCCCCACAGAAAGGGTTGCCTGCGCAGCCAGCCGATGCCCCTACGCTCGCCAACCCGCTCGGATCCGTAGCAGTCAATGGATTGTTCGCCACATAACTGTACGGATTGAGCGTCTGCGGCTGCGCCAGATCCCCGCCATACACCGGATCGGCCGACAGGAACCGCCCGAGCTGCGGGTCGTACACCCGCCCGT